>NZ_JBIWJD010000004.1:625143-707673 GCF_044764945.1 Streptomyces sp. NPDC093568 | reverse complement strand
AGTTCTCAAGGAACGGACGCTTCCTTTGTACTCACCCTCTCGGGCTTTCCTCCGGGCTTTTCCCTTCGGTCTTGCGTTTCCGACTCTATCAGATCCTTTTCCGATCCGATTTCCTCGGCGCTTTCCAGGTTCCCGCTTCCGCGTTTCCCTTTCCGGCGGTTCCGACTTTATCAGAGATTCTGAGTCGGATTTCCCGCCCCCTCCGGGGACTGGTTCCGACGCATGAAGCGGTCGGGTTCCCGGTTGGGCGGAGCCGTAAACGTACTGGAGCGGGGCTCCCCGATGCAAATCGAGGCGCCCCGCTCCTGGTTCACGCAGGCCGGTGTCCGACGGACCGTCAGACCTCGACCACCACAGGCAGGATCATCGGCCTGCGGCGATAGGTGTCCGAGACCCACTTGCCGAGGGTGCGACGCACCAGCTGCTGCAGCTGGTGCGGTTCGACCACGCCGTCCTGGGCCGACCGTTCCAGCACCTCCGTGATCCGCGGGATGACGTCCCCGAACGCGGAGTCCTCGATGCCGGAGCCGCGGGCCTGGATGTGCGGGCCACCCGTGATCTTGCCGGTGGAGGAGTCCACCACCACGAACACCGAGATGATGCCCTCGTCGCCGAGGATCTTGCGGTCCTTGAGTGCCGGCTCGCCGACGTCGCCGACCGAGAGGCCGTCGACGTACACGTATCCGGCCTGGACCTTGCCGGAGATCTTCGCCTTGCCCTCGATGAGGTCGACGGCGACGCCGTCCTCCGCGATGACGATGCGGTCGTGCGGGACACCCGTCAGGGCGCCCAGCTCGGCGTTGGCGCGCAGGTGGCGCCATTCGCCGTGCACCGGCATCAGGTTCTTCGGGCGGCAGATGTTGTAGAAGTACAGCAGCTCGCCGGCGGACGCGTGGCCCGAGACGTGCACCTTGGCGTTGCCCTTGTGGACGACATTCGCGCCCCAGCGGGTCAGGCCGTTGATGACGCGGTAGACCGCGTTCTCGTTGCCGGGGATGAGCGACGACGCCAGGATCACCGTGTCGCCGTCGACGATGCGGATCTGGTGGTCGCGGTTGGCCATCCGGGACAGGGCGGCCATCGGCTCGCCCTGGGAGCCCGTGCAGACCAGGACCACCTCGGAGTCCGGCAGGTCGTCCAGTGTCTTGACGTCCACGACGAGGCCCGGCGGGACCTTCAGGTAGCCGAGGTCGCGGGCGATGCCCATGTTGCGGACCATCGAGCGGCCGACGAAGGCGACCCGGCGGCCGTACTCGTGGGCCGCGTCGAGGATCTGCTGGATGCGGTGGACGTGGCTGGCGAAGCTCGCCACGATCACGCGCTTGCGGGCGCCGGCGAAGACCTGGCGCAGGACGTTGGAGATGTCGCGCTCGTGCGGGGTGAAGCCCGGCACCTCGGCGTTCGTGGAGTCCGAGAGGAGGAGGTCGATTCCCTCTTCGCTCAGGCGTGCGAACGCGTGCAGGTCTGTCAGACGGTTGTCCAGCGGGAGCTGGTCCATCTTGAAGTCGCCCGTGTGGACCACCATGCCCGCGGGGGTGCGGATGGCCACGGCCAGGGCGTCCGGGATGGAGTGGTTGACCGCGACGAACTCGCAGTCGAAGGGGCCGATGCGCTCACGGTGCCCCTCGGCCACCTCGAGGGTGTAGGGGCGGATGCGGTGCTCCTGGAGCTTGGCCTCGATGAGGGCGAGGGTCAGCTTGGAGCCGATCAGGGGGATGTCCGGCTTCTCGCGGAGGAGGAAGGGGACGCCGCCGATGTGGTCCTCGTGGCCATGGGTCAGGACGATGCCCTCGATGTCGTCGAGGCGGTCCCGGATGGACGAGAAGTCCGGCAGGATCAGGTCGATTCCGGGCTGCTCCTCCTCGGGGAAGAGCACTCCGCAGTCGACGATCAGCAGGCGGCCCCCGTACTCGAAGACCGTCATGTTCCGGCCGATTTCGCCGAGGCCGCCGAGCGGGGTGACCCGTAGGCCGCCCTCGGGCAGCGGCGGGGGCGAGCCGAGTTCAGGATGCGGATGACTCAAAAGACTCTCCTCACCACGCGCGCCACGTACCGGTCGGGCACGTGGCGCGCATGACGTTCGTGCAGAAGCAGTTGTCGTTGTGTGTAGTGCGCAGGCACCGTGTCCTGCTTATTCAGTTGTGAAGTCCGTGTACGCGTCTGGCGCGCCAAGTCTGGTGTTAGAGCTGTACCCCGCCCGCGGCAAGATCGATCTTGAGCTGCTCGATCTCCTCGGGCGAGCACTCCGCCATGGGAGCGCGCAGCGGTCCGGCGGGCAGGCCCTGGAGGGTGAGCGCGGCCTTGGTGGTCATGACGCCCTGGGTGCGGAACATGCCGGTGTAGACCGGGAGCAGCTTCTGGTGGATCTCGGTGGCCTTCTGGACGTCACCGGAGACGTACGCGTCGACGAGCGCGCGCAGGTCGGGGGTGACGACGTGGCCGACGACGGAGACGAAGCCGACCGCGCCCACGGAGAGCAGCGGCAGATTCAGCATGTCGTCCCCGGAGTACCAGGCGAGGCCGGTGCGGGCGATGGCCCAGCTGGCTCGGCCGAGGTCACCCTTCGCGTCCTTGTTGGCGACGATGCGCGGGTGCTCGGCGAGGCGGACGATCGTCTCGGTGTTGATCGGGACGCCGCTGCGGCCGGGGATGTCGTAGAGCATGACCGGCAGCTCGGTGGCGTCGGCGACGGCCGTGAAGTGCCGGTACAGGCCCTCCTGCGGGGGCTTGTTGTAGTACGGCGTGACGACCAGCAGGCCGTGTGCGCCCACCTGCTCTGCCGCGCGGGCGAGCTCGAGGCTGTGGCGGGTGTCGTTGGTGCCGACACCGGCCACGACGTGGGCTCGGTCGCCGACGGCCTCCAGTACCGCGCGTACCAGGTCCGATTTCTCCGCATCGCTGGTGGTGGGGGACTCGCCGGTGGTGCCGTTGATGATCAGGCCGTCGTTGCCTGCGTCCACCAGGTGCGTGGCGAGCCGCTGCGCGCCGTCGAGGTCGAGTGCGCCGTCCGCCGTGAAGGGCGTGATCATGGCGGTGAGGACCCGCCCGAAGGGGGTCTGCGGAGTGGAGGTCGGAGCCATGGGTTACACGCTACTCGTTGCGCACGGCCGGGTCTGCCCTCGGGGGGTGCGGGAAAGTCAGGACAAATGTGGAGCCCGGCACTGCCTGCTCGGGGGTTCAAGCAGTGCCGGGTCCGTTTGATCAGGCTAGATGAACTTCTCTAAATGCCGCAATACGGACACTTCATGAGGCTGACGCCCGGCCCTGGAGGCGGGCCCTGGCGGTGGGCCGCTGTGGGGTTACGGCGCCACGCGGCCGTTCGCGTTGAAAGCGGCGTACGTCAGGGGCATGAGCTTGGCCCACTCCGCCTCCATCATCTCGCCGACCATCTCGATCTCCCGCTGCGGGAAGGACGGCACCTTGGCCAGCTCGTGCTGGGTGCGCAGACCCAGGAAGTGCATCAGCGAGCGGGCGTTGCACGTGGCGTACATCGAGGAGAACAGGCCGACCGGGAGGACGGCGCGGGCGACCTCGCGGGCGACGCCGGCGGCGAGCATCTCCTGGTAGGCCTCGTAGGACTGCCGGTACGAGTCCTCCATGACGCGGCCGACCAGCTCCTGCTGGGCCTGGGTGCCCTCGACGAAGACGTACTTGCCGGGGCGGCCCTCCTGGACCAGCTTGCGGGACTCGTCGGGGACGTAGAAGACGGGGTGGAGCTCGCGGTAGCGACCGCTCTCCTCGTTGTACGACCAGCCCACGCGGTGCCGCATGAACTCGCGGAAGACGAAGATCGGGGCGCTGATGAAGAAGGTCATCGAGTTGTGCTCGAACGGGCTGCCGTGCCGGTCCCGCATCAGGTAGTTGATCAGGCCCTTGGAGCGCTCGGGGTCCTTCTGCAGCTCCTCCAGGGACTGCTCGCCGGCGGTGGAGACGCGGGCGGCCCACAGCACGTCGGAGTCGGCCGCGCTGTGCTTGACCAGCTCGACGCTGACATCACTGCGGAAGCTGGGCTTGAGGTCGTCGGCGGGGGTGTCGGTCACGGCTCGGAGGGTCCTTCCATCACTTCGCTGGGCGGCGCCCACTCTACGGCCCGGCACTGACAACGGGGCGTTCGGTGCGGGGTCGCGACATACGCCGGCGAATTTCTGTGAATTCGGTGAAACCGGGCACCTTTTGGGGCACCCGCTCGTCTGTGTTCATGACGACCACTCATACGATCCCGAGAGGAGAAGACCCTCCGATGTTCCGTCGGCGCGAGTCCGTTCCCTTCGCCTTCCTCGCCGAAGCCGACCGATTCCGAAGCAATGTCGCTCCCCCGCCCCCCGAGCGTGCCTCCGCCGGCCAGATTGCCGGCCGCTGGCTGCTGGGGCTCACCATCGTCGCCGGGCTGGCGGGCTCGCTGGTGGTCGGGACCCCGGCGCTGTCCACCGACACCTCCGCGCCGGCCCAGCAGTCACAGGCGTCCCAGGGGCGCTGACTCCATCCGGACCCCCAGAGGTGGTGAGCGGGGACACGGGTCGATAGCCTCACCGGGCACAGCCCAAGCATGGATTGAGTGAGGACCAGCCGTGCCCCTGCCCTTCCTGACGGCCGACCGCGCGTTCGAGGCAGCCGACGATGTCGCATTGCCCTTCGACAACCACGAACGGTGGCGGCGTCCCTACCGTCCCGGGCCGTGGCGGGTGGGCTTGGCGGCCCTGGGGCTGCTGCTCGCCTCGTTCGTGCTCTTCGCGGCGGTCATCATCGCCCTGACCGGCACGGTCCAGGAGGCCGCCGTCGTCTTCGCCCTCGCGCTGGCCGTCATCGCCGCCGCGCTGCGGCTGCTGCGCGAAGGTGTGTGGGTGAGCGCTCGCGGGCTACGGCGCGTGGGCTTCTTCTTCACACGCACGGTGCCCTGGGACCAGGTCGTCGCCGTGCGGACGGTGCAGCAGCCCGTGCGCTGGCTGGGGTTGCCGCGCACCGTGCAGGGGCAGGCGCTGTTGCTCGTGAGGCGGGGCCGGACGGATGACATGCCGACGCTGATGACCACGCACAACGCCGACTTCCTGGCGCGCGTGGCGGCGTTCGACCGGGCCGCCGACGCGGTCGAGGCGTGGGCGGCGGAGAACAGGCGCGGCTGACACAGACAGGTACGCCGAAGGGGCCGGTCCGCGAGATGAGCGGGCCGGCCCCTTCGGCGTACATGCGCGCTGGAGGCCGTATCGGTCAGGCCTCCACCGTCCTGCCCTCGTGCAGGGCGATCGCGCGTTGCATCGCCTTGCGGGCACGTGGAGTGTCGCGGGCGTCGTGGTAGGCGACGGCGAGGCGGAACCAGCTGCGCCAGTCGTCAGGGGACGACTCCGTCTCGGCCTTGCGCCTGGCGAAGACCTCGTCGGCCGAGTCGCGGTCGATCCGGCCGCTGGGCGTGCGCCTGAGCTCATCGACCGGCAGGCCGCCCTCGGCGTCGAGTTCGGCGGCGAGGGCGTTGGCCTTGCGGACGAACTGGGTGTTCTTCCACAGGAACCACAGGCCGATCACCGGCAGGATCAGCACCGCCACGCCGAAGGTGACGGTGAGGAGCGTGCCGGACTGGATGAGCAGCATGCCACGGCTGCCGACCAGGACGAAGTAGACGACCAGGACGGCGGCCGTTATGGCGTAGGAGAGTTTCGCGCGCATCTGTGAGTCCCGCGTCAGCCCAGGTCCAGGAAGTGTTCCAGGCCGAAGGTCAGGCCCGGCGTGGTCACCACGCGGCGGGCGCCCAGCAGGATGCCCGGCATGAAGCTGCTGTGGTGGAGGGAGTCGTGGCGGACGGTGAGGGTCTCGCCCTCGCCGCCGAGCAGCACCTCCTGGTGGGCCAGCAGGCCGCGCAGGCGGACGGAATGGACGGGGACGCCGTCGACGTCCGCGCCGCGAGCGCCGTCCAGGGCGGTCTCCGTGGCATCCGGCGCGGGCGCGGTGCCGGCGGCGCGGCGGGCCTCGGCGATGAGCTGGGCGGTGCGGGTGGCCGTACCGCTCGGGGCGTCGACCTTCTTCGGGTGGTGCAGCTCGACGACCTCGACGGACTCGAAGTAGGGCGCGGCGATCTGCGCGAACTTCATCGTCAGGACGGCCCCGATGGAGAAGTTCGGCGCGATGAGCACGCCGGTCTCCGGGGAGGCGGCCAGCCAGCCGTTCAGCTGCGCGAGGCGCTCGTCGGTCCAGCCGGTGGTGCCGACGACCGCGTGGATGCCGTGGTTCACGCAGTAGTCGAGGTTGGCCATCACCGAGTCGGGCGTGGTCAGTTCGACGGCCACCTGGGCGCCCGTCTCCGCGAGGGTCTCCAGCTTGTCGCCCCGGCTCAGGGCGGCGACCAGCTCCATGTCCTCGGCGGCCTCGACCGCCCGTACCGCCTCGGAGCCGATCCGGCCCTTGGCGCCGAGGACCGCCACGCGCAGCTTGCTCATCTCTTGTGCTTCCTTCAGCAGGGGATTGTCAGGCGACGGCGTCGTTCAGCCGGGACGCCTGCTTGTCCTTGAGCGGGCCGATGACCGACAGCGAGGGCCGGCGGCCCAGGATGTCGCGGGCGACCGAGCGGACGTCGTCCGGGGTGACCGCCGCTATCCGGGCCAGCATGTCGTCGACGGACATCTGCTCGCCCCAGCACAGCTCACTCTTGCCGATGCGGTTCATGAGCGCACCGGTGTCCTCCAGGCCGAGGACGGTGGAGCCGCGGAGCTGGCCGATGGCGCGGCCGATCTCGTCGTCGGTCAGGCCGTGTTCGGCGACGTGGTCGAGTTCGTCGCGGCAGATCTTCAGCACGTCGTGGACCTGCGAGGGCCGGCAGCCCGCGTACACGCCGAACAGGCCGCAGTCGGCGAAGCCGGACGTGTACGAGTACACGCTGTAGGCCAGGCCGCGCTTCTCGCGGACCTCCTGGAAGAGGCGCGAGGACATGCCGCCGCCGAGGGCGGTGTTGAGGACGCCGAGGGCCCAGCGGCGCTCGTCCGTGCGGGCCAGGCCCGGCATGCCGAGGACGACATGGGCCTGCTCGGTCTTGCGGCCGAGCAGTTCGACGCGGCCCGCGGTGCGGATGGTGCGGCGGCCGTCGCGCGGGGCGACGGGCTCGGCGGCGGGGTTCTTGAAGGCGCCGGCCTTCTCGAAGGCCGCGCGGACCTGGCGTACGACCTTGTTGTGGTCGATGTTGCCGGCGGCCGCCACGACCAGGTGGGTCGGGTCGTAGTGCTTCTTGTAGAAGCGGCGGATGCGGTCGGCGGTGAGGGCGTTGACCGTGTCGACCGTGCCCAGGACCGGGCGGCCGAGGGGGTTGTCGCCGAACATCGTGTGCGCGAACAGGTCGTGCACACAGTCGCCCGGGTCGTCCTCGGTCATGGCGATCTCTTCGAGGATCGCGCCCCGCTCGACGTTGACGTCCTCTTCGAGTATCAGCGAGCCCGTCAGCATGTCGCAGACGACGTCGATGGCGAGCGGCAGGTCGGCGTCGAGCACACGGGCGTAGTAGCAGGTGTACTCCTTCGCCGTGAACGCGTTCATCTCGCCGCCGACGGCGTCGATGGCGGCGGAGATGTCCAGCGCGGACCTGCGGGTGGTGCCCTTGAAGAGCAGGTGCTCCAGATAGTGCGTGGCACCGTTCAGGGCCGGCGTCTCGTCGCGGGAGCCGACGTGCGCCCAGATGCCGAAGGTGGCGGAGCGGACCGAGGGCAGGGTCTCGGTGACGATGCGCAGGCCGCCCGGGAGGGTGGTCTTGCGGACCGTGCCGATGCCGCCTGTGCCCTTGATCAGGGTTTGGGTACGGGCGACGGCCCGCGCCTCCGAGGAGGTGCGGGCCGTCGCCGTGGAGCTACTCGACGTCACTTGTCGGTGTCGTCCTTCTTGTCTTCGGAGCCCTCGGCCCCTTCCTCGCCCTCGATCACGGGGATGAGGGAGAGCTTGCCGCGGGAGTCGATCTCGGCGATCTCGACCTGGACCTTCTGGCCCACACCGAGGACGTCCTCGACGTTCTCCACGCGCTTGCCGCCGGCCAGCTTGCGGATCTGCGAGATGTGCAGCAGACCGTCCTTGCCGGGGAGCAGGGAGACGAAGGCGCCGAACGTCGTCGTCTTCACGACCGTGCCCAGGTAGCGCTCGCCGACCTCGGGCATCGTCGGGTTGGCGATGCCGTTGATCGTGGTGCGGGCGGCCTCGGCGGACGGGCCGTCGGCGGCACCGATGTAGATGGTGCCGTCGTCCTCGATCGTGATCTCGGCGCCGGTGTCCTCCTGGATCTGGTTGATCATCTTGCCCTTGGGGCCGATGACCTCGCCGATCTTGTCCACGGGGATCTTGACGGTGATGATCCGCGGGGCGTTCGGGGACATCTCGTCCGGCGTGTCGATCGCTTCCATCATCACGTCGAGGATGTGGAGGCGGGCGTCACGGGCCTGCTTCAGAGCGGCGGCCAGGACGGAGGCCGGGATGCCGTCCAGCTTGGTGTCGAGCTGAAGGGCGGTCACGAACTCCTTGGTGCCGGCGACCTTGAAGTCCATGTCGCCGAAGGCGTCCTCCGCACCGAGGATGTCGGTGAGGGTGACGTAGTGCGTCTCACCCTCGATGTCCTGGGAGATCAGGCCCATGGCGATACCGGCGACGGGGGCCTTCAGCGGCACACCGGCGTTCAGCAGCGACATCGTGGAGGCGCAGACCGAGCCCATGGACGTCGAGCCGTTGGAGCTCAGCGCCTCGGAGACCTG
Source organism: Streptomyces sp. NPDC093568 (assembly GCF_044764945.1). Lineage (NCBI taxonomy): Bacteria > Bacillati > Actinomycetota > Actinomycetes > Kitasatosporales > Streptomycetaceae > Streptomyces > Streptomyces sp. NPDC093568. The sequence goes on along the minus strand of NZ_JBIWJD010000004.1, from coordinate 698,965 downwards.
GCGGATCGCGTAGGGGAACTCCTCGCGCGTCGGCAGGACCGGCACGAGGGCGCGCTCGGCGAGGGCGCCGTGGCCGATCTCGCGGCGCTTCGGGGAGCCGACGCGGCCGGTCTCACCGGTGGAGTACGGCGGGAAGTTGTAGTTGTGCATGTAGCGCTTGCGCGTCACCGGCGACAGCGTGTCCAGCTGCTGCTCCATCCGGAGCATGTTCAGCGTGGTGACGCCCAGGATCTGGGTCTCGCCACGCTCGAACACCGCGGAGCCGTGCACGCGCGGGATGGCCTCGACCTCGGCGGCGAGCGTACGGATGTCCGTCACGCCACGGCCGTCGATGCGCTTCTTCTCCTTGATCACGCGCTCGCGGACGAGCTGCTTGGTCAGGGAGCGGTACGCGGCGGAGATCTCCTTCTCGCGACCCTCGAACTCCGGCAGGAGCTTCTCGGCGGCGAGCGCCTTGACGCGGTCCAGCTCGGACTCGCGCTCCTGCTTGCCGGCGATGGTCAGCGCGGAGGCGAGCTCCGGCTTGACGGCGGCGGTCAGGGCCTCGAGGACGTCGTCCTGGTAGTCCAGGAAGATCGGGAACTCACCGGTCGGCTTGGCGGCCTTCGCGGCGAGGTCGGCCTGGGCCTTGCAGAGCACCTTGATGAAGGGCTTCGCGGCTTCCAGACCGGCGGCGACGACCTCCTCGGTCGGGGCCTCGGCGCCACCCTGGACCAGCTTGATGGTGCCCTCGGTGGCCTCGGCCTCGACCATCATGATCGCGACGTCGCCGTCCTCCAGGGTGCGGCCCGCGACGACCATGTCGAAGACGGCGTCCTCGAGCTCGGTGTGCGTCGGGAAGGCCACCCACTGGCCGCGGATCAGCGCGACGCGGACGCCGCCGATCGGGCCGGAGAAGGGCAGGCCGGCCAGCTGCGTGGACGCGGACGCGGCGTTGATCGCCACGACGTCGTACAGGTGGTCGGGGTTGAGCGCCATGATCGTGGCGACGACCTGGATCTCGTTGCGCAGGCCCTTCTTGAAGGACGGGCGCAGCGGGCGGTCGATCAGGCGGCAGGTGAGGATCGCGTCCTCGGAGGGGCGGCCCTCACGACGGAAGAAGCTGCCGGGGATCTTGCCGGCGGCGTACATCCGCTCCTCGACGTCCACCGTCAGGGGGAAGAAGTCGAGCTGGTCCTTGGGGTTCTTGGAGGCGGTCGTGGCCGACAGCACCATGGTGTCGTCGTCCAGGTACGCCACGGCGGAGCCGGCGGCCTGCTTGGCCAGGCGGCCCGTCTCGAAGCGGATGGTGCGGGTGCCGAAGGAGCCGTTGTCAATGACGGCCTCGGCGTAGTGGGTCTCGTTCTCCACTAGCGTTTTCTCCGTTACTTTTCGTCTTTTGTCCCGACCCGCCCGTGTGGCGGGGGGACGTGCGCGGAGAAGCGCTCCATCTGGTGCGGGCCGGTCTTCGATCGAAGCACCCGGGGTTCGCATCGCCCGGGGGCCACTACCGAGGACCGGCGGCGGCGAGGTGCACTTCTCCTCGTGATACTGCGTTGTGCTACCACACTACAAAGTAGGTGTGACACTCCGCACGTTTCTGCACGTACGGCAAAGGGAGCGGCTCCCGATCGTTCCGGGAACCGCTCCCCTCATGGCGTCTTACTTCGCGCCCGCCGCACCGCGGCGGATGCCGAGGCGGTCGACCAGCGTACGGAAGCGCTGGATGTCCTTCTTCGCCAGGTACTGCAGCAGGCGACGGCGCTGACCGACCAGGATCAGCAGACCCCGGCGGGAGTGGTGGTCGTGCTTGTGGGTCTTGAGGTGCTCGGTCAGGTCGGAGATCCGACGGGACAGCAGAGCGACCTGGACCTCGGGGGAGCCGGTGTCACCCTCCTTGGTACCGAACTCGGACATGATCTGCTTCTTCGTAGCGGCGTCGAGCGACACGCGTACTCCTCGTGAGTCTTCTGTTGCCACCGAGTGCCCCTGGTCTGCATCTCAGGGGAGCTTCCGTTACTCGGGAGGCGGGGATCCGCTGGGCGCTGCCCCCAGGTGGACCGGGGGCGCGTACACAAACGGCCGTCACACAGCGTACCAGCACGCGAGCGCCCTCTTGACAGGCACCCGCGCGGCCCCGCTCCGGTCAGATGCCGCCGCGCACCTTGGCGTAGACATCGAGGACGGCCAGGCAGATCGGCACCAGGGAGAGCAGCACCAGGGAGTCCGCGAGGTCCAGCATGCGGCCCCAGAAGGGGGAGAGCCCCTTCTGCGGGACGATCAGGGCGATCGCGATCAGCAGCAGCACACCGGCCCCGACGGAGGCGCCGAGCCACAGGGTGCGTACGTCGACCGGGCCGGAGTTGCCCTGGAGCAGATCCATGACGACGTCGGCCGGCGGCGAGATCGCGAGGCCCAGGACCAGCAGGGCGAGGGTGATGACGCCGGCCACGAACAGGCAGGTGACCTGGGCGGTGTAGCGGAACAGACGGGCCCGCAGCATCGCCGCGAGGCCGGTGCACAGGGCCAGCAGCTGGGCCCAGCCGTTGTCGCTGAAGCCGAGCACCGCGCCGCCCGCGCCGATGATCACCGCCGCGCAGCCGCCGACCAGGCCGAGCAGCAGCTCGTGGCCCCGGCTGGTCTGGGCGACGATGCGCTGGACGTCGACGGCCTCGAGGTCGCCCTCGTTGCCCTCGCGGCGGGCGCGGGCCAGGTCCTCGGGGTTGCGGAAGCCGATCGGCAGCTTGGCGAAGCGGGAGGACCAGCCGGGCAGGAACCCGACGACCGCCAGCGCGACGACCGAGGTGCCGGCGGCGATCTCGCGGGGCTCCGCCTCGGTGAGCACCCCGCAGAACACGGCGAGCGTGCCGATCGCGGAGGCCAGCGCGGCGGCCACGAACGGGGCGTCGCCCTGCGGCAGCAGCATGATCAGTACGACGGAGAAGAGCAGTACGGCCACACAGCCGACGAGGAACTGGATCCGGCCGGGGCCCTCGCCCGCGTCCTGGGGGATGGCGCCGGAGCCCGCGATGAGCGCGTGCGGCAGCGCCGAGATGCCGAGCGCGACGGCGGAGCCGCGGTCGTCGTACACCCGGGCCCGTACACCGGCGAGCGCCGTCAGGGCGAGCGCGGTCACGCCGGCCAGGATGCCCTGGAGGCCGTGCATGTCGTGCCGTACCGGGTCCGCGAACCAGAAGACGAAGCCGAGCATGACCAGCAGGAGCGATCCGGCGACGAGGCCGGCCACCCGCATCAGGTTGTCGTTCCAGCTGCGGGTGTCCTGCTTGACCGCGGCGGCGATGGCGTCGACGACGTCGTCGTGCACGGCCGGCGGCAGCGAGTCGGCGAAGGTGCGCAGCAGCAGCACCTCGCCGTCCCTGACCCGGTGCTCGAGCAACGAGCGGCTCGCGTCGAGCACCTGGCCCTCGCGGGTGACGAGGTGGTAGCCCGAGGGGCTGGTGTCCGACTGGACCATGCCCGAGAGCCTCACGATCTCGGGAAAGAGGTCCTGGATCGGCAAGTCCTCGGGCAGCGCGACATCCACACGACTGTCCGGTGCTGCGATGGTGATTCGGCAGAAACCTGTCGAAGTCCCCGTGCTCACCTGGTGTTCCCCCTGCTAGACAAGGCTTCCTCGCGCCGCTCGTACGACGCGGAGCGCCACCATATCCGTTGCGGTACCCGGCTCAGGCGCTACCTCCCGCATTCCTCTCAGGACCTGCGCCGCATCTCCATCCGCCACCCTCCCTCGGGCACCGGACGCATCAGTAGGATCGACCACTGCGCGAACGACGCCTGCGCGAACGAGAATCCATCTCGGCACAGCGATACACGGGGGCGTCGGTGCCAAGACGTATCAATCGCGAAGGATGAGTGCATCGGTGAGCGTCGTCATCATCAAACGACCACCGCGGATAGTGCCGCCGGCCGTCCCGGACGGCGAGGTCAAACTGGAGACGCCCCCCGAGATCCCTCGCGAGGGCGACGAGAGCATGCTGATGAACCTGCTGCCCATGATGGGCATGCTGGGTTCCGTCGGCTTCTTCTTCATGCCCAACCTGCCCTCGTACATGAGGGTGGTCGGCGGGCTGATGCTGGCCTCGACACTGGCCATGGCCATCGCCCAGTTCGCCAAGTCCCGGCAGGGCGGCGGCGCGGGGATGGCGCAGGACCGGCGTGACTACTTCCGCTATCTGGAGCAGGTCCGCAAGGACGTGCACAAGACGGCGGAACTCCAGCGGCAGAGCCAGCTGTTCCAGCACCCGGACCCGGAGCAGCTGTGGGCGGTGGCGGCCGACGGCAGGCGGCTGTGGGAGCGGCGCCCGACGGACGCGGACTTCGCCTCCGTACGGGTCGGTCGTGGTGTGCAGCAGTTGAACACCCCGCTCGTCGCGCCGGAGACGGCGCCCAAGGAGGAGCTGGAGCCGCTGACCGCGGCGGCCATGAAGGCGTTCCTCGACGCGCACGGCAGTCTGTCCGATCTGCCCGTGTCCATCTCGCTGCGCGCCTTTTACCACGTGACGATCTGCGGCGAGAGCGACACGGTCTACGGCAACGCGCGCGCGTCCCTGGCCCAGCTGGCGACCCTGCACTCGCCCGAGGACCTGATGATCGCCGTGGTGGCGCACCCCTCGGCGGCGGCGGACTGGGACTGGATCAAGTGGCTGCCGCACAGCCAGCACCCGAAGGCCAAGGACGGGGCGGGCTCGTCCCGGCTCCTGTTCGACGACCTCGGGGAGCTGGAGGAGGCGCTGGCGGATCAGTTGGGCGACCGTCCCCGCTGGAACCGTGAGGCGACGCCCGTCTACGACCAGCCGCACCTGATCGTGGTGCTCGACGGCGGCACCGTGCCGCCGGACTCCGAACTCGCCAGCGCCGAGGGCCTGCAGGGCGTCACGTTCCTGGAGGTCGCTCCCGGCCCGCTGGAGGAGGAGCTGCGCGCGGGTCTGACGATCTACGCGAAGCCGGAGCGGATGCGGCTGTTCGTGGGCCACGAGTCGGCGTACACCGGCAAGCCGGATCTGCTGAACCCCGCGCAGGCCGAGTCCCTGGCGCGGCAGCTCGCCCCGTTCCGGGTCGGCTCCGCGGAGGAGGGTGAACCCCTTCTGTCCAACCTGGACTTCACCGATCTCATGGGTATCGGTGACGCGGGCACCGTCGACGTCTCCCGCACCTGGCGGCCGCGCACGCTGCACGAGCGGCTGCGGGTGCCGATCGGTGTCGGTGAGAACGGCGAGCCGGTCATGCTGGACCTCAAGGAGGCCTCGCAGGAGGGCATGGGCCCGCACGGCCTGTGCGTCGGCGCCACCGGTTCCGGCAAGTCCGAGGTGCTGCGTACGCTCGTGCTCGGTCTCGCGGTGACGCACTCCTCGGAGACGCTGAACTTCATCCTCGCGGACTTCAAGGGTGGCGCCACCTTCGCCGGTATGGCGGACATGCCGCACACCGCGGCCGTCATCACCAACCTCGCCGACGACCTCACCCTCGTCGACCGCATGCGCGACTCGATCATGGGTGAGACGCAGCGCCGTCAGGAGCTGCTGCGCTCGGCCGGCAACTACGCCAACCTGCACGACTACGAGAAGGCCCGTGCCGCCGGCGCCGCGCTGGAGCCGATGGCCTCGCTGGTGATCGTGCTCGACGAGTTCTCCGAACTCCTCACGGCCAAGCCGGACTTCATCGACATGTTCATCCAGATCGGCCGTATCGGCCGATCGCTGGGCATCCACCTGCTGCTGGCCTCGCAGCGCCTGGAAGAGGGCAAGCTGCGCGGCCTGGACACCTACCTGTCGTACCGGATCGGTCTGCGGACCTTCTCCGCCGCCGAGTCCCGTACGGCGATCGGTGTCCCGGACGCCTACCACCTGCCGTCGATCCCCGGTTCCGGTTATCTGCGCTACGACACCGACACCATGGTCCGCTTCAAGGCGGCGTACGTGTCGGGGCCGTACCACGGTGAAGGCCCGTCCCGGGTGCACCGCTCGACGCAGCTGCGGCCCGCGCTGTTCTCGGCGGAGCACGTGGCGCTGCCGCCGCAACCGGTGATCGAGGAGCCGGAGCCCGACAACCGGGTGGACGACGCGCTCGCGGACACCGTCCTGGACGTGCTCGTCAGCCGGATGATCAACCAGGGTCCGCCCGCCCACCAGGTGTGGCTGCCCCCGCTGGAGGAGGCGCCGTCGCTGGAGCAGCTGCTCCCGCAGCTCGCCGTCACCCCCGAGCGCGGCCTGACCGCGCCCGACTACACCGCGCTCGGCCGGCTCAATGTGCCGGTCGGTCTGGTCGACAAGCCCTTCGAGCAGCGGCGTGACGTGCTGTACCGGGACTTCGCGGGCGGCGCCGGCCACGGTCTGTTCGTCGGTGGCCCGCAGTCCGGCAAGTCGACGCTGCTGCGCACGCTCATCTCGTCGTTCGCGCTCACTCACACGCCGTCCGAAGTGCAGTTCTACTGCCTGGACTTCGGCGGTGGCTCGCTGATCTCGATGGAGGAGCTGGCGCACGTCGGCGGCGTGGCCAACCGTCTGGACGCCGAGAAGGTGCGCCGTACGGTCAGCGAGGTCGAGGGCATCCTCAACGCGCGCGAGGAGTACTTCCGCACGAACAACGTCGACTCGGTCACGACCTACCGTCAGCGCCGGGCCGCCGGTCAGCTGCCGGACCAGGTCTGGGGTGACGTCTTCCTGGTCATCGACGGCTGGGCCACCTTCAAGACGGACTACGAGATGCTGGAGGCGACCGTCACGGAGATCGCCACCCGAGGCCTCGGCTTCGGTGTGCACGTGATCCTGACGGCGAGCCGCTACACCGAGGTCCGTCCCGCGCTCAAGGACATGCTCCAGAACCGCATCGAGCTCCGGCTCGGTGACCCGACGGAGTCGGAGATCGACCGCAAGGTCGCGCAGAACGTCCCCGCCACCGTGCCGGGCCGTGGTCTGACGCCGGACAAGCTGCACTTCATGACCGCGCTGCCGCGCGTCGACGGCTCGTCGGCGACGGAGGACCTGTCCGAGGCGACGTCGATCCTCATCGGCGGGATCAACGACAACTGGCAGGGCAGCCACGCGCCGGCCGTGCGGCTGCTGCCCACGATGTTCCCGGTGGACCGGCTGCCCAAGGGCTTCGAGCACCCGGACCGCGGTGTCGCCGTCGGTATCGACGAGTCGTCGCTCTCGCCGGTCTTCGTGGACTTCGAGACCGACCCGCTGTTCATCGTGTTCGGTGAGAGCGAGTCCGGTAAGTCCGCGCTGCTGCGGCTGCTCGTCAAGCAGATCACCGAGCGCTACACGCCGGACCAGGCGAAGATCGTCATGGGTGACTACCGGCGCGCCCACCTGGAGGGTGTGCCCGACACGCACCTGTCCCGGTACTGCGCCTCGGCGCCGGCCCTCACGGAGACCCTGGAGGGCCTGGCCGGCTCGATGCACCGCAGGATGCCCGGCCCGGACGTCACGCCGGAGCAGCTGCGCAACCGCAGCTGGTACAGCAGCCCGGACGCGTTCGTCATCGTCGACGACTACGACCTGGTGGCGACCGGCGTGAACCCGCTGGCCCCGCTCCTGGAGTACCTGCCGTTCGCCCGTGACATCGGCCTGCGCGTCATCATCGCGCGTGCCTCGGGCGGTGCGAGCCGCTCGCTGTACGAGCCGGTGATGCAGCGGATGCGCGAGCTGGGCGCCCAGGGCGTCGTGCTCTCCGGCGACCGGTCGGAGGGCCAGCTGCTGGGCAACATCACGGCGTCCCAGCTTCCGCCGGGCCGTGGGTACTTCCACACCCGCCGACGCGGTGGGCAGCTCATTCAGACGGGGTGGCTGCCGAACCGGTTCTGAGAACGGCCGGTTGGGCTCTGAGGGGCGGGACCCGCGAGGGTGCCGCCCCTTTCCGTTGTCCTTCTCGAGTGGGCCGTGTCAGAGGCCGGCGCTACAGTGGCGGTACGAGGGAAAAGACGAGCCACGGGGGGCAGTTGTGCCGTCGGACTACATGGATTCCGATCCCCAGGTCCTCAAGACCGAGGGCTACAGCATGTTCAACGTCGGCGTGGACTTCGCCAAGGCCGTGACGGCCCTGCAGACCGGGCTGACCGCGCTCGAGAAGGGCGACACCCCGCCCTGGGGCGACGACGACATCGGCGAGAAGTTCGGCGTCGTCTACGAGGGTCTGCGCGACGGTATGTACGAGTCCATGGCCAGCCTCGCGGAGCGCATCGCCGGGATGGGCGTCGCGTTCACCAAGATGGGTGTGGCGCACGAGCTGAACGAGGCCGAGCAGGACGCCATCTGGAAGGAGACCACCGCCCAGTACGACGGGCAGGTGGAGGTGCCGACCGGGGTGGCGCACGCCAGGTTGCGGCCGCACGACCTCTGATCCCCCGATCCCCTCGATCCCTCTGATCCGCGACGGGCACATGCGAGGCGACCGGCGCCAGTAGGGTGAGAGGCGTTCGTCGTTCGCACGTCAGGAAGAGGCCCAGCGGCATGACCGAGGCACGGGACAACGAGGTCGGGGCTCAGGCAGAGGACATCAAAGCGCGCAAGGAGCGGGAGCGCGACGAGCTCTACGCCCTCGACATCTCGGGTGTCGAGTGGCACTGCGCGCCCGGCACCGAGCAGGACGAGGAGCGCGTGGAGATCGCGTACCTGCCCGAGGGCGCGGTGGCCATGCGGTCCTCGCTCGACCCCGGCACCGTGCTGCGGTACACCGAGGCGGAGTGGCAGGCGTTCGTACTCGGGGCGCGGGACGGGGAGTTCGATCTGGAGGCGGCGCCTCGGAACGGCGGGGTGGCGGCCGAGTAGGTCGCTTCGAGAGGTCCGTCGTCCGCTCGCCCCCGGGACCGGCGCCCCGCCTAAGATCAGGGTCGTACGAGTAGGCATCCGCGACGGCGGAGGACGGGGACCCATGACCGGCTCGAGCCAGGACTACGCACCGCACCCCTACATAGGCGGCCGGACCGCCGCACTGCGCGCACTCACCGCATGGCGTGCCGCCACGCCCGGCGCCCCGCGCGTGGTCGTGGTCACCGGCGGTTCCGGCAGCGGGCGTTCGCGGCTGCTCACCGGGTTCCTGATGCTGTGCGATCCGGAGTACCGCGAGCGGCTGCCGCTGGAGGAGATGGATCCGTCGACGGTGCCGCCGGAGCTGCCGGCTCCGGCGGTCCCCGCACCCGACGGGCTGACCGCGGCCCAGGTGCTGTGGCTGCTCGCCGACCACTACGAGCTGGCGGCCACCAGCACCGAGGCCGTGTACGCCGAACTGGCCGCGCTCGACGAGCCGGTGACCGTCGTCGTCCCGGACGTCGACCGCGCGGGGCCGGTACGGGCAGCGGGCGAACCCGTACGGCTGGTGCGTGAGGTGCTCGCCCCCTTGGCCGCCACCGAGACGGTCCGGCTGCTGGCCGAGGTGCCGCGTCCGCAGGCCGCCGAGCTGGCCGCGGGGCTGTCGTCCGGCACCGTGCGGATCATCGATCTCGACGACCCTGAGTGGGCCGATCCCGAGGGCCTGGTGCTGCACGCACAGGCGGCGCTGAACCCGGTGTTCGGAGCACCCGAGCTGCCGTTCACCGTGGATCCCGCCGCGCGTCTCGCCCTGGGAGCGGCCATCGGCCGCCGGGCCGGGACCAGCCCGCTCGTGGTCCAACTCGCCGTCAACTGCCTCCTGATGGCGCCGGAGGGCTTCGATCCGGCCGACGAGAGGTTCCTGCCGACGTCGGTGGGTGAGGCCCTGGACCTGCACGCCGAGCGGCTCGGCACCGATCCGCAGACGCTGCGGTACCTGCTGGCGCCCCTTGCCCTGGCCGAGACCGACGGCATACCGGTCCATTTGTGGGCGAGGCTGGCGAGCGCGGTCGCCGGGCAGGACATGAGTCAGGCCATCGCGGGCGGGATGCTGCTCGCCGCGCCGTTCGTGCAGCCCGAGGAACAGGAAGCCGAACAGGAGGCGGACGCGGCCGACGGCGGGCGCACGCTGCTACGGCTGCTGCACCCGGCCCTCGGTGACGAGATCCGCGCCGGTCTGCCCAGTGTCGCCGCCGCCCAGACCCGGATCGCGATGGCCCTGCTGGAGGCCGTGCCGGAGCAGGACTGGAGCAAGGCCGATCCCTATGTCCGCGACAACATCGCGGGCCACACCTTGGAGGCCGGGCTGCTGCCCCAACTCCTCACGGATCCCGGTCTGTTCATCCATGCCGACCCGGTTTCCCTGCGCACCGCCGTGGAGGCGGTACCGGCTGAGGAACTGGGCGCACCGGCCCGTACCTATCTGCGTACGGCGCCCCTGCTGACCCGCACCCAGGCACCCGTCGAAGTGCGTGCCGCACTGCTGGAGACCGCGTTCGTCGAGGACGGACTCCCCGAGTACGCCGAGGCGATCCGCGCGCGGCCCGGCCTGGACCTTCCCTGGCAGACCCTGTGGAGCCTGCCCGTGTCCGGTGTCAGCGCCGTGACCGTCGGCAGCCTGCCTCAGCCCGACGGACCGGCCACCCCGGTCGCTGTGCTTGTCGTCCCCGGTGGCACACCCGGCGCACGGCCGGTCGGCGGGTCCGATTCCGCGGTGCTCGTCCATGGCCTCGTACACGCTGATCACCTCGGCGACGCCGATCCCGGGCAGATCCTTCGCCCCTCGGAGGAGGAACGTGCCGCCGCCCCGCTGGGCCTGAGCCGGGGCGGCGACTACCTGCGCGTCTGGGGCCGGGCGGATCAGGAGCTCGTGGCCGCGCTGGTCTCCGACACGCCGTTCACCGCGGCCGACCTCTCTCCCGACGGCATCCTTCTCCTCGCCACCGAGCGCGGGGTCAAGGCCCTCCGGATCCACGCGGCGGGCGCGACGATAGCCTCGTAGGCACGTGTACGGCAGCCTCGTGGAACGTGCACAGCAGGTCCTCCTCTTCCCCCCTCCCCTCCCCTCCCCCTTCGAAGGAGCCTCCCCGTGACCAGCCAGGAGCAGGCGCGCGCCATCGCCGACCGTTGGCTCAATCCGGAAGGCTCCACGGAGCCGCGCCGCGAGGTCCGGATGCAGGAGTTCGACCTGGGCTGGGTCGTGTGGGCGGCGCCCGCGGAGCCCGAGCGCGACCCGGAGACCGGGGAGCGGCGGCCGCCCGCCGAGATCGGCAACGCGTGCGGGGTCGTGGACCGTGGCAGCGGCGAGCTGACGGTGTGGCCGTCGGTGCCGGTCGACGAGGTCGTCCGGATGTACCGGCAGAAGCACGGGGGCGCGTCCGAAGGGACCGCCCGTCCGGTCACCGGGCCCGGCAACACGGCCGTCTTCACGTACCTCGACCCGGCGAGCGGCGAGGAGACCACCCTCTTCCGCACCTCCGCCCCGGGGCTGCCCCCCGCCGAATACCAGGCGTGGGGGGAGCTGCGACGGATGAACGTCCCCACCGACAGTGTCGTGGCCATCCACACCGACCTGCGTCCCAGCCTGCTCCCGGGCGGCTACACGGCCGAACTCCTCAACACCTTCCCCCACGCCCAGCTCTCCTGCTCGCAGTCCTACGGGGCCCGTCCCGAGGCGCGTGCGGAGGGCATCGCGGCTTTGGTCGAGCAGGTCGAGACGATGCACCGGATCGCCGGTCAGCAGCCGCCGCCGCGCCCGCACCGCGTGCCGGTGCCCGCGCAGGTGACTCCCGCGGAGCCGATGCGCGACGTGCAGCTCGGCCGCCGTCTCGTCGAGGTCTTCGGCGAGGACGGCGTACGCCGCTACGACGCCGACGACATCGCCGGCAGCCGTCTGCCGGAAGCCGCCGCGGCGACGCTCACCTGGGCGGGGCTCCCGGCCGACCTCCCGCTCTTCTTCACCGCCGACCGGCCCGACGCGCCTCCGGCCGGCGGCCTGTTCACGGACGTCGCCACGAATCTGCGCGAGCGGCGCAGCCCGGCCGGCGAGGAGAAGATCGGCGCCCTGGCACACCTGGTCCGGATCGGCTTCGACGGCGTCGCGGTCATCGCGGTGCAGTACCTGCCGGGGGCGGGGCAGCCGGACGGACTCGGCGCGGTCTGGGCGGTGGATCCGGTGACGGCCGCCGCTCGGTACGTCAATGTCTCGGCCGCCGCCTTCGCCCGCTCGCTGAGCCTGGTCGCCGACGCACGGCAGCGGATGCGGGGGCTGGACCCGGTGGCGGCCGGCGCGGAAGTGGCGGCGCTGCAGGAGCAGTTGGTGGCGGTGGACGCGTCCGCGCTGGGGAACGCGGAGACGTGGTGGTCGCTGATCGTCGAACAGATGTGGCACGGGTTGTTCTGACCGGCCGCGGCAAGCAGGCTCAGCGAGCGGGCGAAGGCGGCGACCCTCTACGACCAGGAGACAAACGCGTGGCTTCGGACCGTCACCCGGCACCGCCGCCGACCACCGCCGAGCAGGCCCTCGCCATCGTGCGCAGCCGCTACGCGCAGCCCAAGCTGCCGGACGGCACTCCCGCTGAGCTGCGCGTGGCGGAGTTCGACATCGGATACCTGGTGTACGCGGTGTTCCCGCCCGTCACGGACGCGGCAGGCCGGCCTCAGCCGGCTGCGCCCGGCGGCGGCAAGATCGTGGTGGCCAAGGACACCGGCGAGACCGTCACCGTGCCGAACATCCCGACGGAGGCGGCTGTCGCGCTGTATCGGAAGCAGCGTCGGTCATGACACGTACGCCCTGCCTGTGCAGCACGATGCGCAGGTCAGGGCAGTGCGTCCGCCAGCGACGCGCCCGCCGCCGCGAAGATGATCGCCATCATGGCCAGCCGGGTGCGTCCGCGCCGCGCCAACTCCACGCTTAGGCCGGCGGAAGCGAGGCTCAAGCCGTACACCGCGGTCCCCACACCCGCCTGGGTACCGCTGGTGAGCTGCCCCACGATCACCATGAGGCAGACCAGCGCCACCAACGCCCCGGCGGCCATGAGCCCCCCACGAGCGCTCCGCGCCTGCCGCGACCGTTGTCTCGCGAAGCCGGGGTCGGATTGCCGTGGGAATCCCGCCCTGAATTCGTCCGCACCGGGCGGGATCGGATCACCCTCTTCGCCTCGCACCTGCGTCTGTACCTGTTCCCCACCGTGTTCCCGGCCGTGCGTCGTCATGAGGAGGGAGCGTAGGTCAATTCGCTAAGCTCACGCACCATGTTGCCTTCGCACACGCCTTCCCCCGCGCCCGACGCCACGGTCATACGAACCGGTCGCCGCGGTGCCATGACCGGGCTCCCCTGCTCCGTCCTGCTCATCGCGCTGGGCGCGGTCGGCGTCATCGGCGCGGTCGTGGTTGCTACCGGAAACCAGAAGGGGGAGTCCAACCCGGCGGGGTACGTGGGCCTCGTCTTCCTGCTGCTGCTCGGTGCGCTCGGCGTGTTCCTCTTCATCGCCAACTGGGCGAACCGCCGTGCCCGGATCCTCGTCGACAACACCGGCCTATGGGTCGAGAACGGGAAGGCCCGGAACGTCATCCCCTGGCAGGCGCTCGCCGGAGTCGGCCTGTACTGGAGCAGGTTCGGCCGCGGCCAGAAGGGCCGAAGCCAGAAGGTCTACTCCCTGGAGCTGTTCCCCATCGGCCCCATCGACCGGGACGACCCCGTCCTGTGGACCCTCGTCCGCGACGAGGAGCCGCCGCACCCCGACCTGCCCCGCCTGCGCTACCGCCTCCCCTTCCCCGCCGCCTGCCGACAGGAGCTCGTCCCGGCGGTCCAGCAGCACGTCCCGCACATCTGGCTCGGTGACTCCGAGCGCGCGGAAGGCCACATCGGCCGCCCCGACATCAAGGGACATCGACAGCGCACTCAGGGCCGTACGCGGTGAGCCGTCATGGCGTCATGGCGTCCTGCTCCCGGCAACAGCGGCGACCTGCAACGGACTTGTGACAGCGAACACCTGAAGTCGTCTCCGGGGGAGTCCGTAAACTTTGCGGACGGCTGTACTCCTGTGTGATTTCCCTCGGCTGGAGAGGGAGTTGTACGGCCTTGTTGTCCGACGGGGGTGCTTTCTGCTGTGGCGATGATGTTGCCGGACGAGCTCGAGTGGGTTCTCCAGATGCTGGGCTACAAGTGGCCGACGGCGAACGAGGACAAGCTCAGAGACTGCGCCACCATGTGGCGGGAGTTCGGCGAAAAGGTCAACGGGCTCCACACCAGGGCGAACACTTCCGCACGTCAGGTCACCGCCCACAACGCCGGTGAATCGATCGACAAGTTCACCAAGACCTACGAGAAGTTCGACGGCGGCGGAGGCGGAGGCGACGGCTATCTCCGCAGCGCGGCCGAGGCGGCCTTCCTCATCGCGAACGTGCTGGATGCCTGCGCCTACCTGGTGGAGTTCGCCAAGTGGGCGGTGATCGCCCAGCTCATCGCCCTGGCGATCGAGATCGTCGCCGCCCACGCCGCCGCGCCCTTCACCTTCGGCCTGTCCGAGGTCGCCGGCCTCGGCGCCACCCAGGTCACCCGCCTGATCGTCCGGCGCATCCTCGACGAGCTCAAGAAAGCCATGATCGAGGCGCTCGTGGAGACGCTGAAGGAACCCGCGATCTCGGCGGTCGAGGCGATGATCACCGACCTCGTCCGCCAGACCGTGAACGTCGGCTTCGGCGCGCAGGAAGGCTACGACGTCGGCGCCACCATCAAGGCCGGCGGCGAGGCAGGCCTCGACGCCCTCCGACAGAGTCCGCAGACCTTCGCCGAAGGCGTGCGCGACAGCCTGGGCCAGAAGGCGGGCAGCCGGGCCCGGCATGCGATCGACAGCCGGATCGACGGGTATGACGGGCCGTCGGGGCCGTCGGGGCCGTCGGGGGGTGACATCGGCAGCGACGCGGGGGCGGATAGCTCCAGCTCCAGCTCCAGCTCCAACGCCGGATCCGGATCCGACTCGTCCTCTTCGTCTTCGTCGTCCGACTCCTCCTCTTCCTCCAACTCTTCGTCCTCCAACTCTCCGTCCTCCAACTCTTCGTCTTCCGAGTCGAGTTCGTCGGGGTCCGACTCCAACACCTCGACACGCTCGGGCAACGGCAACATTCCCGGCGCGAACATAGGCAGCGGCATATCCGCCGACACGGGCGGCAACGACATCGGCGGGCCCAATATCGGTGCGGGCCCCGATTCGGGATCCGGTTCGGGATCCGGTTCAGGGTCCGACTCCGGGAACACGTCGTCTTCGGACAGCCCGTTCTCCAGGCCGACGCAGTCGCCGTCCGCATCGTCCCTGTCCGACTTCGACGACCCCTCGCCCGCCGGCCCCTCCCCGAACGGCTCCGACTCCAACGGTTCGTCCAGCACTCCGAGCTCGTCCGGGCCCTCGCACTCGGGCGGCGGCCCTTCCGTCTCCGGTCTCTCCTCACCGAGCTCGCACTCCGGCCCGGCTCCCACCTCGTCGGGCGGTACGTCGTCCTCGCCGGGCGGCGGCTCGATCGGCACCAACATCGACAGCCTGGCCGCCACCACCCCCACGCAGTCCAACGCGGCGCCGACGCCGACGGCCGACTCGTCTCCCTCCGGTACCGGGGGCCGCTCGGATGGCGGCGGCTCAGCGATGCCGACGTCGCCTACCGCGCCTTCCGCCGGGGGGGCAGCTCCGGGTGGTGGGCAGCACAGCCCAGGTGCTTCCGGTGGCGCCAGCACGCCGTCCGCGACGAGCCCGAATCCCAACTCCGGTCCGGCGAGGAATCCTTCCGCCAGTACGCCCTCCACCACGGGAACGGGGCCTGCCTCGACGCCGAGCCCTACGTCTCCTACGACGCCTCGGAGCACGCCTGCTTCGACGCCGGACGGGCGAACACCCGGTCCAGCGGATGGCCGTACGTCAAGCACGCCGGACGGTCGAATACCGACCCAGCGCCCCGGTAACGCGACCCCGGGCGACGGCAGCACGGCACGGAACACGCCGGGCACGACGCCGGGCAACAACCCGGGGACTTCCAGGCCGGGTGACGGCACCACCCCCCGCAACACCGCGGACTCGTCCGGCGGCACCCGTACCAGCACTCCGGGCCAGAACCCGTCCCAGTCGACGCCCCCCAGGACCGCATCGCCGTCCACCGGCAGCCCCACGACCACGCCCTCCACATCGACCGGCGCGGGTTCCGGGCATACGTCGACTCCGGGCAGCGGTGCGCCGAACTCATCCACGCCCAGCTCGTCGACACCGAACACCTCACCCCAGCCCGGCCCTGCCCATCAGGGCACGCCCGGCACCGCGAACCAGCCGAGCACCGGCTCCGCCCCCAACAGGCCGCCCCAGCAGCCCCCGGGCAGCACGCCGGGCACCCCGAACCAGCCAGGCACCCCGAACCAGCCGGGCGCGCAGCCCAACCCCACTCAGCCCCCAACGAACACCCCGCCCCCGAACCAACAGCAGCAGCCGCAGGTCGTCGCGGTCCCGGTCCACCACGTGACCCCCACGTCGAACAACCAGCCCCAGCAGTCCACCCCACACACCCCGGACTCCACCCCTCACAACCCCAACCAGCCGAACTCCTCGGACAACCCGAAGCCGAACGAGACCCCGACCCCGGCCTCGGAGACCCGCAACACCAACCCTCCGGGCGGCGTCACCGACCCCACCCGCGCAGAGCAGGACGCTCTGGAAAACTCGGTTCCGCGAGACGAGAACGGTGACCCCACCCGGCCGCCGGACCCGTCGGACGGCCCTTGGGTGGAGCGCATCAACGGCGAGGGCAGAAACGCTCCGGGACGCAACAACAACTGCGTCGACACGGCCCTGTCCACGGTCGACACCTACGCCGGCAACCCCACGGCCGCAGGAGCGCGTACGCCGGACCTCGACGCGGACGGTAACCCCTCCGACCGCGGCGAGAAGGGCGGCCGCGACCGCATCGAGAACACGCTGGGCGCCCGCTTCAGCGACATGGGCAACGGGCGCGACGCGTTCAACCGCCTGGAGAACACCCTCCGCGACAGCGGCCACGGCTCCCAGGCCGTGATCATCACGCAGGACGCCAACGGGCGGTCGCACGCGTGGAACGCCGTCAACCACAACGGCAAGATCACCTACATCGACGCCCAGACTGGGCAGCAGAGTTCACGGCCGCTGCACGACGGGAACAACGGGGTCTTCGCGATTCCGCTGGACTCGAACCGGCAGCCGGTCACCTCGGATAGCGGCGGCCAGTCACGCCCCTCAACAGAGCGGAACTCCGACCGCCAGACGCCTGAGATGCTGGGCAGTACGGACCGTCGGCCCCCGGAGGATCCCGCAGGAGCCGCCCCTGAGGGAGACAAGTCCCCCGAGCGGCCGCGCGGCAGCGCCGAGTACGAAGCCGTTCAGAGACGGGATGACACGCACTACCACATGCTCCCCGAGCCGTCCCAGGCTCACCTCCGGGAAACCAATGAAGTCCGGCAGACCGAACTCAAGCCCGTATACGACAACCTGAGGCAGTGGAGCACCGACGGCGATCTCCGTGCCCTCCTGCGCGACGGCCTCGCTGCAGAGCAGGGCGGTATCCGCAAGCAGACCCTCATCCATGCCTTGCCCGGGTTCGGCGACATGACCGAGGGGCAGCAGGGAGCCGTCGTCGCGGCACTGGCCCGGATGGACCTGCGCTTTCATGCGACGAGCTCGGTCGGAATCGCGCTCGACCCCAATGCCGACAACCCGAACTCACCCACCAACTTCACTCCGACCACGGACGATCCGGAGAAGATTGAGCGTTCGAACAAGGCCCGTGAGACCATCCAGAAGCTCATGGACAAAGCAGGTATCAAGTCGGGTGGGCTGCATTACCACAACAGGTACGACATACCGAATCGGGCCGGCCTGGAAGCGGCCATCGCCGACCGCATCGACGACGGCCAGGGACTCACCGACAGCGAGATCGAGGATGCAGTCCAGCAGGAGCTCAAAGCGCTCGAAGAGCACAAGGGCGACTGGTCGCGTAAGAACTATGCCGTGGTCGAGGTACGCGATCCGGAGAACAACAACGAGATCCGGTATGTCGTGGACAGCTCGCTGCCGATGAGTCAGCCTTGGGGCTCCGGTGTCCACTCCGAGCCGCACGCCATGGACTGGATTCAGTCGGTGAACGAGAGGCGCGAAGCCGCCGGCCAGCAACCGTTCGAGCCCATCAGTCTCTATACCGAACGCGAACCCTGTGGCCACGCCTCCGGGAACGACTGCTCGGACTATCTGGCGAATGAAGTCGAAGACGGCAAACCCGACGACGAGCTGGGTGAGGGAGAGAAGAAGAACAAGCTCCGCATTCACTATGGTGTCGGATTCCGCAGGGGTGCGATTGATGAGAATGCGGACCTCACTCGGGACGACGGCACCACCATGACCCCCGCCGAGGCCAAGGACGAGGCCCGGGTCAAGTTCAAGGCCGACTTCAACAACTATGTGAACCGACTCAAGGGCGTTTGGGAGAGCAACGCCAAGTCGGGCCAGTAACGTCGCTGAACGCACCACCGCTCATGGAAGGGATCACCCCAGTGCCCGAGATCAACGCTGAGGACTGGGCTCGCATCGAGATCTGGCGGGAGCTGCCCGCACGGCAGCGGCGGGTGTTCTCTGTTCTCGGTCCGGCGCTCAGCGGCAAGACCGCGTATCTACGAGCAGTTCGGGCCCGCTGGCCCAGCGCCACACTGATCGACTGCCGGGGCATGAGTGCCGACAGGCTGGCCACTCGCATGCGTGAAGAGTGCCGTGCCGCCCCTGTCGGTCGTCCTTGTGTCCTCCTCCTCGCCAACGTGCAGTACGCGGGCGAGGTCCTGACTTCCACCGAACCGGCCCGCGTCGCGGAGATTCTGGCTCCGGGGTTCAGACGGTTCGAAGGCCGTGAGGTCTGGGTCATGGCGGAATACGACCCGGGCCTCGTAAACCCGCCCCGGATCGCCGAATACGAAGTCACCCTGCCCACGCCGACTTCGGCCGGTGGGGCTGCCGAGGAGGAACCATCTGCGGCGCGACGGCTGGGGGCACTGGCCGCCGCCGAACTACGTCAGGTGCCGCTGACTGTCTGGCAGTTGCTGTCCTCCGCGAGCGGTGTACCTGCGACAGCGCAAGCGCTCCTCTCCTTCGCCGAACGGCAACCGGATGTCCTGCTCGTGGACGAGGGCCGGTCATCGGTCGCTTTCCGATCCGATGCTCTCCTCCATGCATGGCGACGCAGGCAGCCCTGGGATTCCACGGCCCAGTCCAGCGCCGTTGAAGCGCTGGTGGCCGCAACGGCGGACGGCGGACCGGGGCTCTGGTCCCAGCAAGGACCGGTGGGCCGGTACGCCGCTCAGGCTCTTCCCCTGCATGCCGCGCTGGCTGGTGCGCTGCCCCGCCTTCTGGACGACGGACGGCTGCTGGCCCAGTGCTCGGCCACCGCGCTGCGTGAGGCCCTGGCCATCGTCCACCCCGACGGAGTGCCGTATGCGAGCGTGGCAGCGATGCTGCACTACCTGGAGGTTCAGGGCATCTCCCCCTCGTCGCAGGGTGAGTGGGTGGCCTGGCTCCATCACGCGGCACTCAGCGCGGGGCGTGCAGAGCTGGCCGAACAGCTACTGGCTTCAGGGGTTCCGTTGCCGTGGCGGACCACCTGGACCCACTGGCGGCCCATGGGCGTCTTCGGTCAAGTCCAGGACGAAGCCGGTCGTGTCGACGAACTCGGCGTGACAGTCGGCGAGTCCGGCCTGACCATCGTCACGGCCCGGGACGTGACGACGGGCAAGAACGCCTACCCTAAATACCGGTACCTCCGTCAGGAGTGGCTCCCAGTGACCGGAGAGCCTGCCTCAGCTCCGGTCGAGGTGCGCGCCTCCCTGTCGGAAGGCGATCTCCCCTGGAGCAACGCACGCCGCCCTCCCGGTCCCGAGGCACCCACCGTTACCTTCGCCGAACACACGGACAGCGGCTGGCAAGTGGGGACCCGCGCACTCCCTCATCCGCCCAACTGCCCGTCCGCGGTGACACAGGGCCTCTACGTCGAGGGACACTGGGTACTCGCCGGCACCGGAGGCCTCTTCGCCGTATCCGTCCAGGCGGCTGGAAGCGCCGCATCGGACACGTACCGCAAGCGGCCCCAGGTCGCCCCACACACCCGGTCCGCTCGATGGCCGCTGCCGCCGTCCGCGTCCGCTGCTCTGCGCGGTGACGGAATGCGGGACTGGCTCGAGGAGACCTTTGGCGCGGGGACCTGCCATCGGCTGGCCGAGGATCAGCTCCCCCAAGGGCTGGCCGACCCTGCCGCGCGCCGCTTCCTCACCGAGACGGGCCTGCCGGAAATCAGCGACTTCCTGCATCTCGCCATCACCCCGCGCGGCGACCGCTCCCTGCCGGAAGTGGCCTGGCCCGGCCGGGGCCGGGACGTGCCCCGACAACGCCGGGCCAGGAGCGAGCCACCCAGCAACGGCCCGTTCTACGAGCTCGGTACCTGGATGTACTCCAGGCTCCTGCTCGACGGCAGCACCGGTCGGCTCTTCAGGGACACCACGGGTGGCTCGCCCGACCCCGTCGCCGGCAGCAGCCTCACACAGTTCTTCGCCATGGTCCGGTTGTACGACGAGTTCCGCAGGACGCACTTCCCCTACCTCGCCGACCACAAGGACGCGCAGCACAACCTCGCCAGATGGTGCGAGCAGATCGACGGTGCCGCCGCCCGGGCCGAGGCCTGGACGCTCATCCTCGAGGGGCACGACTTCGAGGACAGCACTTGGGACTTGGCCTTCTACGGGTCTGAATGGGTCTGACACCTGAGCCGGAGGCGCCTGCAGCCAGTCGCCGATTCCTTGGCGGCGACGGATCAGGTTCCGGTGTCGAGGTCACCGCGTTCGGATCCACGTGCTCGCCTGCGAACCCCAGCGCAGCCGCCGCAGTTGCATGGGAGCAGTTCGTGACCATGCTGCGGGACTACGTGCTGGGGCGGTGCCTGCCGCCATGGCATCAAGCCGCACGGAGCGCGAGTACATCCGGGACGAGCACAACCGCTCGCACCAACAGGTACGTTCCCGCGTCGAGCACACCTTGGCCCGATGAAGGGCTGGAAGATCCTTCGCGACTGCCGTCTCAACGGCGACAGCGTCCACCACGCCATGCTCGGCTCGCCCGCCTGCACGACCTCGCCCTTGCTAGTTGGTCGAGCGAGGCGCCCGCCAAACAGCTGGCCGCCTGTTCCCAAGCTGAAGATCGTTTACGGGACAACTCCTAAAGTAACCCTTCAGCCCCCCCCCCGTGTGAACACACCGAAAGTCAGCAGAATCAGCGATGAGCCGTCAGACCCCCGCCCCTGCACCCGTATCACGCGAACAGGCCCTGACCGAGCTCCTGGAGTGGTCGGACAGCGGGACCCACCGAGTGGCCGAGCTCACCGGCCCTCCTGGGTCCGGACGGACAGAGACACTGCTGCGACTGGGTGAGGCACGCAGCGAGGCGGTGCTCGTGGATGCCACCGGGCTGACCTGTGAGGACGTCATCGATCGGGTCATGACGGCCGCTGGGTTCACCGCTCTGCCGGAGAAGCGGTCGGACTGGGGATTCGAGCTCGAGGACTCCGCCCTCGGTGGCGGGCTGGTCATCATCGTCAATGCCCACCGTGCGGGCCGTACGCGGCGCTCCACGGAGCCGGCGCGCATGGTGCACCGCTTCACCACTGAACTGGCCGTTGGCGGCGGTCTCAAGGTCCTGATCGAACGGGACCTGCCGGATGACCGGTTGGCACACGATCACTTGGTTGTGGCACTGCAACCGAGCGCTTCCAAGGAGGCTACGGGGCACCTCTCCGGTGGCACGGACACCGAAGCGCTGCGTGCGCTGGCACTGGCCGAGGTCCGTCGTGTTCCCTTGCCGGTGTGGACCGTCCTCGCCCAGGCGCTGGGGTCCCATGTGGGCCGGTCTCCGGATGTCGCCACAACGCTGGAGACTTCTGGCGAGCTACTGGAGCTGGCAGGCGACGGCTGGGTCCGCTTCCGAGACGAGCGGCATGCCGAGACGCTGCGTCGGAGCACGGATGCCGAAGTGATACGAGCCGTGAATGTGGAGCTGGTCGCATGGCTCCGCAATCAGCCCGCGGCAGGGACGACCGGCGAGTACCTGACGCAGGGACTTGCGATGCACGCCGTGCAGGCCGACGAGTTCGACTCCGTTCAGCGCTCCGGACGGCTCGTTGCCCGTATCGATCAAGTCGCCCTGATCGACGCGGCCCGCGCCGACGGCTCGTATGTCGTGGACGGTGCGTCCCCGGCCGGGGACGCGGTCAACTTGTGGATGTGCGGCGTCGATTCCCTGTCCCAGAGTGAATGGGCATCGTGGCTGCACCTGATGAGTACGGTGCGTGGCGATACGGAGACCGCCGCCCAGATCGCCTCGTCGGGCCGGCCGCTGCCGTGGCAGGTGCGGTGGGCCCATTGGCGGCCGCCGGGTGTACTGAACGCCGCCTACGTTCGCCCCGGTCCACTGGGAGACCCGGTCATCGCCCCTGAGGACTATCTCCCTGGCCGGCACGCCGTTTCCGCTCCGGGGGAATGGGACGAGCGACACCGTGTCTGGGACGCCGAAACCGGCGAGGAGCTGGCCGGCCCATGGCCGGCGGCGATGCCGGCACCGGGACAGCGCGAGCCGCTCTGGCCCACCGACGTGGAACGCAACGTCACACCCGACTGGGACGATCTGACCGTGTTCGAGACCCTGGAACCCCCGTTCCTGTCGGATCAGGTGAGGATCGGCGACCTTCTGGTCGTGACCGGGCTCGGCGGCATTTTCGCGGTCGAGCTCCACGACCCCGCCGGCAGTCCGCGCATCAGCAAGGTGCACGGGGAGCCGCTCTTCGACGACTCCGGTTTCCTCCCCGCACTGCACGGCGGGACAGCACGGCCCCGAGGATCGTACGACCCCGACCTCTTCGAACCGGGCGTCGTACGTCGCCTGCCCACCGGCCTGGTGCCCGACGGGGTGACAGACGCAGAGGCACGCCGCGTTCTCACGGAGGTCGGACTGCCCGCCTTCGAAGGCGCCGCAATACGACTCGAGGCTCTGGACGAAGTGGGTCTGCCCCCACTCGACCCTGGCGACTTGTCGGCGGACGCCGTCCCAGGCGCGTACTACAAGATCGGTACGTGGGGTGCCGGTGACCTGGTCCTGCACGGCCGAACGGGGCAGGTCGTCCTGTTCGGTGCGGACGACTGGAGCGGCGCGGAAGACGACTTCGATGACAACTACTTCGACGACGAGCCCGACGAGCCTCACTACGGGGAGCACGAAACCAGCGCCGTGTTGATCGCGGGCAGCCTTGCCGCGTTCATCGATCGGCTCCAGTACTACCTTGTGGCCCGGTGCATGCTGGCCGCGGCGGGGAGCCGTACCGAGCGCGTCGCGATCAGAGGCGATCTGGAGGATACGCTGCCCGACCTCGACGACGCGGACACGGACGCCACCTTCTGGACTGCCGCACTGCGAACCACCGACTGACCGATTCCCTGACCGACCGATGACCGTGCTCGGACTCACCCCCGCCTCAACGAGGACCGTGCCGCCAGGGGGCAAGATCCGCTCGTCCCCGCGCGCCCTTACACGGATCGGGAGCCGCGTGGCCACCCTTTAGAGTCGAACGGGCAGGCGGACACGGCCCAGCACTCCGACGAAGCCCTCCAAACCGTCCGCGCACCCCACACCCAGCCCGAACTCCCTCCCCCGCAGGACCGGTTGGATCAGTACAACGAGAACCCCCCGCTGTGACGCCCCTGCCCCTTCTTCGGCGGCTGAGAGGGCTGGCTCTGCGGACCCTTCTGCTCAGGGGACTCAGAAGTGGCGCCGCCGCCCGTGAGTGCCTCCCCGTGCCGGACCCGGTCGCGCTCCTCCTCCGACAGCGACTCCCACTGACCGCGCAGGGACGCCATGCCTCCGCCCAGGGCGCGTGCCACCGCGGGGTCGTCCAGGGCGTCGCGCAGGGCGAGGCGGCCGGAGAGCATCCTCTTGGCGGCCTCCTGCATGTCTTTGCTGACACCGTCGGTCTCGGTCAGCTTGCGCAGGGCGGAGTTCAGTGAACGTATCTGCGCCGGTTCGAGCGCCTCGTCCAGCACGCCACGATCCTGCGAGGGGCCTTGCGGATTCGATGAGTTCTGGGGTTGGCCGGTCATGTCGTCTCTCCTCGTGCGTCTCGCCGCTCGACATCCCCAGTATCTCGCGTCACGTGCGGATGCCGCCGGAGGATAGTCTCGCCCGGTCAACTTCGCGTTGATCCATATTCGTTCACGCAAACCACGGGGTTCCCAGGCATGTCGACGCCTCCACCGCAGTACCCGAACCAGCCCTACGGGCAACCGCAACCGCCGTACGGGCAGGCACAACAACCCTACGGTCAGCCGCAACAGCCGTACGGATACCCGCCGCAGCCACAGCCGCCGCGCGGTCCGCAGCGCCCGCAGCCGGGAGCGGCTTTGCGGATGATAAAGGCGGCTGTCGTCGTCGTAGCGATCTTCGGCGGGCTGGCCTACTACGTCTGGGACTACAACACCAGCCCCACCGGCGGCAAGGCCAAGGCAGAGGCTTCGGCGTCGGCGGCAGCCGAGGAGGCGAAGACGCACGACCCCGAGATCGGTGACTGTGTGAAGGTCGCGGACCCCCAGGGCAAGCCGCTGCCCACGGTCGTCGACTGTGGCTCGCCCGAGGCCGAGTACAAGACAGGTGCCCTTATTCCCGGCCAGGACCAGGAGTGCGAGTCGAAGTACGACTACGGCATCCAGTACCGCAACACCCGGGGCTTCGACTACACGCTGTGCTTCACCGAGGTGTGAGCTTCTGTTCGCGTTCCGGCACGGCCGCCGTCCGCAGTCGCGGGTGGCGGCCGTACTTGGATCAGGTGCTCGGCCGGGCAGCGCTCCGCTGCGGGCGTGGACTCTCCCCGAACGACACTCGCCAGTGAATTCCTACAAGCCCCAACGAGGTACCCCTGTGCCGGAACCCATCGGCTCTCTCCTCCACGACGCGGCCGGCGAGGACCGCGGCCTGTACAGGGCCGCGGCCTGCGCAGACCGCGGAGGACCGCCTGGTCGCCATCGGCCCCCCAGGTCGTCGAGTCGCTGTTGCCGCACGTCGGCAGCGCCTCCCGATCCCCCTGAAATGGAGCGCCGAATCCGTCCTGAAGCGTCTCGGCGACGAGGCACTGCCCCGCCTGCGCGAGATACGTCGGCATGGTCCGGGCCGTCTGCGCGGCAACGCCCTGAAGGTCCTGCTCGACCTGGGCGGCGCCGAGTGCCTCGACGAGGTCGATCGCCGCACTGTGGAACGGCTCGTGCGGATCAAGTTGCTGGACGAACTCCCGGTGCGGACACCCTCGGAGGGCGGTCGCTGGCTGGCCTTCCCGGGGGACCGGCTCGACGACGCCGTAGCCGCTCTCGGCTTCATCGACGAACTCGACGGCTTCCTGCAGGCGGACAAACTGAGCGAACACTGCGGCGAGGCCCACCTCTACCTTCTCGACCCCTACCACTCGGCCGAGAACTGGTACGTCGCCCGCAACGGTCGCAGAGTGCGCGGCCTTCAACCTCTCTGTCGAGCCCGGCCTGATGCACGCGGCCGGCACTCACGGCCACGGCTGGCTCGCCACCACGCACCCCGACGTGCCCAACTCCCTTTTCAGAGGCGCCCTGTCCATCTGAGCAAGGTTCGGCGGCATGGACGAGCGCCGTGCCGCCGAGCGTCGAATCATCCGAACCGCCCTTCACACCGCCCGCTCCGCCTCCGACGCCCGTCTCCTGATCTCACTGATAACTTGCTGTTCTTACTTGTTCACTCCGTGGGAATCCGATGAGCCAGCCGTCGTTCCAACCGCCGCCGCAGCCACCCCAGCCGCCGCAGCCTCCGCAGGGCCCCAACAACCCGTACACGCAGCCGGCCCCGCCGCAGCAGGCGCCGGGATTCGGCGCACCAGGTTTCGGCGCACCAGGATTCGGCCCGCCGTCCGCACCCGGCCAGCCCCCGATGCAGGCGGGTCCGCCGCCCGTCCCCGGCCAGCCCCCCATGCACCCCGGAGCACCCCCCGTCCCGGGTCACCCGGGTCACCCGGTGCAACCGATGTACCCGATGCACCAGGCCCCGCCGTTCCAGGCGCCGTACGGGCAGCGGCCGAACGCGAGCGGTCATCCCGTGGGCGCGGTCTTCCTCGGATTCTTCGCGTCGGTCGTGGTCTCGCTGCTCTACAGCGGTCTCATCCTGGCCACGTACAAGGATCAGTCCGTTACGACGGCCAACACCCTCTACCTGGGTCACGCACTGCTCAACGGAGCGATTGTCGGCTGGTTGGTCGGCATGGTGGGTCACCGGAACACCGGCGCCCACGTCTGGGGCGCCGTCATAGCCGCGCTCGGCGCGTTCTTCGGCTACATCAACTCCATCCCGCTCGTAGTCGCCGAGTCCGAGTCACCCGGTGCCGTCTGGGACCTGTTCAGGTACGAGCCCCTCTGGCCGGCCAAGGCCTGGTGGAACAACGAGACGGACGGCGGAGTCGACTGGTTCTCCCCCCTCGGCCTGCTACTCGCCGCGGCCGCGGCCTGGGGCGTGGCGTACCTCATCGGAAGCAGGCGCCGTCAGAGGTGATCTCCTCTGTTGCCGCCCGGGGCCTCCTCCGGGCGCCCGGCCGGCAGCTCCCTCATTTCGGCTTCACCGTAGGGCGGGGCCAGCGCAGAGCAGGGCTGACAACGAGCGGGGACTAGCGAAGAGCAGGGCTGTCGCCAACCCCCGCCAACGCCACGGCGACACAGACCACGACCATCGCCCAGCGAGTACGCCCCCTCCTCGCAAGCACGTATCCGCACCCGCTGAGGACGGCCCCCACGGCGTACGAGGCGACCCAGACCCCTCCCGCATCGCCCCCACCAAGCCGTACGACGATCAGCCCGAGGCAGACGACGGCCGCCAGCCCGGCAAGCGCCGCGTACAGCCCACGCGCCCGCCGCGCATCGCGCTCCCGCCCCTCCGCGAGTTCCGCCCGGCCCTGAGCCCGGAACCGGGCCCGCAGTTGGCTGTCGTCCTCACGGGGCGCCACTACGCCCCCTCCAGGGAGGCCAGCACGAACGTCAACGGCAGCGTGGCGACGGCGAGGCCGAGCCCCGCCGCGGCCATCCCGGCACGGATCTCGCTCCTGCCCCGCACCCCCAGGTACGCGGCGATCACCGGTAGGACGCCACACAGCAACAGGCTGTAGCGCCAGCCCTCTTCCGTGATGAAGAAGACCATGAGGGCCAGACAGACCGGCACCGAGCCGACGCTCATCGCGCGGCTGCGCGAGAGGAAAAGCTCGAGGTTGTCGGTCCCACCGAAGAAACTCATAATCGACCGGCTCCTAGCGCCTATACCGCTGCATGGTCGTAACCACTGCTGCCCACCTGCGGGAATCCGTCCGCCGCGGAGAACCCGTTGACGGCCGTCGACATGACCACGCCGAGCGCGCTCAGCGCCGACGCGAAGGCGTCGAACGCCCTGGACGCCTCGGCCCACAGCTGCATGAGCCGGATGGCCTCGGCCGCGGCCAGCGCGAACATGGCCGCCGACGCGACCTGACCGCCGACCGGGATCGCGTTGACGGCCTGCGCCGCGAGCAGGTTGACCAGCCAGATGACGAGCAGGTCGCAGAACATCACCAGGAACGACTTCAGGAATTCGGCGAACTGGAACGCCATCT
The DNA here is from genome assembly GCF_044764945.1 of Streptomyces sp. NPDC093568. Taxonomy (NCBI): domain Bacteria; kingdom Bacillati; phylum Actinomycetota; class Actinomycetes; order Kitasatosporales; family Streptomycetaceae; genus Streptomyces; species Streptomyces sp. NPDC093568. Next base: position 671,432 of record NZ_JBIWJD010000004.1, on the reverse strand, counting down.
GGGCCGCCTGCGCATAGCAGCTCTGCAGGGACTTGAACGTCTCCTTGATCTCCTCGAGTTTCTTGGTGAACTCGTCGAAGTAGACGGTCGCGGCGTTCGCGGCGTTGCCGTCCCAGGTCAGACCGACGTTCTGGGTGCCCTTGCGCACATTCGCGGCCACCGAGTCACAGAAGGACGCCAGATTGCCCCATACGTCGGAGCAGTCGTTGTACTTGTTCCAGTCCCCGAACACCCAGTTCGTCACTTCGGCGAAGGGGTCGAAGTCGAAGAGCAGCTTGGACGCCTCCACGGCCATCGCCGAGGGGCTGCCCAGGTCGAGGAGACTGCCCAGCGACTTCTGCACGGGACTCATCTGGAATTCGTCCGCGTGCCCGGACGCGTACTTGACCAGGGGGTTGCTGGGGTCGCCCGGAGGCTTCAGGACATCCACGGCGTCACTGGCGTCAGCGAAGTCGTGCGGATCGCCCCCGGAGGCGCCACCCGACACCTTGGAGCCCGGATAGGTGGCATCGAGTTTCGCGGCTTCGTCGGTGTCCGTCGCCCGGTAGTACTTGGCCGTGCCGGTCAGTTCCTTCTCGGACGACTCAAGAAGGCTCTTGACCTTCCCCAGGGCCTTCTTGGCCTCGTTGACGTACTGCTCGTGGTCGCCCGCGACGAGGTCCCAGGCCGCTCCGCCCACCGACGCGTCGATCTGGGCGTGATTGCCGGTGTACGAGACCGCTTGCGCACTGCCGTCCGCGGCACGCCCCACGAGCTTCGAGAAGCCGTCGATCGCACCGGGTTCCACCCGAAAGTTCATTTCTCCCCCATTGCCTGCGCCGCACCTACGACGGTTCGGCACCTCGGAATCCGCGGCACCCGGGTGCCTCAGTACAAGGACCAGCCACGCCCGTCGTGACGCGACTTCCCGCCGGACCCGTTCTCGGAATCCGCGCGCCGCTCCTCATCGAGCCGCCGCCGCTCCTCCTCGAGCCGGCGCTCACCCTCCGCCGCGAGCGCCTCGCGCTCGCTGTCGGACATGGCGGCCCATTTCTCGGCGAGCGGCGCGGACTGTACGACGGCCTCCTCGGCGTAGGCCGACACATTGGCCGCCTCACGCAGCCCCATACGGCCGGAGAGGACCTCCTGGGCCATCTCCTTCAGCGCCGGACCACCCAGCCCCGAGGCGAGATGCTCAAGGGACTGCTTCAGGATCTTGGCCTGGGCCGCGTCCTGCTGGGTCATCTCCAGAAACTCGGAGTCGTCCACACGTTTGTCGGAATTGTTCGCGGCGCTGTCCACGGGATTACCTCATCCGGAGGTTCGGCGGTCTCAACCGGCGCGAACCTACCAACGCATCTGCGAACGCTCAACACGTGTCCTGTGCGGGTATCGCGCACACGGTGCCAACTCGACAACGGCCACGACCTGTTGACCTTTTCGCAGGTGTTTTCTCCCACCTGCCCGCAATCCCCGATCTGATCCTGCACGTACCTATTCCTAAGGAATCCGCCGTGAACGACCAGGAAGGGCTGGCTCGGCGAACCGGGCCTTGGACTGCTGACGCTCCGCGCCGAAGGTGAGGGGAGGAGGTGGAGGGAGTGACAGGTCACCCGAATTCATTACGGGCCCAGTCGTCGGCGCCCGCGGAGGTGCCGGACGGAGCGGACGTACGCGCGGCGGCGGGGGTGGTGGCTGTGGCGCGGCCGGACGTCTGCGCGGCGTTCGCCGAACCGCTCGTACCGGAACCCGTCGGAGAGGCGGCATCCGCGCTCCCGGCCGATGCAGCATCCGCACCCCCGTCGGACCCACGCGCGCCACCACCGCCACCACCATGCCCGGCGATCGCGTCGACCCCCTGCTGCGCGCGATCCCCGACGGCGCCCGTGGCCGTCTCCTTCGCGTGGTCCAGGTATGTATTCGGATCCGCGTAGCCGGCGAGTGTCGAACCCTCTCCCCCGGTGACCTCGTTCTTGAGGCCGTCCACATATTCACCGGCCGCGGTCTTGGCCAGGTCCGCCGTCTCGCCGAGGTCGATGCCGGACCGTGCGTCGAAGTACGCCTCGATGCTCTGCTGGCCGACGTTCTGCGCCATGCCGACGGCGGTCTCGCGGGCCTTGTCCTTGGCGGCGTCGACGACCTTCTCCTGGACGAACTGCTTGACCTGGTCCTTGACCACCTTCTTGGCGAGCTCCTTCAGAGCGTCCATGGTGGCGTGCTCCATGGCCTTGGTGATCGCCTCCATGACCTCCTTCTTGAGCCGGTCCAGCAGCTCCCGGACGATCAGGCGGGTGGCCTGGGTCGCGCCGAGGGCGCCGAGCTCGGACAGTCCGAAGGTGAAGGGCGCGGCGGCCTGCGCCGCGATGATCTCGATGGCCAGGGCGATGAGCTGGGCGATCACGGACAGCTTCGCGGTGAGGACGGCGATCGCGGCCGCGTCGAAGGCGAAGGCGATCACTTCGCACGCGGTCTTCGCGTCCGGCAGGTAACTGTCCTCGCCGTTCGCGCCGGTGTAGGCGCCCCAGTCCTTGCTGAAGCCCTCGATGGCCTCACCGAAGTTGCTTGCGACGACGGTTCGGGCGAAGCCCTCGCCCTGCGACTGGAACTTCTCCAGTTGCTCGCCGAAGCCCCGCCAGGTCTCGGCGACCTGGTGCAGCGCTTCTTCGTCGGCCTCGGGCCAGCTGTAGCCGAGGAGGTCGAGCACCCAGACAAGCTCGCCGGGCAGTGTGAGCGACATGCCAATATCCCCGAAGATCCCCGAATAATCCCTGAATATCCCTGCGTTCGCTTAGAGTTGCCCGGCGATTCCGCTCAGAAGGCCACTGTTCGACGCGTCCGAGGCGTCGTAGTCGCGTGCATTGTCCTGCAGGTTCTGCCCGATCTGCTGAAGCCGTTCGGCAAGACTGTCCATGGACGTGAAGATCCCGTCGCGAATCGGCGTGTAAATCTCCCCGAAGACCTCGCCGAAATCCGCGTCGGCCCACGGCTCCCCGTGCCCCTCGAGGTCACCCTGCAGCTTCTTCGAAGCTCGGGCGAAATCACCCCCGAGGTCGGCGAACATCCGCCCCTGCCGCCGCAGCACATCCGTGTCCACATCAAAGATGCCGAACGACATAGCTCTCCCCCGAACTCCCTTTACGGCCCGTCATATTGAACGACAGGCCGATAGCTTAGACTCCTCGCGCACGACCGGGAAAACCCATTGGTCAAGAGACCGTCAAGTTATTCAAGGGACCATCAAGTGGCGACAGCACAGCCGCGTTACGCCAGTACAGGAAGCCTGTGGCTGGGAAGACTCATCGGACTGGGCCTGCTGCTCACGGCCGCGACCATCGCCACGGTGACCATCCCAGAACTGCGCAGCGAACTGTCCGGTGACGGATCCGAGGGAACCCTCACAATCTCTTCATGTGAAACACACACGAAGACCCATTACGGCACCCACCGCCGCTCCACCGAACTGCGCTTCAGCTGCGCCGGAAACTGGACCGCGCAAAAGGGCGACACCACTTACCGAGACGTAACGGTGAACACTTCATCGCGTTTCGATTCCGGGGCGAAAATCCCCGTAGTACAAGTGGACGACACCTTCGAACTGCCGCAGGACCGGGACCCCGGCGACGACGCCGCGATTCTCGCTCTGTGCCTGTCATTGCTGGCGGCCGGCGTCTACTGCCTCCTCACCGGCTTCGGCTCCCGCAACGGCCCCGGTTTCGCGACCTCCTGGAACTCCCTCCCGGCCACGACCATCACCGGCCCCACCATCGGCGGCCTCTTCACCCTGGGCGTCCTGGCGGCACTCGTCAGCGCCTTCGCCCTGTGACACCCGTATCCACCCCCTGAGGAGCCCGACCGCCCCATGACACAAGTACACGGAACCCCCGCCCCCGACACCACCCCACCGGGCCAGAACGCAGGCCTCGGCCGCCTCATCGGCGCGGGCCTGATCCTCGTAGGCGTGGTTCTGGTGGCCCTGGGTGCCTACCTCGGCCCCTACACCTACGCGTCCTCCACCCCCGGCAAGCTCACCGTCGACACCTGCACGGTCGACTACAAGTACCGCTCCACCACGTCGAGCAGCTCACGCAAGAAGACCAAGACCAAGTGGTGCTACGGCACCTTCACCGCCACCGACGGCTCCGTGAAGGACCTCAACGCCGAGCTGAAGAGCGACACGCTGCACCAGCGGGGCGAGGTACTGGAGGCCCTCAAGACCGGCGACACGACCTACCAGCAGGACCACGGCTGGCTCGGCGCGATCGCGGTGGGCTGCATCTGGTGGTTCGGCTCCCTGTTCCCGCTGACGATCGGCTACTTCGGCACGGCCACGGGCTTCTCCTCCACCCAGGCACCGGGCCGGCGCCTGCTCCGCACTTGCGTCACCTTGGTCGCGGTGGGCGGGATCGGCCTCATCGTGAGCCTGCTGGTGGCGTTCATCGCGTGACCGGCTGTCCTGGCATCCCTCTGAAGGGGAGCCGGGCCTGCCGTATACCAAGTCAACGAAGGCTCCCGTTGCCAGGACGTGCTGCGTGGCGACGGGAGCCTTCGTCGTACGGCGGAGTGGCTCAGCTGGGGACGAACCCCTGCGGCTGCATCACGCCGGGCTCCCGCACGACCGACTTGCGTCGGCCCGACACCGCCAGCAGCACACCTCCGGCCAGGGCCGCCAGGCCGATACCGGCAGCGACCAGTCCGGTCATCCACAGCCCCTGGTCCATCTCGGGGTGGGTGGTCTTGGAGACGCTGTCATCCGGCGTCGCCAAGTGCTCCTTGCCCTTGTATGCCGCCGGAGCCGTCTCGTCCTCGGGCGGTGAGGCGGCGGACCGTACGGCGGCGGCCGCGTCGATGAGCCCGTAGCCGAGCACCGCGCTGCCTCCGCCGGCGGGGCGATGGGTGGTGGCGATCAGGACGTCGTTCACCTGGGCCGGGGTCAGCTTCGTGTTCTCGGCCTTCATGAGCGCCACGACACCGGCGGCCAGCGCACAGGCCGGGGAGGTGCCGTTGACCGGCTTGTGGCCACCGGTGTTGGTCGCGCTGACGATGTCGACGCCTGGCGCGGCCACGTCGTTGTAGGTGTGCACGGTGGAGAAGTCGGCACGCCCACCGTTCTGCTGGGTCGCGGCGACCGCGATCACGCCGGCGTAACCAGCCGGGTACGAGGCTCCGTTGAGCACGTCGCCCGCGTTGCCGGCCGAGGCGAGCACCGTCACGCCCTCGCGCGCGGCGTAGGCCAGGGCGGCGGCCTCCTCCTCGTCGTAGGAGGAGAACAGGTCGTCGCTGCCGAGCGACATGGAGATCACGTCGGCACCGTGCTGAACCGCGTACTCGACGCCCTGGACGATCGGGTTCTCGCCCCCATTCCGGAAGATATCCTCCAACTCCTCCTGGCTGCGCTCCTCTTCGTGCTTGTCGTCGATGACGCGCACGGAAAGAATCTTGGCCTTCGGAGCCACCTTGAGCACGTCGGAAGCCATGGCGGTCCCGTGCTGCCCCCACTCCGGGTCGCCGGCCTTCAGCCCGTCCTGACGATAGTCGGGCCCGGTGGTGACCTTGCCCTTGAGGTCGGGGTGGTCCGCGTACACCCCGCTGTCGAGGACCGCGACCGTCACACCCTCGCCCTGGCTCTGCTGCTGTGCCGCGGACAGACCGAGCGCCGCGCCCTCCCAGCCGACCGGCGTGGCCGCCTGCGCCGGCGCGCCGGCCAGCGTGCACAACAGACCGGTGAGAGCGGCGGCAGTGCAAGTCGCTCGTATGGTCCGGAACTTCACTGCGGGGATCACCTCTCCAGGTTCCCGAGATGGGTGTGGAAGATGTCGCTGAATGCGTTCGCAGCGTCCATCCAGGCCTTCCTGTCCTCGTCGTTCGCACCGTAACTGCCGAACTCGCCGGGCAGATCGCCCGAAGTGCGGCCGTCCACCGCACCGGCCGTGACGGCTATGGCGTAGGGGAACCCGTCGGCGCCCAGGGCGGTCCCGCCCATCCCGTTGCGCCGGTCGCCCTTCCACTTCGCGGCGAGCGTGTCCGGCACCGCGAACGGCACCACCGCGGCGTCCGGGACGTCCGCGTGCTCCTGGTCGTCGAAGTACTCGCCCATCGCCACGCTGTCGGATCCCTCGGACAGCACGATGACCGCGACAGTGGCGACCATCTCACCGGTGAGATCGACGTACGTGGCACGCAGTACGGCCTTGCACCCGAGCTGCTGCGCGGTCTCCAGGGTCTTGCCGCTGAGGCCCTTCTCGCAGGAGGTCTCCTGGGAGATGCCCATCCGGGCCCACTGCGCGATTTCCTTGTCCGACGCGTCGTACTTGTAGCTGGGCGGTTCGCCGACGGTCTCCGGGAAGAGCCGGTCGGTGGTCTCGTTGCGCCACAGCACCGGACCGTAAGCCGAGTTCGGAATCGACTGCTGACTGTTGCTGTACGCGTGCGCCGCGAGGGCTCCACCGCCGAGCATGCCGAGCACGCCGAACACCGTGAGCAGACTGCCTATGACCCTTCGGGCAGTGCCGCCACCGGAGGGTGGTACTTGTGCCCCGGGCATGGGGCTCCCTGGGACAGGGCCCCCGGGCTGGGCGTACGCACCGTACTGAGGCTGTCCCGGATAGGCCGGAGGTGGCCCCGGAGGTGCCGTCGGCATGGACGGCGGCACAGGGCCTGACCCCTGCCATTGCGGTTGCCAACCACTCTGTGGGGGCGGTTGCCCATACGGATTTCCGCCTCCGGGAGGCGAGGAGTAAGACATCGGTTCCCTCTCACAGGTCATTCTGCGAGGGAGCACACCGGGTGGTGCGGTCTCACTGGAGGAGACCGCATCTCAACTGACCCGCAACCCAGGTAGCAGCAGGGCTCAACTCAAGCCACTCGCGCACCTTCTGGCGCCCCCGCGAATCACACGACAGCTTATGACCTTCGCAGTCGCAAGGCATAACCGGCCCCATGGAGGTCGCACAACGATCTCAATCGGCTTGCCGTCGCGGACGAGCGGGAGCGTTGAGTGCCCTGCGAGACGCAGGGTTCACTGACCCGGATGCTGGCCCGGATGCGGGGGTTGTTGGGTGTAGGGGTTCGGATACTGGGGCGCCTGCCCAGGAGGAGCGACGTACCCCTGAGGGGGAGTTGGCGGGTACGGCTGCTGAACAGGCGGGTAGACCGGCTGCTGGGGCGGATAGCCCATCGCTTGTGGCGGGGTTCCGGGAGCACCCCCCGGGCCGGAACTGGGGCGGCGGTTGCGTGTCATGGCGAACACCACGACGCCGGCGATCACGGCTCCTACGACTGCGATGAGGACGATGGCGCCCACTATGAAGAGTCCCTTCTTGTCTCTAGGTACCTTGGCGTGAGAGCAGGTAGCTCTCAGGCACCACGGCTCGCACCAGTGCTGAGATCGCGGTCGGGCTCGAGACCTTCCAGGTACCGCTTCACCAGACGTGCGGCCCGCCTGCGCCCCGTCAGAACCGCGAGAACGGAGACGATGGCGAGAGCGACCGCTGCCACGTCGCTGACACCAAATGTGATCACGGCCAAGGGCACGGTTGCGACCAAGAACGCCTTCAGGAGCGTGGAGTTGGCGTTGGCCGCCACGCCGGAAGCGAGACGAAGGGCTCGTGGCTCACCCACGGCCGGCAGTTGACGGTCCGCCGGGACAAGTGCGCTTTCCGGGAGACGGACAGAAGCGTCCGGCGACTCAAGCCACCCCGAGAGGTAACGCTGTCCGTCCAGAATCACCACGGCATAGCCGACGGAATCCGCGTACGGGAGCTGCCGAGTCGGCCGTCGCCAATAGACGTGGCCACGAACGCCCACGAGCGCCTGGGCCAAGTGCACGGGGTCGACGATGTCGTCCAGATACAAATACAGCTCGCCGAACTCCGTGCTCGTCATGCGAATGCGAGGCTTCAGGTGCTTCGTGGCAGTCGCGGACGCCGGCCGCTCGTCGATTGCCACGCCCACGCCTGTGACAGCGACGGGGAGTTCGTGGAGTGTGCCCTGCTGTCGCGAACGGTGAAGGCCGGCCACGGGATCGGATCGCCAGCGGCCGAATAGGTTCACGAACCAGCAGAACGCCAACCACCCGAGGGCCAGGAAGACCGTCCACAGATCTGCCCGCCCACCGACCTTCTCCTCAAGCGACTGCCTGTCTCCAACAAAAGCTCCCAGAGTGGGTGACGAAGGAGCGAAGAGTACCCAGACGTCTTCGCCCGCGCTCGGCTTGTTGTTCGAGGACAGCTCCACTTCAGTGATCCGCGGCCCCTGGTCGAAAGGAACAGACACCAGCACTGTGGAGGTGTAGTGGCCGGTGCGCTGGCTCCTCACGTACTTCGAGGACAGGACCTTCTCGATCTCAGTCGCACGCATGGCGGAACCCGCATCAACGATCTCCCAGGCCGCAGGCGTTGGAGACAGTGCTGCGTACGCCACGAAAAACGCGGGCGCCACCCAGGACCAGACGGCGAATCCGACCCAGCCGTTACGCTGCTCGACCCACCAGTATCTTCCCCCTGTGTCCCGACCGTCGGATGGGTTGCGACGCAGGAAAAGGACTCCCACGCTTGCAGCAATCCCGGCCGCCACAAGGCAAGCCAGGAGACCCCACCTTGGAGGCCTAACGGCGGGCTGTATCAGTACGACGGCGACCGCGGCAGCCATACTCAGGCCCAGCAGAGCCATGCAGCGGGCCAGGGTGCTGGACCTTGTCATCATCCGAAATCTTCCTCGAGACTGCGCTGCTTGCGGCCGAATGCCGTCTTCGGTGCGTCCGCGCCGTTGTCCTTGGTCGTGCCTTCTTGGTCGTCGCCCCCGGCGAGTTCTCCGCCTGCGCCTGCCAGCCCGGCACCCACGCCACCAGCGGGTACTTCAATGGCGAAGTCGGGATTGGCGCCACGGCTTCCATATCGCGACGCATCCCAGCCCTCCGCGACGGGGATGTTGTCCCTGTAGTGTCCGGCGCCCCCGACGGTTGCTCCGCCAAGCGCCCCACCTACCGCGTTGATCAGGGCATTCTTACCCCATTCAGGGTCTTCATTCGTCGTGAGGGCCGTATGGCCGTCCACAGCAAGGCCGCCGGCCACGTTACCCACGACCCCGCCGGCGACGTTCTCGGTGATGCTCTTGGCGAGAGCACTCGGCGGTGTGGCCATGCCATCCATGATCTTGGCGGCCTTGCCCGCCGCCGCGGCGCCGGCAGGGGTGCCGACGGCCGCGGCAAGCCCTCCCTGCCAAGTCGCTTCCCACACCTTGGCACCGTCGATGTCCTGCCCGGACAGCCCCGCGCCGATCAGCGTGCCACCAGTGTTTCCAGCCCAGTTGACGAAGAAGCCGGCAACCAGCTTGGTCGCCTTGCCAGCTTGCTGGTACGCACGGATCGCGGCCGCGATGCGCCGAAGCAACGTACCCAGGCGGGCCGAGATACGGACCGCCTGAGCGGCGAGTCGCGTGACGTTCGCGGCGGCAGCACCACCCGCGACACCGAAGCTCACAAAGGACAACGCGACGCCGACACCGATCGACACGCCGATTTCAGCATAGATCGCGTGAATCTCGTCGTTGACGGTCTCGATCTCATGGGCCACTTCATCAAGCTGCTTGGCGATGTCGTCATACTCTTCGACCCCGTCTTCGACAGCGGCCTTGAACTCGCGCCAATGCTTCCGGAAGGCTTCCGCCGCCTCCCCACGCCACGTGTGACCGACGGTGTCCTCGACATTTCTGTCAAGGGCTTTGAGCAGGCCGTCCGGACCGGCGACCTCCGCCTTCAGCTGCCGCCAGGCCTTGGCGGCTTGCCTCAACTCGTCCGGTCGGCCACCGGGGTTGACGATCTCGAGCCCTAGCTCTACAAGCTCTTCAGCACCCGATTCGTTCCCGCTCACTGGTCTCCCCCGGCACCCTTAGCGAAGAGCACCGCAACATCCTCATCGGTCACTTCGGTGTTCTTGTTGATCTTCCTCAGCGCGTCGGCGATGGCGTCCAAGTGTTCGTGGACGGCCTTCATGGCGGCGGCTGCGGTAGTTGAGTACTCGATGTAGGCGTTTCTGACCTCGTCTGATTCCGTAAGAAGTCCGAAGCCGTCGGAGATCGCCTCTTCGCCGGTCTCGTCCTGGAACTTCTTGAGGTAAGCGCGTAGGTCGTATGCCTGGAGCTCGAACTTCTTACCGAGGCTTCTACCTACGCCGTCCGCGTAGTACGGCGCGTCGTCGGCCACTTTCTTCCCCCAAATCCTTGGTGGCTCACCAACACCGATGGGCGCGTGCCACCTCACTGCGGCAGCGGTCTGATCGAACCCACTGCAATTTCGCCGATCCTGAGCGGGCAGCGTTTGCCATCCGGCAGTTGACCGCGGTTGTTGCTTAGTTCTGGTTCACTGCAAAATCGCCAATACGACAAGGCATAGCAGCAAAGTCACTGCGTGAATGCCGGCACCCGACCTCTTCAAAGCGCGGTTGCCCCGGCGATATCCCAGCAACATGACCACGAGACCCGCGTGCGTGCCAATCAGGTCCAAGACCGTGAGCCACAGGAAGTTCCCAGACATGATCGATATCAGGAAGAGCGCTCAGGGGCCGGCGACCGCAATGCCGAGTAACATCGTGGTTTTCAACGGATCCAGTTCGGCCGCCCCCAGGAAAAAGGCGCATCCACCTGAGAATAGCCTGATGCGCCGCTGCCCTGGAGGAAATACCCAACTACTCACCCTGGTGCGGGGGCTGTTGCGCGTACGGGTTGGGGTGCTGCGGCGACTGCCCGGGAGGGGCGGGGTACCCCTGGTTGGGAGCTGTGTTCGGGTACTGCTGGTAGCCCGTCGGGGCCTGGGGCGGGTAGCCCGTGCCCTGGGGAGGGGTCCCACCGCCGTTGCCGGGGCCGCCGCTACCGCCGTTGCGGCGGCTGCGGAGTACCGCGAAGAGGATGCCGATCACGACCACGGCGCCTGCGATGCCGGCGATGAGAAGGATGCTGCCCGAGGAGGACTTCTTCTTTTTCTTGGCGGCCTGGCTTGTGCTGTCCTTGCCGTCAGAGGCGGCACCGGAGTTCGTGGACGTGGACGGCGACGCTTGGGCGAGAGGGCCCTGCTTGGGGCCCTTGGGGATGTCCATCGTCAATGCGGCGTACGGACGGATGATGCCGTAGCCGTACTCGTCGTCAGGTGTCTTCTTGACGTCGTGGTCGAGCATCGTGGCTGATTTGATCAGGCGATTGATGACCTGGCCGGCGGTGAGGGCGGGATACTTCGCACGAACGAGGGCAGCGGTAGCTGAAACGTAGGCAGTCGCGTCCGATGTGCCATCGGCTTCTGCATATTCGTTGGCTCGGCTCGGATCCGCCCGAACGATTTTTACACCGGGGGCAACTAGTGTCACCCCTTCACCGAAATTGGAGTTAGGCCAAAATTCCAGAGCTTCATCAACCGCGCCTACCGCTACCACGCCTGGAAGCTTCGCTGGATACGCCAGACCCGCAGCTCCATCATTTCCAGTACCGGCTACAACGACGACGTCATGCTGTTGGGCGTACGCGATTGCTTCAGCACCCTCAGAACCGGGGGAAGCCAGAGAATCAGTAAAAGACAGGTTGATCACGTCTGCACCCTGATCAACCGCGTATCGGATTCCCTTTGCCCACTGATCATCGTCGTAATCGTCGGCAATGGATGCCTTGATTGGCAGGATCTTAGCCTTCGGCGCCAAGCCCATCACACCCGAGGTGTTGCTCGCCCCATGTCCGTGACCAGCGATGAGACTTGCCATGCCGGTGCCATGCCCGTCGGTGTCATTCTGAGGATCGCCAATTTTGGTGACATCCTGGCCCTTCAACACCTGCCCAGTCAGATCGGGATGGCTACCGTCCACTCCGCTGTCTACCACGGCAACTGTCACACCCTGGCCCTGCGACTCCGTCCAAACCTTCTTGAAGTCGATAACGTCAATTACCCACTGCTTGTCGCGGATGTAATCCGCGGAGGCAGTGGGTGCTGAGGTGAGGAGCAAGGCTCCCGTCAAAGCCATGACCCCTGCCGTTGACGAGACTCGTTTGAAACCCAATTCCCTGCTCCTCAGTCAGCTACGGCTGGGTGCGCCAGCCCTCATAGCACTGGCAGACGACAACTTGCCGCCCTGCCCGCTTACGTGCCTTACTCGATGGTCCGCGGAACGTTCCGGTTACGGTCCTCTTCCGAAATCCAGGTCTCTTCGTCCTCGACCAGGTAGTCGGGACGGTCGCCCCTGCTGTTTTCGTCTTCGGACCGTCGGCCACCGCGGCCGCCCATGGCTCCAGCTCCGCCTGCCATAGCGCCGCGCTGTGTTCCCCCGCGGCTGCCGTGCAGGCCTGCACCCCCACCAGCGCCCTTGCCAGAGACACCCTTGGCTGCGCCCACGACGCCGCCACGAGACTTCGCGAGGGCTCCACGACCACCTGCGCTGGAGCCGCCTCGGCCAGCCGCGCCGGCTCCGGCGCCACCGCCCATGCCGCCCATGCCGGCTCGGCCTCCTGCGCCGCGGCCTGCTGCCGCACCGCCACCAGCCAGACCGCCACGAACGCCTGCGGCTCCGACGCCACCGCGTGCGGCAGCGCCGCGTCCAAGACCGGACACTCCGCCAGGAGCAACGGCACCCGGGCCCTGAGTTCCTCCGATGCCGAGACCACCGCTACCACCATTGACGCCGGCAGAGCCCGTGCTCGGGCCCGTCCCCGTCAGGCCTGGAGAGATGCTGTCCACGTTTGTCCTCGTGGTCGGGAGCTGGGCGCCTCCCTTGATTCCTGCATCTCGAGGCACCCCAGGAGCCGGCTTGATACTCGCAGTAGAGCCCGCGCTCCACGGCTTGTTGGCCGCACGCCCTGCACTCGGTCCCCCAGCCGAAGCGCTCGGTACGGAGATCGGAGGAGGCATCGACACATCGGTGTTCGGTGGCGCGATGCCCTTATCGTGGTCGACGCCGCCACCGCTTTGAAGGTTCTTCCCATAAACCCTGTAGTTGGCCGCCAGCTGCTCCATCACAGCCATGGCCTGCAGGCGACGCTCCATCCCCAGCGACAGGTTCTTCTCGTTCGCCTCGGCCACGGTGCCGGCGCTGACGCCCGCAGCCAGGTCCTTGTGCGCCTGGGAGTCATCGCGGTTGGAGTTGTCATTCATTTTGTCGCCCGCGCTCTCCAGCTTGGACGGTTCGTGAATGTCTGCCATCTTGGCCTTGGCGGCGTCGAGGTCCTTGCTGATCGCAAAGAGTTGTTCCGCCGTGAAGTTGGCGTGTGCCGACCCGTTTCGAATCTGGACCGCGATGTTGTCCGCCCTGCGCTTGAAGGCTTGGGCCGCTTCGCCTTCCCAGTGCTCGAGGACGGCATCGACAGCGCTCTGCAACATGCCTGCGACGCTGTCCTTCGCGGAAACCTGGTCCACGCCGCCGGAGGCGCCGTCACCGTCGCCACCCGACAGGATGTTGTGAACCATTTTCCAGTGGGACCCAACCTCCGCAATCTTTCCGGGCTGGGACTCCATGATCATCTTGCGCAAGCCGTTGACCGAGTACTTAACGAACGGAGTGTCCCCGTTCTCGGTCGCACGGTTGAAAGGCACATTGTTGCGCCCGACCTTGTCGGACTCAATGAGGCGGTCATGATTGCTCTTCTGATCCGCCTGCCTTTGCTTTTCCTGGTTTGCCGCGTACTCCTGGCTTGCCCTGTAGTCCCCTGCTGCATCGGCCACGATGCACTCCCCTCGTCAGTGCTTTCCGGAACCCAACTAGTCCGTCTGAGCCAGTCGGCCCTTGGTAGATCCGCCCGAGTCGCCCCCGACGCTCGTCTTGATCTCGGCCTCCTCGTTGTTGTACCGGTCCCGGACCTTCGAGGTTTTCGTGCTGAAGTCGTCGATCAACTCGTGGAGCGTCTTGATGATGCCCTCGATCTTGGTCTTCATTTCGGTCTGAGCCCCGTGGAGATTCTTGGCCTCCTGGAACACAACCTCTCCAGAGGTCTGACCGAAGGCATGCTCCGGAATCGTCGTGTCGTACTTCGACGTGGTGCCGGCCTTGTCCATGTCGTCCAGCAGTCTCCAGAGCTTCCGGATGACCTCATCCAGCTCGCTCAGATCGACCCGCATCCCGTTACTCATACCCCGTTGTCCTCTCCCCTGTTACTCAAGTCGTCAGCACCCACTCGGTGCCCACACTCACTCATCGCCCAGTCCCGCTGGCGGGCCGACCAGCCCGACCGGGCTCCCTAACCCGCCGACTCCGCCAATCCCGCACAGCCACCCCGCTCCCCGCAACCACAAGAACAAGCGCAAGCCCCGTACCCAGTACGTAAACCGCGACCCGACGCTCCCGCTCCGCCTCGCTCTCGCCCATCGTCACGGCCATGGGTACGACCCCGTCGGCCCCAGCCGCGACAGGCGGATCCGGCGTCGGCGTCGTACCCGGTGTCGAGTCGTCCGACAACGCGGCGACCGGGTCGACCACGCCCCAGCCGATGTAGCGGTTGGGGCCACGCCCCGGCCGCTGGGCCGTTTCCTCGATGCGGGTGGCGATCTGGGCCGCCGTCCAGTCCTTGTGCTTCTCCTTCAGGAGAGCCGCGACGCCAGCGACGTACGGCGCCGCGAAGCTCGTGCCGTCGGCCGTGCACTGGCCGTCCTGCGGGACCGTCGAGACCATGCCGACGCCCGGCGCCGCCACGTCCACGAAGTCGCCCGACTGTGAGAAGAAGGCTCGTTCGTCGTTGCGGTCGGAGGCGGCCACGGCCAGGACGCCTGGGTACGAGGCCGGGTACGTGTTCGCGGACTTGCCGTCCGCTCCGTCGTTGCCGGCGGCGGCGATGATGAGCGCGCCCGATGCCACGGCGGCCGCTACGGCAGCCCGCAAGGGGCCGTTGTCTTTCCTGTTCGCGGTGTCCGACGAGATGTTGATGATCTTGGCGCCGGCGGCCACGGCCGCCTCGATCGCCTTGGTCATCGTTCCCGAGTTGCCCTGCTTCTCCTCTCCACCCGTGTAGCGGTAGGAGAGGATCGTGGCGTCAGGAGCGATGCCCACGAACCCCGTGCCCTTCAACGGGCGAGCCGCGATGATGCCGGCCACCCGGGTCCCGTGGCCCTCGATGTCACGTGCGAAGGGGCCGTCGACGAAGGTCTTGCCGCCCGCCACCGCGCTGCTCAGCTGCTTGTTGGAGGCGTCGACCCCGGTGTCGATCACGGCCACCTTGACGCCCTTGCCCGTCGCCTGGGCCCACAGCTGGTCCAGGAGGATCCGCTGGAGTGACCACGGCGTGGACTTGATGACGTCGCCGCCGAAGACGCACTCCGTGCTGTCCGCCAGGCCGAAGTCCGGGCTGTCGTCGGAGCCGGGTGCGCCCGCGTCGGTCAGGCGGGTGGGTGTCGGGGTCAGCGGCGCGGGTGGCGCCGCGGCAAGGCAGACCCCGGTCACCGCGAGCACGCCGAGAACCCGCTGCAGTGCGCGGGTTCCACTGTTGCGGCCGGTGCGGCTGCGCGAACGGGCTGTCCGGGACTTCACGTTCAGGCCCTTCACGTCCAGGCCCCTCATGTTCAGGCCCCCAGGGTTTCCTTGCTTCCTTCGAAGCTGAGTCATGTAGATGTCACGCGTGTGGCGGTGGGTGTGAATGTTTGCGGGATTTGCTGTGTGCACTCCCGCGGAGTTCGTGTACGGCCCCGAAGCAGAGCTCGGCCCAGCGGTCGCCGTGGCATCCGCTGGGCCGATTCCCTTCATCTCATGTCCCTCGGGTCGCCGACGGGCTCAGCCCCAGGTCGAGGCGTTGCTCTTCTCGGTGGCCTGGTAGTTCTCGGCGGCGCTCTGGAGAGCCGTGGAGATCTTCAGGAGGGTGGAGTGCAGGTCGGCAGCGGTCTGGTCCCACTCGCGCTGCTTGCGCTGGTAGCCCTCCTGCGCCTCACCCTCCCAGGAGTTGGCGACGCGCTTGACGGCGGCCTCGAGGTCGTCGAGCTGCTGCTTGATGCGGCCGGCGGTCGACTTCACGTCCGTGGACGCGTTGGTGATCGTGGCGTAATTGACGAGGATCGACATCGTCATTCCCTTTCAGGAAGAATCGTTGGAAGTCTGTGGAGATCGACCGGGGTGACCGGACCGAGGCAGTGGTCCTGGTCGTCCCTGGTCAGGTGGAAGAGCCCGATATCGCTCGGCTCGATCAGCCGAAGTCCGACATGATCTTGCTGATCTCGGAGTTCTGCTGCTCTTCCGACGCGGAGTAGTTGCTCCGCGTGGAGTCCACGGCTTCCTTGATGTCGTTGAGGATGTCGCTCATCCGCTTCGCGTCCTGGTTCCAACGGTCCTGCAGCTGGCGGTAGGACTGGGCCGCCTGGCCCTTCCAGCCGCCGGCGATCTGGTCGATCACTCCGTTGAGGCGGCGGATCTCGCCCTGCAGCTGACCGTTCACGGTGCTGATGTCACCGGAGAGCTTGGTGAGTTCGTCCTCTGTTACCCGGAACTGGCCGGCCATGTGAACCTTCCCCCATGTCGTCGTTTGTCCGGGAAACCTGCTTGCGGTGCCCGGAGGAGCTTCGCACGCTTGAGCGCTGCAAACACTCTATCGTCAGCCTGTCACTCAACCACAGGCACGGCCAATCAGTTACACGGCTCACACACTTGGGCGATCGCCCCGTGACCCGTGCGTCGTCTTACTCTCAAGTGCCTCTGCCCACCGACCCGTTGGCGGCCGGGCCGATGGACCGAGGAGAGGGGCGGGTGACCTTTCTCCCGGCCACGGGATCCGTTCACCCGCGCCACGGGGCCCGTTCTCCCGGCCACGGGATCCGTTCACCCGCGCCACGGGGCCCGTTCTCCCGGCCGCAGGGTCCGTTCACCCGCGCCACGGGGCCCGTTCTCCCGGCCACGGGATCCGTTCACCCGCGCCACGGGGTCCGTCCTCCCGGCCGCAGGGTCCGTTCACCCGGCCACGGGATCCGTTCACCCGGCCACGCGAGCCGTCCTCCCAGCCACGGGATCCGTTCACCCGGCCACGGGATCCGTCACTGACTCTGCGGCTGCGCCGCGCTCGCCGTGTCCAGCGTCGGGCCCTTCGGGATGAACGTCGCCCAAGTCTGCGGCACGTTCGAGGGGTTGGAGAGGTCCTCGTAACCCAGCCGGGTACGCGCCTTGTCCGTCTCGCTCGCCTCGCCCTGCGACGAGCCGCCCGAGCCGCCCGAGCCGCTCCCCGAAGAGCCGTCGCCCTTCGCCTCACTGTCGTTGGTCGACGGCAGCGAGTACCGCAGGCCCGTGTCGGTCAGCAGGTACCAGGCACCGCCACCGCCGGCCGCTCCGGCGACCTCCCTGAAGAGCAGGCCCGAGCCGGACGAGACGTACGCGCTCAGCGAGTCGGTGATGACCTTCTTGGGGTAGTTCGTACCGGCCCAGGCGGCGAGCTCCGGCTTGTTGCCCGCGCCGAAGGCACCCTTGTAGACGCTGCACGACGTGCTGTTGCCCTCGCCGGTCGCGGCGTTCGTGCCGTTGGCCTGCCGGGGAACGTACTCGGGCCAGCCCTTGTCCGCGTAGAACCTGTCCGCCCCGCCGCCGTTGGCCTCGATGATGTCCCGCGTGGGCACCTTGATCGCGCCGGTCTCCTCGCGCGCGACCAGCAGGTTGGCGACGAAGGGCGAGACGGCGGCGACCTCGTCCTTGAGGACGACGTAGAACTGCTCCTTCTGAGCGTCCCGCGCCCTGAGCACCTGGCCGACCGTGCTCGCCTCGGCGGGGAGCCCCTCGACGGAGGTGGGAGCGCCCTCGTCCGGGACCGTCGGGTAGGTGATGTCCCCGCCGTCGTTGAGGGTGTTCAGCCACTCCTGGCTCACCGGCTGCGGCTCGGCCGTGGCGCTGGTGCCGATCACGGCGGACCGCAGCTGCTCCATGGAGACCTGGTCGAGGCCCTCCTCGCCGCCCAGCAGGAAGCGGTTCCCCTTGCCGTCGACCAGGTATTCCTGCTCGGTCTTGGTGTTCGTGACGTACAGGACCTCGCGGGAGTCGACCCTGCCCGAGTTCCCGAGCGACTTGGCGTCGTCGTCGTCGAAGACGAAGACGGCCCGGTCGAGGGCGCCCTTCTCGCCCGGCGCCGGACGCTCGCACACCGCCCACGTCTTCTTCTGCTGCGCGTCGTCCTTGGAGGGCAGCCGGTCGGGGGCGTAAGGGATGCCGATCGTCGCACCGTGCCGGATACCGCTCTTGTCGATCTCCTTGCCGGGGACCTCGAGGACGCTGCCCTTGCCCTTGTCGAGCAGGAGCTTCGCGGAGGCGTAGTTGAGGACGGGGTGGAGGACCTTCTCCGTCTTGCCGTCCTTCGGGTCCGGGTCGAGGACCACGTAGCGCGTCGTGGAGTCGCTGTCGACGATGATGTGCTCGCCCGGAGTGTCCCAGCCCTTGGGCGCGGTGGGCTTGATGACGCCCCATGCGATGAAGCCGATCACCAGCACCACGCCCACCGCCAGGCTGGGCATCACCGTACGGACCGGACGCGGCGCGCCTTCCTCCGAGCCGCCCGGCGACGGCGCCAGGAACGCCGCGACGGTGCGCTTGCGAGCGAAGGTGTAGGCGGCGAGCTCGTCCCGACGCTGCTTTGCCATGGTCCCCGTTTCTCCCGTTAGTGATGCTCTAGTGATGCTCGATCGCGTTTGCGACGTGTTCGGCCGCGCCCGAAGGGCCAGTTCGGCCACGCAGGACCCTAACTATGCCCTGCGCGATGCGGCGACGATCCATCAGGTGTACGGCCGTCCCCGCATCTTCACAGAGCTTCACGACAGCGCTCCACCAGGCGGGTCCCGTCCGTGAAAGGCTGGCCACCTGGGGTTTCGGTGTCCCCTGTGTCGCCTCTCGTTCCGCAGCGGGTACCGTGAGCCACTCGCATTGACGATGAATGACGATGTGGGCCCGGCGAACGGCCACTTACTTCGCGAAAGGGATGTCCCGGGGGATGACCAGCGCTACGAGCACTCGGCGCGGACGCCGCGCACAGCAGCAACAGGGGGGTCCTCAGGGGAGCGGCAGACGTACGCCGGCCACTCCGGCGACTCCCGTCGCCGCGTCGCCGCGCACGCTGCCCAGGCCCGGCGGTCTGGGACCGGTCCGGTTGCAGCAGCTCATCCTGGTGGAACTCGCGGCCGCGACCATGCTGGTGGCCTGGGCCACCGACACGTCCTGGCTGCTGGCCCCGGCCGGTGCCGTGGCGGCACTGCTGCTCCTGCTGGCGGTCCTGCGCCGCGGGCGCCGTCCGCTGCCCGAGTGGTACGAGACGACGCGCGCGCTGCGACAGCGCCGCCGGGACGCCAAGACGCCCGTCCCGCCGGGCACCGACGCCATGCTGGTCCCCGTCGTGGAGTGCGACCCCGCCCTGCGGACGTACTCCTTCGTCTCCCGTGACGACCGCTCGGTCGGCATGATCGGCGACGGCACCTTCCTGACGGCCGTCCTCTTCGTCCAGCCCGGAGACGAGCCGCTGCGTCCCGGTGCCGCCGGGCGTCAGCTGCCGCTGCGCCTGATCCAGGACGCGCTCGAGGTCGACGGCATCCGGCTCGCCTCCGTCCAGGTCGTGCAGCACACCCAGCCGGCGCCCGCGCCGCACCTGCCGCAGCAGTCGCTGGCCGCACGGTCCTACGGCCCCCTGCAGGCGCAGGCCGGCTCCCCCGCCCTGCGCCTGACCTGGGTCGCCCTCAAGCTCGACCCGGAGCTGTGCCCGGAGGCCGTACAGGCCCGCGGCGACGGCGTGCCCGGCGCGCAGCGCGCCCTGCTGCGCGTGGCCGACCAGTTGGCGAGCCGGCTGGCCGGCGCGGGGTTCAAGGCGACCATCCTCGACGAGACCGAGCTCGTGCAGGCCCTCGCGACGTCCAGCTGCCTCAACCCGCGCGCCAACGCGCAGCACGGCCAGGACGGGCGCACCCAGCGCCGTACGGTCGAGTCGGTGCGCAACTGGCGGGTCGACGACCGCTACCACACGACCTACTGGGTGTCGCGCTGGCCGCAGTTGGGCGGCGGCGGGGCGGCCCTGCCCGAGCTGGTCACACGGTTCACCTCGCTGCCGGTGCTCGCCACGACGTTCAGCATGACCCTGAGCAAGGCCGGGAACCGGGGTGTCTCGCTCAGCGGGCACATTCGCGTCACCGCGCGCGGCGACAGCGAACTCGGCCAGGTGGGGCGTGAGTTGGAGCGGGCCGCGAGTACCGCGAAGGTCGGCCTGGTCCGCCTCGACCGGGAGCAGGTCCCCGGAGCTCTCGCCACTCTGCCGCTCGGAGGTACGTACTGATGTCCCAGCCCGCACCGACCATGCCGCCGGGACAGCAGGGCCGTAACCCCGCACGCACGCCCGCGCACGTGGCCTCGCCCACGGACACCGGTCTGATCCCGATCATCCGGCAGCCGGAGACCCCGCAGCAGCAACGCCGCATCTTCAGCCCGGGGTTCGGGCTGCGTGGGCCGCGCCGCAACCGTCATGTCGTCACCGCCGACGAGCTCGCGGCGATCAGCATGCCGCTCGGTGACGACGGCGTGATCATCGGCACCGACCCGGAGTCGCACCCGGCCGTGCTCGGGCTGTCACGCCCGACCCCCTTCGACGTCGTGCTCGTGGGCGGCCTGTGGCTCGCCCAGGTGCTGGCGCTGCGCGCGGCGGCGACGGGAGCGCGCGTGGGTGTGGAGACCGGTCGACCGCAGGCCTGGCAGCAGTTGGCGCAGGCGGCCGGCGGCGGCCAGCAGTGTGTGACGGTCTATCCGGTGGGCCGGGTGCCGGCGCAGGGCCCGTCCGTGTCGAGTCCGGTGGTGCTGTTCCGGGACTGCGGTATCCGCCCGCCGCGCGGTCGTGTGACGTCCGTGCCGTGGCAGGCCGTGGTGACGGTGCTGCCGTTCGTCAGCGAGCACGCGCCGCGCTGGCTGGCGCAGGCCCATCTGGTGGGCATCCAGCGCATTTCGCCCTACGAGACCGAGGCCGTGCGGGACACCCTCGGGATCCCGGAGGACCAGCTCCAGCACCTGCCCACGCTGCACGACGGGGTCGCCCTGTGGTGCACCCGCAAGCACCAGAAGTTCGTCATGACCGAGCCCACCGACGCGGAGACGGGGCTGCTCGGTGTGGCCCGCCGGATGGACTGACGCGTCGTCGACTCCGGGCGCGGACGCCAACGAGGCCTCACCCGCAGGGCGTTGCCTCCGCGCCTCAGGAGACTCTTCCGTCCCCGCACCTGGAGCTATAGCGTCCGCGCCCATGGGGGCTTTTCCGTCCCGCCATGCGAGTGATTAGGCTTCTGGTGGTGCGGTGACGATCGCAGTCGCGTGGGACTCGCCACTCGGTCCGCCCGGCCGCGACGACGACCAGCTCAGCAGCAGTGGCTGACCAGGAGGCAAGCAGTGAACAGGGATCGGTCCGAGTACAACGGCGGGAGCCCTTCCTCGGACGGCGACGATCACGAGGTGGATCTCACCGGCGAGTTCGAAATCGTCTACACACCTCCCGCCTGGTACGCCCAAAGCACGCAGGGTGGCTCCTCCGGTGGCGGACAGGGCGACGCCGGCACCTCGCCACCACCGCCGACCGGGCCACCGATCGGATCGCCCACCGGGCCGCCCGGCGTGCCCGCCGCTCAGGGTCCCGCGCCGCAGACTCCCGCACCGGCGCAGCCCCAGCCGCCCGCCGTGCCCCAGCAGCAGCCCGCGCAGCCTGCTCCGCACACCCCGGCGCAGGGCACGCCCGCCAACCAGCAGGACCCGGCCACGGGCGGCTACGGCTTCCCGCAGCAGCAGACCGGGTCGCCGGCCGAGGGTTACGGCTACCCGCAGCAGCAGGCCGGAGCCGCGACCGACGGTTACAGCTATCCGCAGCAGCAGACCGCGGCGGCACCCGGCGGGTACGGCTACCCGCAGCAGTCGGGAGCCGGCGCACCTCAGCCGGGCCAGGACACCTCGGGTGGCTTCGGCGTGCCTCAGCCCGGTCAGGACACGTCCGGGGGCTTCGGCACGCCTCAGCCGAACCAGGACATGTCCGGCGGCTTCGCCTCGCCCCAGCAGCAGGCGCCCCACCAGCAGGCACCGGCCCAGCCGCCCGCGCCCGCGCAATCGCACGCGCCCGCTCAGCCGCCCGCGCCCGCGCAGTCCCACGTGCCCGCTCAGCCGCCCGCCCCCGCGACTCCGCCGCCCGCCGCCCCCGGCTTCCCGGTGCTGCGTCCGGTCGACGACGACGCGCAGGGTGCCGCCCCGGCCGCCCCCACTCCGACCGCCACCCCGGCGGCAGCTGTCCCGGCGGCGCCCGAACCGCCCGCCCCCGCACAGCCGGTGGCGGAGCGGCCGGAGGTCGAGCTCAACCACGCCGCCGCCGACGCGGAGGCGGCCCGGCTGTTCGGCGACGACGAGCCGGAGGAGGAGCACGCGGACACGCCGGACGCCGGTGACGGCGCCGCGTCCGAGTCCGCCGCCGAGGCCGACGAGCCGACCCCCGTCCAGGCCGACTCGGACTCCCCCGCGCAGCCCGAGCCCGAGGCCGCACAGGCGGAGCCGCAGCCGGAACAGCCGGAGGCGCAGCCCCAGCCGGAGGCACAGGCAGCCCCCGCGCCCGCCGCCCCGCCCACCGCACAGGCCGAACACCCGCAGGCCCAGCACCAGGCCCCGGCTCAGCCGCAGCCCACCGGCCAGGTCCCGCCGCCCCAGGCCAACCCGGCCCTCCCCCCGCTGCCCCAGGGCTTCGCGCCCGCGCACCCCGCGCAGGGTGCGCCGCAGCAGGCGGGCCAGCCGGACGCGCAGGCCGCGGCCGCCGCCGGCCAGATCCCCGGACAGGCTCCCGCCTACGGCTACCCCCAGGCCCAGCCTCAGCCCCAGGCGCAGCCCCCGGCCCAGCCGCAGGGCACCTTCGGCCCGGCCCAGCCGCAGCCCGGATACCCCGCGCAGGGCGGCCAGCCCGCGCCGGCCGACCCGCGACAGGCCGCGCAGCAGCCCGCCCAGCCGCAGCCGCCTCAGCCCCACCCCGCCCAGCCGCAGGCCGGATACGGCTACCCGCAGCAGGCCCCCCAGCAGCACCCGGGCCAGCCGCAACCGCCCCACCCGCAGCAGCCTCAGCCTCAGCCCGACGGCTACGGCTACCCTCAGCAGCCCGCACAGCCCGGCTACGGCTACCCGCCCCAGCAGCCGGCCGGCTACGGCTACCCCCAGCAGCCGTCGCAGCCGCAGCCTCAGCCGCAGCAGCAGGCCCCCCAGCAACAACCCCCGGCCCAGCAGCCTCCGCAGCAGCAGGCACCGCAGCAGCCCCCGGCCCAGCAGAACCCCGCCGCCTACGGCAACCAGGGCTGGACCGCGCCGCCCGGCCCCCAGGCCGGCCCCGGTGCCCCGCAGCAGCAGCAAGCCGCGCCCGGCACCCCGCTCGGTTACAACGCCGCCGTGGAGCTCTCCTCCGACCGGCTGCTGCGCAACCAGCCGAAGGCCCGCAAGAACAA
Source organism: Streptomyces sp. NPDC093568 (assembly GCF_044764945.1). Lineage (NCBI taxonomy): Bacteria > Bacillati > Actinomycetota > Actinomycetes > Kitasatosporales > Streptomycetaceae > Streptomyces > Streptomyces sp. NPDC093568. Next base: position 648,058 of record NZ_JBIWJD010000004.1, on the reverse strand, counting down.
CCAGGGCCCCTCGCGCTTCAAGCTCGGCGCCAAGAAGGAGCAGGCGGAGCGGGAGCGCAAGCTCGGGCTGATCCGTACGCCGGTGATGTCCTGCTACCGCATCGCGGTCATCAGCCTCAAGGGCGGCGTCGGCAAGACGACGACGACCATGTCGCTGGGCGCCACGCTCGCCACCGAGCGGCAGGACAAGATCCTGGCGATCGACGCCAACCCGGACGCCGGCACGCTCGGCCGACGCGTGCGGCGCGAGACCGGTGCCACCATCCGTGACCTGGTCCAGGCGATCCCGCAGCTCAACAGCTACATGGACATCCGCCGCTTCACCTCGCAGGCACCCTCGGGTCTGGAGATCATCGCCAACGACGTGGACCCGGCGGTCTCCACCACCTTCAACGACCAGGACTACCGCAGCGCGCTCGACGTGCTGGGCCGTCAGTACCCGATCATCCTCACGGACTCCGGTACCGGTCTGCTCTACAGCGCGATGCGCGGTGTGCTGGACCTCGCCGACCAGCTGATCATCATCTCCACCCCGTCGGTGGACGGAGCGAGCAGCGCCTCGACGACGCTCGACTGGCTGTCGGCGAACGGCTTCGCCGACCTCGTCCAGCGGTCGGTCACCGTGATCTCCGGTGTCCGCGAGACGGGCAAGATGATCAAGGTCGAGGACATCGTCGCGCACTTCGAGACCCGTTGCCGCGGTGTCGTCGTGATCCCCTTCGACGAGCACCTAGCGGCGGGCGCGGAGGTCGACCTCGACATGATGCGGCCGAAGACCCGCGAGGCGTACTTCGACCTGGCCGCCCTCATCGCCGAGGACATCGCCCGTACGCAGCAGGGCTTCGGCAACCCGAACATGCAGTACCAGCAGCAGCCGCAGCAGCAGGGCTACCCGGCCCCGCAGCAGCAGCCCCAGCAGCAGCCCTACCCCCAGCCCGGCGGCGCCCCGCAGCCGGGTCAGGGCTGGGGCCAGCCCCCGCAGCAGCCCGCACCGGGCCAGGGCTGGCAGCAGCAGGCGCCGCCGCAGGATCCGCAGCAGGGCCAGCAGGGCGCCGTACCGCCCGGCTGGACGCAGCAGTAGCGGCGGACGTCCGACAACGCGAAAGGGCCGGCACCGTCAGGGTGCCGGCCCTTCGTCGTCGAAGCGTTCAGCCGGCCTTCTCGATCAGCTCACGGCACCGCTGGACGTCGCGCCCCATGGCCTCCAGGAGAGCGTCCAGCGACTCGAACTTCTCCTGCCCGCGCACAAAGGCGAGGAAGTCCACCGCCACGTGCAGCCCGTACAGGTCGAGTCCCACCCGGTCGATCGCGTACGCCTCCACCGTCCGCTCCGTGCCGTCGAACTGCGGGTTCGTGCCGACGGAGATCGCGGCCGGCATCACCTCGCCCTGGGCGTGCAGCCAGCCGGCGTAGACACCGTCGGCCGGGATGGCGGTGTGCGGCAGCGTCTCGACGTTGGCGGTCGGGAAGCCGAGCTCGCGGCCCCGCTGCGCGCCCCTGACGACGACGCCCTCCACGCGGTGCGGGCGGCCCAGGATCTCGGCGGCGCCCGCGACGTCGCCCTCGCCGACCAGGCGCCGGGTCAGCGTGGACGAGAAGGGCTCGCCGCCGCCCGCGTCGCCGGTCACGTACAGGTCTACGACCTCGACCTCGAAGTCGTAGACCTTGCCCTGCTCGGCGAGGAACTCGACGTTGCCCGCCGCACGGTGGCCGAAGCGGAAGTTCGGGCCCTCGACGACCGCCTTGGCGTGCAGCTTGTCGACGAGGACCTTGACGACGAACTCGGCCGGCAACAGCTTCGAGAACTCGGTGGTGAAGGGGAGGATCAGCACCGCGTCCACACCGAGCTCGGCCATGAGGTCGGCGCGGCGGTGGTGCGGGGCCAGCAGGGGCGGATGACTGCCGGGGCGGACGACCTCGCTGGGGTGCGGGTCGAAGGTGACGACGACCGCGGGGACGCCCAGCTCACGGGCGCGGTCCACGGCGTGCCGGATGATCAGCTGGTGTCCGCGGTGGACTCCGTCGTAGGAGCCGATGGTGACGACGCTGCGCCCCCAGTCCTGGGGGATGTCCTCCAAGCCACGCCAGCGCTGCACTGTGCCTGCTCCTTGTCGCAAACTCGTCGAGTCGAACCCGTGTCCGTCTTTGCCTCAGACGCTCTTCACGCTCTTACGCAGGTCTAAGGGTGCCATGCCGCGCGCCCCCGGCCCGCATCGGCATGGGAGCTGTGACCGGGTGCACGTACGGAAGCCGTGGTCAGGCGGGAACTCGAACGCCGGCCAGGTTCTCGATCATCCGCCGTGTACTGGGGCCGACCACGGCCGACCACTCCTGCGGGGTGTCGGTCAGCCAGCCCGCGAACCGGGTGGCGAAGCCCGGGACATGGCGGCCCAGGTCGACCAGGCCGCGGTCGAAGCGGGCCGCGCCGTCCGGGGTGCGCACGAGCAGCAGCCCGGTGTGGTGGACGAGCCCGCGCAGATCGTCGTCCGGGCGGTCGCCGCCCTCCTGGACGGTGGCGTGCAGGAAGGCGTCCAGGACGGCCGGGGCGTGTTCGTGGGCGAGCAGGAAGGCGCGCAGTTCGCGGCGCAGCGGGCGCGACTCGGCGGTGCCGGAGCCGGCGAGTACGGCGGCGAGCGCGGCCCGCACCTGTTCCGTGCCGCCGTCCAGCAGGCCGGTGACCAGCGGCAGGAGTACTGCACGGGCGCCCGGCCCCTGGTCGAGGCGGCGGTCGACGTAGGCGGCCAGGTCGACCGCCGTCTCCGGCCGGTACTGGACCGCGTCGCGGACGAGGGCGGCGACGCGGCGGGCGAGGGCGGGCGTGGTGACGTCGGCGAGGGTGCGCAGCGCCTCCCCGGCGCCGGGCCGGCTCAGGCGGGCGCGGAAGGCCTCGAGGACCGGTTCGGGGTGCGTGGTCAGCGCGGCGACCAGGGCACTGGCCGGGAACCGCGGGTCCGCGTCCGCGAAGTGCGCGAGCGCCTGCGGGAGATGACGGGCACGGGTGCCCGGATCCCTGACGAGAAGGGCGAGCGCGGCGCCGTGCAGGGTGCAGTCGGAGGGGCGGGCGAGCAGGGCGAGGGCGGCGTAGCGCAGCAACTCGCGGTCGGCCTCGGTGCGGACGTGCGGCGCGACGCGCAGCCCGTACGCCGACGCGGCGACGCGGCGCCCGGGGCGTTCGTCGTGCGCCCAGCGGTCGACGGCCCGGCAGATGGCCGACGTCTCCTCCTCGGCCAGCACGGCGAGGAGTTCGTCGGCCCTGCGGTGCGCGCAGCCGACGAGCGTCTCGATCAGCTCGTCCAGGGCGCTGTGCCGGTGCGTGTGCAGCAGCGCCTGGGCGGCGTGCGCGACGGTCGCGTGCGGGGTGGCGGGCAGCGGGCGGTCGTCGTCGAACCAGCCGGTGAGATGGCGCTGTACGGCCGTGGGGTCGGCGGCGAGGAGCCGCGCGACGGCGTCCAGGTACCGGGGGCCGCCCGGCTCGCCCTCCTCGGCCGGCGGGCCGTCGGCGAGGACGAGGCGGCGCAGCAGGTCGAAGCGTTCTTCCTCCGGGAGCGGCAGCGCGGTCCAGAAGTCGGGGCCGAGCACGCGGGACACGGAGCGGTGGTGCCGGCGCCAGGTCACGATCCGGTCGGTGAGGAGGCGCAGCACGTCCAGGTACGGCGTCGCGTCGGGCACCCGCAGCAGGGTCTCGACGAGGAGCCGACCCGCCCACCAGGAGTGCCGGTCGGCGTCCAGGGCGTGCGTCAAGTCCTCCAGGCGGAGGGCGAGTTGATGGGTGCCCTGGTGTCGCGCGAGTTGCAGCAGGGCTTGGACGACGGGGCCGATGCGGTGGTGCGGCACGGGCAGCGGGTGCTCGGCGCCGGGGTGGGTGCGGTGGCGGTGGACCAGGGCGTGCAGGGCCTCGTCGAGGTCGAGGTGCGTGCCCTGGATCCAGTCGGCGAGTTCCTCGTGGGCGAAGCGGTAGCCACCGCCCGCCGGGACGAGGAGCCCCTCGGTGAGGACGGCGGACGCCCAGCCGGTGCCGCCGCCGAGCCCCGCCGGCGCGGGGCCCCACGGGAACACGGCCTCGAAGGACGCCCGGTCCAGCTCGCCCTGGCCGGGCCCGAGGCTGCGCCGGGCGGCCTCGTGGACCTGGCCGGAGACCTTCGCGGCGAGCCGGCGTACGGCGGTGCCGCGCAGGCCGTTCTCGGCGGCGAGCCGGACGGCGATGCGCAGGCACATGAGGTCGAGGTAGGCGCGGAGCACGTCGTCGCGGTCGACCCGGTCCGGGGCGGGGGTGCCGGGGAGGGCGGCGCGCACCTCCGAGAGCAGGCGGAGGGTGAGCGGATGACGGGCGTCGGGGTCGGCGAGGGCGCCGTCCGGGATGCCGTAGCGGGCGCGGGCCCGCTCGGCCTCGTCGGGGGTGAGGTCGTCGAGCCGTACGCAGGGCGGAATCCGCCGGGCCGCCTCCTGCTCCTCCGGGTCGGCGGGGCCGTACAGCATCTCCTGCGGGAACTCGGCGCCCGCGCCCTCCCAGTACTCCGCCCGGCACGCCACCACCAGCTGTGCCCCGGTCCGCCGCAGCCACTCCGCCGTGCCGTCGGTCCAGTCCGTGAGGCGGTGGGCCAGTACGGGCGGCATCTCCTCCGGGCCGTCCAGGAGGAGCAGCAGGGGCCGGCCGGTGCGCCCGGCGAGCTGGGCGAGCCGCTCGGGTGTGGTGTCGCCGAGGGTGGTGAGGTCGGCCGGGGCGGCCACGATACGGGCGGCGCGTGCCAGCGCCCGGCGCGCGGCGTCGGCGACGGAGGCGTCCTCGTCCTTCAGGTCGGCGCCGCGCAGCCACAGGGTGGGCGCCGGCAGGGGGCTTCGGCTGCGGCGGGCGGCGAGAGCCGCGAGTTCCGTCGTACGGCCGCTGCCGGGCGGCCCGACCAGGGCGAGCACCGAGGCCCGGCTCTCGGCGAAGGTGTCGAACTCCGCGGCGACGCAGGCCCGTTCGACGGGAGCCACGGCGTCCGCGCGGCCCAGGTAACCCGCCAGCGCCCCCGCCGGGCCGTCCTGCCCGACCGAGGTGGCCGTCAGCTCCAGGACTCCCGCGAGATTGAGGTCGGCGCCGTATGCGGGCACGGTCGCGGCGTTCTCGGCGAGCAGCTCGGCCAGCGGGCCGTCCGGCGGCGGGAGCAGCGGCACCGCGAACCCGGCGTCACGCCGGCCGGTCTGCAGCGCGGTGCCGAGGACGCCCAGGACGGCGCCGGTCCCGGCGTCGAGCACGGGTCCCCCGGCGGCCCCGCCACCGAGCCGCAGGGCGTCCTGGCCTGCCGTGCCGATCGCCAACTCCAGGGCGTCGTCGAGGAGATGGACGCGGTCGGTCGCGGTGTACGTCACGCGGGTCCGGCCCAGCACCCGCGCCTCCCGCCAGCCGCCGGCCGCGATCCGGACGTACGCGCCGGTCTCGATCCGGTCCCGCACGGTCACCGGCAACGGGTCCACGCCGAGCCCCTCCGTGCGCACCAGGGCGAGGTTCAGGCCGGGCAGGGAGGTCACCGCGCTCGCCGCCACGAGACAGCTGCGGTCTCCCCCGGCCGCGAGCAGTACGAGCCTGGGCAGGCCGTCGACGGCCTCGTGGCTGGTGAGGACGGTGCCGTGGTGGTCGGCCATGAAGCCGAGGCCACGGGGCCGGCCGGCCAGATCATGGATGCGGATCAGCGCTTCGTCGTGCCGTTCGCGGCGGCGTGCGTCCTGCGGACCGGTGTCCTGCCCGGCCCGGTCGCCGTCCTGCCGCATCTCCTCCGGCGTCCGACGGCCGCCGCCCGCCCGCGGGCCCCGTCCCGCCATTGTCGAACCTCCCCGCCATGCGCCCGTACGCCCATACGCCCGGCGCCCTTTTCAGACGGTAGGCGCCTGGTGATCAGCGGGACAGATCACGTGGCGAACGCGCCCCCTTCCGCTCCCTCGGTTCACTCCGAGCGCCTGCCCGGACGGGTGAACAGGCGGGGGTCCTTGGATACACCCTAGAGGTGGGGGAACCGAGGGGGGACCGTGGAGCGGCGGGCAGTGGACGACCCCGTGGCCGCCGCTCCACGGGCAGGCACCCGTCGAGCGGCCGCCTCAGGCGAACACGGCGAGGCTCTTGGCCTTGCCCTTGAGCTCCTCCACGAGCGCGAGGAAGCGTCCCTCGGGGTCGAAGACGGCGACGGGGCCGGAGCCCGCGTACTCGTCGGGCATGTCGAGGCGCACGCCGTTCGTCAGCAGCCGGGCGCGCTTGGCGTCCACGTCCCAGCGCGGGAAGGCGGCCGTGGCGGCCTCCGCGATCGGCATCACGGTCAGCTCCTGCTGGAGCTGGTCCAGCGTCCTGGCGGAGTCCAGCTTGTACGGCCCGACGCGGGTGCGGCGCAGTGCCGTCAGGTGGCCGCCGACGCCGAGATCGGCGCCGAGGTCACGGGCGAGGGCCCGGATGTAGGTGCCGGAGGAGCAGACCACCGAGACGACCAGGTCGAGGACGGCGGTGCCGTCGTCGGCGACGGCGTCGCGCACGTCGTACACGGCGAACGAGGAGACCGTGACGGGCCGGGCCGGGATCTCGAACTCCTCGCCCTCCCGTGCCCGCTTGTAGGAGCGCACCCCGTCGATCTTGATGGCGCTGACCTTGGACGGCACCTGCATGATGTCGCCGGTCAGCTTGGCGATCCCGGCGTCGACGGCCTCGCGGGTGACCTTCGAGGCGTCGGTGGACGCCGTGATCTCGCCCTCGGCGTCGTCGGTGACCGTGGTCTGGCCCAGGCGGATGGTGCCGAGGTACTCCTTCTCGGTCAGGGCCAGATGACCGAGGAGCTTGGTCGCCTTCTCCACGCCGAGGACGAGGACGCCCGTCGCCATCGGGTCGAGGGTGCCGGCGTGCCCGACGCGGCGGGTGCGTGCGATGCCGCGCATCTTCGCGACCACGTCGTGCGAAGTGAAGCCCGACGGCTTGTCGACGATGACAAGGCCGTCGGGCGTGGTGTGCTTCTGCGTCATTCCGCGGTGTCGCCGTCCGTCTCGTCCTCGGAGCCCGGCTTGCGGTACGGGTCCGCCTCACCGGCGAACTTCGCGCCCGCGGACGCCTCACGCACCTTCTCGTCGGACTGGCGCGCCTTGTCGAGGAGGTCCTCGATGGTGCGTGCCGTGTCCGGCAGGGCGTCGGCGACGAAGGTGAGGGTCGGCGTGAACTTCACGCCCGCGGCCGCCCCGACGGCCGAGCGGAGCACGCCCTTGGCGCTCTCCAGTCCGGCAGCGGCGGCGGCCCGCTCCTCGTCGTCGCCGTAGACCGTGTAGAAGACGGTCGCCTCCCGCAGGTCACCCGTGACACGGGTGTCCGTGATGGTGACGTGCGAGCCGAGCCGCGGGTCCTTGATCCCGCGCTGGAGCTTCTGGGCCACCACCTCTCGAATGAGGTCCGCCAGCCTTTTCGCCCGCGCGTTGTCGGCCACTGGTCCGTCTCCCGTTCTTTCTTTCTTCTGCTGCGTTCTGTGGTCAGTCGTCGTCGCCGTGGAAGCGCCGTCTCACGGACAGCAGCTCCACCTCGGGGCGGCCGGCGACCAGCCGTTCGCACCGGTCGAGTACGTCGCTGAGGTGCCCCGCGTCGCCGGAGACCATCGCCAGGCCGATGAGGGCTCTGCGATGGAGGTTCATGTGGTCGACCTCGGCCGCGCTCACCGCGTACTTCCGCTGGAGTTCGGCGACGATCGGACGAACCACGGAGCGCTTCTCCTTGAGCGAGCGTACGTCGCCGAGGAGGAGGTCGAAGGACAGAGTCCCCACGTACATGTGTGTAACCGGTTCACCCGCCGGTACGGGATCGATGGCCCTGCGATCGGTATGGCAGGGACATCAAGAACGGTACCGCGAACCCTTCGGCGGCTCGACGGAGTTTCCGCTCGGCAAACGCCGCGCTGGCCGGCGGAACCGAAGTCCCGCCGGCCAGCACGAACCGTCGGTGGTTACACCCGCGGCTTCTCGCGCATCTCGTACGTCGCGATGACGTCGTCGACCTTGATGTCGTTGAAGTTGCCGAGGTTGATACCGCCCTCGAACCCTTCGCGGATCTCGGTGACGTCGTCCTTGAAGCGACGCAGACCCTCGATGTTGAGGTTCTCCGCGACCACCTTGCCGTCGCGGATGAGGCGCGCCTTGGTGTTGCGCTTGACCTCGCCGGAGCGGATGAGAACACCCGCGATGTTGCCCAGCTTGGACGACTTGAAGACCTCGCGGATCTCCGCCGTACCGAGCTCGACCTCTTCGAACTCCGGCTTGAGCATGCCCTTGAGGGCCGCCTCGATCTCCTCGATCGCCTGGTAGATGACCGAGTAGTACCGGACGTCCACACCCTCGCGCTCGGCCATCTGCGCCGCGCGGCCGGCCGCGCGGACGTTGAAGCCGATCACGATGGCGTCGGAGCCCATCGCCAGGTCGATGTCGGACTCCGTGACCGCACCGACACCGCGGTGCAGGACGCGGATGTCGACCTCTTCGCCGACGTCCAGCTGGAGCAGCGAGGACTCGAGCGCCTCGACCGAACCGGAAGCGTCACCCTTGATGATCAGGTTCAGCTGCTGGACCTCGCCGGCCTTGAGCACCTTGTCCAGGTCCTCGAGGGAGACGCGGCGCGTGCGCTTGGCGAACGCGGCGTTGCGCTCACGGGCGGCACGCTTCTCGGCGATCTGACGGGCCGTACGGTCCTCGTCGACCACCAGGAAGTTGTCACCCGCACCCGGGACGTTGGTCAGACCCAGCACCTGGACCGGCGTGGAGGGGCCGGCCTCGGCGACGTTGTTGCCGTTGTCGTCGAGCATGGCGCGCACCCGGCCGTAGGCGTCGCCCACGACCATCGTGTCGCCGACCCGCAGCGTGCCTCGCTGGACGAGGACCGTCGCCACGGCACCGCGGCCGCGGTCGAGACGGGACTCGATCGAGATGCCCTGCGCGTCCTGGTTCGGGTTGGCCCGCAGGTCGAGCGAGGCGTCCGCGGTGAGGACCACGGCCTCCAGCAGGGAGTCGATGTGCAGACCCTGCTTGGCGGAGATGTCGACGAACATCGTGTCGCCGCCGTACTCCTCGGCCACCAGGCCGTACTCGGTCAGCTGACCGCGCACCTTGGTCGGGTCGGCGCCCTCGACGTCGATCTTGTTGACCGCGACGACGATCGGGACGTCGGCCGCCTTGGCGTGGTTGAGCGCCTCGACCGTCTGCGGCATGACGCCGTCGTTGGCCGCGACGACCAGGATCGCGATGTCGGTCGACTTCGCACCACGGGCACGCATGGCGGTGAACGCCTCGTGACCCGGGGTGTCGATGAAGGTGATCTTGCGCTCTTCGTCGTTGACCTCGGTGGAGACCTGGTAGGCACCGATGTGCTGGGTGATGCCGCCGGCCTCGCCCGCGATGACGTTCGTCTTGCGGATGGCGTCGAGGAGTCGGGTCTTACCGTGGTCGACGTGACCCATGACGGTGACGACCGGCGGACGGACCACCAGGTCCTCCTCGTCGCCCTCGTCCTCGCCGAACTCGATGTCGAAGGACTCGAGAAGCTCGCGGTCCTCCTCCTCGGGGCTGACGATCTGAACCGTGTAGTTCATCTCGCCGGCCAGGAGCTCCAGCGTCTCGTCGGAGACGGACTGGGTCGCGGTGACCATCTCGCCGAGGTTCATCATGACCGCGACGAGCGACGCCGGGTTGGCGTTGATCTTCTCCGCGAAGTCGGTGAGCGACGCACCGCGCGACAGGCGAATGGACTCGCCGTTGCCGCGAGGCAGCATCACGCCGCCGACCGACGGGGCCTGCATGGCCTCGTACTCCTGGCGCCTCTGCCGCTTCGACTTGCGACCGCGACGCGCGGGACCGCCGGGACGACCGAAGGCACCCTGCGTGCCACCACGGCCACCGGGACCGCCGGGACGACCGCCGAAGCCGGGACGGCCACCGCCGCCACCGCCGGGACCACCCGGACGACCGGCGAAGCCACCGCCACCGCCGCCGCCGGGACCACCCGGACGACCGGCGAAGCCGCCACCGCCGCCGCCACCGGGACGACCGGCGAAGCCGCCGCCGCCCGGACGACCGCCGCCACCGGGACGACCGCCGCCACCGGGACCGCGGCCACCGGGGCCACCGCCGCCGGGACGCGGGCCGGCAGCCGGACGCTGCGGCATCATGCCGGGGTTCGGACGCGGGCCGCCGGGGCCGCCGCCACCGGGACGCGGGCCGCCGCCCTGCGGACGGGGCATGCCGCCCGGGGTGGGACGCGCGCCGCCCGGAGCCTGCGGACGAGGACCGCCCGCCGCGCCCTGGGGACGGGGACCGCCCTGACCCTGCGGACGCGGGGCGCCGCCGGGACGCTCACCGGGGCCACCCGGGCCGCCGGGACGCGGGGCACCGCCCGGACGGGGCGCCTGCGGGCGCGCCATGCCGGTGGAGCCACCAGAGGTGAACGGGTTGTTGCCCGGACGGGGACCGGCCGGACGGGCACCGGGACGCGGGGCGCCGCCACCCGGACGCGGAGCGCCGGGACGGTCACCACGGTCACCGCGGCCCTGGCCGCCCTGCGCGGGGCCACCGGGACGCTGGCCACCCGGACGCGGCGCCTGGCCACCCGGACGCGGGGCGCCCGGACGCGGGCCGGAGCCCTGGCCCTGCGAGGCAGCCGGGGCGGCGGGTGCCGACGGGGGTGCCGTGAACTCGGGCGCGGTCGGAGCCGGGGACGCCGGGGCGGGCCGCGGCGCGGGCTTCGGGCCCGGAGTGGGACGGGGGCCGGGAGAGGCCGGCGCGGCCGGGGCCGCGGGCTTCTCGGCGGCCGGCTTGGGGGCAGCCGGGCGCGGCGGCGCCGGACGGGCTGCCTGCGCCGGAGAGGGGGCTCCCGGCTTCGCCGGGGCAGCCTTGCGGGCGGGGGCGGACTTGCCGCCACCGTTGCCCTGCTGGAGGGCGTCCGTCAGTTTGCGGACAACGGGCGCTTCGATGGTCGAAGACGCCGAACGGACGAATTCACCGAGTTCCTGGAGCTTGGCCATGACGACCTTGCTCTCCACACCGAACTCCTTGGCGAGTTCGTATACCCGGACCTTAGCCACTTCGCTCCTTTTAGGTCCGGGTTGCGGCCGGACCGTCGCTACTTCATGGGCGTACTCATCGCGTACTCATCGAGTGCTCATCGCAATCTCGACCTACTTCCGACTCGCGAGGTACCAGGGCCGCACGGGGTTCCGTACGACGCTTCTTACGGTGTTGCCTGCTCGGCAACTGTTCTCTGCTCGACGTGCTGACGCAACGCCTTTGTGTCGAGCGCTCCCGGGGCGCGCAACGCCCGCGTGAACGCCCGGCGGCGTACCGCCTGGTCGAGACAGACCAGGGCGGGGTGTACATAGGCACCCCGGCCGGGCAGCGTACCGCTTGGATCAGGGACGCACTCGTCCTTGATCGCCACGGTCCGCAGCAGTTCAGCCTTGGCCGCTCGCTCCCGGCACCCCACACAGGTACGTTCAGGGCAGGCGCGGGCGCGTGTCCGGCCAGACATCACTAAGTCTACCTCCCCGTACCGACCTCACCCCTTTGGGGCAGGATTCGAACAGTTGCCGTTCGGTAACCTGACGTGATCCAAGCGCCCTGCGGCTTGGATCTATTCCCCGGCCTGCTCGGTGTCCGGACGGATGTCGATCCGCCAGCCGGTGAGCCGGGCCGCGAGCCGGGCATTCTGCCCTTCCTTGCCGATCGCCAGCGACAGCTGGTAGTCGGGCACGGTCACCCGCGCGGAGCGGGCCGCCATGTCCACGACCTCGACCTTGGAGACCCGGGCCGGGGAGAGCGCGTTCGCCACCATCTCGGCCGGGTCGTCCGACCAGTCGACGATGTCGATCTTCTCGCCGTTCAGCTCGCCCATGACATTGCGCACCCGGCCGCCCATGGGGCCGATGCAGGCGCCCTTGGCGTTCAGACCGCTGCGGGTGGACCGTACGGCGATCTTGGTGCGGTGGCCGGCCTCGCGGGCGATGGCGGCGATCTCGACGGAACCGTCGGCGATCTCCGGCACCTCCAGGGCGAAGAGCTTCTTCACCAGGTTGGGGTGCGTACGGGACAGGGTGACCGAGGGACCTCGGACGCCCTTCGCCACCCGTACGACGTACGACCGGATCCGCATCCCGTGCGGGTACGTCTCACCCGGGACCTGCTCCTGCACCGGCAGGATGGCCTCCAGCTTGCCGATGTCCACGAGCACGTTCTTCGGGTCGCGGCCCTGCTGGACCACACCGGTGACGATGTCACCCTCGCGCCCCGCGTACTCGCCGAGCGTCGCGTCGTCCTCGGCGTCGCGCAGCCGCTGCAGGATGACCTGCTTGGCGGTGGTGGCGGCGATACGGCCGAAGCCGGAGGGGGTGTCGTCGAACTCGCGGGCCTCCTGGCCCTCCTCCAGATCCTCGGGATCCTCCTTCGCCCACACGGTGACGTGTCCGGTCTCCCGGTTCAGCTCCACGCGCGCGTGGCGGCGGCTTCCCTCGGTGCGGTGGTAGGCGATGAGGAGGGCCGACTCGATCGCCTCGACCAGCAGGTCGAAGGAGATCTCCTTCTCCCGTACCAAGCCCCGCAGGGCACTCATGTCGATGTCCACGGCTACGCCTCCTCTTCCTTCTCGTCCTTGCTGCTCTTGCGGTTGAACTCGACCTGCACGCGCGCCTTGTCGATCTCCGGGAACCCGAGTCTGCGGCTGGTGGCCTTGCGGCCCTTCACTCCGGGCACTTCGAGGTCGAGACCTTCGTCGTCGACCGTCAGGATGCGGGCCACCAGCTCCCCGCCGTCGGCCAGCTGGAACTTCACCAGCCGGTCGATGGCGCGCACGTAGTGCCGGTGCTCCTTGAGGGGGCGTTCCGCGCCCGGGGTGCCGACCTCGAGGGTGTACTCGCCCTCGCCCATCGCGTCCGTCTCGTCGAGCTTCGCCGAGAGCGCGCGGCTCACATCGGCGATCTGGTCCAGGTCGGCTCCGGTGTCGGAGTCGACGACGACGCTCAGCACACGCTTGCGTCCGACGGAGTCCACTGCGATCTCTTCGAGGTCCAGGCCCTGGGAGGTGACGAGGGGTTCCAGCAGTTCTCGCAGCCTCTCGCTCTGGGTGGTGCTCATCCGGGTGACTCCTCGGCCGCGTGTGCTGTTGTGGGATGGGTCGCGTGTCTGGTCAAAGGGTATCGGGTCGTGGGGACTGGTGCGTGCTGCCTCCGGCGGTGGTGCGGGGCGCCATCGGGCTCGGGGGCTGTGGGTTTGTGGGCGGGTGCGGGTTGGCTGTGGCTGGTTGCGCCCACGCGGCGGTAGCCGCACATTGATACAGGCCCGCGCCCCTAGGGGCGCGGGCCGAGCCGGTGACATGAGGTGACGCGAGTCGCGGGTACCGTGATCACGGCGGAGTGGTCTGCCCGCCCGTTTGTTCGTACGAGCCTCCCGAGGACGTCAGCCGTGCCGTACTCCCCACCGTCGCGCATCCCCTCGGGGCCGCGCAGAAGAACCCTGCTCGCCTCGGCCGCCGGGGCCGCCCTGTTGGTGGGCTGCTCCTCCGGGTCCGAGGACTCGGACGGCGGCACGAGCGGCAGTCCCTCGCTCGCCGAGCGGGTACGCGCGCGTGCGGCCCGGGACAGCGAGGGGCTGGTCGAGCGGTACGACGCCGTGCTGGCCGCCCATCCGGTACTGGCGGCGCTGGCGGGGCCGTTGCGGTCGCAGGCGGCACGGCACGCGGAGGCGTTCGGCGCGGGTGCAGCCAAGCCGTCCGCCGGGCCCTCCAGGACGTCCGGGGCGCCGCGGGACGGCAAGGCGTCGCCCTCCGCCACCGCGTCCGCGGCCGTGCCCGCGAACGAGCGGGACGCCCTGGCCGAACTCGCCGCCGCCGAGCGGGAGCTCGCGGACCGGCGGACGAAGGAACTGCTCCAGGTGCCCGGCGAACTGGCGCGGCTGCTGGCCTCCGTGGCGGCGGCCGGAGCGGCGCACGCGTATCTGCTGACCGAGGGGGCCAAATGAGCAAGAAGGCGACGTTGACGGCCCTCCAGGCGGCGCTGGCCGCCGAGCACGCGGCCGTGTACGGGTACGGCGTGGTCGGCGGCCGTATCGCCGAGGACCGGCGTACGGAGGCGCGGGAGGCGTACGAGGCCCATCGGGCGCGGCGGGACGCGCTGGCGCGCAAGGTGCGTGACCTGGGCGCGAAGCCGGTCGCGGCGAGCGCCGGGTACGCGCTCCCGTTCCCGGTGACGGACACGGCGACGGCCGTGCGGTTCGCCGCCGAGCTGGAGGACCGGGTGGCCGGGGTGTACTCCGACCTGGTGCGCGCGGCCGAGGGCGAGCTGCGCGGTACGGCCACCGAGGCGCTGCGGGAGACCGCCGTGCGGGCGGTGCGCTGGCGGGGCGAGAGCGTAGCCTTCCCTGGGCTCGCCGAGCGTGCGGGCACCACGACCACGTCGGCGGCGCCCACCGCCTGAGGCGGGCCGGAGCACACGTACGGGCAGTACGGGAAGGGACGACTCGCGCATGGCATTCGAACCGCCGCAGCGTCTGGTCAGGGCGCTCGGTGAGACGGCACCGGACGGTGACGACTGGTTGGAGAAGCTGCCGGAGGCGGCCCACCAGGCCGTCACGCTACGCGAGTTGACCGTTGAACGAGTGCAGATGCCCGGTGGCCGCAGCAGCCTGGTGATGCTGGTGCGGCGCGCGGACGGCACGCCCGCCGTGCTCAAGCTGGCCCCGCCCCGGTTCCGCCCGGAGAGCGAGCGGGCCGCGCTCGCTCACTGGGGCGGCCTGGGCGCCGTACAGCTGCTGGAACCCCCGGTCACCGAGGGGGTGTTGGTGCTGGAGCGGCTGCATCCGGATCTGTCGGTGCGGTCGCTGCCGGAGGCGAAGGCACTGCTGGAGGCGGCGGGGACGTTGCGGCGGCTGTGGGTGGAGCCGCCGGCCGGTCATGTCTTCGAGACCGTGGCCGAGCGGACCGGGCGGCAGGCCGAGGCGATGCGGGCGACCGTGGCCGCCTTCGGCGAAGTGGCGGCGTTGGTCGACGCCGCGCTGGCCGCGCGCGCGGAGCTGGTGGCCGCGCCGCCCGAGCGGCGGTTGCTGCACGGGACGTTCCGGCAGAGCAAGGTGCTGGCCGGGGAGCGGATGCCGTGGCTCGCGGTGGGCCCGGACCCGGTGGTCGGCGAGTGCGCGTTCGATCTGGCGCGGCTGGTGCGGGACCGGGTGGAGGACCTGATCGCCACACCGTCGGGCGCGGCGACGACCCGGCGGCGGGTGAAGCGGCTCGCGGAGTCGCTGGACGTGGACCAGGAGCGGTTGCGCGGGTGGACGCTGTTCCGGGCCGTGGAGTCCGGGGTGCGGGCGCTTCGGGTGGGGCGGCCGCAGGACGCCGAGTTGTTGCTGGAGTTCGCGGGCTGGCTGTAGCGGCCCTGCCCAGGCGGCGCCGGGTGCCATGGGTGGGACCACGCCCCCCTGCCATGGTCGGAGCAGAGGGGCGTGGTGGATCCGATCGACTTGCCTCCCGAGCCTGCCGACCGGAGTCTCGCGGGCGCCAGGACGGCCGTCGGGGCGCCTTCAGTGGTTGTCGGGCCGCAGAGGCATCACCGCCGCCCATGTCCGGGCCGTCTCACCCGACAGGATTCCCTCCATGGCCAGCAGCCGGGTGTGCCGGCGCAGGTGGGCCGTCTGGTCCTGGGGCGCGGGGCGCTCACCGGCGACCGGATGCGCGTACGGGACATGGGCGAACAGCGGCAGGTCGGCCGGTGACAGCCGCCAGGACAACCGCTGTCCGCCGGCCTCGATGCGCAGCAGGTGGGCGCCGTCGGGTCCGCAGCCGTCGTCGGGCGTGAGGCCGGCGCTCGCCGGGTGCAACGCGGCCAGCCAGGCCAGCAGATGGGCGCGTTCGCGTCGGGCGTCGGTCAACTCCCGCTCGTAGGAGTCGGCGTGCCGCTGCCAGCGTTCGCGTTCCTGTCGGCAGTCGTCCAGGTCGCGCCCGAGGCGGTGGCGCGGTCCGGTCCCGCGCGCGAGGTGCTTGCCGCGGCGTCGCAGGACACGGAGCAGGGCGGCGGCCGCGCGGCCGCCGGGTCCCGGGACACGGAGGTGGCCGGTTCCGGACGCGGCGGGCAGGGGATCCGGCGGGGGCGAGGGCATGAGGTGCTCCGGTTGCGGTGAGGGGATGTCAGCTCGGGTCGCCGGACGACCCGGCTCGTTGTCGGGCGCGGGCGCTCTCGCGCTGGTCGCGAGTGGAGCCGGTACGGCGATAGCGGCCGGCCTCCCGTGCGTTGGCGGCGCGGCACGCCTCGTCGACGGGTTCGCCCCGGCGCAAGTGCCGTTGGTAGGCGGCGCGGGTGCCGCAGGGGGCGGGCCGGGTGCGCGGGGGTCCGGCCCGGTCAAGGGGTGCGGCGCGATCGACGGACTCACCGGACCGCGGTGCCTGTCGGCGCGGCGGGTTCGCGGCGCGCTCGAGGTCATGGCGCTGGGCGCCGGTCAGGCCGGCCACGACGCCTTGGCGACGGCAGCGGGGAAGTCCCTTCTCCCGTTGCAGCACGGCGGCCCGGCACGGGTCGAGCACGGGACAGGCCGCGCAGATCGCGACGGCCGTCGGCCAGGAACTGCGCGAGAACCACAGGTCCGCGTCCCGCTCCCCGCAGGCGGCGCTCGCCTCCCAGACGCGCGAGCCGCCATCCGTCCCCGCCTCGCCCCGGATCCACGGACCCGCCCCACCGCGCGTCATCCGACCGGCCCGGTGGGACCGCACACCGGTTCGGACGACACCACCGGCGACGGGGCCGGCAGGGGTAACGCCCGGCCACCGTCGGGTGAGCCGGACCTGACCGGCGTCAACGGCCCGAGGTGAACGGCCAGGTTGGCGAGGGAGCACCGCTCGGGCCGGCCGTCCAGGGACATCAGGGGCATCCCGTCGTGGCTCCGGCAACCCTGGAAGTACCAGACGTCGCCCTGGGCGTCGCGCTGCGGGAACGCCAGGTCGTAGGTGATGCCGCCGAACCTGAAGAGACGCGTCCGCGGTCCGGGCGCCGAGGAGTCGGGAGCCGTCGGCGGGGACGCCGCGGAGGCGGGCGCCACGGACGGTGCCGCCGAGGTGGCGCCGTGGGCCACCACCGTCACCCGGACGCCGCCGCGCTCGCCCTCGCCGACCACCGTGTGGGGGCGGGCGCCCGTCCAGACCGCGGTGATGCCCAGATACGCGCGCCAGCGGGCCCAGGGAAGGGGGCCGTCGACGCGGAGCACGACCCGCACCCGGTCGCCGTCCACGCGGACGCCGGAGGGACCGGCGTGCCCGGCCAGCCGGCGTTCGATGGCGTGCGCGAGGGAGCGTGCCCGTGCGCAGGAGGCGTCCCAGGCCAGCGCCTTGCGTTCCAGGTCGGTGAGCGGGCGCGGCGCCGGGGACCAGCCGCCGTCCGGCGTCCGGTGCAGTACGACGCCGAAGGAGCGCCCGGGGTCGACGAGGAGGCGGGCGGTGTCGAGCGCGCGTGCGACCGCGGTCGCCCGGTCGGTCCCGGTGGACTGCAGTGCCGCGCGGATCACGCCGACGGCGTGCGGGAAGTTGCTGTTCACACGGACACCGCCTCGACCGGCCCGCGCAGCTTGCGCAGGGCACGGTAGGTCAGCGTCTTGACCGCCCCGACGCTCCGGCCCATCGCCAACGCCGTCTCCTGCGGGGTCAGTTCGTCGAGGAAACGCAGCTCCACGCAGTGCCGCTGCTGCGCGTTGAGGGTGTGCAGGGCGGCGCGGACAGTCTGGTGGGTCTCGACGGCCTCCAGAGCGCGAAGGGCGAACGCCTCCGTGTCCCGGCCGGCCTCCCCGGGGTGGTCGAACTCGGCGACCAGGGTCTCCCACCGGGTGCGGCCACGGCCGAGTTCGTCGAGGTAGAGGTTCTTCGCGATGGTGGTCAGCCAGGCGGCGAAGGCCGTGCCCTGCCAGGTGAAGGCGTCGATGTGCCGCAGGGCGCGGGTGAACACCTCCTGGGTCAGGTCCTCCGCCAGATGTCTGTTGTGCGTGCGGACCAGCAGGAACCCGTACACCATGCGGTAGTGCTGGTGGTACAGGTCCGCGAACGCCTCCCGGTCGCCCCTGCGGGCGCGGGCGACGAGATCGGGTTCCAGGTCGCCCGGAGCGGTGATGACGTTGTCCGGTAGGGACACGATCGGTTCTCCCGTCGAATCGTTCTCTCGCATCGAATCTTCAATATTCATGTAGATGTAGATTCTCCGGCTGCATGGCGACGGTCCGCGACAGGAGCCGCGAGCCACACGAAGCCATCTACAGTCTTCATGTAGATGCAGATAGTGTCAAGATACTTACGGAACGTGAAGGAAGGCGTGCCCGGCTCAGGCCGGGGGCGCGCGGTTGCGCGACCGCCTCTGCGGCGCTCCCCTACGCTCCCGACGCCCTCACGAGCGGTCTGCGATCTACTTGCGCTTGTAGATATTGATGCCGGATCCTCGTTGCGTGACGATCCAGCAGAGCAGCCCAGGAGACCCGGACCCCGGCCAGGATTCCCCTCGCCAGGACGAGGACCTGGCGGCTCTGCTCGACCGTCTCCTGGGACAGGTGCCGGACAGGACGCAGAAGGACCTGGCGGCCGAGGCCGGCATCTCCTACCCGACGCTGAACGCCTGGATGAACCGCACCCGCGGCACCTCACGCATCGATCCGGAGAAGCTGCGGGCCATGGTCGAGGTGTTCCGGCGCTGGGGCGTCCGGACCACACCGAGGGAGTTCTTCGAGGCGGTCGGCCGCCCCGTTCCGGGACCGAGCGGGGACGAGCGCGAGGCCCGGCTGCTCAAGCTCTACCGGCAATTGCCGGAGGCACGTCAGCGCGCACTGCTCAAGGACGCCGAGGCCATGCTTCAGGTCAGCCGCATCGGCTGAGGCCAGGGGCTCGTTTTCGGCCACCGGGCCGCGCCGCGGGCGTGTGCCGGGAGTGACGGGCGATCTGGGTGCGGCAGGGGAATATGACGAAACTGCTCCCGCACCTGACCGCCGTCGGTACCATCAGTCAGCCGCTGACCTCCCGGAGCGGATCACTCCATGCCGTAGTGCATCCCTGGGGAGAGAGTTGTGTGCGTCCACATTTCCGTGACGGACGGTCTGGCGAGCATCGCGGTCTGGGACCCGGACGAGGTCAGCATCCGCGTCGCCAGAGGTGCCCCGGCGCGTGACGTGCTCCGAGAAGTGGCGGACATCCTGCGGATCGACCTGGGCGCTCCCGGCTCATGTGGCGGGCCCCTGCGCTGCTTCTGCGGCATGCGCGTCGAGCTTCCGCACGAACTCCTCCCCCGCGTACTCACGGCCGAGGCCGGCTGAACCCGGGTCCGAGGCCTGAAAGGCAGGACCGTCCCTCGCTGTGTGACGCTGTGTCACACGGCGAAGGACGGTCCAGAAGGTTCCGCCGGGTCGCGTTACGCCGTCAGGCGGGCGATCGCCTCGTCCACCGTCAGCTCCTCGCGCTCACCGGTCCTGCGGTCCTTGAGCTCGACGACGCCCTCGGCCGCGCGCCGTCCGGCCACCAGGATCTGGGGTACGCCGATCAGCTCCGAGTCAGTGAACTTCACGCCCGGCGAGACGCCCGCGCGGTCATCGCACAGGACGCGCAGACCGGCGGCCGACAGCTTCTCGGAGACGTCGAGGGCGAGTTCGGTCTGCAGCGCCTTGCCCGCGGCGACCACGTGCACGTCGGCCGGGGCGACCTCGGCGGGCCAGCACAGGCCCTTGTCGTCGGCGGTCTGCTCGGCGAGGGCGGCGACGGCGCGGGAGACGCCGATGCCGTAGGAGCCCATGGTGACGCGGACCGGCTTGCCGTTCTGGCCGAGGACGTCGAGCTTGAGGGCGTCGGCGTACTTGCGGCCCAGCTGGAAGATGTGGCCGATCTCGATGGCGCGGTCCAGCTTGAGGCCGGTGCCGCACTTGGGGCAGGGGTCACCCTCCTGGACGACCACGACGTCGACGTACTCGTCGACCTCGAAGTCACGGCCCGCCACGACGTTCTTCGCGTGCGTGCCCTCCTTGTTGGCGCCGGTGATCCAGGCGGTGCCGGGGGCCACGCGCGGGTCGGCGAGGTACTTCACCTTCTCGCCCAGGCCCTGCGGGCCGACGTAGCCGCGCACCAGGTCCCGGTTCTCCGCGAAGTCCGCCTCGGTGACCATCTCGACGACGGCCGGGGCGAAGTGGGCCTCGACCTTGTCCATGTCGACCTCGCGGTCCCCGGGGACGCCCACGGCCACGATCTCGCCGTCGACCTTGACCAGGAGGTTCTTCAGGGTGGCGGAGGCCTGGACGCCGAGGTGGGCGGCGAGGGTCTCGATGGTGGGGGTGTCCGGCGTCGGGATCTCCTCGAGCGCGGGCACGCCCGTGGCGTCCACCGGCTTCAGCTCGTAGGTGATCGCCTCGGTGTTGGCCGCGAAGTCGCAGTTCGGGCAGTCGGCGAAGGTGTCCTCGCCGGCCTCGGCCGGGGCGAGGAACTCCTCCGACTTCGAGCCGCCCATCGCGCCGGCGGTGGCGGCGCAGATGCGGTAGTCGAGGCCGAGGCGCTCGAAGACGCGCTGGTAGGCCTGGCGGTGCAGGGCGTAGGACTGTGCGAGGCCCTCGTCCTCGGTGTCGAAGGAGTAGGAGTCCTTCATCAGGAACTCGCGGCCGCGCAGGATGCCGGCCCGGGGGCGGGCCTCGTCGCGGTACTTGTGCTGGATCTGGTAGAGGATGACCGGCAGGTCCTTGTAGGAGGACGCCTGGTCCTTCACCAGCAGGGTGAAGATCTCCTCGTGGGTCGGGCCGAGCAGGTAGTCGCCGCCCTTGCGGTCCTTGAGGCGGAACAGCTCCTGGCCGTACTCGTCCCAGCGGCCGGTCGCGTCGTACGGCTCACGCGGCAGCAGCGCGGGGAGCAGCACCTCCTGGGCGCCGATGGCGTCCATCTCCTCGCGGACGACGCGCTCCACGTTGGCGAGGACGCGCTTGCCGAGGGGCAGCCAGGACCAGATGCCGGCCGCCGTGCGACGGACGTAGCCGGCGCGGACCAGCAGCTTGTGGCTGAGGACCTCGGCGTCCGCCGGGTCGTCGCGCAGCGTCTTCGCCATCAACTGGGACATGCGCTGGACCGGTGCGTTGGCCATGGTTCTCGTACTCCTGCCGGATGTGGGTTATGGCAGGAGGTTAGCCGGGTGGTACGGGACGGTGGAAATCGGTTAACGGCGGCGGAGCGGGAGAGGGGCGCCCATCACGGCGTACGGCTTGGGAGCGCTGGGGAAGAGGACCTGGCGGGCGAGGTCCTCGTAGCCGAGGGAGTGGTAGAGGCCGCGGGCCGGGCTGTCGACGTCGATCGCCGAGAGGATCGAGCGCGGTTCGGTGGCGCCGTCGGTGATCGTGGTGATCAGGGAGCGGCCGACTCCGCGGTTCTGGTAGCGCGGGTGGACGTGGAGTTCGGTGATGACGAAGGAGTCGTCGAGCCAGTCGTCGTGCCCCTGGGCCCGGAGGTAGGGCTCCACGACCGTGGACCACCAGTGGGTGCGGTCGTTGGGCATCCCGTAGACGAAACCGACCAGGCGCCCCGCCGCGGTGGCGCCGAGGGCCCGGGCTCCGGGGTACGTCATGTGGCGCAGGACGATCTGACGGCGTACGGCCACCTCGTCGGGTCCCAGGCCGAAGGCCACGGCCTGGACGGCGAGGGCCTCGTCGACGCGGGCGGAGATGTCCAGCGGGCCGATCACGATGTCGTCTGGTTGGCGGCGGTGTGCGTGACCGGGAAGGCGCATGTGGGGAGCGTACAGGGGACGACCGCGCTGCCCCGGACGGTCGTTCAGAACAGAACGCTCATGAAAGCGCCGACCTCCTGGAAGCCCACCCTCTGGTAGGTCCTTCGCGCGGCGGTGTTGAAGTCGTTGACGTACAGGCTCACCACGGGGGCGACGTCCGCCAGGGCATAGCGCAGCACCGCCGCCATGCCGGGGCCCGCGAGGCCCTGCCCCCGGTACTCGGGAGCCACCCACACGCCCTGGATCTGGCAGGCCCGGTCCGTCGCGGCGCCGATCTCGGCCTTGAAGACGACCTTGCCGTCCTGGTCGAGGCGGGCGAAGGAGCGGCCGGATCCGACGAGTTCGGCGACCCGGGCCTGGTAGAGCAGGCCGCCGTCGCCGGCCAGCGGGGAGACCCCGACCTCCTCGGTGAACATCGCCACGCACGCCGGCATGATCGTGTCCATCTCGTCCTTGCGGATCCGGCGGACGTACGGATCAGGGGCGATGCCGGCCGGCATGCGGTCGGTGATCATGAGGGGCTGGTGGGAGCGGACCTCCCGGGCCGGGCCCCAGTTGGGTTCCAGCAGGCGCCACAGCTGGGCGGTGGATTCGGCGGGGCCGACGATGGAGGAGCAGCGGCGGCCCGCGCGCCGGGCGCGGTCGGCGAAGGCCCGTACGGCTCGGGGGGTCGCGCAGATCGGGACGAGGTTGGCGCCCGCGTAGCACAGGGACGTGAGCATGCCGTCCTCGTACCAGCCCCACATCTCGCCGCCGAGGCGCCAGGGGTCGAGGCCGGCGATCTGGACGCGGGACGTCACGAAGGCGTTCGCGACCGGCTCGCGGTCGAGGACTGCGAGCGCGGCGTCCAGGTCACTCGGTTCGAGCACCCGTGAGGTGGTCTGGGTCAACACGGTGCGGGGCCTCACGCTGGGGTTCTGCTGGTCCCCGCACTGTACCTGCGGAAGCTTTGCCGTGCCGCCCAGTGGAGGTTGCCGTTCGTTTGCCGGTGACTGTCGGCCAGGGCGCCCTCCCTGGGGGCTGCCGCCCCCAGGCACCCGCTTCGGCCCCGAAGGGCCTTGTCGCACGCCGGACGGGCTGCGCCGCTGGACCCGGACGCCTACGAGCTCGGCACGCTGCGAGGGCCGGCGGCTGCGGGTGAGTGGGGGCTGGGCGCGCAGTTCCCCGCGCCCCTCGGGGGC
>NZ_JBIWJD010000004.1:296706-625050 GCF_044764945.1 Streptomyces sp. NPDC093568 | reverse complement strand
GCACGCTGCGAGGGCCGGCGGCTGCGGGTGAGTGGGGGCTGGGCGCGCAGTTCCCCGCGCCCCTCGGGGGCCTGCGGCCCCCGCTCTCAGCCCGCCACCGAGACCGACGGCTCGCCCGACTCCGTGCCCTCCGCCTCCATCTTTTCGGCCAGCTTCATGGCCTCCTCGATGAGGGTCTCGACGATCTTGGACTCGGGGACCGTCTTGATGACCTCGCCCTTGACGAAGATCTGGCCCTTGCCGTTGCCGGAGGCGACGCCGAGGTCGGCCTCGCGGGCCTCGCCGGGGCCGTTGACGACGCAGCCCATGACGGCGACGCGGAGGGGGACATCCATGCCGGTCAGGCCGGCGGTGACCTCTTCGGCCAGCTTGTAGACGTCGACCTGGGCGCGGCCGCAGGACGGGCAGGAGACGATCTCCAGGCCGCGCTGCTTGAGGTTCAGGGACTCCAGGATCTGGTTGCCGACCTTGACCTCCTCGACCGGCGGGGCCGACAGGGAGACGCGGATGGTGTCACCGATGCCCTGGCTCAAAAGGGCCCCGAAGGCCACCGCGGACTTGATCGTGCCCTGGAACGCCGGGCCCGCCTCCGTCACGCCGAGGTGGAGGGGGTAGTCGCACTGCTCGGCCAGCAGCTGGTAGGCCCTGACCATCACGACCGGGTCGTTGTGCTTCACCGAGATCTTGATGTCCCGGAAGTCGTGCTCCTCGAAGAGGGACGCCTCCCACAGGGCCGACTCGACGAGCGCCTCGGGCGTCGCCTTGCCGTACTTCTGGAGCAGGCGCCGGTCGAGCGAGCCCGCGTTGACGCCGATGCGGATCGGGGTGCCGTGGTCCTTCGCGGCCCGCGCGATCTCCTTGACCTTGTCGTCGAACTGCTTGATGTTGCCGGGGTTCACCCGGACCGCGGCGCAGCCGGCCTCGATGGCCGCGAAGACGTACTTGGGCTGGAAGTGGATGTCGGCGATCACCGGGATCTGCGACTTGCGGGCGATCGTCGAAAGCGCGTCGGCGTCGTCCTGCGTGGGGCACGCCACCCGCACGATCTGGCAGCCGGAGGCGGTCAGCTCGGCGATCTGCTGAAGGGTCGCGCCGATGTCGGACGTACGGGTCGTCGTCATGGACTGGACCGAGACCGGGGCGTCGCCGCCCACCGCCACGGTCCCGACCTGGATCTGCCGGCTCTTCCGGCGCTCGGCGAGCTTGGTCGGAACGGACGGCATGCCGAGAGAAATCGCAGTCATCTGCTGTGCAACCCCAAGTCGTGGATCAAGATCCGGTCCCGTCAGCAGCGGGCTCCAGGCTTCGAGATTACGGCACGCGACCAAAGCCCAGCACGCCCCCACCTCGGATGCACTCGGCGGGGGGACCCCCATCGCCCGTAAACCCACTCAATGGAAGGCGGCCCGGGACAAAGGATCCCGGGCCGCCTCGAACGCCGTATGGCTAGGAGATTCTGACCGGGTTAACGAGGTCCGCGACCAGTACCAGCAGGGTGAAGCAGATGAACACTCCGGCGACCACGTAGGCCACCGGCATCAGCTTCGCCACGTCGAACGGACCCGGGTCCGGGCGGCGCAGCACCCTCGCCAGGTTGCGGCGCAGCGACTCCCACAGGGCGCCCGCGATATGACCGCCGTCGAGCGGCAGCAGCGGGAGCATGTTGAAGAGGAACAGGGAGAGGTTGAAGCCGGCCAGGAGGAAGACGAACGTGGCCAGCTGTTGCGACGCCGGGATGTCGAGGGTCGCGATCTCGCCGCTCACCCGGGCCGCGCCCACGATGCCCATCGGGGAGTCCGGCTCGCGCTCGCCGTCGCCGAACGCCGCGTCCCACAGGGCGGGGATCTTGGAGGGCAGGGCCACGAGCGAGTCGACGGCCTCGCCGACCCGGTCCGTCATCCAGGCCACCGAGTCGCCGAAGTCCTGTTTGACGACGCCGGTGGCCGAGCTGAAGCCGAGGAAGCCGGCCTTGACGTACTCACCCTCGACGTAGGCCCCGCTCGCGTCCTTCTTCACGACCCGGTTGGTGGCGATCTTCGCCTCCAGGGTGACCTGCCGGCCTCCCCGGTCGACGACGATCGGCACCTCCTTGCCGGCGCTGTCGCGGATCAGGTCGGAGAGGGTGTTCCAGTCTTCGGTCCGGACGCCGTCGAAGGCGACGATCTTGTCGCCGGCCTTCATGCCGGCGGCCGCGGCCGGGGACTTGGGGTCGGACGCCTTGCAGTCCTCGCGGTTCTCGGTCTGGGCGATCACACACGGGGAGACCGAGCTGACGGTGGTGGTCTGCTGCTGGATGCCGAAGCCCATCAGCACGGTGAGGAACAGTCCGAAGGCGAGGATCAGGTTCATGAACGGGCCCGCGAACATCACGATGACCCGTTTCCACGGCTTGCGCGTGTAGAACAGGCGGCTCTCGTCACCCGGCTTGAGCTCCTCGAAGGCGGCCGAGCGGGCGTCCTCGATCATGCCGCGCCAGGGTGAGGTGGAGCGGGCTTCGAGGCGGCCGTCCGGTCCGGGCGGGAACATGCCGATCATGCGGATGTAGCCGCCGAACGGGATCGCCTTGACGCCGTACTCGGTCTCGCCCTTGTTCCGTGACCAGATGGTCGGGCCGAAGCCGACCATGTACTGCGGCACGCGGATGCCGAACAGCTTGGCCGTGGACAAGTGGCCCAGCTCGTGCCAGGCGATCGAGAAGAGCAGCCCGACCGCGAACAGCACTATGCCGAGGATGAACATCAGGGTCGTCATGCACGGGCCTCCGCCGTGTGTGCCGCCAGTTCCCGGGCTCGTGCGCGGGCCCAGGTCTCCGCTTCGAGGACGTCCGCGACGGTGAGTGAAGTTCCCGCGCGCGGGGTGCCATGTTCCTCCACCACCCGCGTCACGGTCTCCATGATCCCGTTGAACGGCAGCGCGCCGGCCCGGAAGGCCTCCACGCACTCCTCGTTGGCGGCATTGAACACCGCGGGTGCCGTGCCCGCGAGCTTCCCCACGTGGCGCGCCAGGTTGACCGACGGGAACGCCTCGTTGTCGAGCGGGAAGAACTCCCAGGTCGACGCCTTGCTCCAGTCGAAGGTGGGCGCCGCGTCGGGAATGCGTTCGGGCCAGCCGAGGCCGATGGCGATGGGCCCGCGCATGTCGGGGGGCGTCGCCTGGGCGATCGTGGATCCGTCCGTGAACTCAACCATCGAGTGAACATACGACTGGGGATGCACGACCACCTCAATGCGGTCGAAGGAAATGTCGTACAGCAGATGCGCCTCGATGACCTCCAGACCCTTGTTGACGAGGGTCGCGGAGTTGATCGTGATCACCGGCCCCATGGCCCAGGTGGGGTGCGCGAGGGCGTCCTCGACGGTCACCTTCTCCAGGTCCGCCTTGGTGCGGCCGCGGAAGGGGCCGCCGGAGGCGGTGACGACGAGCTTGCGTACGTCCGCGCGCGCACCGGACGCCAGCGCCTGGAAAAGCGCCGCGTGCTCGGAGTCGACGGGGATGATCTGACCGGGCTTGGCGAGCGCCTTGACCAGCGGGCCGCCGACGATCAGGGACTCCTTGTTGGCCAGCGCGAGGGTGCGGCCCGCCTCCAGGGCGGCGAGGGTGGGGGCGAGGCCGATGGAGCCGGTGATGCCGTTGAGGACGGTGTGGCAGTCGGAGGCGGCTACCTGGGTGGCCGCGTCCGGTCCGGCGAGGATCTCGGGGAGCGGCTCGCCCGTGCCGTACTGGGCCTCCAGGGCTTCCCGCAGCGCCGGTACGACGTCCTCGCGGGCGACCGCGACGGTCCGTACCCGCAGCCGGTACGCCTGCTCGGCGAGGAGGGCGACCCGGCCGCCGTTGGCGGACAGGGCGGTGACCCGGAACCGGTCGGGGTTGCGCAGCACGAGGTCGATGGCCTGGGTGCCGATGGAGCCGGTCGAGCCGAGGATCACCACGTCCTTGGGGCCGTCGCCCGCCACGGGGTCGTAGACGAGATGCGGGTCGGCGAGGGGGGCTGGGCTGTCGCTCATCCCCCTATTGTGGCCGTAACGGCTTGTCGGCAGGACAGGGCGTCCCCCTCCGGCAGGTAACAGGATGGTGAGGGGTCGTCCCCGGCCCCGACCGGGCGGCGGTGACCCCTCACCGGGTCGCTCAACTGATCGGACGGTGTACGTTCTCCCGCTCGCTCGGGCCCGGGGTCGCGTCCGCGATCCACACGCCGCCGTCGTCCGACGGGTCGACGATGCCCTGTTCCAGCCACTCGTACGTGCCCGCCATCACACCCTTGACCACCTTGCGGTCGAGGTCGTCGGTGTTGGACCACAGCCGGCCGAAGAGCTCCTCGATCCGCAGGCGTGACTGCCGGCAGAAGGCGTCCGCGAGCTGGTAGGCCTCGCGGCCGTGTTCGCCCTGGGCGCGCAGGTGCTCGGCGCGGACGCAGACCGCGCTCATGGCGAACAGTTCGGCGCCGATGTCGACGACCCGGCCGAGGAAGCCCTGCTTGGTCTCCATCCGGCCCTGCCAGCGGGACATGCCGTAGAAGGTGGAGCGGGCGAGCTTGCGGGAGGTGCGCTCGACGTAGCGCAGGTGCGCGGAGAGGTCGATGCCCTGCTTGAACTCGCCGTAGGTGTACGGCAGTTGCCCCTGGCCGGCGACCAGTTTCGGCAGCCACTTGGCGTAGAAGACGCCCGCGTTCGCGCCCGCCTTCGCCTTGTCCTGGAGGGACTTGTCGGGGTCGATGAGGTCGCCGGCGACCGTCAGGTGGGCGTCGACGGCCTCGCGGGCGATCAGCAGGTGCATGATCTCCGTGGAGCCCTCGAAGATGCGGTTGATGCGCAGGTCGCGCAGGACCTGCTCGGCGGGGACTCCGCGCTCACCGCGCGCCCTGAGCGAGTCGGCGGTCTCGAAGCCGCGGCCGCCGCGGATCTGGACCAGTTCGTCGGCGATGAGCCAGCCCATCTCGGAGGCGAACAGTTTGGCGAGGGCGCCTTCGATGCGGATGTCGTTGCGGTCCTCGTCGGCCATCTGCGAGGCGAGGTCGGTGACCGCCTCCAGGGCGAAGGTGGTGGCCGCGATGAAGGAGATCTTGGAGCCGACGGCCTCGTGGTGGGAGATCGGCTTGCCCCACTGCTCGCGCGCCGCCGACCACTCGCGGGCGATCTTCAGGCACCACTTGCCGGCCGCGACGCAGGACGCGGGGAGCGAGAGCCGACCTGTGTTGAGCGTGGTCAGGGCGATCTTCAGGCCCGCGCCTTCCGGTCCGATCCGGTTCGCCGCCGGGACCCTGACCTGGTGGAAGCGGGTGACGCCGTTCTCGATGCCGCGCAGGCCCATGAAGGCGTTGCGGTTCTCGACGGTGATGCCCGGCGAGTTGGTCTCGACGACGAAGGCGGTGATGCCGCCCTTGTGCCCCTCGGACTTCGGCACGCGGGCCATGACGACGAGGAGGTCGGCGACCACGCCGTTGGTCGTCCACAGCTTGACGCCGTCGAGGATGTAGTCGTCCCCGTCCGGTACGGCGGTGGTGGCGAGGCGGGCCGGGTCGGAGCCGACGTCGGGCTCGGTGAGCAGGAAGGCGCTGATGTCGGTGCGTGCGCAGCGCGGCAGGAAGAGATCCTTCTGCTCGGGGGTGCCGAACAACTTCAGCGGCTGCGGTACGCCGATCGACTGATGGGCGGAGAGCAGGACGCCGATCGCCGCGCTGGCCGATCCGGCCAGGGTGAGGGCCTTGTTGTAGTACACCTGGCCGAGGCCGAGACCGCCGTACTTGGTGTCGATCTTCATGCCGAAGGCGCCGAGTTCCTTCAGGCCGTCGATCACCTCGTCGGGGATGCGGGCCTCGCGCTCGATGAGGGCGCCGTCGACCTTCGTCTCGATGAAGTCGCGCAGCTTGGCGAGGAACTCCTCGCCGCGCTGGGAGGCCTCGTCGGTGGGCATCGGGTGGGGATGGATGAGGTCCAGGCGGAAGCGGCCGAGGAACAGTTCCTTGGCGAAGCTGGGCTTGCGCCAGTCCTGTTGGCGCGCCTCCTCCGCCACCTGGCGTGCCTCACGTTCGCTGACGGTGGGTTTCGTGGGTGCTGCCGACATGAGGCTCACCTCGACGCGAATCGGGATCTTGGGCCGTTTGGTTACCGACGGGTGCTACCCGATCGTATGTACCCGATTCCGGGCGGCCCCACCACCCCGCGCGCAGCTTGCGCCGGACGAGTGCACGGAGGGAGCATCGCCGTCCCTCGCGCGAGAAGTGCGAGAAAAACTGTCGAAGCGCTTCGACAACCTATGGACACCCACGCGCACCAGAGCTACTGTCGAACCACCCTTACACCCGCCCTGTTCGCACCGCGCACTGTCGAAGCGCTTCAAAAAACCTGGAGAGCGGATGGTCACCCTCGCCGAGGTCGCCCAGCACGCCGGAGTCTCGGCGAGCACGGTGAGCTATGTCCTCAGCGGCAAGCGGTCCATCTCCGCGACCACCCGGCAGCGGGTCGAGCAGAGTATCCGCGACCTCGGCTATCACCCGAACGCGGGCGCCCGCGCCCTGGCCAGCAACCGGTCGAACATCATCGCGCTGATGATCCCGCTGCGCACCGACATGTACGTGCCGGTGATGATGGAGATCGCCATCGCGGTGGCGACGGCCGCCCGTACGCATGGTTACGACGTCCTGCTGCTGACCGGCGAGGAGGGCCCCGACGCCGTGCGCCGCGTCACCGGCAGCGGACTGGCCGACGCGATGATCCTGATGGACGTCCAGCTGGACGACGAGCGGCTGCCGCTGCTGCGCGGCACCGACCAGCCGTCCGTGCTGATCGGGCTGCCCGCCGACACCACCGGGCTGACCTGCGTCGACCTCGACTTCAAGGCGACCGGCGCGCTGTGCGTGGAGCATCTGGCGAGCCTGGGGCACCGCGACATCGCTGTCATCGGCGAGGCGCCGGCCGTCTACGAGCGGCACACCGGTTTCGCCGAGCGCACGCTCGACGGGCTGCGGCTGCGGTCCCAGGAGCTGGGGCTGCGGCTGCTGCACCGGCCCTGCGAGGGCGGGTACGACGCGATGGCCGTCACCCTCGCCCGGATCCTCGACGAGCGGCCGGGCACCACCGGGTTCGTCGTGCAGAACGAGTCGGCGGTCGAGCCGCTGCTCGCCCTGCTGCGCCAGCAGGGCCGTGCCGTCCCCGAGGACGTCTCGGTGGTCGCCATCTGCCCCGACCAGGTCGCCACCCAGGCCTCGGTGCGGCTGACGTCGGTCTCCATCCCCGCGCAGGAGATGGGCCGGCACGCCGTGGAGCAGCTCGTCGCCAAGCTGGACGGGCGCGGCAGCGACGAAGTGCTGCTGATCGCGCCCGAGCTGACGGTCCGGGCGAGCACGGGCCAGGCGCCGTCCGCCGCCCACTGACCGCTTCACCACCGTGCCCTCGCCGGGCACCGCCATGTCTGCATTCGCTGCCCTCCTGAGGAGCACCCCGTGAATCAGTCTGCCGAAAACCAGCCACAGCCGGGCACGGTCAGCCTCACGCAGTCGTCCCCGACCGTCGGCACGTTCCGCGAGCGGGACGGCGCGCTGGAGTGGAGCGGCCGGCAGGAGACGGTACGCGTCGAGCCATGGGGTCCGGACGCGGTCCGGGTGCGGGCCCGGCTCGGCGGGCCGGTCCTCGACGGACTGCCCGGCGCCCTGCTCGACGAGCCCGAGGCCACCGAGAGCTCGGTCAAGATCGGTGACGGGGAGGCGCAGCTGACCGTGGGCGCGCTGACCGTCCACGTGGACGCCGAGGGCCTGATCCGCTTCCTGCGCACCGCGGACTCCGCCGAGCTCCTCGCCGAGGAGCGCGCCCACTTCTGGTGGCCCGGTCCGCGGCTCTACACCGCCGTCGGCAACGGCCACCACCGCCTGGAGCAGCGCTTCGCCGCGTACGACGACGAGAGGCTGTACGGCCTGGGCCAGCACCAGCACGGCCGCTTCGACCAGAAGGGCCTGGTCCTCGACCTGGTCCAGCGCAACGCCGAGGTCGGCATCCCGGTGCTCGCCTCCAGCCGCGGCTACACCCTGCTGTGGAACAACCCGGCGATCGGCCGCGTGGAACTCGCGCACAACGGCACCCGGTGGGTCGCCGACTCGGCCCGCCAGATCGACTACTGGATCACCGCGGGCACCCCGGCCGACGGCCAGCGCCGCTACAGCGCGGCGACGGGCCGTACGCCGATGCTGCCCCGGTGGGCTGCGGGCTTCTGGCAGTGCAAGCTGCGCTATCGCACGCAGGACGAACTCCTCGCGGTGGCACGGGAGTACAAGCGCCGGGGCCTGCCCATCTCCGCGATCGTCTGCGACTTCTTCCACTGGACGCATCTCGGCGAGTGGAAGTTCGACCCGGCGGAGTGGCCGGACCCGGCGGCGATGGTGCGCGAGCTGGACGAGCTGGGCATCAAGCTCGTCGTCTCCGTCTGGCCCTCGGTGTCGCCCCTCTCCGAGAATCACCCGGTCATGGAGCAGCGCGGCTACTTCATCGGCACCCAGTACGGCCCGATGGCGCACGCCGACTGGCCGGACAAGGAGGTGGCGTCGACGGTCCAGGTGGCGTTCTACGACGCCACCAACCCGGACGCCCGCGCGTTCCTGTGGTCGAGGATCAAGCAGAACTACCTCGACCCGTACGGCATCACCGCCTTCTGGCTGGACGCCTGCGAGCCGGAGCTGAAGCCGGGCTTCCAGGAGAACCTGCGCTACTGGGCGGGCCCGGGCCTGGAGGTCGGCAACCTCTACCCGGCGGAGAACTCCCGCACCTTCCACGAGGGCCTGCGCGCCGGCGGCGAGGAGGAGATCGTCACCCTCAACCGCTCGGCCTGGGCGGGCAGTCAGCGCTACGGCGCCGCCCTGTGGTCCGGCGACATCGGCACCGACTTCCCGACCCTGCGCCGCCAGATCGCGGCCGGCCTCAACACCGCGCTCTCCGGCATCCCCTGGTGGAACACCGACATCGGCGGCTTCCACGGCGGCGACCCGGACGACCCGGCCTACCGCGAGGTGATGGTCCGCTGGTTCCAGTTCGGCGCCCTGTCCCCGCTGATGCGCCTGCACGGCTTCCGCGACCCGGGCATGCCGCTCGGCCCGGAGATGACCGGCGGTCCGAACGAGGTGTGGTCCTACGGCGAGCAGGCCGGCGCGATCCTGGAGAAGTACCTGCGGCTGCGCGAGCGGCTCAAGCCGTACGTGCTGGACGTGATGCGGGAGGCGCACGAGGAGGGGCTGCCGGTGATGCGGCCGCTGTTCCTGGAGTTCCCGGACGACCAGGCGGCCTGGGCCGTCGACGACGCCTACCTCTTCGGCCGCGACCTGCTGGTCGCCCCGGTGCTGACGGCGGGCGCGACGACCTGGACGACGTACCTTCCGGCGGGCGCGAGCTGGACGGACGCGTGGACGGGTGAGACGTACGAGGGCGGCGGGACCGTGACGGTCGACGCCCCGCTGGACCGCATCCCGCTGTTCCTGCGGGACGGGGCGCTGCTGCCGGTCGCGGAGTAGCGAGGGTGTGGCCGGTCCCGACCGGGGAGGGACCGGCCACACCCGTCAACTGCTGGTGATCGCGGGGTTGGTGGTGATGAGGCGTTCCTCTCCCGCGCTGAGGTCGAGCTGCTTCGCCACACAGTCCGGAGTCCGGACTTCGATGCGGACGCCGCGGGACGGCTTCAGGACCGCCGTGAGCCCGTCGGGCGCCCAGGTCAGATCGACCTCCGCGCCGAACCGGGTGCGGATGCCCCGCAGCCGGCCTTCCGGCAGGGCGCCGGGCAGCGCGGGCAGCAGGACCAGCCGGTCCGGGGTCGACTGGAGGAGCATCTCGATCAGTACGGCGGGCAGGGTGTGCGCGGCGTCGGCGTTGTAGACGTGGCGGTTCGGGTAGTGGGCGCTCATCAGGGAGGCGTGGAAGAAGTCGCCGCCCAGGACCTGGTCGAGGGCGTGGGCGACGCGCTCGCCGTCCCTGAGCCGGGCCGCGATCAGGGCGTGGTGGAGGTGGCCGTGCGCGGAGTCGTTCTCGGCACCGCGCAGTTCCAGCGCGCGGTGGGCGGCCCTCGCGAGGGCGGGGGTGTCGTACGGGGTGATCTCGTCGAGCGGCCAGACGCCGTAGAGGTGGCTGAGGTGGCGGTGGTCGTAGGTGTCCCGCAGTCCGGGCCAGGCCCACTCGGCGAGGGCGCCGTCCTCGTTGATCCGGTGCGGCGGGAGCCGGTCGGCGAGGGCGCGCCAGCGGCCGGCGTCCGGGGTGCCCGGGTGGTATTCGGCCGCCGTGAGCAGGGCGTGGCGGGCCGCCGAGAGGT
The DNA here is from genome assembly GCF_044764945.1 of Streptomyces sp. NPDC093568. Taxonomy (NCBI): domain Bacteria; kingdom Bacillati; phylum Actinomycetota; class Actinomycetes; order Kitasatosporales; family Streptomycetaceae; genus Streptomyces; species Streptomyces sp. NPDC093568. The sequence goes on along the minus strand of NZ_JBIWJD010000004.1, from coordinate 614,772 downwards.
CCATGGCGGCGTTGAGCGTGCCCCAGCTCGCGTTCGCCGGGCGGTTCTCGGGTGAGTAGGAGGGGACGACGACCAGTCGGCCGTCGTCGTCGGTGCGGGTGAGGAAGTCCTCGTAGAACAGGGCGGCTTCGGCGAGGACGGCGGCGGTGCGCGGGTCGCGCTCGCCCCGGGTGTCGTCGTGGTCCACCAGGGGCTTGAGGAGCCAGTCGGCGCCCGCGGTCCACAGGTGCAGCGGGTACTCGCGGTTGAAGTGGTAGGAGCGGCCGGACTCGCCGTCGGTGTGGCTGGGGGCGACCACGCCCCGGGCGCCGAAGATCGCCGTCGCGTTCTCGCGCCAGTCGGGGAGCTGCCCGTGGATCAGCGCGGCGTGGGCCTCGGTGACCTCGGGCAGCGCGGCCGCCGCCGCGGACGCGGTCTGGAGGTTGAGGTTGGCGTCGGTGGTGAAGGCGCCCGACCAGGCCGTGTCCCAGTCGCCGGTCCACAGTCCCGTGAGGCGGGGCGGGAGCATGCCGGCGGCGGACAGCTGGTGATAGCGGCCGGCCGCGAAGAGGCGTTCCAGGAGTGCGGGGCTCTTCGGGCGGCGGACCAGCTCCGAGCCGGGGAGGGCGCGTTCGGCCGCGTCGGCGGCCAGATCGAGGCCGGCGCGGAGGTAGGCGGGGCGGTGCAGGGCGGTGTGGCGGGCGAGGAGATGGTCGTACGGGCTCTCGTCGCCGTCGGGAAGCAGCGCGCGCAGCGCCTGGGCCTCGGCGAGGGCGTCCGGCTCACCGGTGTGCCGCCGGACGCGGGTGAGGAGGAGCAGCGAGCGGGCGCCCGCGATGTGCAGGCCCGGCAGGGAGGAGCGGGTGCTGCCGCCCGTGACCACGGCGAGCGTGACGCCGGTGTAGCCGAGGTCGCTGCCGGGGTAGCGGACGCGGAGGCTGAGCAGGGCGCCCTCGGCGGTGAGGACGGCACCCTGTCCGACGGCCAGGTCGTAAGGAGCGCCGGGAAGTTGGTGGTCGAGGGTCACTTCGGTGATGAGGCCGGGCTCGGTGACGTACTGGACGATGACGTCGTCGGCGCGGGAGACGAAGACCCGGCTGCGCCAGGCGCCCCGCACGGCCTCGCAGACGCCGGTGGTGAAGTCGACCTCGCGGCGGAAGTCCGCCTGGCCGTCGGTGGCGGGGCGGCGCAGTCGTATCCCGAAGGCGGGATGGAAGGGCTGCACCCACTGGAGCTCCCGCCCGTCCGTGAAGCGCTCGGCGGCGTCGACGTCACCGGCGAGCAACCGGTCCTGGAGGCCGGAAAGTTCGGCGGCGAGGGCGGGCGGACGGGCGTGTTCGCCGCCGTTCGGGCGGACCAGCGTGTGATGGTTGACGACGACCCGGTCGTCGTTCGGATCACCGAACACCATGACGCCGTGTCGGCCGTTCCCGCTCAGGAAGGCGTCCTCCCAGCGGGCGGCGGGTTCCGGTTCCCAGGTGCCGTGCACCGTCATGACGCAGCCTCCAGTACGACCACCCCATAGCGCCCGAGCTCGACCGCGTCGGTGAGGTCCGCGCCGGTCAGCAGGTCACGATGGCGGCCGGGCACCGGCACGGTGACCGTGTCGCGCCCGTGGTTGAGCAGGAACAGCAGGCTACCTCGCCGTACGGCCTCCACCTGGGCCGGAACCCCGGCGAGGGCCGGCCGTACGCCCGCGTCGGCGGCGATGTCGGCGAGCAGCGTGCGCAGGACGTGCGGTTCGGGGTGGGTGGACAGGTACCAGGCGCGGCCCTTGCGCAGCACCGCGGGGAGCCCGTCCAGCTCGCCGCCCTTGTACGGGGTGACGGCGTCGACGTCGTCCGCCGCCTCGATCTCCTCGGACCACAGCGTGCCGCGGAAGCCCTCGGCATCGACGCTCTCGCCCGCGTCGAGCGGCCACCACTCGTGCAGCACCCGGATGCCGAAGAGGTCCCGCAGCCGGGCGTCCATGCCGCCCTCGCGCACCCGGTCGTCCTCGTCGGCGACGCCGGTCTGGAAGCCCGCGACCAGGGTGCCGCCTTGGTGGACGTAGGCGACGAGGTTGTCGATCGCCGCGTCCGTCATCAGGTAGAGCTGCGGGACGACGACCAGCTTGTAGGCGGACAGGTCGTGCTCGGGAGAGGCGAAGTCGACGGTGGTGTTCGCCTCCCACAGCGCGCGGTGCCAGGCGCGGACGACCTGGGGGTGGTCGACCTCCTGGGACAGCCGCCCGTCCTGCCGGCTCGCCCACCAGGCGTTCCAGTCGAACAGCACGGCTACGCCGGCGGACTCGACACGGGTGTCCGTCACCTTCTCGCTCAGCAGGGCGAGTTCGGCGCCGATCCGCTTGACCTCCTGGAAGGTACGGCCCCGCTCCCCCGCGTGGCCGACCATCCCGGAGTGGAACTTCTCCGAGCCCTGCCGGGACTGCCGCCACTGGAAGTAGCAGACGGCGTCGGCGCCGCGCGCCACGGCCTGCAGGGACCACAGGCGGTTGAGGCCGGCGGGCTTGGGGTGGTTCACCCCGCGCCAGTTGACCGGCCCGGCGGCCTGCTCCATGACCATCCAGGGTCCGCCGCGGGCCTGCGAGCGGGTCATGTCGTGCACCAGGGCGCCGTGCTGGCCGCCGAACGGATCCCTCGGATCCGGATAGATGTCGACGGAGACGACGTCCTCCTGCTCGGCCCACCGCCAGGCGTCCAGCCCCGGCCAGACCGCCATGAAGTTGGTGGTCACGGGGATGTCCGGGCTGCGCCGGGCGACGATGTCCCGCTCGGCGAGGTAGCACTCGAGCAGCGCGTCGGACGTGAACCGCTTGAAGTCCAGCACCTGGGTGGGGTTCTTCATGTAGTGCGCCCGGCGCGGCGGCAGGACCTCGTACCAGTCGCCGTAGCCCTGGCTCCAGAAAGCCGTCCCCCAGGCCTCGTTGAGGGCGTCGAGCGTGCCGTACCTGGCCTGGAGCCAGCCGCGGAAGGCGTCCTCGGCCTCGTCGCCCCAGTCGTAGGTGCAGTACTCGTTGTTGATGTGCCACATCCGCAGGGCGGGGTGGCTGCCGTAGCGGGCGGCGAGGTCCTCGGTGATGGCGGCGGCGTACCGGCGGTAGGTCGCGCTGGAGTGGGAGAAGTGCTGGCGGGACCCCCACCACTCGGTGTGGCCGTCCTCGTCGTGCGGAAGCGTGTCCGGGTGCAGCCGCCCCATCCAGGGCGGTGGTGAGGACGTCGGGGTGGCCAGGACGACCCCGATGCCGTTGTCGTGCATCAGGTCCATCAGCCGGTCCAGCCAGCCGAACTCCCTGGCTCCCGGGCGGGGTTCGAGCCGAGCCCAGGAGAAGACACCGAGGGTGACCGAGTTGACGCCGGCGTCCTTCATCAGCCGGACGTCCTCGTGCCAGGTCTCCTCGGGCCACTGCTCGGGGTTCCAGTCGCCGCCGAACAGGAGGCGGCCGCGGGTGGCGTCGCTCAGGCCGGGTGGCGACGTGCGCATGGACATACCTCGACTCCTGGAAGGGGGGACTGGAGAACCTGAGGGGCGCGGGTCAGCCCTTGACGGCTCCCGTGAGCATGCCCTTCTTCGCCGGTGGAGGCGGAGGAGGCGGCTCTCGGCGTCATGGCGTCAACCCCACTGTCGAAGCGCTTCGATATTGCAGCGAGGTTAAGTGAACGCCTGTGGGTGCACAAGAGTGGCTTCCAAGATTCCTCCAGGCATCTTGACACCGGCCCCAGACGGAATGAGCATCGAAGCGCTTCGAAAGAGCCGAGCCGCTCCATCCGCAAGGGGATCCCCACGTGACCGCACAAACGCCGCCCACGCCGCCGTTCCGTGATCAGCGACTGCCGTTCGCGAAGCGCATCGACGATCTGCTGTCGCGGCTCACCCTCGACGAGAAGATCGGATTCCTGCACCAGTTCACGCCCGCCGTCGAGCGCCTGGGCCTCGCGGCCTTCCGCACCGGCCAGGAGGCGCTGCACGGCGTGGCGTGGATGGGTCCGGCCACCGTCTTCCCCCAGGCGGTCGGCCTCGGCGCCACCTGGAACACCGACCTCGTACGACGGGTCGGCGAGGCGGTGTCCAAGGAGGTCCGGGCCATGCGCGCCCGCGACGACCGCGTCGGCCTCAACGTCTGGTCCCCGACCGTCAACCTCCTGCGCCACCCGCTGTGGGGCCGGGGCGAGGAGGGCTACTCCGAGGACCCGAAGCTCACCTCGGCCATCGCCACGGCGTACACCCGCGGCCTGCGCGGCGACCATCCGACGTACTGGCGCACCGCGCCCGTCCTCAAGCACTGGCTGGCCCACAACAACGAGACGGGCCGCGACGTCACGTCCTCCTCGGTCCGCCCGCGCGTCCTCAACGAGTACGACCTGCGCGCCTTCCGTGAGACGGTCGAGGCGGGCGCGACGGCCGGGGTGATGCCTGCGTACAACCTGGTCAACGGCCGCCCCAACCACGTCTCGCCGTATCTGCGCGAGCACCTGCGCACCTGGACCGACGAGGACCTGCTGGTCTGCTCGGACGCGGGCGCACCCTCCAACCTGGTCGACTCCGAGCACTACTTCGACACCCACGAGGAGGCCACGGCCGCCGCGCTGCTGGCCGGCGTCGACAGCTTCACCGACCACGGCACCGACAGCTCGCGGATCACCGCGCGGGTGCGGGGCGCCCTGGACCGGGGCCTGCTGACCGAGTCGGACCTCGACACCGCGGTGCGCCGTCAGCTCTCGGTCCGCTTCCGGCTCGGCGAGTTCGACCCGCAGGACGACCCGCACGCGCTCACCGAGGACTTCGACACCCCGGATCACCGGGCACTCGCCCAGGAGACGGCCGAGCAGGCGGTCGTACTGCTGAAGAACAGCACGGGTCTGCTGCCGCTCGCGCCCGGGACCCGGCTCGCGGTGGTCGGGCTGCTCGCCGACGAGTGCAAGCGCGACTGGTACAGCGGCACGCTGATCCACCGCTCCACCCCGCTGGAGGGCATGTACGAGCGGTTCGGCGCGGAGCGCGTCGAGTTCGCGGAGGGCGTGGACCGCGTCCTGCTGAAGGCCTCGGACGGCACCTACCTGCACGTCCCGGCGGCGGAGGCCGCCGACGAGGTGCGCGGCGCCGAGGGCGCCCTGGACCCGGCGCTGCTGGCCGGCCGCACGGACCTGCCCGCGCTGACCACCGACCCGGCCGGCACCGAACTCGCGCTCGTCGACTGGGGCGAGGGCGTGCTGACCCTGCGGGCCCCGGACGGCCGCTACCTCTCCGTCGCCGAGGACGGGCTCGTCCGCGCCTCCGCCGACCAGCCCGGAGGCTGGGTCGTCCAGGAGACGTTCCGCCTGGAACCGCATGAGAACGGACACCTCCTGAGGCATATCGGCACGGGTCGCCACGTCTCAGTCGCCGCCGACGGGCTGCGGGTTGCCGAGGCGGACCCGGAAATCTTCGAACTGGTCGTCGTCGAGCACGGCGAGGACGCCGTGGCGAAGGCCGCCTCGCGGGCGGACGTGGTCGTGGTGGTCGCGGGCAACGACCCTCACATCAACGGCCGCGAGACCGAGGACCGTACGACGCTCGCCCTTCCCGCCCACCAGCAACGCCTGCTGGGCGCAGCGCTCGCCGCCAACGCGAACACGGTCCTGGCGCTGGTGTCGGCCTACCCGTACGCGGTCGACCCGGCCGACCTCCCGGCGCTGCTCTGGACGTCCCACGGCGGCCAGGCGGCCGGCACCGCCCTGGCCCGGGTCCTGGCCGGCGACGTCTCCCCCGCCGGCCGCCTCCCGCAGACCTGGTACGCCGACGACGCCGACCTGCCCGATCTCCTCGACTACGACGTGATCGGCGGCCGCCAGACGTACCTGTACTTCGAGGGGACCCCGCTGTTCCCGTTCGGCCACGGCCTGTCGTACGCGAGCTTCGCCTACGCCGATCTGAGCACCCGCACGACGGATGACGCGCTGCAGGTCTCCTTCACGGTCACCAACACCGGCGAGGTGACGGCCGACGAGGTCGCCCAGCTCTACACACGCGCCGTCGACCCGACCGTGCCGCGCCCGCGCCGCGAGCTGCTGGCGCACGCCCGGGTGAGCCTGGCGCCGGGTGAACGGACGGAACTGACCTTCGAAGTCCCCTTGTCCGCCTTCGACTTCTGGGACGTGGCACGGGACGGATGGCGCCGTGAGCCCGGCGCGTACGAGCTGCTGGCCGGCGCCTCCAGCGAGGACGTCCGGCTGCGGACGACGGTGATCCTGGACGGCGAGCCCGCGGTGCCGCGGCCGGTCCGCGAGCGGGGCCTGCCCGCGGCGGACTTCGACGAGCAGAGCGGCGTCGCGATCGTCGACCGCGCGAAGACGTCGGGCGACGCGGTGACGGCGGCAGAGGGCGGAGCGGGTCAACTGGTCTACCGGCACTGCGACTTCGGCGACGGCGTCACCGAGGTGTCGTTGACGGTCGCGGGCGAGGGCACGGTCGAGGTGTCCCTGGACGGCGGCCAGGCACTGGCCGTGGTGACGTCGAAGGCGTCCGGTTCCGGGCCGTACGACTACACGACGCTCACCGCGGGGCTCGTGGCCGAGGGCATCCGCGACGTCCGCCTCGAACTGCGCGGCCCGCTGCGGCTCGCGCATGTCGGCTTCGCCGGTTGAGGGTCCGGAGCAGGCCGACACAAGGAAAGGGCCCGGCACCGGAAGGCATCGGTGCCGGGCCCCTTCTCATCCCGGGATTGCGGGACCACTCTACCTGAAAACGATTGTCACAAGCCAGAGCGGATCCCGAACGCGCTCAGAGGGCGATTCCGGTGAGGACCATCACCCGCTCGTAGGTGTAGTCGTCCATCGCGAACTTCACGCCCTCGCGGCCCACACCGGACTGCTTGGCACCGCCGTACGGCATCTGGTCGGCGCGGTAGGACGGGACGTCGCCGATGACCACGCCACCGACCTCCAGGGCCCGGTGGGCGCGGAAGGCGGTCTGCAGGTCGTGCGTGAACACACCCGCCTGGAGGCCGTACTTGGAGCTGTTGGCGGCGGCGAAGGCGGCGGCCTCCCCGTCGACCTTCTGCACGGTGAGGACCGGCCCGAAGACCTCCTCGCAGGCGATCGTGACGTCGGCCGGTACGTCGGTGAGGACGGTCGGCGCGTAGGAGGCGCCGTCGCGCTTGCCACCGGTGAGGAGGGCGGCGCCGGCGGCGACGGCCTCGTCGACCCAGTTCTCCACGCGCTTGGCGGCGTCCTCGCTGACCAGCGGGCCGACGTCGGTGGCGTCGTCGTTCGGGTCGCCGGTGACCTGGGCCTCGACGGCGGCGACGATGCGCGGCAGCAGGCGGTCGTACACCGACGCGTCCGCGATCACGCGCTGCACCGAGATGCAGGACTGGCCGCCCTGGTAGTTGGAGAAGGTGGCGATGCGGGTCGCGGCCCAGTCCAGGTCCTCGTCGGAGGCGAAGTCGGCCAGCACGACGGCCGCGCCGTTGCCGCCCAGCTCCAGGGTGCAGTGCTTGCGCGGCACCGAGTCCATGATCGCGTAGCCGACCTTCTCGGAACCGGTGAAGGAGATGACCGGCAGGCGCTCGTCCTGGACCAGGGCGGGCATCTTGTCGTTCGGCACCGGCAGGATGCTCCAGGAGCCGGCCGGAAGCTCGGTCTCGGCGAGCAGGTCACCGATGATCAGGCCGGACAGCGGGGTGGCCGGGGCGGGCTTCAGGATGATCGGCGCACCGGCGGCGATCGCCGGGGCGATCTTGTGGGCGCACAGGTTCAGCGGGAAGTTGAAGGGCGCGATGCCGAGGACGACGCCCTTCGGGAAGCGCCGGGTGAAGGCGAGCCGCCCCTGGCCGCCGAGGTCGGTGTCGAGGCGCTGGGCCTCGCCGCCGTTGAACCGCCGGGCCTCCTCGGCCGCGAACCGGAACACGGACACGGCACGGCCGACCTCGCCCCGGGCCCACTTCATGGGCTTGCCGTTCTCGGCGGAGATCAGCCGGGCGATCTCCTCGGTCCGCTCGGCCAGCCGCCGGCTGACGTGGTCCAGAGCGGCGGCACGCACGTGGGCGGGCGTCGCGGCGAACTCGTCCCGGACGGCGTACGCGGCGGCCACGGCCTCCTCGATCTGCGCGTCCGTCGGCACGCTGACCTTGCCGACGACGCGCCCGTCCCAGGGGGAGGTCACATCGAAGCTGTCCTCGCCGCCGACCTGGCGACCGGCGAGCCAGAAGGCGTGGGTGGAAGTCATGTAGATCCCCGGCCCTTCCGCGTTGGGGGTGTCCTGTGTCGTGGTCCACCGTAGGGGCGTGACGGCGGACCGGCGTTTGTCCGGGGTGGAGTGATGGAGGGCCGAGGTTCGCCGGTATGGCACAGCGGGTGCCGGGGGCTACTCCGTCGACGTCGCCTTCAGGGCCAGCCACAGCTCCATCCGCACGTCCGCGTCGTCCAGCGAGCGCCCGAGGATCTCCTCGACCCGCCGCATCCGGTACCGCAGCGTGTGCCGGTGCACCCCCAGGTCCGCCGCGGCCGCGTCCCACTGCCCGTGCCGGGACAGCCACGCCCGCAGTGAGGCCACCAGATCACCCCGGCCCGTCGCGTCGTGCTCGTGCAGCGCGCGCAGCAGCCCGTCGGCGAAGGCCTTCACCGCGTCGTCCGCGAGCAGCGGCAGCACGGACCCCGCGGCCAGCTGCTCGTGCTCCACGAAGACCCGCCCGCGCCGCCGGGCCACCGACAGCGCCTGCTCGGCCTGCTTGTACGCCGCCGCGGCGGCGATGGGCCCGGCCGGCGCCGAAAGGCCGACGACCAGCTCGTCCTCGTCCACGCCCCCGGGCTGCTCCGGTACGCCCCCGGCGCGCGCCGCCTCCAGCGCCGCCGCGTAACCGGCGCACGCCGAGACCGCCGCTCCCCCGTCCGCCGCGAGCACCACCAGCCGTGCCGTCTCCCCTTCTCCCTCCGGCACCACCAGCACCGCCTCCCCCGCCCGGGCGGCCGCGGACTCGACGACCTCGGTGAGCGCTCCCAGCGGATCGCCGCCGGTGTCGGAGACGGCCACGAGGGCGGCGGCGGTCGGCTTGGCGAGCCCCGCGCGGGCCCCGGAGTCCACGACCCGTGCCGCCGACACCGACGCCGACTCGGCGACGATCACCCGGAAGGGCGTGTCGAGCAGGTCGCCGTACAGGTTCCCGGCCACGGCGCGCGCGTGGTCCGGCTCCCCGGCGAGCAGCATGCGCAGCACCGCCGCGCCCACCCGCTGTTCGGCCGCGTGCAACGAGCGTGACCGCTCGGTGGTCAGCGTCAGCAGGGCGATCGCCGAGTGGACGGCGTACCGCTCGGCCGTGCCCAGCGCTGCCGCCGTGCCGACCGCGAGGGCCGCGCGCGGGCGGCGGCCCGTGCCCAGGGTGTGCAGTTCGACCCGGTCCTCGTTCTCCGGCCCGCCCACCACGGACGACGCCGGCGCGGGCCGCTCCCGCAGCCGCTCCACGTCCGCCGTGAGCCGCGCCGCCCGCCGCCCGGCCCACTCCGGCGCGGTCGCGACGACGGCGCCGGACGCGTCGTAGAGCGCCGCCCAGCCGCTCACCTGCGTGGCCAGCGCGGCCAGCAGCCCTTCCGGCCCGTCGGTCAACGCCTGCTTGGTGAGCTCCCGTTGGGCCGCGAACCCGGCCGTGACCGCCCGGTACTGGTCCGCCGCGATGGCCGCCGACACGGCCTTGCTGATGGCGAGGAAGGGGGTGCGGCGCGGCACCTCCAGCAGGGGCAGGTCCTCCTCCTCCGCCGCCTCGACGAGGGCCTCGGGGATGTCCTCGTAGTTGACGCCGACCGCGAAGCCGAGCCCGACGACGCCCGCGCCCACCAGGCGCCGCACATAGCGCCGCATCGCCTCGGGGTTCTCCGCGTCCAGCTTCAGCGCGGTGATCAGCAGCAGCTCCCCGCCCTCCATGTAGGGCACGGGGTCGGCCAGCTCACTCACATGCGCCCAGCGCACCGGCACGTCCAGGCGATCCTCACCCGCCCGCACGGTCAGCTTCAGCGCGGAGTGGTGGACGAGCGAGGAGAGCGTGGGGGGCATAGGGCCTTCAAATCGGTGTGATCACTGTGATCTTTTGGCCGCCGTGTATGAACGACCTGTGTCGATTCTGCCTCACCGTACGGTCACCGCGCGGCGTTGCGCCCGTATACCGAGGTCACCCCCGCAGATCCACCATCAGCGGCGGCGCGTGCTCGCCCCGGACCGTGGTGAGCGACAGCACCGCGTGCCCCGGCGGCACCGCGTGCGCAAGCTCGGACGCCGACCAGCGCTCCCGCTCTACCTGGCGCACCGTCACCGCTTCCGTGGTCACCGCCTTGCCGGTCACCAGCTTGCGCAGGGCGTGCATGGCCCGGGTCATGGGCTGATCGGCGAAGACGGTGTGCTGGGCGACGTCCTTGGTCTCGACCCACTCCGTGCCCCAGGCGTCGGCGAAACGGCTGCCGTCCCAGGTCGTCACCCCGGACAGGGCCATCCGGCAGCCGACCGCGCCGTACAACGGCCCGTGCAGGGGTTCCGGCACGTCGGAGACCGTGCGCAGGGAGAGCACTACACCGGCGTTCTGCGACCGCAGCCCCTGGATCCGGCGCACCGAGGTGGGGGTGACGGTGCCGGTGGCGTCGTCCAGGACCAGGCTGACGAGGTGGTCGCGCGAGCCTTCGCGCGCGACCGCCGCGAACTGCGCCAGCACCAGCCGGGCGATCAGGCGGGAGGCCTGTTCGTGGCCGTGCTCGGGCAGGTCGATCCGCACGCGCAGGGGGTGGTGGGCGAGGGCCCGCAGCGAGAACGGGCGGATCGTGTCGCCGCCCGAGCCGAAGAAGTCGGCGAAGGCGGGCCGGTCCAGCAGAGCGAGCCGGTCGGCGAGCGCCGGGCCCGGGTCGCCCGCGGTGCCGGACTGCCGTGCCCTGGCCTCCAGTTCGCGGCGCATCGCCGTGTGCTTTTCGCCGGCCAGCCGCCGGCGCAGCTCGGCGAGGGCGGCCGGCTGCCCTTCCAGCATTTCCCGCAGGACGGGCAGGGCGGGGAAACGGCCGTACGCGGCACGGTAGGGGCCGAGGAGCTGGGCGAGCGCGGTGGCCGCGCGCTCGGCGCCGACGGTGTCGAGGTCCCCGGCCAGGGCCTCGGCCAGGAACCCGGCCGCCTCGTCGGGGTTGTCGGAGTCCGCGTAGGGATCGAGGTCGTGCACGGAGGCGGGGTCGCCGACGCGCACGACGACGTCGTACGACGTGTCCGCCCCGACCGGTGCGCCCGCGCCGCACACCACGACGACCGCGCACCTGCCGGTGAGGGCCTGCAGCGCGAGTGACTCGACCACCGGGGCGATCACGTGCCGGGTCTTGCCGGCGCCCGAGGGACCCACCACCAGCATCGAGGTGCCCAGCGTCTCCCGCCCGACGGCCGCCCCGACACCGCCGTACTCCGGCGGCGTGCGCTCGGAGGCCACCCACTGTCCGATGCGCACCTGTCCGGTGAGCAGGTCGTGCCGGGCGACGCGGCCGTGCAGGTCCCGGGAGCCGGACGGGTGGGTGAACGCGGCGGCGCCCTGGCGCAGCACGTTGTCCGTGAAGACGGAGAGCCGGCCCAGGCCCCTGGCCCGGTTCCAGCCGTGCTCGATCCGTGCGCAGTCGACATCGTTCATCCGCCCGGCGAGCACTTCGGCGGTGAGCGCGTCGGCGGCCTGGTGCTGTCCGGCCTCGCGCAGCTCCGGCCAGCGGGAGCGGGACTCCTCGACGGCCGGCGAGTCCCCTTCCCGTTCGGCGCGGCCGCGGGCGGCGAGCCAGGTCCGGGCCAGGGACCACCAGCCGCCGAGCCTGGCGAAGGGCCACAGGACGGCCAGGGTGATGAGGGCGTAGAGCCCGTCCGTGGCCCACGGCGACTCGTAGATCCCGTACCCGTCGCTGATCAGCGCGATCAGGGAGAACAGCGGGTTCACGACGGGCAGGGCGTCCCAGCCGGCGCCGGGGAAGGCGTCCGGGAACACGAAGCTCAGCGTGACCAGGGCGCCGAGCGCGGCGAGCAGGGCGCGGGCGGGCTGGGCCTTGTGGCCCACCACATGGCGGACGACGGCCGGCCAGCCGCCGAGCCGGGCCACCGCGTAGACGAGCAGGGCGAAGAAGAGACCGTTGTAGACCTGCAGCGCCTCGACGCCCGGGTACTGGATCGACTGGTCCTCCAGCCGCTTGGGCGAGGCGAGCGTGCCTCCCCACCACCAGTCGTCCGGGGTGAACAGCCGCAGGAACGTGTACTGGTACGGGATCGCGCCGCGCCGCCAGAAGGACCACACCAGCAGCGCCACGGCGAGCGGGATCAGCATGCCGAGGACGGTCACCGGGGCCAGCCGCTCCGCATTGCGTCCGGCTTTGGGGACGCGGTAGCCGAAGCGCCAGATGCCGGGCCCGGCCTCGGGCCGGTCCTCGTCGAGCCAGGCGGCGACCGTCTCGCCCCGGCCGTTCTCCTGCCGGGGTGGCATCCACGGTTCCCGCGCCGGCCGCGGCGGCACCGCGGGAGCGTCCGGAGGCACCGCTGGACGCGGCACAGGGTTCGCGTGCGTACCCCGCGTGTCCTGCGTCCCGTCGCTGTCCATCGCCCTTGCCCCCTGACCAGCCGTTCCGTCCGTGCCATCCACCATCAGCGAGTCAATCTAACGCCCTCTCCTGGGGAGTTCACCGCTTACGCGGCCGACGGAACGGACCTAGATGATCCGGTGATCCTCCGGTCCGCGAGGCGCGCGGGCCCTGCCGCTATGTCCACGACGGACAACGCGTCCGGCGGACAACGCCCACATGGAGCATGCCCACCCCCCACTGCCACCCCTAGCCTGCGAGAAAAGACAAGACAAGAGTCCGCAAAACCCCCAGGAGCCCCTCATGAGCGCACTTCCGCAGGAGCGCCGCGTCGTCACCGCCATCCCCGGCCCGAAGTCGCAGGAACTGCAGGCCCGCCGTACGGCCGCGGTCGCGCAGGGCGTGGGCTCCGTGCTGCCCGTGTTCACCGCGCGGGCCGGCGGCGGGATCATCGAGGACGTCGACGGCAACCGGCTCATCGACTTCGGTTCCGGCATCGCCGTGACGTCCGTCGGCGCGTCCGCCGAGGCGGTCGTACGCCGGGCGTCCGCGCAGCTCGCCGACTTCACCCACACCTGTTTCATGGTCACGCCGTACGAGGGCTACGTCGCCGTCGCCGAGGCCCTCGCCGAGCTCACCCCGGGTGACCACGCCAAGAAGTCGGCGCTGTTCAACTCCGGCGCCGAGGCCGTCGAGAACGCCGTCAAGATCGCGCGGGCCTACACCAAGCGCCAGGCCGTCGTGGTGTTCGACCACGGCTACCACGGCCGGACCAACCTCACGATGGCGCTGACCGCCAAGAACATGCCGTACAAGCACGGCTTCGGCCCGTTCGCGCCCGAGGTCTACCGCGTGCCGGTGGCCTACGGCTACCGCTGGCCGACCGGTGCGGAGAACGCCGGTCCGGAGGCCGCCGCGCAGGCCATCGACCAGATCACCAAGCAGGTCGGCCCGGACAACGTCGCCGCGATCATCATCGAGCCGGTGCTCGGCGAGGGCGGCTTCATCGAGCCCGCCAAGGGCTTCCTGCCGGCCCTCAGCAAGTTCGCCTCGGACAACGGCATCGTCTTCGTCGCCGACGAGATCCAGTCCGGCTTCTGCCGTACCGGCCAGTGGTTCGCGTGCGAGGACGAGGGCATCGTCCCCGACCTGATCACGACCGCGAAGGGCATCGCCGGCGGTCTCCCGCTCGCCGCCGTGACCGGCCGCGCCGAGATCATGGACGCCGCGCACGCGGGCGGTCTGGGCGGCACCTACGGCGGCAACCCGGTCGCCTGCGCCGGTGCGCTGGGCTCCATCGAGACGATGAAGGAGCTCGACCTCAACGCCAAGGCGAAGAACATCGAGGCGATCATGAAGGCGCGCCTCACCGCCATCGCCGAGAAGTTCGACATCGTCGGCGACATCCGCGGCCGTGGCGCCATGATCGCCATCGAGCTGGTCAAGGACCGCGCCACCAAGGAGCCGAACCCGGAGGCGACCGCCGCGCTCGCCAAGGCCTGCCACGCCGAGGGCCTGCTGGTCCTGACCTGTGGCACCTACGGCAACGTGCTGCGCTTCCTGCCCCCGCTGGTGATCGGCGAGGACCTGCTGAACGAGGGCCTCGACATCATCGAGCAGGCTTTCGCCCGCATCTGAGGTCACAGCGAAACCACTGGTGAGGGACCGGTTCCCGGTCCCCTGAACCACTTGCGCCCCAGCCCTGGTGTCCTCCGTGATTCCGGGGCTGGGGCGGCTACCGTCAGAGCGTGTGAAGAAGGTGTGCGAGGTGGATGTCAGGACGCCAATCCGGCTGTCTAACGCCATCTCCCTGTCGTAGGTTCTAACCAGATGAGAGATACACCCCGTCCAGAGGGGACTCTGGGCGTCATCAGGCTGAGGCCTCCCCAGCTTCGACCTGGTCGTGCCCTCGCGCACACACCCGGAGCTTCCGGCTCCGGATCTCCTCACCGATCGGACAGTCGCCCGCCCCAAACCCCCCGGGGCGCGCGACCATCCGATCCGGACGGCCGCCCCGGAACCACCCCCCCTGTTCCGGGGCGGCCGACCTCCCTCTTTCTCCTTCTCGGGCTTCCGGCCCTTCTCTTCATCCTCTTCACCTGGCAGGTCGTGACCGACGGCCCGCTGATCGACCTCGACAGGTCGGCCAGCCGGGCCCTCGTCCACCCCGACCGCCTCTCCGAACTCCTCGCCGACCTGGGCAATGTGCCGGTCGCGGTACCCGTGCTGGCCATCGCGCTCGCGTACGTCACCCGGCGGCATCGACTCAGTGGTACAGACCAGTGGTGGCTGCCGGCCACCGCGGCCGCCGTTCTCATGGCCCTCGTCCCGGCCCTGATCATCCCCCTCAAGATCCTCATCGACCGCCCGGGCACCCCGGCCGTGCCGCCGGCCACCGGCTACTACCCGTCCGGTCACACGGCGACGGCCGCCATCGCCTACGGCGCCGCGACGCTGCTGCTCCTCCCGCTGCTGAACTCCGTGCGCGCCCGTCGCGCACTGCTCGCCGCGTGCGCCGTCCTCAGCCTCGGCGCCGGCTACGGCCTGATCCGGCGCGGCTACCACTGGCCACTGGACGTGGTGGCCAGTGGGTGCCTGTGCACGGTGCTCCTGTCGCTTCTGTGGCTGTTCCTCAGCCGAAGTAGCCGTCGAACGTCCGCTGGAACTCCCAGTTCGAGTAGCGATCCCAGTTGATCGACCACGTCATCAGGCCGCGCAGCGACGACCAGGTGCCGTGGGTGGCGTACGAGCCGCAGTTCGTCCTCTTCGTCAGGCAGTCGAGGGTCTTGGTGACCTCGGCCGGCGGGACGTGGCCGTTGCCCGCGTTGGTCGAGGCGGGCATGCCGATCGCGACCTGGTCGGGGCGCAGCGGCGGGAAGACGTTGCCGGCGTTGCCCGCGACCGGGAAGCCGGTCAGGAGCATGTCGGTCATGGCGATGTGGAAGTCGGCGCCGCCCATGGAGTGGTACTGGTTGTCGAGGCCCATGATCGGGCCCGAGTTGTAGTCCTGGACGTGCAGCAGCGTGAGGTCGTCGCGCAGGGCGTGGATGACCGGGAGGTACGCGCCCGCCCTCGGGTCCTGGCCGCCCCACTGGCCGGTGCCGTAGTACTGGTAGCCGAGCTGGACGAAGAAGGTCTCGGGCGCCATCGTCAGCACGAAGTCGTCGCCGTACCTGGCCTTCAGGGTCTTCAGGGCCGAGATCAGGTTGACGATCACCGGGGTCTTCGGGTTCTTGAAGTCCGTGTCGTCGGCGTTCAGGGAGAGCGAGTGGCCCTCGAAGTCGATGTCCAGGCCGTCGAGGCCGTACTCGTCGATGATCTTCGAGACGGACGACACGAAGGTGTCCCGGGCCGCCGCGGTCGTCAGCTGCACCTGGCCGTTCTGGCCGCCGATCGAGATCAGCACCTTCTTGCCCGCCGACTGCTTGGCCTTGATCGCCGCCTTGAACTCGGCGTCGGACTCGACGTTCGGGCACTCGGTCACTGGGCAGCGGTCGAAGCGGATGTCGCCCGAGGTGACGGAGGTCGGCTCGCCGAAGGCCAGGTCGATGACGTCCCAGCTGTCGGGGACGTCGGCCATCCGGGTATAGCCGGAGCCGTTGGCGAAACTGGCGTGCAGGTAGCCGACCAGGGCGTGGGCCGGAAGCTGCACGGGGCCGCCGGTGCCGGGAGTCGTCGTCGCGGTCACCGTGGCCGACTTCGCCGACTCGCCCGCGTCGTTGACGGCGGCGACCTGGAAGCCGTACGCCGTGGAGGGTGAGAGGCCGCCTGCCGTGGCCGAAGTCCCGGTCACCGTCTGTACCTTGACGCCGTCGCGGTAGACGGCGTAGCTCGTCGCGCCGGGGACCGCCGACCAGGACAGCGCGACGCTGGAGGAGGTGACCGCGCCCGTCTTCAGGCCGGTCGGTGCCGCGGGCGGCTGTCCTGCGTCCACGCCGGGGCCGACGAGCGAGATGTCGTCGGCGTTGTACGCGCCCGTGCCGTACCAGCCGTGGGTGTAGATCGTGACGCGGGTCGTGGAGGGGCCGGTGCGGAACGTCGTCGACAGCTGCTGCCAGGCGGGGGCCGACTGGGTCCAGGTGGAGACGTCGGTGGTGCCGGTGCCGCTCGCGCCGAGGTAGACGTAGGCGCCGCGGACGTACCCGGACAGCGTGTACTGGGAGTCCGGTTTCACGGTCACCGTCTGCGCGCACCGGGCGTTGTCGGACCCGGCCGGGGTCGCCTGGAGCGCCGCGGCGCCGCTGCGGACAGGGGAGTTGACCGTGGTACCGGCCGTGCAGGTCCAGCCGTCCAGGCCGGACTCGAAGCCGCCGTTGCGGGCGAGGTCGGCGTCGGCCGCACGGGCGGCCGACGAGAGCGCGGTGAGGCCGGGCAGGATCAGTGCCGCGGCGGTGAGGAAGGCGAGGGATCTGGAGCGGTCCACAAGTGCCTCCGGGCATGGGGGATTTGGAGGGTGGGGTCGCCCACAACTTGGTCCAGACCAATCCGCCTTGTCAAGATATCGAGCGGCTCGACGACACCCTCAAGGGGCGCGGGGAACTGCGCGACCAGCCACGACACAGCAGCATCCGACCGACAACCCGGCGCGGCACCCTCCTTAGTCGTCGTCGGCCAAGCCGGCGGCCGCCTCGTGCATGGCCAGTTCGAGGAGTGCCGGGTCGTTGAGGGTGCCGGTGCCGTCCGGTGGCACCAGCCAGCGGACACCTCCGGTGGCCCGGCCCGGATACGGAACGACGATCCAGGTGCCGGACCCGGCCGTACGGATGCCGGTGCCGAGCCAGCGGGCGGCCGTGCCGGGCGGCACGAAGAAGCCCATCCGGGAGTCACCGAAGTCGACCAGGACCGGGCCGAGTTGGTCGATGACGCGAGTGAGGACATCGAGGGTCGGATAGCCGAGCTCGGCCGGCAGGATGAGTACGTCCCAGGCCTTGCCGGCGGGCAGCAGCGCGACCCCGAGGGGGTTGCGCTCCCACTCCCAGCGGCAGGCCTCGGGGTCGGGAGCAACGGACGCCAGCCACTCGACCGCCGTTTTCGCCCCTGTCATGACGGTGACCTCCCTTTCCTTCGTGGACGCCGGTTGCGTCACGAGGGAGAGGGAGGTCACCCGGCGGGCATTACGCGGGTTCCCGGGAGGAATCCAAAGTGATCTGGGTCACATCAGCTGTCGAAGCCGAGGCCCAGCCGGTCCATCGCCTTCAGCCACAGATTGCGCCGCCCGCCGTGCGCGTCGGCGCGGGCCAGCGACCACTTGGTGAGCGCGATGCCGGTCCAGGCGAACGGCTCGGGCGGAAAGGGCAGCGGCTTCTTGCGGACCATCTCCAGCTCGGTGCGCTCCGTGCGCTCCCCCGCCAGCAGGTCCAGCATCACGTCCGCGCCGAACCGGGTCGCGCCGACGCCGAGGCCCGTGAAGCCCGCCGCGTAGGCCACCTTGCCCTGATGGGCCGTGCCGAAGAACGCCGAGAAGCGCGAGCAGGTGTCGATCGCGCCGCCCCACGCGTGCGTGAAGCGCATGCCCTCCAGCTGCGGGAAGCAGGTGAAGAAGTGCCCGGCGAGCTTGGCGTACGTCTCCGGGCGGTCGTCGTACTCGGCGCGCACCCGGCCGCCGTACGGGTAGATGGCGTCGTAGCCGCCCCACAGGATGCGGTTGTCGGCGGAGAGACGGAAGTAGTGGAACTGGTTCGCCGAGTCACCGAGGCCCTGGCGGTTCCCCCAGCCGATCGACGCGAGCTGGTCCTCGGTGAGCGGCTCGGTCATCAGGGCGTAGTCGTAGACCGGGACGGTGTAGGAGCGGACGCGCTTGACCAGGTTGGGGAAGATGTTCGTGCCGAGGGCGACCTTGCGGGCGCGGATCCGGCCGTAGGGGGTGCTTACGGCCATGCCGGCGCCGTACGGCTTCAGCGTGAGGGCGGGAGTGTGCTCGTAGACGCGGACGCCGAGGTCCAGGCACGCCCTCTTCAGGCCCCACACCAGCTTGGCCGGGTTGACCATGGCGACGCCGCGGCGGTCGTACAGGCCCGCCTGGAAGGTCGGTGAGTCGACCTGGGCCCGTACCTCGTCGGCATCGAGGAAGTCGATGCCCTCGGCCAGGCCCTTGTCCCGCAGTTCCTCGTACCAGTCGCGCAGTTCCCACGCCTGGTAGGTCTCGGTGGCGACGTCGATCTCGCCGGTGCGCTCGAAGTCGCAGTCCAGGGAGTAGCGGGCGACCGCCTTCTCGATCTCGTCGAGGTTGCGGGCGCCCAGCTCCTCCAACTGGTGGATCTCGTCGGGCCAGCGGGCAAGCCCGTTGGGCAGACCGTGGGTGAGGGAGGCGGCGCAGAAGCCGCCGTTGCGGCCGGAGGCGGCCCAGCCCACCTCGCGGCCCTCGACCAGGACGACGTCCCGCTGCGGCTCGCGCTCCTTGGCGATGAGCGCGGTCCACAGTCCGCTGTACCCGCCGCCGACGACCAGCAGGTCGCAGGTCTCGGCGGTGGTGAGGGCGGGCTCGGGGCGGGGGCGGCCGGGGTCGTCCAGCCAGTACGGGACCGGCTGGGCGTCGGAAAGGGCCTTCGTCCAGTGACTGCCAGAACTCATGGCGCTTGGGGCCATGATTTCAACTCCCTACAAGGGTTTATGCCTTTTGCTTCTTACGGCGGTTTCCGATGGCCATGGAGGCCAGGACGAACAGTACGGCGATGATGAACATGGCCGTGCCGATGACATTGATCTGAACGGGCGTTCCGCGCTGGGCCGAGCCCCAGACGAACATCGGGAAGGTGACCGTGGAGCCCGCGTTGAAATTGGTGATGATGAAATCGTCGAAGGAGAGCGCGAACGCGAGCATCGCGCCCGCCGCGATTCCCGGGGCGGCGATCGGCAGGGTGACCCGGACGAACGTCTGGAACGGCCCGGCGTACAGGTCCTGCGCGGCCTGCTCCAGCCTCGGGTCCATCGACATCACACGCGCCTTGACGGCCGTGACGACGAAGCTCAGGCAGAACATGATGTGGGCGATGAGGATCGTCCAGAAGCCCAGCTGAGCACCGAGGTTGAGGAACAGGGTGAGCAGCGAGGCCGCCATGACGACCTCGGGCATCGCCATCGGCAGGAAGATCAGCGAGTTCACGGCACCGCGCGCCCGGAACCGGTAGCGGACCAGCGCGAAGGCGATCAGGGTGCCGAGCAGCGTGGCGCCGACGGTCGCCCAGAACGCGATCTGGAGGCTGACCGAAAGCGAGCCGCACAGGTCGGAGACTCCGCAGGGGTCCTTCCATGCGTCCGTCGAGAACTCCTGCCACTCGTAATTGAAGCGGCCCTTCGGTTTGTTGAAGGAGAAGACCGTCACGACGACGTTGGGCAGCAGGAGATAGGCGAGCGTCAGCAGTCCCGCGATGACGACGAAATTGCGCTTGAGCCAGTTGACGACGGTCATTTAAACCAGATCCTCCGTGCCGGCCCTGCGGATGTACAGCGTCACCATGACGAGGATGGCGGCCATGAGAATGAAGGACAGGGCCGCGGCCGTCGGGTAGTCCAGGATCCGCAGGAACTGCGTCTGGATCACGTTGCCGACCATGCGGGTGTCCGTCGAGCCGAGCAGGTCCGCGTTGACGTAGTCACCGGCCGCCGGGATGAAGGTCAGCAGCGTGCCGGAGACGACGCCCGGCATCGACAGCGGGAAGGTGACCCTCCGGAAGGTGGTGACCGGCTTGGCGTACAGGTCGTTCGCGGCCTCGTGCAGCCGCGGGTCGATGCGCTCCAGCGAGGTGTAGAGCGGCAGGACCATGAACGGCAGGAAGTTGTACGTCAGACCGCACACCACCGCGAGCGGAGTGGCGAGCACACGGTCGCCCTGGGTCATGCCGAGCCAGCTGGTGACGTCCAGGACGTGCAGCGAGTTGAGGGCACCGACGACCGGGCCGCCGTCCGCGAGGATCGTCTTCCAGGCGAGGGTGCGGATCAGGAAGCTGGTGAAGAACGGCGCGATCACCAGGATCATGATCAGGTTCCGCCAGCGGCCCGCCCGGAAGGCGATGAGGTAGGCCAGCGGGTAGCCGAGGACCAGGCACAGGATCGTCGCCGAGCCGGCGTAGAGCACCGAGCGCAGGAACTGCGGGTAGTACTCGGACAGGGCGTCCCAGTAGGTGGCGAAGTGCCAGGTGACCTTGTAGCCCTCCTCCAGCGAGCCCGTCTGCACGGACGTGGAGGCCTGGTAGATCATCGGCAGCGCGAAGAAGACGACCAGCCACAGGATGCCGGGCAGCAGGAGCCAGTACGGCACCAGCCGGCCGCGCTTGCGCGGGGGCTTCTTCTCGGGCGCCGTCGGGCTGAGAGGCGGTGGCGCCTCGGTGACTGTCGCCATCAGACCGCCGCCTCTTCCTGGATGCCCGCGGCGCCCGTTGTCCCAGCAAGGAGGGACTGGGCCGCGTCGAGCCCGAAGGTGTGCGCCGGGTTCCAGTGCAGGACGACTTCGGCGCCGGGCACGAGCCGGGGGTCGCGGTCGATGTTCTGGGCGTAGACCTCGAACTCGGGACAGACGGGGCTGTCGACGACGTACTGCGTGGAGACACCGATGAACGAGGAGTCGGCGATCCTGCCGGTGATCCGGTTGCGGCCCTCGGGGATCTCGCCCGCCTCGTCGGCGTGCGTGAGGGAGATCTTCTCGGGGCGTACGCCGACCAGCACCTTGCCGCCGGTCGCCGTGGCCGCGCTGCACCGCGCCTCGGGCAGCACCA
Organism: Streptomyces sp. NPDC093568; assembly: GCF_044764945.1. Classification (NCBI taxonomy): domain Bacteria; kingdom Bacillati; phylum Actinomycetota; class Actinomycetes; order Kitasatosporales; family Streptomycetaceae; genus Streptomyces; species Streptomyces sp. NPDC093568. The sequence continues at coordinate 593,540 of NZ_JBIWJD010000004.1, read as the reverse complement.
GCTTGCCGCCGCCCGCCTTCAGCACGATGTCGTCGCCGCTCTTGGAGTCGACCTCGGCCTCGATGAAGTTGGAGGTGCCGAGGAAGTTGGCGACGAAGGTGGTGCGCGGGTTCTCGTAGAGGTCGGTCGGCGAGCCGAGCTGCTCGACGCGGCCCGCGTTCATCACGGCGACCGTGTCGGCCATGGTCATGGCCTCCTCCTGGTCGTGCGTGACATGGACGAAGGTGATGCCGACCTCGGTCTGGATGCGCTTGAGCTCCAGCTGCATCTGGCGGCGCAGCTTCAGGTCGAGGGCGCCCAGGGGCTCGTCGAGGAGAAGCACCTTGGGGTGGTTGATCAGCGCGCGGGCGACGGCCACCCGCTGCTGCTGGCCACCCGAGAGCTGGTGCGGTTTCTTGCGGGCCTGCTCGCCGAGCTGGACGAGGTCGAGCATCTCGTCGACCTGCTTCTTCACGCTCTTGATGCCGCGCCGGCGCAGGCCGAAGGCGACGTTCTCGAAGATGTCGAGGTGCGGGAAGAGGGCGTAGGACTGGAAGACCGTGTTCACCGGCCGCTTGTACGGCGGGAGCCCGGTCACGTCCTGCTCACCGAGGTGCACGGTGCCGGCGGAAGGTTCCTCCAGACCGGCGATCATGCGCAGGGTGGTGGTCTTGCCGCAGCCGGAGGCACCGAGCAGGGCGAAGAAGGAGCCCTGGGGCACGGTCAGGTCGAGCGGGTGCACGGCGGTGAAGGAGCCGTAGGTCTTGGCTATGCCGGAGAGGCGGACGTCGCCGCTGGTGTCGTTCGTCATGGTGTGGTCACGCCCCTGTGAGCTTCGCGAACTTCTCTTCGTAGGCCGTCTCTTCCTTCGAGCTCAGTGAGCGGAAGGCGCGAGAGGCGGCCTGCATGGCCTTGTCGGGGAGGATCAGCGGGTTGTTCGCCGCGTCCTCGTCGATCTTCGCGAGCTCTTCCTTCACGCCGTCGACGGGACAGACGTAGTTGATGTAGGCGGCGAGCTCGGCCGCGGCCTTCGGCTCGTAGTAGAAGTCGATGAGCCGCTCGGCGTTCGTCTTGTGACGGGCCTTGTTGGGGATCAGCATGTTGTCGCTGGACGTCATGTAGCCGCTGTCCGGGATCAGGAAGTCGATGTCCGGGCTGTCGGCCTTGAGCTGGACGACGTCCCCGGCCCAGGCCAGGCAGGCCGCGAAGTCTCCGCTGGTGAGGTCGGAGGTGTAGTCGTTGCCGGTGAACCGGCGGATCTGCTTGTTGTCGACGGCCTTCTGCAGGCGGGCGATCGCCGCGTCGTAGTCGTCGTCGGTGAACTTCGCCGGGTCCTTGCCCATGTCGAGCAGGGTCATCCCGATGGTGTCGCGCATCTCGGTGAGGAAGCCGACGCGGCCCTTGAGCTTGGGGTTGTCGAGCAGGTCGGAGACCGTCTTCACCTCGACGCCGTCCAGCGCCTTCTTGTTGTAGGCGATGACGGTCGAGATGCCCTGCCAGGGGTAGGAGTACGCCCGTCCCGGGTCCCAGTCGGGGTTGCGGAACTGCTGGGAGAGGTTGGCGAAGGCGTGCGGCAGGTTGGACGGGTCGAGTTTCTGGGCCCAGCCCAGGCGTATGAGCCGCCCGGCGAGCCAGTCCGTGAGGACGATGATGTCCCGGCCGGTGTCCTGCCCCGCCGCGAGCTGCGGCTTGATCTTCCCGAAGAACTCGTTGTTGTCGTTGATGTCCTCGGTGTACTTGACCTTGATGCCGGTCCGCTTCGCGAACTGCTCCAGCGTCGGGTGGTGCTTGCCGCTGTCGTCGACGTCCATGTACTCGGTCCAGTTGGAGAAGGAGACCTCCTTCTCCTTGGCCGAGTGGTCCTCGGAGGACGTGCCGCCCTCGGTCTTGCCGGCCGCGGGGATTCCGCAGGCGCTGAGCGCCCCCAGGCCGCCCACCGCGAGCGCGCCGCCCGCGGAGGCACGCAGCAGGGAACGGCGGGTCATGGCGGCCCGGCCGTTGCGCAGGCTGCGCCGCATGGCGGCCACTTGGGCCGGGGACAGGCGGTCGGGCTCGTACTGCTCCATGCGCTTGGTGCCCTTTCGGGAAGGGGGGACGGCCGGCGTGGTCGGACGCCGGCCGTGCCCGCTGATCTGGCTATCGGTCCCCGAAGACGGTGCGGTGCCAGTCCTTGGCGGCGACCGCGGTGTTGTCGAACATGACGTGCTTGATCTGGGTGTACTCCTCGAAGGAGTACGCGGACATGTCCTTGCCGAAGCCGGACGCCTTGTAGCCGCCGTGCGGCATCTCGCTGATGATCGGGATGTGGTCGTTGACCCACACGCAGCCCGCCTTGATCTCGCGGGTCGCGCGGTTCGCCCGGTAGACGTCCCGGCTCCAGGCGGAGGCGGCGAGGCCGTACGGGGTGTCGTTGGCCAGCCGGATCCCCTCCTCGTCGCTGTCGAACGGCAGCACGACCAGCACCGGGCCGAAGATCTCCGACTGGACGACCTCGCTGTCCTGCGCGGCGTCCGCGATGAGGGTGGGCCGGTAGTACGCGCCGTTCTTGAGCTCGCCCTGCGGAGCCTCGCCGCCGGTGACCACGCGCGCGTAGCCACGCGCACGGTCGACGAACCCGGCGACCCGGTCGCGCTGGACATGGGAGATCAGCGGCCCGAGGTCGGTGCCCGGCGCGAACGGGTCGCCGAGCCGGACGCTCTCCATGAGGGCGGCGGTGCGCTCCACGAAGGCGTCGTAGAGCGGCCGCTGCACATACGCGCGCGTGGCGGCCGTGCAGTCCTGCCCGGTGTTGATCAGCGAGCCCGCGACCGCGCCGTGGGCGGCGGCCTCGAGGTCGGCGTCGTCGAAGACGACGAAGGGCGCCTTGCCGCCGAGCTCCAGGTGGATCCGCTTGACGGTGCCGGTGGCGATCTCGGCCACGCGCCTGCCGACGGCGGTGGAGCCGGTGAAGGAGGTCATGACGACGTCGGGGTGGCCGACCAGGTGCTCACCGGCCTCCTTCCCGGTTCCGCTGACGATGTTGACGACACCGTCCGGGATGCCGGCGTCGGTGGCGGCCTGGGCGAACAGCAGCGAGGTGAGCGGGGTGAGCTCGGCGGGCTTCAGCACGATGGTGTTGCCCGCGGCGATGGCCGGAAGGATCTTCCAGGCGGCCATCTGGAGCGGGTAGTTCCAGGGCGCGATGGACCCGACCACGCCGATCGGCTCACGGCGGACGTACGAGGTGTGGTCGCCGGAGTACTCGCCGGCGGACTGCCCCTGCAGGTGCCGGGCGGCCCCGGCGAAGAACGCCGTGTTGTCGATCGTCCCCGGGACGTCGAACTCCCGGGTCAGCTTCAGCGGCTTGCCGCACTGCAGGGACTCCGCGCGGGCGAAGTCCTCGGCGCGCTCGGCGAGCACGGCGGCGAAGCGGTGCAGCGCGTCGGAGCGCTCGCCCGGCGTGGCGGCGGCCCAGGCGGGGAAGGCGTCACGCGCCGCCGCGACGGCGGCATCTACGTCGTCGGTGCCGGCCAGGTCGTACGTGTACACCTCCTCGCCCGTGGCAGGGTCGACGACGGCGTGCGTACGCCCCGAGGTCCCCTTCGCCGGGCGGCCCGCGATGTACTGCGCGCCCTCCGCGAAGCGGTCCTGGGCCGGGAATCGTTCCGGGGTGGCAATGCCCGGGTTGTGCATGTCGCTCCCTCCGTGCCCCATCAGGGGCCGGCGTGGCTCCGGCTCGATTTGAGTGCCGATCCTGACAGAGCAGCAGGACTCCAACAAGTGATTCCGTTGTTGCCTTTTGGTTACGCGACGGAATCTGTCGACCAGGTGTCGAGTTGGCCTGGAAAACCAGGGACGGAATGTCGGTGGTGCCTGCGAGACTCGGCCACATGACGAGAATCGATTCTTGGGACGCTCTGATTCAGGAGGTCCGCGCGGGGGCGAGAGTCAGATATCTGCACTTCTGGGGGCACCGGCCCCGGCCGGACGGGCAGGTGAGCGCGAGCTGCCTGAGCCAGTGGTGGGAGTCGCCGTTCACGGTGGACGGGGCGCGGTACGCGACCGCCGAGCACTGGATGATGGCCGAGAAGGCCCGGCTGTTCGGGGACGCGGAGGCGGAGCGGCGGGTGCTGGCCGCGGGGCATCCCTCGCTGGCGAAGAAGGCCGGGCGGATGGTGCGGGGGTTCGACGACGCGGTGTGGGAGCGGGAGCGGTTCCGGATCGTGGTCGAGGGCTCGGTCCACAAGTTCGCGGCGCACCCGGATCTGCGGGCGTTTCTGCTGGGGACCGGGGAGCGGGTGCTGGTGGAGGCGAGTCCGGTCGACCGGGTGTGGGGGATCGGGCTGGCGGCGGGGGATGACGGGGCCGGGGATCCGGAGCGGTGGCGGGGGGCGAATTTGCTGGGGTTCGCGTTGATGGGGGCGCGGGAGCGGTTGCGGGGGTAGGGGGGGTCGCCCCCGCCGCCCCTACCCGTCCCGTCCCTGGGGGCTGCCGCCCCCAGACCCCCGCTGTCGGCCCCTAAAGGGCCTCGTCCTCAAACGCCGGACGGGCTGAAAAACTCAGCCCCTCCGGCGTTTGAGGAGCGGGGTCTGGGGCGGAGCCCCAGAAGGATGGGAAGGGTAGGGGCGGCGGGGGCGAGAAACATCCCGTCGTCGCTACGCCGTCGCGATCACCAACGCCAGCATCCCCAACCCCAGCACCACACCCGCCGCCCCACAGATGATCCCCGCCAGCGCCTGCCCGGGATTCGTCGCCTCACCCCGCCGCGCCTTGGCGCGACCGATCGCGCCGAAGATCAGGGCCAGCACACCCACCACGATCGCCACCGGCCACAGACAGAAGATCACCGCCGAGATGATCCCGAGCACCAGCCCGGCCGTACCCATGCCGTTGCTCGGCAGCGGCTGCATACCGGGCCAGCCGTAGTACCCCGGCACAGCGGGTCCCGCCTGCGGATACCCGTGCCCGCCGGGATACCCGTACGGCACCTGCCCCGGCCCGTCGGGCCCGATGGGCGGCGGCGGAACGGGCTCGCCGTGAGCGGCGTAGGGGACGGATGCCGTCGGCGGCGCGAAAGGACTGGGCGGCGCGAAGGGGTCGGCCGGCGTCGCGCCCGGCGGCGCGAAGGGGTCGACGGCGGCACCGTTAGCCGGCGGCACAGGCCCCGGCATCGACGTGACCGTCTGCTGGTCATGCACGGACGGCGCCGCCCAGGACGGCGGCTCGTTCGAGGCGAGGGTGAAGCCGGGGCCCTCCGGCTCGGGGCGACGGGCCCGGGCAATGTCGGCCGGCTTGTCCAGGGACGTCTTCCCCTGCTGCGAGGCCGGCGCCTCACCCCCCGGCGCGGCGAACCCCCCGGCCGCCTCCCCCGCCGCCTCCCCCGCTGCCTCCGGCGTCTGTGCGTCGTCCGACATGCGCGGAACCCCCTCTGTCGTCCGTGCCGTCATGCTAAGGCCCCGCCCGCCCGCGCACCGGACCGGCCTACGATGATCCCCGAGTCACCGATCAGCCGATCATCCGCGTCCCGTCGGCCCACCGGCCCGGCCCGGGACGCCGTTCCGGGGAGGAACCTTGACCGACCGTCTCGTCGACGCCCGCGCCCCGCGCGATCTGCACGCCTTCATCGCCGGACTGCCCAAGGCCGAACTGCACGTCCACCACGTCGGCTCCGCCTCCCCCCGCATCGTCGCGGAACTCGCCGCCCGCCACCCCGACTCCAAGGTCCCCACCGACCCGGAGGCCCTGGCCGACTACTTCACGTTCACGGACTTCGCCCACTTCATCGAGGTGTACCTGTCCGTCGTGGACCTGATCCGCACGCCGGAGGATGTACGGCTGCTGACGTACGAGGTGGCCCGGGACCTGGCCCGGCAGCAGGTGCGCTACGCCGAGCTGACCATCACCCCGTTCTCCTCCACCCGGCGCGGCATCGACGAGCGCGCCTTCATGGACGCGATCGAGGACGCCCGCAAGGCGGCCGAGGCCGAGTTCGGGACCGTGCTGCGCTGGTGCTTCGACATCCCCGGCGAGGCCGGTCTGGAGTCCGCCGAGGAGACCGCGCGGCTCGCCACCGACGACCGGGTGCGCCCGGAGGGACTGGTCTCCTTCGGGCTCGGCGGGCCCGAGATCGGCGTACCGAGGCCGCAGTTCAAGCCGTACTTCGACCGGGCCATCGCAGCCGGGCTGCACTCCGTGCCGCACGCCGGTGAGACGACGGGTCCGGAGACGGTGTGGGACGCCCTGACCGAGCTGCGCGCCGAGCGCATCGGGCACGGCACGAGCTCGGCGCGGGACCCGAAGCTGCTCGCGCACCTCGCCGAGCACCGGATCCCGCTGGAGGTGTGCCCGACCTCCAACATCGCCACCCGCGCGGTCCGCACGATCGACGAGCACCCGGTCAAGGAGTTCGCGAAGGCGGGCGTCATCGTCACGATCAACTCCGACGACCCGCCCATGTTCGGCACCGACCTCAACAACGAGTACGCGGTCGCGGCCCGTCTCCTCGACCTCGACGAGCGTGGACTGGCCGACCTGGCCAAGAACGCCGTCACCGCGTCCTTCCTCGACGAGCCCGGCAAGGCCAGGATCGCGGAGGAGATCGACACGTACACGGCCGGCTGGCTCGCCCCCTGAGCGCCCCGTCGCGCGGGCGGGCCCGCAGAATATCCCCATGCAGAACGTGACCGCCGTGGCCCATCGCGGCGACCCCTACCGCGTCCGTGAGAACACCCTCGACTCCCTGCGCTCCGCGCTCCGGCTGGGCGCGGACGCGGTGGAGATCGACGTACGGCTCACCAAGGACGGCGTACCGGTGCTGCTGCACGACGCGACGCTGAAGCGGCTGTGGGAGCAGGAGCGGCCGCTGCTCGCGCTGTCGGCGGCCGAGGTGCGGGGGCTGACGGCGGGCGGGGTGCCGACGCTGGAGGAGGCGCTCGCGGCCTGCGACGGGAGCCGGGTCATGCTCGACCTGCCGGGCACGCCCGATGTGCGCGCGGTGCGCCGGATCGTTGACGTCGCGCGCGCGTGCGGGGCCGAGGACCGCGTGTACTACTGCGCGGGCGCCGACGCCATGCTCGCCGTGCGCGCCGCCGACCCGGCCGCCGAGATCGCCCTGACCTGGACGACGCTGGCGCCGCCGCGCCCCGTACTGCTGGACGCCGTACGCCCGCGCTGGCTCAACTACCGCTTCCCGCTGGTCGACCGCGCCCTCGCCGAGCGCGTCCACCGCGGCGGCCATCTGCTGTCCGTGTGGACGCCGGACACCCGGCGCTCCATGCGGCGTCTGCTCGACACCGGCGTCGACTCGATCACGACGAACCGGGTGGACGTGCTGCTCAAGGCCCGTACGCGTTACACGCGGGACTCCTGAGGCACGGTCGCCGGGTCCGCCGGGGTCGAGCGCGTGAGGTACTGCGGCACGGGTGTGTCGTCCCGGCCGGTGTCGCGGACCAGGCCGTAGCGGGCCGGTGCCGTCGGGCGGGCCGAGCCGGATGTCCTCGTTCGCGGCGTCCCAGCTCGACGGGAAGACGCTGAGGCCGTAGTCGGCGCCGCGTTCGTTCACGGTGAGGGTGACGCTGCCGGTGAGGTAGAACCACTCGTTCTGCCACATCTGCTGGGTGCCGGACGGCGGGACGGCGTAGCCGGTGGTCGCGCTGCCCATGCCGGTGGCGGAGGTGTCGGTGGCGCTGACCCGGTCGTCCATACGGCGGCCGCCGCCGGAGGCGACGTGGAAGAGCCTGCCCCGCAGCCCGGTCCAGGCCGGCATGACGAGGCCGCCCGCGCGGTACTGCGGCGAGATCTGCCAGCGGACGAGGACATAGCCCTCGCCGGTGAGGGTGACGCTGTCGCCGCGGTGGTTCATCACCGCGTGCGCGCCGCCGGTGCTGGTCACGCCGGACTCGGGGCGGCGCGGCAGGGCGGCCGGCTCCGCGTTCGGGTCGGGGGCCCGGTCGACGGCGTCGACGACCGTGCCGTACAGGTCGGCCTTCGGGCGGGTCGCCGAGGGCGAGGGGGAGGGTGGCGCCGACGGTGACGCGGACGGCGGGGGCGGTGTGGGTGACGGCGCCGGGCCGGCCGTGCCGGACGGCGCCGGGGCGGCCGCGCGCGGGGGCGGGGCGTCCGGGGGCTGGGTGACGACGTAGGCGCCGCCCGCGACGAGCGTCGCGCCTGCCGTCACCGCCACGGCGGGCTGCGTGAGGGCGGCCAGCACCTTGGCGGACCAGCCGGCGGAGGTGGCCGTCGCCGCGGCGGCGGTCTTGCCGCCGAGGGCCGGCGAGAGCGTGAAGCCGACCGGGACGGGCACCAGCGCGATGCCGACGAGGAGGCGTTCTGCCGGAACGACGGCCTCGTGGGTGTCGCCGCAGTAGCCGCAGCCCCTGATGTGCCTCGCGAGCCGCTTGCGCCAGACCGAGTCGGGGCGGCCGCCCCAGCGGGCGGTCAGTTCGCGCAGGTCGGGGCAGGCGCCGTCGAGGGCCCGGACGATGCCGCGCGCCGTCTTAAGCCGTTCCTTCACCCGCTGGACGCGTACCGCCGCGTGCTGCCGGCTGATCCCGGCAGCGGCGGCGAGTTCGCGTCGGGTCAGCTCGCCCGCGACCTCCAGCCACCACAGCGAGAGAGCAACTGCCGGTCCTCGTCGTCCAGCCACCGCACCGCCTCGGCGACCTCGCGCCGCTGGCCCTGCAACCGCAGCCGCAGCACGGTGAGTTCGGCGAAGTCGGTGGCCTCCCGGGCGGCCGACTCGTCCAGCCGGTCGGTCTGCCTGCGCCGCGCCCGGTCCCGGATCTGCCGCATGGCGATGGCGACGAGCCAGGAGCGGAAGCTGTCCGGGTCGCGCAGCGAACCGAGGTGGTCGACGGCGCGCAGCATGGTCTCCTGGACGACGTCGTCGACGTCGGCATGGCCGTTCAGCGCGCGCCCGACCACGTTGTAGACCAGCGGTAGCCAGCCCTCGACCAGCTCGTCCAGCGCCCGCCGGTCCCCGGCCTGCGCCGCCGCGATGGTGGAGTGCCACCGCCGGCCGGCTGCCTCGTCCACGTACGTCCTCTCCCGGGTCGTTCGCTGCCCGCACGCACTTTCCAGCCCGACCAGCACCGCCGGCCATGTCGGAGGTCACATTCCGCTTACGGGGTGGAGACGCGGTGAAGGGGGCGCCGATAACACTTTTTCGCCGCCGGCCGCCTGCCCGTAAGGGCGATCCCTTACAACACCCTTGTTCCGTACGGCATTTGCTCCGGGCTCCGCCAGGGGCGCGAGCCCTCCTCACCGACGATCCGGCCGAGGGCACACCGCCCCGACGATGATCACGGACATCCCAACCACCCAGGAGCCGCAGATGCCCGTACGTCCGCTTCCCGCCCTGCTCACCTCCGCGCTCGCCCTGACCCTGACCGCGTTGCCGCTGGCCGGCACCGCCTCCGCGCGCCCGGCGTCGCCGCCCTCCTGCTCCGCGCGGGCGATCGAGGCGGCCTCCCCGCACGGCCCCGACGTCAAGGCCCTGTGCGCCGCGATCGCCGGGCTCCCCGACAAGGACGCGACGGCCGCGCTGATCCGCGTGGGCGGCAAGGGGAGCTGGCACGGGGTGGCCGGGGTGCGCGACATGAGAACCGGGGCCCCGGCGCTGGAGAACGCCCGCTTCCGCGCCGGTTCGTCGACGAAGATCGTGACGGCGGCGATCGTGCTGCAACTCGCCGCCGAGGGGCGGATCTCGCTCGACGGGACGGTGCAGCAGTACCTGCCGGGTCTGCTCACCGACGACTTCGAGCCCATCACCGTACGGCAGTTGCTGAACTTCACCAGCGGCCTTCAGCCGGGGGCGTCTCTCGGTGAGGACGTGGACGACGGCTACGAGCACCGCTTCGAGACGCTGACCCCCGAGGAGGTGGTGGCCGCGTCGGTCGCCAAGGGCCCGGACCCGGACCCCGACCACGAGCCCGGCGAGCACCAGCGGTACGGCAACATCCACTACACCGTGCTGGGCCTGCTGATCGAGAAGGTCACCGGCGACTCGTACGCCCACCAGGCGGCCGTACGGATCTTCCGTCCGCTCGGCATGCGCCACACCTCCTTCCCCGCCGGCCCCGACCCCCGCGTCCACGGACCGCACAACCGCGGGTACGACTGGATCGACGGCAAGCTGGTCGACGTCACCGAGTGGAACATGTCCGACCGGTTCGCGGCCGGCGACATGATCTCGACGACGGCGGACCTGGAGCGGCTGCTGTTCGCCCTGTTCCGCGGCCAGGTGGTGCCCGAGCCGCAGCTGAAGGAGATGTTCACGGTGCCGGACGTCGACGGGGCCACGATGGCGGCGGCGCTGGAGCGCTACGAGCTGAACGGCAAGGAGATCTGGGGCAAGACGGGTGCCCGCCCCGGCTATCACACCGTCGTGGCGGCCACCCGCGACCTGTCCCGGACCGTCGTCTACTCCGTCAACTCCACCGACGCGAAGGGCGACGGCCTGGCCATCGCCCAGCGCTTCGCCTTCCCCGCGTTCAACCGCTGACGGCGGCCGCGGCGGCTGGAAGCGCCGACGGCTCGGTCAGCGCCTCCAGCCGCTTGATCCTCTTGCGTACGACGTACAGCGGGATCACCCCGAAGACGCCGAACGACATGTCGATCACCGACCACCACAGCGGGATGCCGCGGATCGGCCCGCAGACGAGCGCGAGCGGGATGATGCCGGCGCAGGCGATCATCCCGAACTCCACGACCCAGATGTTGCGGACGGGATCGCGGTAGGGGCCGATGAAGGCGACGGCGATGACGAGATGGGCGAAGGCCAGCCAGTCCGTGCCGTAGAGCAGGAAGGGATACTCGGCGTCGGCGGTGTCGAGTCCCTGCCGGACCCGCTCGATCCAGTCCATGAGGCCGGGGAGGTGCTCCGGCGCGGACAGGCCGCGCAACAGGTCCTCGGTCCAGCGCAGTTCGTGGACGAGGGGGAACGCCGTGGCGCCGCTGAGCACCAGACAGACGACGAAGAAGGCCAGCCAGACGCGGATGCCCTTGAGCAGGGCGGCTCTGTCGCTCATGGGGGTAGCGTACGCCTGGGGTTGAACACGTTCAAAATGGGATTCCCTCCTTCCGGACCCCGCCCCGAAGGCCATCGTGCGGCCCTGGTCGGACCGGGCCTACGATGTCCGCCGACGAGGGAGGATGCATGGGCCTGGACTTGAGCGAGCGGGCCTACCGGGGGCAACGGTGGGCGGCTCGGGCGGCGTTGGCCGCCGCGGGCCTCGCGGTGCTGGTGCCGCTCGCCTACGGCGGTGTCGGCGGCGTCGTGCTGCTGGTGGCCGGCGCGGTGGGTCTGGGGCTGAGCGCGATCGCGGTGTGGTGGACGCTGACGCTGCGCGGGCCGCTGCGCTGGGCGGCGGCCGTGCTGGCACTGGCGGTGCCGGCCGCGGTCGTCGCCCTGTTCGCGGCCACGCTGTTCTGGGCGCTGCTGGTGTCCGTCGCACTGTGGACGGTGGCCGTGTGGAGCGGTCGGTACGCGCTGCGGGGCACCGGCGGCTCGCGGGTGCGGGTGATGCGGGAGCGCAGGGCGTCGCCGCCGAAACGGCCGTATCTGATCATGAATCCCCGCTCGGGCGGCGGGAAGGTGGACCGCTTCTCGCTCCAGGAGAAGGCCGAGCGGCTCGGCGCCCGGGTCGTCCTGCTCGACGAGGACCAGCACCAGGACGTCACCGCCCTCGCCCGCGAGGCCGTGGCCGACGGCGCGGACCTGCTGGGTGTCGCGGGCGGCGACGGCACCCAGGCCCGGGTCGCGGCCGTCGCCGCCGCCTACGACATCCCGTTCCTGGTGATCAGCGCCGGCACCCGCAACCACTTCGCCATGGACCTCGGGCTCGACCGCGACGACCCGGCGTCCTGCCTGGACGCTCTCGTCGACGGCGTGGAGCTGCGCGTCGACCTGGGGTTCGCGGGCGGCCGGCCCTTCGTCAACAACGCGTCCTTCGGGGCGTACGCGGCGATCGTGCAGAGCCCCGGCTACCGCAACGACAAGATCGGCACCAGCCTGGAGCTGCTGCCCGACCTGCTCACCCGCCAGCAGGGCGCGACGCTGACGGCCCGTGCGGCGGGCAGGACGCTCCACGCTCCGCACGCCGTGCTGGTCAGCAACAACCCTTACCGCACGGGCGACCCCTTCGGCTTCGGCCGCCGCGACCGCCTCGACGCCGCCGTCCTGGGCGTCCTCGGCATCAGGGTGGACAGCGCGGCCGAGGTCGCCGCGCTGCTCCTCGACCCCGACCCGGAGGGCCTCACCATCCTCACGGCCCCCGAGGTGGTCATCGAGGCCGACCGGCCGGAGATCGAGGCCGGCCTCGACGGCGAGGCGCTCGTCCTGCCCGCCCCGGTCCACTGCCGCATCACCCCCGGCGCCCTCCGCGTCCGCGTCCCCCGCAAACGCCCCGGCGTCCCCCCGCCCGCACCCCGCCTGGACTGGCGCCGCCTGCGGAAGCTGGCGGCGACGGTGGGGCGTACGGCGGTGCATCGGCGGCGGCTGTGAGGCGGGCGGCGGCGACCAAGGAACCAGACTCACCCCTTCCGCTTCTTCATCTGTCACGTGGATCGGCCGAGCGAGGGAAGCACCGGGCGCGGTAGCCGCCTGCCCGGAGCCCCTTGCGCTGTACTGCGGTGGACTGCGGTGGACTGCGGTGGGAGGTGGGCCGATGGCCGGGCGAGCGCCCTGGGTGGCGGCGTGCGTCCTGCTGCTCGTCGGCGTCATCGGCGGGTGCGGCACGGTCTCGGAACGCCGGGACGACGTACGGGACACCGCGGCCGCCTTCGAGACGGCCCTCGGCAAGAAGGCGTACGCCGATATGTGTGCGGTTCTCGCGCCGGGCACCGTGGAGGAGCTGGAGCAGACGGCCGACGGTCCGTGCGCGAAGGCGCTGAGCGAGGAGTCGCCGCCGTCCGGTGGTGCCGTGCGGCGGACGGACGTGTACGGGAACCAGGCACGGGTGGTGCTCGCGGCGGACGTCCTGTTCCTCTCCCGTTTCACGGGCGGCTGGAGGGTCATGGCGGCCGGCTGCCGGGAGCGCCCCGGGGAGCCCTACCAGTGCCGGATCAAGGGCGGGTGAGGTGTGCGGATCATGTTCGGCGTGATCGTGGCGATCATCACGGTCGGCCTCGTCTACCTGGCGGTTCTGGGGCTGATGCACCGATGACCGAGCACTCCTCCCGGACCGCACCGCCCGAGAGCCGCGGACTGCGGGGCTTCGTGCGGGACAACGGGCTCGGCCTCTTCTTCACCGTCGGGTTCCTGCTGTCCCTGGCGGGGCAGGCGATCGCCGGACACGCCGACTTCAACAACGAGTTGGCGGCCGATCAGCTCCAACAGGTCTCGCTCGCCGAGTACGTCACGTCGTCCGACTTCGCCGTCGACGTGTCGGAGAACTGGCAGTCGGAGTACCTGCAGTTCTTCCTGTACGTCGGCGCGACGGTCTGGTTGCTGCAACGGGGCTCCCCCGAGTCCAAGGAGCTGCACAAGGCCGGAACCGAGTCCGACGAGGACCAGCTGGTCGGCGCCTACGCCAAGGAGAGCTCGCCGAAATGGGCCAGGGCGGGCGGCTGGCGTCAGGCGGTGTACTCGCACTCGCTGCTGCTGGTCATGGGGACGGTCTTCCTGCTGTCCTGGCTGGTCCAGTCCGTGACCGGCGTGGCCGCCTACAACGAACAGCGGCTACGGCAGCTGCAGTCCCCGTTGAGCTGGTCCGGCTACCTCGGCGCGGCGGACTTCTGGAACCGCACGCTGCAGAACTGGCAGTCCGAACTGCTCGCCGTCGCCTCCATGGCCGTGCTGTCGATCTACCTACGGCAGCGCGGCTCCCCGGAGTCGAAGCCGGTGGGGGCGGCGCACGGCGCCACCGGCGTGGAGGGCTGATCGGCGGGAGAGGACGTCCGGTTCGCCCCCGGACCCCGGTCGCCCCGGACCCCGGTTCCCGGCCCGCCCCCCGGCCCTCGGCCCCTCGGCCCCTCGGCCCCTCGGTCCCTCGGTCCCTCGGTCCCTCGGTTCCCGAGCCCCCGGAAATGCGACCGGAGTGAGTACTCACTCATTGACGGAGTGAGTACTCACTCCGTACTCTCGCAACCATGACAGCGCCCAAGGAGAACCCGACCACCCGCCGCCGCGCCCCCGGCATGTCGCCCGAGCAGCGCCGCGAAATGATCATCCAGACCGCGATCCCGCTGATCACCGAATACGGCGCCGCGGTGACCACCGCGAAGATCGCCCGCGCCGCGGGCATCGGCGAGGGCACGATCTTCCGGGTCTTCGCCGACAAGGAGGAGCTGCTGCAGGCCTGCGTGGCCGAGGCGCTCTCCCCCGAGCACGCGGTCCGCGAGCTCGACGCGATCGACCTGTCCCAGCCGCTGCCCGACCGGCTCGCGGAGGCGGCCGAGGCGCTGCAGGCGCACATGGCCAGGATGGGCGCGATCGCCGGCTCGCTGGGACATCGCGGCGGCAAGCACCCCGGCACGGTGCGCGGCGCGGGCCGCGACGAGTCGACGACCCGTATCCGCGCGGCCCTCGCGGCACTGCTGGAGCCCGAGGAGGCCGGACTGCGCCGCCCGCCGGAGCAGATCGCGGCCCTCTTCTTCGGGCTGCTCTTCACCCAGCCGCGCACGGACGACGAGCCCGACCTGACCCCGCAGGAGTTGGTGGAGGTGTTCCTGCACGGGGCACTCTCGGGAAGCGCCAAGTGAGCACGCGGAGGCGGCGCTTGACCGTGACGGCCCTGGCCGCCCTGACCCCCGCCCTCGTGTGGCTGGTCACGGACCCACTCCTGGGCCACCGAATCCGCATCACCGACGGCGACCAGACCCTCGACATCGGCGCCGCCCCCGTGGCGGTGGTCGCCCTACTGGCCTCACTCTCCGGCTGGGCCCTGCTGGCCACCCTGGAGCGCTTCGCGCCCCGGCACGCCCGCAGCATATGGACCGGCATGGCCGCCGCCGTACTGGCCGTGTCCTTCCTGCCGTTCACCGGCGACGGCATGGACGGTGGCACCCGGGCCTCCCTCGCCCTGATGCACCTGGCGGTGGCGGCGGTGCTGATACCGGGGCTGGGCGGCAGGGCACCGGGGGCGGACGCCGGTGCCTCCAGGGAGTGACCGCCGACACCAGGAACGACGCCGCTACAACCCCGCAATCGCGTTCCACCGCTTCGAGAAGTCCACCCGCTCCTCAGAGGTGATGTCCCGCGCGATCGCCAGCCGCCCGCGCATGGCCGCGTCCGGGAAGATCAGCGGATCCTCCGCAAGGGCGGCCGTCTCCTCGTCCTTGGCGGAGGCGAGGACGTCCTGGGCGGCCGGGACCGGGCAGACGTAGTTGACCCACGCGGCGAGTTCGGCGGCGACCTCGGGCTCGAAGTAGTAGTCGATCAGCCGCTCGGCGTTGGCCTTGTGGCCGGCGAGGTTGGGGATCATCAGGGACTCCGACCAGAGCTCGGCGCCCTCCTCGGGGACGACGAAGCGGATGTCGGGGTCGTCGGCCTGGAGTTGGATGACGTCGCCTGAGTACGCCTGGCAGGCCAGGACGTCGCCGCTGGACAGGTCCTTGATGTAGTCGTTGCCGGTGAAGCGGCGGATCTGCCCCTTGCGCACCTGCTTCTCGACCTGGTCGCAGACGGTGTGGAAGTCGTCGGCCGTCCACCGGGTGATGTCGACGCCGTTGCCCTGCATGAGGAGCGCGAAGGCCTCGTCCAGCCCGGAGAGCAGCGTCACCCGGCCCTTCAGGTCGCTCGCCCACAGTTCTGAGACATGGCGTATCTCGCGGCCGAGCCCGCGGCGGTTGTAGGCGATGCCGGTGATGCCGCACTGCCAGGGCACGGTGGACTTCCGGCCGGGGTCGAAGGCCGGTGAACTCAGCAGCGGATCCAGGTACTTGGTCACGTTCGGCTGCCGCGCCCGGTCCATCTCCTGCACCCAGCCGAGCCGCACGAACCGGGCGCACATCCAGTCGCTGATGACGATGAGATCGCGGCCCGTGCGCTGATGGTTCATCAGGGAGGGGCTGATCTTGCCGAAGAACTCGTCGTTGTCGTTGATCTCCTCGACGTAGTCGACGGAGATGCCCGTGCGCTCCTGGAAGGCCTCCAGCGTCGGCCGCGCCGTCTCGTCCTCGTCGTCCGTGTCGATGTACAGCGGCCAGTTCGCCCACGTCAGCCGCTTGTCGGTGGCGGAGACATCGGTGGCGGCCCGGTCGCCGGGCGACACATAGGCGGGCCGCACACCGCAGCCGGCGAGCCCGCCGAGCAGGGCGCCCGCACCGAGGGTGCGCAGCAAAGTCCGGCGGGACAGCGGGGAGTTCATCGGGGGGAAGGCCATGGCCGCAGCATGCCGCCACGACACGGAGCCCAGCAATGGACGCCCCGTCAAGCGGAACGGCACCCGGCGGACACCCTGTCGACCACGCCCCGAACAGGCACGGGGCTGTGTCGACCCCGAAGATCCGCCGCGGGGGCGCGAACAGACTCCGCGCCCCCGCGGCCGTAATGCGACCTGCGACCTACGCGTCCAGGGACGTCATGACGTGCTTGATCCGCGTGTAGTCGTCGAACCCGTACGCCGAAAGGTCCTTGCCGTAACCGGACTTCTTGAACCCGCCGTGCGGCATCTCCGCGACCAGCGGGATGTGCGTGTTGATCCACACGCAGCCGAAGTCCAACGCCTTGGACATCCGCATCGCACGCCCGTGGTCCTTGGTCCACACCGACGACGCGAGGGCGTACTCGACGCCGTTGGCCCACTCGACGGCCTGTGCCTCGTCCGCGAAGGACTGCACGGTGATGACCGGCCCGAAGACCTCCTTCTGGATGATCTCGTCGTCCTGCTTCAGCCCGGACACCACGGTCGGCGCGTAGAAGTAGCCCTTGTCGCCGACCTGGTGGCCACCGGCCTCGACCTTGGCGTGGGCGGGCAGCCGCTCGATGAACCCGGAGACCTGCTTGAGCTGGTTCGGGTTGTTGAGCGGGCCGAACAGCACGTCCTCGTCGTCCGGCTGGCCCGTCTTCGTGTCGGCTGCGGCCTTCGCGAGCGCCTGCACGAACTCGTCGTGGATGGCCTCGTGGACGAGCACGCGCGTGGCGGCCGTACAGTCCTGCCCGGCGTTGAAGAAGCCCGCCACCGAGATGTCCTCGACGGCCTTGGCGATGTCGGTGTCCTGGAAGACGACGACCGGCGCCTTGCCGCCCAGCTCCAGGTGGACGCGCTTGAGGTCCTTGGACGCGGACTCGGCGACCGACATACCGGCCCGCACCGAACCGGTGATGGAGGCCATCGCCGGGGTCGGGTGCTCGACCATCAGACGCCCGGTGTCACGGTCGCCGGTGATGACGTTGAAGACACCCTTCGGCAGGATCCCGCCGATGATCTCCGCGATGAGGACGGTCGAGGCGGGGGTGGTGTCCGACGGCTTCAGGACGACCGTGTTGCCCGCCGCGAGGGCCGGCGCGAACTTCCATACGGCCATCATCATCGGGTAGTTCCAGGGCGCGACCTGCGCGCAGACGCCGATCGGCTCACGGCGGACGATGGAGGTCAGTCCCTCCATGTACTCGCCGGCCGAGCGGCCCTCCAGCATCCGCGCCGCGCCCGCGAAGAAGCGGATCTGGTCCACCATCGGCGGGATCTCCTCGGAGCGGGTCAGCCCGATCGGCTTGCCCGTGTTCTCCACCTCCGCCGCGATGAGCTCCTCGGCCCGCTCCTCGAACGCGTCCGCGATCTTCAGCAGGGCCTTCTGGCGCTCGGCGGGGGTCGTGTCACGCCAGGCGGGGAAGGCGCGCGCGGCGGCCTCCATCGCGGCGTCGACATCCGCCTGCCCGGACAGCGGCGCGGTCGCGTACGCCTCGCCCGTCGCGGGGTTGACCACCTCGGTGGTCCGTCCGTCGGCGGCGTCCCGGAACTCACCGGCGATGTAGTTCTGTAGCTTGCGCAGCCGTCCCAGCTCGGTGCTCACTGCCGGCCTCCTGTCAGGTCGAACTGTCCATTCTCTGAGACACCTACCCTAATCGGCGGGCCCACGTTTTCAACACCCCCACTGGTGTCACTTCTGCGAAATCCGCAAGTATCCGTCTCGCAAACAACGAATTTCATCGCCCCGGCCTTGCGGAACTGTCGAGACGTCGTGCACAGTGACCTCGTGGCCAGTCGAAGCGCAGAGCACAGGGACTCCCGCGAGTCCAGGAACGGCGGCGGTCCCCAGCTGGACGCCGTCTCCCTCGCCATCATCGAACAGCTCCAGGAGGACGGCCGCCGGCCGTACGCCGCCATCGGCAAGGCCGTCGGCCTCTCCGAGGCGGCCGTGCGCCAGCGCGTCCAGAAGCTGCTCGATCAGGGCGTGATGCAGATCGTCGCCGTCACGGACCCGCTCACGGTGGGCTTCCGCCGGCAGGCGATGGTCGGCGTCCACGTCGAGGGCGACGTGGAGTCCGTGGCCGACGCGCTGACCGCCATGTCCGAATGCGAGTACGTGGTGATGACGGCCGGGTCGTTCGACCTGATGGTGGAGATCGTCTGCGAGGACGACGACCACCTCCTGGACGTCATCAACAGGCGCATCCGGGCCGTCCCCGGAGTGCGTTCGACGGAGAGCTTCGTCTACCTCAAGCTCAAGAAGCAGACCTACATGTGGGGAACCCGATAACCGTGAGGACCCGATAACCGTGAGCACCAACAGCCCTCAGGACCTCAGCAGGACCGCGTACGACCACCTGTGGATGCACTTCACCCGCATGTCCTCGTACGAGAAGTCCCCCGTCCCCACCATCGTCCGGGGCGAGGGCACCTACATCTACGACGACAAGGGCAAGCGTTACCTCGACGGTCTCGCCGGCCTGTTCGTGGTCCAGGCGGGGCACGGCCGCGTGGAGTTGGCCGAGACCGCCTTCAAGCAGGCGCAGGAGCTGGCGTTCTTCCCGATCTGGTCCTACGCGCACCCGAAGGCCGTCGAACTGGCCGACCGCCTCGCGGAGCACACCCCGGGCGACCTCAACAAGGTCTTCTTCACCACCGGCGGCGGTGAGGCGGTGGAGACCGCCTGGAAGCTCGCCAAGCAGTACTTCAAGCTGGTCGGCAAGCCCACCAAGCACAAGGTCATCTCCCGCGCGGTCGCCTACCACGGCACCCCGCAGGGCGCCCTGTCCATCACCGGACTGCCCGGCCTGAAGGCCCCCTTCGAGCCGCTGGTCCCCGGCGCCCACAAGGTCCCGAACACCAACATCTACCGCGCCCCGATCTTCGGCGACGACCCGGAGGCCTTCGGCCGCTGGGCCGCCGACCAGATCGAGCAGCAGATCCTCTTCGAGGGCCCGGACACGGTCGCGGCCGTCTTCCTGGAGCCGGTGCAGAACGCCGGCGGCTGCTTCCCGCCGCCGCCCGGCTACTTCCAGCGGGTGCGCGAGATCTGCGACAAGTACGACGTCCTGCTGGTGTCGGACGAGGTCATCTGCGCCTTCGGCCGTCTGGGCACGATGTTCGCCTGCGACAAGTTCGGCTACGTGCCGGACATGATCACCTGCGCCAAGGGCATGACCTCGGGCTACTCCCCGATCGGCGCGTGCATCATCTCCGACCGCATCGCCGAGCCGTTCTACAAGGGCGACAACACCTTCCTGCACGGCTACACCTTCGGCGGCCACCCGGTGTCGGCCGCGGTCGGCATCGCCAACCTCGACCTGTTCGAGCGCGAGAACCTCAACCAGCACGTCCTCGACAACGAGGCCGCCTTCCGCGGCACGCTGGAGAAGCTGTACGACCTTCCGATCGTCGGCGACGTCCGCGGCAACGGCTTCTTCTACGGCATCGAGCTGGTCAAGGACAAGGCGACCAAGGAGTCCTTCAACGATGAGGAGACCGAGCGGGTTCTGTACGGCTTCCTGTCCAAGAAGCTCTTCGAGAACGGCCTCTACTGCCGTGCCGACGACCGCGGTGACCCGGTCGTCCAGCTCGCCCCGCCGCTGATCTCCAACCAGGAGACGTTCGACGAGATCGAGCAGATCCTGCGCGAGACGCTCTCGGAGGCGTGGACGAAGCTCTGACCTCCCGCGCTTCCCGCCCGGCCCGGGTGCACCCGTACGAGTGAGAACGGTGTGCCCGGGCCGCGTGCTGTCCGGTGTCGCGCCCCCGGCTCCTTAGCGTGCCCGTGTAACCGATCGGTCCTGCCTTCGTTCCCCCGCAAGGGGGATTGGCAAGAAGAAATGACGATCAGAACCGAGGTGTACGCCCATGGTGGCCCCGCCGGACAACGACGTGCTCTGGGCACGCGCCCTGCACTTCTCGTACCACGACGGCTCGCCCGCGCTCAGCGGCGTCTCCCTCGGGGTCCAGGAGGGCGAGGTCCTCGCCGTCATCGGTCCGCGCGGCAGCGGCAAGACCGCCCTTCTGCGCTGTCTGTCCGGCCTGGCCCAGCCGCGGCAGGGCGAGGTCTGGTTCAACAGCGTGCCGGTGCACACGATGGGCGCGATGGCCCGCGAACGGCTGCGCCGCGACCGCTTCGCCTGGATCGACCCGGCGCCGTCGCTGGTCCCCGAGCTGAACGTCTGGGAGAACACCGCCCTGCCCCTGATGCTGCGCGGCACCAGCCGCCGTCGCGCCAAGACGGCCGCACTGGAGTGGCTCAAGCGCCTGGACGTCGGCGAGGCCGCCCGCAAGCGCCCGCACCAGCTGGTCCAGGCCGAACGGCAGCGCGTCTGCATCGCCCGTGCCCTCGCCCCCTCCCCCATGGTGCTGTTCGCCGACGAGCCGACGGCTCCGCTGCACCGCGCCGACCGCACACACGTTCTGCGCACGCTGACGACAGCGGCCCGCTCGCACGGCATCACGGTCGTCCTGGCCAGCCATGACGCGGACACGGCAGCCCTCGCCGACCGCACCGTCACGCTCCTGGACGGACGGCGCGTGAACACGGTGCACCTGCCCCCCGTCGCCGAGGCGGAAGGCCGGGCCGCGTGCTCGCTCTCCGTCTGACCCGCGGCGCCCAGCCCGCCGTACAACTGCGCCGGCTGCTCGTGGCGGCGGGGTCGGCCGGCACGGGCTTCCTGCTGCTGTCCGCCCTCGGCTTCGCGCTGTCCCACCCCGACTCCCCCGCCGCCGCGACGCTCCGGCTGGCCTGGTGCGTACCGCCGTTGGCCGCGACGATCCATCTCGCGGTGGCGGTGGCCCGCACGGACCCGGGCACCAGACCCCGCCCGGGACTCGCGGCGATCGGGCTCGGCCCCGGCCGCCTGATGCTGATCTCGGCCACCACCACGGCCCTGGCGTGCACCCTCGGCTCGATGCTGGCCCTGCTCGTCTTCCTCCATCTCCGCGGCGATCTGACGGGCATGCCGTTCGACGGCGCGGCCGCGGCCTTCCTGGCGGCGGACAGCCCGCTTCCCCTGCCGGCCACCCTGACCCTGCTGGGGCTGGTACCGGCGAGCGCGTCGGCGACGGTCGCGCTGACACTGCGCCCGAAGACAGCGGGGCCCGCCGGGAGCCGGGGCGCGAGCTGGGCGTCCGGGCGGCTCGGGGCGTGGTCGCGGGGAGGTGCGGAGGCCGCGGCAGGCGATGCCGCGCCTCTCCCGCGGAACGGTGAGGCGTCCCTGCCGGAGAAGGGGGACGCCCCGCAGGAAGCCGATGCCCCGCAAGCGCGGGTGAGCATCCCGCTCCGGACGCCGGCCCCGGCGAACGGCACCCCCCAGGCGACCACCGAGGCGCCAGACCAGGCGACAGACCAGGCGCCGGGCCAGGAGACCGACCAGCCGGCCGCAACCGACGGCACCCGGCAGACCCCGGACGCCCTGCCCGACCTCCTCACGCCCCGCCCCGCGCCCAAGGGCCTCCCCTGGGGCATCACCATCCTCACCGCGGGCCTGGCCGTGGAGACCTACGCCAGCCGCGGCACCCCCGACGCTCACCTCTCCGTCCCCGCCGCCCTCCCCACCGGCCCCGCCGGAGTCCTGGTCGGCTGGGTCCTCGCCACCCTCGGGCTCGCCCTCGCCGCACCCGGCCTCACCCATCTGTGCGGCCGCCTGCTGCAGTCGGTGCGCCCGGGGCCGCTCCGGCTGCTGGCGGGTCGCGGCCTCATGGCGGAGGCCACCCGGATCGGCCGCCCGCTCGGCGTCGTCTGCGCCGTGGCCTCCGCCGCCTACGCCATGGCCCCGCTGCCCGACGCCGCGGCCGACGCCGCCGTCGGCCCCCTCACCACCCTCGGCGCCACCGTGATCATCGGCTGCACCCTGGCCACCCTGCTGATCGCCGCGGTGGAGGCCAGACAGTCCCGCGCCGACACCATGGCCGCACTGCTCCGCCTCGGCGCCCCCACCTCGATGCTGCGCGGCTCGGCGGCCCTGCGCGCCGCCGCCCTGCTGGCCCTCTTCTGCCCGCTGACCCTGATCGTGGCCGAGCTGGCCGCCCTGCCCCTGGCCCGCTGAGAGACGCCGCCTCGTTCCCGGCCGCGCGCCGCCGGAAAACCCGTACGAAAAAATCTCCGCGCCGCGATGAGTTCCGCTCGGACCCCCGGTCTACCCCACCGAACAGCAACCACCCGATGGGAGAGACCACCATGAGCGCCCCCGCGTACCAGCAGATGATCTTCGTAAACCTGCCCGTGAACGACCTCGACGCCTCGAAGAAGTTCTTCACGGAGCTCGGCTACTCGATCAACGCCCAGTTCAGCGACGAGAACGCCGCTTCGGTGGTGATCAGCGACACGATCGTCGCGATGCTGCTCACCAAGCCGTTCTACTCGACCTTCACCAAGAAGGAGATCGCGGACGCCACGACGACCAGCGAGGTGCTGATCTGTCTGAGCGCCGAGAGCCGCGACAAGGTGGACGAGCTGGTCGAGAAGGCGGTCGCCGCCGGTGGCACCGCGTCGGACAAGGTCCAGGACATGGGGTTCATGTACGGCCGCGCCTTCGACGACCTCGACGGCCACACCTGGGAGGTCGTCTGGATGGACCCGTCGGCCGTCGAGGGCTGAGGCCGGCTCCCGTCGCCCGGTGCCTAGCATGGGCGGGTGCACACGATGCCCGCCCATGCGGCCCACCACGACGACCGTGAGATAGAGACGCTGGAGGAGTTCGACGCGACCGTCTCGGCGCGCGGCTCGCTGGCCGGATTCCGGGTCCAGGCCGTGGACCTGACGGACCGTACGCGCGAACTGCTCGGTTCGGACACCGCGGGCGCCGTCTTCCTCGGCTGCCCGATGCGCGAGGAAGCCGCCGCGAAGATCCGCACCGACGGCGCCCTGGTCTTCCCGCCGGTCCCCGACCTCCCCTTCGAGCCGTACCGGGGCCTGGTCTACTCCCCCGACGAGCTCTTCGCGTCCCTGGCCGACGGCTACGAGAACACGCCCGACGCCCACGCCTACGCCTGGTTCCAGCGCACCAAGGCCGACCGCGACGTCTACGCCTCCATGCTCCGCGCGATCCATGACGACTCCATCTCGGACGCGCTCGACGAACTGCTGTCCGGCGCCCGCGTGGTGGGCGTCATGGGCGGCCACGCGATGCGCCGGGGCACGCAGGCCTACGAGGGCGCCGCGCGGCTCGGCCGGGAGCTGGCCCGCGCCGGTCTCACGGTCGCCACCGGCGGCGGGCCCGGCGCGATGGAGGCCGCCAACCTGGGCGCCTACGCCGCCCCGCTCGACGACGAGATGCTGCCCGAGGCCCTCCGACTCCTCGCGAAGGCACCCCAGTTCACGCCGTCGGTCACCGACTGGGCGGCGGCCGCCTTCGAGGTGCGCGCCCGCTGGCCCCGGGGCGGACGCTCCGTCGGCATCCCGACCTGGTTCTACGGCCACGAGCCGCCGAACCCGTTCGCCTCGCACATCGCCAAGTACTTCGCCAACGCAACCCGTGAGGACGGCCTGCTGGCCCGCTCGAACGCGGGTGTCGTCTTCCTGCCGGGCGCCGCCGGGACCGTACAGGAGATCTTCGACAACGCGACACCGAACTACTACGAGTCGCGCGGCGAGCCCACGCCCATGGTGCTGGTCGACCGGGCGCACTGGACGGAGCGGCTGCCGGCCTGGCCGCTGCTCCAATCCCTCGCCAGGGAGCGGTCGATGGAGACGCGGATCGCTCTGGTCGACCGGATCGAGGAGGCGCCGGAGGCGTTGAAACGTCTTGGCGGTTAATGAGAGGGCAAAGCCAACGCCTGTAGGCTGCATATGCGTTGACACTACTTATGCCACGCTTATAAACCTGTGAGTCTCCTGGGGCCGTTGATGTCACGTCACCGGCTCTGCCGAACCCCCCTCAGTGATGCAACTCCGTAAAGGACAAACGTGTCCATAAACCGCCGTACCGTCGCACGTTCCGTGCGCGCTCTGGGTGTCGCCTCCGCCTCGGCCGCGCTGGCGCTCTCCGTCGCGGGCGCCGCCGCCGCATGCGACATCAGTGAATTCTCCGCCGAAGCCAAGTGCGACGGCGACAAGGGCGTCATCACCGTCACCGACGTGGACCCCAGCGGTATCCCGGCCACCGTCACGGTGTACCTGCAGAACAACGGCGCCGACCTGAAGAAGGTCGGCGAGCAGGAGGTCAAGGGCTCGCGCGAGGGTGTCACGATCACCTTCGCCGAGAACTGGAAGCCGAACGCCGAGTACCGGGTCCACGTCAAGGCCGCCGGCTATGTCGACGAGGACATCAAGCCGAACCTGACGACGCCGTCCACGGCCTGCAAGAAGGAAGAGGAGAAGCCGCCGGCGCCGTCGGACACCCCGACCCCGTCGGAGACCGCCTCGACCCCGGCCGAGGAGAGCGAGTCGCCGTCCCCGACCCCGTCGGAGAGCGACAGCACCGCCCCCGCGGACACCGCGAGCAGCGCCCCGTCCCCGGCGGCCGGTGACTCCAACCTGGCCGAGACCGGTGCGAACTCCAACACCGGCCTGATCGCCGGCATCGCGGTCGCCCTGGTCGCGATCGGCGGCGGCGCGGTCTTCTTCGGCCTGCGTCGCCGTGGGGCGAGCAGCGACCGCTGACACGCCCGTCGAGCAGCAGTCCGGTGGCCCGTCCCCACTCCGGGGGCGGGCCACCGTCGTACCGCGTCAGAAGCTGGCCCGCCGCAGCCAGAACTCCAGCAGCTCGCGCTCGCCCAGCACCTCCAACTCGGGGCTGTCCAGCGGCAGTCGACGGTAGAAGGCGAGCAGGACGGCGGTGAGCGGGCCGCGCAGGGCGACCGTCGCCTTCCGGTGGTCGCGCCGCCAGGCGATGGCGTCCCCGTCGAGCTCGATGACCCACTCGGCGTTCAGGCCCGGGGTGTTGTCGGTGGCGTGCAGATGGATGCTGCTCCCCGGCCGGCGCAGGTCGCGCGTCGGGTCGTCCGGCAGGTTGCGCTGGGCCCATTCGATGATCTGCAGCCACTCGTCGATCGCGTCGGCGGCCACGGCCGGCGCGACCTCGTAGGGCAGTCCGGCCGCGAGCGTGGCGTCCGCGCGATGGACGGTTATCTCGTGTGCCATACGGCGGGCCCAGAACCCGGCGGTGTGGATCCCGGCCCAGGCCCACACCTCGGTGTCCGGCCCGGCCTCACGCAGCGCGCCGACCACCATCTCGCCGGTCTCGGCGAGCCAGGCGTCCAGGGCGGCAGGGTCCCCCTCGCCGTCGGGGCCGCCCGCGAGCGGGACCTTCTCCTCGGGGACCTCCTCGCGCGCCCGCGTCCGCACGATCAGCTCCACCCAGCGCAGGGCGCCGCCCATGTGCCGCACGAGCTGTTCCAGAGTCCAGTCCGGGCACGTCGGCACGGTGACCGACAGGTCGACGCCGGAGGTCACCACCGACCTCAACTGGCCTACCTGGTGGGCGATCTCGTCGCAGTAGCGGTCATGGGCGAGCAGCGTCATGCCCCGCACCCTATGCGCACGGTGATCAGCCGAGCACGACAATTTCCGCCGCGTCGAACTCGACCCCCACGGCGTCCCCGACCTCGGGCGCGTCCCGCAGCGCACACGCCGCTTCGAGGCGCGGCGCGTCCTCCGGCTGCAGATGTACGGCGACATGGGTGCCCTTGAAGGTCCGCGCGGCGACCGTGCAGCGCAGGCCCGCGTCGGGGGCGACGAGACGGACCCCGGCCGGCCGTACGAGCAGCGTGCGCGTGCCCTGCGCGGCGCCCTCGCCCACCGGGAGCTTCCCCCAGGGCGTGTCCGCGGCCTCGCCGGCGACGCTGCCCTGGACCACGTTGTCGAAGCCGAGGAAGCGCGCGACGAACTCGTCGACGGGCCGCTGCCACACCTCGAGCGGCGTCCCGCTCTGCGCGATCCGCCCGTCGCGCATGACCACGACCCGGTCGGCGAGCGCGAAGGCCTCACCCTGGTCGTGCGTCACCGCCAGCACGGTGGTGCCCAACCGTCCGAACAGCTCCCGGAGTTCGACCACGAGCCGCTCCCGCAGCGAGCGGTCGAGCTGGCCCAGCGGCTCGTCCAGCATCAGCAGTCGGGGCCGGGGCGCGAGCGCGCGGGCCAGCGCGACGCGCTGCTGCTCGCCGCCGGAGAGGGAGGCGACGGCACGCCGGGTGGCCCCCGGAAGTCCGACCAGGTCGAGCAACTCCCGTACCCGCTCGCCCTGTTCGCCCTTGGACGCGCCGTGCATCCGGGCCCCGAAGTCCACGTTGCCGCCGACGTCCCGCTGCGGGAAGAGCTGATGGTCCTGGAACATCAGCCCGACGCCCCGCTTGTGGGCGGGCACACCGGCCTGGTCCCGCCCGTCGAGCGACACCCGCCCGGCGTCGAGGGCCTGCAGCCCCGCCACCACCCTCAGCAGGGTCGACTTGCCGCTGCCGCTCGGCCCGAGCACGCACACGATCTCGTGCTCGGTGACATCGAGGTCGACGGCGTCGAGCACGGCCCGCCCGCCGAAGCGCACGGTCGCCCCCGCCAGACTCAACAGCATCTAGAACTCACCCGTCCGATCCGTACGAAGCCGCTCCAGCACCAGCAGCGCCACCGCGCACACCACCATCAACACCGTCGAAAGAGCCATCGCCTGGCCGTAGTTGAGCTCGCCGGCCCGCCCCAGCAGCCGCGCCACCGCGACCGGCAGCGTCGGGTTGTCGGGCCGTGCGATGAACACGGTCGCGCCGAACTCCCCGAGCGACACCGCGAAGGCGAACCCGGCCGCGATCAGCAGCGCCCGCCGCACCATCGGCAGGTCCACCTCACGCCAGACCCGCCAGGGCGAGGCCCCCAGCACCGACGCCGCCTCGCGCAGCCGCTGGTCCACGGCCCGCAGCACGGGCAGCATGGTCCGTACGACGAAGGGCACCCCCACCAGGGCCTGCGCGAGGGGCACGAGGATCCACGTACTGCGCAGGTCGAGGGGCGGCTCGTCCAGGGCGATCAGGAACCCGAACCCGACGGTCACCGCGGACACCCCGAGCGGCAGCATCAGCAGCGCGTCGAAGCCCCGGACGAACCGGCCCGCGTCCCGCCGGGTGAGCGCGGCCGCCGCGAGTCCGCCGATCAGCACGGCGATGAGGGTGGCGGCGACGGCGTACTGGAGGGAGTTGCCGATCGCCTCAATCGGCGCCACCAGGAAGATCCCCCCGTCGGCGCTGGTCAGCGCCCGGTAGTAGGCGAAGTCGGGGGCGTCCAGGGAACGCTGCACGAGGACGGCGAGCGGCAGCAGCAGGAGTACGGCGATGACGGCCAGGACACCGGCCAGCAGCGCCCACTGCCCCGCCCCGCGCGGCCGGCGCGCGGTCACCGACGCGTCCACCAGACGCAGGGCGCTCTCCCGCCGCCGCACCGTCCAGGCGTGCACGGCGAGGATCGCGGCCACCGCGAGGAACTGGATGATCGTCAGGACGGCGGCCGTGGACAGGTCGAAGATCTCGGAGGTCTGGCGGTAGATCTCCACTTCGAGGGTGGAGAAGGTCGGCCCGCCGAGGATCTGCACCACACCGAAGGAGGTGAAGGTGAACAGGAAGACCATGAGCGCGGCGGCGGCGACGGCGGGCGCGAGCGCCGGCAGGGTGACCTGACGCCAGGCTCTGAGGGGCGACGCCCCGAGCATCCGCGCGGCTTCCTCCTGGCGCGGGTCGAGTTGCGCCCAGAGCCCGCCGACCGTCCGTACGACGACGGCGTAGTTGAAGAAGACGTGGGCGAGCAGGATGGCCCACACGGTGGTGTCGAGCCGTACGCCCCACAGTTCGTCGAGGAGTCCGCCGCGGCCGACGAGCGCGAGGAACGCCGTGCCGACGACGACCGTCGGCAGCACGAAGGGGACGGTCACCACGGCCCGCAGCACGTTCTTGCCGGGGAAGTCGAAGCGGGCGAACACATAGGCGCCCGGCAGCGCGATCAGCAGGGTGAGGGCGGTGGAGGCGAGCGCCTGCCAGGTGGTGAACCACAGGACGTGCCGGATGTCGGACTGCCCGAGCACCTCCGGCAGACGCCCGAACTGCCAGACCCCGTCGACCTTCAGACCGCGCCCGACGATCGCGGCGACGGGGTAGGCGAAGAAGACCGCGAAGAACGCGACGGGCACGGCGACGAGGCCGAGCCGCACCGCCGCGCTCCGCCTGCGTCCTTCGCGGGGTGCTGCTTCCGCTACTTCAGTACGAGCGAGGTCCACGACTTGACCCAGTCGTCACGGTTGTCGGCGATCTTCGCGGGGTCCATGGTCTGAGGGTCCTTGGCCTGCGGGCCGTACTTCACGAACTCCGGCGGAACCTGGGCGGCTTCCCGCACGGGGTAGACGAACATGTTCAGCGGCATGTCGTCCTGGAACGTCTTGGTCAGCAGGAAGTCGAGGAGCGCCTTGCCGCCCTCGGTGTTCTTGGCGTTGCTGAGCAGGCCCGCGTACTCGACCTGCCGGAAGCAGGTGCCGTCCGCGACACCCGTGGGGGCGCTGGCCGGCTTCGGGTCGGCGTAGATCACCTCGGCGGGCGGCGAGGAGGCGTACGACACGACGAGCGGCCGGTCGGCCTTGGCCTTCTTGCCGCCGGCGGAGCCGGAGAACTCCTCGTTGTAGGCCTGCTCCCAGCCGTCGACGACCTTCACGCCGTTGGCCTTCAGCTTCTTCCAGTAGTCCTGCCAGCCGTCGTCGCCGTACTTGGCGGCGGTGCCGAGCAGGAAGCCGAGGCCGGGCGAGGAGGTGGAGGCGTTCTCGGTGACGAGGAGGTCCTTGTATGCGGGCTTGATCAGATCGTCGAACGATGCCGGCGGGGCCAGCTTGTGCTCGGTGAAGTACGCCTTGTCGTAGTTGACGCAGATGTCGCCGGTGTCGATCGGCGTGACCCGGTGCTTGTCCTGGTCGATCCGGAACTCGGGCAGGATCAGGTCGGACCCCTTGGCCTCGTACGACTGGAACAGGTCGTTGTCGAGGGCGCGGGAGAGCAGGGTGTTGTCGACGCCGAAGAAGACGTCGCCCTGCGGGTTGTCCTTGGTCAGGATCGCCTTGTTGACGGCCTGCCCGGCGTCGCCGTCCTTGAGCACCCGGACCTTGTAGCCGGACTGCTTCTCGAACGCGGCGAGGACGTCCTTCGAGACGGCCCACGAGTCATGGCTGACGAGCGTCACGGTCTTGCTCGTGGACTCTCCGCTGCCACTGCCCGAGTCGGAGGATCCGCACGCGGACAGCGTGACAAGGCCCAGCCCGACGGCGACGGCCGCGAACTTCTTGGTTGTGCTCACTGAATTCCTCCTGGGATGGACCAGGAAGAGACGCGGCCCTGCCCAGGAGCCTTTTCGACTCCTGGGCAGGGCGCAACAGCTTGAGTGGTGACCGAACTTCCTACCCAGAATGACCTGGGCAAGGTTCAGAGGGTCTGCGGCCCGGTTGCCGCACTCTCAGCGCTGTGGCGCTCCCCTGTCGGAATATGAAGATGTGCTTACGACGGTCTTACGCTGGCCAGACTACCGCTCGGTCGCGGCGAGCTGACCGCACGCCCCGTCGATCTCCTGACCACGGGTGTCCCGGACCGTCACCGGCACACCATGGGCGGCGATCGCCTCGACGAACGCCTTCTCGTCCTCGGGGCGCGACGCGGTCCACTTCGAGCCGGGAGTCGGGTTCAGCGGGATCAGGTTCACATGCACGGGCTTGCCCTTGAGCAGCCGCCCGAGCCGGTCACCACGCCAGGCCTGGTCGTTGATGTCCCGGATGAGGGCGTACTCGATGGACAGCCGACGGCCGCTCTTCTCCACGTACTCGAACCCGGCATCGAGCACCTCGCGCACCTTCCACCGCGTGTTCACGGGGACGAGGGTGTCGCGCAGCTCGTCGTCGGGCGCGTGCAGCGAGATCGCGAGCCGGCACTTGAAGCCCTCGTCGGCGAACCGGTGGATCGCCGGAACCAGACCGACCGTCGAGACGGTGATCCCGCGCTGGGACAGCCCCAGCCCGTCGGGCTCGGGGTCGGTGAGCCGGCGAATGGCCCCCACGACCCGGTTGTAGTTGGCGAGCGGCTCGCCCATGCCCATGAAGACGATGTTGGACAGCCGCGAGGGCCCGCCGGGCACCTCGCCGTCCCGCAGCGCCCGCATCCCGTCCACGATCTGGTGCACGATCTCGGCGGTGGACAGATTCCGGTCCAGCCCCGCCTGCCCGGTGGCACAGAACGGACAGTTCATCCCGCACCCGGCCTGCGAGCTGATGCACATGGTCACCCGGTCCGGGTACCGCATCAGCACCGACTCGACGAGCGTCCCGTCGAACAGCCGCCACAGCGTCTTGCGCGTGGTCCCCTGGTCCGTCGACAGATGCCGTACGACGGTCATCAGCTCGGGAAGCAGCTCCTGGTGCAGCTTGGCCCGCGACCCCGCCGGGATGTCGGTCCACTGCTCCGGGTCGTGCGCGTACCGCGCGAAGTAGTGCTGCGAGAGCTGCTTGGCACGAAACGGCTTCTCCCCGATCGCGGCGACGGCGTCCTTGCGCTCAGCAGGCGTGAGATCGGCAAGGTGCCGCGGGGGCTTCTTGGCTCCGCGGGGGGCTACGAAAGTGAGTTCTCCGGGCTTAGGCATGGCTCAACCAGTGTCGCAGATCCACTTGAGTGAACTGCGGCCGCGGCCGGTTACGACGCGCCGGCTCCCCGCCACTCGTCCAGCCGGACCTCGATCACCCTGCCGATCTGGGGTTTTTACGCTGGTTGGCATGGAAGCGCGCCTTCTTCTGGCGATTCCCGCACGTGTTCATGTCACACCATTTGCGGGTGCGGCTCTGGCTGGTGTCGAAGAAGGCCGCTCGGCAGGTTGGCGACGCGCACAAGGCCAGTTTCCCGTCTCGTTCGCCCGCGATGATGCTGATCGCGTCCGCGGCGATCACGCCGAGGGCGTCTTCCACGCAGGAAGCCGAGCTGAGCTGCCAACGCCGCCGGCCCTCGGGCGTCAGGATCGCCGCGGCCCGGCCCTGAGCGCTGCATTCGTTGATGACTTGGACAGCGGACGCGGGGAGGGGGTCCTGGATCGCGGCCGCCGTCGCGGCGGCGTGAATCGACTCCCTCAGTTCCCGGGCGCGGTCGAGCTGGGCGGTGGTGCAGGAGTCCACGGCGAGGCCGCTCACCGCCAGCCAGTCGACGAGTCGGTGCGGCGTGGGGATGCGCTCCACGGCGTTGCCGTGACGCTCCGACAGGGTCCCCGTGAAGCTGGTCGCCAGCACGTTGCCGAGGCGGAAGTCAGGGAAGCCGGCACGCATGGAACCACCTTAGCCGGTTGCCGTATGACTCGGCGGGCTGCTAGAACCGTCTTAGCCGGTTCGCGGCAGGTAGCGGCCGGTTCCATGACGGTCAGGAGGTCTTATGCCTCGTCCAACCGGCGACGTACACGCATTCGAAGCCCACGCAACTGACGCTGACCTCGACGATCTGCGCGCGCGACTGGCCGCCGCGCGACTGCCGGAGCGCGAAACGGTCCCTCGCGCCGCGCCCGGGCCCCGTCGGTGGGAACAGGGTGTTCCGCTCGCCGACCTCGTCGATGTCGTGAACTACTGGCGCACCGGGTACGACTGGCGGCCGTTCGAAGAGCGCCTCAACCAGATCGGCCAGTTCCGCACGACCATTGACGGTCTGGGTATCCACTTCCTGCACCGCCGGTCCGCGCGCGCGGATGCCATTCCTCTGGTCCTGACGCACGGCTGGCCGGACAGCATCGCGCGATTCGTGGATGTCCTCGACGAGCTGGCCGACCCGCGAAATCCGGACGCGCCGGCGTTCCACGTCGTGGTCCCGTCGCTGCCGGGGTTTGGCTACAGCGACAAGCCGGCCACTACCGGGTGGGGTACCGAAAAGATCGCGGCCGCCTGGGTGGAGTTGATGGAACGGCTCGGCTACAGCGAGTTCGCAGCCCACGGCGGCGACTGGGGCGGGAACATCACCACGGTTCTCGGCGGCAGGTTCCCGGCGCACGTTCTCGGCATCCACACCACGTTCGCGGAGGGACCGCCCGGGCTGACGACGGACGGGCTCACGGCGGTCGAGCGCAGGTGGGCCGAGGACACCCGCGATTTCTGGCGCCACCGCGCGGCGTACGCCAAGCAGCAGGCGACCCGGCCGCAGACCATCGGCTACTCGCTCGTCGACTCACCGGTCGGGCTTCTCGCCTGGATCCTCGACAAGTTCGCCGAGTGGTCGGACACCGAGGACAGCCCGTTCGAGACGATCTCCAGGGACAGGGTTCTCGACGACGTCACCCTGTACTGGCTGACGCGGACCGGCGCGTCGTCGGCGCGTATCTACTACGAAAGCCACAACTCGCTGGACCCCGAACTGCGGGTCGACGTCCTGTCAGCGATCACTATCTATCCCCACGACGTCGAGAAGTGTCCCCGGCCCTGGGCCCAGGAGCGGTACCGACAGATCGTCCGATGGGGGGCGCCCGAAACCGGGGGGCATTTTCCGTCGCTGGAGGTTCCCGAGTATTTCGTCAGAGATCTGCAAGAGGGTCTCGGGGCAGTGCTGGCCGCCAGTCGGTGAACGCGGCTGCAGACCTGCCTACGGGGAACCCGTTCCCGGGCGATTGCGGTTTTGCGGCAACCACCCGGGAACGGGTTTCTTCGATTCAGCAGTGGTCGGTGTTCGTCTTGTACCAACCGCCCCACGTATTGGTCGCGTAGTCGTCGTAGTTGCAGTAGTAGTTCCCCGACTCCGTGACGACCTTGACGGCCTTTCCGGCGGAGCTCTCGAAGTAGCCGACCGTGGCCAGGGCCTTGCCGTTGCCGGGGAGCTCCTTCCAGCCTCCCGCGCCTGACCAGGTGTGCCAGATGGTCCCCGAGGGCGCCACGCCGAAGCACTCGTCCGGCCCGTACTGCCAGTCGACGAAGTCAGCGCCGTATTCGTTGAAGTTTCCCGTGTATCCGAAACAGGTTGCCGAAGCCGCTGACGCGGGTGAAGTGGAGATGCCCACCGCACCGAATGCCGCCACGGACACCGCGGCAGCAGTGACCGCCAGACGGAAACGAGACTTCACGAGTTCTCCTCTGTTCGGTTCCGGCCTTCTTGATCGAGCTCGCCTTACGCTATGCGGGCCCGAAAGGATCACACAAGCGCGGATTTCGGCTACTCGCACACAAATGGACCGGTTAATTCCGAGTAGAGGAGTGATTCATGGATTTAGAGCAGGTGTAACCTTCCCCACGGATTCCCGATGCGCAATTCGGGTCAACAACACCGGAAGCGCGGTGTGCGGGCGCGCGGGGCGGGTCGACGGCTCGGTTGCGTCCGCGCCGCCGTAGTCGGGTGAAACGGGCGTTCGAGCTGGCCGGGAACCCTAGCCCCTCGCCCCCTCCAGCCGGTCCTTGAGGAGTCGCTCGTCGCGCGGCAGTTCCTTGCGGACCTGGGGGCGGACGACGAGCGGTACGAGGACCTTGCCGATGCCGTGGCCTTCGAAGTCGACCTCGATGGAGACCCGGGAGCGGCGGCCGCCGTCGAGCGGCTCGATCTCACCGTGGCTGCGGGCGCGGACGGGGCCGTCGATGCCGTGCAGATCCCAGCTGTGCGGTGGATCCAGCTCGTCGAACTCCACGGTCATCGGGATTTGACGGCTTCCTACGCGCCGGGTGACCCGGACCCTGGAGCCGGAGTGGATGGGCCCTTCGTCGAGCGACTCGGCCGCGACGGCGCTCAGCTGCCATTCCGGCAGGTGGGAGGGGTTGGTGATGTACGCGTAGACCTCGTCCGGCGTGCAGTCGACGTCGATGACTTCTCGGATGGCGGTCATGGCGACCCCCTTTGAGTGCCTTTGCGGGCGTACGGCCTTTTCGCGGACGTACGGCGCCTTTGTGGTCGTACATCGAAATCGTCCCACAAAGCAAGGAGCCTCCGCTCAGCCAGAACGGAGGCTCCCGGATGCGATGCCGAAAAAACCGTCAGCCGGACCCGACGAACAGCACGAGCAACAGCCACACCACCGGCGCCGTCGGCAGCAGCGAGTCCAGCCGGTCCATGATCCCGCCGTGCCCCGGCAGCAGCGTGCCCATGTCCTTGATGCCCAGGTCCCGCTTGATCATCGACTCACCGAGGTCGCCCAGGGTCGCACTGGCCGCGACCGCGAGGCCCAGGAGCAGGCCCTGCCACCAGGTGCCGTCGTCGATCAGGAACTGCATGCACAGCGCGCCCGCCACCATCGCGAAGCTCACCGCACCGAGCAGGCCCTCACGGGTCTTGCCGGGGCTGATGCGCGGCGCGAGCTTGGTTCTGCCGAAGCGCCAGCCGATGGCGTACGCGCCGGTGTCGCTGACGACCGTGAGGAGCAGGAACGTCAGGACGCGCCACGGGCCGTCGTCGGCCGTGAGCATCATCGCGACGAAGGTCGCCAGGAACGGCACGTAGAAGGCCGCGAAGACGCCCGCGGTGACGTCCCTGAGGTAGCCCTCCGGTGGCTCGGTCATCCGCCAGACCAGTACGGCCAGCGCGGTCAACGCCATCGCCACCCAGGCGCCCTCGGCACCCCGGACGTATCCGGCGACGACCATGGCCGCGCCACCGAGCGCCAGCGGCACGAGCGGGGCATTGATGCCCTTGCGCTCCTCGAGCCGCTTGGTCAGCTCCCACAGGCCCACGACGACAGCGACCGCGACGACACCGACGAAGACGGCCTTGACGACGAACAGCGACGCGACGATCACCACGCCCAGCCCGACACCGACCCCTATGGCCGCACTCAGGTCGCGCCCCGCGCTCTTCTTCTGCGGCTGGGGCGCCGGCTGCGGGGCGTCGGGCATGGGCTCCGGATTCTGCGGCGCCGCCTCGAAGGGCCGCGCCTGCGGCATGTCGTGAGACCGCGTCTGCGGGGGCCGGCCGTGGAACAAGGGGCCGCCCGTCCGAGCGGCCCCCCGGTCGTCATCCTGGTCTCCGCCATACGCGGGCACGTCGGGCACGATGGGCATGGGGCGAGTCTGCTGCGCCTCAGGCGCATCGTACGCGGGACCCGCCGGGGCAGCCCCCTGGACAGGTCCACGCGCGGAGGCCCCCCAGTACCCGGCCTGCCCGGCCCCGGTCGGCGCCCCCCAGGAAGAGTCGTTCATCAGACCTCGAGCAACTCTGCTTCCTTGTGCTTGAGGAGCTCGTCCACCTGAGCCACGTACTTGTGCGTGGTGTCGTCGAGCTCCTTCTCCGCACGGCGGCCCTCGTCCTCGCCGATCTCGCCGTCCTTGATCAGCTTGTCGATGGCGTCCTTGGCCTTGCGGCGCACGGAGCGGATGGACACACGCGCGTCCTCGGCCTTGCCCTTGGCGACCTTGATGTAGTCGCGGCGGCGCTCCTCGGTGAGCTCGGGGAACACCACACGGATGATGTTGCCGTCGTTGCTCGGGTTGACGCCGAGGTCGGAGTCGCGGATCGCCTGCTCGATGTTGCGCAGCGCGCTCTTGTCGAACGGGGTCACGACCGCCATGCGGGGCTCCGGCACGGAGAACGAAGCCAGCTGGTTGATCGGCGTCGGCGCGCCGTAGTAGTCGGCCACGATCTTGTTGAACATCGCCGGGTGCGCACGGCCGGTGCGGATCGCGGCGAAGTCCTCCTTGGCGACCACGACGGCCTTCTCCATCTTCTCCTCGGCCTCGAGGAGGGTCTCTTCGATCACCACTTGCTCCTGCGTGTCTTGAGTAAGGCCCGGCTGCGGTTCCTCTGTGTGGGGCGGCGGCCGGCTGCGTCGCGTCTTCTTCCTGCACGGTTCCCGACCGGCAGGACATTGTCCATCCCCCGGTCAGGGTCCGCCCCGTCCGTCCCCCGGACGGGTTTGTCGTCTGAGTTGTCGGAGCGTCAGCCCCGACCGCCCTGCTCACCCACAAGCGTGCCGATCTTCTCACCCTTGACGGCGCGGGCGATATTGCCTTCCGCCAGAAGCTCGAAGACGAGGATCGGGAGCTTGTTGTCGCGGCACAGGGTGATCGCCGTGGCGTCGGCGACCTTGAGGTCGCGCGTGATGACCTCGCCGTAGCCGAGGGAGTCGAACTTGACGGCGTCCGGGTTGGTCTTGGGGTCGGAGTCGTAGACCCCGTCGACACCGTTCTTGCCCATCAGCAGCGCCTCGGCGTCGATCTCCAGGGCGCGCTGGGCGGCGGTGGTGTCGGTGGAGAAGTACGGCATGCCCATACCGGCGCCGAAGATGACCACGCGGCCCTTCTCCAGGTGCCGTACGGCGCGCAGCGGGATGTAGGGCTCGGCGACCTGGCCCATGGTGATGGCGGTCTGGACCCGGCTGTCGATGCCCTCCTTCTCCAGGAAGTCCTGGAGGGCGAGGCAGTTCATCACGGTGCCGAGCATGCCCATGTAGTCGGAGCGGGCCCGGTCCATGCCGCGCTGCTGGAGTTCGGCGCCCCGGAAGAAGTTGCCGCCGCCGATGACGACCGCGACCTGCGCGCCGTCGCGCACGACGGCCGCGATCTCGCGGGCGATCTTGTGCACCACGTCGGGGTCGACGCCGAGGCCCCCGCCACCGGAGAAAGCCTCTCCGGACAGCTTCAGCAGAAACCGGCCGCGTACTTTGCCGTCGTCGCTCTTCTGGGCCTTGGTGGTCATCGAGATCCCGCCTTTGTTACGTGGTGCACATACGAAGAAGGCCATTGCCGGCTCGGGTGTGTTTCGCATCCCATGCGCGGCAACGGCCTCCTCGTCAGATCTGCTGTCGTCCGTCACGCGCGCGTGCGCGGTGACGGCGTCCGCCAACGACTGCCTTCGACCCTATAGGGCGGAGGCGCCGATCGCGGCACGGACTCAGATGCCGACCTTGATGCGCGAGAAGCGCTTCAGGGTGACACCGGCCTCGTCCAGAACCTTCTGGACGGACTTCTTGTTGTCGAGCGCGTACGGCTGACCGAGCAGCGTGGCGTCCTTGAAGAAGCCGTTGAGGCGACCCTCGACGATCTTCGGCAGGGCGGCCTCGGGCTTGCCCTCGGCGCGGGTGGTCTCCTCGGCGACGCGGCGCTCGGACTCGACGACCTCGGCCGGCACGTCCTCCTTGGAGAGGTACTTCGGCGCGAAGGCGGCGATGTGCTGAGCGACGCCCTTGGCGACCTCGGCGTTCGGCTTGTCCAGCTCGACGAGGACACCGATCTGCGGGGGCAGGTCGGGCATCGTGCGGTGCATGTACGCGATCACGAAGCCGTCGGCGAACTGCGCGAAGCGGTCCAGCACGATCTTCTCGCCGAGGTTGGCGTTGGCCTCGTCCACGAACGCCTGGACGGTCTTACCGGCCTCGATCTCGGAGGCGAGCAGGGCCTCGATGTCGGCCGGGGAGGTCTTCGCGACGTGCTCGGCGATCGCGTTGGCGACGGCCTGGAACTTCTCGCCCTTGGCGACGAAGTCCGTCTCGCACTTCAGCTCGACGATGACACCGGAGGAGTTGTCGTCGGCGATGATCGAGACCACGGCGCCGTTCTCGGCGGAGCGGCCCTCGCGCTTGGCGACGCCCTTCTGGCCCTTGATGCGGAGCGCTTCGACAGCCTTCTCGACGTTGCCCTCGGCCTCGTCCAGCGCCTTCTTGCAGTCCATCATGCCGGCGCCGGTGAGCTCGCGGAGCTTCTTGACGTCAGCGGCGGTGTAGTTCGCCATGAGTCTGTGAATCTTTCTCGAAGTCTGGAAGATCGAAGATCTACGGGGTCTGCGGCCCCCATGTAGCCGGGAGCCGCTGACCTTTCGTCGACCTACGGGTGAACGGCGGGAGCGGACTTCACCGCGCCGGAGGCGCTGTGGGATTCAGTACCGCTCCCGCCGTCAACGCTGACGGTGTCAGGCCTGCTCGCCCTCGGCGGCCTTCTCGCCCTCGGCCGGGGCGGCCTCGGCAGCCGGAGCCTCGGCGGCCGGAGCCTCGGCGGCGGGAGCCTCGGCAGCCGGGGCCTCCTCGGCCTTCTTCTCGCCCTCGAGCAGGTCGCGCTCCCACTCGGCGAGCGGCTCGCCGGCGGCCTTCTCGCCCTTGCCCTCCGTCGCCACGCCGGAACGGGCGATGAGGCCCTCGGCGACGGCGTCGGCGATCACACGGGTGAGCAGGGTGACGGAGCGGATCGCGTCGTCGTTGCCCGGGATCTTGTAGTCGACCTCGTCGGGGTCACAGTTGGTGTCGAGGATGGCGACGACCGGAATGTTGAGCTTCCGGGCCTCGCCGACCGCGATGTGCTCCTTCTTGGTGTCCACGATCCAGACGGCGCTGGGCACCTTCTGCATCTCGCGGATACCACCGAGGGTCTTCTCCAGCTTGGCCTTCTCGCGCGAGAGCACGAGAAGCTCCTTCTTGGTCAGACCGGAGGACGCGACGTCCTCGAAGTCGATCTGCTCAAGCTCCTTGAGGCGCTGCAGACGCTTGTAGACGGTCGAGAAGTTGGTGAGCATGCCGCCCAGCCAGCGCTGGTTGACGTAGGGCATGCCGACGCGGGTGGCCTGCTCGGCGATGGCCTCCTGCGCCTGCTTCTTCGTGCCGACGAACATGACCGTGCCGCCGTGGGCGACGGTCTCCTTGACGAACTCGTAGGCGCGGTCGATGTACGACAGCGACTGGAGCAGGTCGATGATGTAGATGCCGTTGCGCTCCGTGAAGATGAAGCGCTTCATCTTCGGGTTCCAACGACGGGTCTGGTGACCGAAGTGGACGCCGCTCTCCAGCAGCTCCCGCATCGTGACGACGGCCATGGCCGTATCTCCTTGAATGTTCTCGGTTGTGCCGCGGATGCCGGACGGCTTCCGCGCCTGACGCCCACATGCGCCGTGCCACGAAGGACCGAGGGGCGCTGATGCGGACCGTTTCCGGGAGCCGCATCGGGGCGTGCGAAGTCGACCCGGTGACCCGGATCGCCAGAAGAAGTGTACGGGACCCGGGAGGCAGCGGGTGACGCCGCTGTCCACAACCCGGGAGTTATCCACAGATACCGGCCATGATCGGTGAGGGTGGGGGACGGTTCTCGCATGCGAGAGATGCGATGTGCGAGGACGGCCCGGTTTGCGAGGGCATGCCGACGGCTGGTGTTACTGCTGCTCCTGACCGCGGCCGCCCTGCTGTCACCGGCCCCACGACTGACTCTGACTGCGACCGGCGTGCCCGTCGCCCCGGCCCCCGCAGTCTCCGGTGCCCCCACGGTCCCTCCGGTGCCGCCGGTGCCGGCCGTCGGCCGGGCGTGGCCCATGGGTGCACGCCCTCCGATCCTCCGCGGCTGGGAGCCCCCGGCGACGGCGTACGGCCGAGGCCACCGCGGCGTCGACCTGGCGGCGCCGGCCGGGTCACCCGTCCGGGCGGTGGCGCCGGGGCGGGTCTCCTTCGCGGGCCGGGTGGCCGGAAAGGGGGTTGTGTCGGTGGAGCTGACGGGGACGGGGGATCCACCCCTACGGACGACGTACGAACCGGTGCGGGCGGTGCTGAAGAAGGGCGACGAGGTGGCGGCGGGGGATGTGGTGGGCACAGTGGAGGCGACCGGGTCGCACTGCGCGGGGTCGTGCGTGCACTGGGGCCTGAGGAGAGCCGAGACGTACCTGGACCCGTTGTCCCTCATGCCTCCGTGGCTGCTGAACCGGGGTCCCTCGAGGCTGCTGCCGGTACTGGGGGTGCCGCTGCCGGCCTAGCCGACCGGGCGGCGAGCAACGACGGCACGCCTCCAAGGCGCTCGCCTCCTAAGCCGCCCGTCAGCCCCCGCTCGCGCAGACCTCAGCCCCGCACCCCCCGCAGAGCCATAGCCACCGCAGCCTCCGTAATCGCCGAAGGCTCCTCCGCCGCCCCCAGCTCGATCCTCCGCACGGCCGCGTCCACCACTCCCTGCAGCAGCATCGCCGCCAGCCGGGGTTCCGCGTGCCCCATCTCCCTCAGTGCCTCGACGATCATCGCGACCAGCCCGCCGTGCGCCGCCCGGATCTTCTCCCGAGCCCCAGCGTCCAGTTCGCTCGCGGAGATCGCCACCACGGCCCGGTGCCGCCGGTCCCCCACCAGCGCGAGCTGCCGGCGCACATAGGCCTCGACCTTGCCCTCGGCCGTGTCCGCCCGCTCCATCGCCGCCGAGACCTCCGCGGCCCACACGGGAAAGTCGACCTCGCACAGCTCCTCGACCACGGCGGCCCGCGACCGGAAGTACTCGTAGACGGAACTGCGCGCGAGCCCCGTCCGCTCGGCGAGAGCCGGGAAGGTCAGCGCCTCCGTCCCGCCCTCGGACAACAGGGAACGCGCCGCGTCCAGCAGGGCGGCTCGCTGCATCGACCGGTGCTCGGCCACGGAGGCCGCTCGAATCCTTGGCACGTCAACCACTTTACGGACGCGCCCTCGCCGACGGGAGTCTCTCCACGGAACGCCACTACGTCCGGCCAGGTCAGCGTCCGAACCCGGCCAGTTTCGCCCGGAGCTGGAGCACGGACTTGGTGTGGATCTGGCTGACCCGGCTCTCGGTCACCCCGAGCACGTTCCCGATCTCGGCGAGCGTGAGCCCCTCGTAGTAGTACAGGGTCACCACGGTCTTCTCGCGCTCGGGCAGCGTGTTGATCGCCCGCGCCAGAAACCTCCGCAGCTCCCGGTCCTCGGCCACCTCCACGGGGTTGTCCGCGGCGGTGTCCTCCAGGGTGTCCATGACGCTCAGCCCGTCGCCGCCCTCGCCCCCGCCGTGCAGCAACTCCTCCAGCGCCACCACGTTCGCGAGCGAGAGCTGGCTGAAGACCGCGTGGAGCTCGTCCACCGCGATCCCCATCTCGACGGCCACCTCGGCCTCCGTCGGAGTGCGCCGCAACCGCGCCTCCAGGGTGGCGTAGGCCCGCTCGACGTTGCGCGCCTTCTGCCGCACCGATCGCGGGATCCAGTCCAGCGCCCTGAGTTCGTCGATCATCGCGCCCCGGATCCGCGTGATCGCGTACGTCTCGAACTTGATCTCCCGGTCGATGTCGAACTTCTCGATCGCGTCGATCAGTCCGAACACCCCCGACGACACGAAGTCCGCCTGCTCCACGTTGGGCGGCAGACCGACGCTGACCCGGCCGGCCACGTACTTGACGAGCGGCGAGTAGTGCAGGATCAGCTGCTCGCGCAGTCGCTCGTCCCCCGTCGCCTTGTACGACCGCCACAGCTCGTCGAGCGTCGAGGGAGCGGGCGGTCGCACGGTGCCACCGTCACGGGCGGCTGGGGGGATCGCCGCCCGGTCGGAGCCGGAGGTGTGCTGGGGCATTCGTTGCCTTGTGCCGTTCTGCCGTGAAGTGCGGGGATGCTTTGGGGGGAGCTGTCTGGCCGATGTCGTTCTGGTGCCGTTCCGGGAACCTTCCGGTGCCGAGGTGCCGGTCTGAGCCGGAATCCTCGCGAGCGTAGCGTGACTGCGGTGTCGCGGTGCGCGAAGGGCGGAGCGCAAGCCGTACGCAGATACGTTCCGCTGGACGCTCCGCCGGGGCATGACGGTCGCACTGAGTGATCACCCGAACACCCCAACTGGGCGAATTATCAAGGGCGTCCGTGTTCCCCCGTACGGCCGAACACGCTCGGTCAGCAGCCGCCGCGACCGGCGCGAACCGACGTCAACGCCTGGCGTGTCAACTTCCAGCTGTCGCCGTGTCGTTCGACGTAGCCAAGTGAACGGAGTTCGTACAGTCTCGCGATCGCGTCGTCCTCCGTGGTCTGCGCGCCGCGTGCGATCTCGTCCGCTCTCGCGGCGCGGCGGCCGGGCAGCGCGGCCAGCACGCGGCGGGCCGCCGGCTCCAGCAGATCGCGCGGCAGGACGGGTCCGCGGCGCTCGGGGGCCAGCTCTCCCATGTCGCCGATCAGTTCGACGACCTCGGCGGCGTCGGTGACGAGGACGGCGTCGCCGCGCAGGAGTTCGTGGACGCCGGCGGAGAGGCCGCTGGTGGCCGCGCCGGGAACGCCCATCGTGTGCCGTCCGAGCCGCTGCGCCGCCCGGGCGGTGACCAGTGAGCCGCTGCGGTGGGCGGCCTCGACGACGACCGTGCCCCGGGTCAGCGCCGCGATCACGCGGTTGCGCACGATGAACCGGCTGGGCGTGGGGTGCTCCCCCGGCGGCAGCTCCCCGATGACGAGCCCCTGGTCCGCGATCCTGTTGATCAGCTGGGTGTGCCCGCGGGGATAGGGCCGGT
Organism: Streptomyces sp. NPDC093568; assembly: GCF_044764945.1. NCBI lineage: Bacteria > Bacillati > Actinomycetota > Actinomycetes > Kitasatosporales > Streptomycetaceae > Streptomyces > Streptomyces sp. NPDC093568. The sequence goes on along the minus strand of NZ_JBIWJD010000004.1, from coordinate 551,136 downwards.
CGACCCCGCAGGCGAGCACGGCGACGGTGGCTCCGCCCGAGCCGAGGGCGCCCCGGTGTGCGGCACCGTCCACGCCGTAGGCACCGCCGGACACGACCACCCACCCCCGCTCGGCGAGTCCGCCGGCGAGGGTGGTCGCCATGTGGGCGCCGTACTCGGTGCAGGCCCGGGCGCCGACGACGGCCACGGACCGCAGGGCCCACATCCGCAGACTGGCCCGGCCCCGCACCCACAACCCCATGGGCCGGGCATCCCCGAGATCGTCGAGCTGGCCGGGCCACTCCACCCCTCCGGGACACAGAAACCGCACTCCGGCGTCCCTGGCCGCGGCAAGATCCCGCGCGGGCTCGGCCCGCGTCGCACGCGCCCGCAGCCCCTCCCATCGCCTGGGGCTCACACCGGGCAGCACCTCGACGCCCTCCCGTAACCGCCGGGCCACGTCCCCCACCCCGAACTCCCGCACCCACCGCCCGACGACCTCGTCCCCGGGCTCGACGACGCGGCTGAGGAAGACCCGGTCGAGCAGTTCGCCGCCCGGGTCCGCACCGCCGGTCACGTCAGCGCCCCGATGGCCATGGGCACGCCGCGCGGCACACCGGTGCGCAGTTGCAGCGCCAGTCCGACGTCCGTCGCGTCGGGCCGGTCGTGGCCGACGAGGTCGGCGACGGTCCAGGCGACCCGCAGGACCCGGTCGAGTCCACGGGCGGTCAGCACACCGCGCTCCAGGTTCCGTTCCGCCTCGTCCATGGCGCCGCTCGCGGCGTACCAGCGGCTGCGCAGCTCACGCCCGGGGATCTCGCTGTTGGTGAGCCAGGGCGTCCCGGCGAGCCGGGTGTGCGCCCGCTCGCGGGCCGCGCGCACCCGGTCGGCGACCGTGGCGGTGGATTCGCCCCTCGCGCCGCGCTCGGTCAGCTGGGCTCGGGTGACGCGGTCCACCTCCACCCGGAGGTCGACCCGGTCCAGCAGCGGCCCGGACAGCCTCGCCTGATAGCGGCGGATCGCCGAGGGCGGGCATTCGCACACGTCGTCCAGTTGGGAGAAGCGGCCGCACGGGCAGGGGTTGGCGGCGAGCACCATCTGGAACTTCGCCGGGAAGCGCACGACACCCGCGCTGCGCGCGATCACGACGTGCCCGGCCTCCAAGGGCTGGCGCAGCGCGTCGAGCGCCACACTGCTGAACTCCGGCGCCTCGTCCAGGAAGAGAACACCCCGGTGTGACAGGGACACCGCGCCGGGCCGTGCGATGCCCTGTCCGCCGCCGACGAGTGCCTGCATCGTCGCCGAGTGATGCGGGGCGCAGTAGGGGGCCACGTCGATCAGGGGCTTGCCCGGGGGCAGCAGCCCCGCGACCGAGTGCACCGCCGTGACCTCCAGCGACTCCGGCCTGGTGAGCCGGGGCAGGATGGCCGGCAGCCGCTCGGCCAGCATCGTCTTGCCCGCGCCCGGCGGCCCCTCCAGGAACAGGTGGTGCCCACCCGCCGCGGCGACCTCCACAGCCGTGCGCGCCGAGATCTGGCCCACCACGTCGGCCAGGTCGTGCCCGCCGTCCGGCTGGGCGGCGCCCATGCTGTGGATGCCCGTGGCCGCGCTCGTCCCCGGCACCCGCAGGCCGGCGAGCAGCGGATCCGGCCGGCCCTGCTCCTGGGGCTCCTCGTCGGGTACGGGTTCGTCGGCGAGGACGGCGATCAGCTGCCGCAGGCTGCGCACTCCCAGGACGGACACTCCCGGCACCAGCGACGCCTCCGCCGCGGCGCACTCCGGGACGACCACCTGCTCGTAGCCGGCGTCGGCGGCGGCCAGCACGGCGGGCAGGATGCCCCGGACGGGACGCACGCGTCCGTCCAGTCCCAGTTCGCCGATCATGACGATGTCGGCGAGAACCCGCGGGTCGATCCGCTCCGCCGCGCCGAGCACCGCGCAGGCGACCGCCAGGTCGAAGCCGCTGCCCGCCTTGGGCACCGACGCCGGACTGAGCCCCACCGTCAGCTTCTTCTGCGGCCACTCGCCGCCCGAGTTCACGACGGCCGCCCGGACCCGGTCCCGGCTCTCCGAAAGGCTCTTGTCCGGCAGGCCCACCAAGGTGAACGCCGCCACCCCGGGCTCCAGGTCCGCCTGGACCTCGACCAGGACACCCTCGACGCCGACCAGGGCCACCGAGCACGTACGAGCGAATCCCATCTCAGGCCACCCCCCGCGCGTGCTCGACGACGGGGGCGCCGCGCTCCGGCAGGACGACGCCGATCAGGTCGATGCGGACGCCTCCCGGTGGGGCGCCGCCGTGGGTGTGGAGCCAGCTCTCCGCGAGGCCCCGCAGCCGCTGCGCCTTCTCCAAGGTCACCGCGGCCATCGGATGCTCGAAGGCACCCTTCCTGCGTGTCTTGACCTCGCAGACGACCAGGACGTCGCCGTCCCGCGCCACGATGTCGATCTCACCTGTCCTGCCGCAGCGCCAGTTGCGCTCCAGGACCGTCATCCCGGCCTCGACCAGCCGCCGCGCGGCCAGGGTCTCGCCGTACCTGCCGAGTGCACTCCGTGCGTTCATGTCGGCACCACCTCCGGCGCCAACCCTCACGCGAAACAGTTCACCGAGTTGATCTTGGTGGACTACTCACCGGTTGTGGAAAACTCCGTCACCCGGAAGGCAACTCCAGATCACTCTTGTTCAGCTCCTCGATGTTCACGTCCTTGAACGTCAACACCCGGACCTGCTTGACGAACCGCGCCGGGCGGTACATGTCCCACACCCAGGCATCCGCCATCGACACCTCGAAGAACACCTCACCCTGGACCGAGTGCACCTGCATCTCGTAGTCGTTGGTCAGGTAGAAGCGGCGCTCGGTCTCGATCACGTACTTGAACAGACCGACGACATCGCGGTACTCCCGATAGAGCTTGAGCTCCATCTCGGTCTCGTACTTCTCGAGGTCCTCGGCGCTCATGGCATGTTCCCCTTCAGCCGTGCGATCCCACCATTGTGCGCCAGTCCCGTCAGCACCTAGACAATTTCGGGGTCAAGGGTCACGGGCCCGGCGGGGGGACCTTCGTCGAGCAGCGTGCGCAGCAGCTCGGCGAGTCTGGTCGGATACACCGTCTCATGCGCTCGGGCAAGTTCCTGACACGTCCACCAGCGCGCACCGGCGACACTGCGCCGCTCCAGTTCGGTGAGGGCCACGGCCCGGGTGGCCGTCTGGGTGGTACGGGCCAGGTAGTACCACTCGTCCTGGTCCCAGCGACGCCCCGCGAACGGGAACGAGCACCTGCGCCGCCACAGCACGGGGCCTAGCTCGACCTCCGTGATGCCGGTCTCCTCGGCGAGTTCCCGCAGCGCGGCCTCCTCCCGCGTCTCGTCGCCCTCGAGTCCCCCGCCGGGCGTGAACCACCAGTTGTCGGCCGGATCCTCCGGCTCATGGCCGTACAGCAGCAGAATGCGGTCGTCGGGGTCGAGCAGCACGACCCGGGCGACCTTGCGCAACCCGCCTTCGTGCTCCTGCACCGCCTCAGCGGACACCCGCGGGCTCCGTCCGCGTGCCGGAGCGGCGGCCGCCGAGCAGCTTCGCGACCGGACCGTACGCACCGCCGCCCAGGACCAGCACGGCGCCCGCGACGACGAGCGCGACGAGCGTGCGCAGCGGACCGGGCGACGACAGCGCGCCCAGCTGCTCGAAGCCCGTGGGGCGCGTCAGCATGCCGTCCATGGGCCATACGACGGCGTCCACCCGGGCCGACACGGCGCTGCGGGCCACCGTGCCGCCGGCGGCGTCCGTGAGGTGGGCGGTGGAGTCCAGGGAGCCGCTGCGCTCGTCACCGAGGAGGAAGAGCCGGCCCTGCGGGACGGTGACCGTCGGGAAGTTCTGGATCTCGGCCAGGGTGCCCTTGGGCAGATACGGCTCGTCGATCCGCTTGCCGTTGACGGTCAGCTTGCCGTCGGTGCAGCAGGCGACCGTGTCCCCGCCGACCGCGACCACACGCTTGACGACGGGCGCGTTGCTCACCCAGGACTTGTCGGTGAAGACGACGACGTCGCCGCGGCGGATGTCGTCGCCGTCGATGCGCTCGGCCAGCACCCGGTCACCCGCGCCGATCGTCGGCTCCATCGAGGGGGTGGGCACGATGTACGGCCGGTAGATCACCGCTCCCCAGGCGAATCCGCCCAGGAACAGCACCAGGCCCAGCGCCACGGCCAGTCCGGACAGTCGCTGTCCGGTCCGGCTGCCCGCCGGGCCCCTGCTCGCGCCGCTGTCACGCGGCACCGTACGTGTAGTGCTCTCGCCACCCATGGATCCGCACCCTACCCGGCGGTACCACCACCGGGCAGCCCCTCCTCGGGCCCCGAGGCGGCACGCTCGGCAAAGGTTTCCCAAGCCTTTGTGGAGGTGCTGTGGGTGGCCTCAGCACGTCAGCGCCTCAGGCACATCAGCGCCGCAGCAGGTATGCGCCGCAGCACGTATGCGCCTCCGCGCGTATTCCACCTCAGCGCGTTTTCCGCCTCAGCGCGTCTCCGCCGCCGCGATCCGGCGCCGGCGCCACAGCACGAACGGCACCGCACCCGCCAGGGCGAGACCCTGCGGCGCGACCGTCAGAGCGGCGGATCCGGCGTTCAGGTTCTGGTCGAAGGTGGCCGGAACCGGCAGGGTGCCCCAGCGGTTGACCGGCCAGGCGATGACGATGGCGCGGCCGACGACCTCGTTGACGGGGACCATGCCGTGGTTGCGGTCGGACTGGTTGTACCGCGAGTCCCGGGAGTTCTGCCGGTGGTCGCCCATGACCCAGATGAAGCCCTCCGGGACCTTCACCTTGAACACTCCGCCCTGGTCGTCCATGCTGCACGGCGTGTTGCCGGGGTAGACGTAAGGCTCGTTCAACGCCTTGCCGTTGACCGTCAGCGGCCCGGTCTTCTTGCACTCGACGGTGTCGCCGCCGACGCCGACCACCCGCTTGATCAGGTCCTTCTCCTCCGCGGACGGCATCAGGCCGATCCAGCTGAGGAAGGTCTGCAGCGCGTTGGGGTCCGGGGTGGGCTCGCCCGCCAGCCAGTTGTCCGGGTCGTGGAAGACGACGACCTCGCCGCGCTCGGGCTCGGAGCCGAACCACGGGGTGAGCTTGTCGACCAGGACGCGGTCACCCTGCTGGAGGGTGTTCTGCATCGAGTCCGACGGGATCGAGAACGCCTGCACCAGGAACGTCTTGATCAGCAGCGCGAGAACGAGCGCGATACCGATCAGGATCGGCAGCTCCTTCCAGAAGGAGCGCTGCTTCTTGGGCCCGGGGGCAGCCCCGGACTCCTCGTCATCGGTGGGCGGCCGTCCGCCCGACCCTCCGCCGCTGCCGGCCGGTCCGGGCTCATTCCCGGAGGTCACGGCGCCGTCCGCGGCCGGGTCGGCTGCTTCCACGGGGTGTCCGCGGTGCTCCTCGCCGTCGTGCCCGGACCGTGCGCCAACCGCCACATCCCCCACGCCAACTCCTTACTCTGTGCCGCTGCCTGCCCCATGCGCGGCGCAGGCCCACCACTCCCATAACGAGCGGGAGTTCCGCAGGGCTCGGGAGCTGGATCGTTCCGTTCGAATGGTCCTGTGCAACCCTATGCGACAGCTGGGGAGCAGCGGTCGACCCCGTCCCCCAGTCGGACACGGAGGCGTAGGTGTTCGGCTCCTCCAGAGTGGTCCAGTGGCCGAGGGGCCAGGCGATCCACATCGCCCGTCCGACGACCTCCTCCTCGGAGACCGTGCCGCCGTAGCCCTGGTCCTGGTGGGCTCGGGAGTCCGCGGAGTTGGCCCGGTGGTCTCCCATCACCCACAGCCGGCCCTGCGGGACGGTGATCTCGAACCGCGCCTCGGAGGGGGCGTTGCCGGGGTAGAGATAGTCCTCGTTCAGCGGAATGCCGTTGACGGTGACCCGCCCCTGCCCGTCACAGCACTTGACGCGGTCGCCGCCGACCCCGACGACCCGCTTGATGAGGTCCTTCTCGTCGTCGGACGGCAGCAGGCCGATGAAGGTGAGCGCCTCCTTGACCTGCTTGACGACGACGGGGTCCTCCTTCTTCACCGTCGTCTGCTCGTCCCGCAGCCAGCCACCGGGGTCCTTGAAGACGACGACGTCACCGCGCTGCGGCTTGGAGCCGAACCAGGGGGTGAGCTTGTCGACGAGGACGCGGTCGCCGATCTGGATCGTCTGCTCCATGGAGCCGGAGGGGATCACGAAGGCCTGGACGAGGAAGGTCTTCAGGACGAGCGCTATGAGGACCGCGACGCCGACCAGGAGGGGTATCTCCTTGATCGCGGAGCGCCTGCGGCGCCGTTTGACCTTGCGCTGGAGCTTGCGCCGCTCCGCGCGGGTACGCCCGCCGGCGGGGCTTGCGGCACGCCGCGCACCGGTGGGCAGCAGGTTGTCGGCGGGGCTGCTGGGGACGCCGCGGGGCTTGCCACGGTTACCCATGGGCGCCCGCCCCGTTCGACGCGGGCACGCGCGCGTAGGCGTCCGGGCGGGCCAGGCGGGTCCAGTGGGCGGTCGGCCAGACGATCCAGTCGGCGCGGCCCACGACGTCGTCGACCGGGATCATGCCGCCGCCGGGCGAGCCCAGATGGTCGCGGGAGTCGCTGGAGGCACTGCGGTGGTCGCCGAGGACGAACAGGGTGCCGTCGGGCACGACGACGTCGAAGCGCACCGCGGACGGGCTGTCGCCGGGGTACAGGAACGTCGACTCGTCGACCGACCGGCCGTTCACCTGGATCCTCCCCTCCTTGTCACAGCAGACCACGTGGTCTCCCCCCACACCCACAACGCGTTTGATGTAGTCCGCATCCCCGAAGTACCCGGTTCCGTCGAACACGACAACATCCCCGCGCCGCGGATCGGCACCGAAACGGTACGCCAACTTATTTACGAGAACGCGGTCCCCGATCCTCAATCCGGACTCCATGGATCCGCTGGGAATCTCGAACGGCCGCACCACGAACGTGTTGAGCAGCAGGAGGAACACCAGCAGGACCAGCAGCGTCAGGCTGATCCGTCCGCCCGGCAGCCACTCGGTGAAGCGCGAGGCGAACGCGAAACGCGACCGTCCCTCCTGACCCTCCGGGTCCGAGATCGCCTCGGGGTCGGAAGGGCGGGAGGAGCGGTCGCGCTCCGTCGGCTGTGCTTCGGTGTCCATCGGGGCCAGATGTTATCCGGCCCCGCTTCGGACCCCGCGGGGGCGAGCCCCCTGAAGCGCTCAGTTCTCGCGCTTCTCCTTGATCTTCGCCGCCTTGCCGCGCAGGTCGCGCAGGTAGTACAGCTTGGCGCGACGCACGTCACCGCGGGTGACGAGCTCGATCTTCTCCACGATCGGGGTGTGCACCGGGAAGGTGCGCTCGACGCCGACGGAGAAGGAGACCTTGCGGACCGTGAAGGTCTCGCGCACGCCGGCACCCTGGCGACGGATCACAACGCCCTTGAACTGCTGCACACGGGAGCGGTTGCCCTCGATGACGCGGACGTGGACGTTGACGGTGTCACCCGGGCGGAAGGCCGGGACGTCGCTGCGCAGCGACGCGGAGTCGACGGAGTCGAGCAGGTGAGACATTTCGTCTGCTTTCTTCGCCCATGCCACAGGTCATAGGCGGGAGCTAGTTCTTCGTGAGGATGCTGTCCGTGTCGGGGCGGGCGTCGTGTCCCCCTGTGGCAGGGGCGCGCGCCGGAGACGCACAACAGCGGACTATTCTTCCACGCCCTCGGCCCTGCGCCAAAATCGGCCGAACGGCTCCCCTTCCGGGTCGGGCATCCAGCCCAGGATGGAGAGCATCTCGCGGTCCTTCTTGTCGAAGGCCTTGGGGTCGCAACGCTCGATGAGGTCGGGCCGGTTGGCCGTCGTGCGCCTGAGCGCCTCGTCCCGCCGCCAGCGCGCGATCTTGCCGTGGTGGCCGCTGAGCAGCACGTCCGGGATGTCCCGGCCGCGCCACTGGGGCGGCTTGGTGTAGACGGGGCCCTCCAGGAGGCTCGCCATCGCGCCCGGCGCGAAGGAGTCGTCCCGGTGGGACTCGGCGTTGCCCAGGACGCCGGGCAGCAGGCGCGCCACGGCCTCCGTGACGACCAGGACGGCCGCCTCGCCGCCGGCGAGGACGTAGTCGCCGATGGACACCTCGTGGACGGGCATCCGGGTGGCGTACTCGTCGATGACGCGGCGGTCGATGCCCTCGTAGCGGGCCGGCGTGAAGATCAGCCAGGGCCGCTCGGACAGTTCGACGGCGAGTTCCTGGGTGAAGGGGCGCCCGCTGGGGGTGGGGACGATCAGGCACGGCTCGTGGGAGCCGCTCTCGTAACCGTCCGCCAGGACGGAGTCCAGTGCGTCACCCCAGGGATCGGTCTTCATGACCATGCCGGGGCCGCCGCCGTAGGGCGTGTCGTCGACCGTGTTGTGGCGGTCGTACGTCCAGTCGCGCAGATCGTGCACCTGGACGTCGAGCTGCCCACGCGCGCGTGCCTTGCCGACCAGGGAGACGTTCAGGGGCTCCAGGTACTCCGGGAAGATCGTGACGACGTCGAGCCTCATGCGCTGTCGTCCCGGGACGAGGCACTGTGTCCATCAGCGACTTCCTCGCGGGCCGCCTGGTCGTCGATCAGGCCGGGCGGCGGGGTGATGACCGCCCGCTGCTCCTCCAGGTCGATCTCCGTGACGATCTCCTCGACGAAGGGGATCATCACCTCGCTCCCGTCGGGCCGCTCGACGATGAACAGGTCCTGGGAGGGCAGGTGCGAGATCTCGGTGATACGGCCGACCTCGACGCCGTCAGCGGTCACGACGTCCAGGTCCATGAGCTGGTGGTCGTAGTACTCGTCCTCGTCCTCGGGCAGTTCGTCCGGGTCGACGTCGGCGATCAGGACGATGTTGCGCAGGGCCTCGGCGCCGGTGCGGTCGCGCACGCCCTCGAAACGCAGCAGGAGGCGGCCGCTGTGGACCCGGCCGGTCTCGATGGTGAGCGGGCCCGCGGAGGCGGGATCGGTGGCGAGTACGGCGCCGGGGGCGAGCCTGAGCTCCGGCTCGTCCGTGCGTACCTCGACGGTGACCTCGCCCTTGATGCCGTGGGCGCGGCCGATCCGTGCGACTACCAGCTGCACTGTGCTTGCTCTCCTGTAGGAACGACGGAACAACTGCGGGCCGGGGACGGCCAGTGGCCCTCCCCGGCCCGAGCCGGTGCTGCGTTCGGCGTCAGCGGACGTGGTCCACGTCGACGAGGTCGACACGGACGCCGCGGCCGCCGATGGCGCCCACGACGGTGCGCAGCGCGCGGGCGGTACGGCCGTTGCGGCCGATCACCTTGCCGAGGTCGTCGGGGTGGACCCGGACCTCCAGCACGCGCCCACGGCGCAGGTTGCGGGAAGCGACCTGCACATCGTCAGGGTTGTCGACGATGCCCTTCACGAGGTGCTCGAGAGCCTCCTCGAGCATGCTCAGGCCTCGGCCGACTCGGACTCGGCGGCAGCCTCGTCCTTCTTCTCCGCCTTCTTCTTCTGGGTGATCGCCTCACCCTTGCCCTCGTCGTCGCCACCGAGGGCCTCGAACGAGGGACGCGCCTTCTTCGGCTCGGCAACCAGCAGCGGCGCCGGGGCGGGCTCGCCCTTGAACTTCTGCCAGTCGCCGGTCTTCTTCAGAATGGCGAGGACGGGCTCGGTCGGCTGCGCACCGACACCCAGCCAGTACGCCACACGGTCGGCGTCCACCTCGATGACCGACGGGTTGTAGGTCGGGTGGTACTTGCCGATCTCCTCGATCGCACGGCCGTCACGGCGGGTGCGGGAGTCGGCGACGACGATGCGGTAGTGAGGCGAACGGATCTTGCCCAGACGCTTCAGCTTGATCTTGACTGCCACGGGAGTGGATTCTCCTGGATTTGACGTGGTTGGGCACGGCGAGAAAGGCCGCGTGGGGTTGCGGTACCCGAGTGCCCGATGGACGCGTCAGCCGGAGGAGAGAGGGGTCCTGTGCGGCTGTCGAGTACAGCTAGCCATTGTGCCATACCCGGCGGGTCGCCCTTGGCCGAGGGGGCGGGGACGGCGCCAGGGCATGACTGAAAGGCACCCGGCGCTTCGGGTGCCCTGCGGGTGGAGCGCGCAGCCGGCGCTTGCGGGGTGCCGTTCGACCGCACGGCGGCACCCCGCGAGCGACACCGCATGATGAACCGACAGCCACGAGATGTCGGTGCCTCACGCACTGGTGCCGTTACGCCGCTCCGACCACCTCGGGGATCCGGAACGGCTTCCCGCAGCCGCCGCACACGATCGGGGCCTGGGCCAGGACCGAGGGGACGACCCGGACGTTGCGGCCGCAGTCGCAGACCGCCTTGACGCGGACGCCGCCGCCGGAGGATCCGTGACGGGCGGCCGGGCCGCGGAAGGTCCGGCTGGTGTTGTCGGCGGAGGTCGCCGCGGTGTGGGCCTTCAGTGCGCGCTGGAGGCGTTCGATGGTCGGGCGGTAGCGCCGCTTGGCCTCGGGGTTCAGCGTGACCAGGGAGAAGCCGCTGCTCGGATGGGGCTCCTCCGGGTGGTCCAGACCCAGCTCCTCGGCGATCGCGAGGAATCTGCGGTTGTGGTACCGGCCGGCCCGGGAGGTGTCGCGGACGCCGCGCGAGGCGGCGATGCCATGGACTGCCTCGTGAAGCAGTCGCTCGAAGGAGAGCTCGTGACCGCACGCGGACGACGACTCCCCGATCAGGGACTCTGGCGCGGCGAGATCCGGCAGCTCGGGGTGGTACCGCTGAATGTCGGCCCACGCCTCTGCCAGCTCTGCGGCGAGAACAGGTGGTGTCTGTGTCGTGCTCACGTAATGACAACGAGCCGGAGTGCCCCTGTGTTCCGATTCCGGGCCATCCCAAATAATTTGCACGTACCCGTCAGTTGCGAATGATGCGCCCTGACGAGGGCGGGTGCGCCGATCTGCGGAGAAGCCTCACAGGTCGCTACAAGGTGGTGCGTAGCCTGACGTACGCCCACCCGTCTCCCACCACCACCCTCAAAGGGGGCCCTTACGGGCCGCCCCTCTTGACCGGCGCGTACGCCCCGTCCACGCGCCGATGCCGCTGTGGTCCGCGGATGCGCAAGAGGCGTTTCGGCCGCTCTCGCCCCCCACACGCGTCATATCAGTAAGCGCGCGCGACGACGGCGACGTTACCCGGTGCGTCGTCGGCGTCCGGCACCGACCCGTCCTCGGCGACCAGGCACCGTACGGTCACGGCGTGCTCGGCCAGTCCGGCCTCGCCTTCCTCGCCGAGCGTCGCCCACGGCAGGCGGGCCCAGCCGCCGGCGGTGGCGACCTCGACGGCTTCCTCGACCGTCGACACGTCCGACGTCCGCGATTCGCGGCGCTCGCGGGACTGGCGCAGCAGCAGCGCCTGATCCTCCTCCAGGATCGCGGGGAGCAGCCCGGCCAGGGCGTCGAGCGCGACCGGCTCCTTGCCGCCCGGGATCCGCCGCGCGAGCATCGCCGTGCCGCCCTCCAGGTCACGGGGCCCGACCTCGATCCGTACCGGCACGCCCTTGAGTTCCCAGTCGACCGCGCGGCGCCCGAACGGGGTGTCCGTGCGGTCGTCGACCTGGACCCGTACGCCCGCCGCGGCCAGCCGGTCGCCGATCTCACGGACCTTGGCCAGAACCGGCTCGTCCCCCTTGATCGCGAGGACGACCGCCTGGACCGGCGCCAGCCGCGGTGGCACCCGCAGGCCGTCGTCGTCGCCGTGCGCCATGATCAGCCCGCCGACCATGCGCGTGGAGGAGCCCCAGGAGGTCTGCCAGACGTACTCCTCGCGACCCTCCTTCGACAGGTACCGGGTCGAAAAGGCCTTGGCGAAGTTCTGGCCGAGCTCGTGGCTCGTGCCCATCTGCAGAGCCTTGCCGTCGCCCATCATCGCTTCGAGGGTGAGGGTGTTGATCGCCCCGGCGAAGCGCTCGCTCGCGGTCTTGCGGCCGAGCACCACGTCGATCCCCAGGACGTCGACCATGAAGTCGGCGTACACGTCCCGGTGGATGTACGCGGCGTAGTCCCGTGCGTCCTCGTAGGTGGCGTGGGCGGTGTGGCCCTCCTGCCAGAGGAACTCCGTGGTGCGCAGGAACACCCGCGGGCGCATCTCCCAACGCACCACGTTCGCCCACTGGTTGATCAGCAGCGGCAGGTCGCGGTAGCTCTGCACCCACTTGGAGAAGTACTCGTTGATGATCGTCTCGGAGGTGGGCCGGACGACGACGGGCTCCTCCAGCTCCTTGCCGCCGCCGTGCGTGACGACGGCCAGCTCGGGAGCGAATCCCTCGACGTGCTCGGCCTCCCGCGTCAGGTACGACTGCGGGATGAACAGCGGGAAGTAGGCGTTGGCGGCTCCGGCCCGCTTGATACGGGCGTCCATCTCCGCCTGCATCCGCTCCCACAGCCCGTAGCCGTATGGCCGGATGACCATCGTGCCGCGCACCGGACCGTTGTCCGCGAGCTCGGCCTTGTTGATCAGGTCCTGGTACCAGCGCGGGAAGTCATGTGCCCGTGGCGTAAGAACGGGTGCCTTTGCCATGGCCAGATGGTACGGGCCCATGTTGCCGGAATGTGAATTTCGGCCACGGACACAACGAACCCGCAAGCCGGGCTCCGCAACCCCTGGACGCGGAGTCGGGGGCGGAGTTTCCTGGCATACGGGGGAGCGTGAGCGCATCGTCACACGGCGCTACGACAGTCGGGCACAGTGACAACTCTCGTCGGAATGGGGCGCTTTACATGACACCTACGCTCGTGCGGCAGCACCTGTCCCACGCGGGCGCGACACCCCGGGTGGACCTGTGTGCACGCGCGCGTGACTGGTCCGAGATCCAGGAGCGGATGCTGGTCCCGCTCTACGAGGCCGTCTACGAGCGACTGGAAGTGGGCCCGGGTACCAGGCTGCTGGGCCTGGGCTGCGGCAGTGGGCTCGCCCTGCTGATGGCGGCTTCCAGAGGCGCGGTCGTCACCGGTGCCGAGTCCGACTCACCCGAACGGCTGGCCCTCGCCAGGCAGCGGCTGCTGCCCGAGGCCTGGGACGGGCGGGCACGTGCCGGGGCCAGGCTCGTCGACGGCCCGCCCCAGGACGCGGCCGACGCGAGCACTCCCGCGTTCACCCTGGTGACGGCGTTCGAGCCGATCGGGTGCCTCGCGGGTGACTCCGAGGGGCTCGCCGACCTGCTCGCCGCCGCGACACCGCTCACCGAGCGGGGGGCTCCCGTGGTGCTCGCCGGCTGGGGTCCGCCGGAGCGCTGCGCCACGTCGTCGGTGCTGCGGGTGGCCACGAAGCTGGCCGATCCCCTGCGCAGCACGGGCAGTTGGCGCCCGGCCCTGCGCGACGACCTGGAGGAGGTCGCCCAGCGGGCGGGCCTCAGGCCCGACGGTTCCGGGCGGGTGGCGTGCCCGTTCGGGTACGCGGATGTCGACAGTGCCGGACGCGGACTGCTGTCGACGGGGTTGTTCGACGCGGCGATCGCCGCGACCGACCAGGCCCAGGTCGACAAGGAGTTGACGGAGGCGCTGCACCCGCACCAGCGGCGGGACGGGACGGTCTGGATGCCGAACGTGTTCCGGTACCTGATCGCGCGGGTCCCCTGAGCTTTCAGACCTCGGAGTCCTTGGTCAGCCGGGTGATCCCGGCGATCCGGTAGGCGTCCGCCTCCTCCAGGGTCTCGTTCTCCAGCAGCGCCTCGGCGAGTGCGTCCAACTTCGTGCGGTGGTCGCGGAGTTTGCGGCAGGCCTCCTCGTAGCAGGCGTCGACGATCCGGCGCATCTCGTCGTCGATGACGTCGAGGGTCTGCGGGGCGGCGGAGAGTCCGTACGCCTGCTGGGCGTCGCTCGGCAGGGCGGACAGCCGGCCGACGCGTTCGCTCATGCCCCAGCGGGCCACCATCCCGCGCGCGATGTTGGTGACCTGTTCGAGGTCGTTCTCGGCGCCGGTGGTGACGACCCCGTAGACCACGTCCTCGGCGGCCATGCCGCCCAGGGCGCCGATGATCCGGCCGCGCAGGTACTCCTCCGAGTGCGCGTACCGCTCCACCTCGGGGGTCGACATCGTCACGCCGAGCGCCCGGCCGCGCGGCACGATGGTGATCTTGCGGACCGGATCGGCGCCCGGCTGGAGCATGCCGAGCAGGGCGTGCCCGCTCTCGTGGAACGCGGTGCGGCGGCGGTCCTCCTCGGGCATCACGAGGGTGCGTTCGGCGCCGAGCTGCACCTTCTCCAGGGCCTCGGAGAGGTCCGCGGCGGTGACCTGTTCCTGGCCCCGCTTGACCGCGAGGAGCGCGCCCTCGTTGGCGAGGTTGGCCAGATCCGCACCCGTCATGCCCGGCGTCTTGCGGGCGAGCTGGAGGAGGTCCACGTCCTCGGCGAGCGGGATGTCGCGGGTGTGGATCGCCAGGATCGCCTCGCGTCCCCGGCGGTCCGGCGGGGAGACGTTGACGACCCGGTCGAAGCGGCCGGGGCGGGTCAGCGCCGGGTCCAGGATGTCGGCGCGGTTCGTCGCGGCGATGACGATCACGCCCTCGGAGCCGGAGAAGCCGTCCATCTCGGTGAGGATCTGGTTCAGGGTCTGCTCGCGCTCGTCGTGACCGCTGACCGACGCGCCGCCGCTGCGCACCCGCCCGATGGTGTCGATCTCGTCGATGAAGATGATCGACGGCGCCACCTTGCGGGCCTCGGCGAACAGCTCCCGGACGCGGGAGGCGCCGACGCCCACGATCATCTCGATGAACTCGGAGGCGGAGGCGGAGAAGAAGGGCACGCCCGCCTCGCCCGCCACGGCCCGCGCCAGCAGCGTCTTGCCGGTGCCCGGCGAGCCCGCGAGGAGCACACCGCGGGGCATCTTCGCGCCCATCCTGCGGTAGGCGTCGGGATGCTCCAGGAAGTCGACGACGTCGTCCAGCTCGCCCTTGACCTCGTCGATGCCGGCCACGTCGGCGAACGTCGTGCGGTGCTTGCCCGGCAGCAGCTCGACCGGCTTGGGCGGCGGCTTGCGCCCGAACATGCCGCCCGCGCCGCCGCGGCCCCCGGCGAACCGGCGGGCGACGAAGAGCCACAGCGCGACGATGATCACGAGGGGCGCGAGCGAGATCAGCAGGTTGACCAGGAGACCGCGCTGCTTCACGACCGGCTCCGCGGTCACCGTGACGTCGTTCCGGCTCAGCTCCTGCCAGAGGTCGTCGTCGGCGAAGGCCGGGCGCTGGGTCTTGAACTTGGTGTACTTGCCGTCTCCGTCGGGGTCGTCCCTGGCGCTCTTGAGCTCGCCCTGGATGGCGTCGCCCTTGGAGTAGATCTTGTCGACGTTGCCGTCGTCGACCTGCCGACTGAACTCGGTGTACGAGATGGTCGGCTCATCGCCCTCGTCGAGGTACGTCAGTCCGATGTAGGCCAGGAGGAACACGACCACCGCGGTGACCAGGAGGCCCCACCAGCGGCCGCGTGCGCGCCGGCCACCGGGCTTGCGGGGCGGCTCGTCGGGGGTGCCCTCCGTGCGCCACGGCTGGTCAGGGGCCTTGCGTGGCGGCGCGGCATTGCTCATATCTGGACGTTACGGCAGACAGCGGGCCCTGGCACGCGCAGAGGGCGCCCCTCGTGACGAGGGACGCCCTCTGTGACGTACGGGAGGGGCTCAGCCCATGAACTTCTTGAACTCGTCCGGCAGCTCGAAGTCCTGCCCGGCCTGCTGACCCGGCAGTCCGAGGGCACCGCCGGCCTGAGCGGCGGCGGCCCGGCGGGCGGCCTCCTCCTGCTCCTGCTGCTTGCGCTTCATCGGGTTGCCGGAGCGCTGCTTGCCCTTGGCCTTCTTGGGCTGCTTCTTCGTCCGGCCCGGACCGCCGCCCATGCCCGGCATCCCCGGCATACCGGGCATACCGCCGCCCTGGGCCATGCGGGACATCATCTTGCGGGCCTCGAAGAACCGCTCGACGAGGTTCTTCACCGCGCTGACCTCGACACCGGAACCGCGGGCGATACGGGCGCGCCGCGAGCCGTTGATGATCGTCGGCTCCTGGCGCTCGGCCGGGGTCATCGACTTGATGATCGCGGCCGTGCGGTCGACGTCCCGCTCGTCGAGGTTGTTGATCTGGTCCTTGATCTGGCCCATTCCCGGGAGCATGCCGAGCAGCTTGGAGATGGAGCCCATCTTCCTGACCTGCTCCATCTGGGCCAGGAAGTCGTCGAGGGTGAAGTCCTGGCCCTTCTTGGAGGCCAGCTTCTCCGCCATCTTCTGGGCTTCGGCCTGGTCGAAGGTCTTCTCCGCCTGCTCGATCAGGGTGAGCAGGTCACCCATGTCGAGGATGCGGGAGGCCATCCGGTCCGGGTGGAAGGCGTCGAAGTCGTCGAGCTTCTCGCCGTTCGACGCGAACATGATCGGCTTGCCGGTGATCTGCCGGATCGACAGGGCGGCACCACCGCGGGCGTCACCGTCGAGCTTGGAGAGCACCACGCCGTCGAAGCCGACGCCGTCGCGGAAGGCCTCGGCGGTGTTGACCGCGTCCTGACCGATCATCGCGTCGACGACGAACAGGATCTCGTCCGGCGAGACCGCGTCCCGGATGTCGGCGGCCTGCTGCATCATCTCCTGGTCGATGCCCAGGCGGCCGGCGGTGTCCACGATCACGATGTCGTGGACCTTGGCCTTGGCGTGCTCGATGGAGTCCTTGGCGACCTTGACCGGGTCACCGACGCCGTTGCCCGGCTCGGGCGCGTAGACCGCGACGCCGGCGCGCTCGGCGACGACGCTGAGCTGGTTCACGGCGTTCGGGCGCTGGAGGTCGGCGGCGACCAGCAGCGGCGAGTGGCCCTGCTCCTTCAGCCAGTGGCCGAGCTTGCCCGCGAGGGTCGTCTTACCGGCACCCTGCAGACCCGCCAGCATGATCACGGTCGGCGGCGTCTTGGCGAAGCGCAGTCGCCGGGTCTCACCGCCGAGGATCGTGACGAGCTCGTCGTTGACGATCTTCAGGACCTGCTGGGCCGGGTTCAGCGCCTTGGAGACCTCGACGCCGAGCGCGCGCTCCTTGACGTTCTTGATGAACGTCCGGACGACGGGCAGCGCCACGTCCGCCTCGAGGAGCGCGATGCGGATCTCGCGCGCGGTGGCGTCGATGTCCGCCTCGGAGAGCCGTCCCTTGCCGCGCAGGTTCTTGAAAGTCGCTGAGAGGCGATCGGAGAGAGTATCGAACACGGCGCTCGCGGTCCTCGGGGTCGGTGGCAGCTGGGAATCGCCCTCCAGGGTATCCCGGCGGCACAGGTTGCCGGGATCCCTGGGTTCGGAGCCTTGGAACAGGGTCTCAGCCCCGCAACGTCTCCTCCAGCTTGCGCGCCACGGACGCCGCCTCGTCACCGGGCAGCGGCGCGCCCTCGGGTCCTGTGACATAGAACGCGTCCACGGCGTTGGCGCCCAGGGTGCTGACATGCGCACTGCGCACCCGCACGCTCGCGTCCTCCAGCGCCCGTCCGATCCGGAACAGCAGTCCCGGCGCGTCCTGGGCGCGCACCTCGATCACCGTGGCCAGCCGCGAGGCGGCCGGGTGGACCGTCACCCGCGGCGGCGGCGCGACCACGCCCCTGCGGCGCGGATAGGCCGCGTCCCGCTCGGCGAGGCGGCCCGCGATGTCCAGGGAGCCGTCCAGCGCCCGTACGAGGTCGGCGCGCAGCCGGGCCGCCTGCGGCAGCGAGCCGTACTCGGCGGCGACCCGCCAGTTCAGCAGCAGGACGGTGCCCTCGACGCCGTCGGGCAGGTCCAGGGCGCTCAGCTCGGCGGTGCGGACGGTGAGCCGGTGCATCGCCAGGACGCCGGCCACCGCGGGCAGCACGCCCGGCTGGTCGGGGACGGCGATGAGAAGTTCCACACCGAGCGGCTCCGGGTCGCCCGAGGGCTGCTCCTCGGCCGGCGGCTCGGTCTGCGCGCGCAGCGAGAGTACGGGGCTGCCGGTGGCGACCGCCTCGATGGCGAGCCGCTCCTGCTCGGCGGTGGGCGCGGCGGCCACGGGCTCGTCCGGGTCGTCCCCGGCGAGCACGGCCCCGACCCGTTTCACCAGGTCGGCGACGAGGGACCCGCGCCACGACGACCACGCGGCCGGGCCGGTGGCGAGCGCGTCCGCCTCGGTCAGGGCGTGCAGCAGCTCCAGGGTGCCCTGCGAACCGACGGCCTCGGCGACCGCGCGCACGGTGGCCGGGTCCTCCAGGTCACGCCGGGTGGCCGTCTCGACGAGCAGCAGGTGATGGAGAACGAGGGTGGAGAGCACGGCCACGTCGTCGCGGTCGAAGCCGATGCGCGCGGCCACGTCCTTGACGATGATCTCGCCGGCCACGGAGTGGTCGCCGGGCCAGCCCTTGCCGATGTCGTGCAGCAGCGCGGCGACCAGGAGCAGGTCTGGGCGGTGGACGCGGCGCGTGAACTCGGAGGCGCGCACGGCCGTCTCGATGAGGTGCCGGTCGACGGTCCAGATGTGCACGGCGTTGCGCTGCGGACGGCAGCGCACCCGCTCCCAGTCCGGCAGGAAGTGCGTGATCAGACCCTCGGCCTCCAGCGCCTCCCACACCTCGACCGTCGGCCGTCCGGAGCCCAGCAGGGTCACCAGCTGCTCACGTGCCTCGGCGGGCCAGGGCGTGGGCAGCGGGCGCGCGCCGGCCGCCATGCGCCGTACGGCGTGCAGGGAGAGCGGGAGTCCGGCCTGGGCGGCGGCCGCCGCGGCGCGCAAGGGGAGCACGGGGTCGCGGTCGGGGCGCGCGGCTCGGGCGAGCACCACCTCGCCGTCCTGCTCCACGACGCCCTCGGCGAGCGGGGAGCGCTCGGCGGTCGGTTTCGCACCGCCGCCCAGCATGGCGCGCAGCCGCGGCCGCACGGCGCGAGCCCGCAACACGCGCCCCACTTCACGCCAAGTGACATCACTGGCGTACGAGACCACCCGCGCCGCCTCGTACACCTGCCGCAGCAGCGTGTCGGCGTCGAGCAGGCCGAGCTCGGCGGCGACCTGGTCCTGCTCCTGGAGCGAGAGCCGGTCGGTCGCCCGTCCGGTGGTCAGGTGCAGGGCGTCGCGTACGTCGAGCAGCCGGCGCCGGGCGTCGTCGAGGCCCTCGCGCGGGGCGTCGGCCAGCCAGGACGCGGCGACGGCGCGCAGGATGGTGGCGTCCCGCAGACCGCCGCGCGCCTCCTTCAGGTCGGGTTCCAGGAGGTACTGCAGCTCGCCCTGGCGCTCGGCGCGTTCGGCGGACAGCTCCTGGAGTTCGGGCAGCCGCTTGGGGGCCTGGTTGCGCCAGTCGGCGAGGACCGCCGTGCGCAGTCCGGCCGTGAGGCCGAGGTCGCCCGCGATGTGCCGTGCGTCCAGCAGGCCGAGTTGGACCTTGAGGTCCTCCCCCGCTGTCGCGCGGGCCTCGGCCGGCGTACGCACGGAGTGGTCGAGGGCGAGACCGAGGTCCCACACGGGGTACCAGATGCGGTCGGCCAGCGCGGCCACCGTCTTGCTGTCGCCGCCGTCGTGCAGCAGGAGCAGGTCCAGGTCGCTGCGCGGGGACAGCTCGCCGCGGCCGTATCCGCCGACGGCGACCAGGGAGACACCGCGCAGCCCCTCGGCGCCGGCCGCGAACAGGCCGGTCAGCCACTCGTCGGTGAGCTGCGCGAGGGCGGCACGGCGCGGCGGCCCGGACCGCACCTCCTCGGTGAGGAGACGCAGCCGGGCCGCCGCGTAGCCGCTGGGTCCCGAGTCCTCTGCATCCTTGGAAACGTCCGTGCTCGTCACCCAGCGACTCCTGTTCTGTTGCCCTGCGTCAGAGCGCGTCGGGCCCGCGCTCGCCGGTCCGCACCCGTACGGCCGTCTCGACCGGCAGGGACCAGACCTTGCCGTCACCGATCTTGCCGGTGCGGGCGGCCTTGACGATGACGTCGATCAGCTGCTCGGCGTCGTCGTCCTCGGCCAGGACCTCGATGCGGATCTTCGGGACCAGGTCGACGGTGTACTCGGCACCGCGGTAGACCTCGGTGTGGCCCCGCTGACGACCGTAGCCGCTCGCCTCGGTGACGGTCAGACCGTGGACCCCGAAGGCCTGGAGGGCTTCCTTGATCTCGTCGAGCCGGTGGGGCTTGACGACTGCGGTGATGAGCTTCATGCGTCCACCTTCTTGCTCGAGGCCGCGCCGACCGGGGCGGGGGCTGCGGCGGTCCGGGCGGCACCGCCACCGGCGCCGCTGAAGTCGTATGCGGTCTCGGCGTGCTCGGCTTGGTCGATGCCGGCGACCTCGTCGTCCTCGGGGACCCGCATACCGATGGTCTTGTCGAGGATGAAGGCGAGGAGCGCGGAGACGACCAGCGAGTAGGCCAGGACCGCGAAGACACCGGCGCACTGCTTCCAGAACTGGGTCATGCCGCCGCCGTAGAAGAGACCCGCGACATCGGACTGGCCCTTGCCGGTGGCGAAGAAGCCGATGAGCAGGGAGCCGACGACACCGCCGACCAGGTGGACGCCGACGACGTCGAGCGAGTCGTCGTAGCCGAGCTTGTACTTCAGGCCCACGGCCATGGCGCACAGCAGACCGGCGATGGCACCGACGGCGATCGCGCCGAGCGGGGAGACCGCGCCACCGGACGGGGTGATGGCGACCAGACCGGCGACCGCGCCGGAGGCGGCGCCCAGCGTGGTGAACGCGCCGTGGCGGATCTTCTCGTAGATGAGCCAGGCCAGCATGGCGGCGGCGGTGGCGACCTGCGTGTTGACGAACATCAGCGCGCCGACGCCGTCGTCGTTGCCGAGCCACGAGCCGGCGTTGAAGCCGAACCAGCCGAACCACAGCAGACCGGCGCCGAGCATGACCAGCGGGAGGCTGTGCGGGCGCATCGGGTCCTTCTTGAAGCCGACGCGCTTGCCGATGACGAGGATCACGCCGAGCGCCGCGGCACCGGCGTTGATGTGGACCGCCGTACCACCGGCGAAGTCGATCACACCGAGCTCGAAGGCCCAGCCGCCGGCGCCCCAGACCCAGTGCGCGACCGGGAAGTAGACGACCGTGGCCCACAGGGCGACGAAGAGCGCCCACGCGGTGAACTTCACGCGGTCGGCGAGAGCACCGCTGATCAGGGCGGGCGTGATGATCGCGAACATCAGCTGGAACACCATGAACACGAAGATCGGGATGGTGTAGCCGTCCCACAGCTCCGTGAGTCCGATGTTGCTGAGGCCCACCCAGTCCGAGTTCCAGCCGATGAGGCTGCCGGAGTCGGTGCCGAACGCCATGGAGAAGCCGTACAGCACCCACAGGATGGTGACGATTCCCAGGCTGATGAAGCTCATCATCAGCATGTTCAGGGTGCTCTTGACGCGGACCATGCCTCCGTAGAAGAAGGCCAGGCCCGGTGTCATGAGCATCACCAGGGCGGAACAGATGAGCATGAAGCCTGTGTTGGCGGACGACAGCGTGGGTGCGTCCGCCGCAAGCGTGATGGCGGCTGATGCCATCGGCGTCTCCTCGTCATTGGTACGGCCCCGTGCGGGCGAAGCCTGAGCGGATTGAGGGGTGGGCCGGTTATGCGCCAAGAGATTGGCGCAGCGCCGTTTCGGTGGAAGCCCCTCGTTGTTTCGCCGCCGTGACGAAGGCGCCCTGCGTGTTACGCGTCGATGAACTGCCGGATGTTCGGCTGCCCGATCGTTATCGTGGCGCAACCTTCATGGAAGGGAAAAAAGCCGACCGCGGTCGGCCTTCCGATGACCTGGCATGGGGGAGCCGAGTCGGGCAGTTCGGGAGGACCGGCCGCGGCCGGGGTTCAGGGGTTGCCCTGCGGTGGGACGCGGGGCTCAGACCGCCTCCGCGGTCTCGGGCAGCTCGACGGCGAGCTTGTCCGTCAGGTCCACGACCTCGGCGAGATCACCGAAGTCGCGTACGGCCGTGTCGACCGTCTTTCGAATACGAGTGTTGACGCGCTCGGAGCGCACCTTCTTGGCGACCGCCATGGCCTGCTCGGCGTAGACCGCGCTCTGCTCGGGCTCACGCCGCAGCAGATGGACCGTGGCCACACCGATCAGATTCAGCGCGTACGACCGCTGGTGCTCGCTGTCCTTCGCGAACAGGTCGACCGCCTGCTGCATCAGCGGTTCGGCCAGCGAGGCGTACGTCGGGCTGCGGCCGGCGACATAGGCGAGGTCGCGGAAGGAGTGGCTGTTCTCTCCGTAGAGCTCGGCCTCGGAGAAGAAGCGGATCCAGTCGGGGTCCGGCTCGTCCCACTCGTCGGCCTCGGAGAAGGTGTCCTCGGCCATCCGCACCGCCCGCTTGCACTTGCCGGGCTGGCCCATGTTGGCGTACGCGCGGGCCTCCATCGCATACAGCATGGACTGGGTGCGCGGACTCGCGCAGTCCCGGCTGCCGTACTGCGCGAGGTGGATCAGCTCCAGGGCGTCGTCGGGCCGGCCCAGGTGGATCATCTGGCGGCTCATGCTGGACAGGACGTAGGAGCCGAGCGGCCGGTCACCGGCCTCCTTGGCGGCGTGCAGGGCGAGGACGAAGTACTTCTGCGCGGTGGGCTGGAGCCCGACGTCGTACGACATCCACCCGGCCAGCTCGGCGAGCTCGGCCGCGACCTTGAACAGCTTGCGGGTGGTGGCCTCGGGGTGGGGCTCCTGGAGCAGGTCGGTGACCTCGTGCAGCTGGCCCACGACCGCCTTGCGGCGCAGGCCGCCGCCGCACTGGGCGTCCCACTGCCGGAACATGACGGTCGTGGACTCCAGCAGGTCCAGCTCGGGCTTGGACAGCCGGCCGCGCGCGCGGGAGGACGGCACGGTCCGGGGCTCCTCGAGCGGGGCGGCCGGGGTGGGGACCAGCCAGCGCTGCATCGGCTCGATGAGCGCCGGGCCCGCGGACAGGGCCAGCGAGCTCCCGAGGAAGCCGCGCCGCGCCAGCATCAGGTCACTGCGCGAGAACTCGCTGAGCAGGGCCACCGTCTGCGGGCCGGTCCAGGGCAGGTCGACGCCGGACACGGAGGGTGACTGACGGGCGGCGCGCAGGCCGAGGTCCTCGACCGAGACGACACAGCCGAAGCGCTCGGAGAACAGCTCGGACAGGATCCTCGGGAT
Organism: Streptomyces sp. NPDC093568; assembly: GCF_044764945.1. NCBI lineage: Bacteria > Bacillati > Actinomycetota > Actinomycetes > Kitasatosporales > Streptomycetaceae > Streptomyces > Streptomyces sp. NPDC093568. The sequence continues at coordinate 528,093 of NZ_JBIWJD010000004.1, read as the reverse complement.
CGGCTCACGGGGGTTCTCGCCGTCCAGCCAGCGGCGTACGCGGGAGGTGTCGGTGGAGATGTGGTTGGCGCCCAACTGGCGTGCGCGGCGGTTGACTTGGCGGGCGAGCTCGCCCTTCGACCAGCCGCTGCGCACGAACCAGGACGTGAGCAGCTCGTTGGGGCGCTTGTCAGCGTGCGATGCGCTACCGGCACTCGTACCGCCTCCGCCGTTGCCGCTCACTGGAACGCCCCCATCCCTTGGACCACTTGTCACCGAGTGCGCCAAGCCCTATCAGAATGCCGGTAAATACGGTCTCCCGTCCGGCAGTTGTCACCCTTCGAACGGAAAGTCGACTTGCCCCCGGCATACCCACGAGCGCATGTGCCCCGAAGCTGTGTGCACTCACAGTAATCCTACGATCACGCCTCCAGCCATGGCGATCCAGGAATCGCCACCATTCGCCACCCCTTCGAATGAACTCACCGTGGCCTTCCCGCGATTCACTTGACATAGGACGGCCGGAAGTGGGCGGAGGGAAGCACTCAGGGGCGCGTGTCGCCCAGCCCACAACCCGGGATACCTCCAAGCGCCGCGTGGACCAGGCGGCACGAGGGGGTACACGAACCGTCCGGAAGCACACAGAGTCACGATCCGCTTTCACGTCGTAACCACCGGCGCGTTGGACCGTTGGAGGGGGCATGGGCTTCACGATCGGCGGCATTCGGGAGATCCGATCCGGCTCGCGGCGACGCGGCCGCACCTCGGAGTGCACCGCCGTCGCCGAGTTCACCGGGCTCTGGGGCTGGGACGCGGTGCCCGGAGCGCGCGCCGCGGCGGGCACCTGTTCGTGCGGCCGCTCCGACTGCTCCGCGCCCGGCGCACACCCCCTCCACTTCGCGCCCGAGGTCCCGGCCGGGGCCACGCTCGACGAGGTGACCAAGGCGTGGTCGGAGTACCCGGGCGCGTCGGTGATGCTGCCGGTGGGCCGGGCGTTCGACGTGATCGAGGTGGCCGAGCCCGCCGGACGCCGCGCGCTGACCCGGCTCGAACGCATGGGCCTCCCCCTCGGCCCGGTCACCGCCACACCCGACGGCCGCGCGCACTTCTTCGTCGCCCCCGGCGCCGCCGCCGAGCTCCCCGAGCTCCTCTACCGCATGGGCTGGGACGACCCCACCCACCTCGACCTGCGCGGCCTGGGCCCCGGGGCGCACATCACGGCCCCGCCGTCCGACCGTGGCGGCCTGGGCCCGGTGCGCTGGCTGCGGCCCCCGGCGCTGGACACGGCGACGAAGCCGCCGGCGGCGAGGCTGCTGCTGGGCACGCTGGCCTACGTCGCGCACAGGTCGCGCGCATAGACGTACACGGCGAAGCGCCCGCCCCCTGACTGCACCTTGGGAGGCGGGCGCTTCTTGCACCACGTACCGAAGTCGGTAGCCGGTGTCACTCTCCGATAAGGGCGTCAACGAACGCCTCCGGCTCGAACGGCGCCAGGTCGTCGGCGCCCTCGCCCAGCCCGATCAGCTTCACCGGCACACCCAGCTCGCGCTGCACCGCGATGACGATGCCGCCCTTGGCGGTGCCGTCCAGCTTGGTGAGCACGATGCCGGTGATGTCGACGACCTCGGCGAAGACACGGGCCTGCACGAGGCCGTTCTGCCCGGTGGTGGCGTCCAGCACCAGCAGCACCTCGTCCAGCGGCGCGTGCTTCTCGACGACCCGCTTGACCTTGCCGAGCTCGTCCATGAGGCCGGTCTTGGTGTGCAGGCGCCCGGCGGTGTCGATGAGCACCACGTCGGTGCCCATCTCCTTGCCCTCCTTCACCGCGTCGAACGCGACGGAGGCGGGGTCGCCGCCCTCCGGCCCGCGCACGGTGTAGGCGCCGACGCGCTCGCCCCAGGTCTGGAGCTGGTCGGCGGCGGCGGCCCGGAAGGTGTCGGCGGCACCCAGGACCACGCTGCGGCCGTCGGCCACGAGGACGCGGGCGAGCTTGCCGGTGGTGGTGGTCTTGCCGGTGCCGTTGACGCCGACGACCATCACGATGCCGGGCTTGCTGGTCTCGGGCTCGGTCTTGACCACCCGGTCCATGTCGGGGCCGACCAGCTTGAGCAGCTCCTCGCGCAGCAGGCCGCGCAGCTCCTCGGGGGTGCGGGTGCCGAGGACCCGGACGCGCTCGCGCAGTCCGTCCACCAGTTCCTGGGTGGGCTGGACGCCGACATCGGCGGTGAGCAGGGTGTCCTCGATCTCCTCCCAGGTGTCCTCGTCGAGGTGCTCGCGCGACAGGAGCGTGAGCAGCCCCTTGCCGAGGGCGGTCTGCGAGCGGGAGAGCCGGGCGCGCAGGCGGATCAGGCGGCCCGCGGTGGGCTCCGGGACCTCGATCGCGGTCGGCGGGAGCTCCTCGACGACGGGCGGTTCCTCGACGGCGACCCCGGTCGAGCCGTCGGGAAGGTCCACCTCCTCTATGGTCCGGCGCTCTTCGTCGCGCGGTGTCTCGGCCTCGTCGCCGACGTGCGGCTCGGCCGGTGGGGCGGTGATGTCGGGGGCGGCGGGCGGCGGCGGGGGCGGCTGCTTCCTGCGCCGCGTGCCGACGAGGAGCCCGCCGAGCGCGGCGAGCACCACCACGGCGATGACTACAGCAAGGATGACGATGTCCATAACCCGTCCAGTATCAGCCATGGAGTCCCGCGACACCCCTATGGATGTCTGACACACCGTCAGCTAACGTCCACCTCCACACCCGCCCGGTGAAGGGGGACCCCCATGCCCGTCACGGTCGTACGCTTCAACCTCGTCGAGCCCGACGCGACCCCCGCCTCGCTCACCGCCCGCTACCGGGCGGCCCTGGAGATGGCCGCGTACGCCGACGAGCACGGCATCACCACCGTGCAGACCGAGGAGCACCACGGCGCCGACAACAACTGGCTGCCCTCGCCGTTCGCCTTCGCGGCGGCGGTCTTCGGCGCGACACGGCGCCTCGCGGTCACCGTCTCGGCGATCATCGGCCCGCTGCACGACCCGCTGCGGCTCGCCGAGGAGATCGCCGTACTGGATCTGCTGAGCGGCGGCCGGCTGGTGACGGTCGCCGGGATCGGGTACCGGCCCGAGGAGTACGAGATCTTCGACGTGGAGTGGAAGCGGCGCGGGCGCCTCCAGGACGAACTGCTGGAGACGCTGCTGAAGGCGTGGACCGGCGAGGAGTTCGAGTACCGCGGCCGTACGGTACGGATCACCCCGCGCCCGTACACCGACCCGCACCCCCTGCTCCTGGTCGGCGGTTCCTCGAAGGCCGCCGCCCGCCGGGCCGCCCGGCTCGGCCTGCCGTTCTTCCCGAGCGCGCACCTGCCGGAACTGGAGGCGTACTACAAGGAGCGGCTGGTCGAGTACGGCACCGAGGGCTGGACCATGATGCCCGCGGCCGAGACACCGCTGCTGCACATCGCCGAGGACCCCGACCGGGCGTGGGCGCGGTACGGCGGTCACTTCCTGCACGAGGCACGGACGTACGCCTCCTGGCAGTCCGGGGACATCCGCTCGGCGGTGAAGTCGGGGGCCACGACGGTGGAGGAACTGCGCGCCGAGGGCGTCTACCGGATCGTGACGCCGGAGCAGTGCGCGGCGCTGGGGTTCGACAACTACGTGCTGCATCCGCTGTCGGGCGGGATGCCCCTGGAGGAGGGGTGGCGGAGCCTGCGGCTCTTCTGCGAGCGGGTGCTGCCGGCGCTCGACGCCTGACCCGTCGTACACGACACCGCCGCCCCGGCTCGGGCAGTGGCCGAGCCGGGGCGGCGGCGGGATTACGGGGAGAGGGGCAGCGGGGACTTGGCCCTTCTCCCCGAGTCGGGGGCGGTCAGCCCATCTCCTCCAGCTTCTTGCCCTTGGTCTCGGGCACGAACTTGAGGATGAACGGGATGGAGAGGAAGGCGAACACCGCGTACGCGACGTAGGTGAGCGACAGGTTCCAGTCCGCCAGGTCCGGGAAGGTGATCGTGATCAGCCAGTTGGCGATCCACTGGGCCGAGGCGGCCACGCCCAGGGCGGCGGCGCGGATCTTGTTCGGGAAGACCTCGCCGAGCATGACCCAGACGACCACGCCCCAGGACATCGCGAAGAAGAGCACGAAGGCGTTGGCGGCGATCAGCGCGACGTAGCCCTGCGCGGTCGGCAGCGGGTCGTTGCCGTGCTGGAAGGAGAACGCCCAGGCGGCCGCGGCGAGCGAGATGCCCATGCCCACGGAGCCGATGAGGGCGAGCGGCTTGCGGCCGATGCGGTCGACGAAGATCATCGCGATCACGGTGCCGATGATGTTGATGATCGAGGTCTCGAACGAGTAGAAGAACGAGCTCGACGGGTCGACGCCCACCGACTGCCACAGCAGGTTCGAGTAGTAGAAGATGACGTTGATGCCGACCAGCTGCTGGAAGACGGACAGGCCGATACCGATCCAGACGATCGGCAGGAGGCCGAAGCGGCCGCCCAGCAGATCCTTGAACGTCGACTTGTGGTCGCTCTTCATGGCCTGCTCGATCTCGCTGACCCGGCCGTCCAGGTCACCGTCGCCCTCGACGTCGGCGAGGACCTTCTTCGCGTCGGCGATGCGGCCGACGCTGATCAGGTAGCGCGGGGACTCGGGGATGGCGAAGGACAGCAGCCCGTAGATGACGGCGGGCAAAAGCATCACGCCGAGCATCCACTGCCAGGCCTCCAGGCCCGCGATCGTCCCGCGTTCCTCGCCGTCGGCCATGTTCAGGATGGCCCAGTTGACCAGCTGCGACACGGCGATGCCGATGACGATGGCGGCCTGCTGGAAGGAGGCGAGCCTGCCTCGGTAGGCGGGCGGGGCGACTTCGGCGATGTAGGCCGGGCCGATGACCGAGGCCATACCGATGGCGATACCACCGAGGACACGCCAGGCGGCGAGGTCCCAGGCGGCGAACGGCAGTCCGGAACCGACGGCGCTCACGGCGAACAGCACCGCCGCGATCTGCATGACGCGGATGCGGCCGATGCGGTCGGCTATGCGGCCGGCGATCGCGGCGCCGAGGGCGCTGCCGAGCAGGGCGCTGGCGGCGACCGTGCCGGTGACGCCGGAGCTGAGGTCGAAGCGGGCCTGGATGCCGCCGTTGGCGCCGTTGATGACGGAGCTGTCGTAACCGAACAGGAAGCCGCCCATTGCGGCCGCCGCGGTGATGAAGACGACGTGCCCGAGATGTTCGGGATGAGCCGTCCTTGCTCCTGGCGTGGATGCCTGCGCTGTGCTGGTCACGTGTACTCCTCGGGCCCCGGCAACGCTGCCGGGTGGGGGTCAGCCGCTTCAGGCAGTGATACCTGAAGTTAAAAGCAACGTTGGAGACCCTATGCCTTCAAGTTCCGAAGTCAATAGGCCTACTGCTGTGACTTTGGAGACGCAGTTGAGTGGAGAGTGTTCACTTCTTGAAGTGATGGTGAAGAAGTGAAGCCAGGCTCCGTGAGCGACCGGGCCCTAGCGAAGCCGCTGGCTGATGACCTTGGACACGCCGTCGCCCTGCATGGAGACGCCGTACAGCGCGTCGGCGACCTCCATCGTGCGCTTCTGGTGCGTGATCACGATCAGCTGCGAGGCCTCCTGCAGCTCCTGCATGATGCGGATCAGCCGCTGGAGGTTGGTGTCGTCGAGGGCGGCCTCGACCTCGTCCATGACGTAGAACGGGCTCGGCCGGGCCTTGAAGATCGACACGAGCATCGCCACTGCGGTGAGTGAGCGCTCACCACCCGAGAGCAGGCTCAGCCGCTTGACCTTCTTGCCCGGCGGTCGCGCCTCGACGTCGACGCCGGTGGTGAGCATGTTGTCGGGGTCGGTCAGGATGAGCCGCCCCTCACCACCGGGGAAGAGCCGGCTGAAGACGCCCTCGAACTCCCGGGCGGTGTCCCGGTAGGCCTCGGTGAAGACCTGCTCGACGCGCTCGTCGACCTCCTTGACGACCTGGAGGAGGTCGGCCCGGGTCTTCTTCAGGTCCTCCAGCTGCTCGCTGAGGAACTTGTGCCGCTCCTCCAGCGCCGCGAACTCCTCCAGGGCGAGCGGGTTGACCTTGCCGAGCTGCTGGTAGGCGCGCTCGGCCGCCTTGAGCCGCTTCTCCTGCTCCGCCCGCACGAACGGCCTGGGCTGGTTGCGCGGGTGCTCGGGGTCCTCGGGGAGCTGCTCGCCCTCGGCCGCCAGGGAGGGCGGCACGAGCTGGTGGGGGCCGTACTCGGTGACCAGGCCGGCCGGTTCGACGCCCAGTTCCTCCAGGGCCTTGGTCTCCAGCTGCTCGATCCGCATCCGCTTCTCGGCGCCGAGGACCTCGCCCCGGTGGACGGAGTCGGTCAGCTTGTCCAGCTCGGCCTTGAGGTCGCGACCGGCGGTGCGGGCGGCGGTCAGCTCCCGCTCCCGCAAGGCCTTGGCGGCCTCGGCCGCGCCGCGCTCCTCCTGCGCGCGGGCCACGGACACCTCGACGTGCGCGAGCAGCTGCCGGGTGCCGGAGGCGACGGCCTCCGCGACGGCCGCCTCGTGCCGCAGCCGGGCCCGCCGCTGCTCGGCACGCGCGCGTGCCTCGCGCTCCGCTCGGGCCGCGCGGTCGAGGGAGTCGGCGCGCCCGGCGAGGCCCTTGACCCGTTCTTCGTGTGTACGGACCTGAAGGCGAGCCTCCATCTCGGTCTGCCGCGCGTTGGCGCCGTCGGCGGCGAGACGGTCCCGTACCGAGGTGTCGGGCTCCTCCTCGACCGGCATCTCCTCGGCGACGGCCAGGCGTTCGGCGAGTTCCTCGACCTCCGTCAGCGCCTTGTCGAGCGACTCCTGCGCCCGCGCGGCGGCGGCGACGGAACGCTCCGCCTCGCCGGCCGCGCCCCGTGCCTGGCCGGCGAGCCGGCCGAGCTGCTGGGCCACGCCCGACTTCTCCCGGTCCGCCGCCCGACGCCGCTCCCCCACCGCCTCCACGAGCGCGGCGCATTCCTTACGCCGCTCGGTGGCCGCGTGCTGCGCCTCGGTGAGTTCCTCGCACCGCACCGCCAGCTCCTCCAGCTGGGCGGCGGCCTCGTCCACGGAGGCCTGCACTTCCAGGAGGCTCGGTGCCCCGGCGGAACCGCCTTGTGCGAAGTGGGCGCCGAGGAGATCGCCTTCGGCGGTGACGGCGGTGAGGTCGGGGTGGGCGTAGACCAGGTCTTCGGCGTCCTCAAGGGTGCCGACGACGACGATGCCGTTAAGGAGGCGGCGTACGGCGGGCATGAGTTCGGAGGGGCCGCGGACGAAATCCGCCGCGTACGGTGGTCTGGCGTCTGCGGGCTCGTCGTGGCTGGTCGCGCCCTGCGGCGGAGCCGCATATTGATACGGCCCCGCGCCCCCTGGGTCGGCTGCCGTACCGGTGTCTTCCTGTGCCCCCGCCAGCAGCAGCGCCGCCCGGCCGCCGTCCTGCTTGCGCAGCAACCGGATCGCGTCGGCCGCGGCCGACGGCGATGTCACCGCGATCGCGTCCGCCGCCGCCCCGAAGGCGGCCGCGAGGGCCACCTCGTACCCCGGCGTCACCGTCAGCAGCTCCGCCGCCGGACCCAGCAGCCCCGTGAGGCGGTCCTTCGCGCCGAGCAGCGCGCCCGTGCCGTCCTTGCGCCGCAGGCCGAGTGCCAGCGCTTCGTGCCGGGCCTGGGTCGCGGCCCGCTTGCGCTCCGCCGCCGTGGCCGCCTCGCGGGCCGCCGTCAGGGCGGCCTCCGCCTCCGCGAGCTGGGACTTCGCGGCCTCGTGCTGCTCGGCGAGTTCCGCGTCACCGGCGTCCAGGCCGTCGACCTCGGCCTTCAGCGCCTCGTACTCCTCCTGCGCGGTGAAGGCCCGCTCCTGCGCCTCGTCCCGCGCGGAGGCCAGACGCTCTATCTCCGACTGGGCGGCGGCGGCACGCGAACGGGCCGCGTTGACCTGGCCGTTCAGCCGGGCGAGCCCCTCGCGCCGGTCGGCGATGGCGCGGGCGACGTCCTTCAGGCGGCGCTCTTCGAGGGTGAGCTCCCGCTCCAGTTCGGCACGGTGGGCGACCGTGTCCTCCAGGGCCCGCTCGGCCGCCTCCAGGGCCGCTTCCAGCTCGGCCTCCTGCTCACGGATGCGGGCGGCCTCTCGCTCCATGTCCTCGGGGTCGCGGCCCCGGCGCTCCTCCGGCGGCGCGGACGTCGCGCTCTTCACCCGCGCGTCGGCCAGCGAGATCGTGCCGCGCACCCGCTCGGCCAGCTGGGACAGCTCGTACCAGGTCTGCTGGGCCCGCTGCAGGCGCGGCGTGAGCTGCCGTACCTCGTCCTCCAGGAGGGCCTCGCGCTGGAGCGCCTTCCTCAGCTCCTGCTCGGCGGCCTCCTTGCGTTCCTTCAGCGCGGCCTCGTCGGCGACCTCGGTCTGGAGCGCCTCCCGCAGCCGTACGAGGTCGTCGGCGAGGAGGCGCAGGCGGGCGTCGCGCAGGTCGGCCTGGATGACGGCGGCCCTGCGTGCGACGGCGGCCTGGCGGCCGAGGGGCTTGAGCTGTCTTCTGAGCTCGTCGGTCAGGTCCTGCACGCGCGCGAGTTTGGCCTGCATCGCGTCCAGCTTGCGCAGGGCCTTTTCCTTGCGCTTGCGGTGCTTGAGGACGCCCGCGGCCTCCTCGATGAAGGCGCGGCGGCCCATCGGGTCGGCGTGCAGGACGGAGTCGAGCTGGCCCTGGCCGACGATCACGTGCATCTCGCGGCCGATGCCTGAGTCGGACAGCAGTTCCTGGATGTCGAGGAGGCGGCATGTGTCGCCGTTGATCTGGTACTCGCTGCCGCCGTTGCGGAACATGATCCGCGTGATGGTGACCTCGGCGTATTCGATGGGGAGCGCCCCGTCGGAGTTGTCGATGGTCAGCGACACCTCGGCGCGGCCCAGCGGGGGGCGGCCGGTGGTGCCGGCGAAGATGACGTCCTCCATCTTGCCGCCGCGCAGCGACTTGGCACCCTGCTCGCCCATGACCCAGCTGAGCGCGTCCACGACGTTGGACTTGCCCGAGCCGTTCGGACCGACGACGCACGTGATGCCCGGCTCGAACCGGAGCGTGGTCGCCGACGCGAACGACTTGAACCCTCGGAGGGTCAGGGCCTTGAGGTGCACGCCGGTGGACTCTACCTTCCGGGGAAGTGTCACTCCATGAACGCACGGTTTCACCACTGAACGTGCAGGGCACACCAGACGTTAAAGAGGGTGAAAGGATGCGCGGGGCATTAAGTCGGGGGGAAAGAAAGAAGGGACGCCGAAGCGTCCCTTGCAACTTCTGACGGCTGGCATGCCAGACGTCTGACAACTTAGCGGTTGACAACGGGTTGATACGGGCCGCCCAACCACTGCTGATGCTGTCGTGGAGCGATGCAGTGATCAGGTGAGCGCAGGCTCCGCCTGGTGTGCGTCGATGCTCTCCATGATCCTGTCGTGAGAAGCGGCAGCCGTCAGCGCGTCGTTCTCGGCCTGAATCCGTACGAGCTCGGATTCGAGGTCCTGGACGCGCTGCTGGAGCCGTCGCATCTCGGCGAGGAGTCGCGGGTCGGAGCCGCCGACGTAACCGAGAAGCGCCTTTGCCATGATGGATGGTCCTCCACACTGAGTGACCGACCGAAGCGGTGTGGGTCGTGAGGGATTCGCACCCGCGTCTGCTTGGCAGGCCTGGAGTTGTACTGCCGTTCAGCCACGCCAAACAGCGAAGGTGCGCGGGGCTTTCAGCGTCTCACCAAAAAGTTTGACGGTCAACACGATCACGCCCCGTATTGGCGGGCAAACCCGGGGGCACACGGCCGAAAGCGGCGGTGCGGCGACTCCTGCGGGCCCCTGGAGGCGTGGCGATCATCCTTCAGTGCGGAGCCTGCCACCGCGAGCCGTTCTTGGCAACCACCTGCTCATTTCTGCTCGGGGCAGTTGCCGGTGGCAGGTCCGTCCGGTTGTGCCTGGGCCGCTTTACAGAACCGGCTCAGCGGATGGCGAAGCCGTCGTAACCCCCGCGGGGTGTGTCCCAGATCTCGGTGACGCCGTCCACCCGCCCGGGCGTGTCGTCGCCCTGGAGCCAATCCAGGAGTCCCTCACAGCCCCTTCGCGGGCCCTCCGCGACGACCTGGACCCGGCCGTCGGCCAAATTGAGAGCAAAACCACTCAGGTCGCCGATCTCGAGGGCCTTGGCCCGCGTGAACCAGCGAAAACCCACACCTTGGACGCTTCCACGCACCCAGGCGACCAGCCGCACATCCTCGCTCATGACTGCAACCTAACGGGCCAATGTCTCTCCGGGCACTTCCTCCTCTGGCGCCATGCGGTACCGTCCCCACCCAATGAATCTCATATGAAACTCACCTGATCGTGTGAGTTCAGTGAGGACGTTGAGACCGCAGGACGAGGAAGGCCAGGACATGGGACGCCACCGACGCTCCGCCGCCGGACGCGCCGCCACGGGCCGCGCCACGGGGGTCACACATACGGACGGCTCCTATACGGAGGGCCACGACCCACGGGACTCGTACGCGAGTGACCGACCCAGGGGCATCGCGCCCTATCTGAACCCGGAGGCGTACGCCGAGGCCTACGCGAGGAGTGACGCCTACCTCTTCGCCACGGAGGACGGCTACGGCCGCATCACCGACACCACGACCTTCCCGGACGAGGGGACGGCCTTCCGCAGCGAGGGCTTCACCCCCGACTCCGGCGCCCGGCGCCCCGGCACGCACCGCCGTCGCAAGAAGAAGGCCGCGGCACCGGTGAAGACCGGGCTGCTCGGCGTCTCCGCCGCGGTGGCCCTCGGCACGGTCGCGGTCGCCACGGGCGTGGTGCCCGGCATCGACAACTACCAGCTCGGTGGCGGCAGCGGCAGCGACCGGGTCCAGGCCGCCGACTCTCCGACCAACACCCCCGCCGAGCAGGGCGGCACCTCCGGCAGCGCCGACCGGGACGACGCGACCAGCCGCGACGCCCAGCGGCCCAGCTCGCCGGCCCCGTCGACGTCCTCGGCCGCGCCCACGAAGGCCCCGTCGAAGAAGCCGTCGGCGACGCCGAGCGAGAAGCCGAAGGAGACTCCTTCGCGCAAGGCCACGAAGGCCCCGGCTCCGCAGAAGACCAAGGAGCCGGAGAAGGAGCAGACCAGCGCCCCGGTGCAGGTCTCCGCGGAGGCCGCCGCCGCGGCCGAGGTGCTGCGGCTCGTGAACGAGGAGCGCGCGCAGGTCGGCTGCAGCGCGGTCGCCGCGAACAGCTCGCTCACCGATCTGGCCCAGGCCTTCAGCGAGGACATGGCCAAGCGGGGCTTCTTCGACCACACCGACCCCACCGGCGCCTCCCCGTGGGACCGCGCCGCGAAGGTGGGCATCACCGACCTCGGCGGCGAGAACATAGCCCGCGGCCAGGCCGACGCCGCCGCCGTGATGGAGGCCTGGATGAACAGCCCGGGTCACAAGGCCAACATCCTGAACTGCGACTTCACGACCCTGGGGGTCGGCGTGCACTTCGGTGCGGGTGGGCCGTGGTGGACACAGGACTTCGGCTACTGAGACAACCGCAGGTCGGAGACCTGGGAACCCTTCTGCGCCGCCTCGGGGCCGTCATCCGCGGATCCGTCGTCCCCAAAGACGCGATCCACGGCGGCCCTGGGGCCGACACGTGGGCGAAGATCCCGCGCCGGTACCCCGCCGACAGCCGGGGGCTCGGACGCCGGGATGGACGGGGCGACGTATGCGAGTGCTCGCCGCCTCGGCTCTGAAAATCACTGTCCGATCGTCGGAACGCAGTGATAGAGACTCCACGTGACGACGACACTTACGTTCCCCGCTCTGTTGCGACTGATCGACGAACGGTCGAGCGCCTTCCGCGCCGCGGTCGCCTCCGCGCCCAGCCTCGACGTACAGGTGCCGACCTGCCCCGAGTGGACGCTGTTCGATCTGGCGGAGCACATCGGCGAGGGGCGCCGCGCCTGGGCCGCCACCGTCGCCGCAGGGCCCGCTCCGGCCAAGTCCGAAGCGGAGGGCGCCCCGGAGGCGCCTCGGGAGCGCGAGGCCCTGCCGGCATGGTTGGCGGAGTCCACGGAGCAGTTGCTGGACGCACTGCGGAAGGCCGGCCCGGATCGCGGTTGCTGGACGTGGTGGGGTGCCTCCCAGTCGCCGCAGACCTGTGGCGCCGTCGCCCGGCACCAGCTCCAGCAGATGGCGGTGCACACCTACGATGCCCAGGTCACTGTGGGTGCCCCGGAGCCGCTGCCGGATGAGGTGGCACTCGACGGTGTCGAGGAGTTCCTGTTCACCTGCGTCGCGACGCCGAGTGCCTGGCCGCACAAGCCCACCGCCTTCGACTTCCACGCCACCGAGGGCCGCTCCTGGCGCCTTACGGTCGACGCCGACGGCGCACGCTCCACCCGTATCCCCGCGCCCGGCACGACGTCTGTCACCGCTGCCGACGAGGGCCCGAACGCGCCTGGCGTCTCCGTTCGCGGCACGGCCAGTGAGCTGGTTCTCTTCGTGTACGACCGGATCCCGGCGGACTCCCTGCAGCTCGAGGGAGACGCAGGTTTGTTCGACCTGCTCCGCGCGTGGGAGCCGGAGGAGTAGGACGGGTGCGGGGTTCGGCACCCCTTCCCCGTTGCCGCCCTGCAAGACCTCCGGCGGAGCCCCTCGTCGCTTCGGCGCTTACGCGGCGAGCGCGGTGCGCCCCCGGGCGAACACCTTCGCCGTCTCGGCCACCCGGCGCCCCAGGTGCTCGGCCGTCGCCACGTCGGACTTGTGGACGGCCTCCGGGCCCTGGTCGACGTTGGTCTGGGCGGCGGCGCCGGTGAAGACGCCGAGGCGGTTGAGGTCGTTCTCGGAGCCGGCGCTGTGGTTCCAGCCGGGCAGCAGGCCGAGGTTGATCCAGTGCATGCCGAGCTGGGCGGCCAGGATCTGGAAGAACTGCAGGGTGTGCAGCTTGTCGCCGCTCTTGGAGGCCGAGTTGGTGAAGCCGGCGGCCAGCTTGTCCGTCCACGCCTGGTCGGCCCAGCGCTTGGAGGTGGCCTCCGCGAAGACGTGGAAGGCGCCGGACGCGGTGCCCATGTAGGTCGGCGAGCCGAAGACGATGGCGTCCGAGGCGTCGAGGATCGCCCACTGCTCCTCGGTGATCTCGTCCACCTTGATCAGGTGTACCTCGGCGCCGGCGTCCAGGGCACCGGTGCGGACGGCCTCGGCGATGACGGCGGTGTGGCCGTAGCCGGAGTGGTAGGCGATGGAGACGACAGGGGTGGTCACGTGGGTACTCCTGAAATAGGCAGTTCACTGGCGATGAGGAAAGGAAAGCACTAACCAGAAGTTAGTGCAACCTGCCGGTTAGCGCTGCGCTCGAGTACGCTTCAGATATGGACACCACGCAGGAGCGCACGGAGGCGCAGGACCTCCCGTACAACGTGTTCGCCAAGGCCTGCCCCTCGCGCGGCACGCTGGAGCACGTCACGGGCCGCTGGGGCGGGCTCACGCTCAGCGCCCTGTACGAGGGCTCGCTGCGCTTCAACGAGCTGCGCCGCCGGGTCGACGGCGTCAGCGAGAAGATGCTGTCCCAGACGCTGCACGCCTTGGAGCGGGACGGCCTGGTGCACCGCGACGCCCAGCCGACCAACCCGCCGCGGGTGGACTACGAACTGACGCCACTGGGACGCGGGGTCGCCGAGCGGCTGCTGAGCCTCATCCACTTCGTGGAGGGGCAGATGGACGACGTGCTCGACGCACGCCGGCGTTACGACGACACGCGCGGCGGCCTCTGACACTTCGGGCAGAAGTAGCTGGACCGGTTCATCCAGGGCCGTCGGCGCATCGGCGTACCGCACCGCTTGCACGGCAGTCCTTCACGGCCGTAGGCGTCCAGTGATCGGTCGAAGTAGCCCGACTCCCCGTTGACGTTGACGTAGAGGCTGTCGAAGCTCGTGCCGCCGACCGCGAGGGCGGCGTTCATCACGTCCCTGACGTGGCCCAGGAGTTCGAGGCTGCGCGGGCGGGTGAAGGTGGCGGTCGGGCGGTCGTAGTGGAGGCGGGTGCGCCAAAGGGCCTCGTCCGCGTAGATGTTGCCGACGCCGCTGATCAACGACTGGTCGAGCAGGGCTCGTTTGACGGTCGTGCGCTTGCGCCGCAGGGCCTGGTGGAACGCCTCGTCGTCGAAGAGCGCGTCCAGCGGATCGCGCGCGATGTGCGCGATGACGTCGGGCAGGCCGTCGGGGGTGTTGTCGTGCAACGACAGTCCGCCGAAGGTGCGTTGGTCGACGAAGCGGAGCTCCGTGCCGAGCTCGTCGGCGAACCGGACGCGGATGCGCAGATGCTTCTCGGCGGGCGCCTCGTGCGGCTGCACCAGCAGCTGCCCGCTCATGCCGAGGTGGGCCAGGACCGACTGGTTCGTGTCCTCCAGGGGCAGCCATAGATACTTGCCGCGACGGCTCGGGACACCGATGCGATGGCCCTTGAGCCGGTGCGCGAAGTCGTCGGCACCGGCGATGTGCCGACGCACGGCACGCGGGTGCATGACCTCGGCGTCGGCGACGGTGCGATGGGCGACCCACCGCTCCAGACCGCGGCGGACGACCTCGACCTCGGGCAACTCGGGCATGGGATCCCCCGTACGCACCTTGCGGGTATGGACCGAGCGCCCGCCCCAGGGCCGGGACGGGCGCTCGGATCGCGCTGTTCGGTCAGGCGGAGGCCGACGACGCGTCCGCGTCGGGCTCGGCGGTGTCGGCCGCCGACTTGCGGGCGCGCTCGTCCGCGGCGGCCTTGATGGACCGCCACGCGGACTCAGCTGCCTGCTGCTCCGCCTCCTTCTTGCTGCGGCCGGTGCCGGTGCCGTACGAGACGCCTCCGACGCGGGCGGCAGCAGTGAAGGTCTTCTCGTGGTCGGGGCCGGTCTCCGTGACCAGGTACTCGGGCACACCGAGCCCCTCGATCGCGGTGAGCTCCTGGAGACTGGTCTTCCAGTCCAGGCCGGCTCCGAGGTTCGAGGACTTCTCGATCAGGGGGTCGAACAGGCGGTGCACGAGCTCCGCCGCCGATTCCAGGCCCTGGTCGAGATAGACCGCGCCGATCACCGCTTCGAGGGTGTCGGCGAGGATGGACGCCTTGTCCCGGCCGCCCGTGCCCTCTTCACCGCGGCCGAGCCGGATGAAGGAGCCCAGGTCGAGCCCGCGGCCGACCTCCGCCAGCGCACGCGAGTTGACCACCGCGGCCCGCAGCTTGGCCAGTTGGCCTTCGGGCAGGTCGGGGTGGGTTCGGTACAGCGTGTCCGTGACGACGAGACCGAGCACGGAGTCCCCGAGGAACTCCAGCCGCTCGTTCGTCGGCAGACCGCCGTTCTCGTACGCGTAGGAACGGTGGGTCAGCGCACGCACCAGAAGGGCGGACTCGAGCTTGTACCCGAGCCGCCCTTCCAACAGCGTGTGGGACGAGGCTGTGTTGTCCGCAGCGTTCTTCCTGGGCGTGGACACAGTGCCTCTCACCAGCCGCTCAGACCTCGAGGACCTGGCGCTTGTTGTAGGTGCCGCAAGACGGGCACGCGATGTGCTGCTGCTTGGGCTCGTGGCAGCGCTCGCACGCAACCAGGGTGGGGACCGCAGCCTTCCACTGCGACCGGCGGTGGCGCGTGTTGCTGCGCGACATCTTCCGCTTCGGAACAGCCACGGCTACTTCTCCTGCTTCTCGTCGACGCCCGCTTCCGCTTCGGCGCCGCTCATCTCGTCCTTCTCGCCGTCTCCGAGTGAACCGGCGAGTCCCTGCAGTGCCGCCCAACGGATGTCGACGGCGTCATGGTGGTGGTCCGGGTCGTCCGCGAGGCGTGCGCCGCACTCGGCGCACAGTCCCGGGCAGTCTTCCTGGCACACCGGCTGCATCGGCAGTGCGAGCACCACCGCATCACGCAGCACGGGTTCGAGGTCGAACAGGCCGTCCTCGAGAAAGAGCCTGTCCTCGTCGTCCTCGGCGTCGTCGCCGGGTTCCGCGTGGTGAACGCGGCCCCGGTCGTCGGCGTCAGGGTACGAGAACATCTCCTGGAATTCCGCTTCGACGTCGAGCTGAAGCGGCTCCAGACACCTTACGCACTCCCCCTCGGCCTGTGCACGGGCGGTGCCTGTGACAAGCACCCCTTCCATGACCGACTCGAGCCGGAGTTCGAGCTCCACCGGGGCGCCTTCCGGCACTCCGACGACCCCCTGGATACCGAAGTCCTTGGGAGCGTCGATCTCGCGGGTCAGGCGCTGCAGCGCACCGGGCCGCCGACCCAGCTCGTGTGTGTCGAACACGAGAGGGTTGCGGTGGTCGAGGCGGGCTGTCACGCCATTCCTGCTTTCGATCTGCTGAGCTCAGAGGGTCACTGCCCAGTGGTGCCTGCGGGCAGCGTTGATCGCGGACGTACGCGCGACCGAAGAGCCAGGATACTGGACCTTTCGCTCACGGCCCAATCCGCAGGTCTCCTACTGGCCGCGACCCTGCTCGTACGCCCTCAGCTGCTCCGGAGTGATCATGCTGGTGTCGAAGAGGCTGGTCTCGTCGAGGGCGTACGACTGGTGGGTCGCCTGCTGAGGCTGCTGGGGCTGCTGAGGCTGCTGGTCGTAGCCGGTCTGCTGGTCGTAGCCCTGATAGGCGTACGGGTCGGCCTGCTGGTAGCCGTACGGGTCCGCCTGCTGGGCGTAGGCCTGCTGCTGCGGGTAGCCCCCGTAGGTGTCCTGCTGCTGGTAGCCGTACGCCGGCTGCGGGTCGTACTGCGGCTGTGCCGGTACGGCCGGCGCCGGCTCGGCGGGAGCCGCCGGGGCCTCCTGCTCCGCGAGCGCGGCGAGGTCGGCGAGGTAGTCGGCGTCGCTGGAGTGCCGGACGGTGCTGGTGTCGTCGGCGAGGGCGCCTAGGTCGTCGGTGGCGATCCGGCCGTGCAGCTTCTGCCGGCCGCGGCCGACGGCCTCCAGGGTCTTGGCGAGGACCGCCTCGAAGGCGCCGAGCTTGACGTCGACGTACTGGTCGGCGCTGTGGCGCAGGGTCTCCGGGTCGTGGCTGCGCTCGGGGGCGTCCTCGTCCTCGTAGCCGTTCTCGTCCAGGCCCGGGCCGGTGCCGAGGAGCTTCTCGCGGCCGCGGCCGACGGAGCCGAGGGTCTTGGTGAGGACGACCTCGAAGTTGGCGAGCTTGGAGTCGACATAGTCGTCGGCCTCCGCGCGGATCTCCTCGGCCTCCTGGCGGGCCTCGGTGACGATCCGTTCCGCCTCGGCCTGGGAGCGGCGGGCGACCTCCGTGTCGGAGATCAGCGAGCCGCGCTCGGCGTGGGCGCCCTGGATGATCCGCTCGGCCTCCTGACGGGCCTGCTCCACCATCTGCTCGCGGCCGCCGATCAGCTCCTGGGCCTGCGCGAGGGAGCCGGGCAGGGCCTCACGGAGCTCCTCGAGCATCGAGAGCAGTTCGGCGCGGTTGACCACGCACGAGGCCGACATCGGCATCGAACGGGCACCTGAGACCGACGCGACGATCTCGTCGAGCTTCTTCTGTACGTCCACCGTGTGCTCGCCACTCTCTACAGCTGTGATGGAGACGGACGGGACGACTGTAGCCCCCCGTTCAGCCCTGGCGCAGACGCTTGTTGAGGGCCTCCAGCACCAGCGGCGGCACCAGGTGGGAGACGTCGCCTCCCCAGGTGGCGACCTCCTTCACCAGCGAGGAGGAAAGGAAGCTGTAGGTGGGGTTGGTCGGCACGAAGAGCGTCTCCACGCCCGACAGGCCGTTGTTCATCTGCGCCATCTGCAGCTCGTAGTCGAAGTCGCTGACGGCGCGCAGGCCCTTGACGATGGCCGGGATGTCGCGCTGCTTGCAGAAGTCGACGAGGAGGCCGTGGAAGGCCTCGACGCGGACGTTGCCGTACTCGGCCGTGACCTCACGGATCAGGTCGAGTCGCTCGTCGACCTCGAACAGGCCCTTCTTGGCCTTGTTGATCATGACGGCGACGTAGACCTCGTCGTACAGCCTGGAAGCGCGGGAAATGATGTCGAGGTGTCCGTTGGTGATCGGGTCGAACGACCCGGGACAGACGGCGCGGCGCACTTGTGATCCCTCGCTCTCCGGTCCGGTCATCGTGCGTCTTCGCACGTAGAGGCGTTGTCGCCGATGGCGGCGGCGCGACCGTACCAAAACGTTCCCTCGCCGTAGCGACGGGCCCGGATCGCTTCGAAGCCGTCCGGCCATCGGAACTCGCCGCCTCTGGTGCTGCGCTCCACGGTGACGAGGGCTTCCGGCGCGAGCCAGCCCCCTGAGCGGAGTGTGAGCAGAATCTCGCGAAGATCGTGATCTGTGACTCTGTAGGGCGGGTCGAGGAAGACGAGGTCGTACGGCTCGGCCGGTGCCGGAGTCTGGATGATCTGTTCGGCTTTGCCCGCCCTTACCTCGGCGCCTGGGAGGCCGAGGTTCTTGACGTTCTCGCGGACGATGCGGGCCGCTCGCGCGTCGGCTTCGACGAGGAGGGTGTGGCCGGCGCCTCGGGAGAGGGCCTCCAGGCCGACGGCGCCCGAGCCCGCGTACAGGTCGAGGACGCGTTCGCCCTCCAGGGGGCCGCCGAGGAGGGACTGCCAGGTGGAGAAGAGACCTTCGCGTGCGCGGTCTGATGTGGGGCGGGTGCCGGTGCCTGGCGGCACGGCGAGGCGACGTCCGCCGGCTGCGCCGGCGATCACGCGGGTCATCTTGGGTCCTTGGTTGTGGGCGGCTTTGGGTTCAGTGTGGCTGGTCGCGCCCCCGCGGCGGTAGCCGCATATGGATTACAGCCCCGCGCCCCTCAGGTGAGTCCGCATCACCCCTTTTCCAAGTACTGCTCCCTGTCCTCGTCCAGGAGGGCGTCCAGGGCTGTACGCAAGCCGGGGAGGTGCCGCAGCTCCGGATCCGCCGCCACCAGTCCCGCCGCCTCCTCCCTCGCCTCCGCGATGATCTCCTCGTCCTCGATCACCGCCAGGACCCTCAGGCTGGACCTCGCGCCCGACTGCGCCTGGCCCAGGACATCGCCCTCGCGGCGCTGCTCGAGGTCGATGCGGGAGAGCTCGAAGCCGTCGAGCGTGGAGGCGACCGCGGTGAGGCGCTGGCGGGCCGCGCTGGCCTCCGGCATCTCGGTGACCAGGAGGCAGAGGCCGGCCGCCGAGCCACGGCCGACGCGGCCGCGCAGCTGGTGGAGCTGGGAGACGCCGAAGCGGTCGGCGTCCATGATCACCATGGCGGTGGCGTTGGGGACGTTCACGCCGACCTCGATGACGGTCGTGGCGACCAGGACGTCGGTGTCCCCCGCGGCGAAGCGGCGCATGACCGCGTCCTTGTCGTCGGGGTGCATCCGGCCGTGCAGCACCTCGACGCGCAGGCCTTGGAGGGGGCCCTTGACCAGCTGGTCGGCCACGTCGAGGACGGCGAGCGGCGGGCGCTTCTCCGCCTCGTCCTCCGGGGACTTCGTCTTGCCGGCCTTCTTCGGGTCGTCCTCCTCGTCGCCGATGCGGGGGCAGACGACGTACGCCTGATGGCCATTGCCGACCTCCTCGCGCACCCGCTCCCAGGCGCGGGCCAGGAAGTGGGGCTTGTCGGCGGCCGGGACGACATGGGAGGCGATGGGCGAGCGGCCGGCGGGGAGCTGGTCGAGGACCGAGGTCTCCAGGTCGCCGAAGACGGTCATCGCGACCGTGCGCGGGATGGGGGTGGCCGTCATGACGAGGAGGTGGGGCGGCTGCTTGCCCTTGCCGCGCAGGGCGTCGCGCTGCTCCACGCCGAAGCGGTGCTGTTCGTCGACGACGACCAGGCCGAGGTCGTGGAACTGCACCTTGTCCTCGATCAGGGCGTGCGTGCCGATCACGATCCCGGCCTCGCCGGTGACGAGGTCGAGCAGCGCCTGGCGGCGGCCGGCGGCGCCCATGGATCCGGTCAGCAGCACGATGTTGGTGGCGTGCTCGGAGCCGCCGAGCATGCCGCCCTCGGCCAGCTCGCCCATCATCTCCACGATCGAGCGGTGATGCTGCTGGGCCAGCACCTCGGTGGGCGCCAGCATGGCGGCCTGACCGCCGGCGTCCACGACGGCGAGCATGGCGCGCAGCGCCACCATCGTCTTTCCGCTGCCGACTTCCCCCTGCAGCAGCCGGTGCATCGGATGCTCGGTCGCCAGGTCGTCGAAGATCTCCTTGGAGACCTTCTGCTGGCCCTCGGTGAGGGTGAACGGCAGGCGCGCGTCGAAGGCGGTCAGCAGGCCGTCGGGGGCGGGCCTGCGCGCCGCCGCGGGCAGTTGGGCGTCGGCGAAGCGGCGGCGGGCGAGGGCCACCTGGAGGACGAAGGCCTCGTCCCACTTGAGGCGGGAGCGGGCGTCGTCGATGTCGGCCTTGGTGTGCGGGCGGTGGATCTTGAGGAGGGCTTCGGGGAGGGTGACCAGGCCGCGGCCCGCGCGGAGGTTGTCCGGGAGGGGGTCGACGGCTTCCTGGGCGCTGGGCAGGACCGTCTGGATCGCCTTGCCGATCTTCCAGGACTCCAGCTTGGCGGTGGCGGGGTAGATGGGGATCAGGGCGCCCGCCCAGGTCTCGACCGTCTCCGCCGCCTCGTCGTCGGCACCGCGCAGCAACTCGTACGCCGGATGTGCCAGTTGCAGACGGCGGTTGAAGACGGAGACCTTGCCCGCGAACATCGCGCGTGTGCCCGGCAGGAGCTCCTTGTGGGGCTTGTGAACGCCGTTGCCGAAGAAGACCAGTTGGAGGCGGCCGCTGCCGTCCGTGATCGTGACCTCGAGGCGCTGGCCCTTGCCGCGCGGGGCCTTGCTGGAGGCGAAGGTGTGCAGGCGGGCGTCGGCGACCATGGCGACCACCGTGACGTGCTCGTCCATGGGGAGGTCGGCGAGATGGGTGAGCTGGCCGCGCTCCTCGTATCTGCGGGGGTAGTGGTGCAGAAGGTCGCCGACGGTGTGCAGGCCGAGGTGCTCGGCCATCACCTTCGCGGTGGGAGGGCCGAGCACTTTTTTCAGTGGTTCTTCCAGTGCGGGCACGAGATCCATTCCACACCACGGCACTGACAATGCCGTAGAGGTCGCGGCCCCCGTCCTGGTAAACGTCCCGGAAACCCCTGGTCAGGCGGTTCGTTTGGGCCCTAGGATGGCGCGCTCCGGCCATCCTTTCGCGGTCACCGCCTCACCGGGGCCGCCCGACCCCGCGCCGTCGACAGTCCCCCCACCGGCGTTGTGACGATGGACTCCCAGACCTCACAGTCATCCCAGGCACCTCAGCCATCCCAGCCACCTCATACGTTCCAGGTCGACCTGCGCGGTCTGGTGGACCTGCTCTCCCACCATCTCTACTCCAGTCCGAAGGTCTACCTGCGCGAGCTGCTGCAGAACGCCGTCGACGCCATCACCGCCAGACGCGCCGAGGAGCCGGGCGCGCCGGCCAAGGTGCGGCTGTACGCCGAGTCGGGCGCGCTGCGGGTCGAGGACTCCGGGGTCGGGCTGACCGAGGCGGACGTGCACAACCTCCTCGCGACCATCGGGCGCAGCTCCAAGCGTGCCGAGGGGCTGCAGGAGGCCCGCTCCGACTTCCTGGGGCAGTTCGGCATCGGTCTGCTGGCCTGTTTCGTGGTCGCCGAGCGGATCCGGGTGGTCAGCCGCAGCGCCCGGACCCCGGACGCGGCGCCGGTGGAGTGGACGGCGGCGGACGACGGTTCGTACACCGTGCGGACGCTGCCGGCCGACGCCCGGCCCGAACCGGGCACGACCGTGCACCTGGTGGCGCGGGCGGGGGCCGCCGAGTGGCTGGCCGAGGACCGGGTGCTGGCGCTGGCGCGGGACTTCGGCTCGCTGCTGCCGTACGACGTCCGGGTCGGCGGCGAGGCGGTCACCGATCTGCCGGCGCCCTGGGACCGGCCGTATCCCTCCCCCGCCAACCGCAGGGTCGCCCTGGCCCGGCACTGTCACGACCTGTTCGGCTTCACCCCGCTGGACTCGATCGAGCTGAACGTGCCGCTCGCCGGGATGCGCGGGGTGGCGTACGTGCTTCCCTCGGCGGTCAGCCCGGCCCAGCGGGCCGGTCATCGCGTCCACCTCAAGGGCATGCTGCTGACCGAGCGGGCCGAACAGCTCCTGCCCGACTGGGCGTTCTTCGTGCGGTGCGTGCTCGACACGGACAGCCTGCGGCCGACGGCGTCGCGGGAGGCGCTGTACGAGGACGAGACGCTCGCGGCCGTGCGGGAGGCGCTCGGCGAAAGGATTCGGTCCTGGCTGACGGGGCTCGCGGCGGGTGATCCGCAGCGGCTGGCGGCGTTCCTGTCCGTGCACCACCTGGGCGTCAGGTCCCTGGCGCGGCACGACAAGGAGATGCTGCGCACGATGTTGCCGTGGCTGCCCTTCGAGACGACCGACGGGCGGCTGTCCCTGGAGGAGTTCGCGCAGCGGCACCCGGTGGTGCACTTCACGCGGACGGTCGAGGAGTACCGCCAGGTCGCGCCGATCGCGTCGGCGCAGGGCGTCGGGGTGATCAACGGCGGCTACACGTACGACAGCGAGCTGGTCGAGGCGCTTCCGTCGGTGCGGCCGGGGACGGTCGTCGCCGAGCTGGACGCGGACACCGTGACCGCACACCTGGACGCGGTCGACCCGGCCGAGGAGCTGGCCCTGTCGGGCTTCCTGGCGGCCGCGCGGGCGAAGCTCGACCCGCTGGGCTGCGACGTCGTCCTGCGCGCCTTCCATCCGCTGTCGGTGCCCGCGCTGCACCTGGACGACCGGGCGGCCCGGCACGAGCAGGCGCGTGCGGAGGCCGAGGAGCAGGCCGACGACCTGTGGGCGGGCATCCTGGGCTCGCTGCGCGGCAGCGCGCCACGCGCGCGTCTGGTGCTGAACCACCTCAACCCGCTGATCCGCCGCATCAGTTCGCTGGGCGATCCGGAGCTGATCGGCACCGCCACCGAGTCCCTCTACGGGCAGGCCCTGCTGATGGCGCAGCGCCCGCTCAGGCCCGCCGACTCGGCACTGCTGAACCGGGCCTTCATCGGCCTGCTCGAATGGGCCACGAACGGCGAGGGAGGCCGCTGATGAGTGAGATCACCGACTTCGACTCGCTGCGCCGGGCCATGGCGGAGAACGGCGAGGAGCCGGAGGGCCCGGCCCGCAACGCGCGCGCGGAGCAGCTGCTCGCCGAGGCCGAGAAGCTGAACATCCCGCTCGCCGTGATCGAGGCGCTCGGACACCAGCTGAAGGTCTACAACTACAGCTCCGAGAAGGACAAGATGTTCGTCCCCTTCGCGCGTCTGCTGCGCATGTGGGACGAGCGGCCCGAGGACTTCGACGAGTACGAGACGCATTCGCTGCACTGGGTCTTCAAGTGGATGTCGTCCGGCATGCTCGACCAGCCGCACGTCCCGCTGGCCTCGATCGAGAAGTGGCTCGGCGAGATGGAGCACCGCTACCGGCTCGCCGGGCACTCCGAACGGGCCGTGCGCAGCGCGGAGTTCAGCGTGGCCGCGCATGTCGGGGACGTGGCGCGGGCCGAGCGGGCGTACGGAGCGTGGCTGGCCGCCGACCGCGACAGCATGGCCGACTGCCACGCGTGCGAGCTGCACGGGCAGGGGTGGTGGCAGGCCGAGCTGGGCCAGGACGCCGAGGCGGTCCGGCTGTGGGGGCCCGTCCTGGAGGGCGAGTTCACCTGCGCCCACGAGCCGCACACGGTCCTCGCGTCCTCCCTGGTGCCGCTGCTGCGGCTGGGCCGGCTCGACGAGGCCCGCGCGCACCATCTGCGGGGCTTCAGGCTCGTACGAACCATGGAGAGCATGCGCGGCGCGTACGCGGACCACGTGGAGTTCTGCGCGCTGACCGGCAACGAGGCGCGCGGCCTCGAGCTGCTCGCGGAGCGGCCGGCGTACTTCACGGACGACGGGCATCCGCGCAGCAAGCTGGAGTTCATGACGGTGGTGGCCCTGCTCATGGACCGTCTGAGCGCGCTCGGGCTCGGCGATCAGCGGGTGCCCGGTCCCGCGGGCCGCACCTGGACCGCCCGCGAACTCGCCGCGCACGCGCGCGAGGAGGCCCTCGCCCTGGCCGCGCGCTTCGACGAGCGCAACGGCACGACACACCTCAGCGAGCGGGCACGCGCGCGTATGGCACAGCTGCCCCTGGTGGAGCGGCTGCCGCTGGGGGTGCGTACGGCGGCTCGGCCGGCGGCCCCGGCGATGCCCGCGCCGGCCGCGGTGAACGGGTCCGAGGACACACCGCCCGACCTGCCCGCCCTGATCGCCGAGGCGCGGCGGCTGTCGGACACGCTCCAGCCCAACGCCGTCGAGGCGTGGGCCGCCGTCTCCCGGGCCGCCCGGGGCGTCGAACTGGACGCCCTCGACCGCGCGGAGATCGCCGACCACCGGGCGATGGATCTGGGCCCCGAGGGCGTCCCCCTGTTCGAGGAGGCCGCGGAGCTGTACGCGGAGGCGGGCGACCCCGGGGAGGCGCTGGCGGCACGCGCGCGTGGAGCGTACGTGCGGGCGCTCACGGGCGAGGTCTCCGAGGCCCTCGCGGCGATCGACGGGCTGTACGACCGGGTGCTCACGCTGTACGCCGAGGACGGTACGGGCGTACGTCAGACGGCGGCCGTGCTCATGAGCCGGGCGCGGATCCTGATGCGGCGGGTGCACGAGGCGGAGGGCGAGGTGCCGCGGTCCCTCGCGGCCGACGCCGGGACCGCCGCCCGTGAGGTGCTGGCGCTGGTCGACGGACGGGCCGGGGACGACGTACGGCTGGCCTCGCGGGCCGCGGAGGCGCAGGCGATGCTCGCGGAGCTGGCGGCGCTCGCCGGGGACGTGGCGGGGGCGGCTGGGCTCTTCGCGCGGGCCTCGGCGGCGTTCGTCGGGGCGGGGCTGCCGTGGTTCGCGGTGGAGTACGAGGCACGGCTGGCCGGGCTCGCGCACCACCTCGGCGACATCGCGGAGGCCGAGCGGGCGCTGCGGGCGGCCCTGGAGCACGGCGGACCGCATCTGGAGGCCACGGGACGCGCTCAGCTGCACCTTCAGCTGGCCGAGGTGGTCGGCGGGCGCGGGCAGTTGGAGGAGGCCGCCGAGCACGCCCTCCAGGCGGCGCACTGGGCCGACGAGGCGGGCGAGAGCCGCACGCTGGGCGCCTGGGCGCGGCACCAGCTCGGCGGGTTCCTGCTGCGGCAGGGGCGGTTCGCCGAGTCCGCCGAGGTGCTGGAGTCGGCGCTGCCCGACCTGAGCGCCGAGACGCACGGCGACGGGGCGGTCGTCCAGACGCAGTGGTGGCTCGGCGACTGCCTGAGCGAGCTCGGCGAGCACCGGGCGTCGGCCGAGCGCCGGCTGCAGGCCGCCGAGATCGCCCGGCACTGGCCCGAGCAGCACGACCACGCCACCCTCGCCCACCTGGCCGCCGAGTCGCTGTCCCACGCGGGCCTGCACGCGGAGGCGGACCAGGCGTACGCGCGCGCGGGCGCGCTGTGGCGTTCGCTGGGCAACGCGCACGGCCTCGTCCGCTCGCTGCGCGCCCGCGCGTGGCTGGCGTTGCGGAAGGACGAGGGGGCCGGGCCGGCTTCCGAGCTGATGGCGAGCGCGGTCGGGGAGTGCCGGGCGGCGCTGGAGGCCGCCGACGACGCGGAGGCCCGCGAGCGGCTCACGGTCGAGCTCGCGCACACCCACCGGCAGTTCGGCGACCTCCTCGCCCGGTCCGCCACCGAGGACGCCGAGGACGAGTCGATCCGCACCGCGCTGGAGGACGCCCTGTCCCAGGTGACCGAGGCGATCACGGTGTTCGCCGCCCTGGGCGAGGACGCCCTGCACGACCGCACCGGCGCCGAACTCGCCGCGGGCTGGCTGGAGGCGGACCTGAGCCGTCCGTCCGACGCGGCCGCACGCGCGCGTGCCGTACTGGCGGCCTACGCCGGTGCCGCCGAGGACGACGAGGCGGCGCGGGAGCGGCGGGGCGAGGCGGAGCAGATGCTCGAGGTCGTGGAGGAGCGGACGCCGTAGAGGTCACTCCACGCCGATGAGCAGCAGCGCTCCCTGCCGGCCGCCCCGGTACACCACCGTGTCGACGGCGAGGTAGGACTCACGCACGCGTGCTTCGAGGTGGTCGGCGATCGTGTCGGGCGCCTCGTCGCCGAGGACGAGGGTGACGAGTTCGCCGCCCGCCGAGAGCATGCGGTCGAGGACGGTCTCGGCGGTGGCGGTGACGTCCGCGCCGATCACGGCCACGTCGCCGTCGATGAGGCCGAGGACGTCGCCGGCCTGGCAGATGCCGGCCATGGTCCAGGACTGGCGTTCGGCGACGGCGACCTCGGCGTAGCGGGTGGCGCCGGCCGCCGAGGTCATCGAGACGACGTCCTCGTCGAAGCGCCGCTCCGGCTCGTGCACGGCGAGGGCCGCGATGCCCTGGACGGCGGAGCGGGTGGGGATGAGCGCCACGCGGATGCCCTCGGTGCGGGCCTGCTCGGCCGCCGCGGCTGCGGTGTGGCGCAGTTCGGCGTCGTTGGGCAGCAGCACGACCTCCCGCGCGTGGGCGCGCCGTACGGCCTCCACCAGCTCCCCGCTCGCGGGCGGCTCCCCGGGGCGCGCGAGGACGGTGGTGGCGCCGGCCTCGCCGTACAGCCCGGCCAGTCCCTCACCGGGCACGACGGCGACCACGGCCCGCTGGACCCGTTCGCGGGGCGAGCGCTCGCCCGTGGTGTGCGCGTCACCGGCGCCGAAGTGGGTGATCCGGATCCGGTACGGCCGCCCGGCCTCGACGCCGGCCTCCACGGCGGCCCCCGCGTCGTCGACGTGCACATGCACGTTCCACAGCCCGTCGCCGCCGACGATCACGAGCGAGTCGCCGAGACCGTCGAGCCGGGCCCGCAGCCGCGCCACGGCCGCGTCCTCGGCCTCCAGCAGGTAGATCACCTCGAAGGCGGGGCCCCCCTCGTCCACGGTCTCGGCGCAGTCCTCGGCGTCGGTCCGCACGCGGCCCATCCCGCCCACGCCGCCCACGCCGCCTTCCACGCGCGCGTGGACCGCGGAGAACACCGGAACCGATTCCCCCGTGAACGTCTCCACCAGCGCGCCCAGCACCGCCACCAGCCCCCGCCCGCCGGCGTCGACCACCCCCGCACGCTCCAGGACCGCGAGCTGTGCGGGCGTCGCCGCCAGTGCCGCCCGCGCCCCCTCGTACGCGGCCCGGGCGACCGCACCGCAGTCCCCCTCCGCCCCGTCGGCCGCGTCGGCGGCGGCCGAGGCGACCGTGAGGACCGTGCCCTCGACGGGGTGGGCCACGGCCTGGCGGGCGGAGTCGGCCGCCTGCCTCAGGGCGAGGCGCAGACCGGAGCCGTCGGTGTGAGCCGTCTCACCGTCGGCGAGCACCTGGGCCATGCCCCGCAGCAGCTGGGCGAGGATCGTCCCGGAGTTCCCGCGGGCGCCGATCAGGGCCCCGTGCGCCATCGCGCGGGCGGCGTCGGCCAGGGTGGGCTTCCCCACCTCGTAGGCGGTGAACACGGCCTCCACGGCCGCGACCGCCGACTCCACGGTCAGGTAGAGATTGGTCCCGGTGTCCCCGTCGGCCACGGGGTAGACGTTGATCGCGTCGATCTCCTCGCGGGCGCGACCGAGCGACTCCAGCGCCAGGCCGCACCAGGTGCGCACCGCGAGAGCATCGAAGAATGTCTGCGGCACCTGCGCCACCTGCGCCTCCTTGAACGGCCGAACGTGGCACGCAGCGTAGACCCAGGGCCCGTGGGCGGCGGAAGAGGGCCGGGAGCGGGCTCCTGATCAGCCATGGTAGTTTCGTTGGACTGGCGCAGTCGTTGTATGCTGCTCCGGTTGCCCGATGAAAATCGGGCCGTCCCCTGGCAACGCCACTCAGATCTCTGATCGTAGATCTCGATCCCGGCATGCCGGGATTATCCGTAAGAGCATCTGAAGTCTTTGGAGTGACCCGTGGCTGCCAACTGCGACGTCTGCGGCAAGGGGCCGGGCTTCGGCAACAACATCTCGCACTCGCACCGCCGTACGTCCCGTCGCTGGAACCCGAACATCCAGCGCGTCCGTACCGTGGTCGGCGGGACGCCGAAGCGCGTGAACGCCTGCACCTCGTGCATCAAGGCCGGCAAGGTCTCGCGCTGACGCCCACAGCTGAGCGCGCGGCCACTGCTGGTTCGCTGCACTGAGCCGGTCCACCTAGGTGGACCGGCTCTTTGCTGTGCCCGGCGACTGCCCGGGGCGCCGCCGGGCGCTACGCTCCGTCGCGGAACCGCCACCCGTGATCCACCGGCCCGATCCCCGCGCCGAGCGCGAACCCGGCCTTGATCGCCCCGGTGACGTACTCCTTGGCCGCCGCCACCGCCTCCGGCACGGGAAGCCCCTTCGCCAGCCCCGAGGCGATCGCGGAGGCGAGCGTGCAGCCCGTCCCGTGGGTGTGCCGGTTGTCGTACCGGGGAGCGCGCAGCCAGTGCTCCGCGGAGCCGTCGGTGAGCAGGTCCACGGCGTCCCCGGACAGATGACCGCCCTTGATCAGCACCCAGCGCGGCCCGTACGCCAGCACGGCCGCCGCGGCCTCGGGGAGCTGCTCCTCGGACTCGACGTGCACGCCGGTCAGTTGCGCCACCTCGTCGAGGTTCGGCGTCGCCACGGTCGCCACCGGCAGCAGCTTCGTCCGCACCGATGCGAGCGCGGAGGACGCCAGCAGCGAGTCGCCGTGCTTGGAGACACCCACGGGGTCGATCACGGCGGGCGCGTCCGTGTCGGCGATCAACTCCGCCACCGTCTCGACGAGTTCGGCCGACGCGAGCATGCCGGTCTTGACCGCCTGGACGCCGATGTCGTCGACGACGCTGCGGTACTGCGCCCGCACCGCGTCCACCGGCAGCTCCCAAGCGCCCTGCACACCGAGCGAGTTCTGGGCGGTGACCGCGGTGATCACGCTCATGCCGTGCACGCCGAGCGCGAGCATCGTCTTCAGGTCGGCCTGGATGCCCGCGCCCCCGCCGGAGTCGGAACCGGCCACCGTGAGGACGTTCGGGATCATGACTCGATGTCCCCGCCGAAGTGGTCCCAGCCGCCCTTCTTGGTCCACGGGGCCCCGTCGACCGTGACCTGCGGCAGCGCCGAGGGGTTGAGGACCTCGCCGATGACCTTCCAGCGGGCCGGCAGCTTCACGTCCGGCGGGAAGGTCGCCACGATCGCGTGGTCCTCTCCCCCGGTC
Organism: Streptomyces sp. NPDC093568; assembly: GCF_044764945.1. NCBI lineage: Bacteria > Bacillati > Actinomycetota > Actinomycetes > Kitasatosporales > Streptomycetaceae > Streptomyces > Streptomyces sp. NPDC093568. The sequence continues at coordinate 498,971 of NZ_JBIWJD010000004.1, read as the reverse complement.
AGCACCCACTGCATGGGGTCGACGCCGACGGCCTGCCCGATGTCGTTCATCTGGGTCGGGATGTCGATCGCGCCCGAGCGGACGTCGATGCGGACCTTGCTGGCCTCGGCGATGTGCCCGAGGTCGGCGATCAGCCCGTCGCTCACGTCGCACATCGCGGTCGCACCGAGCCCGGCGGCGGCCGGACCCGCGTGATACGGCGGCTCCGGGCGCCGGTGCGCCTCCACGAAGGCCCGCGGCGAGCGGAAACCCCGGGACAGCACGGCGTATCCGGCCGCGGACCAGCCCAGCCAGCCGGTCACGGCGACGAGGTCGCCGGGCTGCGCGCCGGCCCGCGTGACCGGCTCCTGGTTGCGCAGATCGCCGAGCGCGGTGATCGACACCATGATCGTGTCGCCGCGTACGACGTCCCCGCCGACCACCGAGGCGCCCGCGACCTGGCACTCGTCGCGGATTCCGTCCATCAGCTCGCTCGGCCAGGTGACCGGGAGTTCGGCCGGCACGACCAGGCCGAGCAGCAGCGCGGTCGGCACGGCGCCCATGGCGGCGATGTCCGCGAGGTTCTGCGCGGCGGCCTTGCGGCCGACGTCGTACGCCGTGGACCAGTCGCGGCGGAAGTGCCGCCCCTCCAGCAGGATGTCGGTGCTGGCGACCACCCTGCGGTCGGGTGCGGCCACCACCGCGGCGTCGTCGCCGGGGCCGACCCGGACCGCCGGGGTGGTGGTCAGACGGGAGGTGAGCTCCCTGATGAGCCCGAACTCGCCGAGCTCACCAACAGTGCCCTTCATTGCCCTTACGCCCCTTCTGTCCCTGTCCGCACCCGGTCGCGCGTCCCTACTGCCCTCGATACCGTCGAGGTGTTCGTCAACTTCTGTCGTGTCCGCGCCGCGGCGCGGGGGCCCTGGCCACCGCGGGTCTCCCCGTGACGAGCGGCGACGCGATACCGTGGCGTTCCTTTTCCCCACATGATCCTCGTGGCCGCCCTGGAGGTTCCGTGGTACAGGCGTACATCCTGATCCAGACGGAGGTCGGCAAAGCGTCGACCGTCGCCGAGACGATCAGCAAGATCCCTGGAGTCATCCAGGCCGAGGACGTCACCGGACCGTACGACGTCATCGTGCGCGCCCAGGCCGACACCGTCGACGCACTGGGTCGCATGGTGGTCGCCAAGGTCCAAGCAGTGGACGGCATCACCCGCACCCTGACCTGCCCGGTCGTACATCTGTAGCCCCCGTCTACCCTTGGCCGGTGAACTCTTTCCGTCACCGGCCCATTTCTGTCATCGGGCTGCCCGCGCTCGTCCTGCTGATCACCGCTGCCGGCTGCTCATCAGCAGACGGCAGCGCGTCGGCGGCGGTTCCCAGCCCCGGTACGAAGGCCGCGAAGCTGTGCCAGAACCTGGACAAGGTTCTGCCGGCCGAGGTGGACGGTGCCAGCCGTGAGGATCCCTCGCCCGCGTCCGCGCTGACCGCGGGCTGGGGAGACCCGGCGATCATACTGCGGTGCGGTGTCCTACGACCGGCCAAGATGAGCGACCCGAAGGTCGCCGAGGGCAGGGACGACGACGCGGTGGCCGGCGGTGTGAACGGCGTACGGTGGCTGATGGAGGAACAGGGCGACGGGACCTACCGGTTCACCACCGCACTGCGTCGCGCGTATGTCGAGGTCAGCGTGCCCAAGGGCCGGGACAGTTCGGGTGTTCTGATCGATCTGGCGGCGGCCGTGAAGAAGGCGATCCCCGTGGGGATCGCCGACTAGAACACGGCCCGCCGAGCCGTACGGGGCCTACCTCAGGCCGGTGGAACGCCTGAGCGCCGCCTGGATCAGCCGGTCCACCAGGTCCGGGTAGCTGATCCCGCTCGCCTGCCACATCTGCGGGTACATCGAGATCGGCGTGAAGCCGGGCATCGTGTTGATCTCGTTGATCACGAACTCCCCGTCCTCGGTGAGGAAGAAGTCCGCGCGGACCAGGCCCTCGCAGGAGGCCGCCTCGAAGGCGTCCACGGCCAGGCGCTGCACGTCGGCCGTCTCCTCGGGCGTCAGCGGCGCCGGCACGATGCCGGGCGTGGAGTCGATGTACTTGGCCTCGAAGTCGTAGTACGCGTGCGCGTCCGGCGGCGGGATCTCGGCGGGCACGGAGGCGCGCGGGCCGTCCTCGAACTCCAGGACGCCGCACTCGATCTCCCGGCCGCGCAGGGCCGCCTCGACGAGGATCTTCGGGTCGTGCCGCTGCGCCTCGGCGATCGCGTCGTCCAGGCCCGCCAGGTCCTCGACCTTGGTGATGCCGATCGACGAACCCGCGCGGGCGGGCTTCACGAAGAGCGGCCAGCCGTGGTCGCCGGCGAGGTCGATGATCTTCTTGCGGGCGGCGGACTCGTCCTGCTCCCACTCGCGCGGCCGGATCACCACGTACGGGCCCACCTTGAGCCCGAAGGAGGTGAACACCCGCTTCATGTACTCCTTGTCCTGGCCGACGGCCGAGGCGAGCACGCCGGAACCCACGTACGGCACGCCGGAGAGCTCCAGCAGGCCCTGGAGGGTGCCGTCCTCGCCGTAGGGCCCGTGGAGCACCGGGAAGACCACGTCGATCTCGCCGAGGGCCTTGGGCACCGATCCGGGCTCGGTGTAGACGACTTCGCGGCTCGCCGGGTCGACGGGGAGCACCACGCCGCCCTCGCTGGACTCGACCAGCTGCTCGACGCTGGGCGTACGGCGCTCGGTGATCGCCATCCGCTCCGGTTCGTCGGCGGTGAGCACCCAGCGGCCACTCTGCGTGATGCCGATCGGCAGGACGTCGTACTTCGTCCGGTCGATCGCGCGCAGTACGGCGCCGGCGGTGACCATGGAGATCCCGTGCTCGGAGCTGCGGCCGCCGAACACGACGGCCACACGCGGCTTGCGCTGCGGCTGGTCAGGGCTCTGGGGGAGGTTCTCGGTGCTCATATCGCGTTGAGCGTACCCGCCCGTAGGGGCCGAGTCAGCGTCCGGAGGGGGGCATTCCCCCAGGCGTCGCTCAGCGTCGCTCGGGCTTGGCGCTGCGCGACATCAGCTCCTTGAGAGCGACGACGGGCGGCTTGCCCTCGTGCACGATGCCGACGACCGTCTCCGTGATCGGCATGTCGACGCCGTGCCGGCGGGCCAGATCCAGCACGGACTCGCAGGACTTGACGCCCTCGGCGGTCTGCTTGGTGACCGCGATGGTCTCCTGGAGGGTCATGCCCTTGCCGAGGTTGGTGCCGAAGGTGTGGTTGCGCGAGAGCGGCGAGGAGCAGGTGGCCACCAGGTCGCCGAGGCCCGCGAGTCCGGAGAACGTCAGCGGGTCGGCGCCGAGCGCCATCCCGAGCCGGGTCGTCTCGGCGAGGCCGCGGGTGATCAGCGAGCCCTTGGCGTTGTCGCCGAGTCCCATGCCGTCCGCGATGCCGACGGCGAGGCCGATCACGTTCTTCACGGCTCCGCCCAGTTCGCAACCCACCACGTCCGTATTGGTGTACGGGCGGAAGTACGGCGTGTGGCTGGCGGCCTGGAGGCGCTGGGCGACGGACTCGTCGGTGCAGGCCACGACGGCCGCGGCGGGCATGCGGGAGGCGATCTCACGGGCCAGGTTGGGGCCGGTGACGACGGCGATGCGGTCGTGGCCCACCTTGGCGACGTCCTCGATGACCTCGCTCATCCGCATGGTGGTGCCGAGTTCGACGCCCTTCATCAGGGACACCAGGACCGTGCCCGGCGCCAGCATCGGGGTCCACTCGGCGAGGTTGGCGCGCAGCGTCTGGGAGGGGACGGAGAGCACCGTGAAGTCGGCGCCGGCCATGGCCTCGGCGGGGTCGGTGGTGGCCCGCACACCCTGCGGGAGCTCGACGCCCGGGAAGTAGTCGGGGTTCGTCCGGGTCGAGTTGATGGCGTCGGCGACCTCGGGGCGGCGGGCCCACAGCGTGACGTCGCAGCCGGCGTCGGCCAGGACGATGCCGAAGGCCGTACCCCACGAACCGGCACTCAGGACTGCCGCCTTGACGGGCTTGCTCACGTGCCCTGCCCCTCTTCCTGCTCGGCCTTCGGCTGCGTCTGCCGGCTGTTCTGCGCGGCGGTCCTGCGGCGCTGCTCGATGCGCTCCTGGCGCGGGTCGTACGTCGTCTCGGGCGCCTTCTCGCCGCGGATCTCCTCCAGGTGGCGGGTGATGGCGGCCATGATGACCTCGGTCGCCTCCTTCAGGAGCTCCGGGGTCATGTCCTTGTCGTAGAAGTCCGTCAGGTCCACCGGCGGGCCCGCGAGCACGTGGTGGGTCTTGCGCGGAAGGATGTTGGGCTTCTTCGCGTAGGGCGGCAGCAGTTCGTTGGCGCCCCACTGCGCGACCGGGATGACGGGGCACTTGGTCTGCAGGGCGACCCGTGCGGCACCGGTCTTGCCCGTCATGGGCCACTGGTCGGGGTCCCGGGTGATGGTGCCCTCGGGGTAGAAGGCGACGCACTCGCCGCGCTCCACGGCGTCGATCGCGGCCCTGAACGCGCTCAGCGCGTCCGTGGTCTCCCGGTAGACGGGGATCTGCCCGGTGCCGCGCATCGCGGCGCCGACGAATCCCTTCTTGAAAAGCCCGCTCTTCGCCAGGAATCGCGGAACCCGCCCGGTGTTGTACTGAAAGTGCGCGTACGCGAAGGGATCGATGTGCGAATTGTGGTTCACCGCGGTGATAAATCCACCCTCGGCCGGAATGTTCTCCATTCCACGCCAGTCCCGCTTGATCAGAACCACCAGCGGCGGTTTGCAGAGCACCGCGGCGAAGCGGTACCAGAAGCCGATTCTGCGGCGGGGCACGCGTGCACCTTCCTCTAGGCATCAAGGACGTCGGGCCGGGGGGCCGCACAAGTGTCGCCCCAGGCCGCCGGTCTGTCGAGAACACCGTACGCCTCGCCGCCCCCGCCACCAGATGGCCCTGGTGACGGCTGAGTGACAATGACCGCGACTAGAGAGGGACGGAAACGCTGGTGCAGTGGACCTTGGTCGTACCCCTGAAGCCCTTGGCACGGGCGAAGAGCAGGCTTTCCGACACGGCGGCGGACGCGCTGCGCCCCGGTCTGGCGCTCGCTTTCGCACTGGACACCGTGGCAGCGGCGCTGGCGTGCCCCGCGGTAAAGGATGTGGCAGTCGTCACGGACGACGCGCTGGCCGGGCGTGAGCTGGGCGCACTTGGCGCGCACATCGTCCCCGACGAGCCCGGCGGCGGCCTGAACGCGGCGCTGGCACACGGCGCGGCGGTCGTACGCGCCGCGCGTCCCGAAGCCCCGGTGGCCGCCCTGAACGCCGACCTCCCCGCCCTGCGCCCGCTGGAATTGGCGCGGGTATTGGACTCGGCGGCGGAATTCCCGCGTGCCTTTCTCGCGGACGCGGCAGAAATCGGCACAACCCTGCTGACCGCGGCCCCGGGCCGGGAATTGCTCCCGGCATTCGGCACGGATTCCCGGGCCCGCCATCGCGAGTCCGGGGCGAGGGAGCTCGGCCTCGCCGAGGTGGACTCGGTACGCCAGGACGTCGACACCGGAGCCGACCTGCGAGCGGCGCTGGCCCTGGGCGTAGGCCCCAGAACGGCGGCGGCAGTGGCACGCCTGGCCGCTACGCCCCCAGGGGCGCGGGAAACCGCGCGCCCAGCCCCCACCGCGCCCCACCACGACCCGTCATAGGCTGACACCCATGCAGGCCACCGCATACACCTACGACGAACAGTCCCGCTCCGGCAGCGTGCTGCTGGACGACGGCACCCCCGTCCCCTTCGACGCCCCCGCCTTCGAGGCCGGCGGCCTGCGGCTGCTGCGCCCCGGCCAGCGGGTCCGCATCGAGACGGAGGGCAAGGGCGAGTCGCTGCGCATCACGCTGGTGACGTTGCAGACCTTCTGAAAAACGCCGCGGGCCGGACTCCCCAGAGAGTCCGGCCCGGCGCGTGAGTGCCCCTTGGCGTTTCTACCTGCTGCGTGCGGTCCTCTTGGTGGCAGCCTTCCGCGCGGTCGACTTCTTGGCCGGCGCCTTCTTGGCGGTCGCCTTCTTCGCCGGGGCCTTCTTGGCCGTCGCCTTCTTGGCGGTGGTCTTCTTCGCCGCGGTGGTCTTCTTGGCGGCGGCCGTGGTCTTCTTGGCCGTCGTCTTCTTCGCGGTCGTCTTCTTGGCGGCGGCCGTGGTCTTCTTGGCCGTCGTCTTCTTCGCCGTCGTCTTCTTCGCCGCGGCCTTGGTGGTCTTCTTCGCGGCGGCCTTCTTGACCGTCGCCGAGGCACCACCGGTCAGGCTGCCCTTGGGCGCCTTCTTGACCGCGACCTCGCCGCCCCGCGGGAGCTTCTTCGAGCCGCTCACCAGGTCCTTGAAGCCCTGACCCGCACGGAAGCGCGGAACGGAGGTCTTCTTGACCCGAACCCGCTCGCCCGTCTGAGGGTTGCGGGCGTACCGCGCCGGGCGGTCGACCTTCTCGAACGAACCGAAGCCGGTGACCGAGACCCGCTCACCCGAGACAACCGCGCGGACGATCGCGTCCAGTACGTGGTCGACAGCATCGGCGGCCTGCTGGCGGCCGCCCATCTTGTCGGCAATCGCTTCTACGAGCTGCGCCTTGTTCACGTCTTCCCCTTCGGAGACATCGCCAGAACGAAAGTGTTCAAGCTTTTTCGCACGTTAGGCAGATATATACCGCAAATCAAACACGAAACGGGCTAATCACCCTTGTGCCGCAACAGACTCGACTGTCTCGAAGGTGTTCTCAGCGTTCCTCTTCGGGGAATCGCCCCGCGTCGAGGTCCGCGATGAACCGCTCCAGACGCCTTGTCGCTTCGGCGACGTCGTGTTTGGCCGCGGCCGTAATGACCAGCAGCTTCCGGGTCAGCGCCATCCGTACGCCCTCCGGGACTTGCAGTGCGCGCACCCTTGCGTGCGCTTCCTTCAGTTGGTCCGCGACTGCCGCATAGAGCTCGAGTTGGCCGTCGTGTTCCATGCACAGATTGTGCCATCTGGGGCGAGTTGTCGCCTGCCAGGGGTGCAACTCCGGCCTCAAATGGCCTTCCGGGCACTTGCGGAAGCCGTGGACACCTACCTCGCGTACCCCGGTAACACCCGTCGTAACGTGGGAAGTTGAGGGGCGTACCGGATCGGCGCAGGGCCGTTCGGGTGCAGACATGGCTGTACCCCCGATCGGGCTGATCGGGGGTACGGCGGGGGTGTTGCGGTGTCCGAAAGTCGCCTTGCGCGCGGGCTCGGCCCGAAGCGGGGCGGCCCCGAGCTCAGCTCTGGAGCGTGCGCGGCTTGAACGACGGCCGCTTCGCCTCGTAGGCGGCGATGTCGCCCTCGTTCTGGAGGGTGATCGAGATGTCGTCGAGGCCGTTCAGCAGCCGCCAGCGGGAGTTCTCGTCCAGCTCGAAGGAGGCGGTGATGCCCTCGGCGCGCACCTCACGCGCCTCAAGGTCCACAGTGACCTCAGCTGTCGGGTCCTTCTCCGTGAGCTCCCACAGGGCGTCCACGATCTTCTGCTCCAGAACCACCGTGAGCAGGCCGTTCTTGAGCGAGTTGCCACGGAAGATGTCCGCGAAGCGCGAGGAGATGACGGTCTTGAAACCGTAGTTCTGCAGCGCCCACACGGCGTGCTCACGGGAGGAACCGGTGCCGAAGTCGGGACCGGCGACCAGCACCGTGGCGCCCTGCCGCTCGGGCTGGTTGAGGATGAACGTCTCGTCCTTGCGCCAGGCCTCGAACAGCCCGTCCTCGAACCCGTCCCGCGTGACCTTCTTGAGCCAGTGAGCAGGGATGATCTGGTCGGTGTCGACGTTGGAGCGGCGCAGCGGGACGGCCCGGCCGGTGTGCTTGGTGAATGCTTCCATGGCTGATCAGACTCCAGCGGGCGTACGGGTCTCGGCGTCGGACAGGTCGGCCGGGGAGGCCAGGTGGCCCAGTACGGCCGTGGCGGCCGCGACCTGCGGCGACACCAGGTGCGTACGACCGCCCTTGCCCTGCCGGCCCTCGAAGTTGCGGTTGGAGGTGGACGCGGAGCGCTCACCGGGGGCCAGCTGGTCGGGGTTCATGCCCAGGCACATCGAGCAGCCCGCGTGCCGCCACTCGGCGCCGGCCTCCTTGAAGACGACGTCCAGGCCCTCGGAGACGGCCTGCAGACCGACCCGCGCGGAGCCGGGGACGACCAGCATCCGTACGCCGTCGGCGACTTTGCGGCCCTTCACGAGCTCGGCGGCGGCGCGCAGGTCCTCGATGCGGCCGTTGGTGCAGGAGCCTACGAAGACGGTGTCCACCTTGATGGAGCGCAGCGGCTGACCGGCCTCCAACCCCATGTATTCCAGGGCCTTTTCGGCGGCGAGGCGCTCCGAAGCGTCTTCGTACGAAGCAGGGTCGGGGACGGACGCCGAAAGCGGCGCGCCCTGGCCCGGGTTGGTGCCCCAGGTGACGAACGGCGACAGCTCGGCGGCCTCGATGACGACCTCGGCGTCGAACTCGGCGTCCGCGTCCGTCTTCAGCGTCTTCCAGTACGCGACGGCGGCGTCCCAGTCCTCGCCCTTGGGCGCGTGCGGGCGGCCCTCGAGGTAGTCGAAGGTGGTCTGGTCCGGGGCGATCATGCCCGCGCGGGCGCCGGCCTCGATCGACATGTTGCAGATGGTCATCCGGGCCTCCATCGAGAGCTTCTCGATGGCGGAACCGCGGTACTCCAGGACGTAGCCCTGGCCGCCGCCGGTGCCGATCCGGGCGATGATCGCCAGGATCAGGTCCTTGGCGGTGACGCCGTCGGGCAGCTCGCCGTTGACCGTGATGGCCATGGTCTTCGGGCGGACCAGCGGCAGCGTCTGGGTGGCCAGGACGTGCTCGACCTGGGAGGTGCCGATGCCGAAGGCCAGACCGCCGAAGGCGCCGTGCGTGGAGGTGTGGGAGTCACCGCAGACGACGGTCATGCCGGGCTGGGTCAGGCCCAGCTGCGGGCCGACGACGTGGACGACGCCCTGCTCGACGTCGCCCAGCGGGTGCAGCCGCACGCCGAACTCGGCGGCGTTCTTGCGCAGCGTCTCCAGCTGGACCCGGGAGACCGGGTCGGCGATGGGCTTGTCGATGTCGAGGGTGGGGGTGTTGTGGTCCTCGGTGGCGATGGTCAGGTCGAGCCGGCGCACCTGGCGACCGCTCTTGCGAAGGCCGTCGAAGGCCTGCGGGCTGGTCACCTCGTGCAGCAGGTGCAGATCGATGAAGAGGAGGTCGGGCTCGCCCTCGGCGCGCCGGACGACATGGTCGTCCCAGACCTTCTCCGCGAGTGTCCTACCCATCGCTTTCCCTCCGGCCGGCATACGGTCCGCCGGCCCAACTAGAGATCTTGAGGAGGCGACTGCCGCCCGCGCCCCTGCTTCCGGGCGCCCGCCGCCAGGCCCGTTCTGGTCCACGGGCCGCTGTGCCTTCGTGTCTTCCAGAGTGGCGTGTTCCACGGAAAATTGAACTTGCGTTTCACAGAGTGAGACGCGAGTATCGTTGCATGGACAACAGTAGCGGCGTCGGCGTTCTGGACAAGGCAGCCCTTGTCCTGAGCGCCCTGGAGTCCGGTCCGGCCACCCTCGCAGGGCTCGTCTCGGCCACCGGATTGGCACGACCCACGGCCCATCGGCTGGCCGTGGCTCTGGAACACCACCGCATGGTGGCGCGTGACATGCAGGGCCGTTTCATTCTCGGCCCTCGCCTGGCAGAACTGGCCGCGGCCGCGGGTGAGGACCGTCTCCTCGCCACCGCGGGCCCGGTGCTCACCCACCTCCGTGACGTCACGGGCGAGAGCGCGCAGCTCTATCGCCGCCAGGGCGACATGCGCATCTGCGTCGCCGCGGCGGAGCGGCTGTCCGGTCTGCGGGACACGGTCCCGGTCGGCTCGACGCTCACGATGAAGGCCGGCTCGTCGGCGCAGATCCTCATGGCCTGGGAAGAGCCGGAGCGGCTGCACCGGGGCCTGCAGGGCGCCCGCTTCACGGCCACCGCGCTCTCGGGCGTACGGCGCCGTGGCTGGGCCCAGTCGATCGGCGAGCGCGAGCCGGGCGTCGCGTCCGTCTCCGCCCCCGTCCGCGGCCCGTCGAACCGCGTGGTGGCCGCCGTCTCGGTCTCCGGCCCCATCGAGCGCCTCACCCGACACCCCGGCCGGATGCACGCCCAGGCGGTCATCGACGCGGCGGGCCGTCTGTCGGAGGCCCTGCGCCGCACCGGCTGAGGACGCCGACGTCGTCGTACCCCCGTCGGAAAGGGACCGGGCTCAACGCCGCGGCCGGTCCGTCACCGGCGGGGATCCGACGACGTCGATCAACTGCGGGAGTCCCCGGGCCGGTTGACGCACAGGCCCGGGGGGGGAACGACGAAGGCCCTCCACCGAAGTGGAGGGCCTTGATCTGTGTACCCCCGACCGGATTCGAACCGGCGCTACCGCCTTGAGAGGGCGGCGTGCTAGGCCGCTACACAACGGGGGCGTGGATCTTACAAGCGTTTGATGAACACCGCCGCAGATCCGAGCTGGTCTACCTGGACTCGAACCAAGACTAACTGAACCAGAATCAGTCGTGCTGCCAATTACACCATAGACCAATGTGGTTTAGACCAGTTCGTACCCCCGACCGGATTCGAACCGGCGCTACCGCCTTGAGAGGGCGGCGTGCTAGGCCGCTACACAACGGGGGCCCTAGCAGTTCCGAGAAGATCGGAACCAGTACCCCCGACCGGATTCGAACCGGCGCTACTGCCTTGAGAGGGCAGCGTGCTAGGCCGCTACACAACGGGGGCTTTGCAGATGAGCTCTGCGAGCTGGCCTACCTGGACTCGAACCAAGACTAACTGAACCAGAATCAGTCGTGCTGCCAATTACACCATAGGCCACTGGAACGCAAGCCCCTTCGGGGATCTTGTTCTAGTTTGCTCCTCCGGTTCCCGGCCTTTCGGCCCGCTCCCCGGCGGCGCAGGAAGAACATTACCCGAAGGTGGACGGGGCTCCAAAACGGGTATCCGCGCCGAGGATCGCGGGGAGTTCGGCGAGGGAGGCGATCCGGTGCGGTCCGCCGGGGCCGTTGTCGCTGGTGTACGCCCCGTCACGGTCGATCCACACCGACAGCAGCCCGGCGGCCGCGGCACCCCGTCCGTCGATGTCGGGGTGATCCCCGACATACGCGACCTGCTCCGGGGCGAGGCCGAGAGCGGCGCAGGCGGCGTGGAAGGCGCCGGGCTCCGGCTTGGAGACGCCGAGCTCGGCGGCGCAGAGGATCGCCTCGAAGCGGTCGTGGACGCCGAGCACCCGCAGCTTGCGGTCCTGGACGATGAGGCTGGAGTTCGACAGCACCGCGTGCCGGTGGCTGGCGGCGAGCAGGTCCAGGACGGGCAGGACGTCCGGGAAGAGCGCCCAGGCGGCCTCGTAGTGCCCGATGTAGCGCTCGAACCAGGCGTCGGCCTCGGCGTCGGTCAGCTCCGCGCCCAGGAAGACCCGCACCCGGTCACGCCGCTGGCCCTGGAAGGTCGCCTCCCCGGCGGAGAACCGCGCCCACTGGGCGTCCGTGACCTGCCGCCACCGCCCGAGGGCCTGTTCGACGCTGTCGTAGGCGTCGAGCAGGCCCTCGGTGAGCAAGTGCTGCCGCATTCCGGCGCGGTCGGCGGTGGTGTAGTCGAAGATCGTGTCGTCCACGTCCCAGACCACGGCCCGAATCCCCATGATCCGACGGTAGCCCGGACGACGGGGATCTGTCCGTCAGTTGACCGTCGTGGTCCCGGTCACAGTGAGGGCGGGGCCCACCTCGTCGCGGGGCTGGGCGGCCAGTTTCCAGGTGTACGTGCCGGTGATCCGGCGGCCGTCCTCCCCGTGGCCGTCCCAGGCGGCGCGGACCGCGGCGCCCTTGGTGCTGCCGGTGAGGGTCCGGATCACCGTGCCGCCGCTGTTACTCAGGGTGAGCGTCCAGGCGGCGGGCTTGCTGAGCTGCCAGACGGGCTGCCAGGGGGTGGACTTCGTCGGGCCGAACGGCACCGCGTCCGTCTGGGCCTCCATCTGCGCGAGCGGCGAGGCGGGGACACCGCTGTTGACGACGGACACCTCGCCGTAGGTGCCGTTGAGGTAGGCGACGTGGCCGCCGAAGCGGTCGACGGCCCAGCGGCCGTTGCTGCCTCCGGTGTTCCAGTCCCCGTTGGGCAGCTTGACCAGGGTGCGGGTGGCGGCCGTGCCGGTGTGGAAGTCGGTGAGCAGCAGTTCGTGGGTGGTGCGGTTCTCGCGGAGGAGGTAGCCGTCGGCGAGGCGGGCGGGGCCGTTGTCGGCGGGGACCGTGATCTTGCGGCCTGTCGCCCGGTCGTAGACGCCGGCGGTGGAGCCGCAGGACCAGTAGAGCCAGGTGTTGACGGCCTGGAGGTCGGTCGGCGTGCAGGGGGCGCCGGTGGCCACGGTGGCGACCGTCTGGCCGGTCTTGAGGTGCTTGCCGACGACGGAGCCCTGGGTGGTGCCGGGGGTCCAGAGCACCTGGCCCCAGACGGCGGCCGCGGTGCGGGCGCGGGTGAGGACGGTGGTGCCCTCGGTCGTGCCGTTCGGGAAGTCGACGACCCGCTGGGTACCGGAGCCGCCGTTGTACAGCACGTATCGGCCGCTGCCACTGGGGATACGGCCGCCCGAGTCGCCGTCGGTGGGCTCGGCGCGGACGGTCGTGGTGTCGAGACCGACGCTGAGGACCGATTCCTGACGGTCGGCGTTGGTCCACAGGAAGGAGACCCGGCCGTCGCCCGTGGCCTCCAGCTGGGGGCAGGCGGCGTCGCCGGTGAGGCAGGTGCCGGCGCTCAGGCCCGGGCTGCGCTTGGTCTGCTGACCGGTGGGCCTGCCCGTGGCGTCCAGGTCGAAGCTGTTGACGCGGTAGGAGGCGGCGGGCGTCGTGCCGTAGATGAGCAACTCGCCGCCGGCGACGGCCAGTCCGTGGACGCCGGCCGCCGTGGCGGGGATCTGGGTGACCTTCTCGGTGGCGGTGCCGCCGTCCTCGGTGGGGGTGATCCGGTGGACGTTCCAGTCGAGGCTGGACGGTCCGGCGGTGGCGAGGGCGCTGCCGTCCAGGGTCGGTCCGATGCCGCCGAACGACGAGCTGAGCACGGTGGTGACCGCGCCGGTCGTCAGGGAGCGGGCTCGGAGTGCGGCCTCGGTGCCGCCCGTGACGATGTCCGGGTTTCCGAAGAGGAGCTGGTCGCCGACGACAGCTTCGAGGTGGTCCCACGGGGTGATCGCGGTGGGCTGGGTGCCGGGCTCGGCGTCGGTCCGGATCGACTTCCAGTCGGCGACGAGCCAGCGGTCGTTGAAGACGACCTCCGGGTTCTCGGCCACACCGGTGACATAGGTACGGAAGGTGCCGTCGGCGAGGTCGAGGAGACCGACGGAGCGCGTGCCGTCCTGCTGGTGGACGACCGCGATCCGGCGGACCGAGCCGCCCCGCGGGTAGCTGACGGGCTGGGCGTCCGCCGGGAAGCCGACGACCGGCAGATCCGTGGTGGTGCCGTCGGGAGCCGCGCGCAGCACGTGCAGGGCGCCGGTGGTGTCCCGGGTCAGCGCGCTCCAGCCCACGGCTGCCAGATAGGTCTGACCGGACGGGATCGTGAGGGTCGCGGTCACACCGGTGGAGCGGTGCCGCTGGGTGATGGTCGCACCGCTCATCGTGACGACGGTGACGTCGGTGCCGGTGGCCAGGTCGTCCGGTCCGGCGTGCGCGGGCGGGACGAAGTCCGGGTAGTCGGACCAGGTGGTCGAGCCGCCGTTGACCGAGCCCCACTGGAATCCGGACGCCCCGGCCCAGACGTACCGGATCTCCGGCCGCTTCTCCGCGGCGAGCCGGACCGTCCCCACCGGCGACTCCACGGCCTGCGCGGGCGTGATCGGCAGGGCCCATGTCAGGGCCATCGCGCCGCCGAGCGCCACCGCGGCAAGTCTTCGTGAACGAGTCACGTTCCCTCCCCCTGTCCACAGGTGCACACGCGGATCATGTGCACGAGGGTCATCCAACGTGCCCTCGGGAAGCGGGAGTTGGCCGGAGCGGTTAACTCCGGGCGACGGCTGGGCGTACACGCGAAGGGCGGCGTCCGAACCGGACGCCGCCCTTGCTGTGCACACGCTATGCGGCGAGCTTCGCCAGCGCCGCGTCGATCCGGGCCAGGGTCGTCTCCTTGCCCAGGACCTCCAGGGACTCGAAGAGCGGCAGGCCGACCGTGCGGCCGGTGACGGCCACGCGGACCGGGGCCTGGGCCTTGCCGAGCTTGAGGCCGTGGGCCTCACCGGCGGCCAGGACCGCGTCCTTCAGGGAGTCCGGCGAGCTCCAGTCGGCCGCGTCCAGCTTCTCGCGGGCGGTGCGCAGGAGGGCGTCGGAGCCCTCCTTCATCGCCTTGGTCCAGGACGGCTCGTCGAAGACCGGCTCGGTCAGGAAGAGGAAGTCGACGTTGTCCGTGATCTCCGACAGCACCTTCAGGCGGGTCTGCGCGTGCGGCGCGATGGCCTGCCACTTGACCTCGTCGAAGGCCTCCGGGGCCCAGGGGGCGAACGGCGCCTGCAGCCACGGGCGGCAGCGCTCGGTGAAGTCCTTCACGTCGAGCAGCCGGATGTGGTCGCCGTTGATCGCCTCGCACTTCTTCAGGTCGAAGCGGGCCGGGTTGGGCTGCACGTCCGAGACGTCGAAGGCCGCGACCATCTCGTCCATGGTGAAGATGTCCTGGTCGGCGGAGAGCGACCAGCCCAGCAGGGACAGGTAGTTGAGCAGCCCCTCCGGCAGGAAGCCGCGCTCGCGGTAGAGGTTGAGCGAGGACTGCGGGTCACGCTTGGAGAGCTTCTTGTTGCCCTCGCCCATCACGTACGGCAGGTGCCCGAAGGCCGGCACCCGCTGGGCGATGCCGAGCTCCATCAGCGCCTTGTACAGGGCGATCTGACGGGGCGTCGAGGAGAGCAGGTCCTCGCCGCGCAGGACGTGGGTGATCTCCATCAGGGCGTCGTCGACCGGGTTCACGAGCGTGTAGAGGGGCGCCCCGTTGGCTCGTACGATCCCGTAGTCCGGGACGTTCTCCGGCGTGAAGGTCAGCTCGCCGCGGACGAGGTCCGTGAAGGTGATCGTCTCGTCGGGCATCCGGAACCGGACGATCGGCTCGCGGCCCTGGGCCTTGTACTCCTCGACCTGCTCGGCCGAGAGGTCGCGGCAGTGGCCGTCGTAGCCGGACGGCTTGCCGGCGGCCCGGGCGGCCTCGCGGCGGCTGTCCAGCTCCTCCTGGGAGCAGTAGCAGTGGTAGGCGTGGCCGCCGTCCAGCAGCTTCTGGGCGACCTCCTTGTACAGGTCCATGCGCTGCGACTGGCGGTACGGCGCGTGCGGGCCGCCGACCTCGGGGCCCTCGTCCCAGTCGAAGCCCAGCCAGCGCATGGAGTCGAGCAGCTGGTCGTAGGACTCCTCGGAGTCGCGGGCCGCGTCGGTGTCCTCGATGCGGAAGACGAGCGTGCCCTGGTGGTGCTTGGCGAACGCCCAGTTGAACAGGGCGGTGCGGACCAGGCCCACATGCGGGTTACCGGTGGGCGAGGGGCAGAAACGTACGCGGACGGGTGCGCTAGCCACGCTTGACAACCTTGTTGGTGAGAGTGCCGATGCCTTCGATGGTGACGGCGACCTCGTCGCCGACGTTGAGCGGGCCGACCCCTGCCGGGGTGCCCGTGAGGATCACGTCGCCGGGGAGCAGCGTCATGGCCTCGGAGATGTTGACGATCAGATCCTCGATGGAGTGGACCATCTCGCTGGTCCGGCCGAGCTGGCGCTGCTCGCCGTTGACGGTGAGCTGGATGGTGAGGTCGGAGGCCTTCTCGAGGTCCAGGTCCGTTTCCACCCAGGGGCCCAGCGGGCAGGAGGTGTCGAATCCCTTGGCCCGCGCCCACTGCTTCTCGCGCTTTTGGACGTCCCGTGCGGTGATGTCGTTGGCGCAGGTGAAGCCGAAGATCACGTCCTTGACGCGCTCGCGCGGGACCTCGCGGCACATACGGCCGATGACGACGGCCAGCTCGGCCTCGTGGTGGAGGTCCTCGGTGAAGGACGGGTACTGGATGTCGTCGCCGGGGCCGATCACCGCGGTGGACGGCTTGAAGAAGGCGAACGGGGCGTCCGGCACGTCGTTGCCGAGCTCGCGGGCGTGCTCGGCGTAGTTGCGGCCGAAGGCCACGACCTTGTTGGGGAGCACCGGCGGCAGCAGCCTGACCTTGCTCAGGGGCACCTTCGTGCCGGAGAGCTCGAAGTCGGCGAACGGGATGCCCTTGATGATGTCGAGGACGAGCTCGTCAGGCTTGTCGCCTTCGACCGCGCCGAAGGCGACGTTCCCGTCGATGGAGAATCTGGCGATGCGCACGGGATCCCTGCGCCCCTCACTTGAGCCGGCTGGAGTCTGACGCTCCAGGCTAACGCGGTCAGGGGCGGGCGCCTCGCCCATTGTGGCGGGCGCCCCGGCCGTCGTGCGGAAGCCGTCGCACGGCCGATTGTTCGTACATGAAGTGCTGGTCCACGAATTGTTGGTACATGGTTGAACAATCGGCCGCCCGGCCGCGTACTACTGGGCGGCGGCGGTGACGGGGATCTGCTCGAGGATGGTGCGCTTGGGGTTCGCGGTCTGAGCGGGGAGGGCAAGGGAGTGCTCCGGCTGCTGCGGGATCCGCAGTTCCTCCGCGTCGGCGAGGTGGGCCAGCGTCGTGCGCCGCGGGTTGGCTATCGTGCGGATCATCATCGTCGTCTTCACGGTTGCACTGGATCCTGTCGTGACGGGTGGGCAGAAACATCCCTCTTGTAAAGCGCCAGGCTAAACATGCGATTCCCGGTGGAACTCGCGAGGAGCCCCTGATCGGTATGTGAGTTTGCTCACGGACCCAAGGGCAAACCGGTCATTTCCGACTCGCATTTCACCCCTACGAAACGGACATTGGGCACCTGAAGCCATCATTCCGCTCCTGATCATCGCGACTGGGACACCTTCCGCGCACGAGCGGCTCGCGGGCATAAGTCCGATATAGGCGAGATTAGTTTCTACGGCAGGTAATCTCGCCCTCACGTGGTGTCACGTATGTCACGGCTCGACCTACGGGCCTTGTTGGAGATCCTGCACTGTGCTGGAATTCCACGGACCGCCGCAGGATCGAGCCGGCGCACAGGGGGCGCATCGAGCGCCGAGCGGCGGCTAGAAGGGGGAGCCAGCGCCGGTCCATCACGACCATCGGGGAGCGTGTTCAGGACGCTCCCTACTACGCCGACACCGTGTCCGTCCGCTCGCGCGGAGGGGCGCCTGGTCCAGAGGTTGCGACGCTAGTGCAGGGACGTTTCAAGAGGGATGGCAGCGCTTCGGCGGAGCCGGAGCACGGCGGGGCCGACCGAGGTCCCTCGCCCCAGCACGCCCAGAACCCGGGCCCGGTTCAGACGGTCGACGGCGGTGAGCGCTCCGGGCGCCCCGCCGTGTCCGCGTCCCCGGGTGCGGCGAACCCCACCACACCGCCGACGAAGAAGCCGCCGAAGGGCACCGTGGGCCCCGGCTCGCGAATAGCCCTGCGCAACTGGCGTATTTCCACGCGCCTCGTCGCGCTGCTGACGCTCCCGGTGGTCGCGGCCACCTCGCTGGGTGCCCTGCGCATCAGCGACAACATGGACGACATCCAGCAGCTCGACAACATGCGGCTGCTGACGGACATGACCAAGCGGGCCACCGAGCTCGCCGCCGCCCTCCAGGAGGAGCGCGACCAGTCCGCCGGTCCGCTCGCGCACGGCGCGAAGGCGACGGACTACACGGTCAAGGGCTACCGGGACAAGACGGACCGGGCCATGGACAGCTTCGTCGAGGCGTCCGAGGAGATCGACGACAACAGCTCGGACGGCAACCTCAAGGGCGTCCGTGACAACCTCGTCCAGCTGGTCGGCGACCTGAGCGACATCGCCAAGATCCGCAACACCGCCTACGAGGCCAAGGACAACTCCACGCAGACGGTGGAGGCCTACCACCGGCTGATCACCAACCTGCTCGGCCTCTCGCAGGACATGGCCGAGGCCACCAGCAACCCGGAGATGATCCAGAGCACGCGTGCCCTGGCCGCCTTCTCCACCGCCAAGGAGTACGCCTCCATCCAGCGCGCCGTCCTCGCGGCCGCGCTGCCGGCGAACAACGACACCTTCGGCAACCTCTCCGACAACGACCGGCTGTACGCCGACTCGGCACTGGCGAGCCAGCGCTCCGAGCTCAAGAGCTTCCGGAGCATCTACGGCACCCAGGCCGCGGCCGACCTGCTGAAGTCGATCGAAGAGGGCAACCCGACGATCAAGGCCAGCGACACCTACGCCAGCCGCGCCCTCAGCTCCGACACCGGTCTGCAGTCGCTGGACAAGCGGTCGTACCGGGACTGGGTGGACGACAGCACCACCAAGCTCCAGGGCATGCGCGCCATCGAGACCACGCTGCTGGAGGAGATGGAGCAGAAGGCCCGCGAGCTGCGCAACGAGTCCGAGCGCGAGGCGATCATCTCCGGTGCGCTCATCCTGCTCGTGCTCGGTGTCTCGCTGGTCGGCGCCTTCGTCGTCGCCCGCTCCATGATCCGCTCGCTGCGCCGCCTGGAGGAGACCGCCACCAAGGTCGCCCAGGACCGCCTGCCCGAGCTGGTCAAGCAGCTCTCCGAGTCCGACCCGCAGGACGTCGACACGTCCGTCGAGTCGGTCGGTGTGCACTCCCGGGACGAGATCGGCCAGGTGGCCGCGGCCTTCGACGACGTGCACCGCGAGGCGGTCCGCCTCGCCGCCGAGCAGGCCTTGCTGCGGGGCAACGTCAACGCGATGTTCACCAACCTCTCGCGCCGCTCCCAGGGCCTCATCCAGCGTCAGCTCTCGCTCATCTCCGAACTGGAGTCCCGCGAGGCCGACCCGGACCAGCTGTCCTCGCTCTTCAAGCTCGACCACCTCGCGACGCGTATGCGCCGTAACGGTGAGAACCTCCTCGTCCTCGCCGGTGAGGAGCCCGGCCGCCGCTGGACCCGCCCGGTCCCGCTGGTCGACGTGCTCCGTGCCGCGGCGTCCGAGGTGGAGCAGTACGAGCGCATCGAGCTGGCCTCCGTGCCGACCACCGAAGTGGCCGGCCGCGTGGTCAACGACCTCGTGCACCTGCTCGCCGAGCTGCTCGAGAACGCGACCTCCTTCTCCTCGCCGCAGACCAAGGTCAAGGTCACCGGTCACGCGCTGCCCGACGGCCGTGTGCTGATCGAGATCCACGACACCGGTATCGGCCTCTCCCCCGAGGACCTCGCGGCGATCAACGAGCGGCTCGCCTCGCCGCCCACCGTGGACGTCTCGGTGTCCCGCCGCATGGGTCTGTTCGTGGTCGGTCGACTCTCGCAGCGCCACGGCATCCGCATCCAGCTGCGTCCGTCCGACTCCGGTGGTACGACCGCGCTGGTCATGCTGCCCGTCGACGTCGCCCAGGGCGGCAAGAAGCCCGCTGCCGGCAAGCCCGGCCCGAACGGCCCGGGTGCCTCCGGCGGTCCGGCCGCCGCGCAGGCCGCCGCGGGTGCGGCTGCCGCCCGTCGCCAGGCCCAGGCCGGTGGCGGCTCCCTCGGCGCGGGTGCGCCGGGCGGTGCGCTCGGTGCCGGTGCCTCCGGCGGGGGCCTGCTCGGTGGCGGTCAGGGACCGCGGGCCGCGCTGCCCGGACGTGACGGTGGCGGGATGCCGGGTGGACCGGGCGCGCCGCGCGGGCCGCAGGGCGGTCCCGGCGCTCCGTCGCAGGGCCGGCCGGCTCCGGCCGGCGCGGGCTACGGTGGCCAGGCCCCCGGTGCGCCGCAGGGCATGCAGGCCTCGGGCATGGGCGCGGACGGGTTCGGCGGGGGCCAGGACGCCTTCGGCGGCTCCCGTGGTCAGGGCCAGCAGTCCCGGCCGGCGCCGCAGTCGCCGCCCCCCGGTGGTGAGAAGGGCCGTCGTGGCCGCCAGCCGCAGCTGCCGCCGCGCGGTGGTCCGCGTGCCGAGCTGCCGGGCGCCGGCCAGCCCTCCCGTCCCAGCTGGAGCGACGAGAACGCGCAGCCGCCGGTGCCGCGCGCCTCGCTCGACACCCCGCGCGGACACGACGAGGACCCCTCGCAGACCTCCCGGATGCCGCGCGTCGACGACCGCCAGGGCCCCGGCTCCACCTCGGAGTTCGCCCGCCAGGACTTCGACGCCCCGGCCCCCGGCGGTTACAACTCCCAGAACACGGGCCAGTACGCCCGCCCCGGCGCCGGCGGACCGCAGAACCCCGGTGCGAACGGGCAGCAGAACACCGGCCAGTTCGTCCGCCCCGATGTCTTCGGCACCCAGGGCGGGCAGAACAACCCGTCGCAGACGGGCCAGTTCTCCGTACCGCAGGCGTACGACGGCAGCTCGACCGGTCAGCACTCGCTGCCCGGCCGTGGCAACCCGGAGTCCACCGGCCAGTTCGAGCGGCCCCAGGTCAACGGCAGCTACGGCGGCAACTCGGGCCTCGTCGGCCCGGCGCAGCCCCCGGTCCCGCCGCGTCCGCAGCAGCGTCCGACGCGTCAGGAGCCCGAGGCCCTGCCGCCGGCGACCGGTCCCGGCGACGGGCGTACGCCGCTGTACGACACGCTGGAGACCAACTGGTTCCACGGCGCCCAGGGCGGTCAGCAGGAACGCCGGCCCGGCGCCAACGGCTCGGCCCAGGCTCCGCACCACGAGCCGCCGGCCCCCGCGGAGCGGCCGCAGGCCCCCTCCGCCCCTCAGCGTCCCCAGTCGACCGCCTGGCGCACCTCGCCGAACGACGATCTCGTTCGGCAGGCGGAGCGCGTCCGGCAGCCGGCCGCGGGCGGTGTCACCACCTCCGGCCTGCCGCGCCGGGTGCCCAGGGCGAACCTCGTCGCGGGTACGGCTCAGCAGCAACAGCACCAATCCGGTCCGGCTGTCTCGCGTGCGCCTGATGACGTACGCGGCCGTCTGACCAATCTCCGTCGGGGTATCGCGCAGGGTCGCCAGGCCGGCACCGGCCAGACCGGCAGCTTCCCGAGCCCCACTCACCAGCAGGAGCGTTAGTTGAGCCAGATGAGCCAGGCGGCACAGAACCTCAACTGGTTGATCACCAACTTCGTGGACAACACCCCGGGTGTGTCCCACACCGTCGTCGTGTCCGCCGACGGTCTGCTGCTGGCGATGTCGGAGGGTTTCCCCCGCGACCGTGCCGACCAGCTGGCGGCCGTCGCGTCGGGTCTGACGTCTCTGACAGCGGGAGCGTCCCGGATCTTCGAGGGCGGCGACGTGGCTCAGACCGTCGTCGAGATGGAGCGGGGATTCCTCTTCCTCATGTCCGTCTCGGACGGCTCGTCCCTCGCCGTCCTGGCACACCCCGAATGCGACATCGGCCTCGTCGGCTACGAGATGGCGCTGCTGGTCGACCGCGCGGGCGCGGTGCTCACGCCCGACCTGCGCGCCGAGCTCCAAGGCAGTCTGCTCCACTGATCGCCCCGGATCCAACCCGTCTCACCAAATCACCGTCCGGCCGCCACAATCCCCCCACTGGCCCTTACCAGACGGCTTGAATGACCGACTTGCTGTCCCAGCCCGGAGGATTCATGACCCCGCCCACCGCCTCTCATGATCCGTACGCGGAGCCGTACGAGGATGAGGGCGACCAGCCGCTGGTCCGTCCGTACGCGATGACCGGCGGCCGGACCCGGCCGCGCTACCAGCTGGCCATCGAGGCCCTGATCAGCACCACGGCCGACCCGGCAGCGCTCATGGGGCTCCTTCCCGAGCACCAGCGCATCTGCCATCTGTGCCGTGAGGTGAAGTCGGTCGCCGAGGTCTCCGCGCTGCTGTCCATGCCGCTGGGCGTGGCCAGGATCCTGGTCGCGGACCTCGCCGAGGCCGGCCTGGTCGCCATTCACCAGCCGGGTGGCGACGAGAACAACGGCGGCGCTCCGGACGTGACGCTGCTCGAAAGGGTGCTCAGTGGACTTCGCAAGCTCTGAACCGGGCCGGGCGACCACATCCGCCAAGATCGTGGTGGCGGGTGGCTTCGGCGTGGGCAAGACCACGTTCGTCGGCGCCGTCTCGGAGATCAACCCGCTGCGCACCGAGGCCGTCATGACGTCCGCGAGCGCGGGCATCGACGACCTCACGCACACCGGTGACAAGACCACCACCACGGTGGCCATGGACTTCGGCCGTATCACCCTGGACCAGGACCTGATCCTGTACCTCTTCGGTACGCCCGGCCAGGACCGCTTCTGGTTCATGTGGGACGACCTGGTGCGCGGTGCCATCGGCGCCGTCGTCCTGGTGGACACCCGCCGTCTCGCCGACTGCTTCCCCGCGGTCGACTACTTCGAGAACAGCGGGCTGCCCTTCGTCATCGCCCTCAACGGCTTCGACGGGCACCAGCCCTACACGCCCGACGAGGTGCGCGAGGCGCTGCAGATCGGTCCGGACGCGCCGATCATCACCACCGACGCCCGGCACCGTGCCGATGCCAAGAGCGCGCTGATCACACTGGTCGAGCACGCCCTGATGGCACGGCTGCGGTAGATCAAGTCGGCAGCGTCATACGGCAGTTGTCGTAGTTGTGCCGGAGCCGACTGTGGCCTTTGACACGGTCGGCTTCGTTGTTCATAACGTTTCGGCAGAGGAATCGGGTGGTATGGCCACTCGTCGCGGTCAAGCGGTGTCGCTGCGTTCACAAATGCCCCGTCTTTTGACGGGGCTCGCTCTTTATGACCGTTTTATCTAGGGCTTACATCGCTCGGAATCCGATCCTTCCACTGTTTGGAAGAGCGCAGGCCGACGTGCTGGAATGCGAGAACTGCCCAATAGTCAAAGACGTACTCAGCAGTAGCACGTACTCGATGGCGAACTGGGCTCTGAGACACAGCGGCACATACGTAGGTGCCGACCCCGCCGGAAGGTTGTTGGTCGAGTGAGGCGAAGCAAGAACAGTCCCGAGCCGTCGGCCCGGGGCAACTTCACCCCGCCGCCGCGCGGAGCGGCGCCCGCCCCTGTGCCCGGATCGGAACCGACGGCGGCGCCCGCGCCGAGCGGCGGCCGTCTCTCCCCGCGCAACTGGCGCGTGCCGACCCGGCTGAACGCGATCCTGCTCATACCCGTGCTGGTCGGCCTCGTCATGGGCGGCTTCCAGGTGAAGAGCTCGATCGACACCTGGCAGGAGGCCGAGGACGCGGAGAGCACCGCGCGTCTGGTGCGGGCCTCCCTGAACTACGCCGACGCGCTCTACAACGAACGTGACGCCTCCGCCGCCCCCCTGCTCCAGGGCAAGGGCCAGGACGACCCGACCGTCACCGCGCTCCGCAGCAAGACGGACAAGGCGGCCGACGAGTTCGACGTGGCCGCGCAGAACATGCCGCCGAAGCCCGGCCTGGAGCGCCGTCTGAGGCTGTTCCGCGAGGCCGAGCCGAAGCTCGCGAACCTGCGGGCGGCGGCCTACACCTCCAAGCTCACCGGCGTGCAGACCGAAGAGGGCTACGTCGAGGTGGCGCACCCCCTGACGGAGTTCGCCAACGAGCTCGGTCTCGGTACCGGCAACATCACCTCCTACGGCCGTACCGTCTACGCGATCGAGCTCACCAAGGCGGCCCTGTCGCTGCAGCGCTCCATCGGCATGCACCTGCTGGTCAAGCCCGGCCCGACGCCGGCCAGCTTCGCCAGCCAGCGGGTCGCCCTCTCCTCGTACGCCTACCTCGAGGGCATCGCCGTCGAGGAGTACAAGGGCGGTGGCACCGAGGCCGACGCGCAGAAGCTCAAGGACGCCGAGGCGGACATCAGGGCCGAGGGCGCGGCCATGGCCAAGGAGGCCGCGGCCAAGAACCCGGACTACGTCCCGCCGCCGGCCAAGCCCACCGACATGGTCAAGGGCATCGGCGGCCTGCAGTCCACGGACACGAGCGAGCGCGCCGCGCTGGCCGAGAAGGGCATCACCGCCGAGAACTGGTGGGCGGTCAACACCCTCAAGTACAGCGCGTACCAGCAGATCGAGTCCGACCTGGCCGACACCGCGGTGAACGAGGCGTCCAACATCGCCGACGAGGCCAAGCGCGACGCCCTGATCACCGGTGCCGCCGTCGTGGTCGCCCTGCTCGCCGCGTTCATCCTGGCCGGCATGGTCGCCCGCCAGATGTCCCGCTCGATGCGCCAGCTGCGCAACGCCGCCTTCGGCATCGCCGAGCAGCGCCTGCCGATGCTGGTCGACCAGCTCTCGCGCACCGACCCGGGCCGCGTGGACACCCGCGTGCAGCCCATCCCGATCAACACCCGCGACGAGATCGGCGAAGTCGCCCGCGCCTTCGACCAGGTCCACCGCGAGGCCGTCCGGCTCGCCGCCGAGCAGGCCCTGCTGCGGGGCAACATCAACGCGATCTTCACCAACCTCTCGCGCCGCAACCAGTCGCTGATCGAGGGCCAGCTGACCCTGATCACCGACCTGGAGAACAACGAGGCCGACCCGGACCAGCTGGAGAACCTCTTCCGCCTGGACCACCTCGCGACCCGTATGCGCCGCAACGGCGAGAACCTCCTGGTCCTCGCCGGCGAGGAGCCCGGCCGCCGCTGGGACCAGCCGGTCCCGCTGGTCGACGTGCTGCGCGCCGCCTCCTCCGAGGTGGAGCAGTACGAGCGCATCGAGCTCTCCGGCGTCCCGGAGGCCGAGATCCACGGCCGCGCCGTGACCGACCTCGTGCACCTGCTCGCCGAGCTGCTGGAGAACGCGACGACGTTCTCCTCCCCGCAGACCAAGGTTCGCGTGACCGCCACCCGTCTCCCCGACGGTCGGGTCATGATCGAGATCCACGACAAGGGCATCGGCCTCACCGCCGAGGACTTCGCGGACATCAACCACAAGCTGGCCAACCCGCCGACCGTCGACGCCGCGATATCCCAGCGCATGGGCCTGTTCGTGGTCGGCCGGCTGTCCGACCGGCACGGCATCCGCGTCCAGCTGCGGCCCTCGGGCGAGCAGGCCGGCACCACCTCGCTGGTCATGCTGCCGGACGCCATCACCCACGGTGGCGGCGGCGAGCAGCAGCCCGCCCACGACGAGTTCACCGTCTCGCAGATCATCCCGGAGCAGAGCTTCCAGGGTGAGAACTTCAGCCAGCCGATGCGTACGGCGGCCGAGCTCGGCTTCGACGACACCCGCTACGCCCAGGTCCCGGACGACCTCCGCGACCTGGACCCCGTCGGCCGCTCGCTGATGCGCGAGGAGCGCCGTGCGGCCCTGGAGGCCGAGGCCCACGGCCAGCCCGCCCTGGAGGGCCCCGAGGCGCCCGCCTACGCGGACGACTTCCCGGCCCAGCCCTCCTACGACAACGGCGCGAACGGCTACGCCGAGCAGCCCTCGGCGTACGACCGTCAGCCGGCGTACGAGGAGCA
The DNA here is from genome assembly GCF_044764945.1 of Streptomyces sp. NPDC093568. Classification (NCBI taxonomy): domain Bacteria; kingdom Bacillati; phylum Actinomycetota; class Actinomycetes; order Kitasatosporales; family Streptomycetaceae; genus Streptomyces; species Streptomyces sp. NPDC093568. Next base: position 473,595 of record NZ_JBIWJD010000004.1, on the reverse strand, counting down.
GCAGCAGGCGGCGTACGACGAGCAGCAGATGCCCTCGTACGAGGAGCAGCACCAGGCGTACGACGACACGTACTACGCGCCGAACGGCGGCCTGTCGCGGGACGACACCTTCTCGTCCGGCGGCGGCTACCCCGAGCCGTCCTATCCGGAGCCCGCTCGTGAGGAGCCCGCGGCCGGACGGCAGTCGGCACCGGAGTCCTTCCCGGCCTTCGAGCAGCGACGCCACCAGGACGACTGGCCGCAGCAGGACGAGTACCAGGGCGGCTACCCGGACCAGTACGCTCCGCAAGCGGAATCCGCGCAGGCCGGTGACGTGGACGAGCGTGACCGCGTAGGCTTCGACCGTCCGGGACCGGCCCCCGCCGCCGGCCACGCGCTGACCGACGCCGGGCTTCCCCGTCGCGGAGCCGCGGCGAGCGGTACGAACGGCGCACGGCCCGCGCGGCAGGAAGCACCGGCACCGGCCCCCACACCGGAGAGCAACGGCGACAGCTGGCGTTCGCAGAACGACGAGCGCTGGCAGCAGGCCTCCGCACTCCGGAAGCCCAAGGCGGGCGGGGTCACCTCCTCCGGCCTGCCGCGGCGGGTCCCGAAGGCCAACCTGGTCCAGGGAGCCGCCGAAGCCACCCCCCAGGGCGGCCCACAGGTCTCCCGCGCTCCCGAGGACGTCCGGGGCAGGCTGAGCAACCTGCGCCGGGGTGTCCAGCGGGGTCGCAGTGCGGGAAGTGAAACGAACGGCCAGGGCTTCGGTCCTGACAGCACCTACAACCAGGAGCGTTAGTGTGAGCCCGATGAGCCAGGCGGCACAGAACCTGAACTGGTTGATCACCAATTTCGTGGACAACACCCCCGGGGTGTCGCACACGGTGGTGGTCTCCGCCGACGGACTCCTTCTGGCGATGTCCGAAGGCTTTCCGCGCGACCGCGCCGACCAGCTCGCGGCCGTCGCCTCCGGTCTGACGTCACTGACGGCAGGCGCCTCCCGCATCTTCGAGGGCGGCAGCGTGAACCAGACGGTTGTGGAGATGGAGCGGGGATTCCTGTTCATCATGTCCATCTCCGACGGTTCGTCGCTCGCGGTTCTCGCACACCCCGAGGCGGACATCGGCCTCATTGGGTACGAGATGGCGCTTCTGGTCGACCGTGCCGGTACGGTCCTGACGCCGGATCTGCGTGCGGAGCTCCAAGGCAGCCTGCTCAACTAACAGACAGTCGGTGCGTTTTGGCGTCCCGTGGCCGTAAGGTTTCGGGACGCGGCTCCACATGATGGGTGCCAGGCACAGTCGGAGGAGGAGAGAGAGTGGCAACACCCCCAGGCGGTTCGTCGTCGGGTAATTGGTCGTACGGTCCTGGCCAGGGCCAGAACGACGGTTCCCAGAACCCGAACCGTTACAACTTCCCCTCCGCACCGAGCCAGCGGCAGCCGTACGCCCCGCAGGGTCCCGGACCCTCGCCGTACGACCAGCCGCCGGCGCCGCGTATCCAGCCGGTGCAGCCGCAGCGACGCGCCCCTGAGCCGGCGCCCGCCGGGGCGTCGAACAACCCCCTGGTGCGCCCGTACGCCATGACCGGCGGCCGGACGCGCCCGCGCTACCAGCTCGCCATCGAGGCACTGGTGCACACCACCGCGCAGCCGCACCAGATGCAGGGCCAGTTGCCCGAGCATCAGCGGATCTGCAACCTCTGCCGCGAGATCAAGTCGGTGGCGGAAGTCTCCGCCCTCCTGACGATCCCTCTCGGCGTGGCCAGGATCCTCGTCGCCGACTTGGCGGAGGCGGGCCTGGTCGCCATCCATCAGCCCGGCGGCGACGAGAACGCCGGCGGCCAGCCAGACGTGACACTGCTCGAAAGGGTGCTCAGTGGACTTCGCAAGCTCTAGCGGCGGTCCTTCCCGCTCCACCACCTCGGCGAAGATCGTGGTGGCGGGTGGCTTCGGCGTGGGCAAGACCACGTTCGTCGGGGCCGTCTCGGAGATCAACCCGCTGCGTACCGAGGCCGTCATGACGTCTGCTTCGGCAGGCATCGACGACCTCACCCACACCGGAGACAAGACGACCACGACGGTCGCCATGGACTTCGGCCGTATCACCCTGGACCAGGACCTGATCCTGTACCTCTTCGGTACGCCCGGCCAGGACCGCTTCTGGTTCATGTGGGACGACCTGGTGCGCGGTGCCATCGGCGCGATCGTGCTGGTGGACACCCGCCGTCTCGCCGACTGCTTCCCCGCGGTCGACTACTTCGAGAACTCGGGTCTGCCCTTCGTCATCGCCCTCAACGGCTTCGACGGCAACCAGCCGTACAACCCGGACGAGGTCCGCGAGGCGCTGCAGATCGGCCCCGACACCCCGATCATCACGACGGACGCCCGGCATCGCGCTGACGCGAAGTCCGCGCTGATCACGCTCGTGGAGCACGCTCTGATGGCGCGTCTGCGGTAGCGGCCCCGCTCTTCGGCACGGCCCTCGTTCCTCTCGCGGGAGGAACGGGGGCCGTTGCTCGTTCCGTGGCGGCTGCGGGTGAGTGGGGGCGCGAACGGCCCACGACCGCCCGCAGCCGCCCGCGAGGCAGCACCCCCCGAGCTCCTGAGCGCCTCATGCCTACGGCCCCGCCCTCCCGACGGGAGAACGGGGCCGTACAAGCGTTACAGGCGTCAGCGCCAGCTGTGCGGGGCGCGGAAGCCGGGCTCGCGCTCCAGGCGGCGCCAGCCGGCCTTGGCGCGGCCGCGGTGGGCCGGGGCGGCGTCGGTCGGCTGGGCGGCGGCGCGAGCGAGCAGGATCGCCGTGATGGCGGCGACTTCCTCGGGCTCGGCGTGGCCCTTCTCGACGCGGATGTCAGGGAGGTTCATGGGTGTCAGTCTCCGTGGATGAGGTTTCCGCAGTGGTACCGGTGGGTTACTGCGGGGGGTTGCCGTGCTTGCGGGACGGCAGATCGGCGTGCTTGGTGTGCAGCATCGCCAGGGACTTGACGAGTACTTCGCGGGTCTCGGCGGGGTCGATCACGTCGTCGACCAGGCCGCGCTCGGCCGCGTAGTAGGGGTGCATGAGCTCGGACTTGTACTCCTTGACCATGCGCGCCCGCATGACCTCGGGGTCCTCGGCCTCCGCGATCTGGCGGCGGAAGATGACGTTGGCCGCGCCCTCCGCGCCCATCACGGCGATCTCGTTCGTCGGCCAGGCGTACGTGAGGTCCGCGCCGATGGACTGGCTGTCCATGACGATGTAGGCACCTCCGTAGGCCTTGCGCAGGATCAGCGAGATCCGCGGCACGGTCGCGTTGCAGTAGGCGTAGAGCAGCTTCGCGCCGTGGCGGATGATGCCGCCGTGCTCCTGGTCGACGCCCGGAAGGAACCCGGGGACGTCCAGGAAAGTGACGATCGGGATGTTAAAAGCGTCACACATCTGGACAAAGCGCGCAGCTTTTTCCGACGCCTCGATGTCCAGGACGCCCGCGAGGGACTGCGGCTGGTTGGCCACGATGCCGACGACCTGGCCGTCGAGGCGGGCCAGCGCGCAGATGATGTTCCGCGCCCAGCGCTCGTGGACCTCGAGGTACTCACCGTCGTCGACGATCTCCTCGATGACCTTGGCCATGTCGTACGGCCGGTTGCCGTCCGCCGGAACCAGGTCGAGGAGCACCTCGCTGCGGCGGTCGGGCGCGTCGGAGGACTCCACCCGGGGCGGGTTCTCGCGGTTGTTCTGCGGGAGGAGCGACAGGAGGTAGCGGACCTCCGCGATGCACGTCTCCTCGTCGTCGTACGCGAAGTGGCAGACGCCGGAGGTCTCGGCGTGCACGTCGGCGCCGCCCAGGCCGTTCTGGGTGATCTCCTCGCCCGTCACCGCCTTGACCACGTCCGGGCCGGTGATGAACATCTGGGAGGTCTCGCGGACCATGAAGACGAAGTCCGTCAGGGCGGGCGAGTAGGCCGCGCCGCCCGCGCAGGGGCCGAGCATGACCGAGATCTGCGGGATGACGCCGGACGCCTTGGTGTTGCGCTGGAAGATGCCGCCGTAGCCGGCGAGCGCCGAGACGCCCTCCTGGATACGGGCGCCGGCGCCGTCGTTCAGGGAGACCAGCGGGGCACCGGCCGCGATGGCCATGTCCATGATCTTGTGGATCTTCGTGGCATGGGCCTCGCCCAGCGCGCCGCCGAAGATGCGGAAGTCGTGCGCGTACACGAAGACCGTGCGGCCCTCGACCGTGCCCCAGCCGGTGATGACACCGTCGGTGAACGGCTTCTTGGCCTCCAGGCCGAAGCCCTGGGCCCGGTGCCGGCGCAGCTGCTCGACCTCGCGGAAGGAACCCGGGTCGAGCAGCAGCTCGATGCGCTCCCGGGCGGTCAGCTTGCCCTTGGCGTGCTGCGCCGCGGTCGCCTTCTCGCTCGGGCCGGCCAGCGCCTGCGCACGGATCTCGTGCAGCTCGGCCGTCCGTCCGCGCGCGTCGATCGGCTCACCCGGTGCCTCATCCAAAACGGTCATGTAGTGACCTTACGAAGGACGCGTCGGAAAGCGAGCCGTTGACTCCGTACAGTCTCCGGACCCATTTCCTGGTGCCACTGAACAGAACCATGGCCGCATGCAGCCTTTCCGACTGCTCAGGGGGCTTGCGGGTTGTGGGGGTCGCACAAAGGCGTCACACGAGAGCCACCTCACATCGGTGGGTCGCGCATACCATCCCCGGAGTGACACGGACCCTCAGTCGGCGTCCTGTCGCGAGGACCTCGACCGAGTCGTCGGCGCGCAGGACCCGCCGTACGGGGTGGTCCCAGGTGATCTCCAGCGGCTCGCCGGTGCGCGGCGGCTCGCTGACGCAGAGCGTAGCGGTACGGCCCCGCCGGCGGACCATCACACTCGCGCCGGCGGAGGCGGTCAGCGAGCCGGCCGTGCCCGACTGCCAGAAGTTGGCCGCCGTGAGGCCCAGGGAGGGGACGCGCACCGCCTGGCGTTCGCTGTCGTTCGCGAGGACCTGCGGCCGGCCCGGGTCGACGGCGCGGGCGGCCACCTCACCGCGCTGGGCGCCGGGCATGAGTAGATAGAGGTAGGTCGCGTCCGTCGGGTCGGTGCCGTGGTCCAGCCAGAGGGTCTGCCAGCGCCGGGTGCGGCGCTCGGTCGTGCCGGCGGTGTTGATGTCGGCCCAGGCGCCGGTGCGGTCCTCGCGCAGGGTGCGCAGGGTGCCGTACGGCACCACCCAGCCGCCGTGGCCGGCCAGGTGGGCCCAGCCCCGGCCGCGTACGAGGGCCGGGGTGCCGCCCTCCCCCAGGTTGCGGTTGTCGACGACGGTCTCGACGGGGACGCCGTCGGCGCAGGTGATCCCGGCACCGAGGCAGATGACGGCGTCGTCGACGCAGAACCACGACTTGTGGGCCACGAGCGTCGAGCCCAGCCCCTTCAGGTGCTGTCCGATCGCCGCGTACTCGCCGTCGGTGGTGCCGCCGACCCAGCGCACGGCCGGCTTGGGCGCACCCCACTCGCCGCCGGCCTTGTCGGGGAGGCGGCGGGTGGAGACGGTCGTGCCGGGGAGGCGGTACCAGTCGACGGTCGGCCAGTACCAGTCGGTGTACTGGTCCCCCAGGCCGTCGGCCCACCAGGAGAGCATTCCGGCGCCGGTGTGCCAGCCGCGCGGGTTCTCGCCGTTGCCGCACTCGTAGTGGGCGATGCGGTCACTGGCCATGGCGAGGTGCGCGACGAAGCGCGGGCGGCGGTGCACCGCCCGGTCCATCGCGGCGAAGAGGTGGTGGCCGGCGGGTTCGGGCGCGGCGGCGACGGGTGAGTCGGCGACCGCGTGGAGCCGGGCGAGATCGGCGACACCGAATTGACGAGCCGTCAGGACGGGGGTGACGGTGTCCCGTTCGATCCATCCCTTGGCACGGCCGTACCAGCGCTCGCGTTCCGCCGCGCTCGCGCCGCCCGCCAGGAGAGCGATCGCGGCGATGATCCCCTGCCCGTGGTAGTGGTCGCTCCGCATCACCTGGCGGTCGTCGCTCTTGAGGTAACCCCGGCTGATGGCACGGCCGTTGACGCCGTCCATCACCAAACCGTCGTGGATGAGGGGCGCGTAGGCGCGTTCGACGCTGTCGAGGACGATCTGCCGGCCGGGGTCGGTCACCTCCCACTCGGAGCCGGAGAGCAGGGCGAAGAGGCGGCCGAGGCCGTCGAGGAGGACCTGGCCGTAGGTGCCGGAGTAGGCGACCCAGGTGTGCTGGACGAACGAGCCGTCGGCGTAGAGGCCGTCGCCCCGGGTGACGTACGGGAAGACCGGGGAGAGCGCGTCCCGGGCGAGGGCGATCTTCGCCGGCGTCCGGCCGAGGATGCCGCGCAGGGCGACGCTGCGGCACAGGTCGACGCGGTTGGCGCCGGTGGAGGTGCCGGAGTAGTCGGCGAGCACCGCGTCCGGGACGAAGTGGTCCACGGCCGCGCAGGCGGCGTCGATCCGGGCGTCGGTGAGGTGGTCGTACAGGGCGGCCGTGATGTCCGTCAGGAGCCGCGGGCTGCCGATCTGCCATTCCCACCAGTTGCCGTATCGGGTGGTGGAGGGGTTGTAGACGGTGGCGGAGAGATGGTCGAGGCCGCGCAGGACATCGGCGAGGAGACCCGGGTCCGCGGTGGAACCGGTGCCCTGCTGGACGTAGGCCTGGGTCATGGTCCACAGGCGGCTGTAGCTCTGGGTGATGCCGGCGGGCGGGTCGTAGGGGTGGCCGGGCCACAGGGAGGTGGAGGTGGGGGCCATGGTCGCGCGGAAGCCGCGGGCGAGGGTGCCGGTCTCGACCAGGCGGGAGGCGTACGGCTCGGCGGCCGGGTCGTATCCGGTGCCGAGGGCGATGTCGAGCCAGCGGCGGCGGAGGGTGGCGTACGGATCGGCGCTCGCTGCGCGGGCGGGCGCGGCCGTGGCCAGGAGCGCCGCCGCGAGCAGAACGGCTCGGCGGGTGGGTCCGGTGAGCCCTGTGCGCGGAGAGGTCATGCCCTGGGCATCTACCACCTCGGGGTGATCGCGCCAACACTCGGCGAGGGATGTTGAAACTCGTACGGAATAGGTCTACGGTCTGTCGCGTTGGTGTAGTTCAAGATTCAACATCACACCTAGGGAGCACATCATGGCGAACCTCGACCTGACCGCACTGACCGGCGACTACACGATCGACGCGGCCCACTCCACGATCGGCTTCACCGTGCGCCACGCCATGGTCACCAACGTCAAGGGCAAGTTCACCGACTTCAGCGGCACGCTGCACCTGGACGGCGCCAACCCGTCCGCGTCCGCCGCCTCGATCGACGTCAAGATGGAGAGCATCGACACCGGGTCCGCCGACCGCGACGGGCACCTGAAGAGCGCGGACTTCTTCAAGATCGACGAGTTCCCGACCATGACCTTCCGCTCCACCAAGGCGGAGTCCCTCGGCGGTGACGACTACCGCATCACCGGCGACCTGGAGATTCTCGGCACCACCCGGCCGATCAGCATCGACCTGGAGTTCAACGGCGCCGCGAAGGACCCGTTCGGCAACGAGCGCGTCGGTTTCGAGGGCAAGGCGGAGATCCTGCGCTCCGAGTGGGGCCTGACCTGGAACGCCGCGCTGGAGACGGGCGGCGTGCTGGTCTCGGACAAGATCAAGCTGAACTTCGACATCTCGGCGATCAAGAACGCCTGACGCCTCCTCCGCGAAGCCCGAAGCGCCGGTGAGCCGCCCCGCTCACCGGCGCTTCGGCAGTTCCCGCAGGATCGCGGCGACGCGCGCCGCACGGGCACGAGGGGTCCGGGCCTGCAGCAGGCCGAGCATGAGCTGGTAGCGCTCGGTCCGGCCGAGCCGCTCGAACGCCGCCCTCGCGTCAGGATCCCCCTCCAGTGCCACGCTCAGCTCCTGCGGCACCTCCGCCCTGCTCTGCGACTCGTACGCCGCCTCCCAGCGCCCGTCCGCCTGAGCGGCGGCCACTTCGGCGAGGCCCGAGGGGTGCATGCGACCCTCGGCGGTCAGTTCCGCCACTCGCCGCACATTGACCATGGACCAGAGGCTGCCCTGCCTGCGCGGGGTGATCCGCTGGACGTAGGACGACGTGTCGAGGCCCTTGCGCTGCCCCGTGATCCAGCCGTGGCACAGGGCCGCGTCGTTGATCTCGTCGGCGGTGACGGAGGGGATGCCGGAGCCCTTCTTGGCGACCTTGATCCAGAGGCCGGGATGCGGGGCCGGGTGCTCGGTCAGCCAGGCATCGAGGGCGGCGACGGTCGCGAAGGCGAGGGGGGCCGTGTCGTCGGAGGCGCTCATGGGGGCACGGTAGGCGCGGTGGCGGTCAGATCCTGACCTATATGGATCGCGGCCTAGGTGAGCCCGCGCTCGGCCGTAGCCTCGTCCACGAGCGCTGCCGCCTGGTCGCGGGCGTGCGCGATCGGGTCCGGGAAAACGTTCAGGCCGTGGGCGACGAGGGCTCCCTCGTGCAGCAGCATGAGCGTGCGGCCGAGGCGGTCCGCGTCGTCCGGGGCGATGTCCCCGGCCAGGCGGGTGAACAGGGCCAGCATCCACTGCTTCTGCCCGGCGATGACCGGGACGGCCGGGTGGGCCGGGTCGCTGATCTCGGCGTGGGCGTTGACCATGCTGCAGCCCTTTGAGCCGTACTCCGCCGACCAGGCCCGGGAGGCGTCGAACACGGCCAGCACACGCGCCCTCGGTGTCGCCACCTCGGCGCCGAGGTGGTCGTCGAGGTACCGCGCGAGGAAGGCCCGCCAGCGCTCGTCGCGGCCGGCCAGGTACTCCACGACGATCCGCTCCTTGGAGCCGAAGCGGTCGTAGAGGGTCTTCTTGGTCACCCCCGCCTCCGCGGCGATGAGATCCACGCCCACGGCGTGGATGCCGCGCTCGTAGAACAGCCGCTCGGCGGCTTCCAGGACGCGCCGTGCGGCACGCGTCATCGTGACGCGCTGCGGGGTCGCTGAGGTGCCCATGACCCAAGAGTATACCGATCTGTATAGTTGGTGGTGCGAGCCAGGTAAACCGATCTGTCTAGTGGATGTGGTTGGCGTGCACGCACTGCTGTCCCTCGCCTTCGTCCTGTGCTGGAGCTCCGGCTTCATCGGCGCCAAACTCGGTGCGGGCAGCGCGCCCGCGGTCACGATCCTGATGTGGCGCTTCCTGCCGCTCGCCGTGATCCTCGCCGTCGTGGCCGCCCTGGTGTGGCGCGCGTCGTGGCGGGGCCTGACCGCGCGGGACGTCGCCCGGCAGGCCGCGATCGGGGTGCTGTCGCAGAGCGGCTATCTGCTCACCGTCTACTACGCCATCCAGCTCGGCGTCTCCAGCGGCACCACGGCCCTGATCGACGGGGTCCAGCCCCTCGTCGCCGGTGCGCTGGCCGGGCCGCTGCTGCGGCAGTACGTCTCCGGCCGGCAGTGGCTCGGTCTGTGGCTGGGGGTGGGCGGCGTCGTCATCGTCACCGCGGCCGACGCGGGGGCGGCGACGGGCGTCGCCGCGTGGGCCTATGGGGTCCCGTTCCTCGGCATGCTCTCGCTGGTGGCCGCCACGTTCCTGGAGAGCCGCTCCCGGACGCCGGTCCCGCCCGGGGTGGCGATGACCGTCCACTGCGCCACCAGCGCCGTGCTGTTCTCGGTGTCGGCGCTGAGCACCGGAGCGGCCGCGCCGCCCGCCGAGGCCGGGTTCTGGGCGGCGATCGGCTGGCTCGTCGCGCTGCCCACGTTCGGCGGGTACGGGCTGTACTGGATCATTCTGCGGCGCTCCGGGGTCACCCGGGTCAATACGCTCATGTTCCTCATGGCGCCGGTCACGGCGGTGTGGGGAGCGCTGATGTTCGGTGAGCCGTTCGGCGTGCGGACCGGTGTGGGACTGGCCGTCGGCCTCGCCGCCGTCGTTGTCGTGCACCGGGGCGAGGGCGGTGGGCCCCGCTCGAAATCCGGTGGCCCCGCGCGCGGGGGCGTGCGTAACCTGCCTGCGTGTCCAGCCCCGAAGCCTCCAGACTCCGGCCACCGGCTCTCCGGTGGCCGCCCGTGACGTCCAGCTGATCTGCGCTTCCTTCCGCTGCCGGGCCACTCCGCCGCCGGACGGCCGTTCCACGTGCCGTTTTCGACCTCGACTTCGGGTTGCGGAGTTTCTTCATGCCGTTCGCTCTTCTTCTGCTGGGCGTCGCCGTGTTCGCACAGGGGACGTCCGAGTTCATGCTGTCCGGGCTGGTGCCGGACATCGCCCGGGATCTGGGGGTCTCCGTGCCCGCGGCCGGTGCGCTCACCTCGGCGTTCGCCGTGGGGATGGTGGCCGGGGCGCCGCTCGTGGCCGGACTCGCGCGGCGGTGGCCGCGGCGCGGGGCGCTGCTGGGCTTCCTGGGGGTGTTTCTCGCCGTCCATGTCCTGGGGGCGGTGACCGACAGCTTCGGGGTGCTGGTCGTCACCCGCGTCGTCGGGGCGCTCGCCAACGCCGGGTTCCTGGCCGTCGCCCTCGTCACGGCCGCGGCGATGGCCGGGCCGCAGGCCAAGGGGCGGGCCACGTCCGTCCTGCTCGGCGGGGTCACACTGGCCTGCGTGGTGGGCGTGCCGGCGGGGGCGCTGCTCGGCCAACTCTGGGGCTGGCGTGCGGCGTTCTGGGCCGTGGTGCTGGTGTCCCTGCCCGCCGTCGCGGCCGTGGCGCGGTCCGTTCCCGGCGGTGCGGCCGACGCGGAGCGGCCCGCGCTGCGCGGTGAACTGCGCGCGCTGCGCAGCCCCCGGCTCCAGGTGACGCTCGTGCTGGGCGCACTCGTCAACGGGGCCACCTTCTGCTCCTTCACCTATCTCGCGCCCCTGGTCACCAAGGTGACCGGGCTGGAGAGCGGGTGGGTGCCCGTCGTGCTCGCGCTGTTCGGCGCGGGGGCGTTCGTGGGGGTGGTGCTCGGCGGGCGGTTCGCCGACCGCCGGGCGGGCGCGGTGCTCGCGTGGGGCGGTGGCGCGCTGTGTCTCGGGTGGGGTGCCCTGGCACTCGGCGCCGGCACGCCGGCCGTCACGCTCGGACTCGTCCTCGTCCAGGGCGCCCTGTCCTTCGGGGTCGGCTCCACGCTCATCGCCCGAGCCCTCTACGCCGCGCCCGGCGCGCCCACGCTGGCAGGCGGTTTCGCGACAGCCGCGTTCAACGTGGGCGCGGCCCTGGGGCCTTGGCTCGGCGGTACGGCGATCGGGGCCGGGTACGGCTACCGGGCGCCGCTGTGGGTGAGCGCGGTACTGGTGGCGCTGTCGCTCGTGGTCGCGGGCTGCGTCGGCGGCCGGCGGGAAGGGCGCGCGGGCGGGCGTCCGGTGCGGGCATCGCCGTCGGCGTGACCGCCGCCTGCCGCTCCTGAACGGACATGGCCGGAATCCACCCCTTGTGGGGGCGGTCACAGGATTCCCATAATCCAGCAAAGGAATTGACCGGCGCATGTCATCAGAAGCTCACTCCCCCTGATTGGCATGCTCCCGACATTTCAGGCTCTTTCCACGTTCGTGTGTCCAACCCCCCACGGAAGGCATCACGTTGAAGAAGCTCCTCACCGCGCTCAAGAGATGCGCGGCCCTCGGCGCCGCCGCTCTCGCGATCGTCAGCCTTCAGCCCGTCTCGGCCGCGCACGCCGCCGACTCGCGCGTCGTCGGCGGAACCCGTGCCAGCCAGGGCGAGTTCCCGTTCATGGTCCGGCTCTCCATGGGCTGTGGCGGCGCGCTCTACACCCAGCAGATCGTGCTCACCGCAGCGCACTGTGTGGGCTCGACCGGCGCCAACACCTCCATCACCGCCACCGCGGGCGTCGTGGACCTCCAGTCCACCAGCGGCCGGGTGCAGGTCCGCTCCACGTACGTGTACCGGGCCCCCGGCTACAACGGCACCGGCAAGGACTGGGCGCTGATCAAGCTCGCCCAGCCGATCAACCTGCCGACGCTGAAGATCGCCACGACCACGCAGTACAACACCGGCACCTTCACCGTCGCCGGCTGGGGCGCGGCCACCGAGGGCGGCGCCCAGCAGCGCTACCTGCTCAAGGCCAACGTGCCGTTCATGAGCGACGCCCAGTGCCGCTCCTACAGCGGTTACAGCGGCCTCGTCGCGAACGAGGAGATCTGCGCCGGTCTGCCCTCGGGCGGCGTCGACACCTGTCAGGGCGACTCCGGCGGCCCGATGTTCCGCCGCGACGCGAACAACGCCTGGATCCAGGTCGGCATCGTCAGCTGGGGCATAGGCTGCGCCCGGCCGAACGCACCCGGTGTCTACACCGAGGTCTCCACCTTCGCCTCCGCGATCGCCTCGGCGGCGTCCTCGCTCTGACCTCCCGGCAGCTCTGACCTGCCGTCTTCACGGGCCCGGTGTCCTCGGACGCCGGGCCCGTCCCGTGCCGCGAACGTCCCCCTCCACGACCCGTCCGAAAAAATTCTGACGGCGATGTCGAGAGCCGGTGTCCGGCTCCGTCCCAGGGGTGAGCGCGACCACAATGGGCCGCACAGCACCGAGGAGACCACGATGGCCAAGTACCTGCTGCTCAAGCACTACCGCGGCGCCCCGGCGGCGGTGAACGACGTACCGATGGACCAGTGGACGCCCGAGGAGATCTCGGCCCACCTGCAGTTCATGAACGACTTCGCGGCCCGGCTGGAGAAGACCGGCGAGTTCGTCGACGGCCAGGCGCTCGCCCCCGAGGGGACCTGGGTCCGGTACGACGGTGAGGGGCGCCCGCCCGTCACCGACGGCCCGTTCGCCGAGACCAAGGACCTCATCGCCGGCTGGATGGTGATCGACGTCGACAGCCACGAGCGCGCCGTCCAGCTGGCCGGGGAACTGTCGGCAGCGCCCGGAGCGGGCGGGAAGCCGATCCACGAGTGGCTCGAACTGCGCCCGTTCCTGAGCGCGCCGCCCACCGTCCCGGAGTGCGACTTCCATGGATGAGGCTCCGCTGCGGAGCCTCACGCCCGGCGTGCTCGCCGTCCTCGTCCGCCGCGGAGCCGACTTCGCGGCGGCCGAGGACGCCGTACAGGACGCCCTGGTGGAGGCGGTCCGCGTCTGGCCCGAGGAACCCGTCCGGGACCCGAAGGCATGGCTGGTCACCGTGGCCTGGCGCAAGTTCCTCGACGCGACCCGGGCGGACGCCTCCCGCCGCCGGCGCGAGGAGCGCGTCGACGAGGAGCCGGGGCCCGGGCCCGTTTCCTCGGTGGACGACACGCTCCAGCTCTACTTCCTGTGCGCCCACCCGTCGCTGACGCCGTCGTCGGCGGTCGCGCTCACCCTGCGCGCCGTCGGCGGGCTCACCACCCGCCAGATCGCCCAGGCCTATCTGGTGCCCGAGGCGACCATGGCCCAGCGCATCAGCCGGGCCAAGCGCACCGTGTCCGGCGTACGGTTCGACCAGCCCGGGGATGTCGCCACCGTGCTGCGCGTGCTCTACCTGGTCTTCAACGAGGGCTACTCCGGCGACGTCGACCTCGCCGCCGAGGCCATCCGGCTCACCCGGCAGCTGGCCGCCGCGATCGACCACCCCGAGGTCCGGGGCCTGCTCGCCCTCATGCTGCTCCACCACGCCCGGCGCGCCGCCCGGACCACTCCCGACGGCAGCCTCGTACCGCTCGCCGAGCAGGACCGCGGCCGGTGGGACACCGCGGCGATCGCGGAGGGCGTCGAGATCCTTCAGGCGGCCCTCGCGCGCGACCGGCTGGGCGAGTTCCAGGCGCAGGCCGCCATCGCGGCCCTGCACGCCGACGCGCCCAGGGCGGAGGAGACCGACTGGGTGCAGATCGTCGAGTGGTACGACGAGCTCGCGCGCCTCACCGACAACCCGGTCGTCCGGCTCAATCGCGCCGTGGCCGTCGGGGAGGCCGACGGACCGCGCGCCGGGCTCGCGGCGCTCGCGGCACTGGACGACTCACTGCCCCGCCACACCGCGGTGGCGGCCCATCTCCACGAGCGCGACGGCGATCTCACGACGGCGGCACGGCTGTACGCCGAGGCCGCCCGGAAGGCCCCCAACCTGGCCGAACGCGACCACCTGACACGCCAGGCCGCCCGGCTCAACGCGCGGCTGCGCCACTGACCGGCACCCGTCCGCCGGAGCGGAGGCCGTAGGCGTCGACGATGAGCAGGTGATCAGTGCCATTACCTCAAGGGCAGGTCAGAACCCTCCCCCGCCGAAGTCCCCGCCGCCGAACCCGCCGCCGTCGAACCCGCCCCCGAAGTCCCCGCCGTCGAAGTCCGCCCCGGAGACGTCGCCGCCCTCGTAACCGCCGGCGCCGTAGCCGTAGCCCGCGCCGTAGTCGGCCGCGTAGGCGGGGGTCGCCATCAGGGAGCCCAGCAGGGTGCCGACGAGGAGGCCGGGCAGGAGGCCGCCGCCGAAGTAGCCGCCGGCCCAGGGACCGTAGGCCGGGCCCGCCTCCCAGTAGGGGCGGCGGCCGTACTCGGTGTCGACCTCACGGACCACGGGGTCGCGGCCCTCGGACAGCCGGGTGCGGTCGGCCGCGCACACCGGGACCTCGCGGGCGGTGCCGCCGGGTGGTGTCCAGGTCTCGTCGGACACCGACGGGCCGTGCCGCGGATCGAAGAAGCACGGGGGCCGGCGCTCCGGCAGGGCCCGGTGCTCCCGGCGGGCGGCCAGCTGGGTGAGGGAGAACCGGCCGTCCTCCAGGGCCTGCGTGACCGCCTTGACGTCCTCCGGTCTGCGAGCGGAGTCCATCAGGCGTTTCGCCTGGTCGTAGGAGTCGAGGGCGCGTTCGTAGTCCGCGCGCATCGCGTCGTCGGCGCCGGGCTCGGCCGGGTGGAAGTCCAGGCGGTCCAGTTCCTCGCCGAAGGCGGTGATGTCCTCGTCGACCACGACCCGCAGCTTCTCCAGCCCCGCCCGCTGCTCCCGCTCGTGGCGCAGCCGGTTGCGCCGGACGAGGGCGTACGCGCCCGCGCCGCCCGCCACGACCACCGCTCCGACGGCGATCAGGCCGCCGGCGTCCACGCCCGTGCCGCCGCCGTCGCTCCAGCTCGCGGGCGCGGTGCCGCCCACGTTGCGCAGCGCCCCGTCGACGAAGTCGTTCAGCTGGGCCTTGGGATCGCCGGCCGACCGCACCGAGGCGACCAGGTTGTCCACCGCCTGCCGGGACATCACGGAGGCGTCGGCCGCCGCGTCGAAGCGGTCGCCGACCCGGACGCCGTACAGGCCGGTCACACCGGTCTCGGTACGGAGGTTCAACAGGAGGTTCCCGGTGGGCTGGTCGGCCGGGAGCACGGCGACGAAGACCGGCTTGTCGGCATCCTCGATCTTGTCGGCGAGCGCCTCGGCGTCCGACGACGACAGCTGGTCCGAGGCGGCGGGGTCCACGTACACGGGACCGTCCCGCAGCGCCTCGCCGACCTGCGACAGGTCCGTGGCCGCATGTGCGCCGGGCGCGCCGGCCGTGAACACCGCGGCTGCCGCGGCGACCGGCACGATCAGCGAGCGCATGAGGCCCCTCAACAGCGGAGTCCTCATACTTCGACGCTACCTGATGGGCCGGGCAATGGCGCCGGTCCCGGGGCCGCAATCGCCCCGGGACCGGCGCCGGACGGCGTCCCGCCGCGTGCCGTACGGCGGCTCAGGCCGCGCGGTACGCCGCGCTCAGCCTCTCCACCGCCGCCCCGTACCGGCCCGTCAGCAGCAGATGGTCGGCCTCGGCGAAGGGCTTCGCCACCGCCTCGCTCATCGAGTTCCCGGCGGCACGCTGGACGATCAGCCGCGCCTTGGTGACGAGCACCCGGCCCGCCTCCGCCGCCCCCGCCTTCTCGGCGGCCCGGGCCGCGACGCCGAGCGCCTTGAGGGTCGTGGCGCCGCCCTCGGGCACCTTGGTCAGCGTGGTGAGGCCCCAGCCGTAGGGGAAGCGCGGGTCGTAGGACGCGTCGCCCACGTTGATCGGCAGCTGTGCCTCGCTCTTCGGCCAGCTCACGGGGAGCTGCCCGGTGAAGGGCCGCCTGCCGTAGAGGACGTCTGCCACGCCGTCCCCCTCGGTGCCGGGCAGCCAGGAGGCGACCAGGGCGTCGATCCCGGACAGCCGTTCGTCGTCGATGAGCTGCGGGCGCCCGGAGACGATCAGCACCGCGCACTTCATCGCGCCGCACACCTTGTCCACGGCCCGCTCGTCGGCGGCGCTCAGCCGGAGGTCATGACCGTTGCCGACGTCCCCGACGCCCTCGGCGTACGGGGTCTCGCCGACGACGACCACTCCGACGTCGTGACCGGTCAGGGGCTCGGAGGCGTCCTTGGAGTAGGTCAGCGCCGCGGAGTTCTTCCGCATGGCCTCCAGGATCGTCGTGCCGGGCGTGATGTCGCCGGACGAGCCCTGCCAGGTGATCGTCCAGCCGCCGCTCTGGTTGCCGATGTCGTCGGCGTTGGATCCGGCGACGTACACCTTCTGGGACCCGCGCAGGGGCAGGACGCCGCCGCTGTTCTTCAGCAGCACCTGCGACTCGGCGACGGCCTCCCGTGCCACGGCCCGGTGTCCGGCGGAGCCGATCCGCGACGCGCCGCTCGTGTCGGCGTACGGCTTCTCGAAGAGCCCCAGCCGGAACTTCTGCGTCAGGATGCGGGACACGGCGTCGTCGATCCGCGCCTGGCTGATCCGCCCGGCCTCGACCTCCTTCACGAGCGTGGTGTGGAAGTCCCGGAAGGCGTACGGGGCCATGATCATGTCGAGGCCGGCGTTGACCGACGTACGGATGTCGGAGGCGTAGTCGCCGGGGATCTGGTCGATGCCGTTCCAGTCGCTGATGACGAAGCCGTCGAAGCCCATGCGGTCCTTGAGGACCCCGTTGATCATGTCGGCGCGGGCGTGCATCCTGACCGGGCCCCGGCCGTCGCCGACGAGGTCGAGCGAGGAGTACGACGGCATGACCGTGCCGACCCCGCGGTCGACGGCACTCTCGTACGGCGCCAGATGGACGGCCTCCAGCTGCTGCCGGGTGACCTTGGTGACGCCCTGGTCGATGGTGTAGGTGCCGGTGGTGGAGGAGCCGTAGCCGGTGCCGCCGTCGCCGACGAAGTGCTTGGCGGTGGCGAGGACCTTGTCGTCGTCCTTGAGGTCCCTGCCGTTCGCGGCGCCCTGGAGGCCCTGGATGACCGTCTCCATGGAGTCGACGAGGGCCGGGTCCTCACCGAACGACTCGTACGCCCGTCCCCAGCGGTCGTCCCGCGTCACGCACAGGCAGGGCGCGAAGTCCCAGGGGATGCCGGTGGCCCGGGTCTCGGCGGCCGTCACCGCGCCGGCCCGCCGGGCGAGGTCCGGGTCGCGGGTCGCGCCGAGGCCGACGTTGTGCGGCAGGATCGTCGCGCCGGCCAGGTTGTTGTGGCCGTGCACCGCGTCGACGCCGTAGATCACCGGGATCTGGAAGCGGGTCGCCCGCGCCCGCAGCTGGAAGCCGTCGATCATCTTCGCCCAGGCCTCGGGGGTGTTGGGCGTCGGCGTGGAACCACCGCCGGACAGGATCGAGCCGAGGTCGTACGCGGCCACGTCACCCGCGTTCGTCAGGGCGCCGCGCTCGGCCTGCGTCATCTGGCCGGCCTTCTCCGCGAGGGACATGCGGGAAAGGAGATCGGCGACGCGCCGCTGCACCGGCAGCCCGCTGTCCAGATACGGCAGCCCGTGCGCGTCGACGACGACCTGCGGGGTGTCGGCGGGGGCCTTGGCGCCGGTGACCGTCAGCCTCAGCGGGATCGTCTCGGCGGATTCGGCGGACCCGTCCTTCAGGGTGGGGACGCGGACGGTGCGCGAGGTGCCGGAGGCGGTTCCCGCGGGGAAGGTGACCGTGCCGCTGACCGGCGTGTAGTCCTTGCCCGCGTCCGCCGTGCCGGCCGCGGTCTCGTACGTGACCGTCACGGGCTCGTCGAGCGGGGCGGAGCCGGTGGTGGCGACCGCGATCCGCACGGCCGCGGTGCCGCCCTCCCGCACCGGGTACACGGCGGCGTCGGTGGTGACCAAGGCGCGCAGCGACGGGTCGGCCCGGCCGTACAACTCGACTCCGTCCATGGCGAATTCGCCCTTGACCCCGACGGGGAGGGTGACGGAGTAGCCCCAGGTCTCGGTGAGGCCGAGGATCTGGTCGATGCCTCCGACGGGCTGGTAGTCCGTGCGATAGGTGAAGTCGGTGAACGGCAGCTCGATCTGTTTCCAGCCGCTGAAGTCGTCGGTGAAGGAGGTCGTCCACAGCTCGGAGGCCTCGCCGTTGGCCCCGCCGTCCTTCAGCTCGAAGGCGATCTTCTTGCCGTTGTCGCGGCCGTCCCACCAGAACCGGACGCCCTTGTGGGCGGACCAGTCGTGGGCGGGCTCGGCGAAGGCGAAGTCGTGGGTGAAGCCGCCGTAGCCGCTGATGTCGTAGCCGCCGGTGAGGACCTTCTCGCCCTCGGGCGCGTCGTCGCGGGCGGTCAGCTCGAGCGTGGGCGGGTCGTCGTTGTCGCCGCCCCACGTGAAGAGGCCCTCGGCGGGCGGACGGGCGAAGGGCACCTCCCCCTCGAAGCGGTCCACGGGCACCGGGGCGGGTTCGGCGGCGCCGGTCGCGGGGGCGGCGGCGGTCAGCGGGAGCAGGGTGGTGCAGAGGGCGGCGGAGACGAGCAGGGCGGTTCTTCGCATGGAACGTCCCTCGACTCTCATGGTCCACTTATGACTTACCTCACGCCTTGAGTTAACTGGGGGTGCTGTTTGCCGTCAAGACTTCACGTCAGAACCGGTGCCCGCTCAAGTCCTGGCCGGATCAGTGGTGTTGCCCCTTCACCTCATGAACGCGCGACCCCTTGACGCGTACACGAAGCCGTCATTTACTCACGCCTCGCACGCCCCCATCCCCCACCCCCAGAAGGGCTGCGCTCCATGAGGAGATCCACTCGGACGCTCGGGCTGCTTGTCGCCGGGCTCCTCACCTCGGCCGGCTTCTCGGCGGCCACACCCGCACAGGCCGCCGGCGAGCAGGTCACCGCCTGGCTCACCACGACGGACGACAGCGGCGGGCGCCATGTGACCCGCGGGCTCCAGCAGCAGGCGCCCTTCGCCTTCCAGTCCGGCTCCGGCGGCACCGGCGAGAACATCGCGGTCGACGAGAACACCCGCTACCAGACCTTCACCGGCGGCGGCGCGTCCTTCACGGACACCGCGGCCTGGCTGATGGACGGCAGCGGTGCGCTGTCGCAGGCCACGAAGGACGACACGATGCGCAAGCTGTTCTCCCCCACGGAGGGCATCGGGCTGTCGTTCCTGCGCAACCCCATGGGCGGCTCGGACCTCGCCCGGTTCGGCTACACCTACGACGACGTGCCGGCCGGGCAGACCGATCCGGATCTGTCCGAGTTCTCGATCGCCCACGACCTCCAGGACGTCGTGCCGCTGACCAAGCAGGCGCGTCAGCTCAACCCGCAGCTCACCGTGATGGCCTCGCCGTGGACGGCGCCCGCCTGGATGAAGGACAACGGGCAGCTCAACGGGGGCTGGCTGAAGGCGGAGAACTACGGCGCGTACGCCTCGTACTTCGTGAAGTACGTGCAGGCCTACCAGGCCCAGGGCGTCCCGATCGCGTACGTCACCGCGCAGAACGAGCCGACCTGCTGCTCGGGCTATCCGTCGATGAGCTGGAACGCGAGCGGGCTGGCCTACTTCACCAAGAACGAGCTGCTGCCGAAGCTCCAGGCGGCCGGTCTTGCCACCAAGGTGCTCGCGCACGACTGGAACTGGGACACCTACGACGCCTACGCCGCCCAGACCGTGGACGACGCGGCGGTGCGCAACCACCCGAACTTCGGCGGGGTCGCCTGGCACGGCTACGGCGGTGACGTGGCCAAGCAGACGCAGGTGCACAACCAGTATCCGCAGCTGGACGCCTTCGGGACCGAGCACTCGGGCGGCACCTGGATCGCCAACCAGCAGCGCGAGGACATGATGAACATCATCGACTACACCCGGAACTGGGCGAAGTCGGTGACGAAGTGGTCGCTGGCGGTGGACCAGAACCGGGGGCCGCACAACGGTGGCTGCGGGACCTGCGACGGGTTCATCACCGTGCACAACGGGGACTCCCGGCACGGGCAGGTCGACTACACCGTCGAGTACTACACGATGGGCCACCTGACGAAGTTCGTGAAGCCCGGTGCGCAGCGCATCGCGTCCACGGCGTCCTCGTCCGTGCCGAACGTGGCCTGGCGCAACCCGGACGGGTCGAAGGCGCTGATCGCCTACAACGACGCGTCCAGCGCCAAGACCGTGACGATCAACTGGGGTTCGCAGCACGCCACTTACTCGCTGCCGGGCAAGACGTCCGCGACGTTCACCTGGTCGGGTACGCAGACGGACGGACCGTCGCAGTCGGGAGCGTTCGTGGGGCTCGCGGGCAAGTGCCTTGATGTGGCGGGGGGTTCGTCGGCCAACGGGACCGCTGTGCAGCTCTACGACTGCAACGGCTCGTCCGCCCAGCGGTGGACCGTGCAGGCCGACGGGTCGGTGCGGGCGCTGGGCAAGTGCCTGGACGTCACGTCCGGCTCGACCGCCGACGGGGCGAAGGTGCAGCTGTACGACTGCAACGGCTCGGGTGCGCAGCGGTGGTCGTACAGCGCGACGACGGGCGATGTGGTCAACCTCGCCGCGAACAAGTGCCTGGACGTGACGGACAACTCCTCGGCGAACGGCGCCCGTGCGCAGATCTGGAGTTGCACGGGGGCCGCCAACCAGAAGTGGCGCCTGCAGTAGCGGCTCACGCGAAGGGCTGGCCGATGCCCAGCAGGTTGCCCTCACTGTCGTGGAACCAGGCGGCGCGCTCCCCGCGGAAGCCCTTGCTCGGGTAGTGCCCCTCGATGTCGGCGATGCCGTCGACCGTGCGCAGGCCGGGCACGTCGACCGCCTCGAACTCGACGCCGCGCCGCCTGAGTTCCGCGACCACCGCCTCGACGTCCTCGACCTGCCACCCCATCTGGGTGAAGGTGCCGGGGGAGACGCCCGTCGACTGGTACACGGCGAACTCCGTGCCCCCGCATCGGTACAGCAGCCCGCCGGGCCGTTCGTCGACGGGCTCCAGACCCAGCTTCTCGGCGTAGAAGCGCCGGGCCCGCTCCAGGTCCTGGGCAGGCAGCCTGGTCGCCGACTGCCCCCGGGCGAGGAAGTGCGTGGCGTCTGTGTCCTTGTCGTCCATGACTCCACTGTGCCGTGGACGACGGGGCCGGGGGCGCCTGCGAGGTCCGTTCGGCCTACTCCGCCGGCGTCACCCCGGCCCGCAGCAGGCCGTAGGTGTAGGCGTCCTCCAGGGCCTGCCAGGACGCGGCGATGACGTTGTCGGCTACGCCCACCGTGGACCACTCCCCCGCTCCGTCGGAGGTGGAGATCAGGACGCGGGTGGTGGACTGGGTGCCGTGCACGCCCTCCAGGATGCGGACCTTGTAGTCGACGAGGTCGAGCTTGGCGAGCTGGGGGTAGATCTTCTCCAGGGCCACCCGAAGGGCGCGGTCGAGGGCGTTGACCGGGCCGTTGCCCTCGGCCGTGGCGACGATGCGCTCGCCCTTGGCGAAGAGCTTGACCGTGGCCTCGTTGGCGTGGCTGCCGTCGGGGCGGTCCTCGACGATCGCGCGCCAGGACTCGACCTGGAAGTAGCTGAGGGGCTTGCCCTCGACCTCGGCGCGCAGGAGGAGTTCGAAGCTCGCGTCGGCCGCCTCGTACGTGTAGCCCTTGAGCTCGCGCTCCTTGACCCGCTCGACGACTCGGCCGACCAGTTCGCGGTCGCCGCCCAGGTCGATGCCGAGTTCCTTGCCCTTGAGCTCGATCGAGGCGCGGCCCGCCATGTCGGAGACCAGCATCCGCATGGTGTTGCCGACCTGCTCGGGGTCGATGTGCTGGTACAGGTCGGGGTCGACCTTGATCGCGGAGGCGTGCAGGCCGGCCTTGTGCGCGAAGGCGGAGACGCCGACGTACGGCTGGTGGGTGGAGGGCGTGAGGTTCACGACCTCGGCGATGGCGTGCGAGATACGGGTCGTCTCGCGCAGGTGGCCGTCGGGGAGGACCTTCTTGCCGTACTTCAGCTCCAGGGCGGCGACCACCGGGAACAGGTTGGCGTTGCCGACCCGCTCGCCGTAGCCGTTGGCCGTGCACTGCACGTGGGTCGCGCCCGCGTCGACGGCGGCGAGGGTGTTGGCGACCGCGCAGCCGGTGTCGTCCTGGGCGTGGATGCCGAGCCGGGCGCCGGTGTCGGCGAGGACGGTGGAGACGACGGCCTGGATCTGGGCAGGGAGCATGCCGCCGTTGGTGTCGCAGAGGATCACGACGTCGGCGCCGGCCTCCGACGCCGTACGGACGACGGCCTTGGCGTACTCGGGGTTGGCGCGGTAGCCGTCGAAGAAGTGCTCGCAGTCGAGGAAGACGCGGCGGCCCTGCTCGCGCAGGTAGGACACGGTGTCGCGGACCATCTCCAGGTTCTCGTCCAGCGTGGTGCGCAGGGCGAGCTCGACATGCCGGTCGTGGGACTTGGCGACCAGCGTGATCACCGGAGCGCCGGACTCCAGCAGCGCGTTGACCTGCGGGTCCTGAGAGGCCTTGGCGCCCGCGCGGCGGGTGGCCCCGAACGCGACCAGCTTCGCGTGCCTGAAGTCGATCTCCCGCTGGGCGCGCGCGAAGAACTCGGTGTCGCGGGGGTTGGCGCCGGGCCAGCCGCCCTCGATGAAGCCCACGCCGAAGTCGTCCAGGTGCCGTGCGATCGCCAGCTTGTCCGCGACCGTGAGGTTGATGCCCTCCCGCTGCGCGCCGTCGCGCAGGGTGGTGTCGAAGACGTGGAACGAATCGTCGAGTTCGCTGGTTACCGTCATGGTCGTAAGGCTCCTGTGTTGGATCTCGGTCTACCGGAATGACCGGTTCCACCGCCCCCACCTATGGTCCCTCACGCTCTCCGCCCGGCTGCTGGTGGGCCGGGAAACAGAAAAACCTCTCGCGGGTGCGAGAGGTCTGCGCGCGGGTCGAGGACGACGGTGTCCGCCCGTACCTGGTCGTACGTGGCGGTCACTGCGGACCGGCGCGCCTGCTGCCAATAATCATGGCGAACGAGAGCACGGGGGAAGTCTGGCACAAGTCACCCCCGTGCTCACCGTCCGTCTCAGGATGCGAGCACTGTGCTGATCACCGCAGGTGGCGGACGAAGCCGTCGCTCACGCCGTTGGTGTCGCCGGTGACCAGCTGTCCGGAGCCGGAGCCGAGGCCGAGGAGCTTGCCTCCGGCGCCGCCGAACGAGGTGGCGTAGACGTCCTCGTCGGTCACCGGGCCGCCGGTGACGGACGCGCTCGCGAGGCTGGAGGCGCCGGTGCGCAGGTCGCGCACATGGATGTTGTCCTGGCCCTGCGGGGCGCGGAAACCGTAGGCGACGTAGCGGCCGTCGCGGCTGATCTCCGGGCCGGCGATGACCGCGGGGCCACCGATGCCGTCGTGGACGACGCCGCGTGTGGTGTCGGTCCGCAGGTCGCGCACATAGGTCTCGGTGTTGCCCGCGGATCCGTCGGGCAGCAGGTCGTCACCCCGGTAGGTGAAGGCGACGTAGCGGCCGTCGGCCGAGATCGAGGGGTCCAGGCCGTAGCTCTCGGAGGGCGTGCCCTGCGGGGTGACGACGACCTGTTCCTCGGCGCCGGTGCGGCGGTCGTGCACCACCATGGCACCGGCTCCGCCGCGCGGGGGGTTCTGCTCGTAGACCACGTGGCGGCCGTCCGCGCTCATGTCCAGGTGGTACGAGCCCAGTTCCGGGTGGTTCCGGTTGGTGATCCGCTCGACGGCGCCGGTGCGGCGGTCGGTGAGGTACACGGTCGGCAGGATGACCGACTCGCCGCTCTCCATCTGCTTCGGCCGGGCGTTGAAGGCGACGTACCGGCCGTTGTCGGAGATCGCCGCGCTGCCGTGCGCGTAGGAGGAGGCGCCGGTCGGCGTGGTGCTGATCCGCTCGGTGCGACGGGTGACCCGGTCGTGGACGTAGACGTCCTGGGCCCAGTCCTCCTTCGGCTCCGGCCATGCGGTGAGGGTGTCGGCGCTCGAGACGAGCACGACGTACCGGCCGTCGGCGCTGAGGGCCACGGGCTTGGTGCCCCGGTCGGCCTGGGTGCCGTCCGTCGCGACGCTGACCCGCTCCAGGCGGCCGGTGCGCAGGTCGCGGACGAAGGCGTCCTCGACGCCGTTGGTGTCCCCGGGCACGAGGTTCGGCGCGTAGGACGCGAAGGCGGCGTAGCGGCCGTCGGCGCTGAGGTACGGGCCTGCGGCGTGGTCGGTGCCCTGCTCTCCGGTGGCGGAGACGGTGATCCGGTCGGTGGCCGGGACCCGGGGCGCCGCGCTCGTCGGCGTTCCGGTGAGGGCCACGGCGGCGGCGACGAGAGCGGTCGCGAGCGCGATGCGGGTGCTGGCGTACAAGAGCTGTTCCCCCTGTGGTGATGCTGGTCGCCGGTCAGTGAGACCGGTCGGTGACGGTGGTCGGTGACGATGGTCGATGAACACGTCCAAGGCCCCGTGGGTGTCGTCCGGGACCGGGTCGTCGGCCGTCGAGGTGAAGACGATCGAGCGGCCGCCGCGGTTGACGGCGCCCGGGAGCGCGCTGCCGCTCCCGGCCACCGCGCGCTCCCTGCCGGTACGCCGGTCGAGCGCCGTCAGGGCGCCGTCCCGGGACAGCAGCACGCGCCGCCCGCCGGAGCCGGCCGCGGCGACGACGGCCCCGGCCCCACGCCGAGGGCACGCTTCGAGGCAAACGCACCACGCGCTACAGGGTCAATCCGCCATATTGCGTACAACCAGGGCGCTGACTCAGGAGTCCGCGAGGAGGCCGTCGTCCAGGAACTCCCTTACGTGGCGCAGAATTTGCGCCCGGTCGGTGCCCCGCAGCCCGATCGCCACATGGATGGAGAACCCGTCGAGCAGCGCCCGCAGCCGCGCCGCGAAGCGGTCCGGGTCGACCGGCCGGAACTCGCCCCTCGACACCCCCTCCGCCAGCAGGGCCACCAGGTCGCGGTGCCAGGCGCCCTCGATCGCGGCCTGGCGGTCACGGGCGTCGTCGTCGGCGTTCTGCGAGCGGTTCCAGACCTCCAGCCAGAGCGTCCAGTGCGGGTCGCGGTGGCCTTCGGGGACGTACAGGTCGACGTAGGCGTCGAGCCGTTCCCGGGCGGACGCGAGGCGGGTCAGCAGCCGCCCGCGCTCCGCACCCAGCCGGCCCTCGCTCCACTCCAGCGCCTGGAGCAGCAGTTCGTCCTTGGAGTGGAAGTAGTAGAGGAGATGACCGCTGCTCATACCGACCTCACGGCCGAGCGCCGCCATGGTGAGCTTCTCCAGACCGCGCTCGGCGATCATCTCCATGGCGGCGACGAGGACCTCGTCGCGAGGCGGCGCCTGCCTGCGGCCACCGGCCATCTGCGGCTCCTAGATCTTCGGCTGCTGCTGCGTGATGCAGTGGATGCCTCCACCACCCGCGAAGATCGTACGGGCGTCGACGAGCGTCACCGTCCGCTCCGGGAACAGCCGCCGGAAGATGCCGGCCGCGAGTTCGTCGTTCGGGTCGTCGAAGGAACAGAGCACGACACCGCCGTTGCAGAGGTAGTGGTTGATGTACGAGTAGTCGACCCACTCTCCGTCCTCGTCCTTCAAGACCGTGGGGGCCGGGATCTCGACGACCTCCAGGCGGCGGCCCTTCGCGTCGGTCTGACCGCGCAGGATCTCGATGTACTCCCGCGAGCGGGCGTGGTCGGGGTGGGCCGGGTTCCGCTGGCTGTGGACGACGACGGTGCCGGGCCGCGCGAAGGCGGCGACGATGTCGACATGGCCCTGGGTGCCGTACGTGCCGTAGTCGCCGGTGAGGCCGTGCGGGAGCCAGATCGCCTTGGTGGTGCCGAGCCGGGCGTGGATCTCCGCCTCGACCCGCTCGCGCGTCCAGCCGGGGTTGCGCCCGACGCCGAGCTGGACCGTCTCGGTGAGCAGGACCGTGCCCTCGCCGTCGACGTGGATCGCACCGCCCTCGTTGACGAGTGCGCTGCTCAGTACGGGCACCCCGGCCAGATCCGCGACATGGCCGGCGATCTTCGAGTCGTGCTCCCAGCGGGCCCAGTCCTGTGCGCCCCAGCCGTTGAACACCCAGTCCACGGCGGCCAGTTCACTGCAGTTGGTGACAAAGGTCGGGCCGATGTCGCGCATCCACGCGTCGTCGAGCTCCCGCTCGACCAAGTCGATGTCCGGGCCGAGCAGTTCGCGGGCGGTCCCGCCCTGCCCCGGCCCGTGCACCATCGTCACCGGCTCGAAGCGGCGTACCGCGCGGGCCACCGACGCCCAGGCGGCGCGGGCGTCGGCCAGGTTCTCGTCGGCGGTGAACGTCGCGTTGGGGCCGGGCCAGGCCATCCAGGTGCGCTCGTGCGGGGCCCACTCCGGGGGCATACGGAAGGAGGTCATCTGCGGTCCTAGAGGAAGTAGAGGCGGTTGAGCGAGACCGAGTCGGCCGGCTCGGAGCGCAGCGGCTCGCCGTCGAGGGTGACCAGACCGGTGTTCTGGTCGACGTCGACGGCTCCGGTACGGGAGTTCAGGCGCAGGTCGGCGGGACCGATGCCGCGCGTGCCGCGCACCGCGACCCTGCGGCGCCGGGTCGGCATCGTGTCGCCTCCCTGGTCGACGGCGGCCTGGGCGACGAAGGCGACGGAGATGTCGGCGGGTGTGGCGCCGTACGCCCCGAACTGCGGGCCCAGGACGAGGGGTTCGCAGGTGTCGGTGGCGGCGCCCGGGTCGCCGGTCACGCCGTACGCCGGGAACCCGGCCTTGAGCACCAGCTGCGGCTTGGCGCCGAAGTACTCGGGGCGCCACAGCACGATGTCGGCGAGCTTGCCGACCTCGATCGAGCCGACCTCGTGCGCGAGGCCGTGGGCGATCGCCGGGTTGATGGTCAGCTTGGCCATGTAGCGCAGGACGCGTTCGTTGTCGTGCTCGTCGGGGGCGCCGAACTCGGCCTTCATCTTCCCGGCCATCGCGAAGGTGCGGCGGACGGTCTCGCCGGCCCGGCCCATGCCCTGCGCGTCCGACGAGGTGATGCCGATCGCGCCCAGGTCGTGCAGCACGTCCTCGGCGCCCATGGTCCCGGAGCGGATGCGGTCGCGGGCCATGGCGGCGTCGCCGGGCAGGTCGGTCTTGAGGTCGTGGACGGAGACGATCATGCCGTAGTGCTCGGCGACCGCGTCCCGCCCGAAGGGCAGGGTCGGGTTGGTGGAGGAGCCGATGACGTTCGGGACGCCGGCCATCTTCAGGACGTTCGGGACGTGTCCGCCGCCGCAGCCCTCGATGTGGAAGGCGTGGATGGTGCGGCCCTCCAGCACGCGCAGGGTGTCCTCCACCGACAGGCACTCGTTCAGGCCGTCGCTGTGCAGGGCGACCTGCACGTCGTGCTCCTCGGCGACGCGCAGCGCCGTGTCCAGGGCTCGGGTGTGGGCGCCCATGTCCTCGTGCACCTTGAAGCCGCTCGCGCCGCCCTCGGCCAGCGCCTCGATCAGCGGCGCCTCGTGCGAGGACGAACCGCGGCCCAGGAAGCCGATGTTGACGGGCCAGGCGTCGAAGGCGTTGAAGGCGTGCCTCAGCGCCCACGGCGAGTTGACGCCGACGCCCCAGACCGGCCCGAACTCCTGGCCGACCAGCGTGGTCACACCGGAGGCCAGCGAGGCCTCCATGATGCGCGGCGACAGCAGATGGACGTGGGTGTCGACGGCGCCGGCGGTGGCGATGAGCCCCTCGCCGGACACGATCGAGGTGCCGGTGCCGACTACGACGTCGACCCCGTCGAGGGTGTCGGGGTTCCCGGCCCGTCCGATCGAGCGGATCCGTCCCTCCCGGATCCCGATGGAGACCTTGCGGATCCCGAGCGCCGCGTCGATCACCACCACGTTGCTGATGACGACGTCACAGGTCTCCCGGACGGCGGCGGCCTTGAGGTGCAGCCCGTCCCGGGCGGTCTTGCCGAAGCCGGCGAGGAACTCGTCGCCGGGGCGCTGGGAGTCGGACTCGACGCGGACGGTCAGTCCGGAGTCGCCGAGCCGGATCCGGTCGCCGGCGCGCGGGCCGTGGGTGGCGGCGTACTCGTGCGGACCGAGGCGGCGGGCCTCGGCGGCGTGGCCCCCTGGGCGGCTCATCGCTGGACCTCCTGGTCGGGTGTGTGCGTGGCGCCGAGGTAGCCGCAGGCGGCGGCGCGGCGCAGGGCCTCCTCGCGGGCGCCGGGCGCGTCCAGCGGCCCGTCGACGAGCCCCGCGAACCCGATCGCGTTCCGCTCGCCGCCGATCGGGACCAGCCCGACCTCGAGGCTCTCCCCCGGCCCGAAGCGCACGGAGGACCCGGCGGGGACGGCGAGCCGCATCCCGTAGGCCCGCTCCCGGGCGAAGTCGAGGCGCGGGTTGGTCTCGAAGAAGTGGAAGTGGGAGGTGACGGAGACGGGCACGGTGGCGGTGTTCGTGACCGTCAGCCGTACGGCCGCCTCGGGCTCGGCGTACCCGGGCCCCGGCAGCAGCGCCCCCGGTGCCCCCCCGCCCAGCCCCCCGCCGATCGGATCGGAGACGACGGCGAGCCGCGAGCCGTCGTCGAAGACCGCCTCGACGTGTACCTCGGTGACGACGTCCGCCACTCCCGGCAGCACGTCGTCCGGCCCGAGCACGGACCGGGCCCGCTCGATCGCCTCGGCGAGGCGGACGCCGTCGCGGGCGGCCTCGCAGACGGTGTCCGCTATGAGCGCGGTCGCCTCCGGGACGTTCAGCCGCAGCCCGCGGGCCCTGCGCGCCCGGGCCAGTTCGGCGGCTCCGAAGAGCAGCAGCCGGTCACGTTCCGTGGGGGTCAGTCTCACTGCGTGGCACCTCCTTGCCTACCCGACTTTAGAGCATCACTCTAAACATGAAATTCCTTCGGCCGAAAGGTTGACACTCAACATCGCGCCATCCAGATTGAACGTCACTCAAACCCAGGGAGACCAGCCATGCCGATGGAACAGCGCGGAGTCGACACCATCCCCGAGCAGGAACGCACCAGCGGGCCACGGGATCTCGTCTCGATCCTGCTGGGCTCGAACCTCTGCCTCGGAGTGATCGTCTTCGGCTGGCTCCCGCCGTCGTTCGGCCTGGACTGGTGGGCCTCGGTCAGCTCGATCGTGGCCGGCACGGTCGTCGGCACGGCCCTCACCGCCCCGCTGGCCCTGATCTCCCTGCGCACCGCGACGAACCTGTCCACCTCCTCCGGCGCCCAGTTCGGCGTACGCGGCCGCCTGGTCGGCTCGGTGGTCGGCCTGCTGCTCGCCCTCGGCTACACCGCCCTGACCGTGTGGATCGGCGGCGATGTGATGGTGGGCGTGCTGGGCCGGCTCATCGGGCTGCCGGCGAGCGGGGTGTCGTACGGCGTGGTGTACGGGCTGCTGGCCGCGGCGACCGTCGCGGGCGCGGTGTACGGCTACCGCGTGCTGCTCGCCATGTCCCGTGTCCTCGCGGTCGGCATGACGGCCCTGCTGGCGCTCGGCGTGATCGCCTACGCCCCGCACTTCACGACCGCGGCGCTGCCGGAGGCGGGCGGGTATCTGCTGGGCGGCTTCTGGCCGACCTGGCTGCTCGCGGCGGTGGCGGCGGGCCTGTCCGGGCCGATCGCCTTCATCACCCTGCTCGGCGACTACACCCGCTACATCTCCCCGGTCCGGCACTCCTCACGCAAGGTGCTGCACGCGACCTGGCTCGGCCTGATGCTGGGGCTGCTGGTCCCGCAGCTGTTCGGCACCTTCACGTCGTACGCGGCACGGGCGGCGCTCGACTACGCCGGACCGCTCGTCTCCGCGTCCCCCGCCTGGTACCTGGTCCCGCTGCTGCTCGCCGCCTCCGCGGGCTCGGTCGGCAACGCCGGTCTGATGCTCTACTCCATGGGCCTCGACCTGGACGCCATCCTGCCGCGCGCCTCCCGGGCGACGGCCACGTACGCGGTCGCGGTGATCGCCACGGCCAGCGTCTTCGTCGGCCACTACTACTCGTCCGCGCAGGACGCGATGACGTCCTTCGTCCTGCTGCTGACGGCGATCGGCACCCCCTGGGCGGTCATCACCCTGATCGGCTTCGCGCGCTGCCGTGGCGTGTACGACGCGGAGGCCCTCCAGGTCTTCAACCGCCGGGCGCGGGGCGGGATCTACTGGTACCGGGCCGGGTGGAACCTCCCGGCGACGGTCGCCTGGGCACTGGGGGCGACGGTCGGCCTGCTCGCGGTCTCTCTACCGTCGTACGAGGGGCCGCTGCTGACGTGGACCGGTGGGGTGGACTGCAGCTTCCTGCTGTCGGGGCTGGTGGGGGGCGCGGCGTACGCGGTGCTGCAACCCGGGGCCCGAACCAGGCCGAGCCCGACCCGTTCAGCCCGTCCGGCGTTTGAGGACGAGGCCGTTTAGGCCGAAGCGGGGGTCTGGGGGCGGCAGCCCCCAGCGACCCCGGCAGCAACGCCGAGCACCGAAAGCCCGACGCCCGGTCAGCCCGGCTCGAGCCCCGGCAGGAACCCCGTTCCGAACGCCGGCTTCAGGTCCGTGAACCACGTCGCGCTCTCGTCGTACGCGGCGAAGAACGGCCGGTCGACGAGTTCCGGGTCCCGCGCCTGGATCAGGTGCAGCACGAAGACCCGCTCACCGGCCACCTCGGCGACACCGTCCACGCAGACCTTGCCGGGCATCGCCGACATCACCGGTCCGCGTACGGTGCGGGCCAGGCCGGAGACGCGTGCGTAGGCGTCCCGGAAGATCTGGTGACCGCGTGCCAGCGGCACCCCGAAGTAGCCCTGGGGGCCGGTGTCCCGCTCCACGAACTGGTAGTACGGCACCGCGCCCAGGGTCGTCGTGACGTCCCACAGCTCCGCCCAGGCCTCCGCGCTGTCGTTGATGCCCGCCACCAGCGGGCCCTGGCAGCGGATGACGGCTCCCGTGTCCCGTACCCGGCGCATCGCCTCCCGCACGACCGGGGGCCGCAGCTCCTGGGGATGCGTGAAGTGGGCCATCAGCGCCAGGTGACGGCCGCCCGCGACGACGCGCTCGAACAGCCTGAGCAGGTCGTCGGCGTCCCGGTCGGAGGTGAAGCGGTACGGCCAGAAGGCGAGCGACTTGGTGCCGATCCGGATCGACCGGATCGTGTCGATCTCCAGGAGCGGCTCGACGTAGCGACGCAGCACGTCGGTGCTCATGACCAACGGGTCGCCACCGGTGATGAGCGCGCTGCTGACCTCGGGACGGGCGCGCAGATAGGCGGTGGTGGCGGCGATGTCGTCGGTCGCGATGCGCAGATCGGCCTCGCCGACGAACTGCGGCCAGCGGAAGCAGTACGTGCAGTAGGCGTGGCAGGTCTGGCCCTGGCGCGGGAAGATCAGCACGGTCTCGGGGTACTTGTGCTGCAGTCCGGTCAGGCGGCGGCCCTCGTGCACGGGCACGTTGGCGTCGAGCTGCCCCGACGGATGGGGGTTGAGCCGCATCCGGATCTCGTGGGCCGCCCGCAGGATCTCGGCCCGCGGCGCCTGAGCGCCCAGCAGGTTCGCCATCCGGCGCAGCTCGGGCGCGGGCAGCATGCCCGCCTGCGGGAAGGTCAGGCGGTAGATGGGGTCGTCGGGTACGGCCGTCCAGTCGATCAGCTCGTCGATCACGTACGTGTTCGTGCGGAACGGCAGGACCGTCGCCACGGCCCGCAGGGCGAGGCTCTCGGCGGGCGTGAGGGACATCCGCCGCAGCAGGCCGTCCAGGTCACGGGGCGTGAAGGCACGGAAGCGTGGGCCTCCGTCCTCGGGTGCGGGGTGGTGCGCTGAACTCATATGTGCTGAGGCCCTCTATTCCGTGACCAGGACCGGCGGCCGCAATTCGACGAAGGCGGTCGCCGACGCATCGTACTTCTCCGTGAAGTGCTGGATGAGCCGCGCGTGCAGCTCGCTCTCGTCGTCGACAACGATCAGCTCGTGCGCGCCCTGGATGCTCAAGGCCTCGCTGTACGCGGAGAGTTGGTCCAGGTGATGACGGGCGAGATAGGTGACGAGGTCGGGTCCTGAGACGTAGAGACTGTCGTCGACCGACACGAAGTGGCAGGTGAACTGCCGTCGTCCGTCAGTCGCGTGGACGAGTGTGACCGGCAGACGGGTGAACCGTTCCATCGGTTTGCCCTGTTGCCACAGTTCGTCGAACCGCTGTTCCACGAAGGTGCCGAGCGGGGAGCGGACCGCGACCTCCAGCTGGACGCCCTCGCCGGAGAGCCGGCCGACCGTGAGGAAGGACACCAGACAGCGGTCGTCCCAGCGGTAGAGGGTGACGCCCGGCGAGGTGGAGCACAGCCGCACCTCGAGATGCTGGCGCGAGTTCTCGTCGAGCCGCTGTGCGAACCGGTCCAGGGTGCGCAGGTTGCGCAGGATGTCGCGGCGGATGACGGCACTCTGCTCCCCCAGTTCACGGCCGCGCAGGATGACGGCGAGGGAATCGGGGTCGAGCAGCAGGATCTGCACCCGGGCGCCGTGCGCGGTGGCCGCCCGCACGCCCCGGAAGAGGCGCTCGGAGAACTGCGGGCCGAAGAGGTTGGAGAAGGTGTCGAGCACCTTGACGTTCGAGGTGGAGCCGTGGACCTGGGCACTGAACCACTCGTAGTCGAGCCGGTGGTGCTCGCGCACGCGGCCCTCCTGGGCCCGGGAGATCAGCGGGCCGATCACGAAGACGGTGACGACGACCCCGACGATGTCCGTGCCGAGGTTGAGGGCGAGGTTCTCGCCGTAGTTGTCCATGCCCCTGCTCCGCCACAGCAGCAGCGCCGCGCAGGCCGCGAGGAGGGCGAGCACCGTGAGGCTCTGGGGGCGGCGCGGGGTGCGTAACGCCCGCATCAGCCAGCGCAGCCTGGGTATCGGTGACTGTCCGCTCACCCGTGCACCCCTCCCCCGGTGTGGGCAGGGGGAGGCTCACGCTCCCCCGCGGAATGGGTGGATACCCGCGCGGGGGAAGCGATACGCGTCGAACGAACGGCCTGTGCCCGTAAGCACGGCCGGAGGGATCAGCCCAGCTTGTGCATCCAGCCGTGCTTGTCCTCGGCCTTGCCCCGCTGGATGTCGAGGAGGGCCTGGCGGAGGCCGAGGGTGACCTTGCCGGGCTCGCCGGCGCTCTGCTGCCACTCGGTGCCGGTGCGCTTCACCGTGCCGACCGGCGTGATGACGGCGGCCGTTCCGCAGGCGAAGACCTCGGTCAGGGTGCCGTTCTCCGAGTCGCGCTGCCACTGGTCGACGGAGACCCGGCCCTCCTCGGCCTCGTAGCCGAGGTCGCGGGCGACCTGGAGGAGGGAGTCACGGGTGACGCCCTCCAGGATGGAGCCGGTGAGGGACGGCGTGATGATCTTGTCGCCGTACACGAAGTACAGGTTCATGCCGCCGAGCTCCTCGACCCACTTGCGCTCGACCGCGTCGAGGTAGCAGACCTGCGCGCAGCCCTGGGCCGCGGCCTCGGCCTGGGCCAGCAGGGACGCGGCGTAGTTGCCGCCCGTCTTCGCGTCTCCCATGCCGCCGGGGACGGCGCGCACGTGGTCCTCGGAGACCCAGATGGACACCGGCTTGACGCCACCGGGGAAGTAGGCGCCGGCCGGGGAGGCGATGACGAGGAAGAGGTACTCGCTCGCGGGCTTCACGCCCAGGCCGACCTCGGTGGCGAACATGAAGGGGCGCAGGTAGAGGGACTCCTCGCCGCCGTGCGCCGGGACCCAGTCCGCGTCCTGCTTCACCAGGGCGTCGCAGGCCTCGATGAACGTCTCGACCGGCAGCTCCGGCATGCCGAGCCGGCGCGCGGAGGACTGGAAGCGCTGGGCGTTCTTCTCGGGACGGAAGGTGGCGACGGTCCCGTCGGGCTGGCGGTAGGCCTTCAGGCCCTCGAAGATCTCCTGCGCGTAGTGCAGGACCATGGTGGCCGGGTCGAGGGAGAGCGGCGCGTACGGCACGAGCTCGCCGTCGTGCCAGCCCCGGCCCTCGGTCCACTTGATCGTCACCATGTGATCGGTGAAGTGGCGGCCGAACCCGGGGTTGGCCAGTATCGCCTCGCGCTCGGCGGCGGCGAGCGGACTGGCGGAGGGCTTGAGCTCGATCGTGGGCGTCGTCATGAGTGGATGTCCTTCACCGGTTTTGATTGTGGCGGGCCGCGCTCACGCCAGTACTGCCAGTGGCCAGTGCTAGGACGTCCGAGCATTGCCTCATTCCGCGGCTCCGCGTTCGATTATCGCAAGCGGGTGCCGAGGAAGAAATCGGCCTGTTCGGCGTGATCGGCGTGATTCGCGACCCAGGGGTCGATGGTGTCACCCGGTGGCGGACATGGGGAAGCCGCCGGGTGCGATGTGACCCGACGGCTTCGAAGGTTCGAATAGCGCGGCGGAGTCAGCCGGCTACTCGTACGGCCAGCGCGTCGCCGATCTCCGACGTGCTGCGGGCGGGCTTGCCGGCCCGCTCGGTGAGGTCGGCGGTGACGGCCTCGTCGATGCGGTCGGCCTCGGCGTCGTGGCCGAGGTGGCGCAGGAGCAGGGCGACGGACAGGACCGTGGCGGTGGGGTCGGCCTTGCCCTGGCCGGCGATGTCCGGGGCCGAGCCGTGGACCGGCTCGAACATGGACGGGAACGCGCGGCTCGGGTTGATGTTCCCGGACGCGGCGACGCCGATGCCGCCGGAGACGGCCGCGGCGAGGTCGGTGATGATGTCGCCGAAGAGGTTGTCGGTGACGATGACGTCGAAGCGCTCGGGCTGCGTGACCAGGTAGATGGTCGCCGCGTCGACGTGCATGTACTCGGTGGTGACCTCGGGGAACTCCTCGGCCACCTTGTTGAAGACGTCCGTCCACAGGTGACCCGCGAAGGTCAGCACGTTGTTCTTGTGGATCAGCGCGAGCTTCTTGCGCGGGCGGGCCTGCGCACGGGCGAAGGCGTCGCGGACCACGCGCTCGACACCGAAGGCCGTGTTCACGGAGACCTCGGTGGCGACCTCGTGCTCGGTGCCCTTGCGGATGGTGCCGCCGTTGCCGGTGTACGGGCCCTCGGTGCCCTCGCGGACGACGACGAAGTCGATGTTCGGCTCACCGGCGAGCGGGGTGGCGACACCCGGAAGGAGCTTCGAGGGACGCAGGTTGACGTGGTGGTCGAACGCGAAGCGGAGCTTGAGCAGGAAGCCGCGCTCCAGCACGCCGGAGGGGACACTCGGGTCGCCGATCGCGCCGAGCAGGATCGCGTCGTGCTTCTTCAGCGCGTCCAGGTCGGCGTCGGTGAGGGTCTCACCGGTGGCGTGGTAGCGCCGGGCGCCGAAGTCGTACTCCTTGGTCTCCAGCTTCACATCCTGCGGAAGGACGGCGGAGAGGACCTTCAGGCCTTCGGCCACGACCTCCTGGCCGATGCCGTCACCGGGAATCACTGCGAGATTGAGGCTGCGAGACATGTCGGCACCCTACTCCTCGTCCCATGGGATGACACGCGATGTCCGCGATACGGACACCCTGACGAGGGACGGCGTCTGCGCGTCGACCGGCGTTCACCCGCATGTATGCCGGGTGTTGGCCGCCGCTGGGAACTTTCCCACCATGGACCTCCGCGACTTCGGCATCCCGCCCCAGCTCGCCCGCCGCATGAGCATGGCGGAACAGCACGAGTACCTCCGTACGAAACTGACCCGGCGCCGCACGCTGGTGACGGCGGGCGCG
Organism: Streptomyces sp. NPDC093568; assembly: GCF_044764945.1. Taxonomy (NCBI): domain Bacteria; kingdom Bacillati; phylum Actinomycetota; class Actinomycetes; order Kitasatosporales; family Streptomycetaceae; genus Streptomyces; species Streptomyces sp. NPDC093568. Next base: position 437,990 of record NZ_JBIWJD010000004.1, on the reverse strand, counting down.
GTGGCAGGCGGTCTGCTGACGGGCTGCTCGGGGCCGGGCTCGGGCACGCCCGGTACGAAGCCCTCCGTATCGGCGCCCGCGTCCACCCTCACTAAGGTGCCGGGCTCCGCCGTCGCCCCGTTCGGCCGCCATCTCGCCTTCGGCGCCGACCCGAAGTCGCAGATGCGGATCTCCTGGCAGGTCCCGGCCGCGGTGAGGAAGCCGTACGTCCGGGTCGGCCTGCGGCCCGACGAGCTGAGCCGCCGGATCGACGCCGAGATCCGCGATCTGTACACCCCCGAACTGCAGGGCATCCGCGCGGCGTTGGAGCAGTACTACGTCCACGCGGCACTGGACTCCCTGCGCCCCGGCACGACGTACTACTACGGCGTCGGCCACGACGGCTTCGACCCGGCGGCCCCGGGCAACCGCGCGACGATCGCCTCCTTCCGCACGGCTCCCGCGAGCCCGGAGACCTTCACCTTCACGGCCTTCGGCGACCAGGGCGTCAGCGAGGCGGCCGCCACCAACGACAAGCTCCTGCTGGGCCAGAACCCGGCCTTCCACCTCCACGCCGGCGACATCTGCTACGCGAACGTCAAGGGCCTGGGCCAGGAGTCGGACGCCTACGACCCCGGCTACTGGGACGGCTACCTCAAGCAGACCGAGTCGGTGGCCAGGTCGGTGCCGTGGATGGTGACGACCGGCAACCACGACATGGAGGCCTGGTACTCGCCGGACGGCTACGGCGGCCAGCTGGCCCGATGGTCCCTGCCGGACAGCGGCTTCGACCCCCGCACGGCCCCGGGCGTGTACTCCTTCGTCTACGGCAACGTCGGAGTCGTGGCGCTGGACGCGAACGACGTGTCGTACGAGATTCCCGCCAACCGGGGTCACACGGACGGCCGCCAGACGAAGTGGCTGGACGAGCGGCTCGGTGAGCTGCGGGCGGCCAAGGACGTCGACTTCGTCGTCGTCTTCTTCCACCACTGCGCCTACTCGACGTCCTCGCACGGGTCCGACGGGGGCGTGCGGGCCGAGTGGGTGCCGCTGTTCGCCCGGCACCAGGTGGACCTCGTGATCAACGGGCACAACCACGTCTACGAGCGGACGGACGCCGTCAAGAACGGCGAGGTCGGCCGGCAGGTGCCCGTCGGCGCCTCGACGGACCCGACGCGGGACGGCATCGTCTACGTCACGGCGGGCGGTGGGGGCAAGGAGCTGTACGGCTTCCCCGCGGGCGTCGAGGAGAGCTACGAGGGGCATGTGACCGAGCGGGAGTCGGTCGACACCTTCAGGTGGACCAAGTCGCGCAACACCAAGCCGGAGAGCGTGCACTGGTCACGGGTGCGCTACCGGGGCTTCTCCTTCCTCACCGTGGAGGCGGAGAGCGGCGCGAAGCCCCGGCTGCGGGTGTCGGCACTGGCCCAGAACGGGGAGCGCATCGACCACTTCGAGGTGCGGCGCGGAGCCTGAGGCCGCGCGCCGCACCCCGGTCGGGCGCGGCTCCCGGTTCAGGCTGCCTGGTGGCCCGTGACGCCGCCGTTGTCCCGGCGGTCCAGCGCGCGCTGGAGCGCCGCGGCGGCGTTCTTGCGGTCGGACTCGCTCGTACGGGAGAGGTGACGGACTCGGCGGCGGGCGGTCGTCTCGGCCATGGGAAATCGACTCCTTCGAATCCGGGAGTGCACAGAGGGGTTTCGAGACGCCGGGTGGGGCGGGGAGCGGGCCGCAGGGGTTGCCTGCACGGGGCCCGGCTCACGACCGCCATTCGCTTGATCGAGCGAGACGTTCGGCTTCTACAAAGCTAAGGGAGGACGACGTGTCTGTCTCCACAATTACTCGGACTTCCTACTATCTGAGACGGTGGAGTGGGTCACACGCCGCTGACCTGCACTTTCTCTCCAGACCCGGTCAGAGCACATCCCCGTCCCGCCAGTCGAAGACCAGCTCGAACGCGGGATCCAGCGGCCCGGCCAATGCGGTCCGCACGAACGTGCCGCCCTCCTCGTCGGGCAGATGGACGACGCCGTCCGGCGCGAGCCCGCAGACCCGCCCGCTCCACACCTGCCAGCCCCGGGCGGTATACAGCGCGGCCCCCTCGTCACTGGCGGAGAGCATGCCCGCGTCGTAGGCCCGGTCGATCACCCGCTCCAGCTCGGCCATCACCCGGCCGCCCAGCCCGGTGCGGCGCGCGTCCGGCCGTACGGCGACCGCCTCGACGTACCCGACCCGCAGCCACCGCTCCCGGTGCCGCACCCGCCGCATGACCACCGACCCGTGCGCGACGAGCAGCCCGGCGTCGTCGTGCACGAGGGCGTGCATCCCGCCGAGCCCGTGCTCGAAGTCCTCGTCGGAGAAGTCGCCGTCGAAGGCGTCGTCCAACAGGGCGCGGACGGCGCGCAGTTCGGCGGCGGTGAGGTCGGCGGTGTGGACGGTGCGCGGCCTGCCGGCCGGTGCGTCGGAGGTCATCCCACCAGTATTCGGCATCGCCCACTCGGCTGATCCTCCGCGCCGCACGGGACACCGGGTCACGCCGAGGGGAACGGTGAGGTCATGAACGACACGTCGAAAGTGTTCCTCGAGGGCGGCCCCGAGGATCTCCCCGAGCGGATCGTCGGGACCCCGTCCCCCGGCCCGGATGTGAAGATCAAGCTCCGCGGTGGCTACGAGCACTTCAGGCCGACCTCGCGCCGGACGAACACCCCGCAGGGCGCGCTGCCGGTCTACGAGTGGTGGGAGCGGACGGAGATCGCCGAGTAGCGCTCTCCCCTCTCCTCCCCCTTGAACGGCGAAAGGCCGGGTCCGTCAAGACCCGGCCTTTCGCGTTGCGTTGTCGTGTCAGCCCATGTGCGGGTACATGTAGTCGGTCGGCGGGACCAGCGTCTCCTTGATGGCGCGGGTCAGCGTCCAGCGCATCAGGTTCTGCGGGGCGCCGGCCTTGTCGTTGGTGCCGGAAGCACGGCCGCCGCCGAAGGGCTGCTGGCCGACGACGGCGCCGGTCGACTTGTCGTTGATGTAGAAGTTGCCGGCCGCGTAGCGCAGCTTCTCCATCGTGTACGCGGCCGCCGCGCGGTCGCCCGAGATGACCGAGCCGGTCAGCGCGTAGGCGGACACCGACTCCATCTGCTCCAGCATCTCGTCGTACTTGTCGTCCTCGTAGACGTGCACGGCGAGGAACGGACCGAAGTACTCGGTGGTGAAGACCTCGTTCTCCGGGTCGGAGCACTCGACGACGGTCGGGCGCACGAAGTAGCCGACCGAGTCGTCGTAGGAGCCGCCCGCGACGATCGTGCAGGTCGGGTCGGACTTGGCGCGGTCGATGGCGGCCTTGTTCTTGGCGAAGGCACGCTCGTCGATGACGGCGCCGATGAAGTTGGACAGGTCGGTGACGTCACCCATGGTCAGGTAGTCGACCTCGGCGGCGAACTCCTCCTTGAAGCCGGAGTTCCAGATCGACGCCGGGATGTACGCCCGGGAGGTCGCCGAGCACTTCTGGCCCTGGTACTCGAAGGCACCGCGGGTCAGGGCCGTCTTCAGGACCGCCTTGTCGGCGCTCGGGTGGGCGACGACGAAGTCCTTGCCGCCGGTCTCGCCGACGATGCGCGGGTAGGAGCGGTACTTCTCGATGTTGTTGCCGACCGTCTTCCACAGGTACTGGAAGGTCTTGGTCGAGCCCGTGAAGTGGATGCCGGCGAGGTCGCGGTGCTCCAGGGCGACCTTGGAGACCTCGATGCCGTCGCCGGTGACGAGGTTGATGACGCCCTTGGGCAGCCCGGCCTCCTCCAGCAGCTGCATCAGCAGCACGGCGGCGTGGGTCTGCGTCGGGGACGGCTTCCAGACGACGACGTTGCCCATGAGGGCCGGGGCGGTCGGCAGGTTGCCCGCGATGGCCGTGAAGTTGAACGGCGTAATCGCGTAGACGAAGCCCTCCAGCGGGCGGTGGTCGAGGCGGTTCCACACGCCCGGGGAGTTCGCCGGGGGCTGCTCGGCGAGCAGGTCACGGGCGTACTTGACGTTGAAGCGCCAGAAGTCGACGAGCTCGCAGGGGGTGTCGATCTCGGCCTGCTGGGCGGTCTTGGACTGGCCCAGCATGGTGGAGGCGGCGAGCGTCTCGCGCCAGGGGCCGGCCAGCAGCTCGGCGGCGCGCAGGATGATCGCGGCGCGGTCGTCGAAGGCCATCGCGCGCCAGGCGGGCGCGGCGGCGAGGGCCGCGTCGATGGCGTCCTGGGCGTCCTGCTGGGTGGCGTTGCCGTAGGTGCCGAGGCGGGCCTTGTGGTTGTGCGGCTGCACGACGTCGACGCGCTCGCCGCCGCCGAGCCGCTTCTCGCCGCCGATGGTCATCGGCAGATCGATCGGGTTCTCGGCCAGCTCCTTGAGCTTGACCTCGAGGCGGGCGCGCTCGGGCGAGCCGGGGGCGTAGCCGTGCACCGGCTCGTTGACGGGGGTGGGGACCTGGGTCACAGCGTCCATGAGATCCTTGACTCCTTGAACTTGAGCGGGTGTTCGGGCTCAGCCCTTGCTGATCACCGAGCGGGCGAAGTGCTTACCCGGGGGACAACCCCCGGCCCCCCGGCAGAAAAACCTCTGCGTGTGCGTCATTTCTCAACCTCGGGTGAGCATGCTCCGGGCGAAGAAGCGCAGGTTGGCCGGCTTCTCCGCGAGGCGGCGCATGCTGTGCTTTCCCGGGGGACAACCCCCGGCCCCCCGGCAGAAAAGCCTCTGTGTGTGCGTCATTTCTCAACCTCGGGTGAGCATGCTCCGGGCGAAGAAGCGCAGATTCGCCGGCTTCTCCGCGAGGCGGCGCATGAAGTAGCCGTACCAGTCGGTGCCGTAGGCCGTGTAGACGCGCATGCGGTGGCCCTCCGCGGCGAGGCGCAGGTGCTCGTCGCTGCGGATGCCGTACAGCATCTGGAACTCGTACTCGTCGAGCTTTCGCCCGGCGCGCCGCGCGAGTTCCTGGGCGATGGAGATCAGACGCGGGTCGTGGGAGCCGATCATCGGGTACCCGGCGCCCTCCATCAGAACCTTCAGGATCCTGACGTACGCCTTGTCGATCTCGTGCTTCTGCTGGTAGGCGACCTCGGCGGGCTCCTTGTAGGCGCCCTTGACCAGGCGCACCCGGCTGCCGCTCTCCGCGAGGCGGCGGGCGTCGGCCTCGGTGCGGAAGAGGTAGGCCTGGATGACGCAGCCGGTCTGCGGGAAGTCCTTCCGCAGCTCCTCGTGGATGGCGAACATCGAATCGAGGGTGGTGTGGTCCTCGGCGTCGAGGGTGACGGTGGTGCCGATCGCGGCGGCGGCCTCGACGACCGGGCGGACGTTGGCCAGGGCCAGCTCGTGGCCGCCCTCCAGCGCCTGTCCGAACATCGACAGCTTCACGGACATCTCGGCCCTGGTGCCCAGCTCCAGCTCCTTGAGCCGGTCGATGAGCGCCAGGTAGGCGTCGCGGGCGGCCGTGGCCTGTTCCGGGCGGGTGATGTCCTCGCCGACGACGTCCATCGTCAGCTCCAGGCCCCGGTCGCTGAGCTCCCGGATGATCGGCACGATCTCGTCGACGGTCTCGCCCGGGATGAAGCGGTCGACGACCTGCTTGGTCACCGGGGCCGCCGAGATCAGGCGTCGCATCCGGTCGCTGCGCGAAGCGGCGAGAATCACGGGACCCAGCACGGGGCACCTCCACAGACAGCGAAAAGGCGGCCGAATCCCAACCATTCGGGTACGGCACGGAGAACCACCGTGAAACCTAAGGATCCCTCCGATCGTCGGCCATCGACAGCTGTCACGCATCCGTGCCGCAGATCTCAGACAGATGTATGAAGGCCCTCGGGAAATGCGGGAGAATGCCCGGGTGACGTCCGAATTCAAGGGTGACTACCAGGAGCTGGTCGATGAGATCTCGGAGCTCCTGGGCGCCCCCGCGACCCTGGAGAACCGTGACTTCGAGCTGATCGCCTTCGGTGCCTACGACAGCGAGGACGACCTCGACGCGTCCGCCCTGGACCCCGTGCGCACCCGCTCGATCCTGACCCGCCGCTCGACATCGGCCGTACGGACCTGGTTCGAGGGCTTCGGCATCACGCGCGCGACCGGCCCGGTACGGATCCCGCGCACCCCGGAGGCGGGGGTCTACCGCGGACGAATCTGCCTCCCGGTACGCCATCGGGGTGTCGTCCTCGGGTACGTCTGGCTGCTCGACGACGATCCTGGCCCCACCGACCAGCAGCTGACGGCCGCGATGGAGGTGACCGCCCGGATCGGCGCGCTGCTCGCGGACGAGGCGCAGCACGGGGCGGACCTCAGCCGGGAGCTGCGGGCGGTGCTGACCGCCGAGCGCGGCTGGCAGGGCGACATGGCGGTCGCCGAGCTGCGCACGGCGCTGGGCGCGCGCGCCGACGGCGTCCATACGGTCGTCTGCGTGGCCCCCTGGCCCTCCGCCGACCCGGACGACGCCCCCTCGGTGCGTACGGTGCCGCACGCGACCGCGCTGTGCACGGTGCCGTGGGGGCCCGAGGGGCAGAGCCTCGCGGTACTGGTGCGGCTGCGCTCACCCGAGGTGCGCACGGCGGCTGTGACGGCGGCGTCCCGGCTGCTGAAGGAGAGTCCGGCCACGCGGGGCCGGGCACGGGCGGCCGCCGGCCTCGGCGAACCGCGCGCCGGCCTCGCCGACCTGGCCACCGTCTGGCGGGAGGCGTCGGCGGCGGCCCGCGCGGCCCTGGCGGAACCCCGGCTCGGGCCGGTGGCGCAGTGGTCGGACATCGGGCCGTACCGCCTGCTGACCTCGCTGTCCCCCGAGACGGCCCACGACCGCGCCGTCGCCCCCCTCCTCGCCCCCGCCCAGCACGAACTCGCCCGCACCGCCGAGATCTACCTGGACTGCGCCGGCCAGGCCGGCCGCACCGCCGCCGAACTCGGCATCCACCGCCAGACCCTGTACTACCGCCTCTCCCGCGTCGAACAGCTCACCGGCCTGGACCTGGACGACGGCGAGGACCGCCTGCTGCTGCACATGGCGTTGAAGGGGGCGCGGCTGTAGCGGTTGGCCGGGCGCTCCTAGGCAGGACGAGCCGGCGCTGGGAGTCACCGAAGGTGCATCTCGGGCTGCATGACCACCTGGCTTTCAACGGCTCGGCCTGGTCCGCCCGTGCCGGACGCCGTGCGCCAGGTCAGCGGGCCGTGACGGCGGTGAGGGCATCATGCAGCGCCGCCTCGCCCGGCGGTCCGTCGCTCCAGCGGGCGGCGATGTGGCCGTCGGGACGGACGAGGAGGGCTCCGCGCGAGCCCAGGCCCCAGAGGTCGGCGTGCTCGGCGGGGAGGGTCTCGACGCGCAGGGGCCAGGCCGGATCCCGGTGGACCGGTGCGGCGGTGAGCAGGGTGAACCACTCGCCGAACGCGTCGAGCGTGGAGCGTCCGTCCGTGAGCCAGAGGTGGGGCATGCGGTGGCCCGGCTGGGCTGTCGGAACATAGGTCGTGCCGGACGGCTCGGTCGGCGAGTGGCCGTCGGCCACGACGGCGGCGGAGCGGTAGGCGACGCCGAGCACGAGGCCGAGTTGCGCGAAGTACTGTTCCGACCAGGGCGGTTCGACCCGCTGCGCCGCCTGGGCCCCGTCGGCCTGGAGCTGCTCCCGGCGCACGTCCTGCACCTGGAACATCATCTTGGAGTTCTCCACGGCCTGGCCGAGTGTCCGGCGGGCGACGGGCATTCGTTCCGGTTCGTAGGTGGCCGGCAGATCGGGCCCGGCCCAGCCGCGCAGCACGCCCGCCAGTTTCCAGCAGAGGTTGTGCACATCGGCGACGCCGACGTTCATGCCCAGGCCGCCGGCGGGCGGGACGGCGTGCGCGGCGTCGCCGGCCAGCAGGGTCCGGCCGTGCCGGAAGCGCTCGGCGACGAAGGCGTTCACCACCCAGTGCTGCACCCGCCGCACGTGGACGGGCACATCCGCGCCGAGGGAGCGCGTGACCAGGCCGGGCCAGTCCGCGGCCTCGGGGTCCTGCGGGGTCGGGGCGAACAGGGCCCAGCCGCCCTCCGGGTACAGCGGCAGGAACGATCCCCGGGTGGTGAGGTAGACCCCGGCGGGCTGCCGCGCGGACCAGTGGTCGAGGTCGGCGTCGAAGACGACGGTGGTGACGCGGCCGACGGCTCCGGGGCCCTCGGTGCCGATGCCCAGCCGTTCCCGGACGGTGGAGTTCGCGCCGTCGGCGGCCAGTACGTAGCGGGCGCGGACGCGTGATTCCGTGCCGCTCCCATGCTCGACGAGCCGCGCCGTGACAGCGCCGTCGGCCTCGGCCAGGTCGACGAGTTCGACCCCGAACCGCACCGGCGAGCCCGCCGCGCCGAGCAGCACGGGCTCCAGCCGGTCCTGGGAGGTGACCACTCCGGTCACGGGGCTCTCGGGCACCGGCCCGTCCACTCCGATCATCGCCGCCGAGGCGAAGTCGGGGGCGTGCAGCGTGTCGCGGAAGCGGATCCGGCCGTACTCCGGCGCGAACGCGGCCGCCGTGATCCGCTCGGCGAGTCCGAGCTGCCGGAAGATCTCCATCGAGCGCACGTTGACCAGCCGGGAGCGGGGAAACGGCGACAGCTCACGGTGTTTCTCGACCAGCAGGGTCCGCACCCCCCACCGTTCGAGCAGTGCTCGGGCGGTGAGCCCGACGGGCCCGCCTCCGACGATCAGAACCTCCGCCTCGGCGTCCGCCGCGGGCATCTCGGGCTGCATGGGATCAATCATCCGCGCCCGGCGGGCGACCGCAACGAAGGTCCGTGCGACCGAGCCGGCGCGTCACTTCCGCGCGGCCGCCTCGATCACCAGACGCAGCCCCTCGGCGAGCTGTTCCCCGCCGGGGGCCGTCTTCGGGTCGAACTGCCACTGCGCGATGAGCCCCGTCATCACCGTCACGTAGAACATGCCGAGGGTGTCCAGGAGCTCCTCCGGCACGTCCTCCTCCCGTCCGCCCATGAGCAGCGGAATCAGTCCGCGCGCGGCCTCCCGCTGGGCCAGCGCCAGATGGTCGCGGAGCTCGGGCAACTGATCGCCCATGACGACGATCTCCATGCTGAGCCGCCACATCGAGCCGGGCTCGCGCATGGTGCCGATGATGTTCGACCACACCTCCTGGAACCGTTCGACGGAGCCCGGCTCGGTGGTGAGCCCGTCCGCCCCGCCGCCCTCGAAGGCCTCACCCATCCCCTCGACGAGCGCCACGTACGCCTGCGCCAGCAGCGCGTCCTTCGAGCCGTAGTGGTACCCGATCGAGGCCAGGTTGGTCCCCGACTCCTTGACGATGTCCCGCGCCGTCGTGCGCGCGAACCCCTTCTCCAGCAGGCAGCGCTTGGCGCCCTCGAGCAGATCCTCACGGTGTCCCATGCCGCCACCCTACCGCCGGTCCATACAAGCGTCCCATACGCACGTCTTATACAAGCGTTCTAGACAAGCGTTTAGGACGCGCGTACATTCACCGCCATGACAACGAACCCGACGAGCACCACCCCCGCGGCCCGCGCCGGCCGCCGTGAATGGACCGCGCTCGGCGTCCTGATGCTCCCGCTGCTGCTGGTCTCGATGGACGTCTCGGTCCTCTACTTCGCGGTTCCGTCGATCAGCGCGGACCTGGAGCCGAGCGGCACCCAGCAGCTTTGGATCTTCGACATCTACGCCTTCGTCCTGGCGGGCCTGCTGATGACGATGGGCTCGCTCGGCGACCGCGTCGGCCACCGCCGGCTCCTGCTGATCGGCGCCCTCGCCTTCGGCACCGCCTCACTGGCGGCGGCGTACGCGGGCAGCGCCGAGATGCTGATCGCGGCCCGCGCGGTCCTCGGCATCGGCGGCGCGACCCTGATGCCCTCGACGATGGCGATGCTCCGCACGATGTTCACCGACCCCGCCCAGCGCGCCAAGGCGATCGGCCTGTGGTCCGGCGTGATGACGGCCGGCATCGCGCTCGGCTCGGTGATGAGCGGGGTGCTGGTCGAGTACTTCTGGTGGGGCTCGGTCTTCCTGGTCAACCTGCCCGCGATGGCGCTCCTGCTGCTCCTCGGCCCGCTCCTGCTCCCCGAGTCGAAGAACCCCGCGCCCGGCCGCTTCGACCTGCTGAGCGTCCCGCTGTCGATGGCGGCCGTGCTCCCCGTGATCTACGGCCTGAAGGAGATCCCCTCCGAGGGCTGGAACGTCCGCTACGTCGTCTCGATCACCGTCGGCCTGCTCTTCGCGGCCCTCTTCGTGCACCGTCAGCGCACGGCGGCGGCACCGATGATCTCCCCGGCCCTCTTCCGCGGCCGCGGCTTCGCCCCCTCGGTCGCGCTGAACCTCGTCTCCGCGTTCGGCATCATGGGCTCGGCGTACTTCACCACGCAGTACCTGCAGTCGGTGCTCGGCAAGAGCGCCCTGGAAGCGGCCCTGTGGGCGCTGCTGCCGTCGGTGCCGATCGGAGCGGCGGCCCCGGTCGCGACCCAGCTGGTGCAGAAGGGCGTGAGCCGCGCCCAGGTCGTCACGGCCGGCTTCGTGATCGCCGCGGCGGGGTTCGGGCTGCTGGCCCTGGCCGGCCCGGACTCGATGGCGCTGGTGCTGGCCGCCTGCGCGGTCCTCGCTGTCGGCGGCGTCGTGGTGATGTCCCAGATCATGGACCTGGCGATGGGCACGGCCCCGCTGGAGCGGGCGGGCTCCGCGTCCTCCCTGATGGAGACCGGAGCGGAGTTCGGTGGCGCGCTCGGCATGGCGGTGCTGGGCTCGATCGGTACGGCGATCTACCACCACGAGATCCCGGCGTCGGCCCCGGAGGCCGCCCGCGAGACGCTCGGCGGAGCACTGGCGATCGCCGACCGCGCTCCTGGCCTGGCCACTGCCGCGCGGGAGGCGTTCACCAGCGGGATGCAGGGCGCGGCGATCGCGGGGGCGGTGATCCTGGCGGGAGCGGCGGTGCTGGCGGCCGTCACGCTGCGCCGGGTCGAGGTCCGGGAGCAGACATGCGAAACGCCGGACGAACCGAGCAAGCTCAGCCCGTCCGGCGTTTGAGACCAAGCGCGCACCGTCCCGAGCCCCACCCACCCGCCGGGGGCCTCCCCCCTCAACGCCGGACCGCATCATCCAGCCCGTCCGGCGTTTGAGGACGAGGCCCGTTCAGGGCCGAAGCGGGGGTCTGGGGGCGGCAAGCCCCCAGGGGACGGTCACCGCAGGAGACCCGGAACTCAGGTCAGGTTCACCGCACGAGCGGACGTCGCCCCGATCTCCGCCGCGACCTCGGACAGCACCGCGGAGGGCACCGTGTCGTCGACGGTCAGGACGGCCAGCGCCTCGCCACCGGCGATCGCCCGGGACACCTGCATGCCGGCGATGTTGATCCCGGCCTCCCCGAGGATCCGTCCGACGGTGCCGACCACACCCGGCCGGTCCTCGTACCGCAGCACCACCATGTGGTCGGCAAGCGCGAGGTCCACGTCGTAGTCACCGACCGCGACGATCTTCTGCAGGTGCTTGGGGCCGGCCAGCGTGCCGGAGACCGCCACCTCCTCGCCGCCCGAGAGCGTGCCGCGCACCGTGACGACGTTGCGGTGGTCGGTCGCCTCCGAGCTGGTCGTCAGCCGCACCTCCACGCCGCGCTCCTGCGCGAACAGCGGGGCGTTGACGTACGACACCGTCTCGTCGACGACGTCCTCGAAGACACCCTTGAGGGCGGACAGCTCCAGCACCTTCACGTCGTGCTGGGTGATCTCGCCGTACACCTCGACGTCGAGGCGCACCGCGACCTCGCCCGCGAGGGCGGTGAAGATCCGGCCGAGGCGCTCGGCGAGCGGCAGACCCGGCTTGACGTCCTCGGCGATGACACCGCCCTGGACGTTGACCGCGTCCGGGACCAGCTCGCCGGCGAGCGCGAGGCGCACCGACTTGGCGACGGCGATACCGGCCTTCTCCTGCGCCTCGTCGGTGGAGGCGCCCAGGTGCGGGGTGGAGACGACCTGGTCGAACTCGAACAGCGGGGAGTCCGTGCAGGGCTCCTTCGCGTACACGTCGAGACCGGCGCCGGCGACCCGGCCCTCCTTGAGGGCGGAGTACAGCGCCTCCTCGTCGACGATCCCGCCGCGCGCGGCGTTGACGATGCGCACGCTCGGCTTGACCTTGCGCAGCGCCTCGTCGCCGATCAGACCGAGGGTCTCGGGGGTCTTCGGCAGGTGGACGGTGATGAAGTCGGAGACCTCGAGCAGCTCGTCCAGCGACAGCACCTTGACGCCCATCTGCGCGGCGCGCGCGGGCTGCACGTAGGGGTCGTAGGCGACGACCTTCATGCCGAAGGCGGACATGCGCTGGGCGACGAGCGCGCCGATGCGGCCGAGACCGACGACACCGAGGGTCTTCTCGGCGAGCTCCACACCCGTGTACTTGCTGCGCTTCCACTCGCCGTTCTTCAGCGCGGCGTTGGCCTGCGGAATGTTGCGGGCGGTGGCGAGCAGCAGACCGCAGGCGAGCTCGGCGGCGGTCACGATGTTCGAGGTGGGGGCGTTGACGACCATCACGCCGGCCTTGGTGGCGGCGGAGACGTCGACGTTGTCCAGGCCGACGCCGGCTCGTGCGACGACCTTGAGCTTCTTCGCCGCGGCGATGGCCTCGGCGTCGACCTTGGTGGCGGAGCGGATCAGGATCGCGTCCACGTCGGCGATGGCGGGCAGCAGCTCGGCCCGGTCGGCGCCGTTGCAGTTCCGGATCTCGAAGTCCGGACCAAGCGCGTCCACGGTCGCGGGCGAAAGCTCTTCAGCGATGAGTACGACGGGTTTCGAGCTCACGTGGGTCCTCACATGTCCAATGCGGACGGCCGTCCCGACGGCCGCAGGCGGTGGAGGGGCTAGCCGCGTGGAAGACGCACGACGCTGTGGGCCTGACGCGTATGTAGTACGGCAGTGTAGTGCCGTGGCGGAGGTCGTCCTGCGCCTCCGCGGAAGGATCACCCGTCCGTGATGCGACGGGTTGGACAAAGGGGCCGGAGCGGCATGCCCCGGCCCCGTCACCTGAGGCTTACGCCTCCTCGTTCACCCAGCTCATGAGCTTGCGCAGCTCCTTGCCGGTGGTCTCCAGCAGGTGCTCGGAGTCCTGCTTCTTGTACTCGTTGTACTTCTTCAGACCGCCGTGGTACTCGTCCATCCAGGCCTGGGCGAAGGTGCCGTCCTGGATCTCGGCGAGGACCTTCTTCATCTCGGCCTTGGTGGCGTCGGTGATGATCCGCGGGCCGGTGACGTAGTCGCCCCACTCGGCGGTCTCGGAGATCGACCAGCGCATCTTCTCCAGGCCGCCCTCGTACATGAGGTCCACGATCAGCTTCAGCTCGTGCAGGCACTCGAAGTACGCGATCTCCGGCTGGTAGCCGGCCTCGGTCAGCGTCTCGAAACCGGCCTTGACCAGCGCGGCCGTACCACCGCAGAGGACGGCCTGCTCACCGAACAGGTCGGTCTCGGTCTCCTCGGTGAAGGTCGTCTTGATGACGCCGGCGCGGGTGCCGCCGATGCCCTTGGCGTAGGACAGGGCGAGCGCGAAGGCGTTACCGGTCGCGTCCTGCTCGACGGCCGCGATACACGGAACGCCGCGGCCCTCCTCGTACTGGCGGCGCACCAGGTGGCCCGGGCCCTTCGGGGCGACCATGCAGACGTCCACGCCGGCCGGGGGCTTGATGAAGCCGTAGCGGATGTTCAGGCCGTGCCCGAAGAACAGGGCGTCGCCGTCGTTCAGGTTCGGGGCGATGTGCTCCTCGTAGACCTGGGCCTGGATCGGGTCCGGGACGAGGATCATGATGACGTCGGCCTCGGCGGCGGCCTCGGACGGGCTCACCACGCGCAGGCCCTGCTCCTCGGCCTTCGCCTTGGACTTGGAGCCCTCGTGCAGACCGACACGCACGTCGACACCCGAGTCACGGAGCGACAGCGCGTGGGCGTGGCCCTGGCTGCCGTAACCGATGACCGCGACCTTGCGGCCCTGGATGATGGACAGGTCGGCGTCGGCGTCGTAGAACAGCTCGGCCACTTTGGGTTCTCTCCTTGTGTGCAGGTGTTGCGTCCCACCGTATGACGGTGGGGGGAAGGGAAGTCTCGGGGTCTCGCTATACGGGCGGAATCCGGACGGCCGGTGTCACCCGACCGCCCGAACGCGTCCCTAGGCCGATCGGTCGAGCGCGCGCAGCGAGCGGTCCGTGATCGAACGCGCGCCCCGGCCGATGGCGATCGTGCCGGACTGGACGAGCTCCTTGATGCCGAACGGCTCCAGCATCTTCAGCATCGCCTCCAGCTTGTCGCTGGAGCCGGTGGCCTCGATCGTCACGGCCTCCGGGGAGACGTCGACGGTCTTGGCGCGGAAGAGCTGGACGATCTCGACGATCTGCGAGCGGGTCTCGTTGTCGGCGCGCACCTTCACCAGGACGAGTTCACGGTGCACGGCCGACGCCGGCTCCAACTCGACGATCTTCAGCACCTCGACGAGCTTGTTGAGCTGCTTGGTGACCTGCTCCAGCGGCAGGGCGTCGACACTCACCACGATCGTGATGCGGGAGATGTCGGGGTGCTCGGTGACACCGACGGCGAGCGAGTCGATGTTGAAGCCGCGGCGGGAGAAGAGCGCGGCGATCCGGGCCAGGATGCCGGGCTTGTTCTCCACCAGGACGGAGAGCGTGTGCTTGGACATGGTCTTTTACGTCTCTCTCGCTCAGTCGTCTTCGTTGTCGCCGAAGTCGGGGCGGACGTCCCGGGCGGCCATGATCTCGTCGTTGGAGGTGCCGGCGGCGACCATCGGCCACACCATCGCGTCCTCGTGGACGATGAAGTCGATGACGACCGGGCGGTCGTTGATGGAGTTCGCCTCTTCGATGACCTTGTCGAGCTCGGCCGGGTCCTCGCAGCGGATCGCGTAGCAGCCCATGGCCTCCGACAGCTTCACGAAGTCGGGGACGCGGGTGCCGGCGCTCGGCTGCTTGCCCGCGGCGGAGCCGCTGTCGGACACAGTCGCCTCCGGGCCGCTGTGCAGCACGGTGTTGGAGTAGCGCTGGTTGTAGAAGAGGGTCTGCCACTGGCGGACCATCCCGAGGGCGCCGTTGTTGATGATGGCGACCTTGATCGGGATGTTGTTCAGGGCGCAGGTGGTGAGCTCCTGATTGGTCATCTGGAAGCAGCCGTCGCCGTCGATCGCCCAGACGGTCTTGGCCGGTGCTCCGGCCTTGGCGCCCATGGCGGCCGGGACCGCGTAGCCCATCGTCCCGGCGCCGCCGGAGTTCAGCCAGGTGGCGGGCTTGTCGTACTGGATGAAGTGCGCGGCCCACATCTGGTGCTGGCCGACGCCCGCCGCGAAGACCGTGCCCTCGGGGGCGAGTTGGCCGATCCGCTCGATGACCTGCTGCGGCGAAAGGGATCCGTCCTCAGGCTGGTCGTAGCCCAGAGGATAGTTCTCCCGCCAGCGGCTCAGGTCCTTCCACCAGGCGCTGTAGTCGCCCTGGTTACCCTCGGCGTGCTCCTTCTGGACGGCCTGGACGAGGTCGGCGATGACCTCGCGGGCGTCCCCGACGATCGGCACGTCGGCGGCGCGGTTCTTGCCGATCTCGGCCGGGTCGATGTCGGCGTGGACGATCTTGGCGTACGGGGCGAAGCTGTCCAGCTTGCCGGTGACGCGGTCGTCGAAGCGGGCTCCGAGGGCGACGATCAGGTCGGCCTTCTGCAGCGCGGTGACGGCGGTGACCGCACCGTGCATGCCCGGCATTCCCACGTGCAGCGGGTGGCTGTCGGGGAATGCGCCGAGCGCCATCAGGGTGGTGGTGACGGGCGCTCCGGTGAGTTCGGCGAGGACCTTCAGCTCGGCGGTGGCGCCGGCCTTGATGACACCGCCGCCGACGTACAGGACCGGCCGCTTGGCGGCGGTGATCAGCTTGGCGGCCTCGCGGATCTGCTTGGCGTGCGGCTTGGTCACGGGCCGGTAGCCGGGCAGGTCCATCACGGGCGGCCAGGAGAACGTCGTCTTCGCCTGGAGGGCGTCCTTGGCGATGTCGACGAGGACCGGGCCGGGGCGGCCGGTGGAGGCGATGTGGAACGCCTGCGCGATCACCCGCGGGATGTCCTCCGCCTTGGTGACCAGGAAGTTGTGCTTGGTGACCGGCATCGTGATGCCCACGATGTCCGCCTCCTGGAAGGCGTCCGTGCCGATCGCCTTGGACGCGACCTGCCCGGTGATCGCCACGAGCGGCACCGAGTCCATGTGGGCGTCGGCGATCGGCGTCACCAGGTTGGTGGCGCCGGGGCCGGAGGTGGCCATGCAGACACCGACCTTGCCGGTGGCCTGCGCGTAGCCGGTGGCCGCGTGGCCGGCGCCCTGCTCGTGCCGGACCAGGACGTGGCGCACCCGGGTGGAGTCCATCAGCGGGTCGTACGCCGGGAGGATCGCACCACCGGGAATGCCGAATACCGTGTCGGCGCCGACCTCCTCGAGCGAACGGATGAGGGACTGCGCACCCGTGACGTGCTCGGGGGCGGACTGCTGTCCTCCGGATCGGGGCCGCGGCTGCGGATTATGGGCCCCGGTGGCCTGCTCGGTCATCGGCATTCTCTTCTCGATGCTGAGGGTTTTTGCGAGGTTTGAGCGGAGTTTCGATGCTGCACGACAGGTGCCTGTGCAACAAAAAACCCCTCGTGCCGTAAGGCAAGCGAGGGGAGCGCGCCGGGTGTGGACGCTGGGAGTCCGGGTTCCGGACGTCACCAGCCTCAGCCGACGCGCTTTCCAAGTACGAGAATTCGGGTGCGCATGGCACTGACCCTCCCCCCGGCGCACACCCACTGTCAAGTGGGTGGGACGGGAGTCTCATTATGTGAGCGAAGGGCACTGCCGCCTCCGAGAACAGCGGGCACACCACTGGTGTACACCCCCGCGCCTCCTCCTGCGAAGGCCGGCTCGGCCGGGCCGTGCGGAACCGGATAGTGGCCGGAACTGAGCGCCCGGCGCAGCCGGTACTCGTCCAGCGGCCCGGAGAAGGCCATGCCCTGCCCATGGGTGCACCCCATGGCCCGCAGGGCGACGACCTGCTCCGGCAGATCCACGCCGTCGGCAACGGACTGCAGTCCGAGGTCGGCGGCGATCCGCAGCAGCCCACCGGTGATCTTGTGCAGCCGCGCGGACTCCACGACGCCCTCGACCAGACCGCGGTCCAGCTTGAGGATGTCCACGGGGAGCCTGCGCAGCGCGGTGATCGCCGCGTAGCCGGTGCCGAAGCCGTCCAGGGCGATCCGGACGCCGAGTCTGCGCAGACCACTCAGCCGGCGCTCCAGATCGTCCAGCGAGATACGCGGGTCGAGGTCCGACAGCTCGATGACCAGCGACCCGGACGGCAGCCCGTGCCGGGTCAGCAGCGCCTCGATCGAGCCGAGCGGCATCGACCGGTCCAGCAGCCGGCGGGCGCTCATCCGTACGGCGATGGGCACGGCGAGCCCGGTCGCGGTGCGTTCGGCGGCCTGCTCGACGGCCTCCTCCAGCATCCAGCGGCCCAGCTCGGCGGTCTTGTCGCTGTCCTCGGCCACCCGCAGGAACTCGGCGGGCGTGAACAGCACCCCTTGCGAGGACCGCCAGCGCGCCTGGGCGGCGACCGACGTGATCCGGCCGTCCTCCAGAGCCACCACCGGCTGGTGCAGCAGCGCGAACTCTCCGTCGTGCAGCGCGGCCCGCAGACGCGTGGCGAGCTCCGCCTTGCGTACGACGTCCTGCTGCATCTGCGGCCTGTACAGCTCGACGCGGCCCTTGCCGCCCGCCTTGGCGCGGTACATCGCGAGGTCGGCGTTGCGCAGCAGCTCCCCCGCGCCGAGGCCCGGCTCGGCGAAGGCGACGCCGATGGAGGCGTTGACCCGGACATCGTTGCCGTCGATGAGGTACGGCTGGGACAGCGTCATCCTGAGGCGGTCGGCGAGCTCCAGGATGTGTCGTTCGCGGGCGGTGCGGTCACGGGTGTTGTCCCCGGCGATCAGGGCCGCGAACTCGTCGCCGCCCAGCCGGGAGGCGGTGTCCCCGCCCCGGACCGCGTCCTGGAGTCTGCGGGCGGCCTGGACGAGCAGTTCGTCGCCGGCCTGGTGCCCGATCGTGTCGTTGACTCCCTTGAAGCCGTCGAGGTCGATGAACAGGACGGCCGTGTTGCGCAGGGCCAACCCCCGGTCGGAGGCGCGGCGGCCGGACAGGGCCTGCTGGACGCGCTGGGTGAACAGCGCGCGGTTGGGCAGGTCGGTGAGCGGGTCGTGCTCGGCGTTGTGCTGGAGCTGCGCCTGCAGGCGCACTCTTTCGGTCACGTCCCGGCTGTTGAAGATGAGGCCGCCGTGGTGCCGGTTGACGGTCGACTCCACGTTGAGCCAGCCGTCCTCCCCGGACCGGAAACGGCACTCGATGCGCGTAGTGGGTTCCTCAAGTGGGCTGGCGGCGAGGAAGCGGCGCACTTCGTGCACCACGCAGCCCAGGTCCTCCGGGTGGATGAGATTGGCCAGTTCCGTACCCACCAGGTCCTCGGCGGAACGGCCGTAGACCCCGGCGGCGGCCGGGGAGACGTACCGGAGGATGCCGTTGGGCGCGGCGATCATGATGACGTCGCTGGAGCCCTGCACCAGGGAGCGGAAGTGGTTCTCCTTCTGCGCCAGTTCCTGGGTGAGGGTGATGTTGTCGAGCAGCATGATGCCCTGGCGCACCACGAGCGCCAGCACGACGGTGCCCCCGGTGATGAGGACCACGCGGTCGACGCTGCGGCCGTTGAGGACGTTGTAGAGGATGCCCAGGGTGCAGACGGCGGCGGCGAGGTAGGGCGTGAGCGCGGCCAGGGAACCGGCGATCGGGCGGTTGGCCGGGTACCGGGCGTGATCACCCCCCGGCGCGGGCGTGTGGTGGTGGCCGGTGCCGCGCTGTCCGGGCACGTGCTCGTGCACCACGCGCGTGTGGCCGGCCCTGTCGTGCCGGTCGGGGTCCTCCTGCCCGCGCCTCGGCGCGGCCCAGGGGGCGTACGCCAGGAGCAGCGAGCCGGCGAACCAGCCCGCGTCGAGCAGCTGGCCGGAGCGGTAGCTGTTGTGCAGCAGCGGCGAGGTGAACAGGGCGTCGCACATCACGGTGAGCGCGAGCGCGCCGATCGCGGTGTTGACCGCGGTGCGGTTGGCGGAGGAGCGCCGGAAGTGCAGTGCGAGCACCATGCTGACCAGGGCGATGTCGAGCAGCGGATAGGCGAGCGAGAGCGCGGTGTGGGCCACGCTCTCCCCGCCGCTCGAGTCGATCTTGGCCGCCTGGGCGAGCGCGAGGCTCCAGGCCAGCGTGAGCAGCGAGCCGCCGATCAGCCAGGCGTCGAGCCCCAGGCAGACCCAGCCGGCCTTGCTCACCGGGCGCTTGGCGAGCACCAGGAGACCCACGATGGCGGGCGGCGCGAAGCAGAGGAAGAACCCGTCGGCATACGAGGGGCTGGGCACGGGCCGCTCCAGGACGACCTCGTACCACCCCCAGACCAGGTTGCCGAGCGCCGCCATGGCCGAGGAGAGCGCGAACAGCAGCCAGGCGGGACGAAAGCGGATGCGGCGGCTACGGGCGTAGCGGAAGCAGGACACGGCGGCGGCGCCGGCCGCGGCGGCCAGCCCGAAGTCGCCCATGATCAGCGCTACTTGGACCGAACCCCAGCCGAGCGCGGAACCGACGGCGTATCCCGCGCACACCAGAGCCAGTACGAGTTGCGGAAACAGTCCCGAGCCGTTGCCGCCGGACAGGGGGCGACGCAGGGTCGCCGCAGACGGAGGCTGTGACCGCAGCGCTCCGTCGAGCGTGGTCGTGGAGGGCGGTGGCGAGCTCACCGGACCCTCCCGGTCCGCGCCGCCCGCGGGTCCCGAGGGTCCCGGCGCACTGGGTGCGCATGCCGCCTGCGGCTGCTGTGCCTGCGGTGGTGATGGCTGTGACGGCAGCCGTGAGTGCCGTGCTGGCCGCGTCTGCGCGCGGCCGCTCGCCAGGGTCGCCGCCGACGGCCCCGTCGCGTCGGATCGCTCGTCCATAGGCCGTGCATCGCCCGTCGCCCCCCTCACAAATCTGAAATGTCCATCCCCGGCGCCGAACGGTGCGCGGCGCAGCCCCTGTCGGGGACGATACACCAGTCTCGTCACTCAGGGACATAGCACCTCTACGCTCCGTGACGACCAGCGCATATGCGAGTACGGACCGCTTCCGTGGGGTCGCGGACGGTACTCGAAGCGGACTACGGGCCAGTCGTGCACGGCACGCGCGGCACCCGCGCGATGGCTCAGCCCGTGAGCGTCACGCGCGCGTCGCGCCCGTCGTAAGGATCACGTTGCGCAACGGCTCCCGGTTCACGTAACGACGCAACTGGTCCACGAGCAACCGCTTGGCGCGCGGCAGGAACGCGGACGTCGGACCGCCCACATGCGGGCTGATCAGCACGCCCGGCGCCCGCCACAGCGGGTGCTCCCGGGGCAGCGGTTCGGGGTCGGTGACGTCCAGGGCGGCGGTGATGCGCCCGGTCTCCAGCTCGGCCAGCAGCGCCTTGGTGTCCACCACGGCTCCGCGGGCGACGTTGACCAGCAGCGCGCCGTCCTTCATGCGGGCGAGGAAGTCGGCGTCGACGAGGTGGCGAGTGGCCTCCGTCAGGGGCGTGGACACGATCACGACGTCCGCTTCCGGGAGCATCGTGGGCAGTTCGGTGAGCGGATGCACTTTTCCGCGCGCCGTGGTGCGCTCAGAGCGCGCGACGCGCGCCACCCGCGCGAGTTCAAACGGTGCGAGCCGGTCCTCGATGGCGGCACCGATCGAGCCGTATCCCACGATGAGGACGTTCTTGTCGGCCAGCGCGGGTCGGAACCCGCCGAGCCACTCCCCCCTGTCCTGGGCGCGTACGAAGTCGGGTACGCCGCGCAGCGAGGCGAGGATCAGGGTGAGCGTGAGCTCGCCGGTGCTCGCCTCGTGCACCCCGCGCGCGTTGCACAGGAGCACGCCGGGCCGCAGATGCCTCATCCCCGGCTCGACGTGATCGGTGCCGGCGGACAGCGTCTGCACCACCTCCACGTTGCCCATCTCCGGCAGGGGACGCTGCCCCAGGCCGGGCGGCTTCATGTACGGGACGACGTAGAAGGCGCACTGGGCCGGGTCGGCGGGGAAGTCCTCGGCGCCGTTCCAGTAGCGGTAGTTGAGGCCCTCCGGCAGGCCCTCGATGTCGTCCGGCGGAATGGGCAGCCACACGTCAGGAGTCATGGTCAGGAGGCTATGTCAGGCGAACTGGAGTGCAGAGGTTAGGTTGGGGTGCCGGAAGAGGGAGGGTTACGGCCAGGTGGAGCGCAGGACGATCGGCGCGGCGGCACTCGCGGTGGGAGCCGTCGGGCTCGGGTGCATGCCGATGAGCTGGGCGTACAGCTCGTCGCGGCAGCGGGGCGAGGAGTCGGTCAGGGCGGTGCACCGGGCGCTCGATCTGGGCTCGACGCTGCTGGACACGGCCGACATGTACGGCCCCTTCACCAACGAGCTGCTGGTGGGGCGGGTGTTGAAGGAGCGCCGCCAGGACGCGTTCGTCTCGACCAAGGTCGGCCTGCTGGTGGGCGAGCAGCACATCGTGGCCAACGGCCGCCCCGGCTATGTGAAGCGGGCCTGCGACGCCTCGCTGCGCCGCCTCCAGACGGACGTCATCGACCTCTACCAGCTGCACCGCGCCGACCCCGAGGTCCCCGTCGAGGAGACGTGGGGCGCGATGGCGGAGCTCGTCCGGGCCGGAAAGGTACGGGCGTTGGGGCTGTGCGCGATGGGCGCGCGGGGTGGCCGGCGCTTCGGGACGCGGCTGCACGACGCGACGATCCGGCAGTTGCAGCGGGTGCAGCAGGTCTTCCCGGTGAGCGCGGTGCAGGCCGAGCTGTCGGTGTGGTCGCCCGAGGCGCTGGAGACGCTGCTGCCGTGGTGCGAGGCGCGCGGCATCGGGTTCCTCGCGGCGATGCCGCTGGGCAACGGCTTCCTCACCGGCACGCTGACCCCCGGCCAGGGGTTCGAACCGGACGACGTGCGCGCCCGGCACCCCCGCTTCACCGCGGAGATGATGGCGGCGAACCAGCCGATCGTCGCGGGGCTGCGCCGGGTCGCGGCCCGCCACGGGCACGACGTCACGTCGGCGCAGGTGGCGCTGGCGTGGGTGCTGGCGCAGGGGCGGCACGTGGTGGCGGTCCCCGGCACCAAGCGGGAACGCTGGGTCGCGCAGAACGCGGGTGCCGAGGGGTTGCGGCTGACCGCGGAGGACCTCGCCGAGGTGGCGGGGCTGCCGGGGCCGCAGGGATCCTGGGACTGAGACCACCGGTATTCCGGGCGTCGGCGGACACCGCCGACCCGGGGCCCGGCGGCGCTGCTCAGGATTCATGGATCGGGAACCTCTGAGCCGCGAGCGGTGTAAGAAAAGTAGAACCCGCCGCTTCGAAGGGACCGTGATCGTGCAACGTCGAGCTGTGTCGGCCGTTTTGGCCGCGGCCGCACTCCTGCTGACGGCCGGCTGTTCCTCCGACGACGGGGGCTCGCCGGGCGAGGGCGGGAACAACAAGGCGCCGAGCACCACCGCGCCCTCCCCCACCCAGCGGACCGCCGAGACGCCACCGGCGAAGGGCACGGTCAAGGTGGTGCGCACGGTCGCGGAGGGCCTGAGCACCCCCTGGGGCGTGGCCCCGCTCCCCGGCGGCGGCCTGCTGGTCTCCTCCCGCGACGACGCCACGATCACCCGGATCGACGGGGAGAGCGGCAGGAAGACCGTGCTGGGCGAGGTGCCGGGGGTGTCACCGGCGGGCGAGGGCGGTCTGATGGGCCTGGCGCTCTCCCCGGACTACGCCTCCGACCACATGGTCTACGCGTACTTCACCTCGGCCTCGGACAACCGCATCGTCCGCATGCTCTACGACGAGCAGAAGCCGTCCGGCGAGCAGCTCGGCGCGCCCGACACGATCTTCAAGGGCATCCCCAAGGGCTTCATCCACAACGGCGGCAGGATCGCCTTCGGCCCGGACAAGATGCTCTACGCGGGTACCGGGGAGAGCGGGGACACGGGCCTGTCGCAGAACATGGACTCCCTGGGCGGCAAGACCCTCCGCCTGACCCCGGAGGGGGAGCCGGCCCCGGGCAACCCCTTCCCGGACTCCCCCGTGTACTCGTACGGCCACCGCAATGTGCAGGGTCTGGCCTGGGACGCGAATCAGCGTCTGTTCGCCGCCGAGTTCGGCCAGGACACCTGGGACGAGCTGAACGCGATCAAGCCGGGCGCCAACTACGGCTGGCCGGAGGTCGAGGGCAAGTCGGACGACAGCGCGTATCAGAATCCCCTGGCCCAGTGGGGCACCGACGACGCCTCCCCCAGCGGCATCGCCTTCGCCGAGGGCTCCGTCTGGATGGCCGGTCTGAAGGGCCAGCGCCTGTGGCGCATCCCGCTGAACGGCACAGAGGCCTCGGCGGACCCGCAGGCCTTCCTGGAGGGTGAGTACGGCCGGCTGCGGACCGTGGTGTCGGCGGGCGGCGACAAGTTGTGGCTGGTGACCAGCAATACGGACGGGCGGGGTGACCCCAAGGACGGGGACGACCGGATTCTGGAGCTGCAGGTGACCTGAGCGGCTCCTACCCGTCGCTGGCTTCGCCGCCGCGCCTGTCGTCCGGCGCCTCGGGTGGCCGGACGACGACCTTCCCGGACGCGAGGTCTATCGGTCCGCGCCCGGGGTCGTTGTCCCCGACGTCCACGCGGGCCAGTTCCAGGCGGTTCTGTTCGTCGCGGGTGTGCTTGCGGCCCGGGGCGAAGAGCTCCTCGAACGTGTTGAACACGGGACCTCCCTGAACAGACGTCTTCTACAGCGTAAGCCTCAGCCCTTCGTCCCCGAGGCGAGTGTTTCGGCCGGAAAAAGCCCCGTCCGATGCGCCACCGCCGCCGCCTCGCCCCTCCCCGAGACACCGAGCTTCCCGAGGATGTTCGAGACATGGACGCTGGCGGTCTTCGGGGAGATGAAGAGTTCCTCGGCGATCTGGCGGTTGGTGCGGCCGGCGGAGACCAGGCGCAGGACGTCCCGTTCGCGGGTGGTGAGACCGAAGGAGCCGGCCGGGTCGGGCGGGGGCGGGGCCGTCGTGAGGCTGAGGCGGGCGCGCTGGGCCAGGTGCGTGGTGGCGTCGAGGAGGGGGCGGGCGCGGAGGTGGGCGGCGGTGGCGTGGGTGAGGCGCAGCAGTTCCGTGGCGCGGGCGCGTTCGTCGTCGCCGCCGAGGGCGAGCAGGGCCTCGGCGAGTCGGTGGCGGACCTGCGCGAGGTCGTAGGGGCGCTCCAGCGTCTCGAAGGCGGTGACCACGTCCGACCAGGTGTCGGGGGCGACCCGGCCCGCGGCGCGGTCGAGTTCGGCTCGGGTCCACTGCTCGTAGGCCAGCCACAGCGGCGCGCCGGTGGTGAGCGTGCGGACGGCCTCGAAGAGCCGTTCCAGGAAGGCGGCGCGGCCCGTCTGTGCGATGGGCAGCGCCTGGGCGCGGGCGTCGGACTCGGCGACGGCGGCGGCCAGGAGCAGGGGCCAGGCATAGCGCTGGGTGCCGGTCGGGAAGCCGGCGTCGAGGGCTCGGTCGGCCTCCGCGCGGACGTCGAGGAGGCGGCCCTCGGCGGCGGCGATGCCCAGGGCCAGGAAGGACATCGGCAGGTCGTTCTGCGGCATGGGGTCGTGGGTGCCGTAGGAGGCGCGGGCGGCGGCGAGGTGGTGGGACGCCTCGTCGATCTCGCCGCGCACGAGGGCGAGGTGGGCGAGGCGGTTGGAGCCGCCGCCGCGCGGCTTGGCCGACTGCCCGGTGCGCTGGGCGTTCACCGCGGCCTCGACGGCCTCGTCCCAGCGGCCCAGGGAGATCAGCGACTCGGCGAGGTTCGCCCACATCCATGCCTCGGAGTCACGCAGGCCCCACTCCTGAGTGAGGCCCAGCCCCTCGCGCAGGATGCGGACGGCGTCCTGCGAGCGGCCGACGCCTTCGAGCACGGAGGGCAGGTTGACATGGCTGCGGCCCACGACGGCGGTGAGGCCCCGGGCGAGGACCTCGTCCTTGACCTCGTACATCTGGGCCAGTCCGGTCTCGATGTCGCCGGCGTCGACCATGAGGACGCCGAGCGTGAGACACGCGTTGAGCTCGATGTCCTCGGCGCCCACCATGCGCGCGTACTCGACGGCCCGTTCGGCGGCGGACATGGCGTCGGGGCCGGGGGCGCGCAGCATGGACCAATTGGCCGCGGCGGCCAGCACCTCGGCGTGGACCTCGGACGGCGGCAGGCCGCGCACCAGTTCCTGCGCGGTGCCCAGTTCCTTCCAGCCGTCGCCGCGGGCCTGCGCCTGGACCAGCCGGGAGCGCTGGACCCAGAACCAGGCGGCGCGCAGCGGGTCACCGCCGTCCTCCAGCTGGTGCAGGGCCCGCTTGGTGATCTTCAGGGCGCGTTCGCGCTCCCCGCAGAGCCGTCCGGCGACGGCGGCCTCGGCCATCAGGTCGAGGTAGCGCAGGGGTGTGGTGGCGGGGTCGCAGCCGCAGGGAGGGTAGACCTCGGCGTAGTCGACGGGGCGCAGGGTGGCGCGGATGTCCTCGGGGGTGGCCTCCCACAGTTCCATCGCGCGTTCCAGCAGCCGCAGTCGCTCGGCGTGGGCGTGCCGGCGGCGAGCGGTGACGGAGGCGTCCAGGACGGCGGGCAGGGCCTTGGCGGGGTCGTGGGCGTGGTACCAGTAGCTGGCCAGCCGCATGACGCGCTCGCCGGCCGGGACGAGCGTCGGGTCGGCCTCCAGGGCTTCGGCGTAGTGGCGGTTGAGGCGGGAGCGTTCACCGGGCAGCAGGTCGTCGCCGACGGCCTCGCGGACCAGGGAGTGCCGGAAGCGGTAGCCGTCGCCGCCGGGCGCGGCGAGGAGGATGTTGGCGCCCACGGCGGCCCGCAGTGCCTCGATGAGGTCGTCCTCGGCGAGCCGTGCGACGGCGGCGAGCAGCCGGTACTCCACGGTCGAACCGCCCTCGGCGACGATCCGGGCGACCCGCTGGGCGCTCTCGGGCAGGCTCTCCACCCGGACCAGGAGCAGATCGCGCAGGGAGTCGGTGAGGCCGGTGCGGCTGCCCTCGTGGGCGGCGACGGCGAGTTCCTCGACGAAGAAGGCGTTGCCGTCGGAGCGTTCGAAGATCGCGTCGACCTGGGCGGGGTCGGGTTCGTGGGCGAGGATCCCGGCGATCTGGCGGCCGACCTCGGCGCGGTTGAACCGGCCGACCTCGATGCGGCGGACCGTGCGCAGCCGGTCGAGTTCGGCGAGGAGGGGGCGCAGCGGGTGGCGGCGGTGGATGTCGTCGGAGCGGTAGGTGGCGAGGAGGACGAGGCGGCCGGTGCGCAGGGTGCGGAAGAGGTAGGCGAGCAGATGGCGGGTGGAGGCGTCGGCCCAGTGCAGGTCCTCCAGGGCGACGACGACCGTACGGCCGGCCGCGACGCGTTCCAGGAGGCGGGCGGTGAGCTCGAAGAGGCGGGCCATGCCCTCCTCGTCGGAGCGGTCCGCTCCGCGGGCGGGCGCCGCTTCGCCCAACTCGGGCAGCAGCCGGGCCAGCTCCTCCTCCTGGCCGGCGGCCGCGGCGGCGAGTTCCCCGGGCAGTTCACGGCGCAGGGCGCGCAGCGCGGTGGAGAACGGGGCGAAGGGCAGCCCGTCGGCGCCGATCTCGACGCAGCCGCCGAGCACGACGACAGCGCCTTGGCGGGCGGCGGCTCCGGCGAACTCCTCGACGAGCCGGGTCTTGCCCACCCCCGCCTCGCCGCCGATCACCAACGCCTGCGGCTCGCCCGCGGATGCGCGGGCGAGCGCGTCGTTCAGCGTCTCCAACTCGGCTGTGCGGCCGACGAACACGGGACTGACGGACCTGCTCTCCACGGGCCTGAGCATGTCACGCGCCGCGGACGGCAGGGCAGCGGTTTTCGCCGCGCCGGGTGCCAGGGCCGCCGGGAGCCGACGGCCGGCGATCATCACGCGGCACGTGGGTGCCGGTGCCTGCGGAGGCGGGAGGTATGCGTCTCCGGCTCCGCGGCGCCTTCGCCGGCGTGCTTCGCGGCACGGCGGACGCGGAGCGCCTCGCGGACCAGACGGTCGTGCTCGGCCTGGCGGATCAGTTCGGCGGTGCGGAGGTTGTGGAGCTCGAACTCGAACATGACGGTTCCTCGTTTTCCCTGGTGAGAGGCGGTTTCAGCGTCGCTTTCCGCGATGCCTCCACCTTCCTCTCCCAGGGCGCTCCGCCACATCGGGAGAGTTCCGCATCTTCGGCCCGGTGCCGGGCCTTAGACGCGCCGAAGGGGCCTCAGTGCGCCGTCTAAGGTGCTTACGGCGGCTCTGAGGCCCCTTGGGAACTGCGGTGACTCAGCCCGCCGAGGGCAGGCCGAGCAGTGCGTCGGTGTACTTGAGCACGGCCAGCAGCAGGCCGATGACGCCGAGCGCGACGCCGCCCCAGGCGACCGACTTGATCCACGCGGTCTGCGGCCTGCCGGGCGTGCCGAACGCGGGACGGGCCAGCACGACGACGCCGACGATCAGCGCGGCCAGCGCGAACACGCCGGCCCACAGCGCGGAGGTCTGCCAGGCATCGCCGTAGACCTCCTTGATCTGCGTGGCGACGCCCGCGTTGGAAGCGGTCTCCAGCTGGCCGATGAGCGTCTCGCGCGCGGCGGCGACCGTGCCGATCCAGCCGCCGGTCAGCGAGACGAGGCCGAGCGCGGCGGAGACGACGGCTCCCGCGCCCTGGCCGACGTCGGAGGGTCCCGCTTCCGTTGCCTCGGCGGTCACCTCATCCTCGTGCTCGCCCCCGTCGGCGTCCGCGGCCTCGGCCTCGGTCGCCTTGGTGACGTCCACGTTCTCGTCGTCGGTCTTGGCCTCGGTCACGGTCTCGTCCACTGTCTTCGTTCCCATGTCTCGCACCGTACGGACGCTTCCTGAGAGGTGTCTTAATGATCGTTGTGTGCGGCACGCGCGCGTACTTCACGCCACTCCGGGGCGAGGATCGACCACACCTCCAGGTCATGCCGCACCCCACGATAGGGGTGGGCCTGCCGGCGTACGCCGTCGCGGGTCATGCCGAGGCGCCGGGCGACGTTCAGGCTGGGCGTGTTGCCGGAGGCGGCGACCCATTCGACGCGGTGGATGCCGCGTTCCTCGACGGCCCAGTCGATGAGCACCCGCATCGCCCGGGTGATGAGCCCGCGTCCGGTCGCGGCGGGCTCCAGCCAGCACCCGACCTCGCAGTTGCCTGCCGCGGCGTCGAAGTTCAGCGTGAGGACGCCGCCGACGAGTTTCCCGTCCAGCCAAATGCCGTGGTACGCGGCCGTGTCCGCCGCGCGCATGTCGGCGTACCGCTGGAGCGTCTCCCGCGCGGACGCCAGGTCGGTGGCGTTCGAGCCGAACGGGATGTACTGCCCGATGAACTCCCGGCCCCGCTCCAGGTTCGCGAGGAACTCCTCGGCGTGCCACGGCTCCAGGGGCCTCAGCTCGGCTCCGTCGTCACCCAGCGGTATCGCGTACATCGCCCCGTTGCTCCTTCTCCAGTTCCGCCACGACGTCGGTGAGCCTCTCATGCGCGGCCCTGGTCTCGGGCGGCTCGATGCTGATGCGGGGCATGCGCCGGTCGAGCCAGCGCGGCAGCCACCAGTTGGCGCCGCCGAGCATGTGCATGAGGGCGGGGACGAGGAGCGTACGCAGGACGAAGGCGTCCAGGGCGACGGCGGCGGCCAGGGCGATGCCGAACATGGCGATCACGCGGTCGCCGCTGAGGACGAAGGCGAGGAAGACGGAGATCATGATGACCGCGGCGGAGTTGATCACCCGGCTGGTCTCGGCGAGGCCGATCCGTACGGCCCGCCGGTTGTCGCCGGTCTCCAGCCACTCCTCGTACATCCGGCTGACCAGGAAGACCTGGTAGTCCATGGAGAGCCCGAACAGCACCGACACCATGATCACGGGGAGGAAGGGCTCGATCGGCCCGGCGCGGCCGAGCCCCAGCAGCTCGCTCCCCCAGCCCCACTGGAAGATCGCGACGACCACACCGAAGGCGGCGGCGACGGCGGCCACGTTCATCACGGCGGCCTTCAGGGGGATGCCGACCGACCGGAAGGCGAGCAGGAGCAGCAGGCAGCCCAGGCCGATGACGACCCCGACGAACAGCGGCAGCTTGCCGACGATGACGTCGGCGAAGTCGTCGTAGCCGGCCGTCATGCCGCCGACCTGCACATCGAGCGAGGTGCCGGTCTCGGCGCGGGGCAGCACCTCGGAGCGCAGCCGGTCCACGAGGTCGCTGGTCTGCCGCGACTGCGGGGAGGACTCCGGTACGACGGTGAGGTACGCGGTGTCGCCGCCGGCGTTGTACGTCACCGGGGTCACCGCCGCGACGCCCTCGGTGCCCCGCAGGGTGGCGTCGAGGTTGTCCAGGGCGAGCTTGTCGTCACCGCCGTCGACCTCGGTGACCAGGGTGAGCGGGCCGTTCACGCCGGGTCCGAAGCCGTCGGCGAGGAGGTCGTAGGCCTGGCGGGTGGTGGAGGTCTCGGGGTCGTTGCCCTGGTCGGAGGTGCCCAGGCGCAGGCCGAGGGTGGGCAGCGCGAGGACCGTGATGACGGCCAGGGCGATGGCGCCGAGCGCCTTGGGGTGGCGCTCCACGAACGCGGACCAGCGGGCGGCGAACCCGGTCGGCACTTCGGGCTCGGGCCCGTGCTCGGCCAGGCGACGCCGCTCGCGCCGGCTGAGGGCGCGCATGCCGATGAAGGACAGCAGGGCCGGCAGCAGGGTCACGGAGGCGGCGACGGTGAGGACCACGGTCAGCGAGGCGGCTATCGCGACGCCGTTGAGGAAGCTGAGCCGCAGGATCAGCATGCCGAGCAGGGCTATGCACACGGTCGCGCCCGCGAACACGACCGCCCGTCCGGTGGTCGCGACGGCGTTGCTGATCGACTCGGTGACGGGCAGCCCGCGTTTCAGCCCGCGCCGGTGCCGGGTGACGATGAACAGGGCATAGTCGATGCCGACGCCGAGTCCGATCAGCATGCCGAGCATGGGCGCGAAGTCCGCCACGGTCATCGCGTGCCCGAGGAGCGCTATCCCGGCGTACGCGGTGCCGACGCTGACCAGGGCGGTGGCGATGGGCAGCAGCGAGGCGGCGAGCGAGCCGAAGGCGAGGAACAGCACAACGGCGGCGACGGCCACTCCGACGACCTCGGCGACATGCCCGCCGGAGGACTCGGTGAGGGCGACGGCGCTGCCGCCCAGCTCCACCTGGAGCCCGTCCGCCTCGGCGTCCTTGGCCGTGTCCACGACGGCCCGCGCCTCGCCGCGGTCGAGGTTCTCGGCGCTGTCGTCGAAGGCGACGGTGGCGTACGCCGTCTTCCCGTCCTCGCTGACCTGGGCGGCGCCCTGCTTGTCGTACGGGCTGCCGACGGCAGCGACGCCGGGCAGTTCGGCGATCTCGTCCAGGGTGCGCGTCATGGTCTGTTCGACGTCGGCGGCCCGGACGGTGCCGGACGCGGTGTGCCAGACAACGGTGTCGCTGTCGCCGCCGAGGCCGGGGAAGCCGTCCTCCAGGAGCTGGGTGGCGCGGCCCGACTCGGTGCCGGGGACCTGGTAGTCGTTCGAGTACGCGGAGCCCGTCACCGCGGCGGCCGCGGTGACCCCGCCGAAGGCGAGCAACCAGAGCAGTACGGCGACGAGGCGACGTTGAACACACCAGCGTGCAAGAGCTGCCACGAACGTGCTCCCGGGGCGATTTGTGGATCTTTGGCCGGGATCAGTCGTTCATGAAGTGAACAGCCCGCAAAGAACGCATGAGCGATGTGAAGCAAACTCTCGCAGGCGCTGGAGATCGTTTGCCCCGTTCGTGGGTTTATTCACAGGAGTGGGAGGCAGATCACAGGACAGTAACGGTCACTCTGTCGTTCCCGCGTGACGTCATTCACATCAGTCGAACTGATCTCCCAGCGCCATCACCATCACGCCGGTGACCAGAAGCCAGAGCGCCCGGCGGGTGCGCCCCCGCGAGCCGAGGAACGCGGCCAGCGCGCAGACGGCGGCGCCGACGGCGTAGGCGGCCGGGACGAGGGCCGGGGCGGAGCCGTTCGCCCGCCCCACCGCCGCGGCCAGCCCGGCGAGGGCGAGGAGCACCCCGGTCACGACCGCCGTCCAGCGGGCCCGGCGCGCCACCTGCGCCGGATCCCCGGCGTCTTCGAGGTCTTCGTCGCGCTCGTCGTCGAAGTCTTCGTCGAGTACGCCTTCGGGCGCCTCGGACCGTTCCTCCCCCGTGTCGGCTATCTCGGAATCACCGCGTCCACTCATGGCGGGCGAGCGTAGCGCGTCGCGCGGGGAAACCAGATGCCGGACCGCCTGGCGGACTGCTAGCTTCCGAGGTTCGACCGTAGTGCGGCACACCGCCGCCGACCTGGGCAGGTGCATTGTTTGAGCGTCCGATCGAGCTCCTCCGTATCCCTTTCCGCTTCCCCGGACTCAAGGAGCCCGTTCACCGATGCCAGACACCATCCCGCCGACGATGGGGCCCTCGGATGAGGATCTCGCCAAGCGGCTGACCCACGCCCGCTACCCGCGCAGCAACAGCTACGACGCCCGCTGGGTCGTCGAGAACCAGATGGGCCCGAACGCACTCTGGCTGCTGGAGTGGCTGGCCCCCGCCCTCGGTCTGGACACCCTGCGCCCGTGCGCCCGCGTCCTCGACCTGGGCTGCGGCCGGGCGATGACCTCCGTCTTCCTGGCCAGGGAGTACGACGCCCAGGTCACCGCCGCCGATCTGTGGATCGAACCCGACGACAACGCCCGCCGTGTCACCGAGGCCGGCTTCGCCGACCGGGTGCTGCCGGTACGCGTGGAGGCGCACGACCTGCCGTTCGCCGAGGGCGGCTTCGACGCGATCGTGAGCGTCGACGCGTACCAGTACTTCGGCACCGACGATCTGTATCTGCCCACGCTCACCCGCCTGTTGAAGCCGGGCGGGCGGATCGGGGTCGTCGTACCGGCCCTGCGCGAGGAGCCGGCCGGCATCGAGCCGCCGGAGCATCTGAAGCCCTACTGGGAGCCCGACTACTGGTGCTTCCACTCCCCCGAGTGGTGGCGGCGGCACTGGACCCGCGGTGGCGCCGTCGAGGTCGAGACCGCCGACTGGCAGCCGGACGGCTGGCGGGACTGGCTGCTGTGGTGCGACGTCGTCGCCGAGGAGAGCCCGGAGGAGTTCCATCGCACGATGGCCCGCCGGGTCGGCGAGATGGTGCGCCGGGACGAGGGGCGCGCGCTGGGCTTCGTACGGCTCGTAGGGCGCCGTAAGTGAGCCCCTGAGCAGCACGACGGCCCCGGAGGACCTGCCTCCGGGGCCGTACTCACTGAGTCTCAGCCCTCGCTGACGCCCAGCTTCTCAAGGATCAGCTCCTTGACGCGGGCCGCGTCGGCCTGGCCCCGGGTCGCCTTCATGACCGCGCCGACCAGGGCGCCGGCCGCGGCGACCTTCCCGGAGCGGATCTTGTCGGCGATGCCCGGGTTGCCGGCGATGGCCTCGTCGACGGCGGCACCCAGGGCGCCCTCGTCGGAGACGACCTTCAGACCGCGCTTGTCGACGACCTCGTCCGGGGTGCCCTCGCCCGCGAGGACGCCCTCGATGACCTGGCGGGCCAGCTTGTCGTTCAGGTCGCCCTTCGAGACCAGCTCGGAGACGCGGGCGACCTCGACCGGCGTGATGGACAGCTCGTCCAGCGACTTGCCCGACTCGTTGGCGCTGCGCGCCAGTTCGCCCATCCACCACTTGCGGGCGGAGGCGGCGTCGGCACCGGCGTCGATCGTGGCGACGATCGGGTCCAGCGCGCCGGCGTTGAGGATCGCCTGCATGTCGAGGGCCGTGATGCCCCACTCCTCGAGGAGCCGGGTACGACGGGCCAGCGGCAGCTCGGGCAGGGCCGCCCGGATCTCCTCGACCCACTCACGGGTGGGGGCCACCGGCACCAGGTCCGGCTCGGGGAAGTACCGGTAGTCCTCGGCCTCTTCCTTCACGCGGCCCGAGGTCGTCGACCCCGTGTCCTCGTGGAAGTGACGGGTCTCCTGGACGATCGTCCCGCCGCCGCTGAGCACGGCCGCGTGCCGCTGGATCTCGAAGCGGGCCGCGCGCTCCACGGACCGCAGCGAGTTGACGTTCTTCGTCTCAGAACGCGTACCGAACTTCTCGGTGCCGTTCGGGCGCAGCGACAGGTTCACGTCGCAGCGCATCTGGCCCATCTCCATGCGGGCCTCGGAGACGCCGAGCGCCCGGATGACCTCGCGCAGCTCACGGACGTACGCCTTCGCCACCTCGGGAGCACGCTCGCCCGCGCCGACGATCGGCTTGGTGACGATCTCGATGAGCGGGATGCCGGCGCGGTTGTAGTCCAGCAGCGAGTGCGAGGCGCCGTGGATACGACCGGTGGCGCCACCGACGTGGGTGGACTTGCCGGTGTCCTCCTCCATGTGGGCGCGCTCGATCTCCACGCGGAAGGTCTCGCCGTCCTCCAGCTGCACGTCGAGGTAGCCGTTGAAGGCGATCGGCTCGTCGTACTGGGAGGTCTGGAAGTTCTTCGGCATGTCCGGATAGAAGTAGTTCTTCCGGGCGAAGCGGCACCACTCGGCGATCTCGCAGTTCAGCGCGAGACCGATCTTGATCGCGGACTCGACTCCGGTCGCGTTGACGACCGGGAGCGCGCCGGGCAGGCCGAGGCAGGTGGGGCAGGTCTGCGAGTTGGGGTCGGAACCCAGCTCCGTGGAGCACCCGCAGAACATCTTGGTCTTGGTGCCGAGTTCGACATGGACCTCGAGGCCCATGACGGGGTCGTACGACGCCAGCGCGTCCTCGTACGACACCAGGTCGGTCGTGGTGGTCACGGTGAAACTTCCCTCTCAGCCCAGCAGGACGTCGTCGTCGCCCAGCCGCTTCAGCTCGCGGTAGAGGATGGCGAGGCCGGTGACGATGGCGGCGGCGGACACGGCGGCGTCGATCAGGCGCAGCGTGTCGCTCTCCACGCGGGCCTTCTTGGCCTGCTTGGCGACGGTGACCGCACCGAACGCGGTGGTGGCCATGGACAGGTACAGACCGGACTTGGACTTCTTGAAGTCCTTCGCCTTGGACAGCTTGCTCACAGCGACGGTGCCTCCTCCAGGAGCGGGTGCCCCCACTTTTCCACGAAGGCCGCCTCGACGGCCGCCCCGACCTTGTAGAGACGGTCGTCCTTCATCGCCGGGGCGATGATCTGGAGGCCGACGGGGAGGTTGTCCTCCGGGGCCAGGCCGCAGGGCAGCGACATGGCGGCGTTGCCCGCGAGGTTGGTCGGGATGGTGCACAGGTCGGCGAGGTACATCGCCATCGGGTCGTCGGCGCGCTCGCCGATCGCGAAGGCGGTGGTCGGCGTCGTCGGGGAGACGATGACGTCGACCTGCTCGAAGGCCTTCTCGAAGTCGCGCGTGATGAGCGTGCGGACCTTCTGGGCGCTGCCGTAGTACGCGTCGTAGTAGCCGCTCGACAGGGCGTACGTGCCGAGCATGATGCGGCGCTTGACCTCGGGGCCGAAGCCCGCCTCGCGGGTGAGCGAGGTGACCTCCTCCGCGGAGTGCGTGCCGTCGTCGCCGGTCCGCAGGCCGTAGCGCAGGCCGTCGAAGCGGGCGAGGTTGGAGGAGCACTCGGAGGGCGCGATCAGGTAGTACGCCGACAGGGCGAGGTCGAAGGACGGGCAGTCCAGCTCGACGATCTCGGCGCCGAGCTCCTTCAGCAGCGCGACGGACTCGTCGAAGCGCTGGATGACGCCGGCCTGGTAGCCCTCGCCGCGGAACTGCTTGACGACGCCGACCCGCATGCCCTGCACACTGCCGTTGCGGGCGGCCTCGACGACCGGCGGGACCGGGGCGTCGATGGAGGTGGAGTCGAGCGGGTCGTGCCCGGCGATGACCTCGTGCAGCAGGGCCGCGTCCAGGACCGTACGGGCACAGGGGCCGCCCTGGTCGAGGGAGGACGAGAAGGCCACCATGCCGAAGCGGGAGACCGCGCCGTACGTCGGCTTCACGCCCACCGTGCCGGTGACGGCGGCCGGCTGGCGGATGGAGCCGCCGGTGTCGGTGCCGATGGCGAGGGGGGCCTGGAAGGAGGCGAGCGCGGCGGAGGAGCCGCCACCGGAGCCGCCGGGGATCTTGGTGAGGTCCCACGGGTTGCCGGTCGGCCCGTAGGCGCTGTTCTCCGTCGACGACCCCATGGCGAACTCGTCCATGTTGGTCTTGCCGAGGATGACCACGTCGGCGGCCTTGAGGCGCTTGGTGAGCGTCGCGTCGTACGGCGGGATCCAGCCCTCGAGGATCTTCGAACCGACGGTCGTCGGAATGCCCTCGGTGGTGAAGATGTCCTTCAGCGCGAGCGGGACGCCGGCCAGCGGGCCGAGCTTCTCGCCCTTGGCGCGCTTGTCGTCGACGGCACGGGCCTGGGCGAGCGCACCCTCGCGGTCGACGTGCAGGAAGGCGTGCACCTTCTCGTCGACGGCCTCGATGCGGGCGAGGTGGGCCTCGGTGACCTGCACGGCCGTGAGCTCGCCGGAGGCGATCTTCTCGGCGGTCTCGGCGGCCGTGAGCTTGATGATGTCCGTCATGGCGATTAGTCCTCCCCCAGGATCTGCGGCACCTTGAAACGCTGCTGCTCCTGGGCCGGGGCGCCGGAGAGCGCCTGCTCGGGGGTGAGCGACGGACGGACCTCGTCCGCCCGCATGACGTTCGTCAGCGGGAGCGGGTGCGAGGTCGGCGGTACGTCTTGGTCGGCGACCTCACTGACGCGTGCGACCGCGCCGATGATGTCGTCCAGCTGTCCCGCGAAGTGCTCGAGCTCTTCGGGCTTCAGCTCCAGACGCGCCAGCCGTGCGAGGTGGGCGACCTCCTCGCGCGTGATGCCAGGCATGCAGCGATCCTCTGGGGTGAGTGTGTGTGGTTTGGGGCTGGGGCTAGTCGTCCCGTTCCCGTCGTCCGCCCGGAGGGCGGGTCGCGCGGCGAGCGTGCGTGCCGGGCGTCGCGCGACAGACGGGAACGGGACGACTAGCCCCAATCCTATGGGGCGGGGAGTGGTGGCCGTGAAACGGTTTCCCCCGCCCCGCTCGTCGTCACCCGCGGCGGCGCTCCCAGACCTCGCTCTTCATGAAGTGGTTGTCGTACAGCTCCTGCACTTCCAGCAGGCTCTCCGCGGTGGCCTCGCCCAGGGCGATGCGCTGGAGGTGGCGGAAGTACTCGAAGCGTTCGACGCCCGGGGTGATGACGATGAGCAGGTCGGCGTCGGCGCCCGGTACGGCGGCGAAGGCGTGCGGTTTGCCGGGCGGCACGACGACCACGTCGCCGGGCCCGGCGGTGACGACTTCGTCGCCCGAGAGGATCTCGGCGGCGCCGTCGAGCAGGAGGAACATCTCGGCGGAGTTGTCGTGCCAGTGCGGTTTGGCGCCGTCGGCGCCGCCGGTGAGCGTGACGCGCTGAGTGGACAGCGCCCCGCCGGTCCGGCTGCTGTCGGCCAGCAGCCGGACGGTGGTGGGCGCCCGGCCGACCGTCTCGGCCTCGGCCGCACGGACGATCACGGTCTCGTCGAACTTCGGAACGAACATCGACATGTCTCGAACCTCCGGTGCGAGATCGGTGTGGTCGGTGGTGTCGAGGCACTCAGACGAGGAAGAGCAGGACGGCGCTGATGAGGACGACGACCGCCGTGGCGAAGTGAACGCCGAAGGCCACCGCCTTCGCTCCGCCGTGCCGCAGCACTATCAGTGTGTCGAAGAGCGGGATGAGTGCCACGGCGAGCATGAACCAGGCCTCGGCGCGGGCGCCGACGAAGAACAGCAGCGCCAGGCCCACCACGCCGAAGGTGCCGTCCCGCAGGCCCTTGACGGAGAGATAGGCGCCGGCGTCGCCCTCCGGCCGGGCCGGGACGCCGTAGCCGGTGGCGGCCGAGGCGGGCTGGAGCAGGAACCGGTAGCCGAGGAACAGGCAGAACAGGTTGAGCACGACGGCCAGGGTGTACGCGGTCACGGTCATGTCTTGACTCCTCGCTAGCACCGCTAGGGACAAGAGCGAAGCTAGCAGAGCATCGACAGTCACGCTAGCGCTGCTAGAATTTCTGGCATGTCGATTCAGACGCGCAAGGAGCGCGAACGAGCGGAACGCGAGCGGCTGATCGTCACGGCCGCACGGGAACTCGCGGAGACGGAGGGCTGGGACGCGGTGACGACCCGCCGGCTCGCGGCCGAGATCGAGTACAGCCAGCCCGTCCTCTACAGCCACTTCAAGGGCAAGGACGCGATCATGGCGGCGGTCGCGGTGCAGGGCTGCGCCGACCTGGCGGACGAACTGCACACGGCCCGTACGGCGGCGAAGGGCACCCGCGCGGCGCTGGCGGCGGTGGGCGAGACCTACACGGCGTTCGGCCGGCGGCGGCCAGCGCTCTACGACGCCATGTTCACCTACCGGGTGGACCTGCCGTTCGCCACGGACGAGGCCCCGGAGCCGCTGAAGCGGGCCTTCGGGGAGATCGCGGCGGCGGTGGAGCCGATCGCCGAGGAGGGCGAGGACCTCGGGGCGCTCACGGAGACGTACTGGGCGGGCCTGCACGGCCTGGTGACGCTGATGCGCAGCGGGCGGCTACCGGAGAGGGATCATGAGCGGAGGCTGGCGCTGCTGATCGGACACTTCACCGCGGGGGCGGATCGCTGAACCCGAATCGGCGCCGGCTTGCGGCTGGACACCGCCCTGAAGGGGGCGCGGGGCTAGACCGATGTGCGGCTCCGCCGCGTGGGCGCGACCGGCCACGGCGGCGCCGCAACCGCCGCACCACCCGTCGCGGCGCCCACAGGAGACCTACTCGGCGGCCGGCAGTGCCGCGCGCGGCCGCTGCCATCCTCGCGACCCTCGCGCCAGCAGCCACGCCGTCGTCTCCTCCGGCGGCATGGCCGCGGCCACCAGCCACCCCTGTACGGCGTCGCAGCCCAGGTCCCGAAGCCGCTCCCACGTCTCGTCGTCCTCGACGCCCTCGGCGACCACGAGCAGCCCCAGCGAGTGCGCCAGGTCCACGGTGCAGCGCACGATCTCGGCGTCCTCGTTGTCCACCGCGAGCCGGGCCACGAACGACCGGTCGATCTTCAGCTCGCTCACCGGCAGCCGTCTGAGGTGCACGAGCGACGAGTAGCCCGTGCCGAAGTCGTCCAGCGACATCTTGACGCCGTGGCCGGTCAGTCCGGCCAGCGTGTCCGCGGCGCGCTGCGGGTCCTCCAGCAGCACGTGTTCCGTTATCTCCAGTTGGAGCGCTCCCGCCGGGACCCCGTGCCGGGCGAGCCGGGCGGCGACGGAGCCAGCGAAGCCGGGTGTGTGCACGTCACGGGGTGAGACGTTGACCGCGACCGGCACATACAGCCCCTGGGCCCGCCAGCGGGCCACCTGCGCCAGCGCCGTCTCCAGCACGTACTCCGTCAGATGCGGCATCAGCCCCGACGACTCGGCGATCGCTATGAACTCGTCCGGCGGCACCTTGCCGCGTTCCGGGTGCACCCACCGGACCAGGGCCTCGAGCCCCGCGACCTGGCCGTCGAAGCGGACCTTGGGCTGGTAGTGCAGTTCGACCTCGTGCGCGTCGAGGGCTCGGCGCAGATCCCCCAGCAGGCCCAGCCGGTCGGGGGTGTTCGAGTCGCGCTTGGACTCGTAGACCTCCACGCCCGTGCGGTCGCGCTTCGCCTGGTACATCGCCACGTCCGCGCGCCGCAGCAGCCCCTCGGCGTCGAGGGCGTGGTCCGGGAAGACGGCGACGCCGGCGCTGGCCTCCAGGACCAGGGTGAGGCCGTCGAGGTCGAGCGGGGAGCTGAGGGCGGTGACCAGGCCGCGGGCGACGCGGGTCGCGGACGTCGTGGAGTCGGCGACCGGTAGTAAGACGGCGAACTCGTCACCGCCGAGCCGCGCGGCCTCCGCTCCGCGCGGCAGGGCGAGCCGCAACCGGTCCGCTATCTGCAACAGCAGCCGGTCACCGGCCAGATGACCGAGGGTGTCGTTCACCGACCGGAACCGGTCGAGGTCGATCAGCATCAGGGCGGACCGGGCGCCGATGCGCTCGGCGTCGTCGAGCGCCGTCCAGATGCGTTCCAGCAGCCACTGCCGGTTGGGCAGCCCGGTCAGCGGGTCGCGCAACTGCTCCTCCGCCCGGGCCCGGGCTATCCACAGCGTGGAGTCGAGGGCGACGAGCGGGATGGCGAACAGCGGCAGCAGCAGGGGCTTGGCGATGGCGACGACACACACCAGCGGCGCGATGCCGAGCAGCGCGACCGCGACCAGGCCCTGGCGCACCAGCGCGGTGCGCTCGACGGTGGGCAGGCCGCCGCGCGGGGCCTGGAGGTACCACAGCAGGACACGGGTGACCGCGAGGTAGGCGGCGGCGACGAGCACCACCCCGGGGGCGGTGTAGAGCGTCCAGGTGTCCGGGTTCCAGGGGGTCTCGACGGTGGGCACCCTGCCGAAGGCCGCCAGCACCAACGCTCCGGCGGCGATGCCGAGGATGTCCACCGCGCCGTGCAGCACACCCTGGCGCCAGCGGTTGCGCCGGGCGACGCCGACCAGGACGACGACGGTGAGGCTGACCATGCCGGCGGGCACCCAGCCGTAGAGCATCAGCACGGCGATGGTCAGGGCGGCGCCGGATCCGGTGCCGCCCCACCAGCGGGCCCGGCCGAGGGCTACCAGGTGGCCGACGATGATGCCGGTCAGCACGGCCAGCGACCAGCCGACGGTGCCGGACGGGAAGAGGGCGTGGTTGTCGGTGAACGCGCGGTAGAACCCGGCGCCCAGGACGAACCCGGCCGCCGCGACGACCGCCGCGGGCAGCGCCGGCCAGGACAGGTGCCGTTCGTGGTCGGAGTCCGGCAGCCCGGCGGTGTGCTCCACGCCGAGCGGCACGACGGTACGCCCGTCCACCACGCCGGGCGGCCCGGCGGCGCTCCCCGCGCCTCTTTCCGCGCGCGAACGCTCCGCGGTCCGCGCCGCCCACCCCCGCCATGCGCCGGCGATCCGGCGCAGCCGTGAGCGCGGGGCGGCGCTCTCGGTCGGTTCCATTCCCGTCCCTCTCACACCCGGCGGTGCCCACGCCACGCGGCCCCGATGCCCGACAACAACCTTCAACGGCACCGCGTTGGAAAACCCTTCCCCTCGCCCTTCAAAGCCCTTCAGAGCCAAGGAGATGCCCCAACCGCAGTTGGGCACGGCAGGCGCATATCTCAACAGTAGGCCGCAGAAGGCTCCTACGGGCAGCGGTCGTCGACGGTTGCCCGAATGCGCCCCAGCCACCCGTATGCATCTGGTATGCGCCGATCAGGGTGCCTTCAACCGCTACTGCTCGTTCGGGAGCGCAACTTCGGCCGCCGCCTCGGGGCCCTGCTCCAGCAGGACGTTGAAGCCGTCCTCGTTCAGAACAGGCACCTTGAGCTGCATGGCCTTGTCGTACTTGGACCCGGGGCTGTCACCCACGACAACGAAGGATGTCTTCTTCGAAACGGAACCGGTTACCTTCGCCCCGCGGCTCTGGAGCGCGTCCTTGGCCCCGTCGCGCGTGAAGTGCTCCAACGTGCCGGTGACGACGACCGTGAGCCCCTCCAGCGGGCGCGGGCCTTCGTCCTCGCCGGTCGACTGCTCCTCCAGCGGGACCCCGGCGGCTTTCCACTTGCGGACGATCTCGCGGTGCCAGTCCTCGGCGAACCACTCCTTGAGCGCGGCGGCGATGATGGGACCGACGCCGTCGGTGGCCGCCAGCTCCTCCTCGGTGGCCTGTTCGATGCGGTCGACCGAGCGGAACTCGCGCGCGAGGGCCTGCGCCGCCACCGGGCCGACATGGCGGATGGACAGGCCGTTGAGGAACCGGGCGAGCGGGCGCTGCTTGGCCGCCTCGATGTGCTCCAGCAGGGCCAGGGTGTTCTTCTTCGGCTCGCCCTTCTGGTTGGCGAAGACCGTGACGACCTTCTCCTCGCCCGTCTTGGGGTCCCGCTTGGGCAGACCGCTGTCCGGGTCGAGGACGTAGGCCTTGATGGGCAGCAGCTTCTCCACCGTCAGGTCGAACAGGTCGCCCTCGTCGACCAGCGGCGGGTCGGCCGGCTCCAGTGGGCGGGTGAGCGCCGCGGCGGCCACTCCGCCGAAGTGCTCGATGTCCAGGCACTCGCGGCCCGCGAGGTAGGAGACGCGCTCGCGCAACTGGGCCGGGCAGGTACGGGCGTTGGGACACCGCAGGTCGATGTCGCCCTCCTTCATGGGCCTGAGCGCGGTGCCGCACTCGGGGCACTCGCTCGGCATCACGAACTCCCGCTCGCTGCCGTCCCGCAGGTCGACGACCGGGCCGAGGATCTCCGGGATGACGTCGCCGGCCTTGCGGATGACCACGGTGTCGCCGATCAGGACGCCCTTGGCCTTGACGACCTCCTGGTTGTGCAGCGTCGCGAACTCGACCTCGCTGCCCGCGACCGTGACCGGCTCCACCTGGGCGTACGGGGTGACCCGGCCGGTGCGGCCGACGCCGACCTTGATGTCGACGAGCTTGGTGTTGACCTCTTCCGGCGCGTACTTGTACGCGATCGCCCAGCGCGGGGCCCGCGCGGTGGAGCCGAGGCGGCCCTGGAGGCGGATCTCGTCGAGCTTGACGACGACTCCGTCGATCTCGTGCTCCACGGAGTGGCGGTTCTCGCCGTAGTAGGCGATGAACTCCCGGACGCCGCCCAGGTCGTCGACGACCTTGTTGTGCACCGAGGTGGGCAGGCCCCAGGTCTTGAGGAGGTCGTAGGCCTGGGAGAGGCGGGTCATGCCGGTGAAGCCCTCCAGGGCGCCGATGCCGTGGACGACCATGTGCAGCGGGCGGGTGGCGGTGATCCGCGGGTCCTTCTGGCGCAGCGAACCGGCGGCGGCGTTGCGCGGGTTGGCGAAGGGCTTGTCGCCCGCGGCGACCAGTCGCTCGTTGAGGTCGAGGAACTTCTCCATCGGGAAGTAGACCTCGCCGCGGATCTCCACCAGGTCGGGGACCTTGTCGCCCCGCAGGCGGTCGGGGATCTCCGCGATCGTGCGGACGTTGGGGGTGATGTCCTCGCCGGTGCGGCCGTCGCCGCGGGTGGCCGCGCGGGTGAGGCGGCCGTGCTCGTAGGTGAGGTTGACGGCGAGGCCGTCGACCTTCAGCTCGCACAGGAAGTGGTACTCCTGCTCGCCCAGTTCACGCGCGATGCGGTCGACCCAGGTGGCCATTTCGTCGTCGTTGAAGGTGTTGTCCAGCGAGAGCATCCGCTCGCGGTGCTCGACCGCCGTGAACTCCGTCTCGTACGCCCCCGCGACCTTCTGCGTCGGCGAGTCCGGTGTGCGCAGCTCCGGATGCTTCTCCTCCAGCGCCTCCAGCGTCTTCAGCAGCTTGTCGAAGTCCGCGTCGCTGATGACCGGAGCGTCCTTCACGTAGTACCGGAAGCGGTGCTCCTCGACCTGCTCCGCCAGCTGCGCGTGCTCTTCGCGGGCCTCGGCGGGCACCGCCGTCGTCTCCGCCTGCTTGTCGCCGGCCACCGTGTGTCCTCCCGTTACTCTGGGTTGTCCGCGAGGGATCTCGCCGCCCGGACGCAGTGGGCGAGAGCCTTGCGCGCGTACTCGGGGGAAGCCCCCGCGAGTCCGCACGACGGCGTGAGCGTGACGGCCTCCGCGAGAAGCCCCGGTGACAGTCCCAGCCTGCGCCACAACGTCCTGACACCCATGACGCTACCG
Organism: Streptomyces sp. NPDC093568; assembly: GCF_044764945.1. Classification (NCBI taxonomy): domain Bacteria; kingdom Bacillati; phylum Actinomycetota; class Actinomycetes; order Kitasatosporales; family Streptomycetaceae; genus Streptomyces; species Streptomyces sp. NPDC093568. Next base: position 395,266 of record NZ_JBIWJD010000004.1, on the reverse strand, counting down.
GCAGGGTCTGACAATCGGCCGTCCGTGCCCGGGACGACACCTGCGAAGAGCCGGGTGCCGCCTTCCACCGCCTCGCCGATGGCGTCGTCGTCACGCTCGGTGAGGAGCGAGAAGTCGAAGGAGATCGCCGCCGCGCCCGCCCGGCGCAGCAGGGCGAACGGGACGTCCGGTGCGCACGAGTGGACCACGACCGGGCCGCCGCCGTGAACCCCGACGACGTCGCGCAGGCCGGCCTCGACGATCTGCCGGTCCACCGCCCGGTGGGTCCGGTAGCCGCTGGCCGTCCTGACCTGGCCGCGGAGCACGGCGACGAGGGAGGGCTCGTCGAACTGCAGGACGACCTGGGCGCCGGGGACGCGGCGGCGGACCTCCGCGAGGTGCTGGCGCAGTCCCTCCGCGAGCGAGGCGGTGAGGTCGCGGCAGGCGCCGGCGTCGGAGAGGGCGGCCTCACCGTTCTTCAGCTCCAGCGCGGCCGCGAGCGTCCAGGGCCCCACGGCCTGGACCTTGAGCTGACCCTCGTATCCCTGGGTGAACTCCTCCAGGGCATCGAGGTCCTCCCCCAGCCAGGACCTGGCCCGCCTGGTGTCCCGGCCCGGCCGGTCCCCGATCCGCCATCCGCTGGGCTCCACGCGCGCGTACAGCTCGGCGAGCATCCCGGCGGTCCGGCCGATCATGTCCGCGCCGGGGCCGCGGGCGGGCAGTTCGGCGAGGAACGGGAAGTCCTCGAAGGACCCGGTGGCCGTCTTGGCGGCCTCACGGGCGTCGCCGCCGGGCAGGGAGCCGACGCCGGTGGCGGGGGCGAAGGTGAACTGGCTGTTGTCACTCACCTGGACAGCGTATGTAACCCTTCGGCCCGCGCCGCACCGGACGAGGGGGTCACCGCCCCGGGCGCACCGTCAGGTCGTTGATCTCGGCGTCCCTCGGCAGGTCCAGGGCCGTCAGGATCGTCGTCGCCACCGACTCGGGGTCGATCCACTTCGCGGCGTCGTACTCCTTGCCCTCCTGCTGGTGGACCTTGGCCTGCATGGGGCTGGCGGTGCGGCCCGGGTAGACGGAGGTCACGCGGACCCCGTTGCCGTGCTCCTCGTGGCGCAGGGAGTCCGCGAGGGCCTTCAGGCCGTGCTTGGAGGCGGCGTAGGCGGACCAGTCGGCGTGGGCGTTGAGGCCGGCGCCGGAGTTCACGAAGATCACGTGGCCGCGGGCGGCGCGGAGTTGGGGGAGGAAGTGACGGGTCAGCTCGGCCGGGGAGATCAGGTTGACGTTGAGCTGGTGACGCCAGGACTTCGGGGTCAGGTCGCCCACCGGGCCGAGGTCGACGACGCCGGCGATGTGCAGCAGGGAGTCCACCCGGTCCGGAAGTGACTGGTGCGAGAAGGCCCAGGACAGCTTGTCCGGGTCGGCCAGGTCGCCGACCAGCGTCTTCGCGCCGGGGAACGCCGCCGCCAGCTCCTTCGCGCGGCCCGCGTCGCGCGCGTGGAGGACGAGTTCGTCCCCGCGCGCGTGCAGGCGGCGGGCGACGGCCGCGCCGATGCCGGAACCGGCTCCGGTGATCACATGTGTAGCCATGCCCGCCATGCTCGCATCAACGGGAGGTCATTCGATCCCCCGGCTCTCCTCCAGGTACGCCAGCGCGCCCACCGGCTCCTCCGCGAAGAACACCAGGTCGGTCAGCGGGCGAGGCAGGAAGCCCTCGTCCTCCATGCGGCGGAACTGCTCCTTCAGGCCGTCGTAGAAGCCCGCGGTGTTGAGCAGGACCACCGGCTTGTCCGTGTGGCCGTGCTTCTTCAGCTCCAGGATCTCCGTGGCCTCGTCCAGGGTCCCCGTGCCGCCGACCATGATCACCACGGCGTCGGCCTTCTCCAGCAGCAGCATCTTGCGTTCCGCGAGGTCCCCGGCGATCACCATCTCGTCCGAGCCCTGACGCGCCTTGGCCGCCAGGAAGTCCACCGAGACCCCGCACAGCCGCCCTCCGGCCTCCTGCACGCCGTCGGCGACCACCTTCATCAGCCCGACGTCGGAGCCGCCCCACACGAGCGTGTGCCCGCCCTTGCCCAGCAGTTTCGCGAACTCACGCGCGGGGCGCGTGTAGCGGTCGTCGAGGTCGGCGGCGGAGAGGAAGACGCAGATTCGCATGAGGCCACCGTACGCGGGAAGAACCGGGCGCCCGCGAGCGCTTTCGCTGTCATGGCTGATGGACACACGATCACGATCGAGCAGGGCACGCGGCGCGTGCGGGTGGTGCACGGCGGCCAGGTCCTCGCGGAGAGCGACCGGCCTCTCGTCCTGCGGGAGACGGGCTGTCCCGTGCGCTACTACATCCCGCCCGAGGACGTACGGCTCGACCTGCTGAAGCCCTCCGAGACGCACACCTACTGCCCCTTCAAGGGAACCGCCTCCTACTGGTCGCTGCCGGACGCGGCGGACCTCGTCTGGGCCTATCCGGACCCGAAGCCGGACGTAGCGGAGATCAAGGACCACCTCTGCTTCTACGAAGTCGAAGTGTCGTGAGTGATTAGTTCCGTGCCGTACGGCAATCTCCACAGACATGGATATGAACACCATGTCGGCCGACGGCACCTCCCTCGCGTACGAGATCACCGGCGAGGGCCCGGCGGTGATCCTGATCAGCGGGGCGATGTCCACGGGGGGCACGGTGGCACCACTGGCCGTGCCCCTGTCGGACCGCTTCAAGGTCGTCGTGTACGACAGGCGCGGGCGCGGTGAGAGCGGTGACACGGCGCCGTACGCGGTGGAGCGCGAGGTCGAGGACCTCGCCGCGCTGATCGAGGCGGTGGGCGGGGAGGCCGCGCTGTACGGCACCTCTTCGGGCGGCGCGCTCGCGCTCGAAGCGGCGGCGAGCGGGCTGCCGGTGCGTCAGGTCGCGGTGTACGAGGTGCCGTTCGCGGTCTACGAGGGCGGCGCGAAGGAGCGGGCCGAGTACACCGAGCGCCTGACCGAGGCGCTCGACGAGGGGCGTCCCGGGGACGCGGTCGAGCTGTTCCTGCGGCTGGCCGGGATGGCCGAGCAGATGATCCAGGGCGCCCGCCAGTCCCCCCTGTGGCGCGGCATGGAGACGATCGCGCCGAGCCTGGCCTACGACAACGCCGTGATGGGCGACGGCCTGGTCCCCCGGGAACGGCTCGCGTCCATCACGGTCCCGGTGCTGTCCGTCGCCGGCGACGCGAGCCCCGCGTGGATGCGGGAGGCGGCACGCGTGATCGCCGAGACCGTGCCCGACGGCTCGTACCGGAGTCTTCCGGGACAGACGCACATGGTGGAGCCCGAGGTGCTGGGGCCGGTGCTGGTGGAGTTCTTCGGGGCGTGAGCGGGACCGGCCGCTGACCAGCCCCGTCTGCCCCGTCCTCCCGTCCCTCAGACGGCCGTCGGCGTGGCCCGTACCGTCGACGCGATCGTCGCCGACCCCACCACGCGCGTGCCGTCGTACAGGACGACCGCCTGGCCGGGGGCGACGCCGCGGACCGGCTCGCTGAACGTGACCTCCAGCTCGCCGTCGACGAGCTCCGCGGTCACCTCGGTCTCGCCGCCGTGGGCGCGCAGCTGGGCGGTGTAGGTGCCGGGGCCGGTCGGAGCGGCGCCGCACCAGCGGGGCTTGACGGCGGTGAGGGCGCTGACGTCCAGGGAGGCCGCCGGGCCCACCGTCACGGTGTTGTCGACGGGCGAGATGTCCAGGACGTAGCGCGGCTTGCCGTCCGGCGCCGGGGTGCCGATGCGCAGGCCCTTGCGCTGGCCGATCGTGAAGCCGTACGCGCCCTCGTGCGTGCCGAGCCGGGTGCCCGACTCGTCGACGATGTCGCCCTCCGCCTTGCCGAGGCGCTTCGCGAGGAAGCCCTGGGTGTCGCCGTCGGCGATGAAGCAGATGTCGTGCGAGTCGGGCTTCTTGGCGACCGCGAGGCCCCGGCGCTCGGCCTCCGCGCGGATCTCGTCCTTCGTCGTCACGGTGTCGCCGAGCGGGAACATCGCGTGCGCCAGCTGCCTGTCGTCCAGGACGCCGAGGACGTACGACTGGTCCTTGGCCATGTCGGAGGCGCGGTGCAGCTCGCGCGTGCCGTCCTCGCGCAGGACGACCTGCGCGTAGTGGCCCGTGCAGACCGCGTCGAAGCCGAGGGCGAGGGCCTTGTCGAGCAGAGCGGCGAACTTGATCTTCTCGTTGCAGCGCAGGCACGGGTTCGGGGTGCGGCCGGCCTCGTACTCGGCGACGAAGTCCTCGACGACGTCCTCGCGGAAGCGGTCGGCGAGGTCCCAGACGTAGAACGGGATGCCGATGACGTCGGCGGCGCGGCGGGCGTCGCGGGAGTCCTCGATGGTGCAACAGCCCCGCGCGCCCGTGCGGAAGGATTGCGGGTTCGCGGAGAGCGCGAGGTGGACGCCGGTGACGTCGTGGCCCGCTTCGGCGGCGCGGGCGGCGGCGACGGCGGAGTCGACCCCGCCGGACATGGCGGCGAGGACGCGGAGGGGGCGGGAGGGCTGCGCGGTGTCAGTCATAACCCTTCCAGGGTACGGGGAGGCGGGAACCAGGGCCCGCGAGTATCCGTTGACGATCACATGGGACAGCGGAAGGCTTCGAAGGACGGCGACCGGAAGGTCGGGCGCCGTGCGTTGCTCATCGGCGGGACGGCGGCCGCCGTGGGCACGGCCGTGCTGGCCCGCGACGAGCTGGCGCGCCTGTGGTGGCGGGTGCCGGGCGTGGAGAAGCCGCGCAAGGACGGCGAGGTCGACTTCGCCGGGGCGCGGTGGGTGGCGGCGTCGGACGCGAACTGGCGGCGGGCGGACCGGCCCGACGACTACGGCATAGACATGGTGATCATCCATGTCACCCAGGGCAGCTACGACAGCGCGGTGAAGGTCTTCCAGGACCCTGAACACGGTGCGGCGGCGCACTACATCGTCCGCAAGGACGGCCACGTCACGCAGATGATCCGCGAGCTGGACGTGGCGTACCACGCGGGCAACCGCGACTACAACGAACGCAGCGTCGGCATCGAGCACGAGGGCTTCGTGGACCGGCCGCAGGACCTCACGGACGAGATGTACGAGGCCTCGGCCCGCCTCACGGCCCGGATATGCGCGCGCTACGACATCCCCGTCGACCGCGAGCACATCATCGGGCACGTGGAGGTGCCGGGGACGGACCACACCGATCCCGGGGAGCACTGGGACTGGGACCGGTACATGAAGCTCGTACGGGCGGCGCGTACGGCTCCCGCGTGACGGCCCGGGTCGCGGGCACGGCCCAGGTCGCGGACACGACCCAGATCTCGGGCACGGCCCAGGTCCCGGGACAGCACACCTAGGTCGCGGACACGACCCCGGTCGCGGACACGGCCTAGGTGAGGCCCGCCGCCCGCGCCCGTTCCACCGCCGGTCCGATCGCCTTGGCGAGTGCCTCGACGTCGGCCTCCGTGGAGGTGTGGCCGAGGGAGAAGCGGAGGGTGCCGCGGGCCAGGTCGGGGTCGGTGCCGGTGGCCAGCAGGACGTGACTGGGCTGGGCCACGCCCGCGGTGCAGGCGGATCCGGTGGAGCACTCGATGCCCTGGGCGTCGAGGAGCAGCAGCAGGGAGTCGCCCTCGCAGCCCGGGAACGTGAAGTGGGCGTTGGCCGGGAGGCGGCCCTGCGGTGCCGGGTCGCCGCCGAGGATCGCGTCCGGGACCGCCGTACGGACCGCGTCGACCAGGGCGTCGCGCAGGGCGCCGATCTCCCGGGCGAACCACTCCTGCTGTTCGGCGGCGAGGCGGCCGGCGACCGCGAAGGAGGCGACGGCGGGGACGTCGAGGGTGCCGGAGCGGACGTGGCGCTCCTGGCCGCCGCCGTGCAGGACGGGGACGGGACTCTGGTCGCGGCCGAGGAGCAGGGCGCCGATGCCGTACGGGCCGCCGATCTTGTGACCGGAGACGGTCATCGCGGCGAGGCCGGAGGCGCCGAAGTCGACGGGGACCTGGCCGAAGGCCTGGACGGCGTCGGCGTGCAGGGGGACGCCGAACTCCTTGGCCACGTCGGCCAGTTCGCGGATCGGCATGATCGTGCCGATCTCGTTGTTGGCCCACATCACGGTGGCCAGGGCGACGTCGGCGGGATCGCGGGCGATGGCTTCGCGCAGGGCGTCCGGGTGGACCCGCCCGTGGGAGTCGACGGGGAGGTACTCGACGTCGGCGCCCTCGTGCTCGGCGAGCCAGTGGACGGCGTCGAGGACGGCGTGGTGTTCGACGGGGCTGGCCAGGACGCGGGTGCGGGCCGGGTCGGCGTCGCGGCGGGACCAGTACAGGCCCTTGACCGCGAGGTTGTCGGCCTCGGTGCCGCCGGAGGTGAGGACGACCTCGCTGGGGCGTGCGCCGAGGGCTTCCGCGAGGGTCTCGCGTGCCTCTTCGACAGTGCGCCTCGCGCGGCGGCCGGATGCGTGGAGGGAGGAGGCGTTGCCGGTGACGCCCAGCTGGGCGGTCAGAGCCTCTGCCGCCTCCGGGAGCATGGGGGTCGTCGCGGCGTGGTCGAGGTAAGCCATGGTGGCCACGATTCTAAAGGGCGCCGGTAAGAGGCCCGGTGTCAAGGCCGCCCGGCGATCGAGGCCGTACTGGGCAAGGCGTTGAGCGGCAGCCTCCCGGCGCCGCGGGCCGCGCCTCGGCCCGCTAGAAGCTCCAGGACACCGTGCTGTCCATCTGCACGAACGCCAGCAGGACCAGCAGGTCGGCGACGCCCAGGCCCATGCCCAGGTAGGCCCGGCCCTTGCGGCCGGTTCCCCGCCACAGGGACACGGCGGCCAGGACGATGGCGACGGGGCCGAGGAAGATGTTGAAGACCAGCAGGCCGAGGAGGCCGAGGATGAAGGACGCCACGGCCATGCCGTCCGCGTCACGGGTGCGCGGGCGGTTGCCGGGGCGGGCGGTGGCCGGTGCGGTGAGATGCATGACGGTCAGCTCCTGAGGTGTCGGTGCGGTCGGGTGGGCGAAGTCAGTTGCGGCGGGCGTGCCGCTCGCGGGCGGCGAAGACGCCAAGCCAGACGGCGATCACGGCGGCGGTGACGGCGGTGAAGGCGAGCGGCGCGTGGGCCACGGCGCCGAGCACCACGCCCAGCAGCAGGAGTGCGGCGACGAGGAACAGCATGGGTCGGATCCCCCTCCGAGGTCTGTCTGAGAAACCTCAGCCTTTGAGACCTCAGCCTTGAGACCTCACACTTCGAGATCTCTCACTGCGAGGTCTCTCGCTTCGATCTCTCTCGTTACAGTTCGGTGAACAGTTGTAGTAACACTTGTTCACTGACCACCAAGTCTAGCGCGCCCTACGACTTTTCAATTCCAGAGAACAGTTGTTAACTGCATGGCATGAGTCACACCCTCGGCATCCGGCAGGCCCAGAAGCAGAAGACCCGGCAGTCGCTCCTGGACGCGGCGTTGGGACTGCTGGAGGAGCAGAGCCTGAGCAGTCTGGGCCTGCGCGAGGTCACGCGCGCGGTCGGCGTCGCCCCGACGGCCTTCTACCGGCACTTCCGCTCCACCGCCGACCTCGGGGTCGCCCTCGTCGAGGAGGCGCTCGGCAGCCTGCACCCGATGATCCGCACGATCGTCTCCTCGGCCGGCGACAGCGACCAACGCATCGAGCGGGCCGTCGAGCTGATCGCCCGTCATGTCGAGTCGCATCCGGCCCACGTCCGCTTCATCGCCCGCGAGCGGCACGGCGGAGTGCAGTCGGTGCGCGAGGCGATACAGGACCAACTGGCCCGGTTCGCCGAGGAGGTGAAGGTCGCGCTCGCCAAGGACCCCGTCTCCGAGGGCTGGAACGACGACGACCTCCTCATGCTCGCCAACCTCTACGTCGACCAGATGCTGATGACGGCCTCGCTCTTCCTCGACGCCCTGGAGAAGCCGGAGGAGGAGCGGGGTGGGGTCGTCCAGGTCGCCACCCGTCAGATGCGGCTGATCAGCATCGGCCGCGCGCACTGGCTGGACTGAACACCGGCGCCCGCCGGCCCACTCGGGTGCCGGCGGTACGACGAGGGGCGGCACCCCCGGCGATCGGGAGTGCCGCCCCTGTCGTACTACACGCAAGGCGTCGTGCGACGTCCGCGTCAGCTCTTGGTCGCCGACGCCCGCACGCTCGGAAAGCCGCTCGGGGCGCCGCTCGGCGCGTCACTGGGAGCCGCCCCGCCCTGGCCACCACCCGGTCCGCCACAGCCGCCTCCCTGGCCTCCGGGACCGCCCTGACCGCCGACCTGCCCGCTGCCCTGGCCCCCGCCCGGGGCCCCACTGGGCGCACCGGACGCCCCGGCCGAAGGCGCCCCCGAGGGCACACCGCTCGGCAGACCCGAAGGCGCGCCGCTCGGCGCCCCGCTGGGCGCACCCGACGGCCGCTCACAGGAGGACGACCGCTGTCCCGGGTTGCCGCTGTTCGAGGTCGACGACGAGTCGCCGGACCCGCAGGCCACGAGGGCCAGGGGCGAGAGCGCCAGCAGGGCCGCGGCGGGGAGGAGACGCGCACGCTTCATGAGAGACAGCTCCATGGAGGATGAGGAAAGTCCTGGAGCGGGAACTCGACCAACACCGCTTGGGCCTTCCTTGAGGGCGCGCTGTCGGCGACCTGTGCGCCGGGCAAAGCACCCCTCAAGTCACCTCACCCACCTGCGCTCGGATCTCAGGCGAGCCGCACCCGCGCCAGCTGCCGCGACTGGGCGACCAGTCGGTCGGCGCTGTCCCAGACCTCCGCGTCCTCCTCCAGGAACCCGCCCGCGAGGTTGCGCGTGGTGATCGACACCCGCAGCGGGCCCGGCGCCGGGCGCGAGCGTATGTGCACGGTCAGTTCGACCGTCGGGACCCAGCCCGAGATCCCGATCTCGAAAGCGGTCGGCGGCAGCGCGTCCACCGCCAGCAGCAGCGAGAGCGGGTCGGCGTCGCGCCCGTCGGCCAGGCCGAACCACGCCCGCATCTCGCCCTTGCCGGAGGGCTGTCCGAGCGCCCAGCCAAGGGTGGACGGGTCGAGCTTGAGCATCAGGCGGTCGGCGATGGCCGAGCTGCCGTCGACGGGGGCGGGGCCGTCCTCGGGGCCGAAGCAGTGCTCCATGGGCGGGAACGCCGGCGCCTTGGCCGTCGTACGGACGTCGTCGGGGAGGGAGTCCAGGTCGCCGTAGGAGGCGAGGACGCGGATCCGCTCGACCTCGCGGCCCTGCTCGTCGTACTGGAAGAGCGAGGCCTGGCCGGTGGACAGGGTCCGGCCCGTGCGCACGACGTCCGTGCGGACGACCGCCGGGCCCGGCTGGGACGCGGTCAGGTAGTGCGCGGAGATCGTGAACGGGTCGGCGTGCGGCAGTGCGTCCGCGAGGGCGCGGCCGAGGACGGCCAGCAGATAGCCGCCGTTGACGGCGCTGATGATGGTCCAGCCGGCGGAGAGGTCGATGTCGTAGACGCCGGGCTCGCGTCGGGTGACCGCGGTGTCGCGGTCGAACTCGCTGTCGCCGATCGTGGCCCGGGGGGCCGTCGGGGCAGAGGCTGCTTCTGGCATGGCTGAACGGTACAACAGCTAACTACTAAGCGGTAGCTTTTCTCGACCCCGCCCCGTCTTTGAGGCAGTCCCGGCCCGTCTTTGGCCGTCTGTCAGCTCGACGAGATTCGGGCAACTTTTCGGTAAGTGTCCCGCTCGCCCGAAACCCGGGGCCCGATCTCCCCCTCTATCAGGACATGAGTCTCACCGGGACCCCGTTCCTCTACACGCTCGTCGTGCTGTGCGTCGTCGCCGTCCTGCTGCCGCTCGCCCTCTGGTCGCGGGTGCGCGGCCCCCAGGCGGTGCGGGCCGTCGCCCGGGTGCTGATGGTGCTGTTCGCGCAGGGCACCGCCGTCGCCCTGGTCTTCACGCTGGTCAACAACTCCAACCAGCTCTACGACAACTGGGGCGACCTGCTCGGCACCAGCGACCATGTGCACGAGGCCGCCGACCTCGGGGCGAACGGCACCGGCGGGATCTCCCTGGAGAAGCTCCCGAAGGTCCGCCAGACCTTCAGACCGGGCAAGGGGCCGGGCATGCGCTCGGAGGGCGGAGTGCTCGTCACGCAGCTCAAGGGCCGGGTGTCCGGGGTGCACGCCGAGGTCAACGTCTGGCTGCCGCCGCAGTACCACGAGCCCGCCTACCGCAACCACAGGTTCCCGGTCGTCGAGGTGCTGCCGGGCTATCCGGGCTCGTCGAAGGCCTGGTACGGCACCATGGACGCGCCCCAGCAGCTGGCCCCGCTGATGCGCGGCGGGCAGGTCGAGCCCTTCATCATCGTCTCGCCGCGCACCACCCTGCTGCCCGGCAAGGACACCGGCTGCGCGAACATCCCGGGCAAGGTCAACGCCGACAGCTGGCTCAGCATCGACGTGCCGAAGATGGTCATGGACAACTTCCGGGCCCAGGCGGCGCCGGACGGCTGGGCGGTCGCCGGGTACTCGGCGGGCGCGCACTGCGCGGCGAAGCTGGCGGTCGCCCACCCCGACCGCTACCGGGCCGCGGTCAGCATGTCCGGCTACAACGACCCGATCGCCGTACCCCAGTCGCTGGCCGGCAAGTCCCCCGCCCTGCGGGCCGCGAACAACCCGTACGTGATCCTCAAGGAGTCCCGGGTCCCGCCGCGCGTCGCGCTCTACCTGTCCGGTCAGCCGAAGGACGGCTACGAGGCGGCCATGGCTCTGAAGCGGATCGCGAAGGCGCCCACGACCGTGAACGTGGTGTTCGTCCCGAGCAGCGCCGGCGGGCACACCATGGCGCTGTGGAAGCCGCAGGTCGTCCCGGCGTTCCGCTGGCTGACCGAGGTGATGGGGGGACCGCAGCGCGCCGGTGCGGCGCCGGAGACTACTCCTCTCGCACCGTCGACCGCCGGTTCCAGGCACGCGGAGCTCGCCAGTGGAACCTCATCGCCAGCAACCGCAGCACGAAGGCCGTGACGGCCGCGAGGGTGCTGGTGAGCGGGTTCAGGGCGTCGTAGTGGATGCACAGGACGGTCATCGTGGCGCCGACGATCGCCGGGACCGCGTACAGGTCACGGTCCCAGCGCAGCAGTGACGGCACCTCGTTGGCGAGGACGTCACGCAGCACACCGCCGCCCACGGCGGTCGCGAGGCCCAGGGCGACGGAGGCGGTGAGGTTGAGGCCGTAGTCGTACGCCTTCGTCGTCCCGGCGACGCAGAACAGTCCGAGGCCCGCCGCGTCGAAGACGTTCACTCCGGTCTGGATGCGCTCCACGTGCGGGTGGAGGAAGAAGACGAGCAGCGCGGCGAGCAGCGGGGTGAGGAAGTACCCCAGGTCCGTGAAGGCGGCCGGCGGCACGGCGCCGATGACCACGTCCCGGAACAGCCCGCCGCCGAGGGCGGTGACCTCGGCGAGGACGGCGATGCCGAAGACGTCGAAGTTCTTGCGGACGGCCAGCAGGGCGCCGGAGATCGCGAAGACGAAGATGCCGATCAGGTCGAGCGTGTGCTGGACGGACGGGCTGAACAGTTGCTGGAGCACCCGTACATTCTTGCGCAGCACAAGGCCCCCGCCTTGCAAAGGAAGGCGGGGGCCAGGGCTGGGTTACTTCTTGTCGTCCGAAGTTTCTTCGGGCGTGTCACCGGAGGTTTCGTCGGCCTCCGCCTCGGGAGCCTTCTCGGCCACCGCGGGCTTTTCCGCGGGCTCCTGCTCGGGCTCCGCCGCGGACACCTCCGTGGGCACCAGCTCCGCCGCCTCCTTGGCCACGGACAGCAGGACCGTGTCCTGCGGCTGCTGGTCCTCGAAGTTCTCCGGGTGGTGGCAGGCCACCCGCTGACCGGGGCGCAGCTCGATCAGCGGCGGTTCCGTGGTCCGGCAGACCTCCGTCGCCTTCCAGCACCGGGTGTGGAAGCGGCAGCCGCTCGGCGGGGCGATCGGCGAGGGAACGTCACCGCGGAGCAGGATGCGCTCGCTCTTGGCTCCCCGGCGCTTGGGGTCCGGCACCGGCACGGCCGACATCAGGGCCTTGGTGTACGGGTGCATCGGCGCCTCGTACAGCGAGGTGCGGTCGGCGAGCTCGACGATCTTGCCGAGGTACATCACCGCGATCCGGTCCGAGACGTGCCGGACGACGGACAGGTCGTGCGCGATGATCACGTAGGTGAGGCCGAGCTCCTCCTGGAGGTCGTCCATCAGGTTCACGACCTGCGCCTGGATCGACACGTCCAGCGCGGACACCGGCTCGTCCGCCACGACCAGCTTCGGCTTCAGGGCGAGCGCCCGGGCGATGCCGATGCGCTGGCGCTGACCGCCGGAGAACTCGTGCGGGTAGCGGTTGTAGTGCTCGGGGCTCAGACCCACCAGCTCCAGGAGCCGCTGGACCTCCTTCTTCACCCCGCCCTCGGGCTCGACGCCCTGGAGCCGGAACGGCGCCGAGACGATGCCGCCGATGGTGTGCCGGGGGTTCAGGGAGCCGTACGGGTCCTGGAAGATCATCTGGATGTCCCGCCGCAGCGGGCGCATCCCGGCCGTGTTCAGCCGCGTGATGTCCTTGCCCTCGAAGTGGATCGAGCCGCCCGTCGGGTCCTGGAGCCGGGTGATGACCCGGCCCATGGTCGACTTGCCGCAGCCGGACTCGCCGACCACGCCGAGGGTCTCGCCCTTGCGCACCTCGAAGTCGATGCCGTCGACCGCCTTGACGGCGCCCACCTGGCGCTGGAGGACACCCTTGCGGATCGGGAAGTGCTTCTGCAGGCCCTCGACCTTGAGCAGCACCTCGCGCTCCGCGGCGGGAGCCGACGCCTGCGCCGGGACGGCCGCGTCCGATTTCTTCGTCTCACTCACAGCTTCGGCGCAATCTCTTCGGTCCAGATCCGCGTACGGTCCTCCGCCGAGAGGTGGCACGCGGAGAAGTGTCCGCTGCCGACCGGCTGGAGATCCGGGCGCACGGTACGGGTGACATCGCCCTTGGGGATGTCCGCGTACGGGCAGCGGGGGTGGAAGGCGCAGCCCGAGGGGACGTTGATGAGGCTCGGCGGCTGCCCCTTGACGGGGATGAGCCGGTCCGAGGTCTCCCGGTCGATGCGCGGCATCGAGCCCAGCAGGCCCCAGGTGTAGGGGTGCTGCGGCCGCTCGAAGACGTCGTCGACGGAGCCGCGCTCCACGCACCGGCCGCCGTACATCACCAGGACGTCGTCGGCGATCTCGGCGACCACGCCGAGGTCGTGGGTGATGAGGACGACCGCGGAGCCGAACTCCTTCTGCAGGTCGCGGATGAGGTCGAGGATCTGCGCCTGGACGGTCACGTCGAGGGCGGTCGTCGGCTCGTCCGCGATGAGCAGCTCGGGGTTGTTGACCAGCGCCATGGCGATCATCGCGCGCTGACGCATACCGCCGGAGAACTCGTGCGGGTAGCCGTCGACACGCTTGGCGGGCTCGGGGATACCGACCCGGTCGAGCATCTCGATGGCCCGCTTGCGCGCGACCTTCTTGCTGACGTCGTGGTGGACCCGGTACGCCTCCACGATCTGGTTGCCGATCGTGTAGTACGGGTGCATCGCGGACAGCGGGTCCTGGAAGATCATCGCCATCTCGCGGCCGCGCAGCCGGCGGACCTCGTCCGGCTCGGCGGAGATGAGCTCCTTGCCGCCGAGCCAGATCTCGCCGGACATCTGCACGTTCTTGCCGCGCGCCCCGAGCCGGTGCAGGCCCATGATCGCCAGCGAGGTGACGGACTTGCCGGAGCCCGACTCGCCCACGATGCAGAGGGTCTTGCCCTTCTCCACCTCGAAGCTGAGCCCGTCGACGGACTTGACCAGGCCGTCGTCGGTCGGGAAGTGCACCTTGAGGTCCCGGACCGAGAGGAAGGCGTCGGATCCGTTCGAGGGTGAGCTCGTGGGCTCGCCCACGGCGGCACCGGTCTTGGAGAGTTCGGTCACGAGAGCCTCACGCGCGGGTCGGCGGCGGCGTAGAGCAGGTCCACCAGGAGATTTGCGATCACGACGAAGAGGGCGGCCAGCAGGGTGACGCCGAGGATCGGGGGCAGGTCGTTGTCGGTGATGCCCTGCACCGCGTACTGGCCGATGCCGGGCAGGGAGAACACGGTCTCCGTGATCACGGCGCCGCCGAGCAGCAGGCCCAGGTCCATACCGAAGACGGTGATGATCGGGGTCAGTGCGGCCCGCAGCCCGTGCCGGGCCACGACGTTGCGCTCGCGCAGGCCCTTGGCGCGGGCCGTGCGGATGAAGTCCTCGTTCATCGTCTCCAGCATGCCCGAGCGGGTGAGCCGCGCGTAGATGGCGGAGTACAGCAGGGCGAGCGAACACCAGGCCGGGAAGAGCGTGTTGGCCCACTGCGCCGGATTCTCGGTGAACGGTACGTAGGTGCGGCCGAAGATCGGCCATTGGAAGGTGAAGAGCAGCAGCGCCAGGTTGCCCGTGAAGAACATGGGCAGCGAGACGCCGGCGAGCGCGACACCCATGAACGTGCGGTCGAAGAAGCTGCGGGGCTTGAGCGCGGAGATCACGCCGATGAGCACACCGGACACCAGCCACATCACGGCCGCGCCGGCCGCCAGCGAGAGGGTCACCGGAAGGCGCGAGGTGAGCTGCGGCCACACCTCGACGTGGTTCTTGAAGGAGTAGCCGAAGCACGGCGCGTTGCAATGCGCCGTGGTGGGGCCCAGGTCATAGGTGGCGCCGGCCACGATCCCCTTGATGAAGTGCCAGTACTGGACGTACAGGGGCTGGTCCAGACCGAGGTTCTGCTTGACCGCGGCGATGTCGGCCTTCGTCGGGCTCTTTCCGATGTACTGCTGCGCGAGCTGGTCGGCGGTCTGGCCGGCCATCCGTGGCAGCAGGAAGAAGATCGCGAAGGTGACCGCGGTGACGACCAGCAGCAGGATCACTGCCGCGAGCGTCCGACGGAGGATGTACGAGATCACGGGGACCGGCGCTGGTGCCCGCGGGCCGCTGAGCCCGCGGGCACCAATGCCTTCACCTGCCTTCCGGGGCTACTTCTTGGTCGTGCCGATGTTGAGGTAGTCGTACTGACCGCTGAAGGCCGCCGTGGACACCAGGTTGGTGAAGTTGGCGGGGCGGTAGAGCAGGACCTTGAAGTAGGTCAGCGGGACGAGCGCGGCCTGGTCCATCGCACGCTTGTCGATCTCCGCGTACAGGCTGTTGCGCTCGGTGTCGCTCTCCGTCGCGATGGCCTTCTCGAGCAGCTCGTTGATCTGCTTGTCATCGATGTAGGAGAGGTTGGTGTTGCCGGACGCACCGATCGCGTCACCGTGCAGGATCTGCTGCAGGAAGCCGTAGCCGGACGGCCAGTCGGCACCCCACTGCATCATGTGCAGACCGATGTTCTGCTTCTTGTCGAAGGTCGGCACACCCGCGTAGTCGGTGAAGTACTTGCCCGACGGGTACTGCTTGAGGGTGGCGTTGATGCCGGCCTTCTTCAGCGAGGCGATGATCGCGGTGGCCGCGTCGATCTCCTGCGGACGGTCGCTGCGCGCCGAGATGTTGGTGCTGATGGTCGACTTGCCGCAGGCCTTCAGCTGCTCCTTGGCCTTGGCGACGTCGCCCTTGTTGCCCTCCGTGGCGTAGACGTCCGCCTTCTGGTAGCCCGGGATGTCCGGCGGAAGGACGGTCGTGGCGATGTCACCGCGGATCGGGCCGCCCTCGGCGGTCTGCACGGAGACCTTGTCGATGGCGTACTGGACGGCCTTGCGGCACTCGACCTTGTCGAACGGCGCGACCTGGTTGTTGATCGCCAGGTAGACCAGACGGCCACCGTAGGTGTTGTCGGTGTTCGCCTTCAGGTCCGCGTTGTTGACGACCTTGGCCTGCGTCGCGGCCTGGACGCCACCGCCGCCGAGGTCGATCGCCGTACCGGCCTGGACGTCCTGGTCGATCGTCTCGGCGTTGACCTTGAGCTTGACGACGATCTTGTCCGGGTACTGCTTGCGCAGCGGGTCCGTCTTGGCGTCCCAGTTCTCGTTGCGGACGAGGACGGCCTGCTTGCCCTCGTCGTAGCTCTCGAACTTGTACGAGCCCGAGGAGACGATGCTCTTGACGTAGTCGATGCCCTTGTCCTTGGCCTGGGGCACCGGAGCCGTCTGCGGCGTCGCGACCAGGTAGTCGAACTCCTGGAAGGCACGGTTGAGCTTGAAGACGACCGTGGTGTCGTCCGGCGTCTCGATGGACTTCAGGCCCTCGGCGCTCTTGTCCTTGTAGGGACCCTTGTACTTGTCGCCGCCCTCGAGGAACTGCTGGAAGTAGTTCGGGCCGAGGGAGAGCACGTCACGCGCGAAGTTGGAGCGCTCGACGGCGTACTTGACGTCCTTCGAGGTGATCGGCGTGCCGTCCTCGTACTTCAGGCCCGAACGCAGCTTGTACGTCCAGGTCTTGCCGCCGTCGCTCGGCACGCCCTTGCTCGCCGCGAGGTCCGGGACGAGCTCGTTGCCCGCCTCGCCCGCCGCGGGCTTGAACGTCATCAGCGGGCGCGCGTAGAGCCGGCTGAGGTTGTACATGTACGCGTAGTACGTGTTGCCGGGGTCGAAGGAGTCAGGGACGTCGGAGTATTCGTACGTGACCGTCCCACCCTTCTGGGTGGAGGCGTTGACGACACCCTTGGTCGCTGCGTTGGCCCCAGCCGACTTGTTTCCGTTGTTGTCCGAGTTGTCATCGGCCTTGCTGCAAGCCGAAAGCAGCAGGCTCGCACTGCCGACTGCCGCGACCGCGGCCAGCACTGACCTTCGCATGATGGTGTGCTTCCCCTCCATTGTTGGAAATCTTTGGGACTCTCGCTGCGGCCGCGGATCAGCGGCTGCGCGGGTCGAGAGCGTCACGGAGACCGTCGCCGAGCAGGTTGAACGCCAGGACGGTCACGAAGATGGCGAGGCCCGGAACGATCATGAACTGTGGATCGACCTGGTAGTAGTCGACCGCCTGGTTGATCATTCCGCCCCAGGAGGCCTGCGGGGGCTGGATGCCGACGCCGAGGAAGCTCAAGGACGCCTCGAAGAGGATGTTGGTCGGGATGAGCAGCGTCGAGTAGACGATGATCGGGCCGACGAGGTTCGGCAGCAGCTCCCTGAAGAGGATGTACGGCCCCTTGGCTCCCATCCCCCGGGAGGCGTCGACGAACTCCCGCTCGCGCAGGGCCAGTGTCTGACCCCGGACGATGCGGCCCAGATAGGGCCAGTTGAAGAAGCCGATGACGAAGATCAGCACGCTGATGTGCAGGGGCAGCCCTTCCAGGCCGAAGGCACCGCCCTGCAGGGTGGCCGAGATCGCGATCGCGAACAGCAGGAGCGGGAACGCCAGGAAGGTGTCCATCAGCCTGCTGATGATCGTGTCGACGCGGCCGCCGTAGTAGCCGGCCACGACGCCCAGGATCGCGCCGATCGTGTTGGACAGCAGCGTGGCACCGAAGGCGACGACCAGCGAGACCCAGGAGCCCTCCAGGATGCGGGTGGCGATGTCCCGGCCGAACTTCGGCTCCACACCGAGCGGGTGGTCCCAGCTCATGCCGCCGAAGTCACCCTTGGGCAGCGAGGTGTTGGGGTCGATCAGATCCTGGTTCAGGGCGTTGGGGTCCAGGCCGAACAGCGCCTGGATGGGCCGGGAGAGGATCGCGAGCAGGATCAGCAGGATCACGATGATCCCGCCGGCGACAGCCACCTTGTCCTTCTTGAAGCGGGACCAGGCGATCTGCCCCAGGGAACGCCCCTCGATCTGACTCTTCTTGACGCCGGAGAGCACGGCCTCGGGCTGCGCTTCGGCCGCCGCTCCCGTTGTCTCGATCGGTGCGGTCACGGTGAGATTGACCCCTCTCGGCCGACGGTTGTCGACCCCCTGGCTGCCGCTGTAGCGGTCCGCTCGTTCTCGTACACAGGACCGACCGGCCCGTGTCTTGCGGGGAGTCTTCAACGCATCGGCGATCAGTTGCCAGAGTTGGCGGGGAAAGGATGCGCAACCGTGATGCTGTCTGGGGGGTTCCGTTATCCGAACAGCGGGTAACGGACGGCGGACGCGCGCCACTTGGGGCGTATGAGGGCGGACCGGGACCTTCCGATCGCATCTACGCGCGAAGATGTGCCTATGAAAACGCAGTCAGCGGGCGTGTGCACCTACGAAGTCGGGTTGCCGACTGAACGGTAGGTTAGCTGGCCGAATGATCAGTAACGGCCCTGTGCCGGTGGGTAACCGTAGCCGCCGGCGGGGGCCTGCGCGGGAGCCGCGTGCGCCTCGCGGTCGTAGAACGGGCGGGCGCTCGCGCGCATCCACATCGCGACCGGGTCGTCCTCGTCGGACATCGCCACGGTCGACACCGGCAGCCCGTCCGGAACCGCGCCGAGCGACTGCAGCATCATCGAGCGCACCGAGTCCACCGCGGGCGGGCTGGTGTCGTACACGTCGAGCCCGATGGCGAGATACGGCGCGCCGAGCGCCGGCTGCACCCAGGCGCGGCGCAGGGAGCGCACGGCGGGGGTGCGGTGGGCGTTCTGCGCGAGCAGGGCGTAGAACTGCGGGATCTCGATGCCGGGCTCCGTCAGCCGCAGCGGTCCGGCGGGCTGGCGGTCCAGGCCGGTGGCGATGCGGCGCAGGTCGAGCCAGGGGATGCCGACGCCGCCGCCCGGGGCGTGCGGGTTGAGCCAGAGGCCGTAGTGGTCCGGGTAGAGGGCGCGGGCCACGTCGACGCCGTCGACCACCTCGTAGCCGCGGTTCCAGCCGCTGGCCGACAGCTCCTGGGCGGAGGTGACGCAGGGGGCGTAGCCGTACCCTTCGACCTCCATGTTCCCGTACTGGGCGTCCGGGGAGCCTGCCTGGCCGTGCCACAGCAGCATCCAGATCCGGCCGGCGTCCGGGGTGGCGAGCGCGCGCAGGAGTGCCTCGTAGGCGTCATAGCGCCCGGGGGTCACCTGGCGCAGCATGTGCTCGACCTGACCGGTCGAGGTTGTGCCAGCGCTCACTTTCTACCGCCCCTCCGTACAACACCTTGCCCGCACTGTGCCCCTAGCTTAATCCCGCGCAAGAGCTCGGAACTTGCCGCCGCATCGCGGCTCGCGGGTCGTTCGTGGTCGCACGCGCCCACGCGCCGGGGCCGCACCTCGGCACCACCGCGCGCCCCGGTCGCGGGCGCGTCGCCCAGGCCCCTTGCTAGGCCCCTTGGTAGAAGGGCCGCACCTTCGCCCGCATCCACTCGATCACCGGATCCTGGGCCACGTCCAGCAGGACCAGGTTGACCGGCCACGGGACGGGGACCCGCCCCAGGGCGCGGGCCAGTGCGTCCATGGGGGCGGCGCGCAGGTCGCCCTCCCAGTGGGAGAGTTCGACGCCTATGAACATCACCGGGGCCGCCGTCTCGATCGCCGCCAGACAGCGCCGGGCCGTGGCGATAACGCCCGTCGCGGCGAACTCCGCCGACGCCGCCGCGAGGAAGTCGACCGGGTCGTCCTGCCAGTCGGGCTCGTAGAGCTTGACGCGGCCGCCGGAGTTGAGGCCCTCCAGCGGGGTCCGGCCGACCCGGCACAGCTCGGCGACCGCCGCGGGAGGCAGCGGGACGCCGACCACGCCGTCCGGGTTCAGGGCGATGCCCACATGCGGGGGCAGACCGCGGGCGAACTCCACGGCCGGGGCGATCGTGTACGACATGTGGGCGCCGACGACCTGGCGGAACTGTTCCTCGGAGCTGAAGACCGGGACGTATCCCTGGCCCGCGATCTCCACCGTGGGCAGGTCCAGCGGGCCGCTGTGCGGGCCGCCGCCGCTCGGCAGGGGCACCCAGACGAAGCTGCGGCCGAGCACCTCGATGATCCTCCCGCCCGCCGAGGGCAGGCCGAGGGAGGCCGAGAGCACCTCCTCCAGTTCGTTGCCCGGCCAGCCGCCGTGCGGGTGGAGGTGTGCCGGTGCCGGGAAGTCCGCGGGGAGATCCGCTGCGAAGTCCATCTGTCTGACCGCCTGCTGTGAACCACGTCTGAGGCCCAAAAGGCTAGCCGGTGTCCGGCGCGCGCAGGTCTACGGGCGGTCGTCCCGCGCATACGGCCGGTCAGCCGGCGAAGCCGATCCGGCGCAGGACGTCCGCCGCGTCCCGGTCGATCAGCACCGCCGAGCCGCAGCCCTGGGGCAGATCGCCGTCGGCCACCGAGCGCAGCAGGCGGGCGGCGGCCCTGCGGTGACGCAGGAAGGCGTAGCGCGAGACCCCCCGGCCGCGCTCGCGCTGGCCCTCCAGGGCGGTGCCGGGTGTCACGTCGAGCAGCAGCAGATGCAGGCTGCCGCCGCGCCGGCGGGCCTCGCGGGCCAGCCAGGCGCGCACCCAGGCCTGCGTACCGCAGTCGTGCACGACGACGCCCTTGCCGGTGCGCAGGGCCCGGCGCAGTCCGGCGTAGTGGGCGAGGCGGACCAGGGGGCGGTAGACGCCGTAGGGAAGGAAGCCGGGCATACGGGCGTCCCAGTGGTCCCGGGTGTCCTGGGAGTCGATGCGGATGCCCTTCACCGTGCGCCGCATCAGCGTGGACTTGCCGCTGCCGGGCAGGCCGGTGATGACGACGAGGTCCTTGGGGCCGAAGAGCAGTGCGTGCGGGCTGCGGCCGGAGCGCTCGCGCAGATCGCGGACCACGGGGGCGTGGCGCGTGGCGCGTGCCTCGGCGGCCGGGGCGGCGGGCTGCTTGGGCAGCGCGAGGCCCGAGGTCGTCGCGTACGCCGTGCTGCGGTTCACCGTCATCGTCCTCCTCCGGGGTCAGGATTCCCCCTGCCCACTGAGCGTAAAGAGAAGGTAATAGAGGATCTCTCGTATTTTCGTTCGCTTCCTGCCACAAGCCGGTTACAGAGACGACCCTGCCGCCGACGAGCCCGGCATGCAATGATGTCCGCGCCAACTGCATACCGGCCGTTTGAATCCGCGCGGGAGAGTCCCCGGCACTGCGTCGCCGGGGCGCCGAAGGAGCAAGTCCCTCCCTTGAATCTCTCAGGCCCCGTTACCGCGCGGGCGAGGCACATCTGAAAAGCGGGTCGTCGCGTGTGCGGCGGCTCCACCCAAGGTGCAAGCCGTGATCGTCCCCGTGGCGGTCGTGGCGAACCTCTCAGGTTCCGATGACAGATGGGGAGGAACGACCTCGCCCTCCCCCACGCCCGAATGCGCTCGCGCGGGGGCCCCATCGCCTTGGGAGACAACCGACCGATGAGCAGCACCGAATCCCCCGACCAGCGGCGCACCGCGCTCGATGCCCTGCATCGCTCGCTGGGCGCGACGATGACCGACTTCGCCGGCTGGGACATGCCCCTGCGGTACGCCTCCGAGCGCGACGAGCACAACGCCGTCCGCACCAAGGCCGGCCTGTTCGACCTCTCGCACATGGGTGAGATCACCGTGGCGGGCCCGGACGCTGCCGCGCTGCTGAACCACGCCCTGGTCGGCAACATCGCCTCCGTCGGCGTCGGCCGCGCCCGCTACACCATGATCTGCCAGGCCGACGGCGGCATCCTCGACGACCTGATCGTCTACCGCCTGGCCGAGACCGAGTACATGGTCGTCGCCAACGCCTCCAACGCCCAGGTCGTGCTGGACGCGCTGGTGGAGCGTTCCGTCGGCTTCGACGCCGAGGTGCGCGACGACCGGGACGCGTACGCGCTGATCGCCGTCCAGGGCCCCGAGTCCCCCGGCATCCTGAAGTCGCTCACCGACGCCGACCTCGACGGCCTGAAGTACTACGCCGGCCTGCCCGGCACCGTCGCCGGCGTGCCCGCGCTCATCGCCCGCACGGGCTACACCGGCGAGGACGGCTTCGAGCTGTTCGTGAAGCCGGAGCACGCCGTGGAGCTGTGGCAGGCGCTGACCAAGGCCGGCGAGGGCGTCGGCCTGGTCCCCTGCGGGCTGTCCTGCCGCGACACCCTGCGCCTGGAAGCGGGCATGCCGCTGTACGGCCATGAGCTGACCACCTCCCTCACCCCCTTCGACGCCGGGCTCGGCCGGGTGGTGAAGTTCGAGAAGGAGGGCGACTTCGTCGGGCGCGAGGCGCTGGCCGAGGCTGCCGAGCGCGCCGCGCAGAACCCGCCGCGCGTCCTGGTCGGCCTGGTCGCCGAGGGGCGTCGCGTCCCGCGCGCCGGGTACCCGGTCGTCGCCGGCGGCGAGGTCATCGGCGAGGTCACCTCCGGCGCGCCCTCCCCCACCCTGGGCAAGCCCATCGCCATGGCGTACGTCGACGCCGCGCACGCGGCGCCGGGCACGTCCGGCGTCGGCGTGGACATCCGCGGCAGCCACGAGCCCTACGAGGTCGTGGCGCTGCCGTTCTACAAGCGGCAGAAGTAACGCCAGACGTAGAGACTGACAGCGGCGAGCGCGTGACCCTGCGCACATTTCCGCTGCTCAGCCACGTTTCTCCCAGTCCCCCATTCACCACCACTCCCGCGCTTACAGGAGAATTCAGGCCATGAGCAACCCCCAGCAGCTGCGCTACAGCAAGGAGCACGAGTGGCTGTCGGCCGCCGAGGACGGCGTCTCGACGGTCGGCATCACCGAGTTCGCGGCCAACGCGCTCGGCGATGTCGTCTACGCCCAGCTCCCCGAGGTCGGCTCGACCGTCACCGCGGGTGAGACCTGCGGTGAGCTGGAGTCGACCAAGTCGGTCTCCGACCTGTACTCCCCGGTCACCGGCGAGGTGACCGAGACCAACGAGGACGTGGTGAACGACCCCTCCCTCGTGAACTCCGCCCCCTTCGAGGGCGGCTGGCTGTTCAAGGTACGGATCACGGACGAGCCCGCCGACCTGCTCTCCGCCGACGAGTACGCCGCCCACACCGCCGGCTGAGGAGTCGTATCTCTTATGTCTGCCCCCATGCCTGACAAGTCGCTTCTGAACACGCCCCTGCACGAGCTGGACCCGGCGATCGCCGCCGCGCTCGACGCCGAGCTGGAGCGTCAGCAGTCCACCCTGGAGATGATCGCCTCCGAGAACTTCGCGCCGGTCGCGGTGATGGAGGCCCAGGGCTCGGTCGCCACCAACAAGTACGCCGAGGGCTACCCCGGCCGCCGCTACTACGGCGGCTGCGAGCACGTCGACGTCGCCGAGCAGATCGCCATCGACCGGGTCAAGGAGCTGTTCGGCGCCGAGTACGCCAACGTGCAGCCCCACTCCGGCGCCTCCGCCAACCAGGCCGCGCTGTTCGCCCTGGCCCAGCCCGGTGACACCATCCTCGGCCTGGACCTGGCGCACGGCGGCCACCTGACGCACGGGATGCGGCTGAACTTCTCCGGCAAGCAGTTCAAGGTCGTCCCGTACCACGTGGACGCCCGGACCGGCCTGGTCGACATGGCCGAGGTCGAGAAGCTCGCCAAGGAGCACAAGCCCAAGGTGATCATCGCCGGCTGGTCGGCGTACCCGCGGCAGCTGGACTTCGCCGAGTTCCGCCGGATCGCCGACGAGGTCGAGGCGTACCTGTGGGTCGACATGGCCCACTTCGCCGGACTGGTCGCGGCGGGCCTGCACCCGAACCCGGTCCCGCACGCGGACGTGGTCACCTCCACCACCCACAAGACGCTGGGCGGCCCGCGCGGCGGCATCATCCTGGCCAAGAAGGACTTCGCGAAGAAGCTGAACTCCTCCGTCTTCCCGGGCTTCCAGGGCGGCCCCCTGGAGCACGTGATCGCGGCGAAGGCGGTGTCGTTCAAGGTCGCGGCGTCGGAGGAGTTCAAGGAGCGCCAGCGCCGCACGGTGGACGGCGCCCGTATCCTCGCCGAGCGGCTCACCGCCGCCGACGCCCGCGAGGCCGGCGTGAACGTGCTGTCCGGCGGCACGGACGTGCACCTGATCCTCGTCGACCTGCGCGAGTCGGAGCTGGACGGCCAGCAGGCCGAGGACCGCCTCCACGAGGTCGGCATCACGGTCAACCGCAACGCCGTCCCGAACGACCCGCGCCCGCCGATGGTGACGTCGGGCCTGCGCATCGGTACCCCGGCCCTGGCCACCCGAGGCTTCACGGCCGAGGACTTCACCGAGGTCGCGGACGTCATCGCCGAGACGCTCAAGCCGTCGTACGACGTCGACGCGCTCAAGGCCCGGGTGAAGGCGCTCGCCGACAAGCACCCGCTGTACCCCGGTCTGAACAAGTAGTTCCTTTTTGCGGGGTGCCCCGCCCACACTGGTCAGTGCGCGGGCGGGGCACCCCGCGGAAACCTTTTCGCACCACCCCGTATTGAGGAGTCCCCCGTGGCCATCTCGGTCTTCGACCTGTTCTCGATCGGCATCGGCCCGTCCAGCTCCCACACGGTCGGCCCGATGCGCGCGGCACGCATGTTCGCGCACCGCCTGCGCAACGAGGGCGTGCTGCCCTCGGTGGCGTCCATACGCTCCGAGCTGTACGGCTCACTCGGCGCGACCGGCCACGGCCACGGCACCCCGAAGGCCGTACTGCTCGGCC
The DNA here is from genome assembly GCF_044764945.1 of Streptomyces sp. NPDC093568. NCBI lineage: Bacteria > Bacillati > Actinomycetota > Actinomycetes > Kitasatosporales > Streptomycetaceae > Streptomyces > Streptomyces sp. NPDC093568. Next base: position 370,907 of record NZ_JBIWJD010000004.1, on the reverse strand, counting down.
TGGAGGGCGCCTCGCCGCGCACGGTGGACGTCGAGACGGCGGACGAGCGGGTGGAGAGGATCAAGTCGGGGCGCACCCTCAGGCTCCTCGACGAGCACGAGATCCCCTTCGACTTCGACAAGGACCTCGTGCTGCACCGCCGCAAGGCACTGCCGTACCACGCGAACGGCATGACGCTCTGGGCGTTCGACGAGTCCGGCGACGAGCTCATGTCCAGGACGTACTACTCGGTGGGCGGCGGCTTCGTCGTCGACGAGGAAGCCGTCGGCGCGGACCGCATCAAGCTCGACGACACCGTCCTGAAGTACCCCTTCCGCACGGGCGACGAGCTGCTGCGCCTGACCCAGGAGACGGGCCTGTCGATCTCCTCTCTGATGCTGGAGAACGAGCGGGCCTGGCGCACCGAGGACGAGATCCGCGAGGGCCTGCTGGAGATCTGGCGGGTGATGCGGGAGTGCGTGTCGCGCGGCATGGCGCGCGAGGGCATCCTGCCGGGCGGCCTGAAGGTCCGCCGCCGGGCCGCGAACACGGCCCGCAAGCTGCGCTCCGAGGGCGACCCGAAGGCGCTCGCCATGGAGTGGATCACGCTCTACGCGATGGCCGTGAACGAGGAGAACGCCGCCGGCGGCCGCGTCGTGACGGCCCCCACGAACGGCGCCGCGGGCATCATCCCGGCGGTGCTGCACTACTACATCAACTTCGTGCCGGGCGCGGACGAGGACGGCGTCGTCCGCTTCCTGCTCGCCGCGGGTGCGATCGGCATGCTCTTCAAGGAGAACGCGTCCATCTCGGGCGCCGAGGTCGGCTGCCAGGGCGAGGTCGGCTCGGCCTGCTCGATGGCCGCGGGAGCCCTGGCCGAGGTCCTCGGCGGCAGTCCGGAGCAGGTGGAGAACGCCGCCGAGATCGGCATGGAGCACAACCTCGGCCTCACCTGCGACCCCGTCGGCGGCCTGGTCCAGATCCCCTGCATCGAGCGCAACGGCATGGCCGCGGTCAAGGCCGTCACGGCGGCCCGCATGGCGATGCGCGGAGACGGCTCGCACAAGGTGTCCCTGGACAAGGTCATCAAGACCATGAAGGACACCGGCGCCGACATGTCGGTCAAGTACAAGGAGACGGCGCGCGGAGGGCTGGCGGTCAACATCATCGAATGCTGACCCGAGTGGAATGTTGACAATTCCACGTCAGGTCCGCGTCAGCCGTGGCACGGTGGGGCATACACCCAGTCCAACTCCTCTCCCCCCACCGGCACTTCCGGGAGTCCCCCCATGATCCGCGGCATCGACGTGAGCGCGTACCAGTCCTCCACCTACGACACCGACGGCCTCTCCTTCGTCTTCGTCAAGGCGACGGAGGGCCGCTCCTACGTCAACCCCAAACTCACCGCCCAGACCAAACGCGCCCGCGACGCCGGGCTGGTCGTCGGCTTCTACCACTTCCTGTGGCCCGGCAACCTCTCCGCCCAGGCCGACTACTTCGTCAGCAAGGCCCCGGAGAAGGCGGGCGACATCCTCGCCGTGGACTGGGAGACGACGAGCGAGGGGACGCACGCGAGCAACGCGGAGAAGGACCTGTTCATCCGGAAGGTGAAGGAGAAGCGGCCGAACAATCCGGTCATTCTCTACGCAAACCGCCACTATTGGCTCAATGTCGACACCACCTCCTACGCCGGTGACGGCCTGTGGATCGCCGACTACGTGACGGCAGGCAAGCCCCGCATCCAGGCCAAGTGGCGCTTCCACCAGTACACGGACGACCCGCTGGACAGGAACGTGGCGAACTTCTCCAGCAAGGCGGCGTTGCGGGAGTGGGCCGAGAACGCCTGACGATCTATCCGGCGTTGTCGCCCGCCACGGCAACTTCCGCCCTGAGCCGCTTCGCGGGCGGATCAGCGAGATAGTCATTGAGCAGGCCGTAGGTACGAAGCTCACGCGGCAGAGCTTCGTACCAGGCGAGTCCGAGGAGGTTGCAGTTGGCGCACACGAGCCCGCGCACACAGTCGCCGCAACTTCCCTGAAGGCAGCACGAGTGATCATGATCCAGGTGCAGGGCTTTCCCGCCTGTATGGACACTGCGGCATACGGCACACCGACTCCGCTGAAAACGCAGCAGCATATCGACGAACTCCTTGGTCACCTTGTAGTGCTGCAGGCGAACGCGCTCCGCGTTGCACGGCTTGCAGTACGGCCGCGGCGCGCCCGATGCGTTGAGTGACGAGAACTCCGAGAGCGGCTTACGCCGACCGCACCCCAGACATTCAGCGACTCCGCGCTGGGCCATCTCTCGCACAGTGCCGTTGGGCCTCTTCTTCCGCAGAGGTGAGAGCGGCTGGCCCTTGGTCCTCTGTTGGTAGTGAGCAGCACAGAGACCTCTCGCAGAAACCGCCCTGCCGCATCCGCCGAACTCACACAGCCGACCCTCCGCGACAGCACGGCCCATGTCGATAGGGGCCATGCCCCTGCCCCGGCGGTTCTGCATGTAGTGCGTCTTACACAGCCCCTTCGTCAGCGGATATCTGTCGGATGATCGGTCGCACGCCCATCCGTCCCCACCCGCTTGGCACAGCTTCACTCATCCCCCAGCACCGAGCCTGCCCTATTGACCCACCATTCGATCAACGAATGAGCCGAACATCAGTCACGGATCCGCGCGCAAAGGCGACCCTTGAGGCGATGAAGGGTCGCGCAACACCCGCACCCAAAGCTGTGGTCGCATGACGAAGGGGCGCCCTTCCCCGCAAGGAGAGGCGCCCCTTCGTAGGCGTCACTTGCTCAGGTAGGCCCAGAACTCGTCGAACGACAGGACCTTGTCGCCGTTGAGGTCGCGGCTCTTGATGATCGCCTCCGCGACGGACTCGGTCACGTTCCAGTCGCCACCCTGAGCCAGGGCGGACTTGAACTCGGCGGCGGTGATGGTGCCGTCACCGTCCGCATCGATGCGCTCGAACTGCTTGCGTGCTTCCTCGATGTCGATCTGCGCCACCGATCCGCCCCTTTTCGTCGTACCTTGTTGCCTTGCTGACGGAGGTCAGATTATCCGCCCCCATGAGCCTCCGGTGCGGCGACCACCCAGGTGAACTCCTACTCGGGGAGCGTGAGGATGACGGCCGTGGCGGAGCGGAGTCTGCGCGACATTCTGGACGGGGTCGCGCGGGGTGTCTTCCCGCCCGCGGACGGCCGTACGACGGTCGTGCCCCAGCCCTCGCCCCGCACCGCGGGCGTCCTCGCCTTCACCGCGCACTCCGTCGTCGTCACCGACGAGGATCAGGCGTGGGTGTACGACACCCTGCGCGAGACCGACTGCGACGCGCTGGCCGCGCCGATGAACCCGCGCTTCCTCGCGGCCCTCATGGAACGGACGGGGCGTACGGCCGAGACGGTCGACGCGGTCCTGGTCGGCACCCCGCTGCCCGGCGAGCCGCCGCTCGCGCTGACCGAGGTCGAGGGCGCCGGCCACCCCCGGATCGGCTACGCCCGCGGCCGGCGTGACGAGGTGCGCGCCTGGGTGGCGGACGGCGGGGTCCTGGTCATGGGGCGCGGGGTCGCGGGGAGGCTGGAGGTGTCGGTCGAGGTGGCCGAGGCGGTACGGCACCGGGGGCTGGGGCGGGTGCTGGTGTCGGCGGCCCGGCAGCTCGTCACGGAGCCGCTGTGGGCGCAGGTGGCGCCGGGGAACGCCCGCAGCATGCGGGCGTTCCTGGAGGCCGGGTACCGGCCGGTGGGCGCGGAGGCGCTGCTGCACCCCCGGTAGGCGCCGAGCGGGTGGACCGTCAGTGCCAGGCCTCGAAGTGCGGGTTGCTCCGGCAGCCGCTCATGATCTCGACCTTGGTGGTCCTGTCCACCGGGCAGACGCCGATGACGTAACTCCGGTCGATACCGCCGGGGAAGGCCACCTCGACCTGGTCGGCCCACTTGTGGGTGTCGCCGATGGTCTTGTTCACGTCGATACCGCCGGGGGCGTCGATGTAGTAGTTCCAGCCGGACTTCCACCACTTCTTGTACAGGTCGTGGTCGTAGGTCGTGGAGACGTACGGGGAGGGCTGGTTGACCAGGACGTACTGCTCCAGATCGTACTGGCCGTTCTCGACGTCCCGGGGCTGGAAGCCCTCCTGGAACACGATCTCCGGGCCACGGCCGTCGGCCCGGTAGAGCGTGCCGCAGCTGGTGCGCCAGGCGGGGTCGGGGGTGATGCGGCCGACGTCGACGCGGCGGTCGGCGGCGGCCTTGACCGGGTCGTCGAACCGGACGGGACAGGCGGCCGGGCCGGGTGCGGCCTTGGCGTCGGCCGCGCGAGCCGGGGTGACGGAGGCGGCGGGCGTCGCGGGAGCCGTGGCGGCCGTGGTGGCGAGGACGGCCGAGAGGGACAGGGCGGCGGCAACGGCCCGCCGGCGCAGGCGAGTTGTGATCATGGGGCCACGATGGCGTGCCCTGGGCGGGCGGCCGGGGATCTTCACTCGTTCGGCGGCGTGTCCGCCGACCGCGGGGCAACCGGCCGCCGGTCAGCGGAAGATGCCGGTGTGACCGAGGGAGTAGCGGCCGGGCTGCGGGTAGACGGCCAGGCCGTGCGGGCCCGCGCCGACCGGGATGCGGGCGAGTTCGGCCCCGGTGCGGGTGTCGATGGCGTACACCTCGGAGTCGTAGCGTCCCGACAACCACAGCACCTTGCCGTCGGCGGAGACGCCGCCCATGTCGGGGCTGCCGCCGTCGGGGAGGTGCCACTTCTTGGTGACCCGGTTCCGCGTGAAGTCGAAGACGGAGACGGTGCCCTCGCCCCGGTTGGAGACGTACATCTCGCGGGAGTCGCGGGCGACGTAGAGGCCATGGCAGCCCTTGCCGGTGGGCAGGAGGGTGGGCTCGGTGAACTTGTCGCCGTCCAGGACCCACATGCCGTGGGCCATCATGTCGGCGATGTAGAACCGCTTGCCGTCCGGCGAGATCTTGACGTCCTGGGGCATGGCGCCGTCGAAGGGGAGCTTCTGCTGCCCGACGACCTTCATCTTCTCGGTGTCGACCTTCAGCAGTTCGCCGCTGAACTCGCAGGAGACGATGAAGTACCGGCCGTCGAGGGAGAAGTCGGCGTGGTTGACGCCGTAGCAGCTGACCGGTTCGGTCTTGACCGGCTCCATGGTGTGGGGGTCGCGGAAGACGAGTTCGCGGTCGAGGGAGGCCATGACGACGGCGTACTTGCCGTTGGGGGTGAAGTAGAGGTTGTAGGGGTCGTGGACCTCGACCTCCGCGCCCGCCTTGCCGGTCCTCGGGTCGATCGGGGTGAGGGTGTGGCCGCGGTTGTTGTTGACCCAGAGGGTCTTCAGGTCCCAGGACGGGACGACGTGCTGGGGCTGGCGGCCCACGGGGATGGTCTCGATGACCTCGTACGTCTTCGGGTCGATGACGGAGACGGTGTCCGACTCGCTGTTCGGGACGTACACGCGGGAGGGGAAGTCCCTGACGACCGGGGAGAGCCTGTTGGGGCGGTCGGCGGCGTAGACGTCCTTGGGGTCGAGGACGGGGGGCATGCCGGCGAGGCCCTTGACGGTCTCCTCCTTCACCGGGGCGGGGACGGCGGCCCGGGTTTCGTGGGGCGCTGCGGCGCGATCCTGGCCCCCGCCGGGTTCGGTGCCGCAGGCGGCGAGCGCGAGGAGGGCCAGGGCGGTGAGGAGGGCGCGGTGCGTGAGGTTCATCGGCGGTTCTTCCGGTGGGCGGGGTGGCGTGGCGGTTGCCAATGATCACGCACCATTTAAAGAGGATTACCCCGAAAATCACGCGATTTACCCGATTGGCGGCCCATACGGGTCGCCGTGCCCCGACCGCACCAAGGCGGGCGTCAGCGGTCCGACACCCTCATCTCGAACCAGGTCGTCTTGCCACGCGGCAGCAGGTCCACGCCCCAGCGGTCGGAGAGTTTGTCGACCAGGAACAGGCCCCGGCCGCTGATGTCCATCTCCTGAACCGGCATCAGACAGGGCAGACCGCGGGACGGGTCACGGACCTCGATGCGGATCCAGCCGCGGCGGCGGCGCATACGGAGGCCGAAGACGCGGGCGCCGGTGTGGCGGACGGCGTTGCCCACGAGTTCCGAGACGAGCAGGACCGCGTCCTCCGTCATCTTCGGCGTCAGGCCCCACTGCCGGAGCACCACCACCTGGGCCAGTCGCCGGGCGGTCGCGGCGGATTCCGGGCGGGACGGGAGCGGAACTTCGGCCTCCGTGGGATTGCCGAACAGTTCCAGCGCCTTCGAGGCAGCTTCGTCCTCGACGGCCGGCGACCAGCGCGCCGCAGCCGCACGGCCGTTTCCCCGCGGGTGTTCGACACCCTCCAGCCCCGCCATGCCCCCATCATGGCCGCCCGCGGCGCCCGCCGGGGCCGTTCCTGAGGAAAACACCCCCCGGAAGCCCTCATTCCGCCCCGCCCGGTTGGCATATGACAGCGGCAGTTCGGCGCCTTCCACAGCCTGCCTGGCCTGCGGCGACGGGTCTGCTGGAGGCAATCGACGGGCTCCCTCGACAAGGCACGCTTAAGGTTGGCTTAAGGCTGCCATAAACCGCCCCATCGAGGGACCCGGAATCAGACACCCCGTCAATTGCAAGTGCTTCGACGGAGTTCCAGGGGTGACATTCGGCTCCGGTGGTGACCGCCGTCAGAGGAACTTCGCCTTGCCCGGCCCCTCCTCCACGAAGCTCCGCATGCCCCGCTCGCGGTCCTCCGTGGCGAACAGACCGGCGAACCAGCCCCGTTCGACCGCCAGGCCCGTCTCGATGTCCGTCTCCAGGCCCGTGTCGATCGACTCCTTCGCCGCGCGCAGCGCGATCGCCGGGCCCTGAGCCAGCTTGGCCGCCCAGGCGTGCGCCTCGGCGTGGACCTGGTCCGGCGCCACGACGCGGTCCACCAGGCCCAGTTCGCGTGCTTCGTCGGCCTTGACCATACGGCCCGTGAAGATCAGGTCCTTCGCCTTGGACGGGCCGATCAGTCGGGCCAGCCGCTGAGTGCCGCCCGCGCCCGGGATCAGGCCGAGCAGGATCTCCGGCTGGCCCAGCTTGGCGTTGTCCGCGACGATCCGGAAGTCGGCGCACAGCGCCAACTCGCAGCCACCGCCGAGCGCGTAGCCCGTCACCGCCGCCACCACCGGCTTGGGGATCCGGGCCACCGCCGTGAACGACTCCTGCAGGGCGCGGGCGCGCAGGACCATCGCGGTGTGGTCCATGGCCTGCATCTCCTTGATGTCCGCGCCCGCCGCGAACACCTTCTCCCCGCCGTAGATCACCACGGCCCGTACGTCGTCGCGCCGGCTCGCCTCCTCGGCGAGCTCCTTGAGCCGGTCCTGGGTGGCGACGTCCAGCGCGTTCATGGGCGGTCGGTCGAGGCGGAGGGTTCCGACACCTTCGGCGACTTCGAGATTCACGGTCATGCGAGCAGGTTAACGTCGACTAACGCACCCGGCCCCGGTGCCGTACCTCACATCGAGGTCCTGCGCCGGGGCCGGGTGTCCGTCACGCCGGAGTTATGCCTTCCACTTCTCCCAGGACATGTTCCAGCCGTTGAGGCCGTTCTCCGGGGCCACCGTGCCGTCCGCGGAGTTCTTCACGACCACCACGTCGCCGATGATCGAGTGGTTGTAGAACCACGCGGCCGGGGTGTCCTTGCTCCACGCGCCCTTGACGTCGCGCAGGCCGACGCAGCCGTGACTGGCGTTGGTGTTGCCGAAGGCGCCGCCGGCCCAGTAGTTGCCGTGGATGAAGGTGCCGGAATCGGTCAGGCGGATGGCGTGCGGCACGTCCTTGATGTCGTACTCGCCGTCGTAGCCGACCGTGTCGCCGTTCATCCGGGTCTGCACGAACTTCTCGGTCATGACCATCTGGCCGTTCCAGGTCTCGTACCCGGGAGCGCCGGTGGTGACGGGGATGGTCTTGACGACCTTGCCGTCCTGCATGACCTTCATCTTCTTGGCCTTGGCGTCGACGACCGACACCTGGTTGCGGCCGATGGTGAAGGAGACCTTCTTGTCCTGCTCGCCGTAGACGCCGTCGCGGCCCTCGACGCCGTCGAGGTTGAGCTCGACGGTGACCTTGGTGCCGGCCTTCCAGTACTTCTCGGGACGGAAGTCGAGGCGGTCGTTGCCGAACCAGTGGCCCGCGACCTCGACGGCCGGCTCGGTCTTGACGGTGATCGCCTTCTCGACGTCGTCGGGGTTGGTGATGCCCCGGTCGAAGCGCAGCGAGAACGGCATTCCGACGCCGACCTTGGAACCGTCCTCCGGCGTGAACCGGCCGATGAAGGTGTTCTTCGGCGTCAGGGTGGTGAAGTCGGCCTCCTTGGCGGCCTCCAGGCCGTCGGCGTCCTTGGCGACCGCGTGCACCGTGTACTTCGTCGCGGCGGCCAGGTGCGTGGCCGGGGTCCATGTGCCGCCGTCGCCGGATATCTTCCCGGCTATCGCGTTGCCCTTGGCGTCCTTGACCTCGACATCCGTCAGCTTGCCCTTGGCCGCGGTCACCTTCAGCGCACCGCTGGTGTCGACGGACTTGGCGCCGTCGCCCGGGGCTATCGTCACGACGGCCTGCGACTTCCTGGACTCCGCCGTACTGGAGTCGCCGCCCTTGCCCTCCCCGGTACCCGGGTCCGCCCCGCCGCCGCCGGCGCACGCGGTCACGGTCAGCAGCAGCACACCCGCGATCGCGGTCAGCCCCCCGCGCCTGCGCCCGCGTCCGTCAACCGACGCCCCCGATATCGGCCGCACGTTCAAAGTCGTTCTCCCCTCCCCGGGCCTGGTCCGACCCGCTCCCCCGCGCGTCAGCCGCGCGCATCGGCGCATATTAACCACAAGGCCAGGCGCGTCGGCGCCGCGCGATTGTCACCGTTCCGTTCCAACATCGGCCGAGAGCCGGTCGGTCGAGCGGGCCGCCCAACTCACCCCCCTGTCGGGTTACTTCACCGCACTACCCGCCTTCCACTCCTTCCAGCCCATATTCCACCCTCCGAGGCCATTGTCGGGAGCGACCTTTTTGTCATTGCTATGGACCACTTCGACGACGTCCCCGATCAGGCTCCGGTCGAAGAACCAGCCCGCCGGGGTGTCGGTGCCGCCGCCCTTGACGTCCCTGAGCCCCACACAGCCGTGACTGACGTTGCCGTGCCCGAAGACCGAGGCGTCCGCCCAGTAGTTGCCGTGCAGGAAGGTGCCGGAGTCGGTCAGGCGCATGGCGTGCGGGACGTCCGGGATGTCGTACTCGCCCTTGCCGTTCTTCTTCTTGAAGCCGACCGTGGCGCCGTTCATCCGGGTCAGTTCGAGCATCTCGGTGACCACCATCTTGCCGTTGTAGGTGGTCATCCTGGGCGCGCCCGCCGTGATGGGGACGGTGGCGAGGAGCTCGTCGTCGCGGCGGACCTCCATGGTGTGCTCGGCCGCGTCGACTAGGGAGACCTGGTGGCGGCCGACGGTGAAGGAGAAGGTCTTGTGCTGGAGCCCGTACACCCCGCGCGCCCCTTCGACGTCCCGCAGCCGCAGGGCGACGGTGACCCGGGTGCCGGGCTTCCAGTAGTCCCGGGGGCGGAAGTCGAGGCGGGCCGTGCCGAACCAGTGCGGGCGGATCTCCACGGCCGGCTCGGCGGTGACCTCGACGGCGCGTTCGACGGCGGCCCGGTTCTCGATCGCCCGGTTGAACTCCAGGGAGACGATCATTCCGGTGCCGACGGTCGAGCGGTCCTCCGGGGCGACGTATCCGATGAACCGTTCGTCGGGGACGTGCGTGGCGAAGGTCGTGTGCCGCGCGCTGCGCCGGCCCTGGCCGTCGACGGCCACGGCGTCGATCGTGTACCGGGCGGCCAGCGCGAGCCTGGCGTCCGCGGGCTCCCAGCGCCGGCCGTCCTTGGAGATGCGCCCGGGCACCGGGGTCTCCTGGGCGTCCTGGGACTTGACGACCCGGACCGACTCCAGGCGACCGCCGGGCACACGGACGAGCAGCCGGTCCTCGGGGCGTACGTCCTTGGAGTCGTCCTCGGGCATGACCCGGATGACGTCCTCGGGTGCCGGCGGTTTGTCCAGCACCTCGTCGAAGCCGCCGTCCGTGGTGCAGCCGGCCGCCCCGGCCAGCAGCCCTGCCCATGTCAGTACGGCGGCCAACGCGGCCCCCGCGCGCCGCGCGCGCCCTTGTACGTGCCTCACGAAGACCCCAACGACGGGGGCGGCCCTGGGGAAACGTGAGTGCGAGCCATGCGGTGGGCAGAACATGTGGGAGGACAACGCGACGGGGAGCCGCGGCCAGGGACGACCGCGTGCTCTCCTTCCACATCGTGTGGTCCGTGAGCCGTGGGAGGCCACAGGTGTCGAGCGCAGCCGAGCAGGAGGCGGTGGCCGGGGCGGCCGTCGCCGAGGAGGGGCGCCCGGCCGCCGTCGTGAACGGCGTGCGGCACAAGGCCCCCGCGGTGCCCGTGTGGCCGGGCACGCCCGTGCCGCTCGGCGCCCGCTTCCGGGTCGGCCCGGACGGGGTGGCGGGCACCAACTTCGCGTTGTGGGCGGGCGGGGCGGAGGCGGTGGAGCTCTGTCTGTTCGATGAACAGGGCAGGGAGACCCGGGCCCGGCTGACCGAACTGACGCACGAGATCTGGCACGGGTTCGTGCCCGGGGTGATGCCCGGCCAGCGGTACGGCTACCGGGTGCACGGCCGCTGGGATCCGTGGACGGGTGCCCGCTGGAACCCGGCGAAGCTGCTGCTGGACCCGTACGCCCGCGCCGTGGACGGCGACTTCAGCCTGCCGCCGGAGGTGTACGGGCATGTCCGCGACTGGCCCCAGCAGCATGTCGCGGACACCGTGCGCGACGAGCGGGACTCGGCGCCGTACGTCCCCAAGGGCGTCGTCGTCCACGATGACGACGACTGGGCGGACGACCGGCGGCCGAAGACGCCGTGGGCCGACTCGGTGATCTACGAGGTGCACGTCCGGGGCTTCACGAAGCTGCACCCCGGGATCCCGGAGGAACTGCGGGGCACCTACGCCGGTCTCGCGCATCCCGCGGCGATCGAGCACCTCGTCAAGCTGGGCGTGACGGCCGTCGAACTGCTGCCGGTGCACCAGTTCGCGCACGAGGACCATCTGCTGCGCAAGGGCCTGCGCAACTACTGGGGCTACAACTCCGTGGGCTACTTCGCCCCGCACGCCGCGTACGCCGCGTCCGGTACGACCGGTCAGCAGGTCGGCGAGTTCAAGCGCATGGTCCGCGCGCTGCACGCGGCCGGGATCGAGGTGATCCTCGACGTCGTCTACAACCACACGGCGGAGGCGGGCGAGCTGGGCCCGACGCTGTCGCTGAAGGGCATCGACAACCGGGGGTACTACCGGTTGCAGTCGGACGCGCGCCGGTACGCGGACTACACGGGCTGCGGCAACACGCTGCACGTCGTACAGCCGCACGTGCTCCGCCTCATCACCGACTCCCTGCGTTACTGGGTGACCGAGATGGGCGTGGACGGCTTCCGCTTCGACCTGGCCGCGGCGCTGGCCCGCTCGATGCACGACGTCGACATGCTGTCGCCGTTCCTGGCCGTCATCGCGCAGGATCCGGTGCTGCGGCGCGTGAAGCTGATCGCCGAACCGTGGGACGTCGGCTCGGGCGGCTACCAGGTGGGAGCCTTCCCGCCACTGTGGACGGAGTGGAACGACCGCTACCGGGGCGCCGTACGGGACTTCTGGCGGGGCGCGCTGCCGGACGTACGGGACCTGGGGTACCGGCTGTCGGGGTCGAGCGACCTGTACGCGTGGGGCGGGCGCCGCCCGTACGCCTCCGTCAACTTCGTGACCGCGCACGACGGTTTCACGCTGCGGGACCTGGTGTCCTACGAGCGCAAGCACAACGAGGCCAACGGCGAGGGCAACCGGGACGGCTCGGACGACAACCGGTCCTGGAACTGCGGCGCCGAGGGCGAGACGGACGACGAGCGGGTACGGGCGCTACGGCGCCGGCAGCTGCGGAACCTGCTGACGACCCTGCTGCTGTCGACGGGTGTGCCGATGCTGGTCGCGGGCGACGAGCTGGGGCGCACGCAGCGCGGCAACAACAACGCCTACTGCCAGGACAACGAGATCAGCTGGCTGGACTGGGGGCTGCTGGAACAGCCGGGCTGGAAGGCGCTGTTCGACCTGACGTCCCGGCTGATCGAGCTGCGGCACCGGCACCCGGTGCTGCGCCGCCGGGCCTTCTTCTCCGGGCGCGCGCACTCGGCGGACGGGCTGCGGGACCTGGCCTGGTTCACCGCGCGGGGCACGGAGATGACGGAACGGGACTGGTACGCGCCCGCCGCCACGCTGGGCATGTATCTGTCGGGGCGGGACATCCCGGGCCGGGACGAGCGCGGGGCGCCGATAGTGGACGACAGCTTCCTGGCCGTCCTGCACGCCGGGGACCGCCCGACGAGCTTCACCCTGCCGGGCCCGCCGTGGGCCGAGCGGTACGAGGTCGTCGTCGACACCTCGCGGGAGGAGCAGGGGGAGGCGCCGGGGGTGGAGCACCCGGCGGGCGCGGTGATCCGTGTGCCGGGGCGGGCGGTGCTGTTGCTGCGGGTCGATTGAGGCAGCGTTTCAAGGTCGTGAAATGCGCGCCCGTTTCCTGGTCCTGAGATCGGCGCGCTGATCGACTGACGCACATGCCCGAGATATCCCGCCGTGCCTTCGGTGGCCTCGTCGGCGGCGGTGCCGTGACCGCCGTCGCCGGTACGACCACCGCCGCCGATGCCGCCGCAGCAGCCCCCGCCGAGCGCCCCTTCAAGGCCCGTCCCGCCGCGTCCGGCAGGCGCCCCAACCTCCTCGTCATCCTCGGTGACGACCTCGGCTGGGCCGACCTCTCCTCGTACGGCGCGCCGCACATCAGGACCCCGAACCTGGACCGGCTGGCCCGCCAGGGGGTGCGGTTCACCAACGCCTACTCCGGCTCGGCGACGTGCTCCCCGACCCGCTTCAGCCTCTACACCGGGCGCTATCCGGGGCGTACGCCGGGCGGTCTCGCCGAGCCCATCGCCAACAAGGCGCAGGGGCTGGACCCGAACCATCCCACCCTGGCCTCCCTGCTGAAGAGGGCGGGCTACGCCACAGCGCTCATCGGCAAGTGGCACTGCGGCTGGCTGCCCGATCACAGCCCCACCAAGTCCGGCTGGGACGAGTTCTTCGGCAACTTCGGCGGCGTCCTGGAGTACTACTCCAAGCTCGGCCAGCTGGGTGCCTACGACCTCTACGAGGGCGACGCCGAGTACAAGGACCTGCGCTACTACACGACCGTGCTGACCGAGCGGGCCGTCGAGTACGTGAGCCGGGACCACGACAGGCCCTGGCTGCTGAACCTCAACTTCACGACCCCGCACTGGCCCTGGCTCGCCGAGGGCGACGAGGAGACCGGCGCCGAGATCGAGGCGAAGATCCGGGCCGCGAAGAGCCAGGCCGAGGTCAGCAGGGCGCTCAACCACTACGACGGCGGCTCGGTCGAGAAGTACACGCAGATGGTGGAGAGCCTGGACGCGGCCGTCGGCGAGGTGCTCGACGCCCTGCGCCGGTCGGGGCAGGAGGACGACACCCTCGTGCTCTTCGCCAGCGACAACGGCGGCGAGCGCTACTCCTACAACTGGCCGCTCAGCGGCGAGAAGTTCGTACTGCTGGAGGGCGGCATCCGGGTCCCGTCGATCCTGCGCTGGCCCGCCCGCGTCGACGGCCGGCAGGTCAGCCACGAGCCGGTCTTCTCGCCCGACTGGACGGCCACCCTGCTGGAGCTGGGCGGAGCACGGCCCGACCCGGCGTACCCCCTGGACGGCACCAGCCTCGCCGGCTACCTCCTGCGCGGCAGGGAACTGCCGGAGCGCGACCTGTTCTGGCGGGTGCGGGCCAATCGGGCGCTCAGGCGCGGTGACTGGAAGTACTACCGGGACGAGAAGGGCACCGACCACCTCTACGACCTCGGCGCCGACCAGCGCGAGCAGGCGGACCTGGCACCCGACCGTCCGGAGCTGCTCGCGGAACTCAGGACGTCCTGGGAGCGGATCGCCTCCGGGCTCCTCCCCTACCCCGGCTAGCTAGCCGAGGATCCCCCGCTCGTACGCCGTGGCGACCGCCGCCGCCCGGTCGTTGACGCCCAGCTTGGCGTACAGGTGGGTGAGGTGGGTCTTCACGGTCGCCTCGCTGATGAAGAGTTCGCGGGCGATCTCGCGGTTGGACGTGCCCTTGGCGACCAGGGCCAGCACCTCGCGCTCGCGGGCGGAGAGGGGCTCGTTGCCGGGGGTTCTCGGGGTGCGTACGGCGGAGACCAGGCGGGAGGCCACCGCCGGGGAGAGGACCGTGCGGCCCTCCGCGGCGGCGCGGACCGCGGTGAAGAGCTCGTCGCGCGGGGCGTCCTTGAGGAGGTAGCCCGTCGCGCCGGCCTCGATGGCGGGGAGGGTGTCGGAGTCGGTGTCGTACGTGGTCAGTACGAGGACCTTGGCGCGGGCGCCGGTGCGGGTGAGGTGGGCGATCGCCGCGACCCCGCCGCCGCCCGGCATGCGCAGGTCCATCAGGATCACGTCGGGGTCGAGGGCGGCGGCCCGCTCCAGGGCCTCCTCGCCGCTCGCCGCCTCGCCGAGCACGACGAAGCCGGGCGCGGACTCGAACATGCCGCGCAGACCGTCCCGTACGACGGGGTGGTCGTCGACGATCAGTAGGGAGATGGACGACTCGTCGCTACTCATGGCGTACCAAAGGTACGCGAGCCGACAGGGCCGTTCCGCGCCCCGGTTCGGACTCGACGGTGAGGCAGCCGGCCATGCGCTCGGCGCGGGCGCGCATGCCGGCCAGGCCGAAGCCGCCGGTGTGGCTGCGCTCGGGGAGGACGAGCGGGTCGAAGCCCTCGCCGTCGTCGCGGATGTCGAGGATCACCTCGTCGCCGAGGAAGGACAGGGTGACGCCCACGCGGGTCGCGCGGGCGTGGCGGGCGGCGTTGGAGAGGGCTTCCTGGGCGATCCGCAGGAGGGTCGCCGAGATCTCGTCGTGGAGGTGTTCCGCGGTGCCGGTGACCGTGAAGTCGGCGCGCACGCCGGTGCGTTCGGCCCATTCGGCGACGGTTCCCTTGAGGGCCTGCGGCAGTCCGTCGTTCTCCAGGGCCACGGGGGCGAGGTTGTGCACCGAGCGCCGGGCCTCGCCGAGGCTGTGGCGGGCGAGGGCGGAGGCACGGTCGAGGTGGGAGCGGGCGGTGGGCAGGTCGGGGGCGCCCGCGACGACCTGGAGCTGGGCGATGATGCCGGTCAGGCCCTGGGCGATGGTGTCGTGGATCTCGGCGGCGAGCCGGCGGCGCTCGTCGGCGACGCCGGCCTCCCGCGCCTGGACGAGGAGTTGGGCGTGAAGGGCCGCGTTCTCGTCCAGGGCCTGCTGCAACGCCGCGTTGGTGCGTTCGAGTTCGGCGATGGTCTCGGCGCGGGCGCGGGAGCGTTCCTCCTGCTGGCTGGTGAGGTGGCCGACCACTGTCAGGATCACGTTGTTGACGACCAGGAGTCCGGCGAACACCGCCCACTGCACGGGCTCGTGGAAGGGCAGCCCTCCGGCCTGCGACCCGGAGACCGCGACCGAGCAGGCGAACGGGCCGAGCCACCGCAGCCGCCGGCCGGGGATCAGCTCGTCGGAGTCGAAGTAGCCGGTGACGGCGTAGAACGCGAAGAACGGGTTCAGCCAGGTCAACACGAACCCGAGCGCCCAGCGCAGCCCGTAGTAGACCGTGCCCGCGGTGGACGGGCCCGGGCGGGTGCGGCTCGCCCGGCCCCACCACAACTGGAGGGCGAACCCGGCGGCGACCAGCACCGCGACCGCGATCCGCTCCGCCGTGCCCGGCATCAGCTCGGCGGTGGCGACCGACAGCAGGGTGCCGACCGCGAGCAGCCCGTAGGGCCCCTTGCTGCGGATGAGCTCCCAGCGCCGCTCGATGTCGGTGTCCGCCGCGGTCATGCCTCCAGTCTGCACGGCAGGCCGCCTACTCCCAGCGGAACCAGCGCGCGGCCGCCGCCGACAGCGCGACCGTCCAGGCCGCCATGACGCCGAGGTGGCCCCAGCCTGGCCAGTCGCCCGCCGTGGCCTGGCTCAGGGCCTGGGCGGCGGCGCCGAACGGCGTGAACCCCACGATGTCCGCCATCAGTTCGGGCATGGCCTGCACCGGCAGCCACACGCCCGCGCAGAACAGCATCGGGAAGAACACCGCCGTCCCGACGGCACCCGCGATCTTCACCGTGGCGGACACCGCCGAGATCACCGACCCCAGCGCCAGCGCGACGAGCACGGCGAGGACCAGCGCGAGCAGATAGCCGTACGGCTGTCCGGGCAGTCGTACGTCGTAGACGAGCCGTCCGACCGCGAGCGCCAGCAGCGCCGACAGCACCGCGGCCAGGGCGTGCACCAGCATCTGCGCGGACAGCAGCGCCGAGGGCCGCACCGGGGTGGTGGACATCCGGCGCAGGATGCCCTGTTCCCGGTAGCCGGTCAGGCCGACCGGCATCGACTGCACTCCGGCGACGATCATGCCGACGAGGACGGTCACCGGTACGTAGGTGTCGACGACGCGCAGGCCGCCGAGGCCGTCCTGGGGTTCGCGGAAGGCCGGGACGGCGCCGAGGATCGCCAGCAGCACGGGCGGGAAGACCAGGATCCAGAAGAGGCTGCCGGGTTCGCGGGTGAGCAGGCGGGCCTCGGTGCGCAGCACGGCGGTGTTCATGGCGCGCTCTCCGTCATGTTCGTCTCCGTCATGTGCGTCTCCGACATGTTCGACTCCGTCAGGTCCAGGAACGCGTCGTCCAGCGTGGCGTCGCTGACCCGCAGTTGGTGGGCGGTGATGCGGTGGCGTGCGAGGAGGGTGATCACGGCGTTGACCGTCTCGTCGCTGCCGGACAGGGTGATCCGGCCGTCCTTGTGCTCGACGGAGGCGAGCGCGGGCAGCGCGTTCAGCTCGCCGTCGTCCAGCGGTTCGGACGGCGTGAAGGTGATCACCGTGGCGCGGGCGGAGCGACGGATCAGACCGGCCGGGGTGTCCAGGGCGGCGATGCGGCCCTTGTCGATCACGGCGATCCGGTCGCAGAGGCGCTGCGCCTCCTCCATGAAGTGGGTGACGAGCAGGACGGTTACGCCGTTCGCGCGAATGTCCTCGATGAGTTCCCAGGTGTCCCGGCGGGCCCGGGGGTCGAGGCCGGTGGTCAGCTCGTCCAGGACGACGATCCGTGGGTCCCCGACCAGGGCGAGCGCGATGAACAGGCGCTGCTTCTGGCCGCCGGAGAGCTTGCCGAACCGGGTGCCGAGCCGCTCGGCCAGGCCCAGGCGTTCGGCGAGCGGGCGCCAGTCGGCGGGGCTGGGGTAGAAGGAGGCGTACAGCTGGAGTGCCTCGCGGACGGTGAGTTTCTCCTGGAGGCGGCCCTCCTGGAGCTGGGCGCCGAGGGCCCGGGAGACCCGGTCGTGGTCGGCGACGGGGTCGAGGCCGGTGACCCGGACGCGGCCCGCGTCGGGGACGCGCAGGCCCTCGACGCACTCGACGGTGGTGGTCTTGCCGGCGCCGTTCGGGCCGAGGATGCCGAAGATCTCGCCCTCGTCGACGCTGAAGGAGACCCCGTCCACGACGGTGCGGCCGCCGTAGGACTTGCGCAGGTCGGTGACTTCGATGACGGACATGGCATCAGGGTCGCGGCGCGGCGGGGCCCGCCACATCGGCCGTCGCGCTCGAAGGGACATCCGCCGATCGGTTGATGCCGGACGTACGACCGACCGGCCGCCGCAGCTGTACGACCCCCCGAACACGCAGGTCGTAGGACCATCGACCGAATCCGGACCGGCCAAAACTCGGTGGGCAGTGTCAGTGGCGATCCGTAGGCTCACTGCTGATGGTGACGACACGTGCAACCGCCGAGGCCAGGTCCGAACGTTCCGCCGTGCGTACGCTGCTGCGCCTGTGGCCGTATGTGCGGCCGGTGCGGGTGCGGTTGTTCACCGCCGCGTTCGTGGCGATCGTCGCGTCGTGTCTGTCGCTCGTCATCCCGCTCGTCCTGAAGTGGATGGTGGACGGCCCCGTCGCCGACCGGGATCCGGCCGGGGTGTGGCTCGGGGCGCTGTATCTGCTGCTGCTCGGCCTCGCGGAGGCGCTGCTGTTCGGGCTGCGGCGCTGGCTGGTGGCGCGGCCGCTGGCCGGCGTCGAGGCGGGGATGCGGGCGGATCTGTACCGGCGGCTGCAGCGGCTGCCGGTGGCCTTCCACGACCGGTGGGCGTCGGGACAGCTGCTGTCGCGGGGCACCACGGATCTGATGCTGCTGCGCATGTTCCTCGCCTTTCCGCTGACGTTCTTGCTGGTCAACGGCGTGACCATCCTGGTCGGCGTGATCATCATGCTGCTGCAGGACTGGACGCTGGGGCTGGTGATCCTGATCCCGGCGGTGCCGGTGATGGTCACCTGCGTGATCTTCGAGAAGCGGTACGCCGAGGTGGCGCGCCGTGCGCAGGACCAGGTCGGCGACCTGACGACGGTCGTCGAGGAGAGCGTGCTCGGCATCCGGATCATCAAGGGGTTCGGGCGGCACCGCAGTCAGGCGCGGGCGTTCCGCGAGCTGTCGGGGACGCTACGCGGCACGGAGCTGCGCAAGGCGCGGCTGCTGGCGACGATCTGGGGCGTCATCGTGACGCTGCCGGAGGTGGCGATCGGGGCGGCGCTGGTGCTGGGCGCGGTGCAGGTGGCGGACGGGGAGCTGTCGGCGGGCACGCTGGTGGCGTTCCTGTCGACGGCGCTGGCGCTGCGGTGGCCGGTGGACTCGATCGGGTTCCTGCTGGCGATGAGCCAGGAGGCGGCGACGGCGACGGAGCGGTACTTCGAGGTCATGGACGAGCGGCCGGAGGACCACACGGTCTCGACGGTGCGGGAGGACCGTAAGGACCTCGGACTGCGCTTCCACGACGTGCGGTTCCGCTATCCCGACGCCGCCGCGGACTCACCGCCCGTCCTCGACCGCATCGACCTGCACATCCGCCCCGGCGAGTCCATGGCCCTGGTCGGCGCGACGGGCAGCGGCAAGACGACGCTGACCGCCCTCGTCCCGCGTCTGCACGAGGTGACGTCCGGGCGGATCACCCTCGACGGGCAGGACATCACCGCCATGACCCGCGAGGAGCTGCGCTCCCTCGTCGCCGTCGCCTTCGAGGAGCCCACGCTCTTCTCGGCCAGCGTCGCGGACAACGTTCTCATGGGGGCCGGGGAGGACGCGGGACAGCCCGAGCTGGAGCGGGCGCTCGCGGTCGCGCAGGCCGCCTTCGCGCACGACCTGCCGCACGGCACCGGGACGCAGGTCGGCGAGCAGGGGCTCAGCCTCTCCGGCGGTCAGCGGCAGCGGCTGGCGCTCGCGCGAGCGGTGGTCGGCCGGCCCCGCTTCCTCGTCCTCGACGACCCGCTGTCCGCCCTGGACGTCCACACGGAGGCCGCGGTGGAGGCGGCCCTGCGCGACGTCCTCGCGGAGACTACCGCCCTCATCGTGGCCCACCGCCCCTCCACCGTGCTTCTCGCGGACCGCGTCGCCCTGCTCTCCGACGGCCGGATCACCGCGGTCGGCACGCACCACGAACTGCTGCGGGCCAACGCGGAGTACGCCCATCTGATGGCCGGCGCGCAGGAGGCGGACGGAGCGGGCCCGGCGGATGACCCAGGCCCGGCGGACGAAGTCGGCCCGCTGGACGGAGTGACCGGCGCACCCGAGGAGGCCCATCGATGACCGCCACCGCCGCCGCGCCCGCCAAGGGCCGCCCCGACGGTCAGCCCGACGACGCGGCCCTGGACCCCTTCGACCGCGATGTCCTGCCCACTCCCCCGGGCGCCACGGCCGCCCTCCTGCGCTCGCTGCTCGCCCCGATGAAGGCGCGGGTCGCGCTCACCACCCTTCTGCTGCTGCTCCAGCAGGCGGCGGTGCAGGCAGGGCCGTTGCTGGTGGCGTACGCGATCGACTCGGCGGTGCCGGCGTTCCGGCGGGACGATCTCGGGCCGCTGATCGTGGTCGCGGTCGGGTACCTGCTGTGCGCGCTGGTCTCCGGCGGGCTCCAGTACGCGTTCATCCTGGTCTCGGCCCGCGTGAACCAGGACGTGCTGCTCGACCTGCGCGGCCGGATCTTCCGCCATGCCCAGGCGCTGAGCGTCGACTTCCACGAGCGCTACACCTCGGGCCGGCTCATCTCCCGCTCCACCACGGACGTGGAGTCCCTGCGCGAGCTCCTGAACGAGGGCCTTCAGGAGCTCGTCACCGTCATCCTGTCCTTCGTCTACATCTCGGCGATGCTGCTGTGGCTGGACCTGGGACTGGGCGCGGTCGCCGTGGCCTCGTTCGTGCCGCTGTACCTCCTCGTCCGGATGTACCGGCGGCGCGCGGCGCGGGTGTACCGGCTGCGCTCCACCGCCATCGCGGCGGTGATCGTCAAGTTCGTGGAGACCATGAACGGCATCCGCCCGGTGCGCGCCTTCCGCCGCGAGGCCGCCAACGACGCCGACTTCCAGGTCCTCAACGCCCGGCACGAGCGGACGAACGGCGACGCCCTGCTGGAGATGGCCCGCTACGTCGTCGGCTCCCGGATCGTCGCCAACACGGCGGTCGCGGGCATCGTGCTGTGGGGCGCCTACCGGGTCGCGGGCGGCACGCTGGCCCTCGGTGTGCTGGCGGCGGCCGTGCTGTACCTGCGGCGGCTGTACGACCCGATCGACCGGCTCGGCATGTTCCTCAACTCCTACCAGTCGGCGGCCGCCTCCCTGGAGAAGATCGCCGGGCTGCTCGCCCAGACGCCGTCCGTGCCCGAGCCGTCGACACCCCGGCAGCTCCCGGCGCTGCGGTCCGAGCACCCCGGCCGCGAGGTCGTCTTCGACGGCGTCCGCTTCGGCTACCGCACCGGCGGCGAGGTGCTGCCCCGCTTCGACCTCACCCTCCCGGCCGGGCAGACGGTCGCGGTCGTCGGCTCCACCGGCGCCGGCAAGTCGACGCTGGCCAAGCTGCTCGCCCGCTTCTACGACCCGTCCGACGGCCGGGTCCTGCTGGACGGCGTGGACCTGCGCGAGCTGTCCGTGCCCGAACTGCGGCGCGGGGTGGTGATGGTGACGCAGGAGGCGTTCCTGTTCTCCGGCACCGTCGCCGAGAACATCGCCATCGGCCGCCCCGACGCCACCCGCGAGGAGATCGAGCGGGCCGCGAAGGCCATCGGCGCGCACGACTTCATCAGCTCCCTGCCCGACGGCTACGACACCGACGTACGCAAGCGGGGCGGCCGTATCTCCGCCGGACAGCGTCAACTCGTCGCGTTCGCACGGGCGTTGCTCGCCGATCCAGCCGTGCTGATCCTCGACGAGGCGACCAGCTCCCTCGACATCCCCGGCGAACGGGCGGTGCAGCGCGCGATGGCGACGGTGCTGCACGGGCGTACGGCGGTCGTCATCGCGCACCGGCTGTCCACCGTCGAGATCGCCGACCGGGTCCTGGTGATGGAGCACGGCCGGATCGTCGAGGACGGCACCCCGGCCGAACTGATCGCCGGGACGGGCAGGTTCGCGGATCTGCACCGGGCATGGCGGGACAGCCTGGCATAGCGGGACGGCACGACGGAGGAACGGGGAACGGGGAACGATGATCGACGCGTACGAGGATCCGGGCGAGCCCGACCGCCGTGGCGGCGCGCGCTATCTGTGGTGGCTGGTCACCCAGCAGGCAGGACGGTCGGCGCTCGGGTCCCTGATCTCCGCCGTGTGGATGGTGCTGCTGGCGGCGACGCCGTACCTGCTCTCGCGTGCCGTGGACGAGGGGCTGACGCCCGGTGACTACGCGGCGCTGGCCGGGTGGACCGGCGTGCTGGCCGCGGTGCACGTCTTCAACGCCTGGCTGAGCGTCATGCGGCACCGCACGATGACCCGGGTGCGGATGGACGCCATGTTCCGCACGATCAAGGTCCTGGTCGGCCAGTCGGTCCGGCTGGGCGCCGCGCTGCCGCGCCGGATCGGGGCCGGGGAGGTCGTCACGATCGGCGTCGGCGACGTCCAGACCATCAGCAACTCCCTGACCGTCATCGGGCCGGGATTCGGCGCGGTCGTCGCCTACCTGGCGGTCGCGGTGATGCTGGTGTCCGTGTCCGTGCCGATCGCGGTGGTGGTGCTGCTCGGCATGCCGGCGATAGCGGTGCTCGTCGGCCCGCTGCTCGGGCGGTTGCAGGGCACGGAGACGGAGTACCGGGAGCGGCAGAGCGTCCTGACCGCCCGCATCGCCGACCTCGCGGGCGGGCTGCGCGTCCTCAACGGTCTCGGCGGCAAGGACCTGGTCGCCGACGCCTTCCACCGTGACTCGCAGCGGCTGCGCGCGCAGGGCTACCGGGTCGGGGCGGTGACCAGCTGGGTGCAGGCGCTCGGGGTGGGCCTGCCGACGCTCTTCCTGGCCGTGGTGACCTGGCTGGCGGCCCGCCTGGCCGCCCAGGGCGCCATCACCGTGGGCGAGTTGGTGTCGGTCTACGGCTATGTCGCGGTCCTCATCCGCCCGGTGGCGTTTTTCGTGGAGTTCGTCTACCAGGTGTCCCGCGGGGTGGTGGCGGCCCGTCGGGTCGTACGGTTCCTGCGGCTGGAGCCGATGGCCGACACCGGCACCCGTGACGCGCCCGCGGAGCCGGCGGCGCTGCACGACCCCGAGTCGGGGGTTCGGGTGCCGCCCGGCCGTGTGACCGCGCTGGCCGCCTCGGCTCCGGCGGACGCCGAGGCCGTCGTCGACCGCCTCGGCCGCTACACCTCGTCGGCGGCGACCTGGGGCGGCGTACCCCTGACCGAGATCGCGTTGCCGCAGATCAGACAGCGCATCCTGGTCGCCGACCACGAGGCCGACCTGTTCGCGGACCCGCTGCGCGAGCTGATCTCCGGCCGCGCGGACCGGGACGAGACGGCGATCGCGCGAGCGGTGCGCGCCGCGGTCGCCGAGGACATCGTCCAAGGTCTCCCCGACGGCCTGGACACCCCGATCGACGCCCAGGGCCGCAACCTGTCCGGCGGCCAGCGCCAGCGCGTGCGCCTGGTCCGCGCCCTGCTGGCCGATCCCGAGGTACTCCTGGCGGTGGAACCGACGTCGGCCCTGGACGCCCACACGGAGGCACGGGTCGCCGAACGCCTGCACGAGGCACGCCGGGGCCGCACGACGCTGGTGACGACGACGTCCCCGCTGGTCCTGGACCGCGCGGACACCGTCCACTTCCTGGTCGACGGCAAGGTCACGGCGACGGGCACCCACCGCGAACTGCTGGACGGGGAGCCGGGATACCGGGCGCTGGTGGCCCGGGACGAGAACGCCGAGGAGGTCATGAGTTGACGGCACGGCAACGCCGCTCTTCAGGGGCGCGGGGAACCGCGCGACAAGCCACACCGAACCCGCACCCGGCGAACGACTTAAAGCCCCGAGCTCTTCCCCGCACATCCCTCCCCATCGCGGAACCCAAGGACGTCCGCCGAGCCACCACCCGTCTGATCCGAGCGGACGCCCGCGCCTTCACCGCCGTACTCGCCCTGAACTCCCTCGCCGCGATCGCCGGCCTCGCCGCCCCCTGGCTGGTCGGCCGCATCATCGACGAGGTCCGCGCCGGCCACGGCGTGGCGGCCGTGGACAGACTGGCCCTGGCGATCCTGATCGCGGCGGCGGCCCAGCTGCTGCTGGCCCGCTGGGCCCGCTACGTCGGCCACCGCTTCGGCGAACGCACGCTCGCCCGGGTCCGGGAGGACTTCGTCGACCGTACCCTCGCCCTGCCCGCGAACGTGGTGGAGCGGGCCGGTGCCGGCGACCTCACCGCACGGGGCACCGCGGACGTCGCCGTGGTCGGCACCACCCTGCGCGACGTCGGACCCGAGCTGCTCATCTGCGCCGTACAGGCCCTGTTCCTGCTGGTCGCCGTGGTCACCCTGGACCCGCTCCTCGGCCTGTGCGGGGTCCTCGGCTTCGGCGGCATCCGGTGGGCGCTGCGCTGGTATCTGCGCCGGGCGCGGGACGGCTACCTCGCCGAGGGCGCGGCCACCTCCGACGTCGCGGAGATCCTCGCGGCGACCGCGACCGGCGCCCGCACGGTCGAGGCGCTGCGCCTCGAGGAGCGGCGGATCGCGGCGAGCCGCGACGCGCTGGAGGCGTCCCGGCGCACCCGCTTCCACACGCTGTTCCTGCGCAGCGTCTTCTTCCCGGCCGTCGAGGTGTCCTACGTCGTCCCGGTCGTCACGGTCCTGCTGCTCGGCGGTGTCCTGCTGGAGCGCGGCGCGCTGAGCCTCGGCTCGGTCGTCGCGGCCGCCCTGTATCTGCAGCAGCTGAGCGAGCCGCTGGACGAGATCCTGATGCGGATCGAGCAACTCCAGAGCAGCGGCGCCTCCTTCGCCCGCGTGGAAGGCCTGGCGGGAGCACCGCGGACCGCGGCAGGCGACGCGCCGACGCCCGCGGACGACCGGATCGACGTGAGGGGCGTGCGCTACGCCTACGACCGCGGCCGCGAGGTCCTCGGCGGTGTCGACCTGACCGTGCGGCCGGGGGAACGGCTGGCGGTGGTCGGCCCGTCCGGCGCCGGCAAGACCACCCTGAGCCGGCTGCTCGCGGGCGTGGACGCGCCGAGTGCCGGCTCGGTCACGGTCGGCGGTGTGCCGGTCGTCGCGCTCGGTCCGCAGGAGCTGCGCCGGCAGGTCGTCCTGGTCACCCAGGAGCATCACGTCTTCCTCGGCACGGTCCGCGACAACCTGCGGATCGCCGAGCCGTCCGCCACGGACGACGCCCTGTGGGCCGCGCTGACCGCGGTCGGCGCCGACGTCTGGGTACGGCGGCTGCCCGCCGGCCTCGACACGGCGCTCGGCGACGGCGGCAGCCCCACCGACGGCTCTCAGGCCCAGCAGCTCGCCCTCGCCCGCGTGGTGCTGGCTGACCCGCACACCCTGATCCTCGACGAGGCCACGGCCCTGCTCGACCCGACGACTGCCCGCCACACCGAGCGCGCCCTGGCCGCCGTACTGCGGGGCCGTACGGTCATCGCCATCGCGCACCGCCTGCACACCGCGCACGACGCCGACCGCGTGGCCGTGATGGAGAACGGCCTGCTCACCGAGCTCGGCACCCACGAGGAGCTGGTCGCGGCGGGCGGGGCGTACGCGTCGCTGTGGCGGTCCTGGCACGGGGAGCGGCGCGCCTGAACAGGCGATCTATGCTCGTTGCCGTAGGAGATCCCTGACACGCCGAAGAACGCCCCAGCAGAAAGCCGCGGTCCATTGAACTTCTGGTCGATCTACCAGCACGGCTTCGCGCGGGTCGCCGCCTGTACGGGCCACACCGTCATCGCCGACCCGCACGCCAACGCGCAGACCGTGCTGCGGCAGGCGCGCGGGTGCGCCGAGGAGGGCGTCGCGGTCGCGGTCTTCCCCGAGCTGGGCCTGACCGGCTACTCGATCGAGGACCTGCTGCTCCAGGACGCCGTGCTCGACGACGTCGAGCAGGCGCTCGGCACGGTCGTGGCCGGGTCGGCGGAGCTGCTGCCGGTCCTGGTGGTCGGCGCCCCGCTGCGGCACCGCCACCGGATCTACAACTGCGCGGTGATCGTGCACCGCGGGCGGATCCTCGGCGTGGCGCCGAAGTCGTACCCGCCGAACTACCGCGAGTTCTACGAGCGGCGGCAGATCGCGTCCGGCGACGACGAGCGCGGCGGGACGATCCGGGTCGGCGGCGAGGAGGTCCCGTTCGGCGTGGACCTGCTCTTCGAGGCCCAGGACGTCCCCGGCCTGGTGCTGCACGCGGAGATCTGCGAGGACATGTGGGTGCCGGTGCCGCCGAGCGCCGAGGCGGCGCTGGCCGGCGCGACGGTGCTCGCCAACCTCTCGGGCAGCCCGATCACGGTGGGCCGGGCCGAGGACCGGCGGCTGCTGTGCCGCTCGGCGTCCTCGCGCTGCCTCGCGGCGTACGTCTACTCCGCGGCGGGGCTGGGTGAGTCGACCACGGACCTGTCGTGGGACGGCCAGACCATGGTCTACGAGAACGGCGTCCTGCTGGCCGAGACGGACCGCTTCTCCCCCGACGACCAGTTCGCGGTGGCCGACGTCGATCTCGATCTGCTCCGGCAGGAGCGGCAGCGGATGGGCACGTTCGACGACAACCGCCGTACGCACGCCGGGCGGACCGGGGACTTCCGCCGGGTGCCGTTCCGGCTCGGCCCGCCGACAAGCGACCTGGGGCTGAGGCGGCGGGTCGAGCGCTTCCCGTTCGTGCCGGCCGACGCCGAGCGGCTCGCGCTGGACTGCTACGAGGCGTACAACATCCAGGTGGCGGGCCTGCAGCAGCGGCTCGCGGCGATCGGCGGCCCGAAGGTCGTCATCGGGGTGTCGGGCGGGCTGGACTCCACGCACGCGCTGATCGTCGCCGCCCGGGCGATGGACCGCGCCGACCGTCCGCGCAGCGACATCCTGGCGTTCACCCTGCCGGGCTTCGCCACCAGCGACCACACCAAGGGCAACGCCCACAAGCTGATGAACTCGCTGGGCGTGACCGCGGCCGAGCTGGACATCACGCCGACCGCGCGGCTGATGCTGAAGGAGATGGGCCACCCGTTCGCGTCCGGTGAGCCGGTGTACGACGTCACCTTCGAGAACGTGCAGGCGGGCCTGCGCACCGACTACCTGTTCCGGCTCGCCAACCAGCGCGGTGGCATCGTGCTCGGCACCGGTGACCTCTCGGAGCTGGCGCTGGGCTGGTCCACGTACGGCGTCGGCGACCAGATGAGCCACTACAACGTCAACGGCGGGGTGCCGAAGACGCTGATCCAGCATCTGATCCGCTGGGTCATCGGCAGCGAGCAGTTCGACGAGGAGACCGGCCGGACGCTGGCCGCGATCCTCGACACGGAGATCAGCCCGGAGCTGGTGCCGGGCGAGGAACTGCAGTCGACCGAGTCGAAGATCGGGCCCTACGCGCTGCACGACTTCACGCTCTTCCACGTCCTGCGGTACGGCTTCCGGCCGTCGAAGATCGCCTTCCTGGCCTGGCACGCGTGGCACGAGGCGGACGCCGGCGCCTGGCCGCCCGGCTTCCCCGAGGCGAAGCGGGTGGCGTACGACCTGGCCGAGATCAAGCGCTGGCTGGAGGTCTTCTGCCGCCGCTTCTTCGCGTTCGCACAGTTCAAGCGCTCGGCGATGCCGAACGGGCCGAAGGTGTCGGCCGGTGGTTCGCTCTCGCCGCGCGGTGACTGGCGCGCGCCGTCGGACGGCAACGCGGCGGCGTGGCTGCGCGATCTCGCGCGCCTCGACGCTTGAGACATCCGGTCCGTTTATCGAACGTGAACTCCCGGACAACGGACGATTTCCGGCCAACTTCCTGACGCGGTCCTGACAGAAACCGCAACCACCTGCCACTCTTCCCACGGCCGCGGCACAGCAACCCCACAGCACCGCCCCACGGCGGCGCACGCGGCCGAACTCCCGCACGCGCACGTCCAGTTCCCGCACGCGCTCGTCGTTCTGCGTACCACCCGATCTGCCCGGACGGCCCACCCGCCGGCCGGTCTCCCCTGGCCGCGTGATCCGCGGCCGCGCAGAAGGAGTCAGTGTTGAGAGACAGTTCCTCCCACAGACGCACCCCCCACACGACGTCCCGGAGGGCCGCCGCCGTCGCCCTTGTCGGCGTCTCCGCCCTGATCGCCGCGGCCGTCCAGTCGGGCGCCGCCACCGCAGCCCCGGAGAAGGCACCGTCGGCCGCGGGCAAGGTCATACCGGGCGCCGAGTCCGTCAAGCTGTCCCCCGCCCAGCGCGCCGAGCTGATACGCGAGGCCAACGCCGCCAAGGCGGACACCGCCAAGGACCTGGGCCTCGGCGCCAAGGAGAAGCTGGTCGTCCGTGACGTCGTCAAGGACGGCAACGGCACGGTCCACACCCGCTACGAGCGGACCTACGACGGTCTGCCCGTCCTCGGCGGCGACCTGGTCGTCGAGACCACGAAGTCCGGCGCCACCAAGGACGTCGTGAAGGCGACCCGCGCCGCCATCAAGCCGGCCACCACGACCGCCGCCGTCCCCGCCGCCAAGGCCGAGAAGCAGGCGCTGGCCGCGGCGAAGGCCGAGGACGCCAAGAGCCCGGACGTCAACAAGGCGCCGCGCAAGGTGATCTGGGCCGCGAACGGCAAGCCGACCCTCGCCTACGAGACCGTCGTCGGCGGCCTCCAGGAGGACGGCACCCCGAACGAGCTGCACGTCATCACGGACGCCGCGACCGGCGCCAAGCTGTACGAGTACCAGGCCATCGAGACCGGTACCGGCAACACGATGTACAGCGGCACGGTGACGCTGGGCACCACGCAGTCGGGGTCGACGTACAACCTGACCGACGGCGCGCGCGGCAACCACAAGACGTACAACCTCAACCGCGGCACCTCCGGCACCGGCACCCTCTTCTCGGGTCCCGACGACGTGTGGGGCAACGGCGCCGCGTCCAACCTGGAGACCGCGGGCGCCGACGCGCACTACGGTGCCGCGCTGACGTGGGACTACTACAAGAACGTGCACGGCCGCAGCGGCATCAAGGGCGACGGCGTCGGCGCCTACTCCCGCGTCCACTACGGCAACAACTACGTGAACGCGTTCTGGTCCGACAGCTGCTTCTGCATGACGTACGGCGACGGTTCGGGCAACGCCAACCCGCTGACCTCGATCGACGTGGCCGGCCACGAGATGACGCACGGCGTCACGTCCAACACCGCGGGCCTCGTCTACAGCGGCGAGTCCGGCGGTCTGAACGAGGCGACCTCCGACATCTTCGGCTCGACCGTCGAGTTCTACGCCAACAACTCCTCCGACGTCGGTGACTACCTCATCGGCGAGGAGATCAACATCAACGGCGACGGCACCCCGCTGCGCTACATGGACAAGCCGAGCAAGGACGGCGCGTCCAAGGACGCCTGGTACTCGGGCATCGGCTCGATCGACGTGCACTACTCGTCGGGCCCGGCGAACCACTTCTTCTACCTGCTGAGCGAGGGCAGCGGCACCAAGAGCATCAACGGTGTCACCTACAACTCGCCCACCTCGGACGGCCTTCCGGTCACCGGCATCGGCCGCGACAAGGCGGAGAAGATCTGGTTCCGCTCGCTGACCACCAAGTTCACCTCGAACACCAACTACGCGGCCGCCCGCACCGGCACCCTCGCGGCCACCGGTGAGCTGTACGGCACCACGAGCCCCGAGTACAAGGCCGTGCAGGACGCCTGGGCCGGCGTCGCCGTGGGCACCCGCCCCGGGGGCGGCGGCGGTACGTCGTTCGAGAGCGGCACCGACGTGTCGATCCCGGACAACGGGGCGGCGGTCACCTCGCCGATCACGGTGTCCGGCCGGACCGGCAACGCGCCGTCCAACCTCCAGGTCGCCGTGGACATCGTGCACACCTACGTCGGTGACCTCAAGGTGGATCTGCTCGCCCCCGACGGCACGGTGTACACGCTGAAGGGCTACGGCACCGGCGGCAGTTCGGACAACCTCAACACGACGTACACGGTGAACGCCTCCTCCGAGGTGGCCAACGGCGTCTGGACGCTGCGCGTCCAGGACAACGCGGCCATCGACACCGGTTACATCAACAGCTGGAAGCTCACCTTCCCGTAGGCCCGTTCGCGGTCTGCCTCTGACAGGGCGTCGTCTCGGTGGGTTCAACTCCCGCCGGGACGGCGCCCGTTCACGTTTCTGAAACATTCACCCTTCAGTCAAGTTTTGGCCAACATCACCGAGCAGTCCTGACATGTACGCGTCCCAGGTGTCACGCTTCCCCCACCCGCCGCACCAGCACCAATGCACCTCCCCCACAAAAGGAGCTCGTGTGACCCCCCTCTACGCGCGTCGCAAGCGCACCACCCTGGCCATAGCCACCACCGTGGCGGCCGGGGCCCTCCTCACCACCGCGCTGACCTCCGGTGGTTCGGCCGCCGCGGCCGCCGGCACCAAGGCCACCCCACTGGCGGTCCCGGTCGCGCTCGCCCCCGCGGCCCGCACCACCCTCATCAAGGACCAGCAGGCCAAGGCCGCCGAGACCGCCGACGAGATAGGCCTCGGCGCCCAGGAGAAGCTGGTCGTCAAGGACGTCGTCAAGGACGCCGACGGCAGCGTCCACACCCGCTACGAGCGCACCTACGCGGGCCTGCCGGTCCTCGGCGGCGACCTGGTCGTCCACGAGTCGGCGTCCGGCGCGAGAAAGGGCGTGACCAAGGCGACGAAGGCCACCATCAAGGTCGCCTCGCTCAAGCCGGCCATCACGGCGGACAAGGCCGAGGGCCAGGCCGTGAAGCTGGCCAAGGCGGCGGGCTCGGCGAAGACCGAGGCGAACCAGGCGCCCCGCAAGGTGATCTGGGCCGCGGACGGCAAGCCGACCCTCGCCTACGAGACCGTCGTCGGCGGCCTCCAGGACGACGGCACCCCGAACGAGCTGCACGTCATCACCGACGCGGCCACCGGCAAGAAGCTCTTCGAGTACCAGGGCATCGAGACCGGCAGCGGCAAGAGCCTGTACTCGGGCACGGTCACCCTCGGCACGACCAAGTCGGGTTCGACGTACCAGCTGTACGACACCACGCGCGGCGGCCACAAGACGTACAACAAGGCCCGCAGCACCAGTTCCTCCGCCGGCACGCTGTTCACGGACGCGGACGACGCCTGGGGCACCGGCACCGCCTCCAGCTCCTCCTCCGACCAGACGGCCGCCGTCGACGCGGCCTACGGCGCGCAGGAGACCTGGGACTTCTACAAGGAGACCTTCGGCCGCAGCGGCATCAAGAACGACGGCAAGGCCGCCTACTCGCGTGTCCACTACGGCAACGCCTACGTCAACGCGTTCTGGTCCGACAGCTGCTTCTGCATGACGTACGGCGACGGCGAGGGCAACACCAACCCGCTGACCTCGCTGGACGTGGCCGGCCACGAGATGACCCACGGCGTCACCTCCAACACCGCGGGCCTGAACTACTCCGGCGAGTCCGGCGGTCTGAACGAGGCGACCTCCGACATCTTCGGCACGGCGGTGGAGTTCTACGCCAACAACTCCTCCGACGTCGGTGACTACCTCATCGGCGAGGAGATCGACATCAACGGCGACGGCACCCCGCTGCGCTACATGGACAAGCCGAGCAAGGACGGCGCGTCCAAGGACAGCTGGTCCTCGTCGCTGGGCGGCCTGGACGTGCACTACTCCTCGGGCCCCGCGAACCACTTCTTCTACCTGCTGTCGGAGGGCAGCGGCAAGAAGACGATCAACGGGGTCAGCTACGACTCCCCGACGTCCAACGGCTCGACGGTCACCGGGATCGGCCGCGCCAAGGCCGCCGCGATCTGGTACAAGGCCCTGACCGAGTACATGACCTCGACCACCAACTACAAGGCCGCCCGCACGGCGACGCTGAGCGCGGCGTCCGCCTTGTACGGCTCCACCAGCACCGAGTACAAGACGGTGGCGGCGGCATGGTCCGCCATCAACGTGAGCTGACGCGCGGGCAGTGATGGGCGGCCCCCGGGACGAAGGCATCCCCGGGGGCCGCCCTACTCTTGGTGACTATGTCTTTGGGGCCTTTCACGTACGACGACGTCGGCGCGACCCGGGAGAACGGCTTCTGCCCGCCCGGCTTCCACTCCCTGCACGTACGCACCCGCATCGGCGAGGGCGAGGACGTCTTCCGCAGAGCCGCCGAGGCGGTCATGGCCTGGGAGATGCACCGCGCGCTGGGCGTCGGCATAGAGGCCTCGGCCGACCGCGCGGCTCCCGACGTCAACGTCACCGTCACCCTCGCCGGCGTCATCAAGGCCCCCTGCCGCGTCGTGTGGACGGTCGAGGAGTACCGCCGCGTCGGCTGGGCGTACGGCACCCTCTCCGGCCACCCCGAGAGCGGCGAGGAGGCCTTCGTCGTCGAACGCACCGGCGACGGCACGGTCTGGCTGACCGTCCGCGCCTTCAGCCGCGCGGCCAAGTGGTACACCCGAGCGGGCGGAGCGGCCGCGCGCGGCCTGCAGCAGGCCTACGCGCGGCGGTGCGGGGCGGTGTTGCGGCAGCTCTGCGAGCGGGAGTTCAAGGAGGAGTACTGACGGACGGCCGCGTCCCCGAAGACATCCCGGCCCGCCGGAGCGTCACCGCAGCAACACCCCCGCCCCCTCCCCCACGTCCTCGGCGGGCACCGCCACCAACCCCAGCTCCGCGCTCGACGCCAGCAGTCGGTGCGCCGGAAGGATCCGGACCGTGTAGCCGTACGGCCCCGTCCGGTCCAGCGACAGCGGGCCCTCGTACGTCCAGCGGCCCTCCGTGTCCGGGCCCCCGGTCGGCTTCAGCGGGACCGTGGAGGCGTCCGCGATGCGGTCCTCCGAGTCGACGCGGCCCGAGACGGCCTGGACCTCCACGTCGTCGGGGGCGAGGTCGCCGAGGCCGACGCGGACGTGGAGGGTGAGGGTGCTGCCGAGTTCCGCCGTGGCCGTCACCGTCGCCACCGACGTCGCCACGTGGTCGACGCTCACGTCGTGCCACGCCGAGCGGACCCGTGACTTCCAGCCCGCCAGCTCGCGCGCCGCGTCCGGCGTCATCGCCCGGTGGGCATGGGCCGCGGGCGTGTAGAGGCGCTCCACGTACTCGCGCACCATCCTGCCCGCGAGGACCTTCGGGCCGAGCAGGGTGAGGGTCTGGCGGACCATCTCGATCCAGCGGTCGGGCAGACCGGCCGGGCCGTGCTCGTAGAAGCGGGGGGTCACCCGCTGCTCCAGCAGGTCGTACAGCGCCGCCGCCTCTATGTCGTCCCGGCGGTCGGGGTCCGTGCCCGTGCCGTCCGCCGTGGGGATCGCCCAGCCGAAGTCGGGCTGGAACCACTCGTCCCACCAGCCGTCCAGGACGGAGAGGTTGAGGCAGCCGTTCAGCGCCGCCTTCATGCCCGAGGTGCCGCACGCCTCCAGCGGCCTGAGCGGGTTGTTCAGCCAGATGTCGCAGCCGGGGTAGAGCTTCTGGGCCATCGCCATGCCGTAGTCCGGCAGGAACACGATGCGGTGGCGCACCCGCGGGTCGTCCGCGAACCTCACCAGCTCCTGGACCAGACGCTTGCCGCCGTCGTCGGCCGGGTGCGCCTTGCCCGCGACCACGATCTGGATCGGCCGCTCCGGGTGCAGGAGCAGGTCCATCAGCCGGTCGCGGTCGCGGAGCATGAGGGTCAGGCGCTTGTACGACGGGACCCTGCGCGCGAATCCGATCGTCAGGACGTCGGGGTCCAGGACGCCGTCGATCCAGCCCAGCTCGGCCGTACCGGCGCCCCGTTGACGCCAGGACGCGCGCAGCCGCTCCCGCACCTCCAGCACCAGCTGCTCGCGCAGCACCCGCCGCAGCTCCCAGACGTCCTGGTCGGGGATCTCCCCCACCGCGTCCCAGCGGTCCGAGCCGCCGACGGTCATCGCGTCCTCGGTGCGCTGGGCGCCGATCTGGCGGGCGCCCAGGCGGAACACCTCGGGGGCCACCCAGGTCGGCGCGTGCACGCCGTTGGTGACCGAGGTGATCGGCACCTCGTCGGGGTCGAAGCCCGGCCACAGGCCGGAGAACATCTCACGGCTGACGTTGCCGTGCAGCAGCGAGACCCCGTTCGCCCGCTGCCCCAGGCGCAGGCCCATCACCGCCATGTTGAAAAGGTTCGGCTCGCCGCCGGGGTACGTCTCCATGCCGAGCTGGAGGACGCGTTCGACGTCGATGCCCGGGAGTTCGGCGGCGGGGCCGAAGTGGTGGGCGACCAGCTCACGGTCGAAGCGGTCGATGCCGGCCGGGACCGGCGTGTGGGTGGTGAAGACCGTGCCGGCCCGCACCGCCTCCAGGGCGGCGTCGAAGTCCAGCCCCTCGCCCTCGCACAGCTCCGCGATGCGCTCCAGGCCGAGGAAGCCCGCATGGCCCTCGTTGGTGTGGAAGACCTCGGGGTCGGGGTGGCCGGTCAGACGGCAGTACGTCCGCACCGCCCGCACCCCTCCTATGCCCAGGAGCATCTCCTGGAGCAGCCGGTGCTCACTGCCGCCGCCGTAGAGCCGGTCGGTCACCCCGCGTTCGCCGAGGTCGTTCTCCTCGACGTCGGAGTCGAGCATCAGCAGCGGCACCCGGCCGACCTGGGCGAGCCAGACGCGGGCGTGCAGCGACCTGCCGCCGGGCAGGGCGAGCGAGACCTGGGCGGGGGTGCCGTCCGGCTCCTTCAGGAGGGCCAGCGGCAGCTCGTTGGGGTCCAGGACCGGGTAGTGCTCCTGCTGCCAGCCGTCCCGGGACAGGGTCTGCCGGAAGTACCCGTGCCGGTACAGCAGGCCCACGCCGATCAGCGGGACACCGAGGTCGCTGGCCGCCTTGAGATGGTCGCCGGCCAGGATGCCGAGGCCGCCGGAGTACTGGGGCAGGGCGGCGGTGATGCCGAACTCGGGCGAGAAGTAGGCGACGGCGGCCGGGAGTTCGGCGGACTGCTCCTGATACCAGCGGTCGCCGGTGACGTAGTCGTTGAGGTCGTCGGCGACAGCCGTCAGCCGGCGCAGGAAGCGGCGGTCCTCGGCCAGCTCCGCGAGGCGTGCGGGCGACACACTGCCCAGCAGCCGTACGGGGTCGTTGCCCGACGCGGCCCAGCGCTCGGGGTCCACGGACTGGAAGAGGTCACGGGTCTCCGTATGCCACGACCAGCGCAGGTTGCGCGCCAGGTCGCCGATGGGCCGGAGGGGTTCGGGGAGGACAGGTCGGACGGTGAATCGACGGATCGCCTTCACGGTTCACCTCGGGCAGCGCGTGGCAGGGGGCCCACGGCGGTGTGGGTCCCGTCATCGCCCCCGACGGTATCGGTATGGGGGCTTCGTAACCACAGTGCGTCGTTTCGGCCGTCACCGGCGGTCACTGGTTGTCAAGCGGCAGGGAAGGGAGCACGTACGTCCGGAAAGTGCCGCAACCTTTACAGATCCCCCATGGACGATATGGCCGATTCCGCCCCCGTAGGCGTCCTTGTGGCGACTTCTCACATCACGAGAGGGTGACTGAGGGCGTACCGGCCACGCCGGGTGCACCCGGCGATCGACGGCCGCCGTGCGCCGAGTTGAGGAGGGGAACTCACACCATGGCACGGACGCGCACACGGCGTCTGCGCCGGGCAGGCGGGCTGACCGCGGTGACCTGTGTCGCCGCGCTTTCGGCCACCGCCCTGCCCGCGCACGCCGCACCGGAGGGGCAGATACTCGGCGCCGGGGACCCCGGCTCCGTCAGCGGCAGTTACCTGGTGACACTCAAGGGGGGAACGAAGGCTCCGTCGGGGGCCGGAAAGAGCCTCGCCGAAAAGTACGGGGCGAAAATAAGCCACACCTACGGCACGGTCCTCAACGGCTACGCCGTGCGGGCCGACGAGAGACAGGCCAGGCGGCTCGCGGCGGACCCACGGGTCGCCTCCGTCGTCCAGGACACCCGCGTGACCCTGGAGCACACCCAGAAGAACCCGCCGTCCTGGGGCCTGGACCGCATCGATCAGGCCAATCTTCCGCTGAACAAGAGCTACACCTGGCCCGAGTCCGCGGGCACCGGGGTGACGGTCTACGTCATCGACACCGGCATCCGCATCTCGCACAAGGACTTCGGCGGCCGGGCGAGCTACGGGTGGGACTTCGTCGGCGGCGACCGCGGCGCCGGTGACGGCAACGGCCACGGCACCCATGTCGCCGGCACGATCGCGGGCAAACAGTACGGCGTGGCGAAGAACGCCAAGGTCGTAGCGGTACGCGTGCTCGACAACTCCGGCGGCGGCAGCACGGCCGACGTCATCGCCGGCATCGACTGGGTGACCCGGCACGCGAAGAAGCCGGCGGTCGCCAACGTCAGCCTCGGCGGCTACCGCAACACCCAGCTGGACACCGCCGTACGCAACTCCGTCGCCTCCGGCGTCACCTACACGGTGGCGGCGGGCAACGACGGACTGCCGGCCGGCCTCTACTCCCCGGCGGCGGTGAAGGAGGCCATCACCGTCGGCGCCACCGACCAGCGGGACGCGAGGGCGGGCTTCTCCAACTTCGGCCCCGCTCTCGACCTGTTCGCCCCGGGCGTCGGGATCACCTCGGCGTCGTACGCGAGCGACCGGGGCAGGGCGACCTTCTCCGGTACGTCGATGGCGTCGCCGCACGTCGCGGGCGTGGCCGCGCTCTACCTGGCCGGTCATCGCAAGGCGAGGCCGGCACAGGTTTCCAAGGCCCTCGTGGCACAGGCCGTTTCCGGAAAGGTCTCCGGCCGAGGGCTCGGCTCACCGAACAAACTCGTGCAGGTACCGGGCTCATAGCGGCCTCTTCACGGCGAGTTGCGGACACCGGCCCCGTTCTTGCCGAACGGGGCCGGTCTTGTGCGTAGACATACGCGTGAGTAGTTAACAAAGTGCCGGATTGCCCACCCGAATAGGGTGGGAAGGCTCCTCCGGTACACCCCACCCGTGCGCCCCCGGGGCGCACGGCGCACCACCACGCAGGACCCACCTCCCCACAGCCATCCGCCCACCCAAGTTGACGCGGACAGGAGCGGTCATGCCCGCCATGCACCACCAGCCGTCCTCACCCCCGACGCCGCGCACCGAAGCGCCCCCAGTCCCCCGCGCCACCACCGCCGCCCCCGGACCGCCGGCTCCGGAGCGACCCTCCGCGACCGACATGGCCGGCGGCGTGGGGCGCATACCGGTTCTCGACGTCCGCCCGATCGTCCAGCACGGGCGCAGGCCCGCGAAGGCGGTGACGGGCGAGACCTTCGAGATCTCGGCCACCGTGTTCCGCGAGGGGCACGACGCCGTGGCCGCCAATGTCGTCCTGACCGACCCGGACGGCCGTCCGGGTCCCTGGACCCCGATGCGTGAACTCGCCCCCGGCACCGACCGCTGGGGCGCCGACGTCACCGCCGGCGAGCCGGGCCACTGGACCTACCGGGTCGAGGCCTGGGGCGACCCGGTCACCACCTGGCGGCACCACGCCCAGATCAAGATCCCGGCCGGGATGGACACGGACCTGGTGCTGGAGGAGGGCGCGCGGCTGTACGAGCGCGCCGCCGCCGGCGTACCCGGGCGCGAGGGCCGGACGGTGATCACCGCGGCGGTCGAGGCGCTGCGGGACGAAACCCGCCCGGCCGCCTGGCGGTTGGCGGCCGCGCTGACGCCCGAGGTGGACGCGGTGCTGGGCCGGTATCCGCTGCGGGACCTGGTCACCGCATCCGATCCGCTGCCCCTGCTGGTCGAGCGCGAACGCGCCCTGTACGGCTCCTGGTACGAGTTCTTCCCCCGCTCCGAGGGCACGCCCGAGCGTCCGCACGGCACGTTCGAGACGGCCGCGGGCCGGTTGCCGGGGATCGCGGCGATGGGCTTCGACGTCGTCTACCTCCCGCCGATCCACCCCATCGGGACGACCTTCCGCAAGGGCCCCAACAACACGCTCTCCGCCGGCCCCGACGACGTGGGCGTGCCGTGGGCCATCGGCTCCCCCGAGGGCGGCCACGACGCGGTCCACCCGGACCTGGGCACGATCGAGGACTTCGACCGGTTCGTGACGCGCGCCGGGGAGCTGGGTCTGGAGGTCGCTCTCGACTTCGCCCTGCAGTGCTCGCCGGACCACCCGTGGGTGGACAAGCACCCCGAGTGGTTCCACCACCGCCCGGACGGCACGATCGCGTACGCGGAGAACCCGCCGAAGAAGTACCAGGACATCTACCCCATCGCCTTCGACGCCGACCTGGACGGTCTGATCGCCGAGACGCTTCGCGTGCTGCGGCACTGGATGGACCACGGAGTGCGGATCTTCCGGGTCGACAACCCGCACACCAAGCCGGTGGTGTTCTGGCAGAGGGTGATCGCGGACATCAACCGCACCGACCCCGACGTCATCTTCCTCGCCGAGGCCTTCACCCGGCCGGCCATGATGCACACCCTGGCCCAGATCGGCTTCCAGCAGTCGTACACGTACTTCACCTGGCGCAACACCAAGCAGGAACTGACGGAGTACCTCACCGAGCTGTCCGGGGAGGCGGCCGCCTACATGCGGCCGAACTTCTTCGCCAACACCCCCGACATCCTGCACGCCTACCTCCAGGAAGGCGGCCGCCCCGCCTTCGAGGTCCGCGCCGTCCTGGCCGCCACCCTCTCCCCCACCTGGGGCATCTACAGCGGCTACGAACTGTGCGAGAACACCCCCCTGCGGCCGGGCAGCGAGGAGTACCTCGACTCCGAGAAGTACCAGCTGCGCCCCCGCGACTGGGACACCGCCGACACGATCGCCCCGCTGATCACCCGGCTCAACACGATCCGCCGCGAGAATCCGGCCCTGCGACAGCTCCGCGACCTCCACTTCCACCACGCGGACCAGGAGGCGGTGATCGCGTACTCCAAACGGCAGGGCTCGAACACGGTTCTGGTGGTCGCCAACCTCGACCCTCACCACACCCAGGAGGCCACGGTCTCGTTGGACATGCCGCAACTCGGCCTGGAATGGCACGAGTCGGTGCCGGTGCGCGACGAGCTCACCGGCGAGACCTATCACTGGGGCAGGGCCAACTATGTGCGCCTCGAGCCGGGCCGCGCGCCCGCGCACATCTTTCGTGTTCTGCGACCGTCCACCCCGCAGATCGGAGGGTCACCCACAAAATGATCGTCAACGAGCCCGTTCAGGACACCTTCGAGGACACTCCTGCCAAGGATCGTGATCCCGACTGGTTCAAACGCGCCGTCTTCTACGAGGTCCTGGTCCGCTCCTTCCAGGACAGCAACGGCGACGGCGTCGGCGACCTCAAAGGCCTGACCGCCAAACTCGACTACCTGCAATGGCTCGGCGTCGACTGCCTGTGGCTGCCGCCCTTCTTCAAGTCACCACTGCGCGACGGCGGCTACGACGTCTCCGACTACACCTCGGTCCTCCCCGAATTCGGCGACCTCGCCGACTTCGTGGAATTCGTCGACGCCGCCCACCAGCGCGGCATGCGCGTCATCATCGACTTCGTCATGAACCACACCAGCGACCAGCACCCGTGGTTCCAGGAGTCGAGAAAGGACCCGGACGGGCCCTACGGCGACTACTACATGTGGGCCGACGACGACAAGGCCTATTCCGACGCCCGCATCATCTTCGTCGACACCGAAGCCTCCAACTGGACCTTCGACCCGGTCCGCAAGCAGTACTTCTTCCACCGGTTCTTCTCCCACCAGCCGGATCTCAACTACGAGAACCCGGCCGTGCAGGAGGAGATCCTCTCGGCGCTGAAGTTCTGGCTGGACCTGGGAATCGACGGCTTCCGGCTGGACGCCGTGCCCTATCTGTACGCGGAGGAGGGCACGAACTGCGAGAACCTCCCCGCCACCCACGAGTTCCTCAAGCGGGTACGGAAAGAGATCGACGCCCAGTACCCGGACACGGTGCTGCTGGCGGAAGCCAACCAGTGGCCCGAAGACGTGGTCGACTACTTCGGCGACTACTCCAGCGGTGGCGACGAGTGCCACATGGCCTTCCACTTCCCGGTCATGCCGCGCATCTTCATGGCCGTGCGCCGGGAATCCCGCTACCCCGTCTCGGAAATCCTCGCCAAGACACCGGCCATTCCCTCCGGCTGCCAGTGGGGCATCTTCCTGCGCAACCACGACGAGCTGACCCTCGAAATGGTCACCGACGAGGAACGCGACTACATGTGGGCGGAATACGCCAAGGACCCCCGCATGCGCGCCAACATCGGCATCCGACGGCGCCTCGCCCCGCTCCTCGACAACGACCGCAACCAGATCGAGCTGTTCACCGCTCTGCTGCTGTCGCTCCCCGGCTCGCCGATTCTCTACTACGGCGACGAGATCGGCATGGGCGACAACATCTGGCTCGGCGACCGCGACGCCGTGCGCACACCGATGCAGTGGACCCCGGACCGCAACGCGGGCTTCTCGTCGAGCGACCCGGGACGGCTTTACCTGCCGACCATCATGGACCCGGTCTACGGTTACCAGGTGACGAATGTCGAGGCGTCGATGTCCTCGCCGTCCTCTCTCCTGCACTGGACCCGGCGCATGATCGAGATCCGCAAACAGAACCCGGCGTTCGGACTGGGCTCGTACACCGAACTCCAGTCGTCGAATCCGGCCGTGATCGCGTTCCTGCGCGAATACGAGGACGATCTCGTCCTGTGCGTGAACAACTTCTCGCGGTTCGCGCAGCCGACGGAACTCGATCTGCGCAGGTTCAACGGCCGACATCCCGTGGAGCTGTTCGGCGGGGTGCGATTCCCGGCCGTCGGTGAGCTCCCGTACTTGCTGACCCTCGGGGGCCACGGCTTCTACTGGTTCCGGTTGCGCAAGGACGCCGCCTGAGAGCCCGGGCGGGGCGGTTTCCACCGCCCTGCCCGGGGCACGCAGAAGTAACACCCCGACCGCCCGGGGAAAGGACGCGACGCCATGTCGGAAGCCGTCACCCGTACCGTCACCACCCAGCCCGGCCTCCTTGCGTCGCTGGATCCACTGCTACGGGAGTGGCTGCCGCGACAGCGGTGGTTCGCCGGCAAGGGGCGTCCGGTCAGCGGGCTCTCGCTGGTCGCGGCCACGGAGTTGCTGCCCCCCGGTGGCAAACTGGGCCTCTACCACCTACTGGTGCGCGCGCATCAACCGGTCTCCTTGGTGCCGGGCGCGCCCGAGCAGCCCGCCGACTGCTACCAGCTCGTCATAGGCGAGCGCGAGGCGCTGCCACCCCGGCTGGCGCCCGCGCTGATCGGACATGTGGCCGAGGGCCCGCTCGCCGGACGCACGGTGTACGACGCCCTGTCCGACGCCCGCCCCGCCGACCTGCTTCTCGAAGCCCTGCGCACCGAGGCCCGCGTCGGCGCGCTGCGCTTCGAACGGGACGCCGGCCAGGAGATCCGGTCGGCTCTGGTGCCCCGCCTGGTCACGTCCGAGCAGTCGAACTCGTCGGTCGTCTATGGCGATACGTTCATCTTGAAGCTGCTGCGCAGGGTCGTGCCGGGCGTCAATCCCGACCTGGAACTGCCGCTCGCGCTGGCCGGCGAGGGCTGCGACCGGGTGCCGGCGCCGACGGCGTGGTTCCGGGCGGAGCTGGCCGGCGAGACGTATGTGCTGGGCGTGCTCCAGCCGTTCGTGCAGGGCGCGGCGGACGGCTGGGAGCTGGCGCTGCGCGAGCTGGCCAAGGGCGAGGACTTCGCCGCCGAGGCGCGCGCGCTCGGCCGCGCGACCGCCGAGGTGCACACGGCGCTGGCGCGTACGCTGCCGACCGTGAGCCTGGGCCGTACGCAGGTGCAGCAGCTGGTCGACGGCATGGTCGAGCGGCTCGACACGGCCGCCCAGGCGGTGCCCGCGCTGCGGCCGTACGCGCCCGGCCTGCGCTCCGCGTTCGAGGCGCTGGCCGAACTCGCCGCCGAGGGCTGCACCTGGACCGCCCAGCGCATCCACGGCGATCTGCACCTCGGGCAGTGCCTGCGCTCACCCGGCGGCCGGTGGTGGCTGATCGACTTCGAGGGCGAGCCGTCGAAGCCGCTGGCCGAGCGGCGGATGCCGCAGCCGCCGGTGCGGGACGTCGCCGGGATGCTGCGCTCCTTCGACTACGCCGCCCACTCGGCCGAGATGCCGGTACCGGGCTGGGCCGACACCTGCCGGGCCGCGTACTGCTCCGGGTACGCCCAGGTCAGCGGCACCGACCCGCGGACCGATCCGGTGCTGCTGCGCGCGTACGAGACCGACAAGGCGATCTACGAGGTCGTCTACGAGGCCCGCCACCGCCCCGACTGGCTCCCGGTGCCGATGTCCGCGATACGCCGTCTCGCCGCGGACGCCGGCAGCCCGTCCCCCTCCACTCCCCCCTTCCCACCTTCGCCTAGGAGGCCCCGCCCG
This sequence comes from Streptomyces sp. NPDC093568, assembly GCF_044764945.1. Taxonomy (NCBI): domain Bacteria; kingdom Bacillati; phylum Actinomycetota; class Actinomycetes; order Kitasatosporales; family Streptomycetaceae; genus Streptomyces; species Streptomyces sp. NPDC093568. The sequence continues at coordinate 329,068 of NZ_JBIWJD010000004.1, read as the reverse complement.
TGACCCCCCGCACCACTCCCTCCAGCGGTTCGGAACCCCAGAACACGGCCGAGCAGTCGGTCGAGAAGACGAGCGTCGCCAAACGGGCGACGACCAAGGCCGCGGAGGCCGCGGAGGCCGTGAAGAAGGGGACGGCGAAGAAGGCGAAGAAGGCCACCGAGAAAGCCGTCGGACAGAAGGCCGGACAGAAAAAGGCGGCGGCGAAGAAAACGACCGCCAAGAAAGCCGCGGCGAAGAAGGCCGTGACGAAGAAGGCGACCGCGGCCAAGACGACAGTGGCCAAGACCACGGCGGCCAAAGCCACGGCGGCGAAGAGCTCCGCATCCAAGAGCTCGGCCTCCAAGTCCTCGGCTTCGAAGAGCACCGCGACCAAGAAGGCCACCGCCAAGAAGCCCACCGCCAAGAAGATCCCGGCACAGAAGGCGGCGGCGCAGAAGAAGATCCCGGCGCAGAAGGCGGTCGCGAAGCCGGTCGAGCCCGCGGGGGTCTCCGCGGTCCCGGAGGTCGCCGTCTCGCCCGCGCTGGACGCCGGCGACCGTGACCGGCTCCTGGCCGGCACCCACCACGACCCGCACTCCGTCCTCGGCGCCCATCCGCTCCCGGGCGGTGTGGCCTTCCGCGCCTTCCGGCCGTTCGCCCTGTCGGTGACCGTCGTCGCGGGGAGCCTGCGGGCCGAACTGCACGACGACGGGGACGGGTTCTTCTCGGGGCTGCTGCCGCTGCGGGAGGTGCCGGCGGGATACCGGCTGCTCGTGGCGTACGAGGGGTCGGTCCAGGAGACCGAGGACGCCTACCGTTTCCTGCCCGCGCTGGGCGAGCTCGACCTGCATCTGATCGGCGAGGGGCGGCACGAGGAGCTGTGGCGGGCGCTCGGCGCCGAGCCGATGACGCACCAGGGCGTGACCGGCACCCGGTTCACGGTGTGGGCGCCCAACGCGCGGGGCGTGTCCCTGGCCGGCACCTTCAACTTCTGGGACGGCACCGGGTATCCGATGCGCTCCCTCGGCGGCACCGGCGTCTGGGAGCTGTTCGTCCCCGAGATCGGTGAGGGCGAGCTGTACAAGTTCGAGATCACGCGGCCGGACGGTTCGAAGTCGCTGCGCGCGGACCCGCTGGCCCGCCGCACCGAGGCCCCGCCGAACACGTCGTCGATCGTGCACGCCTCGCACCACGAGTGGGGCGACGCCGAGTGGCTGGAGCGGCGGGGATCGGTGCCGACGCATGAGGCGCCGTTCTCGGTCTACGAGGTCCATCTGGCCTCCTGGCGCCCCGGACTGACGTACCGCCAACTGGCCGAACAGCTCCCCGCTTACGTGAAGGACCTGGGCTTCACCCACGTCGAGCTGATGCCGGTCGCCGAGCATCCCTTCGGCGGCTCGTGGGGCTACCAGGTCACCGGCTTCTACGCGCCCACGGCCCGGCTTGGCACGCCGGACGACTTCAAGTACCTGGTGGACCGGCTCCACCATGCCGGCGTCGGCGTACTGATGGACTGGGTGCCGGCGCACTTCCCGCGCGACGACTGGGCGCTGGCCGAGTTCGACGGGCGCCCGCTGTACGAGCACGAGGATCCGCTCAAGTCCGCGCACCCCGACTGGGGCACGCTGGAGTTCGACTTCGGCCGGCGCGAGGTGCGCAACTTCCTGGTGGCCAACGCCCTTTACTGGTGCGAGGAGTTCCACATCGACGGGCTCCGGGTGGACGCGGTGGCGTCGATGCTCTACCTGGACTACTCGCGCGAGCCGGGCCAGTGGGTGCCGAACGAGCACGGCGGCCGGGAGAACCTGGACGCGGTGGCGTTCCTCCAGGAGATGAACGCGACGGTGTACCGGCGGGTGCCGGGGGTCGTGACGATCGCGGAGGAGTCGACGGCCTGGGACGGCGTGACGCGTCCGACGCATGTGCCGGGCCCCGGCGGGTTCGGGGGGCTGGGTTTCGGCCTGAAGTGGAACATGGGCTGGATGCACGACTCGCTGGAGTACATGGCGAAGGAGCCGGTGCACCGCAAGTACCACCACAACGAGATGACGTTCTCGATGGTGTACGCGTACAGCGAGAACTACGTCCTGCCCATCTCCCACGACGAGGTGGTGCACGGCAAGCGGTCGCTGGTGTCGAAGATGCCGGGCGACTGGTGGCAGCAGCGCGCCAACCACCGGGCCTACCTGGGCTTCATGTGGGCACACCCCGGCAAGCAACTGCTCTTCATGGGGCAGGAGTTCGCTCAGGGCGCCGAATGGTCGGAGGCGCACGGTCCGGACTGGTGGCTGCTGGATCCGGCGTACGGGGCGGAGCCCGATCACCGGGGTGTGCGGGACCTGGTCCGGGACCTGAACACGGTCTACCTCCACACGCCGGCCCTGTGGCAGCGGGACACCGATCCGTCCGGTTTCCAGTGGGTGGTGGGTGACGCGGCCGACGACAACGTGCTGGCGTTCCTTCGCTACGACGCCGAGGGTGCTCCGCTGCTGGCGGTGTCGAATCTGTCGCCGGTGGTCCGGCACGACTACCGGCTCGGGGTGCCGGAGGACGTGCCCGCCTGGTACGAGGCGCTGAACACGGACGCGGCGCGGTACGGGGGCGGGGACGTCACGAACCCGGACGCGATCAAGCCGGAGCCACAAGGGTGGCACGGGCGCCCGGCCAGCGTGCGGCTGACGCTGCCGCCGCTGGCGACGGTGTGGCTGCGGCCGGCATAGTTTTTCGCCCCCGCCGCCCCTACCCGTCCCATCCTTCTGGGGCTCCGCCCCAGACCCCGCTCCTCAAACGCCGGAGGGGCTGGATTTCCAGCCCCTCCGGCGTTTGGGGCGAAACCGGTTCAGGCGGTGGCCAGACCCCTCGGCAACCGCCCCGTGTGCAAAACCCCCAACCGCTGCGTGGCCCGAGTCAGCGCCACGTACAGATCACTAGTGCCGTACAGCCCCGGCTCCACCACCAGCACCGAGTCGAACTCCAGCCCCTTCGCCTGACGCGGGTCGAGGAGTACGACGGTCCGCGTCAGGTCGGGCTCGGCGCCCGCCGTCACCCCGTCCAGCCGCTCCGCCAGCTTGCGGTGCAGATGCCGCGGTGCGATGACCGCGAGGCGCCCCTCGGCCGGGGTCAGCTCCCCGACCGCCTTCGCCACCGCGCCGGGCAGGTCGTCGGTGGCGCGTACCCAGGGCCGTACGCCCGTCGTGCGCACCGAACTCGGCGGCTCGAAGCCGGGGTCCTCCGCCCGCACCACGGCCGCCGCCAGCTCCATGATCTCGACCGGCGTGCGGTAGTTGACGCCGAGGCGGGTGTGCTCCCAGCGGTCCTCGACGTACGGCTGGAGGATCTCGCGCCACGAGCCGACGCCCGCCGCCTCCGCCGTCTGGGCCGGATCGCCCACCAGCGTCATCGAACGGGTCGGGCTGCGCCGCATGAGCAGCCGCCAGGCCATCGGCGACAGCTCCTGAGCCTCGTCGACGATGATGTGCCCGAACGCCCAGGTCCGGTCGGCCGCCGCCCGCTCGGCCGCGCTGCGGTGGTCGTCCTCCTCCTGGCGCTCGGCGAAACGCTCCGCGTCGATGATGTCGTGCGCGGAGAGGACCTCGGAGTCCTCCTCGTCCTTGTCCTCGAACTCGTAGGTGCGCGAGGCGTACGAGACGTCCAGCACGCCCTGCGCGTAGGCGACCTGCGTCTCGCGCTCGCGTTCGGCGAGAGCCCGCCGCAGCCGGTCGTCCTCGCCGAGCAGTTCCGCCGCCTCGTCCAGCAGCGGCACGTCCGCGACGGTCCACTGCCGTGTCACGGGCCGGCGGATGGCGGCCGCGTCCTCGTCGGGGAGGTAGCCCACGGGGTCGGCGAGGAAGTCGGCGAGCAGGCGCTGCGGGGTCAGGCGCGGCCACAACTGGTCGATGGCCGCCCAGATCTCGGGGTTCTCGGCGATCTCGTCGCGGATCTGGGTGACGTCGCTCGCGTCCAGGAGGCTGCTGCCGTCGTAGGGGTCGGTGCCGACCCGCTCGGCGTACAGCTCGGTGAGCGTGTTGAGGATGTGCCCCTCGAAGTGCTCGCGCGCCGCGTTGTGCTGGAGCTTCGCCGCCCGGGTGCGCTCGCGGGCGACCCGCACCAGGTCGTCGTCGAGCATCAGGATCTCGCGGTCGTGCTCGATCGCGATCACCGGATCGGGCAGCGCCTGCCAGTCGCGTACGACTTCGGCGAGCACGTCGGCCATGTCGGCCCGGCCCTTCACGGCGGCCGCCGCCCGCGTGTCGGTCGCCGTCGCCCGCACCCCGGGGAACAGTTCGCCGACCGTCGCCAGCAGGACGCCGGTCTCGCCGAGCGAGGGCAGGACCTCGCCGATGTAGCCGAGGAAGGCGGGGTTGGGGCCGACGATCAGGACCGCGCGCCGGGCGAGCAGTTCGCGGTGTTCGTACAGGAGATAGGCGGCCCGGTGCAGGGCGACCGCCGTCTTGCCGGTGCCGGGACCGCCCTCCACCACCAGCACCCCGCGGTGCGGGGCCCGGATGATCTCGTCCTGCTCGGCCTGGATGGTCTGCACGATGTCGTTCATCCGGCCCGTGCGCGCGGAGTTCAGCGCGGCGAGCAGCACGGCGTCGCCGGTCGGGTCCTCGTGGCCGGTGCGCTCCTCGTCCCCGAGGTCGAGGATCTCGTCGTGCAGGGCGGTGACCGCACGGCCGCTGGTGGTGATGTGCCGCCTGCGCCGCAGCCCCATCGGGGTGTGGCCGGTGGCCAGGTAGAAGGGGCGGGCGACGTCGGCGCGCCAGTCGATCAGGAGGGGCGTGCGGTCGGCGTCGTCGGTGCGCAGGCCGATCCGGCCGATGTGGTGGCTGACGCCGGAGGAGAGGTCGATCCGGCCGAAGCACAGCGAGCCGTCCACGGCGTTCAGCGCGGCGAGGAGCCCCGAGCGTTCGGCGACGAGGATGTCCCGCTCCAGCCGGGCCTGCATGGGCGTGTTGCCCTGGGCGAGCGCGTCCGTGACGGAGGACTCGGTGTCACCGCGCAACGCGTCCACGCGCGCGTACAGGCCGTCGATGAATTCCTGTTCGCGTCGCATTTCACCGTCTTGAAATTCGGTGTTTGACAATTCTGCTCCCGCCCGGATATACTGTGCTCACTGGACTTCACCGCGACTAATTACACGGAAGTCGCGAACCATTGAATATACGCAGAGAAATCCCCCGAGCGCAATTGCTCGGGGGATTTCTTTGTGGGGCGTCGGATCAGAGCACGTCGGCGAGCTCCTCCAGCAGCCGCCGCTTGGGCCGCGCCCCCATCATCGACTTCACGGGCTCACCGCCCCGGAAGACCATGAAGGTCGGCATCGACAGCACCCGGTAGGCGTTCGTGGTCAGCGGGTTGGTGTCCACGTCGAGCTGGACCACCTTCAGGCGGTCGCTCGTCTCGTCGGCCAGGGCGGTGAGCACCGGTCCCATCTGCCGGCACGGCGGGCACCAGTCCGCGGTGAATTCCACCAGCACCGGCAGGTCGGCCCCGATCACCTCCGTCTCGAAGTCCGCGTCCGTCACCTCGGTCACGCCCGCCGCCTTGATCACAGCCCCTGCCCTCCCAGTTCGCACAACGGTGGTTCGCCCTCGGCCGTCGCAAGACGCAGGCCGATCTTGGCCCGTACGGCCTGCAACTCGCCGATCAGCGCGTCGAGCTCGTCCAGCTTGCGCCGGTAGACCGCGAGCGAGGCGGGACAGGTGTCGCCCTCGGGGTGCCCGGCCCGCAGGCACTCCACGAAGGGCCGGGTCTCCTCCAGGTCGAACCCGAAGTCCTGCAGCGTCCTGATCTGCCGCAGCAGCTTCAGGTCGTCCTCGTCATAGGTCCGGTACCCGTTGCCGCTGCGCCGCGCGGGCAGCAGCCCACGCGACTCGTAGTAGCGCAACGTGCGCGTCGTGGTCCCGGCCCGCGCGGCCAGCTCGCCGATTCGCATGTCCACGAACGTAAGCCTTGACGCCGACGTCAGGGCAACCGCGGCAGCAGGGGTTTGGTGCGCACCGGGGAGGACAGCACGATCGACGTCGTGGTGCGGCCGAGCGCCGAGGTAGCTTCGAGGATCTCCTCCAGGTGGGCCGTGTCCTCGACGGCGACCTTGAGGATCCAGCAGTCCTCGCCGACGACGTGATGGACCTCGACGATCTCCGGGCGGTCGATCAGCTCCAGGGTGCGGGGGTGGCGGAGGGTGTATCCGCCGTGCGGGTTGACCCGGATGAAGGCCTGGATGCCGTAGCCGAGCCGGGCGGGCAGGACCTGGGCGCCGTATCCCGTGATCACGCCCGCCGACTCCAGCCGCCGGACCCGCTCGGTGACCGCGGCGGGGCTGAGCCGCACCCGTCGGCCCAGCTCGCTCAGCTTGATCCGGCCGTCGGTCTGGAGGAGCTCCAGGATCTGCCGGTCCAGGGCGTCGAAGGCCACCGATGTTTCGGCGGTGGCTGGGCGCAGATGCCGTGGTTCTTTCGGCGCGGTGCCCGGATCTCCCATGTCTTCCCCTTCAGAGCGCGGTGCTGGGCCAGGAGAATTATGGTCATGCGCAAGGGACGAGAGGTACTGGTCATCGGCGGGAACCGCTATTTCGGCAAGCGGTTGATCGCGCGGCTGCTGGCCGCCGGGGACCGGGTGACGGTTCTCAATCGGGGGTCGGCCGCCCCGCCGCCGGGCGCGGTCCATCTGGTCGCCGACCGCGACGACGAGAACTCCCTGACGGCGGCGCTGGGACCGCGGACGTTCGACGTGGTGGTCGACCAGGTCTGCTACACGCCGCGCCAGGCGGAGATCGCCCGCCGGGTCTTCACCGGCCGCACGCGGCGGTACGTGCTCACGTCGACGGTCGAGGTGTACGAGTACGAGGACTCGATCGCCCCCGTACGCGAGGCGGACGTGGATCCGCTGGGCGTGCCGGTGGATCTCGAACTTCCCTGGGACGACGCGGAGTTCCTCGAAACCCACTACGGCGAGGGCAAGCGGCAGGCGGAGGCGGTGTTCGCGGCCGGCCCGGACTTCCCGTACACGGCGGTGCGCGTCGCGCATGTGCTGGGCGGGGACGACGACTTCACGGGCCGTATGGCCCACTACGCGAGCCGTATCCGGGCCGGTGAGCCGATCGCCGTTCCGGTCGTGAACCACCCGGCGACGTACATCCATGTCGAGGAGATCGCCGACTTCCTGTTCTGGGCGGCGGGCGAGGACTTCACGGGCCCGGTCAACGCCGCCTCCCACGGCCTGCTGACCACGGAGGAGCTGTGCGACGCGATCGCCGCGCACCTGCCGGACGGCCGGACCGTGCTGCGGCCCGTCGAGGTCGGCGAGGTCTCCCCGTTCGCCTTCACCCGCGCCTACGGCATGGACAACTCCCGTGCCACACGACTCGGTTTCCGCTTCACCCGCGCCCGGGAGTGGCTGCCGAAGGCCGTCGCCGAGACCCTCGGAAAGGACCAGGACTGACATGCGCCACCGCACTCTCGGCCCGCACCGCGTGAGCGCCGTCGGCCTCGGCCTGATGCCGCTGTCCCTCGAGGGCCGCCCCGACGAGCGGCGCGCCCTGGCCACCGTGCACGCCGCCCTGGACGCGGGGGTCACGCTGCTGGACACGGCGGACTCCTACCACCTGCCGGGCGCCGAGCCCGGTCACAACGAACTCCTCGTCGCCCGCGCCCTGGCCGCGTACGGCGGCGACACCGACGGCGTGCTGGTGGCCACCAAGGGCGGCCGGGGCAGACTGTCCCCCAGTGCCCCAAGGCCTGGGGGGACCCCCATCGGCAGCTGGACGGTGAACGGCGACCCTGGCCACCTCAAGGCGGCCGCCGAGGCCTCGCTGCGGCGGCTCGGGGTCGAGGCGATCGGGCTCTACCAGCTGCACAAGCCGGATCCGGGCGTCCCGTTCGAGGACTCGGTCGGCGCGCTGCGCGACCTCCTCGACGAGGGCAAGATCCGGCTGGCCGGCGTCTCCAACACGGACGTGCACCAGATCCGCGCGGCCCGCCGGATCCTCGGCGACCGGCTGGTGTCGGTGCAGAACCAGTACTCGCCGGCGGTACGCGACAGCGAGGCCGAGCTGCGGCTGTGCGCGGAGCTGGGACTGGTGTTCCTGCCGTGGAGCCCCCTGGGCGGTATCGCGCGCAGCTCGCTGGACGGGCCGTCGCGGACGGAGGGCGAGGAACGCTTCGGCGCCTTCCACGAGGTGGCCGCCGCCCGTGGCGTCAGCCCTCAGCGGGTGTGTCTGGCGTGGCTGCTGGCGCGGTCCCCGGCCGTGATCCCGATTCCGGGGGCGAGCCGTCCCGAGTCGATACGGGACTCGGCGGCCGCGGCCGACCTGGTGCTCGACGCGCGGGAGCTGGCGCGGCTGAACGGCGCGGTGGCGCCGGTCGGTTGAGGCGCGGGGCTCGGTTCAGTCGGTCGGGGCGAGGCCCGGGTGAGGGGGACCGGGGACAGCGGACGCATCCGCCGGAGGCGTCCACTCCCCCTCGCCGTCCGTGTCCGCCCCCTGGACGCCGAGCAGGCGTCGGGTGAGGTGGTCCTGGTCGGAGAGGAGTTCGTCGAGGGCGGCACGGACGTCGTCCGGCTCGGTGCCGGAGGACTCGCGCTCGGCCGCGATCAGGACGGAGCGCCGCACCAGCTCCTTGGTGAAGGACGCGGTCGTGCCCTCGGTGCGGGCCACCACCTCGTCCGCGATCTCCTTGCCGAGGCCGAGTCCGGCGCCGTAGAGGCCGAGGAGGCGGGCGCGGCCCTCGGCGTCGGGCAGCGGGATCTCCAGGGCGAGGTCGATGCGGCCGGGGCGCTGGATCAGGGCCGGCTCCAGCAGGTCGGCGCGGTTGGTGGTGAGGAGGAAGGCGACGTCGGCGTCGTCGCCGAGGCCGTCCATCTCGTTCAGGACCTGGAAGAGCAGGGGCTGGTCGCCGGCGCCGTAGTCGCGGGCCTCGGCGATCAGGTCGCAGTCCTCCAGGACGACGAGCGCCGGCTGGAGCATCCGGGCCAGGGCGCAGGCCGGGCCGATCGCGGAGATGCTGGTGCCGGACAGGATCACCACCGTGAACTGCGGGAGGTGGGAGAGCAGATAGCGGATCGTGTGGGTCTTGCCGGTGCCGGGCGGGCCGTACAGCAGCAGTCCGCGGCGCAGGTGCTGCCCGGCCGCGCGCAGCTGGTCGCGCCGCCGGGCGACGCCCACGACCTGGCGTTCCAGGCGTTCGAGGAGGCCGGTGGGCAGCACGATGTCGTCGCGGGTGAGGTCGGGGCGGCGGTGGAAGCGGAAGGGGCCGAGGCCCCGCCCGAACTCCGAGCCCTCGAAGGAGAGGACCTGGCCGCGGAAGACGTTGTGTTCGTGTACGAGGGTGTCGAGCTCGGCGAGCAGGCGGTCGGCGAACTCCTTGTCCCCGGCGAGGACCTCGACCTCGACCTTGTTGCGCCCGTACTCGTCCTGCGGTCCGCGCAGCAGCACCGCGAAGCGTTCGTCGCCGTCCCGGCCGAGGTAGAACCCGCTGGAGACGCAGGCCAGTTCGGTGTCGGGGGCGACGGGGAGATGGGCGTAGTCGACGGCGCCGATCACGAAGCGGTCGTAGCGGTCGGCCGCGTCGAGGATGTCGCCGAGGGTGAGATCGCCGTGGTGCTGGGCGCCGCGCAGGCCGACGAGCTCGTAGGAGCGGGCGGGGTCGACGGCGAACCAGCGCTCCAGGGCGAGGTGGACGTTGGGCAGGTCGTAGGGCGCGTAGGCCGCCTTGACCACGGGGCGGTCGGCGGGGGTGGAGCCGAGGTGGGCCATCAGCCGGGTGCTGAGGTTGCGGCCGCTCTCCTGGTCCTTGCGCGAGGCGCGGGCGACCGCTTCGAGGAACTCGTAGAACAGGTCGTTCACCTGGTCCAGTGAGAGGGGTGCCGCCTCTTCCGCCATGCCCGCCTCCGAACGTCCGCGCCGGTAGGTCCACGTCGAGGGCACCAGCGTGAGCCGAACGGGCTGACGGGTCAAAGGATTTAGGGTGCGGGGCCGGGCAGGGGCCTCCTGCCCGGCCCCTGCCCGGCCCCGGTGTCAGCGCGGCATCCGGCCGGCCGGCTCGCCACCACCCGGTACCGGCGTACCGAGGCGACGTACACCCCCGTCGGCGGCCTTCACCAGCGCGGGCGTGACCAGAGCCACCGCCACCTTCCACACCGGGCCCTGCACCAGTGCCACGGCGGCTCCCACCGCGAGCAGGGGCCCGGCCACCCGGGCGACGCGGGCAGCCGTACCCGGTCGCGTGGCCGACTGTGCGTCGAGGTATCCGCCGGTCAGTACCGCCAGTTCGGCGACGACCAGCACGAGGGCCACGGTGATGTCCACGGGGCGGCTGCGCTCAGTCGCCGGCGGAGCTGCAGTCCCAGTGCCCCGACGCCTTGTCCGCGGCGACGCGCGGCGCGACGTCCGTGCCGCCGCCGGGCGGGTTGGCGACCCACTTGCAGCCGAAGTCCTTCATGAAGTGCTCGAAGGTGTAGCCGTGGTATTTCGCCTGGATCTTCTTGAGGCGCGCGATGCCCGCCGGGGTGGCGTTGAACGCCCTGCTGTACTCCTTGGTGTCCTTCACCAGGCAGCCGGCCGAGACGATCGCTCCCACCCAGCCCGCGCCCTTCGACGCGATGGTCTTCCCCAGCGAGCCGACACTGACGCCGGTCGCCAGCAGCGAACCGCAGACGCCGCTGATGCTCTTGTAGTCGCGCCCCGCGGTCGGCCCGCCCGCCATGGCCGCCTGGGCCGGAGCCACGCCCGCGGTGAGGAACACCGCACCGGCGGCCGTGCCGATCAACGTCTTACGCAATGTGTCCATGGGTTCCCCCGGACTTCCTCGTGCTCGACGGGAACCCGCACCCGGTCTCGGTACGGGCCCGGTCCCCCCAACCTGGCGGCGGGACCGGCGGCGTCTGCCGCCCTGCCCGTGGAGAGGCGGGGAAGATCCACCGGGTTGGGCAAGGACGAGTAACGGAACCTAATAATCCGGTAATGCCGTCAGGCGTACGGCGGTTGCCGTACACCTGAGTCGGGCGGGGGGGGTGGGGCCGGGCGGCTGAGCGACGGGGGAGCATCCCAGCCGCCCGGAGCATGTGTGGCCGGACGCCCGGCCCCGGTTCAGGCGGGGCCGGGCGTCCGGAGCAGGTGGGTCCCGGAGCGGGTGCTTGTGCGGCGGGCCGGGGGTCAGGCCTTGGCGAGTTCCTTCTCGCCGCCCTGTTCCGGAACCTCCGCGCCCGGGGCGGCGCCGTGGCCGTCCTCGTCCAGGAGGGTCTTCTCGTCGAACGGGAGCTGTCCGGCGAGCACCTGGTCGACCTTGTCCCGGTCGATCTCCTTGGTCCAGGTGCCGATCAGGACCGTGGCGACGGCGTTGCCCGCGAAGTTCGTCAGGGCGCGGGCCTCGCTCATGAAGCGGTCGATGCCGACGATGAGGCCGATGCCGTCCACCAGGGCGGGCTTGTGCGACGCCAGACCGCCGGCCAGCGTGGCCAGACCCGCACCGGTGACGCCGGCGGCACCCTTGGAGGCGACCAGCAGGAAGAGCAGCAGCGGGATCTGCTCACCGATGGCCATCGGCGTACCCATGGCGTCGGCGATGAACAGGGACGCCATGGTCATGTAGATCATGGTGCCGTCGAGGTTGAAGGAGTAGCCGGTCGGCACGGTGATGCCCACCACCGGCTTGCTGACGCCCAGGTGCTCCATCTTCGCGATGAGGCGCGGCAGCGCCGACTCGGAGGAGGAGGTGGACAGGATCAGCAGGAACTCACGGCCCAGGTACTTGAAGAGCGTGAAGATGTTGAGGCCGGCGACCACCCGCAGCAGCACGCCCAGCACGATGAAGACGAAGAGGAAGCAGGTGACGTAGAAGCCGAGCATCAGGATGGCGAGCTTCTTGAGGGCGTCGACACCGGCGGACCCGGTGACGGCGGCGATGGCACCGAAGGCGCCGATCGGCGCGGCCCACATCACCATGGCGAGGACGCGGAAGACGAGCTTCTGGAGGTGCTGCACACCGCGCAGGATCGGCTCCCCGGCGGAGCCCATGCCCTGCAGCGCGAAGCCGACGAGGAGGGCGACGAGCAGCGTCTGGAGGACCTCTTGGACGGTGAAGGCGGAGATCAGCGTGGTCGGGATGATGCCGAGCAGGAACTCGGTGGTGTCCTTGGCCTCGGCGTCGACCTGCGCCTGACCGGCGTCCTTGACGGCGTCGGTGATGGCGAGCCCCGTGCCCGGCTCCAGGATGTTGCCGACGATCAGGCCGATACCGAGCGCGACCAGTGACATCACGAGGAAGTAGACCAGCGCGATACCGCCGACCTTGCCGACCTTGGCGGCCTTGCGTACCGAGCCGATGCCCAGCACGATCGTGCAGAAGATGATCGGCGAGATCATCATCTTGATCAGGTTCACGAAGCCCGTGCCGATGGGCTTCAGCTCGACCGCGAAGTCGGGGGCGATGAGACCCACGGCGATGCCGAGGGCGACCGCGATGATCACCGCGATGTAGAGGTAGTGCGTGCGGTCCCGCTTGGCAACGGGTGCGGCAGGTGCCGTATCGGGGGAACTGGCGGCGGCCACGGCTGCCCTCCTTGACGTCTTCGTCGGTTGTCACCGGCGTGCGGCTCACGTCCGGGGTGGGGGGTCGCTGATCGGCTGCCGAGCCCCGGGGGAGCGGGGTCGTAATTCAGCGATGCGGTGACTATCTCCCGCGGTGTGAGGGCGGTCACCCTTCCGTTCATTTAGTTCACAATCAGCCATGGAGGCAGACTGACGACATGCGCATCCCCGTCCCGAGACCCCGCAGCCTGGCCGGCCAGCTCTTCGCGATGCAGGCCGTGCTGATAGCGGTGCTCGTCGCCGGATACGCGGTGTTCACCTACGTCAGCGACACCGGCCAGGCCGAGGACGCCGCCGGGCGTCAGGCCAAGGCGGTGGCGCAGTCGATCGCCGACGCGCCGTCCGTACGGGAGGCGATCCGCACCGCCGATCCCACGGCCGAGCTCCAGCCGTACGCGCTGCGTGTCCAGCGCGACGCCGAGGTCGACTTCGTCACGATCATGAACCCCAAGGGGATCCGCTGGACGCATCCCGACGAGGAGCAGATCGGCCAGCACTTCCGCGGCCACACCGAGCGCGCGCTGCGCGGGGAGCCCTTCACCGAGACGTACACCGGCACGCTCGGGCCGTCGGTCCGGGCGGTCGTGCCGATCTACGACGGCGGTACGGATCCGGCGCACATCGTCGGGCTGGTCAGCGCGGGCATCCGGGTCGAGGCGATCAGCAAGCGGGTGCAGGACCAGCTGACCGCGCTGATCGGGGTGGCGGCGGGCGCGCTGACGCTGGGCGCGATCGGCACGTACGTCATCAACGCGCGGCTGCGCCGGCACACGCACGGGATGAACGCGGCCGAGCTGAGCCGGATGCACGACTACCACCAGGCCGCGTTGCACGCGGTGCGTGAGGGGCTGCTGATGCTGGACGGGCAGTTCCGGGTGGCGCTGATCAACGACGGCGGGCGCGAGCTGCTCGGGGTGGCCGGTGACGTGGTGGGGCGGTCGGTCGCGGAGCTCGGTCTGCCGGCCCCGCTGACCGGGGCGCTGCTGGCGTCCGGGCCGAGGGTGGACGAGGTGTATCTGACGGCGCAGCGGGTGCTGGTGGTGAACACCTCCCCGGTCTCCGGCGGTGAGCGGCGCGGCACGGTGGTGACCCTGCGGGATGTCACCGAACTCCAGTCGCTGATGGGCGAGTTGGACTCCGAGCGGGGCTTCACGCAGGCGCTGCGCTCGCAGGCGCACGAGGCGGCGAACCGGCTGCACACGGTCGTGTCGCTCATCGAGCTCGGGCGGGCCGAGGAGGCGGTGGAGTTCGCGACGGCCGAGCTGGAACTGGCCCAGGCGCTCACCGACCAGGTCGTGGCGGCGGTGAGCGAGCCGGTGCTGGCGGCGCTGCTGCTCGGGAAGACCGCGCAGGCGAACGAGCGGGGCGTGGAGCTGGTGGTGTCGGAGGACAGCCGCCTGGACGACAGCCTGCTGCCGGACACCCTGCCCGCCCGGGACCTGGTGACGATACTGGGCAACCTGATCGACAACGCCGTCGACGCGGCGCAGGGAAGTGTGGGTGCGCGGGTGACGGTGACGGCGTACGCCGAACGGGGCGAGCTGGTACTGCGGGTCTCCGACACCGGCACCGGGGTGGCCCCCGCGCTCACCGAGACGGTCTTCCAGCGCGGCTTCTCCACGAAGCCGGCCGGGCCGGGGGGCCGTGGACTGGGGCTGGCCCTGGTCCGCCAGGCCGCGATCCGGCACCACGGGCGGCTGTCGGTGGCGGAGGCCGAGGGGGGTGGGGCGGTGTTCGAGGTGCGGCTGCCGTTGGCGGAGGCCACTGTTTCCACGCGAAAGCCCGGGGCGGCGAGGGCTTCAGGGGCCGCCGAGGGGTCCGTCCCGGCGGAGGGGTCCACTTCCGGTGGCGCGGTGGTTTCGAGAGGTGACGTATGACGGCTCAGCCCGAGCAGGCGATTCGCGTGCTCGTCGTGGAGGACGACCCGGTGGCCGCGGACGCGCACATGATGTACGTCGGGCGGGTGCCCGGGTTCGTCGCGGTCGGAAAGGCGCACACGGGGGCGGAGGCGCGGCGCGCGCTGGAGCGGACGGCGGTGGATCTGCTGCTGCTGGATCTGCATCTGCCCGATGTGCACGGGCTGCAACTGGCCCGGTCGCTCAGGGCCGCCGGGCACCACGCGGACGTGATCGCGGTGACGTCGGCGCGGGATCTGACCGTGGTGCGGGAGGGGGTGTCGCTGGGGGTCGTGCAGTACGTGCTGAAGCCCTTCACCTTCGCGACCCTGCGGGACCGGCTGGTGCGCTACGCCGAGTTCCACGCGGCGGCGGGCGAGGCGAGCGGTCAGGACGACGTGGACCGGGCGCTGGCGACACTGCGGGCGCCCTCGCCCGCGGCGCTGCCGAAGGGCCTGAGCGCGCCGACGCTGGAACGGGTGACCGGGGCGCTGCGGGACGCCAAGGAGGGGCTCACGGCGGCCGGCGTCGCCGAGACCGTGGGGATCTCGCGGATCACGGCCCGGCGCTATCTGGAGCATCTGGTGGAGGCCGGGAGAGCCGAGCGCGCCCCGGTCTACGGGCAGGTCGGGAGGCCGGAGTTGGTGTACCGGTGGGTGCCGGGGACAGGGACGGGCCGGTAGAAAGCCCAATCCCCGCACACGCATTGACCTGACTAGACCACTCCTCTTAGGTTCACCGGGCAGACAACCCCAGGCCACAACGACGTAGGCCCCAGGAGGTCATGCCCGTGCGCCCCACCGCCGCCCTCCCCACCGTCCTCGCCCTCACCCTCGCCGCCGCCGGCACGCTCACCGCCTGTGGCGGCGGCTCCGGCAGCGACCCGGACACCGTGAAGGTCTCCTTCAAGCAGTCCACGGACAACTCCATCAAGGTGATGGACACCTATCTCGCGGACATCAAGAGGCAGTTCGAGAAGGCGAACCCCGGCAAGAAGGTCGAGTTCGTCCCGATCAAGGCCCCGGACTCGGAGTACTACACCAAGCTCCAGCAGATGCTCCGCTCCCCCAAGACCGCCCCGGACCTGGTCTACGAGGACACCTTCCTCATCAACTCCGACATCACCAGCGGCTACTTGAAGCCCCTCGACCCGTATCTCGCCAAGTGGCAGGACTGGAACCAGTTCATGGACACGGCGAAGGCCGCGGCCAAGGGCGAGGACGGCAAGACGTACGGCGTGCCGGACGGGACGGACACCCGGGGGCTGTGGTTCAGCAAGGACATCTTCGGCAAGGCGGGTCTCCCGGCCGACTGGCAGCCGAGGACCTGGGACGACGTCCTCGACGCCGCACGCACCATCAAGGACAAGGTGCCCGGGGTCATCCCCCTCAACGTCTACACGGGCAAGCCGGTCGGCGAGGCCGCCACCATGCAGACATTCGAGATGCTGCTCTACGGCACGAACGACGGCGCGACCGACCCGCTCTACGACAAGTCCGCCAAGAAGTGGATCGCCGGCGGCGAGGGGTTCAAGGACTCCCTCTCCTTCGTCGAGACGGTCTACAAGGAGAAGCTCGGCCCGGACGTCTCCGACGCGCTCGACCCGAACGTGATGACCCGGGTGCGCGGCGAGTGGCTCCCGCAGGGCAAGCTCGGCATCGCCCTCGACGGCTCCTGGCTCCCGCAGGACTGGCTGGCGGGCAGCGGCCACGAGTGGCCCGAGTGGTCCGAGGAGCTCGGCCTCGCCGCGATGCCCACGCAGAACGGCCAGGCGCCCGGCAAGGTGAGCATGTCCGGCGGCTGGACCTGGTCGATCCCGGCCAAGGCGGGCAACCCCGACCTGGCCTTCGAGTTCATCAAGACGATGCAGACCAAGGCCAACGCCCAGAAGTGGTACATCGCGAACTCCGGCATCGCCGTGCGCAAGGACGTCGCGGACGACCCGTCGTACACGGACGCCCAGCCCGGCATCAAGTTCTTCACGGACCTCGTGGCCAGCACGCACTACCGGCCCGCCTTCCCGGCGTACCCGAAGGTCTCCACCGCCGTGCAGGAGGCGATGGAGGGCGTGACGACGGGCGACATGTCGGTGGACGAGGCGGCCAAGGGCTACGACGAGGAGCTGAAGTCCGCTACGGACGACCAGGTGATCCAGAAGTGACGGACGGCGAGAACCATCGAGAGGTGAACGACGGCGAGGACCGCCGCCCATGACCGCCGAAGCACCGCACACGGCGACGGGCCCGACGACGCGCAAGTCCCCGTCGGGCCCAGCGACTCCGGGCCCACAGCCCGCCCCGCTGCACCGCAGCCTCGCCCGGGCCCTGCCCGTCTCCCCCGCCGTCGTCCTGCTGCTCCTCTTCCTCGCCGGTCCCATCGCCTACTGCGCCTTCATCGCGTTCACCGACCTCCAGCTCACCGGCCAGGCGGAGGAGTCGTTCGTCGGGTTCGACAACTTCCGTACGGCCTTCGGTGACGAGGCGTTCCTCAACGCGGTCTGGATGACTCTCGTCTTCACCGTCATCTCGGCCCTGGTCGGCCAGAACACCCTGGGCCTGGCTCTGGCCGCGCTGATGCAGCGCGCGTCGAAGCCGGTCCGCACCCTGGTGGGCGGCATCGTCGTCACGGCGTGGGTGCTGCCGGAAGTCGTCGCCGGGTTCCTGCTGTACGCCTTCTTCCGCCGCGAGGGCACCCTGAACGCCATCCTGGAGTGGCTCCGACTGCCCACCCAGAACTGGCTGTTCACACTGCCGATCCTGGCGGTGTCCTTCGCGAACGTATGGCGGGGCACGGCGTTCTCGATGCTGGTCTACTCCGCCGCCCTGAACGAGATCCCGAAGGAGATCACCGAGGCGGCGCAGGTCGACGGCGCCGGCGGCTGGCGCCGGATGTGGCACATCACGCTCCCGATGATCCGCCGCTCCATCGGCACCAACCTGATGCTCATCACCCTTCAGACACTGTCCGTCTTCGGGCTCATCTGGGTGATGACGAGGGGCGGCCCGGGCGGCAAGAGCCAGACCCTGCCGCTGTTCATGTACGAGGAGGCGTTCCAGAAGAGCATGATCGGCTACGGCACCGCGGTCGCCCTGCTGCTCCTGGTGGTGGGCTCGCTGTTCTCGGTGGTCTACCTGCGTCTGCTGCGGACGGAGGTCTGACGCGCATGGCCCGTTCCCTCGCATCCCGCCGGAGCACGCACCGACTGGCCGCCGACGCCGGTCTGCTGGTGGTGGCCGCGGCGTTCGTGCTGCCGCTCGTGTGGGTGGTGCTGTCATCCCTGGACACCGGCGCCGACCTCCGGGTGAAGGTCCCCGACGGCCTCACCCTGGACAACTTCGACGCGGTCCTGACGCCGGAGATCACCTTCACGCCGCTGCTCAACAGCCTGCTGCTGTGCGGCGGCGGGACGGCCCTGACGGTCGTGTGCGCGGCGCTCGCCGCCTACCCGCTGTCCCGCTTCCGCTCGCGCTTGAACCGGCCGTTCCTGCTCACGGTCCTGTTCGCGACCAGCCTGCCGATCACCGCGATCATGGTGCCGGTGTACGCGCTGTTCGTGCGCGTGAACCTGATCGACACCATGCAGGGCACGATCTTGTTCTTCGCCGCCTCCCAACTGCCGTTCGCCATCTGGCTGATGAAGAACTTCATGGACGGGGTGCCCAAGGAGCTGGAGGAGGCCGCCTGGACGGACGGGGCGTCCTCGCTCCAGTCGCTGGTGCGGATCGTGCTGCCCCTCATGGGTCCCGGAGTCGCCGTCGTCACGGTCTTCTCCTTCGTCATGATGTGGGGCAACTTCTTCGTGCCGTTCATGCTCCTGCTCACCCCGGACCAGATGCCGGCGTCGGTGAGCATCAACGACTTCTTCGGCAACCGCGGGATGGTGGCCTACGGCCAGCTGGCGGCGTTCTCCATCGTGTACTCGACGCCGGTGATCCTGCTGTACGTGCTGATCTCCCGGCGGCTCGGAGGGGGGTTCGCGCTGGGCGGGGCCGTCAAGGGGTGACGTCCGGCAGCACACCCTCGCGGAAGGCCTCCACGCCCACGACCCTGCGCACCCGCACGGGCTCGATCAAGAGCATCACCCGGCGCTCCCCCGGCAGCAGCCACGGGTAGCGCTCCTCCCCGATGTACTTCTGCGCGAGCCGGTCCATCGCGCGCTCCGCCGTCTCCCCCTCGACGAACCGGACGACCCGCCCCCGGATCTCGGCACGGTCGTACGGGTTCTCCGGGTCGTGGTGGGACAGCGAAACGTTGGGATTGAGCCGCAGGTTGTCCACCTTCACGCGTCCCATGGACGTGTTGACCATGACGTACTCGTCTTCGATGTCCGCCCACATGGGCGAAACCTGCGGCATCCCGTCCGGGCCCACCGTCGCCAGATGCCAGAAGTTCGGCGCGAGGAGGCGCTCGCGAATATGCCCGTTGAGCTTGCCGTTCACCGTCGGTCACCACCTTCCGGGGCCGCCGCGGTGACGCCCCGGCGCCATCCTGACCGGCACCCCGCCCGGGTCGACAGACGATCTTCGGCCAGCGCCGAACCCGTCAGTAGCCGTACTTTCCTACAATCCGTGATCCTGGCCGAACAGACCGTAGTCACCGCACTCCCCCGGGCCTACGTTGTGGCCCGTGCGCCGACCCCCAGCTCAACCGAACCAGCCGCCCAACCGCTCCAGCCGCCGCAACCCGCCCACTCCCCCGTTCAACGCCCCCGCCGCGCGCAGACTGCGCGCCGCGCTCAACATGGGGCCCGAACACGTCGCCCACGGCATGCGGACCTCGTACGGACTCCCCTACGTGACCGAGGACCTCGTCATCGCCTGGGAACGCGAACTCACCTCACCCAGCAGCGCCGAGCTCACCGCCCTCGCGGGCGTGCTGTGGTGCTCGCCGGGTGAACTGCTCGGCAAGCCGAGGACGCTGCGGGAGCACCGCATCGCCCGCGGCCTGGCACCCGAGGACGTGGCCCGTGCCGTCGGGCACGACGTCCCCGGGTATCTGCGCATGGAGGAGAACGACGACTGGCGCGGCACCGACCGCCAGTGCGCCGCACTCGCCGACATCCTGGGCCTGACGCTGCCCGACTTCATCACCGTCACGGGCCGCGAGGTCCGGCTCGCCGAGCTGCTGCGCAGCGCAGTGACGACGCGCTGGCAGGCGTATGTGCGCCCGGTCGGCAAGATCGCGCCCCTGGACCGGCGGCTGCTGGAGACCGCCCTGCAGGAGCTGCACGCCAGCTACCAGGGACAGATGACCGCGACGCTCAGCTGGGGCGGTGGCGGCGGGGACTCCAGCGCGGCCGGCCGCGAGTTCCTGGACCGGATCGTGGATCATTTCTGGCAGACCGTCCAGAAGGGCACTGCCTGAGCTCTCGGACGATCCCGCAGTCCCGCAGTCCCGCAGTCCCTCAGTGATCGACGACCGCGCCGGGGAGATGCCGGGGGCCGGCCCTGGAAGCCCTAGAAGACCGACTCCGCCTCGTCCATCCGGTCCTTCGGCACCGTCTTCAGTTCGGTCACCGCCTCGGCCAGCGGCACCATCACGACGTCGGTGCCGCGCAGCGCGGTCATCTTGCCGAACTCGCCCTGGTGCGCGGCCTCCACCGCGTGCCAGCCGAAGCGGGTGGCGAGGACGCGGTCGTACGCGGTCGGCGTGCCGCCGCGCTGGACGTGGCCGAGAATGACCGGCTTGGCCTCCTTGCCGAGGCGTCGCTCCAGCTCGAAGGCGAGTGCCGTGCCGATGCCCTGGAAGCGCTCGTGGCCGAACTGGTCGATCTCGCCCTTGCCGTAGTCCATGGTGCCGTCGGCGGGGTGGGCGCCCTCGGCGACGCAGATCACCGCGAACTTCTTGCCGCGCGAGAAGCGCTCCTCGACCATCTTCACGAGGTCCGCGGGGTCGAAGGGGCGCTCCGGGAGGCAGATGCCGTGCGCGCCGGCGGCCATGCCGGACTCCAGCGCGATCCAGCCCGCGTGGCGGCCCATGACCTCGACCACCATCACGCGCTGGTGGGACTCCGCGGTCGTCTTGAGCCGGTCCATGGCCTCGGTGGCGACGCCGACCGCCGTGTCGAAGCCGAAGGTGCGGTCCGTGGAGGAGATGTCGTTGTCGATCGTCTTCGGCACGCCGACGACCGGCAGACCGGCGTCGGACAGCATCCGGGCCGCGGTGAGCGTGCCCTCGCCGCCGATCGGGATAAGCGCGTCGATGCCGAAGTCACGGGCGATGTCGGGGGCGCTCTCGCAGGCCTCGCGCAGCCGGTTGCGCTCCAGCCGGGACGAGCCGAGGATCGTGCCGCCGCGGGCCAGGATGCCGCCGACCGCCTCCAGGTCGAGGCTGCGGTAGCGGCCGTCGAGCAGGCCCGCGAATCCGTCCTCGAAGCCGATCACCTCGTCGCCGTACTGCGCGACGGCTCGGTGTACGACCGACCGGATCACGGCGTTCAGGCCGGGGCAGTCGCCGCCTGCGGTGAGAACTCCGATACGCATCGTGCTGTGTCTCCTGCTCGCTGTTGACACCGGTGAGCCAGTCCGATTGTTTCACGTCGCTGAGGGCGGTGTCGCTCTCGTACTGACGGGCGCCTTATCCAGCGCCAAGGGTATTGTCAAGAGGGTTTCGCTCACCTCACTGGGCGATTTTGCGACCCCGACGATGCCACGACAGACGAACACGACAGACGAAACGGAGACGACGCGTGACGCGCAGCGTGTACGTGACCGGGATCGACCGCGGAGACGGCCGCCAGGTCGTCGAACTGGGGGTCATGGAGCTTCTGACCCGCCAGGTCGACCGGGTGGGGGTGTTCCGGCCGCTGGTGCATCACTCTCCCGACCGCCTGTTCGAGCTGCTGCGGGCCCGCTACCGCCTCTCCCAGGACCCGGCGACGGTCTACGGCATGGACTACCACGAGGCGTCCGCGCTCCAGGCCGAGCGCGGCACGGACGAGCTGGTGTCCACGCTCGTCGACCGCTTCCACGCCGTCGCCCGCGACTACGACGTCGTCCTCGTCCTCGGCACGGACTTCGCCGCCACCCAGCTCCCGGACGAGCTGTCCCTCAACGCCCGGCTCGCCAACGAGTTCGGCGCGTCCGTCATACCCGTCGTGGGCGGACGGGGGCAGGCCGCCGAGTCCGTGCTCGCCGAGACGCGCAACGCCTACCGGGCGTACGAGAACCTGGGCTGCGACGTGCTCGCGATGGTCACCAACCGGGTCGCCAGGGACGACCGGGACGAGATCGCCGAGCGGCTCGACTCGCGGCTGCCGGTGCCCTGTTACGTCGTTCCGGACGAGCCCGCCCTGTCCGCGCCGACGGTCTGGCAGATCGCCCAGTCCCTCGACGCCAAGGTCCTGCTGGGGGACGACTCCGGGCTCTCGCGTGACGCCCTCGGCTTCGTGTTCGGCGGCGCGATGCTGCCGAACTTCCTGACCGCCCTGACCCCGGGCTGCCTGGTCGTCACCCCGGGCGACCGCGCCGACCTGGTCGTCGGCTCGCTGGCCGCGCACAGCGCGGGCACCCCGCCGATCGCCGGTGTGCTGCTCACGCTGGACGAGCGGCCCGGCGACGAGATCCTCACCCTGGCCGCCCGCCTGGCCCCGGGCACCCCGGTGCTGTCGGTGCCCGGCTACAGCTTCCCCACCGCCGAGCAGCTCTTCTCCCTGGAGGGGAAGCTGAACGCGGCGACCCCGCGCAAGGCGGAGACCGCGCTCGGTCTGTTCGAGCGCTATGTCGACACCGGCGACCTGCTGAAGCGGGTCTCGGCGCCAAGCAGCGACCGGGTCACGCCGATGATGTTCGAGCACAAGCTGCTGGAGCAGGCCCGCTCGAACATGCGCCGCATCGTGCTGCCCGAGGGCACCGAGCCGCGCGTCCTGCACGCCGCCGAGGTGCTGCTGCGGCGGAACGTCTGCGACCTGACGCTGCTGGGCCCGGTCGACCGGATCCGCAAGCAGGCCGCCGACCTCGGCATCGACCTGGGCGACTCGCAGCTGATCGACCCGGCGACCAGCGAGCTGCGCGACGCGTTCGCCGAGAAGTACGCCCAGCTCCGGGCCCACAAGGGGGTCACCGTCGAGCTGGCGTACGACGTCGTCAGCGATGTGAACTACTTCGGGACGCTGATGGTGCAGGAGGGTCTGGCCGACGGCATGGTGTCCGGGTCCGTCCACTCGACGGCCGCCACGATCCGCCCCGCCTTCGAGATCATCAAGACGAGGCCGGACGCCGGCATCGTCTCCTCGGTCTTCTTCATGTGCCTGGCCGACAAGGTCCTCGTCTACGGCGACTGCGCGGTGAACCCGGACCCGAACGCCGAGCAGCTGGCCGACATCGCCATCCAGTCGGCGGCCACCGCCGAGCAGTTCGGCGTGGAGCCGCGGATCGCGATGCTGTCGTACTCCACGGGCACGTCCGGTTCGGGCGCCGATGTCGACAAGGTGCGCGAGGCGACGGAGCTGGTGCGGCAGCGGCGGCCCGATCTGAAGATCGAGGGGCCGATCCAGTACGACGCCGCCGTCGAGCCGTCCGTCGCCGAGACCAAGCTGCCGGGGTCGGAAGTGGCCGGGCAGGCGTCGGTGCTGATCTTCCCGGACCTCAACACGGGCAACAACACCTACAAGGCCGTGCAGCGCTCGGCCGGCGCCATCGCGGTCGGCCCGGTGCTCCAGGGCCTGCGCAAGCCGGTCAACGACCTGTCCCGGGGCGCCCTCGTCTCGGACATCGTCAACACCGTCGCCATCACGGCGATCCAGTCCCAGACTCCCACCGAGAAGGCCGTCGCCCAGTGAGTTCCACCCGCGTCCTCGTCCTCAACTCCGGCTCCTCGTCGGTGAAGTACCAGCTGCTCGACATGCGCGACAGCAGCCGGCTGGCCGTGGGCCTCGTCGAGCGGATCGGCGAGCAGGTCTCCCGGCTCAAGCACACCCCGCTGGCGGCCGGCGGCGACAGCCGCGAGCGGACCGAGCCGATCGCCGACCACGACGCCGCCCTGAAGGCGGTGGCGGCGGAGCTCGCCCAGGACGGCCTCGGGCTCGACTCCCCCGAGCTGGCCGCGATCGGGCACCGGGTGGTGCACGGCGGCAAGCACTTCACCGAGCCGACCGTCGTCGACGACGCCGTCCTCGCCGAGATCGAGCGGCTGATACCGGTGGCCCCGCTGCACAACCCGGCCAACCTCACCGGCATCCGCACCGCCCGGGCGCTGCGCCCGGACCTGCCCCAGGTCGCCGTGTTCGACACCGCGTTCCACACGACGATGCCGGAGTCGGCCGCCCGCTACGCGATCGACGTGGAGACCGCGGACCGGCACCGGATCCGCCGGTACGGCTTCCACGGCACCTCGCACGCGTACGTCTCCCGGGCCACCGCCGAGCTGCTGGGCAAGGCCCCCGAGGACGTGAACGTCATCGTGCTGCACCTCGGCAACGGCGCGTCGGCGTCCGCCGTACAGGGCGGCAAGTGCGTGGACACCTCCATGGGGCTGACGCCCTTGGAGGGGCTCGTGATGGGTACGCGATCGGGTGACATGGATCCCGCCGTCATCTTCCATTTGGCACGTGTTGGCGAAATGTCCATCGCGGAAATCGACACTCTTCTCAACAAGAAGAGCGGATTGATCGGCCTGTGCGGCGACAACGACATGCGGGAGATCCGCCGCCGGATCGACGAAGGTGATGAGCGGGCCCAATTGGCCTTCGACATCTACATTCACCGACTGAAGAAGTACATCGGCGCCTATTACGCCGTGCTCGGCCGGGTGGACGCCGTCGCGTTCACCGCCGGGGTCGGCGAGAACGCGGCGCCGGTGCGGGAGGCTGCCGTGGCGGGCCTGGAACAGCTGGGCCTCGCGGTGGACCCCGGGCTGAACGCCGTACGCGGTGACGAGCCGCGGCTGATCTCGCCGCCGGGGTCGCGGGTGGCGGTCGCGGTGGTGCCGACGGATGAGGAACTGGAGATCGCGACGCAGACCTACGCACTGGTCGGACGGTATTGATATGCGGCTCCGCCATGTGACGCCCGAGTAACACGGCTGAGCCACGCACAGCTCATTTGTATCTTCCGCCAGACGGAATATTCCGTAGCGAAACAAACCGATAGGATCGTCCCATGCGCCGTTCGAAAATCGTCTGTACTCTCGGCCCCGCGGTCGACTCCCACGAACAGCTTGTCGGGCTGATCGAGGCGGGCATGAATGTGGCCCGCTTCAACTTCAGCCATGGCACGCACGAAGACCACCAGGGGCGGTACGAGCGCCTGAGGGCCGCCGCCGAGGAGACCGGGCGGGCCATCGGAGTGCTCGCCGACCTCCAGGGCCCGAAGATCCGCCTGGAGACCTTCGCCGAGGGTCCGGTCGAGCTCGAGCGCGGTGACGAGTTCGTCATCACGACCGAGGACGTCCCCGGCGACAAGCAGATCTGCGGGACGACCTACAAGGGCCTGCCGGGCGATGTCGCCAAGGGCGACCAGATCCTCATCAACGACGGCAACGTCGAGCTGAAGGTCACCGAGGTCGAGGGCCCCCGGGTGAAGACGATCGTCATCGAGGGCGGCGTCGTCTCCGACCACAAGGGCATCAACCTGCCCGGCGCGGCCGTGAACGTGCCGGCGCTGAGCGAGAAGGACGTCGAGGACCTCCGCTTCGCCCTCCGCATGGGCTGCGACCTGGTCGCCCTGTCCTTCGTGCGGGACGCGGCCGACGTGAGGGACGTGCACAAGGTCATGGACGAGGTCGGCCGCCGCGTCCCGGTCATCGCCAAGGTGGAGAAGCCGCAGGCGGTGGCGAACATGGAGGACGTCGTGCTGGCGTTCGACGGTGTGATGGTCGCGCGTGGCGACCTGGCCGTCGAGTACCCGCTCGAGAAGGTCCCGATGGTGCAGAAGCGGCTCATCGAGCTGTGCCGCCGCAACGCCAAGCCGGTGATCGTGGCGACCCAGATGATGGAGTCGATGATCACCAACTCCCGCCCGACCCGCGCCGAGGCCTCCGACGTGGCCAACGCGATCCTGGACGGCGCGGACGCGGTCATGCTGTCGGCGGAGTCCTCGGTCGGCGCGTTCCCCCTCGAGACCGTCCGGACGATGTCGAAGATCGTCACCGCGGCCGAGCAGGAGCTCCTCGCCAAGGGCCTGCAGCCCCTGGTCCCCGGCAAGAAGCCGCGCACCCAGGGCGGTTCGGTCGCCCGTGCGGCCTGCGAGATCGCCGACTTCCTCGGCGGCAAGGGCCTGGTGGCCTTCACCCAGTCCGGCGACACGGCCCGCCGCCTGAGCCGCTACCGCGCGGCCCAGCAGATCATCGCCTTCACCACGGACGAGTCCACCCGCAACCAGATGACCCTGAGCTGGGGCGTCGAACCCCACGTCGTCCCCTTCGTGAACAGCACCGACGAGATGGTCGACCTGGTCGACCAGGAGATCGTCAAGCTGGGCCTGTTCAACGAGGGCGACATCGTGGTGATCACGGCGGGGTCGCCGCCTGGGGTGCCGGGGACGACGAACATGGTTCGGGTGCATCACCTGGGGGGCGGGGCTCGGGACTGACCGCCACGCCGCCGTAAGGCTCTTGTACAGCGCTGAGGGCGCCTCCTGGGACAGGGGGCGCCCTCAACGCTTCCATGTGGGGCGACGACTAAGGCAGCTCGCCGGCCAACTGCTCCCAGGCCTCGGCCTCACCCCACCGCGGGTGCTCGGCGAGCAGGAAGGCCAGCGGCCGCACCGGGGCGAGCAGTCGGCGGATCGTGCGCAACGACAGGATCCGCGGCCGGTCCAGCTCCCGCCAGCGAGGCGCGAGCGAGGCGGCCTCCTCCGGGCTCATCGGCATCGCGTCGAGCGCACGGACGAGCACCTGCCCCGGATCGAGCAGCGGAACGTCCTCGCGCGGGCCGAGCCGTTGAAGCAGCCACGACCGAAGCCACAGGTCGCGCAGCAGCCACTCATTTCCCTGCGACCCGCTCGCCCGCTCGGCCGCCGCGAGCAGCGCGGGCCACGCCTGCGCGATCGCCCGCACCCGCTCGTCGGTCAAGCGCTCCGGGTCCTGCTGGATACGGGCGGCGAACTGCTGAGCGGCGGCGATCCAGGCGTTGACCGAGCCGTCGGCCTCGTCCAGATCGCGCGCCGACCAGCGACGGACGTGCCCGTCAAGGTCCAGACTGCCGAGGTCGTCGAAGACGCCGGCCATCAGAAGACCACCCCGGCCGCCTCGAACATCTCCCTGCCCAGTTGTTCGGACCCGCCGCCCGGTGCCCAGAACGAGTCACCCTCCTTGAAGAAGTGACCGCTGTGACTATTGATGTTCAACCCGAAGTACTGGCCGTTGCTGCCCGCGATCTCGGCCTCGCCGGCGGCCCTGACCGGGGCACCACCGCTCAGCACGGGATGGGAGAGCTCTCGGCCCTGCACCACCTTCGGCATGATGACCAGCCCCCCGTCCTCCAGCACGGCCCACTTGACCGGTTCGCCGTCACTGTCGATGTACTTGTCCCAATTCGGGGTTCCCGGCCTGGCCGGCCGGATGCCCAGCCGCTGCGCCAGCGCGAGTTCGTCGGCGAGCGAGGCGGACATGTTGTTCGGCCAGATCCGGCAGGCATTGTGCACCAGGACCTTGGTCCGGCCGACGAAGTAGGTGTGGTCACCTTCGACCTCGAAGTTGAACACCTGGGTCCGGACCGCGTTCTTCTTGACCGACTCGACCCGGGCGCCCTTGCCGTCCAGGGTCCGCAGCCGGTCGCCACGGTGCAGCGCCTCGGCGCTCGTCCAGCCCTTGCCGTTCACCCAGAAGGGGTGCTCGGGGGTGGCCCGGACCGTCTCCTCGCCCATGTCCACGGAGACCAGCGCGTCCGTGGTGCGCTGCATCACCCCGGCGACCGTGCGCAGCCGGCGTTCTCCCGTCTCCGGGTCCTGCGCCCAGACCCGGTCGCCGGCCTTGATCTCCTCGATCGGCTTGGTTCCGTGCTCGGTGGCGACCTTCGTCCCGGCCGGGAAGCACATGGAGCTCAGCGCCTGCCTGCCGAGGCGTTCCAGGTTGGCCGCCGCCGACGCGGAGAGCCCGGTGCCACGCAGGCCCCAGATGGCACGGCCGATCCCGGTGCCCTGGCGCACGGCCAGGTGCACCGCGAACGCGGCCTCTGCGGCCTTCATCAGCAGCCCCGGCAGGATGATGCTGCCGGCCAGCCACAGGCAGCTGCTGATCTTGCCCTTCCAGCACCCGACGATGTCGGCGACGGCTCCCGTGGCGACGGCCTTCAGGACCGACGCCGTGAGCTGCAGGCCGTCGATGTGGACGTCGTCCTCGCGGAAGCGGACGTCCAGCGGCGAACTGGTGAGGTAGGTGCGCTTGATGGCCTTGCCGCACTTGGAGCGCTCGACCCCGGGCGTCGGGCAGGTCTCCAGGTAGAAGTCCATCTCCCCGTAGAAGTGGAACTCGAGGTCGATCTCGCAGCCGATGTCCTTGCCGCTGCCGGAGCCCACGCAGTCGCTCAAGGGGTTGACGTCGACCCTCGTGTCGGCGCTGGGCTTCATCACGACCCCGTCGACACCGGTTCCGCCGCCGTCGGGGCTGCGCTGCTGCTCCTGCCGGTCCTCGAACTCCACCTGCTGCGTACGGATGGCCGCCTGGGCCGCCTCCACCGCGAGGTTGCGGGCGTTGGCCGCCGCGGTCTCCGCCGTGGTGGCGTCCTTCTCGGCCTGGTCCGCGACGGAACGGGCGGTGGACGCGTCGGTCTCGGCGGCGTCGGCGGCACGACGGGCGCTTGCCGCGTCCCGCTCCGCCTCGTCGGCCTCGGCGTCGGCCTGGGTGGCGTACCCGTCGGCCGAGGTGGCCGCCTTCTGGGCCGCCTCGGCGTCCTCGACGGCCTTCTCGTGGTACGCGACGGTGTTGGCCTCGGCCTTCTTCGCCGCCTTCGCGGAGGCGGCCGCCGCCTCGGACGAGGCCTGTGCCTCGGCCGCGGACTTGGCGGCGTCCGCCGCGTACTCGGCCGCGTTGGCGGCGGCTTCGGCCGCCGCCTTCGCGTCGGCGTCCGCCCTGGCCGCCAGCGCCTTGGCCGCGGCCGCCGCCTTGGCCGCCTCGGCCGCCTTCGCGTTGGCCACGGCGACCTGCTGCTGGGCGGCCGTCTTGGACGCCTGCCCGGTCAGCACGGCGAGGCCCGCCGAGGAGTCGGTCTCCGCGTAGGGGGAGCCGAGTTCGATGGCGTCATTGGCCGGCTTGACGACCTGGGCCGCCGAGTCACGGGCAGCCGAGGCGGCCCGCGCGGTGGAGTAGGCGTGGCCCGCGGTGCGGATGGCGTCGGCCCCCGCGAGGTTGGCCTCGGAGCGCGCCACGACGGCGTCGCCCTTGGCCTTGGCTGCCGACTTCTGCGCGGTCTCCGCCTCCGCCTTGGCGGCGATGGCGTTCCACTTGGCCGCCTGCGACGCGGCGATGGCGTCGGCGGCGGCCGCATGGGCCTTCGTCACCGCGGCCCCGGTGATGGCGACGTCCCGCTTCGCCGCGTCCGCGGCCGCCTGGGCGCGCTTGGCCGCGCCCTCGGCCCGGGTCGCCGCCTCGCGGGCGTTGGTGGCCGCCTCGGTCGCCTCGTCGGCGGCCTTGCGCGCCTCGGTGGCCGCCGTCGTGGCCTCGTTGGCGGCGGTACGTGCCTTGGTCGCCGCCTGCCGTGCCTCGAGGGCGTCCGCGGTGCCGTCCACCGCGGCGAGCAGCGCTTCCGCGGCCTCGGCCTTCGCCACCAGACTGTCCCGGCGTTCCTCGGCTGCCAGCGCACCGTTCCGGGCCGTCCTGGCCCTGCGCTCGGCGGCCAGCGCGCCGTCCTTCTTCTCGGTCGCGGTCCTGCCCGCCGCAGTTGCCTCGGAGAGCTTGTCCGCCGCCACGGTGCGCTGGGTCTGGGCCCGGCCCTCCGCTTCGTGCGCCTTCTTGCGCTCGGCCGCGGCCAGTTCCTTCTGCGACTTGGCGTAGTCGCGCTCCGCCTCGGCCTTCTTGCGCTTGGCCGCGGCATCGGCGGCCGCGTCCTTGGCCGTCTTCTCGGCGGCCTCGGCCCTGTTCTCGGCCGCCTTGGCCTTGGCGGCGTTCTTCGCCGCCTCCTCGGCCTGCTTGGCGGCGCCCTCCGCGGCAGACTTCGCCTGGGCCTCGGCCTCCTGGGCGGCCTTGCGCCGGAACTCGGCCTTCGCCGCGTGCGCCTGGGTGTTGGCCAGGGAGTTCAGCGTCTTGCTGTCGGCGGCCGAGGCGCGGGTGGCGTTGAACGCCGTCTCCGTGGCCTTCGCCGCCGCCTGCGCGGCAGCGGCGGACGCCTTGGTGACCTGAGCGGCCTGCTGGCCGTACAACAGGCCCCGGCCGCGCGGCAGTCCGGCCTGGTCGGCGATGGCGTACGCCTCGGTCTGGGCCTTGGTGACCTGCGCCGCCTGGTTCTTGGCGGACAGCGCGGCGCGGGAGGCCACGAAGAGGCGCCCCGAGGCTCGGCCCTGGGCGTTCGCGATCCACTTCTTGACCTGGTTGAACTCGGCCGTGGTCGGATAGAAGAGCGGGTGGTCGTCCGGTTTCTGCTTGGTCCAGTACGCCTGCCAGACGGTGAGCCGACTGGCGATCAGCGACTGCGCGAGCGCCTCCCCGAGCGCCTGGGAGGCCGTCGCCAGATCGGCGTTGGCCTGCTTCTCGGCCCGGATGATGGTGTCCCGCTGGGTCTTCTGACCGGCGAGTTCGTTCTGCCACTCGGTGGCGGCCACGGCCAGCTCGGTGGTGAGCACCATGTGCGGGTCCTGCGGGTTGCTGTACGCGCAGGACGCGAACCGCGCCTTGAGGTTCTCGACGTCGATCCGGAACTCCATGGAGTCCGGGTCGGGTGCTGCGGTCGGGAATCCGCCGTACTGGAGGAACAGCCGCGCGTCGTCGGCGTACATGCCATGCATGAACTGCAGGGACTTCCAGGCCTGACGGTCCTCGTAGTCCGCGTGGTCGTTCTCGTCGTAGCGAGCGTTGTAGACGGCGGTGGCGGCGTCGACGGACTCTTTGCTCGCCAGGGGATGAGGGTCGGTGTAGAGGTCCGACTCCTGCTTCCAGAACTGGGCGGCGACCCAGTTGCCCAGACTGATGGTGTGGAAGGGGTTGGCCTCGTCCTCCACCCACTCGAAGCCGGTGACCGTGTAGCCCGGTGGCGTGGTCTGGTCCGGGATCGCGAGGGACTGCTCCCACACCTTTCGGCGGCCGTTGAGCTCATCCAGCTTGGTGTCGGCCGCCGCCCGGTCGTTCTCGAACGCCTTGGCGAGCGGTGTGTCGGTCCAGTAATCCGGATTGGCAGCCGTGTGCAGCTGCTCCTCCGTGCCGATGAGCCCCGCTCGCGCGACTTCCTTGGTCGCCGGTCCGCCCTTGCGCAGGGCGTCGTTGAGCAGGCACTGCTCCTCGCGGATCCGAGCGGCGCCTTCGAGGTCGAAGGGCGTCGTGGGGGTGGATTCGTCGGCAGTGGTCGCGGTCTGGTGCGGCGCCGGGTTGGGAAGTTGACCGCTGGTCATCGCGACAGCGGTCGCGGTGGCAAGGGCCGTGGTGGTCAGAAACCGGGTCCAGCCGCCCGGTCTGCGGAAGATGGTCCGGCGGCCATGGGCGGCCGGACGTGCGTCTGTACGCATGCGGAAGTGTCAGCCGTTCTGCTGAGAAGACTCTGGTGAGGAATCGGAGGAAGCCGAACGAACGGGCGGCTCAGAAGAGCAGGTTGTACGCCGTCCAGCCGCTGGTACCGATCTGCGTGCGCGCGGCGAACGGGGCCGAGGCCTTGCCCGTGCCCTTGAACAGCCACAGCGCGCCCGCGCCGTCCACGCCGAGCAGGTCGGGCTTGCCGTCACCGTCGTTGTCGCCCGTCGAGACGAGCACGGTGTAGTCCTTCCAAGCCGATCCCGTGGGCGCCGGCACGGTGTGCCGGGTGTCGGCCAGCACGGCCTCGGCGGTGGCGTTGCCGGTGCCCGGGTAGACGTAGAGAACCCCGGCCGTGGAGCGGGCCACGACATCGGCCTTGCCGTCGCCGGTGTAGTCGCCGCGGCCGGTGACCTCGTTCATGCCGTTCCAGCCGGAGGTGCGGACGGCGACCCGGCCGGCGAGGGTGCCGTCGGCCTTCCCCTGGTACAGCCAGAGCGTGCCGTCCTTGCCGCGGGCGAGGAGGTCGGGGTGGGCGCTGCCGCCCATGTTGCCCACGGAGACGAGCAGGTTGTACTGGTCCCAGCCGGTGCCGAGGACCTTGGTGTCGCCGCCGCGCTCGGCGGTGTAGTAGAGCGTGCCGTCGATGACGGCGTACAGGTCGGTGCCGGTCTGGCTGCGGGAGATGTTGGCCTGGGCGAGGGCGGTCGCGTCGGAGTAACCGCCGCCCAGGTCGAACTTGGCGGCGAAGCCGCCGGTGCCCTTGGGTTCGTAGTCGAGGATGCGGCCGTTCTTGTCCCGTGCGAGCAGCGGGAAGAGGCCTGCGCCGTCGGCGGCCGTCTGCTGGAGCAAGGGCGCCCGGTCGGTGTGGGCCGCCTGTGCGGGTTCCGGTGCGGAGGGCGAGGCTGGTGCGTCCTTCGCCGTCGTCGCCAGTACGGCGGCCGCCGCGAGCGCGGACGCGACTGCCAGCGCCCGGCGCAGCGGACGGTTGACGAAACTGAACATGGAGTGCGAGGTCCCCCTCGATGAGGTCAGCGGGGACACGCACGCACACGCCGATGGCTCGCGCCATCGCCGTGATTCCCCGGTGCCGCCCCCGCGCCGTGGCTGGTCATGCTCACGGCAATAGCACCGTATGGGGCCTGTGTGAATTATGTAAAGAGATTTTCAGCAATCTGTGAACGAGTCGTGGGGGGGGGGGGGGGGGGGGGGGGGGGGGGGGCGGGGGGGGGGGGGGGGGGGGATGTTTTTCGCCCCCGCCGCCCCTACCCGTCCCATCCTTCTGGGGCTCCGCCCCAGACCCCGCTCC
>NZ_JBIWJD010000004.1:0-296696 GCF_044764945.1 Streptomyces sp. NPDC093568 | reverse complement strand
CCCCATATACCTCTTTTGGGGTCTTTTTTTTATTATATAATTTTTTTTTAACAATAGTGTGACGGGGCGGGCGCCCGCCCCTCTGGGGGGGCGCCCCGCCCCACGGCTCGTTGTGCGGCTCCCGAACGGGCTCTGTGGGGCGCTCAGTCGGTGACGTACTGATGCAGCCCGGGAACAGTCAGCGTGCCGCCGAACTGGCCGGCCTGGGTGACCTTCACCTTCGTGAAGTAGATCAGCGGGATGTTCAGCGGCGGCGGGTGCTCCGGGTCGAACGTGATCGGGATCAACCCGAGAAGGTTCCCCGAGATGCTCTCCGTGTACATCACCGTCTTGCCGCCGGTGATCGTGGAATCCGAGCCCTTTTCCGCCTGCACGTGGTGCGTCTTGCCGGACTGCTTGTCCTTGACGATCTGGTGCAGGTCACCGATGGTCGTGCCGTCGGAGATGACGTACTTCAGGACCTTCTTCTTCTTGCCGCTGGCGGTCTTCACCTCGACGATGCCCTGATAGTCCGCACCCTTCAGCGTCAGCGAACTGGCCTCCAGGTACCAGGGGTCGTCCGGCACCAGGATCTTGTTGTCGACGCCGCCCTCGTCGTCCGTGGCGGCGGGACAGTCCTCGGGGTCCGTGGTGGAGCTCTCGGACGGGCTGGGGCTCGGGGAGGCGGTGGCCTCGTCGGCCGCTTCCTCCGCCGCGTTCTCGGCCGCCTCGGTGGTGTCCTCGGCCGCCTCAGACGCCTTGTCGGTCGTGTCCTCGACGGTGTCCTTCACCGTGTCGGTGACCTTGTCGGTGGTCTCCTTGGCGCTGTCGGTGGTCTCCTCGGCATCGCCTTCGGAGGCCGCCTCCTCGCTCGCGCTCGCCGAAGCGGACGGCGTGGGGCTCGGGCTCGCCGACTCCTGGCTGCCGCCGGTGAAGATGCCGGAGATGGCGTCGCCGATGTCCTCCAGCAGGTTGCCGCCGCTCTCGGACGCCGACGGCGACGGAGTTGCCGTGTCGCCCGACTGGGCCTCGCTCGACTTGCTCGCGGACGGGCTCGGCGTGGGCTCGGCCGCGTCGTCGGAACCTGAATCCGACGACGAGGAACCGGAGTTGCCGGAGGAGTCCGAAGAGCCCGAGGAGTCCGAAGAGTTGGAACCGTCCGAGGAGGAATCCGAGGAGGATTCCGACGCCGAGGGGGTCGGCTCCGCCGACTCGTTCTCGTCGGTGGACTCATCGGCGTCCGGACTCGGCGACGCGGACGCGTCGTCGTCCAGGGCCGCCACACAGTCCTTGTACTCGTCGGCCGTCAGGCTGTTCGAGGTCGCGGGCGACTTGTCGTCGGCCAGGGCCAGCGTCGGCGTGAACCCCATCCCCATGAGGACCGCCGTCGGCATCGCGGCCATGGCTATCGCCTTGCCGGCCGGCATCTGCAGCCGGGTGAACAGCGGCTTCTTGGGCGCCGCGTGGCGCGGCCCCGTTCTCGCCCGTGCGGGGGCCGCGGGGTACTCGGCGCGGTCCTCGTCAGCCGACACGGTTCCCCCCGATCCGGTCCTCGGCGCGAGGGCTGTCGAACCCACTGTCCTGGGCAGGGCCCTCATCGGCGGGCGGGTACGACGGGAAGGACTGCCCCGGCTCGACGGTGCCCTCGGAAGCGGGGGGCTCGGCGCCCTCGTCCGTGGGCCCTGCCGCACCGTCCTGCGCCTTGCCCTCCTCCGGCCGCTCCTTGCCCGGCATCCACGAGATGGCGAGCGCGCCTCCGAGCATCGCCAGCAGGAAGCCGATGATGAAGCCGCCGATGTTGGAGACCACCAGGGACACCAGGGCGAGGACGATCGCCGCGACGCCGGCGAACACGCGCGTCGCGGCCTGGAACCACATGGTCAGCCCGAGCGTCCACAGCAGGACGCCGATGATGAGGGAGCCGGCACCCGCGGTGGTCGCCATGGTGAGCGACATGGTGCCCAGCTTGAGGGTGGCGTACGGGAAGTAGGCGATCGGCACCCCGCCGAGCAGGGTGATCAGGCCTGCCCAGAACGGCCGGGTGCCCCGCCAGTCGCGGAATCGCAGACGCAACCGGGTGAAGGTCCCGGCGCTCTGGACCGGAGTCTCGGCACTCATGGAAAACAGCTCCCTGGGTCCGGTGGAAGTACGTACCGGCTCGGCCGTAGGCGTGAAGAAGCCGGAAGTCTGAGTCTGTGAGGGTGCCCGGCTCCCGGAGGGCCGGACCGGCGGGGCGGGGAGGCGATGGCTTCCCCGCCCCGTGGGGCAGCTCAGCTACCCCAGAACGCCCCGGTGACGGAAGCCGTCAGAAGCACTCCATCTTGGGGTCGGTGCCGAGCTTCATCGACAGACCGCTGAGCTTGAACGTGCCGGCCGTGGTCGCCCACGCCGTCTGCTCGACACCGTAGAGGTCGGCCCGCTCCGCCTGCTGGGCGAAACCGCCCGGCAGCACGTTCTCGCCCCGCTTGACGTCGGGGCCGCGCGTCTTGTCCTTGACGGCAACACCGATGTCGATGTTCGTGAACTCTGCGTCGGCGTCGAGCTGAGCGACGTCGATGTAGAGCTTCGAAGCCTCGACGTCCTTCGTCTTGCCGGCGTCCAGACGGAGGTAGATCGTCTTCCCTATGAGGGGGATCTCCGTCTTGACCGACTGACAC
This sequence comes from Streptomyces sp. NPDC093568, assembly GCF_044764945.1. Lineage (NCBI taxonomy): Bacteria > Bacillati > Actinomycetota > Actinomycetes > Kitasatosporales > Streptomycetaceae > Streptomyces > Streptomyces sp. NPDC093568. Next base: position 294,060 of record NZ_JBIWJD010000004.1, on the reverse strand, counting down.
ATGTTCTTGATCGTCGCGTTGTCGAACGACGAGATCGCGACCGGAACCTGTGTCTTCTTCTCGCCACTGGTCGAGGTGTAGACGCTGTCAATACCGCCGTACTGGGCGAAGCCCGTACCGTGCAGCTCTCCGGCCTTCACCTTGAACTGCTGGCCGGAGACGCTGAACGAAGCAGCCAGCGCACCCTGCGCGAGCCCGACACCCACCGCCGCGGCCGCGGCGACGCTGGGCACCATGACCACAGCGAACCGCTTCCATCTGGTCCCGCCACGCACCTGGGACTCCATATTTCCTCCTTCTCGGACGTACATCTCCTGACCCTGACTCGCCTCCCAAAGGCGGCTCAGCCGGGCAGGGATGGGAGAAGTGCTACGTCCTCGGGAAGGAGAGCGCCTGTACTCGGTGGCACGAACCGCGCCCGAATCACCGGCGATCACCCCCGAGCGACAACCACTGGTCGCGCCTGACACGCATCACGCACAACCCTGCTGGACAGGCTTCGCCGGGTGGGCGAAGACCCCCCTGTCCAAGAGCCGGCGCCACTGCCGCCGACTCTGCTCGGTGGGGACCCAGGAACTCCCGCGACCCAACCGGCTGTCGGGGTACGGGAACGGACCGAGCGTGGCCGATCGTGGTGCATTCTCGCCGCCCGCACAAGGGGCTTCGTTACTCGGTAGTAACGGCCGGATAACCGAACAACGACCCGCAGGTCTCGGACAGCGACGCAGGGTGCTGTCAAGTCACCGGACAAATCCAGGTATCGCCGGACAGAAAGCGACAGAAAGACGCCCGCGACTTACCCCCAGTAACCGCGGCCGCGATTACCAAGATTTGGTAAAGCGCGGCCGCAGTGGTCGTCTCTCGGCAGATCTTTCACTCGGGCAACACACGCCCGCGGGTTTAGCGACAGGTCAGAACGGGGCCGCCGACCTGCTCGGCGAGCCGCTCAGAACAGCGCCCGCGCCAGCGCCCTGCGCGCCGCCGCAACCCGCGGATCGTCGGCGCCCACGACCTCGAACAGCTCCAGCAGCCGAATCCGTACGGTGTCCCGGTCGTCACCGAACGTGCGCTGCACGGTGTCGATAAGTCGCCCAAAGGCGTCCTCGACATGACCGCCCACCAGATCCAGGTCGGCGGCGGCGATCTGCGCCTGTGCGTCAGCGGGCTTGTCGGCGGCCTCCTTGCGCACCTGCTGCGGGTCGGCGCCCTGCACCCGCTGGAGCAACTCGGCCTGGGCGAGCCCGAGTTTGGCCTCGGAGTTCGCCGGGTCCTCGCTCAGCACGTTCTTGTACGCCTGGACCGCACCGGACAAGTCGCCCGCGTCCAGGGCCTGTACGGCGGCTTCGAGCAGGGCGTCGTACGGACCGGCCGGCACGGCGGGGCCCGGCTGGGCGGCTCCGCCCGGCTCGGCGTCGGGGTCGACCGTGAGGCCGGTCAGACCGAACCGCTGCTCGGCTACGGTCACGAGCTGGTCGAGCGTCTCGCGGATCTGCGCCTCGCCGGCCGCGCCCTGGAAGAGCGGCAGCGCCTGCCCGGCGACGACGGCGAACACGGCGGGGATGCCCTGCACGCCGAACTGCTGCATCAGCATCTGGTTCGCGTCGACGTCGATCTTGGCGAGGAGGAAGCGGCCGTTGTAGGCGACGGCGAGGCGCTCCAGTACGGGGCTCAGCTGCTTGCAGGGCTCGCACCACTCGGCCCAGAAGTCGATGACGACGGGCACCTCGGCGGACCGCTGCAAGACGTCGCGCTCGAAGCCCGCCTCATCCACTTCGATGACGAGGTCGGCGGGCGACACGGCCCCTCCCCCGCCCTGCCGGGCGGCCTCGGCCCGGGCCTGCTCCGCCTTCGCCTTGGCCTCCTGGGCCGCCTTCACCGCGGCGAGGTCGACGACTCCGCTCATGGACATGTTCCGTGGCTGCATGCGTCTATCCTCCCCCGTCCGGCGCGCGCGTGTGAAAACTGGTCGGAAAGCCGTTCCCGGCTCGGTGGTGCCCGGCGCCGGGTCCCCACCCCACGCCTGTGGTCGTCGCTTTCGCTACGAGTCGTAGCGTAATGGCAGAGTGCCCCCGCGGAACACCACCCACCCGTGATCTCCCTCACGACCACACACGGACCCCCCGGATATGGTCAGGGGATGCAGAGCCGCACCGCCGCCAACCGTCCCGGACGCCCGCGCAGCGCCACCGCGGACGCGGCGATCCTGGCCGCGACGCGGGAGGCGCTGGTCGAACTGGGGTGGTCGAAGCTCACCTTGGGGGACGTGGCGACACGCGCCGGGGTTGCGAAGACGACGCTCTATCGCCGCTGGTCGGGGAAGAACGAGCTGGTGGTCGACGCGGTGGCGGAGCTCTTCGACGAGCTCCGCCTGCCCGACCGGGGCAGCCTGGCCGCGGACATCGAGGGTGTCGTGCTCCAGTTCGCGGCGATCCTGGCCCGTCCGGAGGCGAAGAGTGGCTTGATGGCGGTGGTCGCGGAGTCCACCCGGGACGACGCGCTGCGCGAGCGCATCCGTGCCTCGATCGTCGACCGCCAGAAGCGGCTGGTGGTGGAGGGCCGTGACCGCGCCCAGTGCCGTGGCGAGCTCCCGCCGGAGACCGACCCCGCGGATTCCGCTCGCACGGTCGACCTCATCTTCGACGTGATCGCGGGCGCGGTGGTACACCGGGCCCTGGTGAGCGCCGAACCCGTCGACGCCACGTGGGCCCGGGGTTTCGTGGCGCTTCTGCTCGACGGCCTGACGGCATCCGGGGCGGCCTGACCCAGGTTGCCATCACGCAGGACGGTGGAGCGGAGGAATCTCTCCCCCCGCTCCACCGCTGGTGTTCGGCTGGGGACTACATCTGACGGTCTCCCTGCCAGGTGATCGACGTCAGCGCGGCGAGACCACCATGTGCCAAGCCCTTATAGGTCACCGTCCGGGCGGGACCGAGCTCGTGCGCGACCCGCCTGGCCAGCTCCATCCCTTCGCGGAACAACCGTTCCCACTCGGCGTCGTACTTCCCGTCCTCCCGGTCACGCAGATCCAGATCCAGGGTGGCATCGATCCCGTCCGCCCATGTGTAGAGGGAGGAGACCAGCCCGTCGGACAGGTCCAGGGCGGCGGCGGGATCATCCGGGAAGAAGTCCCCGAACCCCTCGGAGCGCAGCGGTCCGAATTTGTACTCGCCCTCGACGGTGAGGTGAACGGGGTGTGGTGGCGTGCCGTGGCTGTCGCGTTCCCAGTGCAGGCGTTCGCAGCCCCAGCACACCCACTTCGCCGACCTGTGGCGCTCGTCCCAGTAGCGCACCACCCACGACGGCCCCAGATACCGGGCCAGTCGCTGGGCGGTCGCCAGGCCCTGCTTCACGTGCCCCCGCAGATCCGGGCGGGAGACGAAGCCCTCCGGCGGGCGGGACAGCGACCAGGAGCGCAACGCGTCAACCAGTTCCTCGGGCAGCCCGAGCCCGGCTTCGTCCAGCGGGACGCCGCGGGTGAAGGCGCTGAGGTCGTCGTGGGCCTCGGCATCCTGCGGCTCGTACAGGGGAGATGGCTCGCCCCTGGCGCGCACGAGCAGGTGCCGCGGTTCCTCGAAGGTCATGCGATGTTCGCTCCGATCACATAGCCGTTGTCGCCCACGCTAACGGCCACCCGCTGGGTCTTGCCCTGGAAGACGACCTCGAAGATCGGCCTTCCGGCTCCCTGGGTGCCGACCCGTGTGCCCTGGGTGAGGGCCGTCTTCACGAGGGCGGGAATGTCCTCCACCCGGACCCCCGCGCTCGCGAACTCTCCCGCATGCCGAAAGGCGATGTGGGTGAGGCCCGCGTTGACGTTGCCCTTTTCGAGCCAGGCGAGGGGCACGCCGGGCTTGGCGTACTCGATCACCCAGATCGTGTCCGCTCTGTTGAACTTCACGCCGGCGTCCGCGAGCCGGTCCAGCAGCTTGGGGTCGAGGGTGCCACGGTGGATCTTGGCCCGTTCCGCAACGGCGGCCGCGATGCGCAGTCCCAGGCCCGCCGCGCTCGTGGCGTCGCCGACCTTGGCGGCGCCCTGCTCCCCGTAGAGCTTCTTCAGGTCCGCGAGTACCTGCGCAGCGTCCTCACCGGTCTTGGTGGCACGTTCAGCCCTCATGGCAATCTTGGCCGCCTCGGCGAGCTTCGTGGCCATCGACGGCGGCACGAGGATCGCGGCGGCCCAGGCACAACTGGACTTGTCGCCGTGGTAACACCGGGCGGCATCGCCCAGCACGATCTCGTACAGGACCGCGCCGACCGTGTCCCCGAAGAGGTTCTGCCAGCCGATCCGGGTGATCTCACCGAAGCTGAAGTGGTGGGTCCACTTCTGCTTCTGGTTGGTGAGGGTCTCGGTCTTGAGGAAGACCGTGTCCGCCTTCGGGCAGCCACTCTCCGTGGCAGGCACCTCGGGGTTGGCGCAGAAGTAGTAGCTGACCGTGACGTTCAGGTTCAGCTCGTACGTCACCGTGCAGCCCTGGGGTACGTAGTCGCACTTGCTGAGCGGCTTGGCCGGGCCCGCCTCGGTGACCTTGTCGACGATGTAGAAGACACCGCCGACGCCGGTTCCGGCGCCGTCCTGGACGACCTGGTTGGCCTCCTTGCGCGCGGCCGACTCGGCCGCCTCCTGTGCCGACTCCGCGTACTTCTGGGCGTCCTTGGCCGCCTCCTCCGCCGCCTTCGCCTCGGCGTCCGCGCGGTCGGCGGCAGCTCGGGCGTCCTTGGCGGCCTGCTCGGCCTCGGAGGCCGCCGTACGGGCGCCCTCGGCGTCCAGGGCGGCCTGGTCGGCGGAGGAACGGGCGGCCGTGGCGTGGCTGTCGGCTCGGTCGGCCGCCTTGTCGGCGGCGTTCGCGTCCTCGGTGGCCTGCCGGTCGTACTCGATGGTGCGGGCCAGCGAAGCCTGCGCGGCCGCCGCGTGCTTGGCCGCCTCGGCGGCGTAACCCAGCGCCTCCTTCGCCGACTTGCGGGCGTCCGCCGCGAACCCGGCGGCCTCCGCGGCCAGGGTGTACGCGGCCTTGGCGTCTCCCGTCGCCGCGTTCGCGAGGCTCTGCGCCTGCTCCGCGTTCTTCTTGGCGTTGGCCGCGTGCGCCTCGGCGACCGCCTGCTGCTGCTCGGCGATCGTCTTCGACGACTGCCCCGCCAGGACGGCGAGACCCGCTGCCGAGTCCGTGGTGACGTACTGCGAGCCGAGCTGGATCGCGTCATTGGCCGGAGCCGCCACCTGTTGTGCGGCGTTGCCGGCGTCCTCCGCCGCCTGGGCGGTGGTGTAGGCGTGACCGGCCGCGTCGGCCGCTCCCGCGACCGCCTTGGCGGCCTCGGCCTTCGCCGCGGCGGCCTGCGCCTTGGCCTTGGCTGCGTCCTTCTCTGCGTCGTCGGCCAGCTTGACCGCGGTGTGCGCGGCGGAGGCGGCGGTCTGCGAGGCCCTGATGGCGTCCGCGGCGGCGCTGGTGGCCGTCTTCACGGCGGCGTCCGCCTTCAGCTTGGCCGCCTGCGCGTCGTCCGCCGCGGAACGGGCGCGCTTGGCGGCGGCCTCCGCGCGCGTGGCGGCGGCGTCCGCGTCGGCGGCCGCCTTGGTCGCCGCGTTCGCCTCGGAGCGCGCCGATGCCGCGGCCGACTCGGCGTCGTCGGCGGCCTTGTCCGCGTCGTCGGCCGCGGCCCTGGACGCCTGGGCGTCGTTCTCGGACTCGCGTGCCTCGGCGTAGGCGTCCTTGGCGTCGGCCTTGGCGCGCGCCGCGTTCGCCTTGCTCTCGGCGTCCCAGGCGTCGTCCCGCTTGGCCTTCGCCCGGTCCCGGGCGGCCTCGGCGTCCTGGCGCTTGTCCCGGGCGGTGGACTCGGCCGTCTCGGCGCGGCCCTTGGCCTCGCTCGCCGTCTTCGCGTAGCCCTGGGCGTTCTCCTTGTGCTGGGCGGCCTCGGCCTGCTTGGCGGCGGCGGTCTCCTTCTCCTTCTTCGCCGTTGCCTCCTCGGCCTCCGCCGCGAGCCGCTTGGCGTGCGCGGTGGCGGCCGCGGCCTTCGCGTCCGCCTCCGCCTTCTGCGTCTCGAGCAGCTTGGCCTTGGCCAGGTCACGGGCGACCTTGGCCTCGTTCGCCTGGACGGCGGCGGCCTCGGCGGCGGCCTTCGCCTGCGCCCGGGCCTCGTTGGCGGCGGCCGTACGGAACGCCGCCTTCGACTGGGCCGCCTGCGTCAGGGCGCGGGCCGCGATGGTCTCGCTGTCCCCAGCGGAGGCGCGAGTTGCGGCGTACGCCGTGTCACCGGCCTTGGACAGCGCCTCCAGCGCGGCCGACGACGCCTTGGTGACCTGGGCCTTCTGCTGGCCGACGAGCAGCCCGCGGCCCCTGGGGGCACCCGCCTTGTCGGCGATGGCGTAGGCGGCCTGCGTGGCCGTGTCCGTCGTCGTGGCGGCCGTCTTCGCCGCCGTGACCTGCGCCTTGAGCAGGTCGAGCTGCTTCTTCGACTCGGCCTGGGACTTGGCGATGTCCGACTTCACCCGGTCGAACTGGGCCTTGGTCGGGTAGTCAAGGTCGTCGTCGGCGCCCTGGTGACCGGACGGGACGATGTCGAACTTCTGCGGAGTCTTGCCGGTGCAGTCCCACATCCGGCCGTCCTGGCTGTTGGCGTACGTGGCCAGGTCGAGGCAGTTCTTGGTCGCCGGGTTGTACAGGCGGGTCGTGCCGTGGGTGCCGTACTGCCACTTCTGGGAGACGCCACTGGTGCACGGCATGATCACCACGGCCGTGCCGTTGGCGTTCGCGCCGCCCTTGACGGTCAGGCACTTGCCGGAGTTGGGGTTAACCAGGGTGTCACCGCTGATCTGCCACTTCTGGGCCGCGCCACCGTTGCAGGTGTAGATCTGCACGGGCGTGCCGTTGTCCTTCTTGCCGCCGGCCACGTCGAGGCACTTGTCGGAAGCCCCGCCCGCGTGGATGACGAAGGGGCTGGTGCCGATCCAACCGGGGCCGCCCGCCGACCAGTAGTCCTGCCAGCGGACCAGGTGGTCGGCCCGCCAGGAGTGGCCCAGCATCTCGCTCAGCGCCTTGGAGCCGGTGGCGAGGGCCTTGGTGGCGGAGCGGTTGGCGGTCAGGATCTGGTTGCGCTGGGTTGCCTGCGCCGCGATCTCCTGCTGCCACTCGGCGGACGCGGTGGCGACCTCCTTGCCGAGGACCTTGTTGGGGTCGATGGGCGTGCGCCAGGCGCAGGAGGCGAAGCGGGACTTCAGGTCCTCCACCGCGATGCGGTACTCGACGCTGTCGGGCTCGGGCGCGGTGCGGGGGAAGCCGCCGGAGGAGAGGAAGAGGCGGGCGTCATCCGCGCCCTCACCACGGAAAGTGTCGAACAGGTCCTCGAACGCCCGGCGTTCGTTGTACTCCCGTGCCCGCTCCTCGGTCGTGAGTGACGGGTCGTAAGGCTTCTCGGAGTACAGCGGGGTACCAAGGTCCTTGACCGCCTTGACGGTTGCGTCGTCCGCCTTCGGGGTCGGGTCCTCGTAGAGGTCGCCCTCGCTCCTCCAGAACTGCTCCCAGATCCACTTCGACAGGCCGGTCTGCTGGAAGAAGTCCGGACGGGGATCCGCGCTGGTTCCCGGCGGCCATTCGAAGTCGGCCAGCGACTGGAAACCACCGGGCTGGGGGATGCCGCTGATCTGGAAGTCCCTGAGGTGTTCGTGGAGCGCCCACCCTTCCTTGCTGGCGGCGTCCTGGTCCTTCTCGAACGCCGTGGACAGTGGGGTCGTCTCCCAGTAGTCCGAGTTCGCCGCTTCGTGCAGCTTCTCCGCCGTCCGATTGAGCCCGTCCTGCGCCACGGCGAACGTCGTGGGCCCGCCCATCCGCAGCATCTCGCCCAGCAGACACTGGTCCTCCCGGACCTGCTCGGCGGCCTGCGTGTCGAACCCGTCGTAGCTGTCAGCCACGGGTACGACGTCGTCCTGGGCGTAGCGATTGAGCAGATCCGGCTGGACGGCCAGCCCCCCGAGCAGGGCCACGGCGACGCCGGAGGTGAGCAGCGACGCCAGAGGCCCTGGTCTCAAACGGGCATGCGTGAAGAGCCGATGTCTCGGCATGGTGGTCTGTCCTCCCCGTGGCGACGGTGTTCTCCCGGTCGCCGATCGACGCGCACGATGACGGAGTGGTCGGCTCCGTTCGGCGCGGCGATCACCTTACGCATGGATGTCGGGTGCAGGACAAGTATTTTTGGCGTCATTTGTGTGACAAATGTGAAGGATGGGACTCTCAGATGGGAGTCTCAGAAGCCCGCCGGCTCCGTGTACACTCCCCACTCGTCCCGCAGCACACCACAGATCTCCCCCAGCGTCGCCTCGGCCCGCACCGCGTCCAGCATCGGCTCGATCATGTTGGCGCCGCTGCGGGCGGCGGCCAGCATCCCGTCCAGGGCCGTGCGGACCGCGGCGTCGTCGCGGCCCGACTTGCGCGCCGCCAGCACCCGGACCTGCTCCCGCTCGACCTCGTGGCTGACCCGGAGGATCTCCAGGTCGCCGGTCACCGAGCCGGTGTGGACGTTGACGCCGACGACCCGCTTCTCGCCCTTCTCCAGCGCCCGCTGGTAGCGGAAGGCGGACTCGGCGATCTCGCCGGTGAACCAGCCGTCCTCGATGCCGCGCAGGATGCCGGAGGTGATCGGCCCGATCGGGTGCTGCCCGTCCGGGTGCGCCCTGAGGCCGCGCTCCTTTATCTGCTCGAAGATCTTCTCGGCGTCCGCCTCGATCCGGTCGGTCAGCTGCTCGATGTACCACGAACCGCCCAGCGGATCGGCCACGTTGGCGACCCCGGTCTCCTCCATCAGCACCTGCTGCGTACGCAGCGCGATCTCGGCCGCCTGCTCGCTCGGCAGCGCGAGGGTCTCGTCCAGGGCGTTGGTGTGGAGGGAGTTGGTGCCGCCCAGCACGGCCGCCAGCGCCTCCACGGCCGTCCGTACGACGTTGTTGTACGGCTGCTGGGCGGTCAGCGAGACTCCGGCGGTCTGGGTGTGGAAGCGCAGCCACTGGGCCTTGTCGCTCCGCGCGCCGTACACGTCCCGCATCCACCGTGCCCAAATACGCCGCGCCGCACGGAACTTGGCGATCTCCTCGAAGAAGTCGACGTGCGCGTCGAAGAAGAAGGACAGGCCGGGGGCGAAGACGTCGACGTCCAGGCCGCGGGACAGGCCCAGCTCCACGTAGCCGAAGCCGTCCGCGAGCGTGTACGCCAGCTCCTGCGCGGCCGTCGCGCCGGCCTCGCGGATGTGGTAGCCGGAGACGGACAGCGGCTTGTAGGCGGGGATGCCGGCCGCGCAGTGCTCCATGAGGTCGCCGATGAGGCGAAGGTGCGGCTCGGGCTGGAAGAGCCACTCCTTCTGGGCGATGTACTCCTTGAAGATGTCGGTCTGGAGCGTGCCGTTCAGGACGCCCGGGTCGACGCCCTGGCGCTCCGCCGCCACCAGGTACATGCAGAAGACGGGGACCGCCGGGCCGCTGATCGTCATCGACGTCGTCACGTCGCCCAGCGGGATGTCCTTGAACAGGACCTCCATGTCGGCGGCCGAGTCGATGGCGACGCCGCAGTGCCCGACCTCGCCGAGCGAGCGCGGGTCGTCGGAGTCGCGGCCCATCAGGGTCGGCATGTCGAAGGCGACCGAGAGACCGCCGCCGCCGTTGCCGAGGATCATCTTGTAGCGCTCGTTGGTCTGCTCGGCGTTCCCGAACCCGGCGAACTGCCGGATGGTCCACGTCCGCCCTCGGTAGCCGGTCGGATACAGCCCGCGGGTATAGGGGTACTCCCCGGGCCATCCGATCCGCTCGAAGCCCTCGTAGCCGTCGCCCGGCCGGGGCCCGTACACCGGCTCCACCGGGTCACCGGAGAGCGTGGTGAAGTCACCGTCGCGCTTACGCGCGGCGTCGTACCGGGCCTGCCAGCGGCGGCGGCCCTCGTCGATGGCGTCAGCGTCCATACCATCAATTTACTTGGACGTCCTAGTAAATGTCGACGGCAGACGAAGATTTACTTGGACGTCCTAGTAATCCCGGTAGAAAAACCGCCGCAAAGCGGACTTCGCGGCGGTTCGGTCAGGCCTTGGCGACCGCCGCCGCGTCCTCCGCGACCTTGGCCTCCAGCTCGTGCGTGATCTTGCGCTCCACGAAGAAGGCGGCCGTCGGGATGGTCCCGGCCAGCAGCACCCACAGCTGCCGCTGCACCGGCCACTTCGCCTTGGAGCCCAGGTCGAAGGCGAAGACCAGGTACAGGACGTACAGCCAGCCGTGCGCGATGCCGACGACGCTCGTGAAGCTGTCGGCGCCGTCCATCTTCAGCAGGTACTTGGCGATGACGCCCAGCGTGAGCAGGACGAGGAGGACACCGGTCACGTAGGCCATGACGCGGTAGCGCGTCAGCACGCTCTTCTTCATGCGTACGAGCGTAACCACCCGTTCCGGCAGATCTTGCCCCGGCCCCACCCAGGTCCCGCCCCGTGCCCCACTCCCACTCCCGGCCCCGGCCCCGGCCCCGGCGCCGGCCCGCGTCTCAGCTCTCGTCGAAGTCCTGCGCCGCCACCCGCAGCGGACGCAGCATGGCGAAGATCTCCGCGCACTCGTCGGCGTCGTACACCCCGAGCCCGAAGTCCATGGCCATCAGGTCGCGGGTGGCCGCCTCGACCACCTCGCGGCCCTTCTCGGTGATGGAGGCGAGGGTGCCGCGTCCGTCGTTGGGGTTGGGGCGCTTGTCCACCAGGCCGGACCTGACCAGCCGGTCGACGGTGTTCGTCACCGACGTGGGGTGCACCATGAGCCGCTCGCCGATCTTGGACATCGGCAGCTCGCCCCCCTTGGAGAAGTTGAGCAGCACCAGCGCCTCGTACCGCGCGAACGTCAGGCCGTACGGCTTGACCACCGCGTCGACCTCGGCGAGCAGGATCTGGTGTGCGCGCATGATCGAGGTGATGGCGGCCATGGACGGCACGTTTCCCCAGCGCTGCTTCCAGAGTTCGTCGGCGCGCGCGATGGGATCGAAGGGAAGACTGAGCGGCTTCGGCACGGAGCCGACCTTACCGGCCGGTCATATGGTGGTCAGCCCCGTCTCGCCCATCGGTCCGAAGGGCCCGTCCGGCCTACGTCGACTCCCTGATGTGGAAGACGCCGGTCCACCGGTCGTCGTGCAGACAGGCGTTCATCGGCTCGACCAGCGCCCGGTGGGCGGAGTCGGTGCGCCAGCGGCCGATCGCCTCGGCGTCGGCCCACTCGCTGGTGAGCAGCCACTGGGCGGGGTCGTCCAGGGAGCGGCACAGCTGTTCGCCGAGGTGTCCGGGGAACCGCTCGGCTCCGGCGCGGACGTCCGCGTACGACCGTACGAACTGCTCCTCCATCCCCTCGCGCACCCGCAGCAGCCGGACCACCCGCACCCCCGCCGGGGCGGAGGCGGGGGCCGTCACGACGGGTCGAGGACGACCGGAAGCTCGGCCAGTCCTCGGAAGGCGGGGAACGGTACGGTCATCCAGCGCGCGTCCTCGGGGGCCACGGCCAGCGCCATGCGGGGGAAGCGTCCGAAGAGCGTGTTGAGGGCGATCTGCATCTCCAGGCGGGCCAGCGGGGCGCCGACGCAGTAGTGCGGTCCGTAGCCGAAGGCGAGATGCGTGGCCTGGACGTTCGGACGCTGGACGTCCATCTCGTTCGGCGCGGTGAACATCTCCGGGTCGCGGTTGGCGCCGGTGATCGAGATCTGGACGAGCGCGCCCTTGGGGATGAGCGTGTCCCGGATGACGATGTCCTCCTTGGCGTGACGGAACGTGGAGTTCTCCACGGAGGTCTCGAACCGGAAGATCTCCTCGATCGCCGCGTTCATCGCGCTCTCGTCCCGCAGGGCCAGCGCCTTCTGCTCCGGCCGGCTGAGCAGGTGGTAGACGGCGTTGCCGATCTGATACGCCGTCGACTTGTGGCCCGCGAAGAGCAGCACCCACGCCGTCGAGACGAGTTCGTGGTCGGTGAGCGAGCCCTCCTGGTCCTGGGCGGTGACGAGCGCGCTGAGCAGACCGGCGTCCGGCTCCCTGCGCTTTCTCGCGCACAGGTCCACCAGATAGTCGCGCAGATTTCCCTCGGCGATCTCCAGCTTCTTTCTCGCCTCCGGTCCGAAACCGGTCTGGGCGACGGTGGCGGACCATTCCTGGGCCTGTTTGCGCTCGTTCTCCGGAACACCCAGGAGTTCACAGATCACATGGAGGGGCAGCGGGAAGCAGAATTCCGGGAGCAGATTCACCGGACCGGTCGTCTGGCACTCGTCGAGCAGTTCGTCGGTGATCTGCTGCACGCGCGTCCGCAGCGATTCCACCCGCTTCGGGGTGAAGGTGTTTCCGACGATCCGGCGGAGCCTGGTGTGCTTCGGCGGGTCCGAGAAGAGCATGTTGTCGTCGAGCGCGATCGAGGAGTCACCGAAGATGCGGTGGTAGGCGTCGATGGCGCCGTACATGTCCTTGCTCAGCCGGGGGTCGGCCAGCGCGGCGCGCGCGTCGTCATACCGCGTGATCAGGTACGTCTCCACGCCGTGGGGCGGCGAGAGCGGGCACACGGGCGCCGACTCGCGCAGCGCGGCGTAGACGGGATGCGGGTTGGCGCGGAACTCCCGGCTGCACGACGAGGCCGCGGCCGCGGCCTCCTCGGGCGACAGTGCCTCGGATTCCGAGGATTCCTCGGATGCGAACGCTTGCGTCATGACTGGTCCCCGGGTCGGCGTGAATTTCCTTGGCTCGAAGCCACCGTTTCCCGGGCCGTGGGGCGCCGCAAACGGCGCTGCGCCATATGGGTCGGCTCGCCGTACGACGTGTGTGTGGCAGTCGGACTTGGTAAACATCGACGACGTGAGCGGACACGAACAGGAATCTGTACCAGTTCTCGTCGTCGGCGGCTCCCTGGTGGGTCTTTCCACTTCGGTTTTCCTGGGGCGCCTCGGAATCGAGCACATGCTCGTGGAGCGTCATGCCGCGACATCGACCCATCCGCGTGGCCGCGGCAACAACGTGCGCACCATGGAGATCTACCGGACCGCCGGGCTGGAGTCACGCATCCGTGACGCGGCCAGCGTGCTGTCCGGGAACGACGGCATTCTCCAGGTGGACACCCTCACCGGGGAGCAGCGCCGCTGGATCATCGGGGACATCTCCGGCGGCATGGACATCACCCGGGTCAGTTCCTCGGACTGGTGTCTGTGCAGCCAGAACGACCTCGAACCGGTGCTGCTGGAGTACGCGCGCGAGCAGGGTGCCGACATCCGCTTCAGCTCGGAGCTGCTCTCCTTCACGGAGCACGCGGACGGCGTGACGGCCCGGGTCAGGAACCGGGACACCGGTGAGGAACGCACCGTGAACGCCGCGTACCTGGTGGCCGCCGACGGACCCCGCAGTCCCATCCGCAGGCACCTGGGGATCGGTCAGTCGGGGCCGGGCGAGCTGTTCCACAACGTCAGCGTGACGTTCCGCAGCCGGACCCTGAAGAACCATGTCGGGGAGAAACGATTCGTCGTCTGCTATGTCACCGACCCCGACGGGGAGGGCGCCCTGCTGCCGGTGGACAACGAGGAGCGCTGGGTGATCCACGTGCCCTGGTATCCCGACCGGGGTGAGGAGTTGGAGGACTTCACCGACGAGCGGCTTGCCGCGCACATCCGCGCCGCCGCCGGAGTGCCCGGCATCGACGTCGAGATCACCGGCAAGGCGCCCTGGCACGCCTCGAAGCGGGTCGCCGACAGCTACGGCGCGGGCCGGGTCTTCCTGGCCGGCGACTCGGCCCACGAGATGCCGCCCACCGGGGCGTTCGGCTCCAACACCGGCATCCAGGACGCCCACAACCTCGCCTGGAAGCTGGCGGCGGTGCTGCGCGGCTGGGCCTGCCCGTCGCTGCTCGACAGCTACGAGCTCGAACGCCGGCCCGTCGCCCTCGCCACCGGCACACGCGCGTGCGTGCAGGCGGCCGACGAACAGCACCCGGGTTTCAGCCCCGCCGCCGGACGCAACAACGACCCGTCGGACCTGATGACCGTCGCCCTGTGCTACGGCTACGCCTCGAACGCCGTGGTGGGCGCCCCACCGGAGCGGCCGGTCGTCCCCGACACCTTCCAGCTGGGCGGCGAGCCGGGCACCCGGGCCCCGCACATGTGGGTCGTGCGAGAGGGCACCAGGATCTCCACGCTCGACCTCTACGAGCGTTCCTTCGTGCTGCTCGCCGGGTCCGGGGGCCAGAAGTGGCGGGCCGCGGTGGAGAAGGCCGCCGGCCACCTGGGCGTCCCCGTCGAGGCCTATCTCGTGGGCACGGGCCCCGACCACGACCTCGTCCCCGACGCGGACGCCGACTGGGCGGAGCTGCACGGCACGGCCGAGGACGGCGCCGTGCTCGTACGCCCCGACGGCTTCGTCGCCTGGCGGGCCGACGCCGCGATGCCGGACGCCGACCGCGTCCTGACGAACGTGCTGCAGAGCGTGCTCTGCCGCGACTGAGCCCCCTCTGTCCCATCCCCACCCGAACGACGAGGACGCCCCATGACCCTTGCCGGACGCATCGACGTCCACCACCACTTCACCGCCCCGGCCTGGCTGGACTGGGCGGAGGAACGAGGTGTCGTCAACCGCGAGAAACTGCCCTGGTGGACCCGCTGGGACCTGACGGCGGCGCTGGAGATCATGGACAAGACGGGGATCGGCACCTCCGTCATGACGGTCGCGATGCTGGGCCGGCTCCGGGAGCGCGCCGAGCGTCAGGAGAGCGCGCGGGTCGCCCTGCGGGCTGCGGCCGACGTCGTGGAGGCCCACCCCGAGCGGTTCGCGTTCTTCACGCCCGTCTTCCTCGACGACCTGGAGCTCTCCTCGTGGAGCGTCCGGTACGGCCTCGACGAGCTCGGTGCCGTCGGGGTGAGCACGCGCACCAGCATGGACGGCGTCTTCCTCGGCGACCCCTCGCACGACCGGCTGCTCCAGGAGCTCAACGAGCGGTCCGCGGTCGTCAGCACGCACCCCATGGACGTACCGGCGGGCAAGGACGGCGCCGCGGGCATGCCGGGGATGCCGCCCTTCGTGTGCGACTTCCTGCTGGACACCACCCGCGCGGCCGTCAACCTCATCCGCAACGGCACCCTGGACCGCTATCCGAACCTCAGCTTCGTCCTGCCGCACGGCGGGGGCTTCCTGCCCTACATGGCCACCCGGCTCGACCTGTTCGGCAGCCGTATCGACCCGCCGATCGAGCCCGGCCGGGTCCGTGACCACCTGCACCGGTTCTACTTCGACACGGCGGGCCCCATGTCGCCGTCGGCCACGCCCACCCTGCTGGCGACGGTGGATCCCGACCGCATCCTGTTCGGCACGGACTGGCCGCCCACGCCCGCGCATGTCCTCATCGACAGTGTGACGCCGGCCCTGGACAGCGACCCCTTCCTCTCGGAGGCCCAGCTCCGGGGCATCAACCGGGAGAACGCGCTGCGCCTGATGCCGGGGCTCGCGCGCCGGTAGCCAAAGGCCGCGAAAGGCCGCCGCCCGCGCTCACGGGAGCGCGGGCGGCGGCCTTTTCGTGTGCGCTCAGTGCTTCTGCCAGTGGTAGAAGCACCGGGCCATCGCGTCCTTCGGACTCCGCCAGGTCTGCGGGTCGTACGGGCTGACGAAGGCTTCGAGCCGCTTGCTGATGCCGACGAACTCGGGGTGCCCCGCCACCTTCGCGATGGCCGGGCCCGGGTCCTGCTCGGCCTCGATGAAGTGCATGTACACATCGCCGAACTGGAACAGGGAGCGCTGGGTCACGCCGACGAGGTGCGGGAGTTCGCCGCGGTCGGAGTCGGCGAAGACGCCCGCGATGTCCTTGGCCGACTGCGGGGCCATCCTGGCGACGATCAGTGCGTGGTGCATGCCGCCTCCACTCGGTCGCGGATCAGGGCCATCTGGATGGGCGAGTTGCGGTTGATGATGTCCGTCATCCCGGCGTCGTCGACGGGGGCGTCGGGCTTCATGGCGAAGTCCTGCGTCCAGTGCATCCGGGTGCCGGCCGGGGTCTCCTCGTACTCCCACACGATGTTCATGTACTCGAAGGGGCCGGTCTCGACCCGGCGGGCGCGCACGACGAGCTTCTCGCGGTCGGCGACCCGCTCCGAGACCCAGCTCCACACCTTGCCGTTCTCGTCGGGATGCATGGTCAGGCGGAAGGTCACCGTGTCGCCCTCGCGGGAGAGCACCTCACAGGAGGCGTACTCGCTGAACAGCTGGGGCCAGCGCTCCAGGTCGTTCGTCATGTCCCAGACGAGGTCGACGGGGGCGGCGATGGTGATCTCGTTCTCGGTGTGTCCGGCCATGTCAGGCTCCCGTCGTGAGTGCGCCGTTGACCAGGTCGAGGAAGGCGCGGGGGCTCTTGCAGCGCTCCGCGTCGGTGGGCAGCGCCCGGCCGTGCCGGTTCTCCAGCTCGCCGACGATGCCGAGCAGACCGAGCGAGTCCAGGCCGAACTCGGCGAAGGGGGCGTCCGCACGGCGTTCGAGCTCGTGCGGGTCGACGGTCACGCCGGCGGCCTGCTTCATCAGTGCCGCCAGATCCGCGACGGTCAGTCGGGTCACTTCGGTGGTCATGAGAGTTCTCCTTGTCTTTCTATGCGACGGATCCGGGGCCCCGGCGCAGGACCAGCGCCGCGTTGGAGCCCATGAGTCCCCGGCTGAGGACCAGGGCCGTGCGCAGCTCGGCGGGGCGGGCGGTGGCGGTCACCAGGTCGATGTCGTGGCAGATGTCGAAGACGCCCGGTGTCGGCGGGATCTGACCGTGCTCCATGGCCTGCACGGCGGCCACGACGTCCAGCAGCGGCGCCCCGCAGTACGACCGTCCGATGCCGGCCTTGGGGGCCGTGACCGGCACGCGGGTGCCGTGCGGGCCGAGGGCGTCGGCGAGGGCGAGCGCCTCGGCGCGGTCGGCCTCGGGGACGCCCAGCGCGTCGGCGAAGACCACGTCGATCTCCTCCGGTGCGCAGCCGGCCTCGTCGAGGGCGCCGCGAATGGCCTGCGCGAGCCCCTCCCGCGAACGGTCCCAGCGCGAGGCGCCGGTGAAGGTGGCCGCGTGTCCGGCCACGGTGGCGCGGACCTCCGTGCCCCGGCGCCGGGCTCGCTCCAGGTCCTCCACGACCAGCACGGCACCGCCCTCGGCGGGCACGAAACCGCAGGCCGCCGAGGTGAAGGGGCGGTAGGCGCGGGCCGGGTCGGCCTCGGTGCTGAGCTCGGGGTAGCCGAGCTGACAGACCCCGGAGTAGGGGGCGAGCGGTGCCTCGGCCGCGCCGACCACGACCACGTCCGTTCCCCGGTGCACGGCCCGGGCGGCGTGCGCGACGGCGTCCAGGCCGCCCGCCTCGTCGCTGGCCACCACCGAGCAGGGGCCCTTGAAGCCCTTGCGGATGGATATCTGGCCGGTGCTGGCGGCGTAGAACCAGGCGATGGACTGGTAGGGGCCGACGAACCGGGAGCCCTGTCCCCACAGCTTCTGCAGCTCGCGCTGGCCGAACTCGCCGCCGCCGGAC
This sequence comes from Streptomyces sp. NPDC093568, assembly GCF_044764945.1. Classification (NCBI taxonomy): domain Bacteria; kingdom Bacillati; phylum Actinomycetota; class Actinomycetes; order Kitasatosporales; family Streptomycetaceae; genus Streptomyces; species Streptomyces sp. NPDC093568. The sequence goes on along the minus strand of NZ_JBIWJD010000004.1, from coordinate 276,571 downwards.
CCGGCCGCGGTGACGACGCCGACGGAGTACGGCGCCTCGGCCCAGGCGGACTTGCTCAGTCCGGCGTCGGTCAGGGCGGCGTCGGCGGCCGCCAGCGCGAAGTGGGTGAACTTGTCGGTCTGGACGAGGAAGGTCTCCTCGATCAGCGCCGACGGGTCGAAGCCGCGGACCTCGCCGGCGACGCGGAGCGGCAGGTGCTCGCAGCCCTCGCGGGTGACCCGGTCGAGGACGCTCGCGCCCTCCTTGACGTTCTTCCAGTACGTGTCGGCGTGCAGGCCGTTGGGCGCGACCACGCCGAGGCCCGTGACAGCGGTCTGCCGGGCGCGTGGACCACTCATCGTCGTCTCCTCCCGTTCGGCCCCGTCAGGAGCACCGCGGACTGGAACCCGCCGAAGCCGCTGCCCACGGAGAGCACGTTGTCGAGCCGGCGGGAGCGTGCGGTGCGCGGGACGTAGTCCAGGTCGCACTCGGGGTCCGGGGTGTCGTAGTTCGCCGTCGGCGGCACCACCTGCCGGGCGAGGGCGAGCACACAGGCCACGACCTCGATCGCGCCGATGGCGCCCAGCGAGTGGCCCACCATGGACTTGATGGAGCTCATGGGCGTCTCGTAGGCGTGCGAGCCCAGCGACCTCTTCACGGCGGCGGTCTCGTGCCGGTCGTTCTGGCGGGTGCCGGAGCCGTGCGCGTTGACGTAGTCGATCTCCGTGGGGTCGACGCGCGCGTGGTCGAGGGCGTCGTCGATGGCCCGTGCCATCTCCAGGCCCTCACTGGTCAGACCGGTCATGTGGTAGGCGTTGCCGAAGGTGGCGTAGCCGCCGATCTCGCAGTAGACGTGCGCGCCCCGCGCGCGGGCGTGCTCCAGTTCCTCCAGGACGAGGACGGCGGCGCCCTCGCCCATCACGAAGCCGTCGCGATGGGCGTCGAAGGGGCGGGAGGCGTGCTCCGGGTCGTCGTTGTTGGGCGACGTGGCCTTGATGGCGTCGAAGCAGGCCATGGTGATCGGGGAGATCGGGGAGTCCGACGCCCCGGCGATGCAGATGTCGGCGCGGCCCTCCTCGATGGTGTGGAAGGCGTAGCCCACGGCGTCGAGGCCGGAGGTGCAGCCGGTGGACACGGTCTGCACCGGGCCCCGGGCGCCGAACCGTTCGGCGACGTCGGCCGCGAGCGTGCTGGGCGAGAACGCCCGGTGCAGCTGAGGCTCGGCGGCGCGGTGGTCGACGTCCCAGCGGCTGCCGCGTTCGCTGACGAGGACGTAGTCGTGCTCCAGGCGGGTCGTGCCGCCCACCGCGCTGCCCAGGGACACGGCAACGCGCCAGGGGTTCTCGGCGCCGAAGTCGACGCCGCTGTCGGTCACGGCCTCCTGGGCGGCGGCCAGGGCGAACTGTATGTACCGGTCGGCGCGTTCGACGACCTCGGGGTCCAGGCCGTGCGCGAGCGGGTCGAAGTCGCACTCGGCGGCTATCCGCGAGCGCAGCCCCTCGGGGTCGAACAGGGTGATGCCTCGGGTCGCCGTACGGCCGTTGGAGAGGAGTTCCCAGAACGCGGTCACTCCTATCCCGCCGGGGGCGACCACGCCTATGCCGGTGACCGCCACTCGCCGGGTCATGACAGCACCCCTGGGCGTTCCTCCCCCTGGACGAGCGGGTACGCCTGGACGTCGTCGCTGATCTCCGGGGCCTCCGTGTCGACGTGACCGAGGCTCGGCTTGGGCGCGAGGGGGCCGAGATGGAAGACCATCCGGGCCTCCTCGTCACCGACGTTGCGGAAGCGGTGCCGCATGTCGATGGGGATCATGAGGCCCTGGTCGGCACGGAGAGGAAACGTTTCGCCGTCCAGGTCGACCTCCAGCCGGCCCTCGACGACGTAGATGAACTCCTCGGAGTACGGGTGGTAGTGCTCGCTGATGCGTTCGCCGGGCCGCATGATGGCCAGGCCCATGAAGCCGCTCGTGGCGCCCACCGTGACAGGGGTGAGCAGGGTGCGCAGGTCGCCGCCGCGCTTGCGGTTGGGCTCGATCTCGTTGACGTCCACGACGCGCGGGCGCATCTTGTCCATGGTTCTGTCTCCAGGTCGGTCGGTGGGGGTGGTCCCTGCGCGGTCAGGACTGCGCAGCCCTGCGGTCGGTGATCAGCGACATGCCGGCGTGCGCCAGGAGGCGGTGGGCGTCCCGTTCGCCGGTGAGCCGTCCGGTGACGCCGAGCGCCTCGCCGTCGAGCAGCCGGGCCAGCACGGCCGCCTTCCTGGGGCCGTGGATGCCGAGCGCCATGACCGGATCGGTCTCGGGATCGCCCTGTACGTCGATGAGGCGGACGACGATGTCCTCGCGGTTGAAGACGGTGCTGCGGTGCACGGGGGAGGCGGGGTCGGCCGCGGCCGCCTCGTCCTGCCGGGCGAGATGCCGGGCGAGCGCCATCCCGCAGCCCTCCTTGGCCGGGTAGTAGAGGGCGTGCCGCCTGATGCCGTCCGGCTCCGGGCCGCCGCGCGCCACGTGGTGGACGGGCGGCATGGCGGCACGGATGAAGAAGGTCCGCGCGGACTCGGGGTCGGCGAGGTCGCGGTCCTGCTCCAGGTACGGGTTGATGGCCTCCTCGACGGCCCGCACCTCGGGCTGGCGGGAGACATGGCGCAGGGCCGCCATCAGGTCGCCCTCCACCTCGACGGTGCGCACGACGCGGTTGCCGTGCATGAAGAGGGTGGTGCGGCGCAGCCGCGTGGTGTCGTCGACGCGGGCCTCGGGCGGGGCGTAGCCCGCGAGGATCTCGGCGACCTTGGACTCGGAGCCGGGCTTCACGGTGAAGGTCAGGGCGTGGCGGATCACGCCGTCGCCCACCCGCGCGCCCGACTGGAGCGCGCCGGACCGGGGGCGGTCGCCGCCGGTTTCGCGGACGACGCCGTAGCGCATCGAGCGGAGTTCACGGACGCATTCCTGCAGCGGCCGGACCGTCTCGAGATGCTCTTCGCTGTTCACCCAGGCGAGGTAGGGCGGGGCGGTCGCCCATTCGCTGGTGATGACCCACTGGGAGGGGTTCTCCACGGACTGGCACAACTGGTCACCGAGGTGGCCGGGGACCGAGGCGACCCGGTCCCGCATCTGCTCGTACGCGTCCAGGAACTGTTGCTGCGCGCCTTCATGGAGGTCGACGAGCAGGAGGACGCGCATCCTGGAGCCGTCGAACGCCGACTGCGACGTGTAGGGCGAAGCGGTCATCCTTCAGACCCTTCCTTCGCGGGAGCAAGCGGCGGCCGTCCCTGTTCCACCAGCGCGAACGCGGGTTTCGGCCCTTGAGCCTTCATCGTGGGTCAGGGCCCTGACCTCCGCGAGCCACGCGGGCCAATTGAGGGAACTGCCCGCCGGTCAGGCCGGGATGCGTTCGCGCGAGCACAGCCGGAGGAAACGCGGAAGGCGCCCTCGCGAGCGAGAGCGCCTTCGAACTCCCCGTTCGTCACGGGGACTTGAACACGTGTCCGGGACCGGCCGGCGGGGCGGGTCCCAGGCCGGACCCGGCCTAGCCGGCCAGATGCCGCTCCACCGTCTCCACCTTGGAGGTGAGACCGTCCGTCACGCCGGGGCGGATGTCCGCCTTGAGGACCAGGGACACCCGGGGCGCCCGCTCCTCGACGGCGGCGACGGCTCGCCTGACGACGTCCATGACCTCGTCCCAGTCGCCCTCGATCGAGGTGAACATCGCGTCGGTGCGGTGGGGCAGGCCCGACTCGCGGACCACCCGGACGGCGTCGGCGACGTACTCCCCCACGTCCTCGCCGACACCGAGCGGCGTCACGGAAAAGGCGACGATCATGCGCCCACGATTCCTTCCTTGCGGGCGCGGGAGGCGATCACCGCGTCCTCGGCCGCACGCTTGAGCTTGCGCTCGGCGAAGAAGCCGCCGGCCGGCAGGACGGAGAGGACGAAGTAGAGCGCGGCGGTCTTCAGCGGCCACTTGGCACGGTTCCAGGCGTCCGCCCAGAAGATCACGTACAGGATGAAGAGAACGCCGTGGATCATGCCCATCACGGGTACCGCGTTGAAGTCCGTGGTCCGCTTCAGCACCGAGCAGACGAGCAGGAGCAGGAACGACACCGCCTCGGGGGCCGAGACGAGACGGAGGCGGCGGAGGGCGGTGGCGGTCTTGATGTCCACGGGTCACCTTCGGTGGGTTCGGGGGGAAGCGTCGGTCGGCTCGGCTCAGCTTGTGAACGCAAGCACAAACGTTCGTCCATTGTGGCAAACCCAGCGGGGTGCTCCGGGCCCGGGGTCGGGCTCGGCGGCGAGGACGCCCGCCAGCGTGTGCGGTTCTTGCCTGCCGTTCGGATCAGCCCGCTGTGCGGCTCGGTTGCTCTCGGCCGAGCCGAGCGGGGTCTGGTGCGCGCAGATGCAAGGCGGAGGAGGGAGTCGACGCGGAGTGTGGCGAGTGACGACAACGCCTGGGGGGGTCCCCCCTGCTCGAAGAGCTTGGGGACTGCGCGTCAGGGGCCGCGAAGCCGGGACGATCCGCACGACAGGCCCTGAGGGTGGCATCAGGGGTGAAGTCCACCCACGGTATCTGTTGGTGGATGGCGGCGGCGGCTACCTTTCGCTGCGTGGCGATGTTCCGACTTCAGGGCAGCAAGGTGCTCGCCGTCGACATGACCGGGGACGCCGTGAAGGCGAAGAACGGCTCGATGGTCGCGTACGACGGGCAGATGGCCTTCAAGAAGATGAGCGGCGGCGGCGAGGGCATCCGGGGCATGGTGACCCGGCGCCTGACCGGCGAGCAGATGACGATGATGGAGGTGAAGGGGCACGGGACGTGCTGGTTCGCGGACCGCGCCTCCGAGATCAACCTCGTGAACCTCCAGGGCGACAAGCTCTACGTCGAGTCGAGCAACCTGCTCGCGACGGACGCGGGGCTGCGCACCGGCACCTCCTTCACGGGACTGCGCGGCGCCTCCCAGGGCAACGGCCTGTTCACCACCACCGTCGAGGGGCACGGGCAGGCGGCGATCATGTCGGACGGCCCGGCCGTGGTGCTGCGGGTCAGCGCGCAGTACCCGCTGACCGTCGACCCGGGGGCGTACGTGGCGCACCAGGGGAACCTGCGCCAGTCCTTCCAGTCCGGTGTGACGTTCCGCACCTTCATGGGCGAGGGCGGCGGCGAGGCCTTCCAGATCCGGTTCGAGGGGGACGGGCTGGTGTACGTACAGCCGAGCGAGCGGAACACGATCGCGGGGGACGTGTGACATGACCTTCCGCGAGATCAACTCCAAGATGGTCGAGGCGACGGTCATGCCCGGCCAGAAGCTGTTCAGTCAGCGCGGCGCGATGCTCGCCTACAAGGGCGAGGTGTCCTTCACCCCGAACACGGCAGGCGGCCAGGGCGGGATCATGTCGATGATCGGCCGCCGGGTGGCGAACGAGGACACCCCGCTGATGACGGTCGAGGGCAGCGGCACCGTGCTCTTCGGGCACGGCGGCCACCACATCCAGGTGATCAGCCTGGCCGGCGACACCCTCTGCGTCGAGGCCGACCGCCTCCTCGCCTTCGAGGGCACCCTCCAGCAGGGCACGATGTTCCTCGGCTCGCAGGGCGGGGTCATGGGCATGGTCCGCGGCCAGATCAGCGGGCAGGGGCTGTTCACGACCACCCTCAAGGGGCACGGGGCCGTCGCCGTCATGGCCCACGGCGGCGTCTTCGAGATCCCGATCACCCCGCAGCGCCCGGTCCACGTCGACCCGCAGGCCTACGTCGCCCACCACGGCGACGTACGCAACAAGCTGTCCACCGCGCTCGGCTGGCGCGACATGGTGGGCCGCGGCTCCGGCGAGGCCTTCCAGCTGGAGCTCAGCGGCAGCGGTGCGGTCTACGTCCAGGCGTCGGAGGAGAAGCTGTGAATTACTACCCGGGCGCGGGTCCCACCGTGTACGACCCCATGACGCTGCCCTCCGACGACAACGTCAACGCCTACACCTTCTGCGTGGAGCTCAAGGGCAGCCAGTGGTTCCTGCAGAAGGGGAAGATGATCGCCTACTACGGGCAGATGGACTTCAACGGCATCGGGCACGGCCGACTGGACCGACTTGTCCGTACGTCCTTCCATTCGCCTCTGCACGCGAGCGACTGGGTCGTCGCGGAGGGCTCGGGCAAGATGCTGCTGGCAGACCGGGCATTCGACGTGAACTCGTACGACCTGGAAGACGGCAATCTGACCATTCGCTCCGGCAACCTGCTCGCTTTTCAGCCAAGTCTTGCCCTCAAGCAGTCGATCGTGCCGGGTTTTCTGACCCTGATCGGAACCGGAAAGTTCGTGGCCGCATCTAACGGTCCGGTGGTGTTCATGGAACCCCCGATCCGGGTGGACCCTCAGGCGCTCGTCGGCTGGGCCGACTGCCCCTCCCCGTGCCACCACTACGACCATGGCTACATGACCGGCCTGATGGGCGGTCTACGTGCACTGACAGGCCTTGGCGGGGCCTCCGGAGAGGAGCACCAGTTCGAGTTCGTCGGGGCCGGCACCGTCCTGCTCCAGTCGACCGAGACCCTCATGGCGGAGCAGGCCACGGGGACGGTTCCGCCGGATGCCGGAGTGCCTGGTTCCGGGGGGTCGCACACAGGGCCTTCACAACAAGCCGGGGTACCGCGCCTTCCCGGACAGCTGGGGGACCTCCAGCGTCGCTTCGGGCTGTGAGCGGTAGTCTGCGGAGTGTGACATCGAACGTGTGCGCACACGGTGATGCCACAGAAAACCCCTCACTAGTTCGCCTTTCAACTTCTTAGGTAGACTTCATTCATGGAGACCGAGACGGCCACACGCTGGCTGACCGATGCGGAGCAGTGCGCCTGGCGCACCCACTTGGAGGTCAACAGGCTGTTGACGTACCAGCTCGAGAAGGACCTTCAGCCGTTCGGCCTGACGATGAACGACTACGAGATCCTGGTGAACCTCTCCGAGTCGGACGACGTACGGATGCGGATGAGCGACCTCGCGGCCGCCACGCTCCAGTCCAAGAGCCGCCTCTCCCACCAGATCACCCGGATGGAGAACGCGGACCTGGTCCGGCGTGAGAACTGCGAGTCCGACCGCCGCGGACTCTTCGCGGTCCTCACCGACCACGGCATGGAGACGATGAGGAAGGTCGCGCCGCATCATGTGGCGTCCGTGCGCAGACACTTCATCGACCTGCTGTCCCCCGAGGCCCTGAAGGAGCTCGACAAGGCCCTCAAGCCGATCGCGGACCACCTGCGCGGTCAGCGCGGCCGCCCGTGACCGAGGCGCACCCGGCGAACCCGGCGAACCCGGCAGGCTAGCGGGCCTGCGGCAGGCGGAGCTCGAACAGGGCTCCGCCCGCCGGCGCGCGGCCCACGGTGAGCGTGCCGCCGTGCCGTACGGCCACGTCACGGGCGATGGCCAGGCCCAGCCCGGCGCCGCCGTCGTCCCGGCTGCGGGCCTCGTCGAGCCGGACGAACCGCTCGAAGATCCGCTCCCGGTCCGCCTCGGCCACCCCGTCCCCGTCGTCGGCGACGGCCACCACGGCCCAGGCCCCCTCCTCCCGCACGGTCAGGGTGACCGCGGAACGGGCGTGCCGCTGGGCGTTGTCCAGCAGGTTGGTGAGCACCCGCCCGACCTGCCCGCGCGACCCGGCCACCTCGACGCCCCGCCCCCGAACCGTCACGTCCGCCCGCCCCTCGGCCTGCTCGCGGGCCAGTGCGCCGAGGTCGAACCGGCTCTCGCCGGGCCGCTCCCCCGCGTCGAGCCGGGCCAGCAGCAGCAGATCGGACGCCAGGTCCTGAAGCCGTACGGTGTCCTCCACCGCGCCGTCGAGGTCGAGCAGCTCGGGGTGCGCGGTGCCCACCTCCAGCTGGGTGCGCAGGGACGCGATCGGGCTGCGCAGTTCGTGCGAGGCGTCGGCGACGAACCGGCGCTGGCGTTCCACCGAGGTCTGCAGCGCGGCCAGCGTCTCGTTCGTGGTCAGCGCGAGGCGGGCCACCTCGTCGTGGGTGCCCGGCACCGGCACGCGGCGCGCGAGGTCCTCGGAGGCGGTGATCGCGGCCATCTCGGCACGGATGCCCTCGACCGGGCGCAGGGCGCGCCGGGTGACCAGCCAGGTGACGCCGGCGACGACGGCGAGCAGCAGCGGCAGGCCGATCAGCATGACGGTGAGGGCGGAGTTCACCGCGCTCTGCTCGGCGTCCAGCGAGGCTCCGGCGTAGACGGTGAGTTTCCCCCGGTCGCCGGCCTGCACCGGGACGGCGGCGAAGCGGTAGTCGCCCGTGTCGCCGTCGATCGTCGCGGAGCCGTCGGTGAACTCGGTCCCCTCCCCGATCTCACCGGGTTCGTCCTGGTCCTCCTGGGCGGTGTCGTCGTCCGCGTCGTCGTCCGGGACGGCCGAAGCACCCGCGCCGCCCGTGCCGTCCGACTGCGGCCGCACGGCGTCGGTGGCCGTGCCGCTGATCCGCTCCAGGTCCTCGCTCGCCGCGACCAGCGTGCCGCCGGCGTCGACGACCTGGACGGGGCTTTCGTCGTCCAGGTCCAGCCGGCCGTAGGCCTTCCCGGCGGCGAGCTGGGCGACGACGTTCTGCGCGGTGCGTTCCGCGTCGTTGCCCGCCTGGTCGAGCAGGTTGGACCGCAGCGACAGCAGCACCGCAGCCCCCGCCGCGACCAGCGCCACGGCGACGACGAGGGTCGCGCCGAGAGTGGCCCGGGACCGGACCGAGCCGAAGAGCCTTCTCACCGTTGCCTTCTCACTGTTCCTTCTCCAGCCGGTACCCGGCGCCGCGCACCGTCCGGATGAGCCCGGCGCGCAGCTTGCGCCGCAGGGTGCTGACGTACACCTCGACGATGTTGGGGTCGCCCTCGTACGCGAAGTCCCAGACGTGGTCCAGGATCTCGGCCTTGGACACCACCTCGCCGGCCCGCGTCACCAGCTGCTCCAGGACGGCGAACTCCTTGGCGGTGAGCGTCACTTCGTCCTCGCCGAGGAACACCCGGCGGGCGGCGGTGTCGACCTTGAGGTCACCGTGGACGTGCACGGGCGAGGCCCCGGCGCCCTGTCCCCCGCGCCGCAGCAGCGCCTTCACCCGCGCGACGAGGACGACGTAGGAGAACGGCTTGGTGAGGTAGTCGTCGGCGCCGGTGTCCAGCCCCTCCGCCTCGTCGTACTCGCCGTCCTTGGCCGTGAGCATCAGGATCGGTACCTCGTGGCCGGCGGCGCGCAGGGCGGCGCAGACCCGGTAGCCGTTCATGCCGGGCAGCATGATGTCGAGGATCACGAGGTCGTACGTCCCCTCGCTCGCCCGGTACAGCCCCTCCCGGCCGTCATGGACGACGTCCACGGCGTACCCCTCGGCCGTCAGGCCCTTGGCGAGCGACAGGGCCAGCCGCTTCTCGTCCTCCACGATCAACAGGCGCATGCGTAAAGGTTCGCAAAGCCAAGCTGAAGATCTCTTCAGGGTCCTTCAGGTTCCTCTCAGCGTCGGTTCGGCAGATTGATCCGCGTCGCAACGAAAACGACTCGGAACGAAACGACTCTGGAGGAACCGGGATGAAGCGCAACATCGTCATCGCCACCGTCGCCGCAGCGGCCCTGATCGGGGGCGGCACCGTCGCGGCCTACGCGGCAGGTGGCGACGACAGCGCACCCACGCAGCGGCAGTCGAGCGTGAAGGTGGCCGACGACCGGGACGACGACAGCGCGCAGGACGCGGCCGACGACCGGGACGACGACGTCACCGAGGTCCGTTCGGAGGCCGCCGCCGCCAAGGTCACCGCCGCCGACGCCATCGCGGCCGCGCTGAAGCACACGCCGGGCACGGCCGTCTCCGCCGACCTGGACGACGACGGCACGAAGGCCTGGGAGGTGAGCGTCGTCAAGGGCGACGGCAGCGGCCACGACGTCCGGGTCTCCGCGAGCGACGGCAAGGTCCTCGGCGCCCAGCGCGACGACGATGACGACGACGCCCGCGAGGACCTCGCCGCCCTGAAGGGCGCGGGCGTCGACGCCCGCGAGGCCGCAGAGGCCGCGTCGGCGAAGGGCACCGTCACCGACGTGGACCTGGACGACGACGGCCCCGCCGCCTGGAGCGTGGACACCACCAAGGGCGAGTGGAAGGTCGACCTGAAGACGGGCAAGGTCACCCCGGACCGCGACGACGACTGACGCCGGGCGTCACACGAGGGGTACGGGAGATCCCGTACCCCTCTCGCGTCGCACCACGGCCGCCGCCGTCAGCACCATCGCCGCTCCGGTGAGCGCGAAGCACACGCCGGCCGGGAGCCGTCCCACCAGCACACCGGCCGCCGCGGCCCCGGCCGTACCGCCCGCGTTGACGGCCGTGTTGACCCAGGCCCCGGCCCGGACCCGGGCCTCGGGCGCGGCGGTCTCGTCGGCGACGAGGTACGCGGTGGTGATCAGCGGGGACACGAAGAGCCCGACGGCCGCGACCGCCACGGCGAGGGTGCCGAGCCCCTGCGCCAGCCCGGCCCCGCACAGCGCCAGCCCCAGTCCGGCGGCCTGCGCGGACAGCCGGACCCCGGTGGAGGCCTTCCACGCGACGGCCCCGTTGACCAGTCCCCCGACGGCGCTTCCGGCGGACAGCGCGGCCAGCACCCAGGCCGCACCGCCGCTGCCGGGGCCGTGCCCCTCGGCGAAGGCCACCACCAGCAGATCGACCACGCCCAGCGCGAGCCCGACGCCGGCGGCGGCGATCACGGGCCGCCGGATGCCGGACAGGACCCGCCGCCCGCCCGTGCCCCGTTCCTTCTCCCGCCGGGCGGGCGGCACATCGCGCACGGCGGGCGACGAGACGAACCCGGCCGTCCCCAGCACCATGAGCGCCGCCCCGGCCAGCACCCCGGCCGCCGGCGGGGCGAACCCGACGAGCACGCCCACCAGCAACGGCCCCGAGACGAAGAGCAGTTCCTCGGCGACGGCGTCGAGGCTGTACGCCCGCTGCAGCAGCGCCCGCTCCGGCGCCAGCCGCCCCCACACGGCCCGCATGGTGGGCCCGAGCGGCGGAGTACCGGCACCGGCGGCGACGGCCACGGCACCGAGGACGAGCGGCGTGACGGCACCCGGCCGCCAGACGAGCGCCGCCAGCAGGGCCAGCAGTGAGGTGTGGGCGCCGACCATCGGCACGAGCGCCCGGCGCGGCCCGTACCGGTCGATCAGGGCGGCCCGCGCGGGCGACAGGAAGACGCTCGCGCCGGAGAACAGGGCCATGACGACACCCGCCACCGCGTACGACCCGGAGGACCGGGTCACGGCGAGCATCACGGACAGCGGGGCGACCCCGTACGACAGCCGGCCGAGCAGGGCGGCGCCGAAGGTGCGGCGGGCGTGGGGGATCCGGAGAACGGCGGCATACGACGGCCGCACGACAGGCGTGCTGGACAAGGGAGTTCCTCGACTCGAGGCGGAAAAGGGGACGCCGGATCGCCGCGACGGTCACGACCGGGGGTCGTCACCGTGCGCGGGCGAGGCGTGCCCTATGCCAGGAGGAGGTACATGTGGATCAACGTAGCAGCGCTGCCCCGGGGGCGGCCATGGGGCGGGCTTGGGGGCCTCAGCCCTTCGTCAGCCCCGCCACCAGTTCGTCCGCGGCCCGGTAGGGGTCCAGTTCGCCGGCGACGATCTTCTCCGCCAGCGCCCCGAGGCGGCGGTCGCCGTGCAGGTCGGCGATACGTTCGCGCAGGGCCGTGACGGCGATCGTCTCGACCTCGCGGGCCGCGCGGGCGCGACGGCGCTCGGCCAGGACTCCGCGCTCCTCCATCCAGGCCCGGTGCTTCTCCAGGGCCTCCACGACCTCGTCGACCCCCTCGGCGCGGGCCGCGACCGTCTTCACGATCGGGGGGCGCCAGTCGCCGGGGCCGCGGGACTCGCCGAGGCCGAGCATGTGGTTGAGCTCGCGGGCGGTGGCGTCGGCGCCGTCACGGTCGGCCTTGTTGACGACGTAGACATCGCCGATCTCCAGGATTCCGGCCTTCGCCGCCTGGATGCCGTCGCCCATGCCGGGGGCGAGCAGGACGACGGAGGTGTCGGCCTGGGAGGCGATCTCGACCTCCGACTGGCCCACACCCACCGTCTCGACCAGGATCACGTCGCAGCCGGCCGCGTCCAGGACGCGGATCGCCTGCGGGGCGGCCCAGGCGAGGCCGCCCAGATGGCCCCGGGTCGCCATCGAACGGATGTAGACGCCGGGGTCCGAGGCGTGGTCCGACATCCGGACCCGGTCGCCGAGCAGGGCACCGCCCGAGAAGGGCGAGGACGGGTCGACGGCCAGGACGCCGACCCGCTTGCCCTGCTTGCGGTACGCGGTGACCAGGGCGGAGGTGGACGTCGACTTGCCGACGCCCGGGGAGCCGGTCAGGCCCACCACGTAGGCGTTGCCCGTCAGCGGGGCCAGCGCCGCCATGACCTCCCGCAGCTGCGGGGACGCCCCCTCCACCAGGGAGATCAGCCGGGCCACGGCCCGCGGCCGGCCTTCCCTGGCCTGGGCCACCAGGGTGGAGACGTCCTGCATCACAGCTCCGTTCGCGAAAAGCGGTCCTACAGAAGGAGAACTCAGGCCTTGGGTACCCGCACGATCAGCGCGTCACCCTGACCGCCGCCACCGCACAGCGCGGCCGCGCCGACGCCGCCGCCGCGCCGCTTCAGCTCCAGGGCGAGGTGCAGGACGAGGCGCGCACCCGACATGCCGATCGGGTGACCGAGGGCGATGGCTCCGCCGTTGACGTTCACCCTTTCCGTGGACACGCCGAGGTCCTTCATTGACTGCACGGCCACCGCGGCGAAGGCCTCGTTGATCTCGATCAGGTCGAGGTCGGAGACCTCCAGGCCCTCCTTCTTCAGGGCGTGCTGGATGGCGTTGGAGGGCTGGGACTGGAGGCTGTTGTCCGGGCCCGCGACATTGCCGTGCGCGCCGATCTCGGCGATCCAGTCCAGGCCGAGCTCCTGCGCCTTGGCCTTGCTCATGACGACGACCGCGGCGGCGCCGTCGGAGATCTGCGAGGCCGAACCCGCCGTGATCGTGCCGTCCTTCGAGAACGCCGGGCGCAGCTTGCCGAGCGACTCCGCCGTGGTGTCGCCGCGGATGCCCTCGTCCTTGCTGAAGAGGACCGGGTCGCCCTTGCGCTGCGGGATCTCGACCGGGGTGATCTCGGCCTCGAAGAGCCCGTTCTTCTGGGCGGCCGCGGCGCGCTGGTGGGACAGGGCGGCGATCTCGTCCTGCTCGGGGCGCTGGATGCCGAGGCGGGTGTTGTGCTTCTCCGTGGACTCGCCCATGGCGACGCCGTCGAAGGAGTCGGTCAGACCGTCGTAGGCCATCGCGTCGAGCATCTGCACGGCGCCGTACTTGAAGCCCTCGCGGGACTTCGGCAGCAGGTGCGGGGCGTTGGTCATGGACTCCTGGCCGCCCGCGACGACCACGTCGAACTCGCCGGCGCGGATCAACTGGTCCGCGAGGGCGATGGCGTCGAGGCCGGACAGACACACCTTGTTGATGGTGAGCGCCGGGACGTTCATCGGGATGCCGGCCTTGACCGCGGCCTGGCGCGCCGGGATCTGCCCCGCCCCGGCCTGGAGCACCTGGCCCATGATGACGTACTGCACCTGGTCGCCGCCGATCCCCGCACGGTCGAGGGCGGCCTTGATCGCGAAGCCGCCGAGGTCGGCTCCGGAGAAGGACTTCAGCGAGCCGAGCAGCCGCCCCATCGGGGTGCGGGCACCCGCGACGATCACGGACGTCGTGCCGTTTCCAGAAGACATGAGGTGCGATCCCCTTCCAGCTTGGACAGCCGAGGAGTGAACGAGGGTTTACTTCGAATGTACTGAGTGGCACTCCGTGCCGTCACCGGGCCGTCAGTGTGATCGCGCGCACGTTGCGTAACCACCTCGGTAGCGCTGCACTGAACAACATGCTGACGCGAATCGACCACATCGGAATCGCCTGTTTCGATCTCGACCGGACCGTCGAGTTCTATCGGTCCACCTACGGCTTCGAGGTGTTCCACTCCGAGGTCAACGAGGAGCAGGGTGTCCGCGAGGCCATGCTCAAGATCAACGAGACCTCCGACGGCGGCGCCTCCTACCTGCAGCTTCTCGAACCCACGCGCCCGGACTCCACCGTCGCGAAGTGGCTCGACAAGAACGGCGAGGGGGTCCACCACATCGCTTTCGGTACGGCGGATGTGGACGGCGACGCCGCCGACATCAAGGAAAAGGGCGTACGCGTTCTGTACGAAGAGCCGCGACGCGGCTCCATGGGGTCACGCATCACGTTCCTGCACCCAAAGGATTGCCACGGAGTACTGACAGAACTGGTCACTTCGGCGCCTGTTGAGTCACCTGAGCACTGACCCTCGTACATATGGGCCGGTAGGGTTGGGGGCGGTCGCCGCTTCCAGGGGGGTGACCGCACGCCGGGGTCCGGGTTTCGGGGGACGAGCGTCGGGGCAGCAGCCCGGGCTCTGCCGTTGATCTGACACCATTCCCCGGGGGCCCCGTTCGGCGGACGGACGGAGCCCGTTTGGCCAGACTTGCGACCAGGGGACGGATGGGACCGCGCAGTGCGGGGCTACGAACGCCAGGAGCGAGAGCCGGCGGCTGACGTCGACCACCTCTCTCGGTTCGAGGCCGAGATGGATCGGCTGAAGACCGAGCGGGAGAAGGCGATCCAGCACGCCGAGGACCTCGGCTACCAGGTCGAGGTGCTGCGCGCCAAGCTGCACGAGGCGCGGCGGACCATCATGTCCCGGCCCGCCTTCGACGGCGGCGACATCGGCTATCAGGCCGAGCAGTTGCTGCGGAACGCCCAGGTGCAGGCCGACCAGCTGCGCCAGGACGCCGAGCGCGAGCTGAGCCAGGTCCGCGCGCAGACCCAGCGCATCCTCCAGGAGCACGCCGAGCAGGCCGCCCGGCTCCAGGCGGAGCTGCACCAGGAGGCGGTGACCCGCCGCCAGCAGCTCGACCAGGAGCTGGCCGAGCGCCGCCAGACCGTCGAGTCGCACGTCAACGAGAACGTGGCGTGGGCCGAGCAGCTGCGCGCCCGCAGCGAGTCGCAGGCCCGCCGTCTCCTCGACGAGTCGCGGGCCGAAGCCGAGCAGGCCATGGCGGCCGCGCGCGCCGAGGCCGAGCGGCTCACCAGCGAGGCCCGCCAGCGCCTCACGGGCGCGGCCGAGGAGGCCCGGGCGGAGGCCGAGCAGATCCTGCTCCGGGCCCGTACGGACGCCGAGCGGCTGCTGAACGCCGCGTCGACGCAGGCCCAGGAGGCCACCGACCACGCGGAGCAGCTGCGTACCTCCACCGCCTCGGAGTCGGACTCCGCCCGCCGCCAGGCGCAGGAGCTGAGCCGCACCGCCGAGCAGCGCATGGCCGAGGCCGAGGAGGCGCTGCGCAAGGCGCAGGCCGAGGCCGAGAAGCTCGTCGCCGAGGCCACGGCGACCGCCGAGAAGACCCTCGCCAGCGCCGAGTCGGCCAACGAGCAGCGCATGCGCACGGCGAAGGAGCAGGTCGCCCGCCTGGTCAGCGAGGCCACCAAGGAGGCCGAGGCCACCAAGTCGGACGCGGAGCAGGTCGTCGCCGACGCCCGCGCCGAGGCCGAGAAGATCGTCGCCGAGGCCGCCGAGAAGGCCCGCACGATCACCGCCGAGGAGAGCGCGACCCAGCTGTCGAAGGCGGCCAAGACCGCCGAGGACGTCCTCAACAAGGCGCAGGAGGACGCGCAGAACACCACCAAGGCCGCCGCCGAGGAGGCCGAGCGGATCCGCCGCGAGGCGGAGGCCGAGGCGGACCGGCTGCGCGCCGAGGCGCACGACATCGCCGAGCAGCTCAAGGGCTCGGCGAAGGACGACACCAAGGAGTACCGGGCCAAGACGGTCGAGCTGCAGGAGGAGGCCCGCCGGCTGCGCGGCGAGGCCGAGCAGCTGCGCTCCGAGGCGGTCGCCGAGGGCGAGAAGATCCGCGCGGAGGCCCGCAAGGAGGCCGTCCAGCAGATCGAGGAGGCGGCCAAGACCGCCGAGGAACTGCTGGCGAAGACCCGGCAGGACGCCGACGAGCTGCGCCAGAAGGCCACGGCGGACAGCGAGAAGGTCCGCACCGAGGCCATCGAGCGGGCTACGACCCTGCGCCGGCAGGCCGAGGAGACCCTCCAGCGCACCCGCCAGGAGGCCGAACGGCACCGCGACGAGGTCGTCGAGCAGGCCGAGGGCATCAAGGCCGACGCCGAGCGCGCCGCCCAGGAGCTGCGCGAGGAGACCGAGCGCGGCGTCGAGGCCCGCCGGGCGGAGGCCGCCGAGGAGCTGGCGCGGCTGCACGCCGATGCCGAGCAGCGGCTCGCGGCGGCCGAGCAGGCGCTCACCGACGCCCGCGAGGAGGCCGCCCGCATCCGGCGCGAGGCCGCCGAGGAGACCGACCGGCTGCGCACCGAGGCCGCCGAGCGGATCCGTACGCTCCAGCAGCAGGCCGAGGAGGAGGCCGACCGGCTGCGCACCGAGGCCGCGTCGGACGCGTCCGCGTCCCGGGCCGAGGGCGAGGCCATCGCCGTACGCCTCAGGTCGGAGGCCGCGGCCGAGGCCGAGCGGCTGAAGTCGGAGGCGCAGGACACCGCCGACCGGGTGCGTGCCGAGGCGCAGGCCGCCGCCGAGCGGCTCGCCACCGAGGCGTCCGAGACGCTGGCCGCCGCCCAGGAGGAGGCCGCCCGGCGCCGCCGCGAGGCCGAGGAACTCCTCGGTTCCGCCCGCCAGGAGGCCGACCAGGAGCGCGAGCGGGCCCGCGAGCAGAGCGAGGAGCTGCTGGCCTCCGCGCGCAACCGCGTGGAGGAGGCGCAGGCAGAGGCGGTGCGGCTGGTCGAGGAGGCCGACCGGCGCGCCACCGAGATGGTGTCGGCGGCCGAGCAGCACGCCCAGCAGGTCCGCGACTCGGTGTCCGGGCTGCACGAGCAGGCCCAGGAGGAGATCACCGGGCTGCGCAGCGCCGCCGAGCACGCGGCGGACCGTACCCGCCGGGAGGCCGAGGAGGAGGCGGACCGGGTCCGCGCCGACGCCTACGCCGAGCGGGAGCGGGCCAGCGAGGACGCGAGCCGGGTGCGGCGCGAGGCCAACGAGGAGTCGGCCGCCGCCAAGTCCCTCGCCGAGCGCACGGTCGGGGAGGCCATCGCCGAGGCGGAGCGGCTGCGTTCGGACGCCACCGAGCACGCGCAGCGGATCCGTACCGAGGCCTCCGACAAGATCGCCGAGGCCGAGCAGGCCGCGTCCCGCACCCGGGCGGACGCCCGCGAGGACGCCAACCGGATCCGTTCGGACGCGGCGACGCAGGCCGACACCCTCATCACCGAGGCGCGTTCCGAGGCGGAGCGGCTCCAGTCGGAGACGGTCGCGGAGGCCGACCGGGTGCGCACCGACGCCCTCGCCAAGGCCGAGAAGCTGCTCGGGGACGCCTCCTCGGAAGCGGAGCGGCTGCGCGCCGAGGCCGCGGAGACCGTCGGGTCGGCCCAGCAGCACGCCGAGCGCGTGCGCAGCGAGTCCCAGCGCGTCAAGGCCGAGGCGGCGGCGGAGGCCGAGCGACTGGTGACGGCCGCCCGCGAGGAGGCCGAGCGCACCCTCGACGAGGCCCGCAAGGACGCGGCGAAGCGGCGCCAGGACGTCGCCGAGCAGGTCGACACGCTCATCACGGAGACCACGGCCGAGGCCGACAAACTGCTCACCGAGGCACAGCAGCAGGCGCAGAAGACGACCGCGGACGCCGAGGCGCAGGCCGACACCATGGTCGGTGCCGCCCGCAAGGAGGCCGACCGGCTGGTCTCCGAGGCGACCGTCGAGGGCAACTCCCTGGTGGAGAAGTCCCGTGCGGACGCGGACGAGCTGCTCGTCGGCGCCCGCCGGGACGCGACCGCGATCCGGGAGCGCGCCGAGGAGCTGCGCGACCGCATCACGAGCGAGATCGAGAACCTGC
The DNA here is from genome assembly GCF_044764945.1 of Streptomyces sp. NPDC093568. Lineage (NCBI taxonomy): Bacteria > Bacillati > Actinomycetota > Actinomycetes > Kitasatosporales > Streptomycetaceae > Streptomyces > Streptomyces sp. NPDC093568. Next base: position 258,648 of record NZ_JBIWJD010000004.1, on the reverse strand, counting down.
ACGAGCGGGCCCGCCGCGAGTCCGCCGAGACGATGAAGTCGACCGGCGACCGCTGCGACGCCCTCATCAAGGCCGCCGAGGAGCAGCTGGCCAAGGCGCAGGCGAAGGCCAAGGAGCTGGTCTCGGAGGCCAACTCCGAAGCCGGCAAGGTCCGGATCGCCGCGGTGAAGAAGGCCGAGGGCCTGCTCAAGGAGGCCGAGCAGAAGCGGTCCACGCTCATCAAGGAGGCCGAGGAGCTCAGGGCCGAGGCGATCCGCGAGGCCAAGCGCACGGTCGAGGAGGGCAAGCGGGAGCTGGAGGTCCTGGTGCGGCGGCGCGAGGACATCAACGCCGAGATCTCGCGGGTCCAGGACGTCCTGGAGGCGCTGGAGTCCTTCGAGGCGCCGGGCGCCGGCAAGGATGGCGGGGTCAAGGCGGGTGCGACAGTCGGAGCACCACGATCGGGTGGCAAGTCGTCAGACGGCTAGCGGGTCGCGAGCGTTCCGGTGTCTCCTGGGGCCTTTGACCAAGTTTTTGGCAAGCCGTCCGACGGTTAGCCACTCAAAAGGGGTCTCATTCTCCAGATCAAACACGTATCCGCTCGATGACACACCGCTTCGGCCCCTAGGATTCCACTTATCACCTCACCGGTCTCATTCGACAGGAACCCCATGAGCGACACTTCCCCCTACGGCTTCGAGCTTGTGCGGCGTGGGTACGACCGCGCTCAGGTGGACGAACGCATCTCGAAGCTCGTCTCCGACCGCGACAGCGCTCTGGCTCGCATCACCGCCCTGGAAAAGCGCATCGAGGAGCTCCACCTCGAGACGCAGAACGCCCAGGCGCAGGTCACGGACGCCGAGCCGTCGTACGCCGGACTCGGCGCACGTGTCGAGAAGATCCTTCGCCTCGCCGAGGAAGAGGCCAAGGATCTGCGCGAGGAGGCCCGCCGCGCCGCCGAGCAGCACCGCGAGCTCGCCGAGTCGGCGGCCCAGCAGGTCCGCAACGACGCAGAATCGTTCGCTGCGGAGCGCAAGGCCAAGGCCGAGGACGAAGGCGTCCGCATCGTCGAGAAGGCCAAGAGTGACGCCTCCCAGCTGCGTGCCGAGGCGCAGAAGGACGCGCAGTCCAAGCGCGAGGAGGCCGACGCTCTCTTCGAGGAGACCCGCGCCAAGGCCGCGCAGGCCGCCGCCGACTTCGAGACCAACCTCGCCAAGCGCCGCGAGCAGTCCGAGCGCGACCTGGCCTCCCGTCAGGCCAAGGCCGAGAAGCGCCTCGCGGAGATCGAGCACCGCGCGGAGCAGCTACGCCTGGAGGCCGAGAAGCTGCGCACCGACGCCGAGCGCCGTGCCCGCCAGACGGTGGAGACGGCTCAGCGCCAGGCCGAGGACATCGTGGCCGACGCCAACGCCAAGGCCGACCGTATCCGTTCGGAATCCGAGCGCGAGCTCGCGGCTCTCACCAACCGCCGCGACAGCATCAACGCTCAGCTGACGAACGTCCGCGAGATGCTGGCGACCCTGACCGGTGCCGCGGTCGCCGCGACCGGTGCGCCCGCCGCCGAGGACGAGCCGATCTCCCGTGGGGTGCCCGCTCAGCAGTCCCGGTAACGATCCGGCGCACGGTTGCTGAATTTTCGCAAAGCCCTCTGCCACTGGGGTGGCAGAGGGCTTTGTCCCGTTTTAGCGTGGGCCGCATGATCGAGCTCGAGGGGCTGACGAAGCGGTACGGCGACAAGGTGGCGGTCAACAACCTGACGTTCGCCGTCAGACCGGGCATCGTCACAGGCTTCCTGGGCCCGAACGGCGCCGGCAAGTCGACGACCATGCGGATGATCCTCGGTCTCGACCGGCCCACGGCGGGAGACGTCCGTATCGACGGCAAGCACTACGAACAGCTCAAGGACCCGCTGACGTACATCGGCGCGCTGCTGGAGGCGAAGGCCTGGCATCCGGGGCGCAGCGCCTACAACCATCTGCTGTGCCTGGCGCAGAGCAACGGCATTCCGGACAGCCGGGTGCGGGAGGTGCTGGAGACGGTCGGACTGACCGCGGTCGCGAAGAAGAAGACCAAGGGCTTCTCGATGGGCATGGGCCAGCGGCTCGGCATCGCGGGCGCGCTGCTCGGCGATCCGCGGATCCTGATGTTCGACGAGCCGGTCAACGGCCTCGACCCCGAGGGCATCCACTGGATCCGGAACATGATGAAGTCCCTGGCCGCGCAGGGCCGGACGGTGTTCGTCTCCTCCCATCTGATGAGCGAGATGGCGCTCACCGCCGACCACCTCGTCGTCATCGGCCAGGGGCGGCTGCTCGCCGACACGTCCATGCCCGAGTTCATCGCCCGCAACTCACGGGCGTACGTCCGCATCCGCACCCCGCAGCGCGAGCGGCTGCTCGATCTGCTCCAGCAGGCCGGGATCACCGCCGTGCAGAACGGCAACGGCACCTTGGAGGTGGACGGCGGCAAGTCCGAGCAGATCGGCGAGCTGGCGGCGCGCCACCAGGTCGTGCTGCACGAGCTGAGCCCGCAACAGGCCTCCTTGGAGGAGGCGTTCATGCAGCTGACCGCCGGTTCGGTGGAGTACCACGCGCACGCCGAGGCGCCACTGCCGCAACAACAGCAGCAGCAGTGGGGCGCGGACTGGAGGAGGAGCTGAGCATGGTGGTCACCCAGGTCGTCCGCTCCGAATGGACCAAGATCCGGTCCGTGGCATCCACCGTGTGGACGCTGTCGCTGGCCGTGGTGGTCACCGTCGCGCTCGGCGCACTGATCTCGGGCCTGTCGGCCAACGAGTTCGACAACATGAGCGAACGCGACCGGCTCTCCTTCGATCCGACCTTCATCAGCTTCGCCGGGATGGGCCTCGGCCAGCTCGCGATGATCGTCTTCGGGGTCCTCGTCGTCTCGAACGAGTACAGCACCGGCATGATCCGCACCTCGCTGGCCGCCGTGCCGCAGCGCGGCACCTTCCTGTTCAGCAAGATCGCGGTGGCGACCGGTCTGGCGCTCGCCGTCGGTCTGGCGACGAGCTTCGTCACCTTCTTCCTCGGGCAGGCGATGCTCGGCGAGCACAAGGCACACATCGGCGACCCCGGAGTGCTGCGCGCGGTGTTCGGCGGCGGCCTCTACATGACCCTCATCGCGATGTTCTCGATGGGCGTCGCGGCGATGCTGCGCTCGCCGATGCTGTCGCTGGGCATCCTGATGCCGTTCTTCTTCCTGGTCTCCAACATCCTCGGCAACGTCTCCGCCACCGAGAAGATCGGCCGCTATCTGCCCGACCAGGCCGGCAGCAAGATCATGCAGGTGGTCACCCCGGTCGACGACGACAAGCCGTACGGCCCGTGGGGCGGGCTCGGGATCATGGTGCTGTGGGTGATCGCCGCGCTCGCCGGCGGATACCTCACGCTCAGAAAGCGGGACGCGTGAGCGCGAGGTTTTACATGCTCTTGAGTGGAACCGTCAGCGCCTCGGTATCCTCCTAACCCTTACGGGGGGCGTGTGCCCCGCTGTCCTGAACCTTTCGATGGGTGCGGAGCATGATCGAGGCAGTCGGCCTGACCAAGCGCTACGGCGACAAGACCGCTGTGTACAACCTGTCCTTCCAGGTGCGGCCCGGCGCCGTCACCGGCTTCCTGGGCCCCAACGGCTCGGGCAAGTCGACGACGATGCGGATGATCCTCGGCCTGGACAACCCGAGCGCGGGGCATGTCACGATCGGCGGCTATCCCTACCGCAAGCTGCCCAACGCCCCCCGCCAGGTCGGCGCCCTGCTGGACGCCAAGGCGGTGCACGGCGGCCGCGCGGCCCGCAACCATCTGCTGAGCCTCGCCCAGCTCTCCGGCATCCCCGCCCGCCGGGTGGACGAGGTGCTGGGCGTGGTCGGCCTCCAGGACGTGGCCAGGCGGCGCTCCAAGGGCTTCTCCCTCGGCATGGGCCAGCGCCTCGGCATCGCCGCCGCGCTGCTCGGCGACCCCCAGGTGCTGCTGTTCGACGAGCCGGTCAACGGCCTCGACCCCGAGGGCATCCTCTGGGTGCGGAACCTGATGAAGTCGCTGGCGGCCGAGGGCCGTACCGTCTTCGTCTCCTCGCACCTGATGAGCGAGATGGCGCTGACCGCCGATCACCTGATCGTGATCGGCCGCGGCCAGCTGCTCGCCGACATGAGCGTCAAGGACTTCATCGCGGCGAACTCCGCCGGCTTCGCCCGGGTCCGCACCCCGGACACCGAGCCGCAGCTGCGCGAGAAGCTGGCCGGCGCCCTCACCGAGGCCGGCGGCCATGTGCTGCCCGAGCAGGACGGCGCGCTGCGGGTGACCGGGCTGGCGCTCCCCCGCATCAGTGACATCGCGCACGACACCGACGTACGGCTGTGGGAGCTGTCGCCGCACCAGGCCTCGCTGGAGGAGGCGTACATGCGGATGACGCAGGGCGCGGTCGACTACCGCTCCACCATCGACCAGAAGGAAGGGCTCCAGCAGCCGCTGCCGCCGGGCGCGCAGCCGCCGATGCCCGTCCCGGGTCAGGGCCAGCCGGGCTGGTACGCCCCGCCGCCGCCCCAGCAGGGCGGGCAGCCGTTCACCGCGCAGGGCCAGCCGGGTCCGTACGGCTCCCCGGCGGCGCCCGGTGCGGGGACGCCCAACCCGTACACCCAGGCGGCCCCGCAGGCGCCTCAGCCGGGCCAGGCCCCGGCCCAGCCGCCCGCGCAGCCCGCCCCGCCGGGGCCGCAGACCCCCGCGCAGCCGCCCGCGCCGGCCGCCCCGCCCGCCACCGCCGCCCCGACCGAGCCCAAGGACGCCCGATGAGCACGCCCCAGCCCCCGATGCCGCAGACCGCCGCACCGAACTGGCAGGCGGCGCCCGGCTCCCCGTACCCGACCTACACCTCGCCGATCCCGGTGGTGCGCACGCACCTCGGGCACGCGCTCGCCTCGGAGTGGACGAAGATCCGCTCGGTGCGCTCCACGATGTGGACGCTCGGCGTGTTCGTGCTCCTCGTCGTCGGCATCGGTTTCGCGGCCGCCGCGCTGGTCGCCTCCAACTCCTCGGACGAGGCCCTGGCCGGCGAGAGCCCGCTGTCGCTCGGCTTCTTCGGGCTGCTGCTCGGCAGCATGTGCATCATCACCCTCGGCGTGCTGACGACGGCCTCCGAGTACGGCACCGGGATGATCCGCACCACGATGACCGCGTGCCCGACCCGGGGCCGGGTGCTGACGGCGAAGGCGATCGTGTTCTTCGTGGTCGCGTTCGTGGTGACGCTGGTGTCCGCCGGCCTCGTGGCCCTCATGGACGTGGCCCTGCTGGAGGGCGCGCGCGAGCCCACCGGCTCCGAGTGGCTGAAGGGCACGGTCGGCATCTCGCTCTACATCGCGCTGCTCGGCCTGCTCTCGCTCGTAGTCGGCTCGATCATCCGGCACTCGGCGGGCGCGATCACGGTCATGATCGGCGTCGTGCTGGCCCCGCTGGTCATCGCGCTGTTCATGTTCTCGGAGTCGCTGCAGGACCTCCAGCAGGCCCTGTTCGAGTACTCCATCCCGAACCAGCTCAGCGTCTTCTACGCCCAGTCCCTCACCCAGGACTCCGGCCCCGCCGGCTGGGACCCCCTGTGGATCATGCTCGGCATCACGGCCGCCGCGTTCGCCGGCGCCTACGCGCTGCTGGAGCAGCGGGACGTGTAGTCCGCTCTCAGAAATTCCGCTCTCAGGGATTCCGCCCCCTGGGACTGCGCTCTCAGAACTTCGGCGCGTTACGGGACCGCTGCACCCGCGTGGTGCGGCGGTCCTTCGCGTTCCAGCACGCCTTGTGCCAGTGGCGGCGGTCGTCGACACCCGCGTGGTCCGGCCAGGCGACGACGTGCGGGACGCCGTCCGGGATCATCTGGTCGCAGCCCGGGCAGCGGTACGCCTTGCCCTGCGCGCTCGCGCCCGCCACATGCCGTACGTTCCAGTCCTCGCCCTGCCAGTTCTCCGCGGACTGCCAGCCGCCGTAGCGGCCGGGCCGGTCGGCCTCGCCGCCCTGTCCGGACGAGCTTGAGTCCTTCGGTCGGTTGCGACGCGGGGACACGGAACACCTCACGGGGCTATACAGGATGCACGGGTCATGTCCAGCCTACGCGGCACGGACAGGGGTAGTCGTACGGCACCAACCCCCACAAGTCCCTCGCTTCGACGATCGATTCTCCCGACAATCCGCAAATCTCTTCGTCAAGCCGTGTCCTCGGCACGTGTCAGACGGTTATGCCGGGTGGGGGAGCTCCGCGTCGGAGCCAAGGAAGCAGGAAAAAGCAATGCACGTAGGAAGTTTCGTGTTGGCGGCCCGGTTCCCGGGACAGGGCGACGGGGAGGCGCTGCACCGCGCGGTCCGCTCCGCCGAGGTCGCCGAGGAAGCGGGGCTCGACACGGTCTGGCTGGCCGAGCACCACTTCGTGCCGTACGGCACCTGTCCGTCCGCGATCACCCTGGCCGCTCTACTGCTCGGCCGCACCAGCCGGCTGCGGGTCGGCACGGCGGTCAGCGTACTGCCCACCGCCCACCCGGTGGCCCTGGGCGAGCAGGCCGCGCTGCTGCACATCACCTCGGGCGGACGGTTCTCCCTGGGTGTGGGGCGCGGCGGGCCGTGGGTCGACCTGGAGGTGTTCGGGCAGGGTCTGAAGGCGTACGAGGAGGGGTTCCCGGAATCACTCGATCTGCTGCTGCGCTGGCTGCGCGAGCCGTCGGTCGCGGCCGGCGGGGAGCGGTTCGGCTTCCGCGAAGTCCCCGTCGTACCAAGGCCGTCGGAGTGCCTCACGGACGCCGAGGGGCCCGAGGTCGTCGTCGCCTGCACCTCCCCCCGGAGCGTGCGCCTCGCGGCCGAGCGCGGGCTGCCGATGCTGCTCGGGATGCACGTGGGCGACGAGGAGAAGGCCGAGATGGTCGCCCTGTGGCGGGAGCACGCGCGCGCGGCCGGGCGTCCGGCCGAGGAGATCCTCGACGCGGCCCATGTGTCGGCAGGTGTCTGCCAGATCGCGGACCGGCGCACGGACGCGGTCGAGACGCTCACGAAGGCCATGCCGGGCTGGCTGCGGCAGGGCCTGGAGGCCCATGTGACGGTGGACGGCCGCCATCGCGCGATGCGCGACCCGCTGGCGTACACCGAACTGCTCTGCGGGCTGCACCCGGTGGGCACGCCGCGGCTGTGCGCCGACCGCCTGGCGGCGACCAGCGAACGGACCGGGATCTCCCGCTTCGCCCTGCTCGTCGAGGGCTCGGGCGACCTGGCGGCGACCGAGGAGAACGTACGACGGCTGGGCGCCGAAGTGCTTCCGCAGCTCGGCTGAATCGCCCCGTGCGTACGAACCGCCCGGACCGCCAGGGGGCTTGCCGCCCCAGTACTGATCGCACCTCCCGCGTACGGAGCGGCAAGCAAGCGGCTGACTGCGTCAGCAGTCCCTGAGCTCCGGGGACTGGTTCAGCAGCTGGTTGCGCACCGAGGTGAAGCGAGCCAGCGTCTCGTCGACCGAGGAGTCAAGCGGGAACACCGCCACCCGGTGGCAGTTCTGGAAGGCCAGTCGCACCCCGAAGTGCCGCTGCAGCGCGCCGCGTATCGCGTCACTCGCAAGCGCACGCAGCAGCTGGCCACGTGCCTGCTCGTCCGGCGGGGGCGTCTGGTTGTCGGCGAACGAGCCGCCGTCGACCTTCAGCTGGGCCACCAGGGAGCTGATCATCTCCCATGCGTAGGGCAGGGAGGTCCGGACGCAGTCGACGAAGGCGGCTTCGTCGACCTCGCCTCGCTCGGCCTGTTCGAGTAGGGCCGGTGAGACGTCGAGCGACATGGGTTCTCCTCTCGCACCCCCGAAGCAGCGGGGGTTGCCGGACAGATGCGGGAGTTCGCGATACCGAACACGCTGTGTACACGCCTCGCGACCTCCCGTTTAATACGGTAGGCAACAGACGGTGACGGCACCAGGAGAATGCGTACATGGGCAGGCCTCGTTAGGCCCACAATCGGCCAGAAGTGAACAGGGGCAGTCCGGGGTCTTACGGACTCCCCCGGGGCGAATCGCGTCGACACCGGCCCGTCGAGTAGCGTTGCCGACCATGCGTCTCGTCATTGCCCGATGCTCCGTCGACTACGCGGGCCGGCTCACCGCCCATCTGCCCTCGGCGCCCCGTCTGATCCTGGTCAAGGCGGACGGCAGCGTCTCGATCCACGCGGACGACCGGGCCTACAAACCCCTAAACTGGATGTCGCCGCCCTGCACCCTGAAGGAGGGGGACGGCGAGCAGCAGGACGTCTGGACGGTCACCAACAAAGCGGGCGAGAAGCTGATCATCACGATGGAGGAGATCCTCCATGATTCCTCGCACGAACTGGGTGTGGACCCCGGTCTGATCAAGGACGGCGTGGAAGCGCACCTCCAGGAACTCCTCGCCGACCGCATCGAGACGCTGGGCGAGGGTTACACGCTCATCCGCCGCGAGTACATGACCGCCATCGGGCCCGTCGACATCCTGTGCCGGGACGCGGAGGGTCAGACGGTCGCGGTCGAGATCAAGCGCCGCGGCGAGATCGACGGCGTGGAACAGCTCACGCGCTACCTGGAGTTGCTGAACCGCGACCCCCATCTCGCGCCGGTGCGCGGCATCTTCGCGGCCCAGGAGATCAAGCCCCAGGCACGCGTTCTCGCGACGGACCGGGGCATCGGGTGCCAGGTGCTGGACTATGACGCGATGCGGGGCATCGAGGACGACAAGCTGCGGCTGTTCTGACCGGGGCGGTCGGTTTTTTCTACGACGGTGAGGGCCGGGTCCGCTGGACGGACCCGGCCCTCTTGTCTTGATCAAAGGCGTCACATCACGGCGTCAGAGCCGCTCGGCGAGCCTGCCTCACTCGTCTGCGGCGCGCTGGCGGACGTGCTCGCGGGAGCGCTGGAAGCTGGCCCGCTGGCCGAGTCGGACGACGACGGTGACGTGGGCGGCGGCTCGCTGGTCGGCGGCTCGGACGTCGGCGGTTCACTGGTGGGCGGTTCGGACGTCGGAGGCTCGGACGTCGGCGGTTCGGACGTCGGAGGCCTCGAAGTCGGCGGCCTCGTCGAAGTCGGCGGCTTCGTCGGCGGGTTCGTGGTGCCGCCCGGCCCCTTCGTCCCGCTCGGGTCGTCCGACGGGTCCGTAGGGTCGTCCGACGGGGTCGGGTCGTCCGATGTGCCGAGGGTGCCGTCGGGGCCGGGGTCCGTCGGCCGGCTGGTCGCCGTACCGGTGTCGCCGGAGGTCTCGCCGTCGTCGCCCTCCACCTTGTCCGCGCCCAGGCTGTCGTCGCCGGGGCCCTGACTGGCGGACGGGTTGACGCCGACCTGGTTGGCCGGGGCGCCCGGGTCGTTGTCGGAGGTGGCCCCGAGCGTCACGACCGTGCCGAGCACCGCCACGAGCAGCGCGCCCGCGCCGGCCGCGACGAGGTTGCGGCGCGCGAAGTTTCGGACGCCGCCGCGGCCCTTGTGCGACACCCCGGAGGGCGCCGACGCCTGATGGGTGACCAGTGTCGTCGCGTCCCCGGCAGGCGGGAACACGGCGGGCACCCCGCCCGGCGGCGACTGCGACTCCTCGTACCGCGCGTCCGGCACCTCCTCCCCCGCCGTGGCGGCGAAGGCGGCCAGTCCCGGTGTCGTACCGGCCCGGTCCGAGACCAGCGCGAGGGCCCGGCGGCCGGCGACGGTACCGCGCTTGTCGGCGAGGGCGCCGCGCAGCCCGATCGAGGTCTCCAACTCGGCGCGGGCCCGGTCGAGCTGGCCGACGCAGAGCGCGAGGACGCCCAACTCGTGGTGGAAATAGGCCTGTTCGGATACGTCACCGGCGAGGCGCGCGGCCTCGGCGCCCGCTCGCAGCGCCCGCTCCCAGGCCCCCCAGTGCAGCCCCGCCGCGAACGCGGGCGCCGCCGTGCGGGCCAGCTCCACGGTCGGGCTCGTCTCGTCCTCGGCGGACGGTGTCGTACCCGGCACCAGCACGCTCAGCGCGGCCAGCACGGCGTCGGCCTCGGCGGACACGCGCTCCGGTGTGACGGAGGGGTGCCCGGCCCACCAGGCGTAGTGCCGGGCGGCGGTGAGGGCGTTCTCCTCGGCCTCCTCGGCGTATCCGGCCGCCTCCAGCTGGACCTGCACCCCGGCGGCGAGCCGGTAGCGGGAGCCGACCGGCGAGACCAGCCCGCAGTCGGCCAGCTCGCCCAGCGCGGCGTCCGCGTGGGTGTCTCCGACCAGCGCGGGCAGATGTGCCTGGTGCGGCACCTCGCCGCCGAGCGCGACGGCGAACCTCAGCGTGGCGCGCGCGGAGGCGCTGAGCCGTGAGGCGAGCAGCCGCGCCGGTGCGGCCGCCTCACCGAGCGACGGCAGGGGCGTCTCCACGCCGCCGTCCTCGGGGCCGTACGACGCGTCGAGGGGCGCGTCGGACGGCGGGGCGTCCTCGAAGACGCCGTACTCGTCGACGGCGTCCGCTCCGGCCCGCAGCCGGTCCCGCTGCCGCAGCAGCGCCCCGGCCTGGACGAACCTGAGCGGCAGGCCCTCCGACTCGAACCACAGGTCGCCCGCCCAGTTCGCCTCGTCCTCGGTGAGGACCCGGCCGATCCCGCGTTCCAGGAGGTCGGTGCTCGCGGCGCGGTCGAGGCCGCCGAGGGCGACGTCCTCGACGCCGGACTCGGCGGACGGCGCGGGCACCTCGGGCGTGGCACCGAGCAGGAAGGCGCACTCGGGTGTCGCGTCCAGCAGCTCGTCGAGCGCGGCGCCGCCGAACTCGATGTCGTCCAGGACGACGACCGCGCCGATCTCACGCACGCAGGAGAGCAGCTCGTCCTGGTCCGGGCGGTACAGGGGCGCGCTGTAGACGGACCGGAAAAGTTCGTACAGCAGATCCGCGGGAGTGCGGCGGAAGCCGGTGAGGCGCACGACGCCGTCGGGCGCGAGGTCCCCGCAGTCGTCGGCGACGAGGTCGAGCAGGCTGGTGCGGCCGGCACCCCGGGGGCCGACCAGGCGCACGGAACGGCCGCGGGCGAGCATCCGTACCAGCTGTTCGCGCTCCTCCTGGCGGGCCAGGAGCGGCTCCGCGGGCCGGGTCGGCCCGGGCGGGACCGGCGGCTTGGCGGCGCGGTCGATCTCCGCGCGTTCGGCCGGGGTCAGCTTCTCGGGACGTGCGGGCCGCTCCGCGGGCGGGCAGACCTCGATCTCGCTGCCGTCCACGGGGTTGACGGTGAGCAGGAAGTCGCCCGAGACCAGTTGCACCGTGCGGGCGAGTGCGGGCGCGTGCTGTCCGAAGTCGGGTGTGAGGGGATCCCTGGGCGGGCGCTGGCGCGACGACTGGGCGTCAGCGTCAAGGCCGTACTCCTCGGGTCCCCGGTTGTTCGGGTCCATAGGTCAAGCCCCCCAAAAGCGTCGTGTGCTGTTTGCGGCCCCTCCCGGCCTTTGCACACCGCGCTGTCGCTTCTGGTCCGGGCCCGCTCGAAGGGGTTTGTCTAGGCAGCGGGCAGCCGAACCCTAAACCTTCGCACAGTATCTACGACAGGTCGGGGTACCGCGCCGCCCGAGACATCACAGTCTCGTGAGGATTGTGCGTGACGTGCGCTTCGCAGCCGGAACGCCCGGCTGTCACGCCCCACCCGTTCCCGGGTGTCACACCCGCGGCAGTGACTCCACCCCGATGCCGCCCTCGATCGCCAGGATCCGGTGCAGCCGGGTGGCCACCAGCAGCCGCTGCATCTGCGGCGGCACGCCGCGCAGCACCAGGCGCCGGCCGCAGCGGCCGGCCCGCCGATGGGCCCCCATGATCACCCCGAGTCCGGTGGCGTCCCAGAACTCCAGCTCGGACAGGTCCAGCACCAGGTCGCCGACGCCGTCGTCGACGGCCGAGTGCAGGACCGTACGGGCGTCCGCCGCGCTGCGCACGTCGAGGCGGCCCCCGACGACCAGCTCGGCGTGGTCGCCCCTGATGTGCATATGCGCTCCCCAAGCGTGCGTTCGTGCTCCGCGGTGTGTTGTCTGCGTATGGGCCTGTGTCTGTGTTGGCTATGAGTCTTCGCTGTGGCCGGTGATGCAACCTCTGACTGCGTTGAGCGGTCAGAGGTTGCCGTCTGTAAGCGAACCGATACCGAATTCACCCCATCGCGTGACACCTGGAGGGGCTGTGCGGTGGTCTACGAAACCTCAGTAGCTGTAAAAGCCTTGCCCGCTCTTGCGACCGATGTCACCCGCGTCCACCATCCGGCGCATCAGCTCCGGCGGGGCGAACTTCTCGTCCTGGGACTCGGTGTAGATGTTGCCCGTGGCGTGCAGCAGGATGTCGACGCCGGTGAGGTCCGCCGTGGCGAGCGGGCCCATGGCGTGACCGAAGCCCAGCTTGCAGGCGAGGTCGATGTCCTCGGCCGTGGCGACGCCCGACTCGTAGAGCTTGGTGGCCTCGACGACCAGCGCCGAGATGAGGCGGGTGGTGACGAAGCCGGCCACGTCCCGGTTGACGACGATGCAGGTCTTGCCGACGGACTCGGCGAACTCCCGCGCGGTGGCGAGGGTTTCGTCGCTCGTCTTGTAGCCGCGGACCAGCTCGACGAGCTGCATCATCGGCACCGGCGAGAAGAAGTGCACGCCGACGACCCGCTCCGGGTGCTCGGTGGCCGCCGCGATCTTGGTGATCGGGATGGCGGAGGTGTTGGAGGCGAGCACCGCCTCCGGGCGCACGATCTTGTCGAGCGCACGGAAGATCTCGTGCTTGACCTCGAGCTTCTCGAAGACGGCCTCGACCACGACGTCCGCGTCGGCGGCGGCGTCCAGGTCGGTGGTCGCGGTGATCCGGGCGAGGGCGGCGTCGGCGTCGTGCGCCTCCAGCTTGCCCTTGCTGACGAACTTGTCGTACGACGCCTTGATGCCGTCGGTGCCACGCGTGAGCGCCTCGTCGGTGACGTCCCGCAGGACGACGTCCCAGCCCGCCTGAGCGGAGACCTGGGCGATCCCGGAACCCATCAAGCCGGCGCCGATGACGGCAAGCTTCCGTGCCACTGTTGCGACTCCCCTTTGAAACGCCTTACACCCTGTTTACGTTGCTCTTCGGCGGACCTTAGCGGGAGTGAGGCACTGTGTGACCGGTTAGTAACGCGAGTCACGTCTCATCTGACGGACATCACACCGGCACGGGTCATTGCGCGGCTCGGACGGCGTAGTTGAGCACCTTCTCGCTCAACAGCTCCTCGATGTCGTCGAGAAGCACCAGCACCTCACGTGACACTTTGCCCGGATTTCGCCCGGCGACCATCTCGCGCCCGATGTGGACGAACACCGTCTGGTGGATCCAGGTGATCTGACCGGCGATCAGCCCCGGCAGTGGGTCGGCGGCTCTCGCGCCGGCCTCCTCGCGCAGGGTCGCCTCCAGGTGGTCGTGGATCTCCTGCTGCAGGCTCCACAGCCGCGAGCGCAGCGGCGGCGCCTCGTGGATGCAGCGCATGAAGCGGTCGTAGCCCTCCATCAGCCCGAGCCGGGGGGAGACCGCCTCGACCTCGGCGCGCAGCTCGCGCAGCACGGCACGGGCGGCCGACTCCCCCTTCTCCCGGCCGCGCACCCAGCGGGAGAGCTGTTCGACGACGCCGGCGGAGCGGTCGAAGAAGAGGTCCTCCTTCGCCGGGAAGTAGTTGTAGACGGTGTTCACGGAGACGTCGGCGGCCTCCGCGACCTCCGCGATGGTCACCGTGACGAAGCCGTGCTCCAGGAACAGCCCGGTGGCGATGTCCGAGATCCGCTGCCTCGTCTCGCGCTTCTTCCGCTCCCTGAGCCCTTCCGCCATGGTCCTCATCCTAACTTCAGTGGGCTCCCTTAAATTTTGGGGTCATTGCAAAATTTAAGAGACTCTGTTTTTCTGTGGTCATGCCCATCATCAGTACGGCCGGACTGGCCCGTACCTTCCAGACCAAGCTCGGCCCTGTGGAGGCCGTGCGCGCTGTCGACCTGACCGTCCACGAGGGCGAGATCCTCGGCTTCCTGGGCCCCAACGGGGCCGGCAAGACGACGACCCTGCGCATGCTGACGACCCTGCTGTCGCCCACCGGAGGCGCGGCCACCGTGGCGGGCCACGATCTCGCGACCGACCCCGCGGGGGTGCGCCGGGCGTGCGGATACGTGGCGCAGTCGGGCGGGATCGACCCGCAGATCACCGTTCGGGAGGAGCTGGTCACCCAGGGCCGCCTGTACCGCCTGACGAAGGCGCAGGCGACCGCCCGCGCCGGGGAGTTGGCCCGCGAGCTGGGCCTGACCGACCTCCTCGACCGCAAGGCCGGCGCCCTGTCCGGCGGACAGCGGCGCAGGCTCGACATCGCGATGGCGCTCACGCACCGCCCGAAGGTGCTGTTCCTCGACGAGCCGACGACGGGACTCGACCCCGGCAGCCGGGCCGACCTGTGGGACCTGATCCGGCGCCTGCGCGACGAGCACGGCACGACGGTCTTCCTCACCACGCACTACCTGGACGAGGCCGACGCCCTCGCCGACCGCCTGGTGGTCGTCGACAAGGGCGTGGTCGTCGCGGAGGGCACCCCGAGCGCCCTGAAGCTGCGGTACGGCGGCTCGATCGACGCGAGCCTCCAGGACACGTTCCTCGCCATCACCGGCCGCGGCCCCGTCCCGGCCGACGCCGCCCCCCTCGTCGTATAGGAAACCCATGCTTCTGAAGGACACGGCCCTCGTCTACGGCCGTTACGCCCGCCAGTCCCTGCGCTCGCGCTTCGCCCTGCTCTTCGGCGTGCTGATGCCGCTGCTGTATCTGCTGTTCTTCGGCCCGCTGCTGACGGATCTGCCGCTGGGCGGAAGGGGCAGCTCCTGGCAGGTGCTCGTCCCCGGGCTGCTGCTTCAACTCGGCTTGTTCGGGGCGTCGTTCGCGGGCTTCTCGATCATCATCGAGCAGGGTCAGGGGGTGGTGGAGCGGATGCGGGTGACGCCGGTCAGCCGGCTCGCCCTGCTGCTGGGCCGGGTGCTGCGCGACGCCACGCTGTTCGTCTTCCAGGCGGTGCTGCTGGTGCTGGCGGCGCTGGTGATGGGGCTCCGGGCGCCGCTGCCCGGCGTGCTGATCGGCTTCGCGTTCGTCGCGCTGCTGACGGTGTCGCTGGCCTCGCTCTCGTACGCCCTCGCGATGAAGGTGCGCACCCCGCAGGAGTTCGGCCCGGCGGTGAACGCCATGACGATGCCGATGATGCTGCTGTCGGGCCTGATGCTCCCGATGACACTGGGACCGGCGTGGCTGGACGTGCTGTCCCACTTCGTCCCGTTCCGCTATCTGGTGGACGCGGTGCGGGACGCGTACGTCGGCTCGTACACGACCGCGCACATGCTGTACGGCGGCCTGGTGGCCGTCGCCTTCGCGACACTGGCCGTGACGGTCGGCACACGCGTGTTCCGAACCGCCGGAGCGTAACTACGCTGGCGACATGGTCAATCTGACGCGCATCTACACCAGGACCGGCGACCAGGGCACGACCGCCCTCGGCGACATGAGCCGGGTCGCCAAGACCGATCTGCGGATCTCGGCGTACGCCGACGCCAACGAGGCGAACGCGGTGATCGGCACGGCGATCGCGCTGGGCGGGCTTGAGGAGGAGGTCGTCAAGGTCCTCACCCGGGTGCAGAACGACCTGTTCGACGTGGGTGCGGACCTGTCGACGCCGGTGGTGGAGAACCCGGAGTTCCCGCCGCTGCGCGTCGAGCAGTTCTACATCGACAAGCTGGAGGCGGACTGCGACCGCTTCAACGAACAGCTGGAGAAGCTGCGCTCCTTCATCCTGCCCGGCGGCACCACCGGCGCGGCCCTCCTCCACCAGGCCTGCACGGTCGTACGCCGGGCGGAGCGCTCGACCTGGTCGGCGCTGGAAGCCCACGGCGAGACGATGAACCCCCTGACGGCGACCTACCTCAACCGCCTGTCCGACCTCCTGTTCATCCTGGCGAGGATCGCGAACAAGGAGGTCGGGGACGTGCTGTGGGTGCCGGGCGGAGAGCGCTAGCAGCTCAACGACGGGCCTGTTCCTTCGACGCGGGCGCGGCGAAGCGGTCGGCGGGCTCGGGCTCGCCCTTCGGCCGCTTCGGCCAGATGAAGTACGCCAGCGCGACCAGGCCGTGGATGCCCGCGGCGCGCAGCGCCACCCACTGGAACGACCGCAGGGACGAGGTGTCGCCGTCCCCGACGTACCAGACGGCGCCCTGGAGAAGCGCACAGGCCACGGCTGCCGCGAGCACCGTACGAAGCCACAGGCCTCCCTCGTGCCGGGCCCGTGCCATGCCGTACTGCGGCGGCTTGGGCGGGCGCGGGGCGCCGCCCAGGCGGTGCGCGGCGTGGCCGTCCAGCCAGCGGATCGTGTAGTGGCCGTACGCCACGGTGTAGCCGATGTAGACCGCGGCCAGGCCGTGCTCCCAGCCGGGCTCGGCGCCGTTCTTCAGGTCCACCGCCGTCGCCACGAAGAGCACCAGCTCCAGCAGCGGCTCGCACAGCAGCAGCACCACGCTCGTACGGCGCCACTTCAGCAGATAGCGGACGGCCAGGCCCAGCGCCAGCAGCACCCAGAAGCCGACCTCGCAGGCGATGATGAGGGCGACGATCACAACATGCTCCCTTCGGTCACCCTTCCAGGCTCCCGGCGGGACCGGCCGCTTTCGTCGTCGGCGCTGACGAACTGGCGGTACATCGAAAGATGCAGTCCAGGACCGTTCCCCGGAAGCACGCCCGCGCGGCGCACACCGTGTTGGATGGGCTCATGGTCCTTCCCCGCCCGCACCGCTTCGACGTGTACATCGCCGTCGGCGGGCTGCTCGGCGGCCTGCTGCTGGTGGGCATCGGTCTGGCCACGCGGCCCTCCCGCGACCCCATCACACTCTTCGACGGCCCCTGGCCGATCCTGCTGCCGCTCGTCGTGATGGCCGGCTGCGAGCTGATGCGCCGGGCGGCCCCGCGCACGGCCCTGCTGATCGGCACGGTCGCGATCTGCGCGGACGTCTTCACCCAGGGCAACCTGGCCACGGTCCTGATGTTCACCGACATCGTCTACGCGGCCGTGCTGTACGGCCCGCTCCCCTCGGCCCGCCGCATCCAGTGGATCACCGGCCTGCTCACGGTGGCCGCGACCCTGGTGCCGTTCGCGGTGTGGCGGGTCCCGGAGGCGCTGCTGATCGGCGTGGTCGTCGGCGTCGTGGCGTACGGGCCCGCGGGCACCGGCTGGATCGTGCGCAACCACCGGGACGCCGCCGAGGCCGCCCGGCTGCGGGCCGAACAGACCGCGCTGCTGGCCGAGATGGACCGTTCCCAGGCCGTCGCCGCGGAGCGCGCCCGCATGGCACGCGAGCTGCACGACATGGTCGCCAACCATCTCTCCGCGATCGCCATCCACTCCACGGCCGCGCTCTCCATCAACGATCCGAAGACCTCCCAGGAGGCCCTGTCGGTCATCCGCGAGAACAGCGTCGAGGGGCTCGCCGAGATGCGCCGGCTCATCGGCATCCTGCGGGACGCCGGCGGCGACTCCGAGCCGGTCGCCGCCCCGACGCTCGACGGCCTCGACGCCCTGGCCGAGGGCGCCCGCACCAACGGCCTCGACGTGCACCTCGATGCGGAGCCCGGCAGCGTCCCCGCCCCCGTCGAGCTCGCCGCCTACCGCATCGTCCAGGAGTCCCTGACCAACGCCCTCAAGCACGCCTCCCCCGGCCGGGTCACGGTCGCCCTCGCGCAGCGCGACGGCTGTCTGTCCGTCACCGTGACCAGCCCGTTCGGTGACCGCGACGGGCCACGCGCGCCCGGCTCCGGTGCCGGTCTGGTCGGGATGCGGGAGCGGGTCGCGCTGCTGGGCGGCGAGTTCGAGGCCGGACCCGAGGACTCCGCCGACGGCAAGATGTGGGTGGTACGCGCCGGCCTTCCGCTGACCGAAGGAGACCCCGCATGATCCGTGTGCTCGTCGCCGAGGACCAGTCCGCCGTGCGCGCCGGGCTCGTCCTCATCCTGCGCAGCGCGCCCGACATCGAGGTGGTCGGCGAGGCGGCGGACGGGGAGCAGGCGGTGCGGCTGGCCCGGGAGCTGCGGCCGGACCTCGTCCTGATGGACGTGCAGATGCCGCGGCTGGACGGGGTGTCGGCCACCCGCGAGGTCGTCGGGGAGCGGCTGGCGGACGTGCTCGTGCTGACCACCTTCGACCTCGACGAGTACGTCTTCGGGGCACTGCGGGCCGGCGCGTCCGGGTTCCTGCTGAAGAACACCGAGGCCAAGGACCTCCTGGCGGCGGTCCGTACGGTGGCGCGCGGCGAGGGCCTCATCGCCCCGGCGGTCACCCGGCGGCTGATCGCCGAGTTCGCCGCGAAGCCGGTGCGGGAGCCGGTGGGCGACCCGTCCGTCCTGGACGGCCTCACCCGGCGCGAGCGCGAGGTGCTGTCGTGTCTCGGCGAGGGCCTGTCCAACGCCGACATCGCGGCCCGGCTGAGCATGGCCGAGGCGACCGTGAAGACTCACGTCAGCCGGTTGCTGGGGAAGCTTGAGCTGCGCAGCCGGGTTCAAGCGGCCGTACTGGCGCAGGAGTTGGGGATCTAGCGGGGCGCATCCGGGGCGAAAGGTCAACTGGTCCAGACCTATTGACCTGTGGTCCAGACCTTTCTATTCTCACCGCACCATGAGTGGGCGTGAGGCTCAGTCATGCCCCCTGACTCCCCAACAAGGAGGCGCAGCATGCGCTTCAGACACAGAGCCGTGGCGGGGTTCGCGACCCTGCTGCTTCCGCTGGCGGGCCTGGTCGGCCTCGCGAGCCCGGCCGAAGCCGCGACATCCGCCACCGCCACCTACGCCAAGACCCAGGACTGGGGCTCCGGCTTCGAGGGCAAGTGGACGGTGAAGAACACCGGCACCACCTCCCTGAGCTCCTGGACCGTGGAGTGGGACTTCCCCTCGGGCACCTCCGTCACCTCCGCCTGGGACGCCGATGTCACCTCATCCGGCACCCACTGGACCGCCAAGAACAAGTCCTGGAACGGCACCCTCGCCCCCGGCGCCTCCGTCTCCTTCGGCTTCAACGGCAGCGGCTCCGGCTCCCCCAGCAACTGCAAGCTCAACGGCGGCAGTTGTGACGGCGGAACCGTCCCGGGAGACGCGGCTCCCTCCGCCCCCGGCACCCCCAGCGCCTCCGACATCACCAACACCTCGGTGAAGCTGTCCTGGAGCGCCGCCACCGACGACAAGGGCATCAAGAACTACGACGTCCTGCGCGACGGCGCCAAGGTCGCCACCGTCACGACGACGTCGTACTCGGACACCGGCCTGACCGCCGGCACCGACTACTCCTACACCGTCCAGGCCCGCGACACCGCCGACCAGACGGGCCCGGTCAGCGGCGCCCGCGCGGTGCGCACCACCGGCGGCACCACGGAGCCGCCCACGGGTGACAAGGTCAAGCTCGGCTACTTCACCGAGTGGGGCGTCTACGGCCGCAACTACCACGTCAAGAACCTGGTGACGTCGGGCTCCGCCTCGAAGATCACCCACATCAACTACGCGTTCGGCAACGTCAAGAACGGTCAGTGCACCGTCGACGACACCTACGCCGCCTACGACAAGGCCTACATCGCCGACCAGTCCGTCAGCGGCACCGCCGACACCTGGGACCAGCCGCTGCGCGGCAACTTCAACCAGCTGCGTCAGCTGAAGGCCAAGTACCCGCACATCAAGGTGCTGTACTCCTTCGGCGGCTGGACCTACTCCGGCGGCTTCGGCCAGGCGGCGCAGAACGCGGCCGCGTTCGCCAAGTCCTGCAAGTCCGTGGTCGAGGACCCGCGCTGGGCCGACGTCTTCGACGGCATCGACATCGACTGGGAGTACCCCAACGCCTGCGGCCTGACCTGCGACACCTCCGGCCCCGCGGCCTTCAAGAACCTGATGTCCGCGCTGCGCACGGAGTTCGGCCCGAACTACCTGGTCACCGCGGCCATCACCGCCGACGGCTCCTCCGGCGGCAAGATCGACGCGGCCGACTACGGCGGCGCCTCGCAGTACCTCGACTGGTACAACGTGATGACGTACGACTACTTCGGCGCCTTCAACGCACAGGGCCCGACCGCGCCGCACTCGCCGCTCACCTCGTACGCCGGTATCCCGCAGGCGGGCTTCAACTCCGCCGACGCCATCGCCAAGCTGAAGTCCAAGGGCGTGGCGTCCAAGAAGCTGCTGCTCGGCATCGGCTTCTACGGCCGCGGCTGGACCGGCGTCACCCAGGCCGCCCCCGGCGGCACGGCGACCGGCGCTGCTCCCGGCACCTACGAGGCCGGCATCGAGGACTACAAGGTCCTGAAGAACTCCTGCCCGGCGAACGGCACCATCGCCGGAACGGCCTACGCCTACTGCGGCAACAACTGGTGGTCCTACGACACCCCGTCGACGATCGCCGGGAAGATGTCCTGGGCCAAGAACCAGGGCCTGGGCGGCGCGTTCTTCTGGGAGTTCAGCGGCGACACCACCGGCGGTGAGCTGGTGACCGCCATCAACAACGGCCTGAACTAGCAGGCAAGTTACGCGACATTGACGCGCTGACCGGGCGGGGCTGCCTCAAGCCACGCGAGGAAACCGGTCAGCGCGTCTTCGCTCATGGCGAGTTCGAGGCGCGTGCCCCGGTGCAGACAGGTGAGGATCACGGCGTCGGAGAGCAGCGCCAGTTCCTCCTCGCCGTCGGGCAGCCGGCGGCCGGCCACCTCGATCGCGGAGCGCTCCAGGATGCGGCGCGGGCGGTAGGCGTAGGAGAAGACGCGGTACCACTCGATCCGGTCGCCGTTGTAGCGGGCGACGCCATAGCTCCAGCCCTTGCCGCTGGTGTCGGATTTCTCCGGCACGTCCCAGCGCAGGGAACAGTCGAAAGTGCCACCGGAGCGCTGGATGAGCCTGCGGCGCAGACCGAAGACGAACAGCCCCAGTACCACCAGGGCCACGACGATTCCGCACACAGTCAGAGCGAGGACCATCGACACCGACCTCCTCGTCTCCTAGGTAACGGAACGGAAAAAACTTCCATATCTGCCACAGCCGCGACCGGCACCGGATTGCTCCGGTCCCAGCCGCGGCTGAGTGACGTCATCGCGTGCGCTCCCCCAGAGCCTAGACGGCCCGGAGGGTGACCCCGGGGGTCAGCGCGCCGTCGCCGCCCGCAGGCGGACCTCCGCGCGGCGCTCGGCGGAGGCGTCGTCGTCCGACTTCGCGCGCTCCAGCGCCCGCTCGGCGCGCTGGACATCGATCTCGTCCGACAGCTCGGCGATCTCGGCCAGCAGCGACAGCTTGTCGTCCGCGAACGAGATGAATCCGCCGTGCACCGCGGCGATCACGGTCCCGCCGTCACTCGTACGGATGGTCACCGGGCCCGACTCCAGCACACCGAGCAGCGGCTGGTGACCGGGCATGACGCCGATGTCGCCGGACGTGGTGCGCGCGACGACCAGGGTGGCCTGGCCCGACCAGACCTCACGGTCGGCGGCGACCAGCGCGACGTGCAGCTCAGCAGCCAAGGTTGGCTCCTCGGGTCACCACCCGGCGGTTGTGCCGGGTGTTGGTTACAAGTCTAGTAGGCATGGAAGAGGGGGCGGGACGTGCCCCGCCCCCTCATCAAGAGCTCAATGGCTCACGAAGACCGGTGCGTCAGGAGACGCCCAGCTCCTTCGCGTTCTTCTTGAGGTCCTCGAGACCACCGCACATGAAGAACGCCTGCTCCGGGAAGTGGTCGAACTCACCGTCGCAGATCGCGTTGAACGCGGTGATCGACTCGTCCAGCGGCACGTCGGAGCCGTCCACACCGGTGAACTGCTTGGCGACGTGGGTGTTCTGGGACAGGAAGCGCTCGACGCGGCGGGCACGCTGGACGACCAGCTTGTCCTCCTCGCTGAGCTCGTCGATACCGAGGATCGCGATGATGTCCTGGAGGTCCTTGTACTTCTGGAGGATCCCCTTGACGCGCATGGCGGTGTTGTAGTGGTCCTGCGCGATGTAGCGCGGGTCCAGGATCCGGGACGTGGAGTCCAGCGGGTCCACGGCCGGGTAGATGCCCTTCTCGGAGATCGGACGGGACAGAACCGTCGTCGCGTCGAGGTGGGCGAAGGTGGTGGCCGGGGCCGGGTCGGTCAGGTCGTCCGCGGGGACGTAGATCGCCTGCATCGAGGTGATCGAGTGACCACGGGTCGAGGTGATGCGCTCCTGGAGGAGACCCATCTCGTCGGCCAGGTTCGGCTGGTAGCCCACCGCGGAGGGCATACGGCCGAGCAGGGTCGACACCTCGGAACCGGCCTGCGTGAAGCGGAAGATGTTGTCGATGAAGAACAGCACGTCCTGCTTCTGCACATCGCGGAAGTACTCCGCCATGGTCAGACCGGCGAGGGCCACGCGCAGACGGGTGCCCGGGGGCTCGTCCATCTGACCGAAGACCAGCGCGGTCTTGTCGATGACGCCCGACTCGCTCATCTCGTCGATGAGGTCGTTGCCCTCACGGGTGCGCTCACCGACACCGGCGAACACCGACACACCGTCGTGGTTGTTGGCCACGCGGTAGATCATTTCCTGGATCAGAACGGTCTTGCCGACACCGGCACCACCGAACAGACCGATCTTTCCACCCTTGACGTACGGGGTGAGAAGGTCGATGACCTTGACGCCGGTCTCGAACATCTCGGTCTTCGACTCGAGCTCGTCGAAGTTCGGGGCCTTGCGGTGGATGGACCAGCGCTCGCCGTCGTACTTCTCGTCGACGTTCAGCACCTCACCGAGGGTGTTGAACACCTTGCCCTTGGTGAAGTCGCCGACCGGGACGGTGATGCCGTCGCCGGTGTCGGTCACCGGGGCCTGGCGGACCAGACCGTCGGTGGGCTGCATGGAGATGGTGCGGACCAGGCCGTCACCCAGGTGCTGGGCGACCTCCAGGGTCAGCGTCTTCTTCTCGCCGGCGTTGGCCGGGTCGGCCACCTCGACGTGAAGGGCGTTGTAGATGTCCGGCATCGCGTCGACGGGGAACTCCACGTCGACGACCGGGCCGATGACCCGGGCGACGCGGCCCGTAGCCGTCGCGGTCTCAACAGTGGTGGTCATTTATCGGTCACTCCCCGCGGTCGCGTCGGCCAGGGCGCTGGCGCCACCGACGATCTCGCTGATTTCCTGGGTGATTTCGGCCTGGCGGGCCGCGTTGGCAAGACGGGAGAGCGTGTTGATCAGCTCGCCCGCGTTGTCGGTGGCCGACTTCATCGCGCGCCGCGTGGCGGCGTGCTTGGAGGCGGCCGACTGGAGCAGCGCGTTGTAGATACGGCTCTCGACGTACCGCGGCAGCAGGGCGTCGAGGACGTCCTCCGCCGAGGGCTCGAAGTCGAACAGCGGCAGGATCTCGCCCTTGGTGGCGGTCTCCTCCACGACCTCTTCGAGGCGCAGCGGCAGAAGCTGGGCGTCCAGCGCCTGCTGCGTCATCATCGAGACGAACTCGGTGTAGACGATGTGGAGCTCGTCCACGCCGCCCTCGGCCGTCTCCGTCTCGATCGCCTCGATCAGCGGGGCAGCGACCTTCTTGGCGTCCGCGTACGTGGGCTCGTCGGTGAAACCGCTCCACGACTCCGCGATCTTGCGCTCACGGAAGTTGTAGTGCGCCACACCGCGGCGGCCGACGATGTAGATGTCGACCTCCTTGCCCTCGCGCTCCAGACGCTCGGTCAGCTGCTCCGCCGCCTTGATGGCGTTGGAGTTGAACGCGCCGGCGAGGCCGCGGTCGCTCGTCAGGAGCAGCACCGCGGACCGCGTGACCGTCTCGGCCTGCGTGGTCAGCGGGTGCTTGGTGTTCGAACCGGTGCCGACCGCCGTGACCGCGCGGGTGAGCTCGGTCGCGTAGGGCGTGGAGGCCGCCACCTTGCGCTGCGCCTTGACGACGCGCGAGGCGGCGATCATCTCCATCGCCTTCGTGATCTTCTTGGTCGCGGTGACGGATCGGATGCGACGCTTGTAGACCCGGAGCTGGGCTCCCATGAGTCAGGTCCCTTCCTTACGTCACTTGGAGGCGCTGGTCGCCTTCGGAGCGGCCGGAGCGTCCTCCCCGAGCAGCTTGCCGTCCGCGGTCTCGAACTGCTTCTTGAACTCCGCGATGGCGTCGGCGACGGCGGTGAGGGTGTCGTCCGACATCTTGCCGCCCTCCTTGATGGAGGTCATGAGGCCCTGCTCCTTGCGGTGCAGGTACTCCAGGAGCTCCTTCTCGAAGCGGCGGATGTCGCCGACCGGAACGTCGTCCATCTTGCCGGTGGTGCCGGCCCACACGGAGACGACCTGGTCCTCGGTGGACATCGGCTCGTACTGCGCCTGCTTCAGCAGCTCGACCATGCGCTGACCGCGCTCCAGCTGCGCCTTCGACGCGGCGTCCAGGTCGGAACCGAAGGCGGCGAACGCCTCCAGCTCACGGAACTGGGCGAGGTCGACGCGCAGACGGCCGGAAACCTGCTTCATCGCCTTGTGCTGCGCGGAACCACCGACTCGGGAGACGGAGATACCGACGTTCAGCGCGGGGCGCTGACCGGCGTTGAAGAGGTCCGACTCCAGGAAGCACTGGCCGTCGGTGATGGAGATGACGTTGGTCGGGATGAACGCCGAGACGTCGTTGGCCTTGGTCTCGACGATCGGCAGACCGGTCATCGAGCCCTTGCCCATGTCGTCGGAGAGCTTCGCGCAGCGCTCCAGCAGACGGGAGTGCAGGTAGAAGACGTCACCCGGGTAGGCCTCGCGGCCCGGCGGGCGGCGCAGCAGCAGGGACACGGCGCGGTAGGCGTCGGCCTGCTTCGAGAGGTCGTCGAAGATGATGAGGACGTGCTTGCCCTCGTACATCCACTGCTGGCCGATGGCCGAACCGGTGTACGGCGCCAGGTACTTGAAGCCGGCCGGGTCGGACGCCGGGGCGGCGACGATGGTCGTGTACTCCAGCGCGCCGTTCTCCTCCAGCGCGCGGCGGACCGACGCGATCGTCGAGCCCTTCTGGCCGATGGCGACGTAGATGCAGCGGACCTGCTTGTTCGGGTCGCCCGTGCGCCAGTTGTCGCGCTGGTTGATGATCGTGTCGACGGCCAGGGCGGTCTTGCCGGTCTGGCGGTCGCCGATGATCAGCTGACGCTGACCACGGCCGATCGGGGTCATCGCGTCGACGGCCTTGTAGCCGGTCTCCATCGGCTCGTGCACCGACTTGCGCTGCATGACCGTGGGGGCCTGCAGCTCGAGGGCGCGGCGGCCGGACGTCTCGATCTCGCCGAGGCCGTCGATCGGGTTGCCGAGCGGGTCGACGACGCGGCCGAGGTAGCCCTCGCCGACAGCCACGGAGAGAACCTCACCGGTACGGGAGACCGGCTGACCCTCCTCGATGCCGCTGAACTCACCGAGGACGATGGCACCGATCTCGCGCTCCTCGAGGTTGAGGGCGAGGCCGAGGGTGCCGTCCTCGAACTTCAGCAGTTCGTTGGCCATGGCCGAGGGAAGACCCTCGACCTTCGCGATGCCGTCGCCGGCAAGGGTGACCGTACCGACCTCCTCGCGCGAGGCCGCGTCCGGCTTGTACGACTGGACAAAGTTCTCCAGCGCGTCCCGGATCTCCTCCGGCCGGATCGTGAGCTCCGCCATCTGGGTTCCCTGCTCTCCTTGTTGGGCCCGAAGTTTCACTTGGGGGGATGGGGACTCCCCCCATGAACGAGGTGAATCCTCTGCACGGCCCAACATGGGCCGTCGTAAGTACGTACTGCTATGAAGTTGCTGCTAGCTCGCCAGTCGGCGGCCGGCGTCCTCGATGCGGTCCGCGAGGGAGCCGTTGATGACCTCGTCGCCGACCTGCACCCGGATGCCACCGACAACCTCGGGGTCCACGTCCAGGTTCAGGTGCATCTGGCGGCCGTAGAGCTTGGCGAGGGCCGCGCCCAGGCGCTGCCTCTGGCCGTCGCTCAGCGGCACCGCCGAGGTGACCACTGCCACCATGCGGTCCCGGCGCTCGGCGGCGAGCTTGGACAGGGACTCCAGTCCCGACTCCAGGCTACGTCCACGCGGCGCCGTCACAAGACGCGTCACCAGACGCTCGGTGGTCGCCTTCGCCCGGCCGCCGAGCAGGCTGCGCAGCAGCTCGCCCTTGGCCGAGGCGGTGGCGGCGCGGTTGGTCAGCGCGGCCCGCAGCTCGGTGCTCGAGGAGACGATCCGGCCGAACCGGAACAGCTCGTCCTCGACCTCGTCGAGCGTGCCCGCCTTCTGCGCGGCGGTGAGGTCGGCGGTGTTCGCCAGCTCCTCCAGCGCGTCCACCAGGTCGCGGGACTGCGACCAGCGGGAGCGCACCATGCCGGCCAGCAGGTCAGCGGTCTCGCCGCCGACCTGGCCACCGAGCAGGCGCTGGGCCAGCTCGGCCTTGGCCTCGCCGGCCTGCGCCGGGTCGGTCAGGACCCGACGCAGCGACACCTCGCGGTCGAGCAGCGCGGTGACGGCGGCCAGCTCATCAGCGAGCCGTCCGGCGTCGACGGACGTGTTGTCCGTCAGCGCGTCGAGTCGCTCGCGTGCGGCTGCCAGGGCCTCGCGGCTCGCTCCGTTCATCGTCCGGCCTCGGCCTTCTCCTCGAGCTCGTCGAGGAAGCGGTCGATGACGCGGCTCTGCCGGGCGTGGTCCTCGAGGGACTCGCCGACGAGCTTGCCGGCCAGGTCGGTGGCGAGCTTGCCGACGTCCTGACGCAGCGTGGACGCGGCGGCCTTGCGGTCGGCCTCGATCTGGGCGTGACCGGCGGCGACGATCTCCTCACGCTGCCGCTGGCCTTCCGCACGCATCTCGGCGATGAGCGCGGCGCCCTGCTCCTGCGCCTCCTGGCGCAGACGCGCGGCCTCGTGCCGGGCTTCGGCGAGCTGGGCCTTGTACTGCTCCAGAACGCTCTGGGCCTCGGTCTGGGCGGCCTCGGCCTTCTCGATACCGCCCTCGATGGCCTCGCGGCGCTCTTCCAGAACCTTGTTGATGTTCGGGAGGAGCTTCTTGGCGAGGAAGCCGAAGACGATGACGAAGGCGAGCAGGCCGATGACAAGCTCAGGGATCGGCGGGACGAGAGGGTTCTCCCCCTCGCTCGCCGCGATGAGCAGCTGGCTCATGTGTGTGCCTTTCGTCTAGTCGGCTGGTCTGGTTCGACTGATCAGTAGCCGTAGACGAACGGCATGACCAGACCGATGAGGGCGAGCGCCTCACAGAAGGCGAAGCCGAGGATCTGGTTGGCACGGATCAGGCCGGCGGCCTCGGGCTGACGGGCCAGGGCCTGGGTGCCGTTACCGAAGATGATGCCGACGCCGACGCCGGGGCCGATCGCGGCGAGGCCGTAACCGATGGAGCCGAGGGAGCCTTCGACAGCAGCAAGGGTCTGGGACATGCCAGTTCTTCCTTTTCTTTACGGACCGGTGGGGGTTGGCCACCGGACGAATTGTGGTGGTGCAGAGAGAGCGGTGGCTCAGTGGTGCTCGGCGAGAGCGCCCTGGATGTAGGTGCACGTCAGCAGGACGAACACGTACGCCTGCAGGGCCTGGATGAACAGCTCGAAGGCGGTCATCACGATGACCATCACGAACGAGACACCCGCGTAGGCGATGCCGAAGCCGTTCAGCATGTACCAGCTGGCGATCGTGAAGAGCAGCAGCAGGGTGTGACCGGCGAACATGTTCGCGAACAGTCGCACGGCGTGGGTGAACGGCCGGATCAGCAGGTTGGAGAAGAGCTCGATCAGCATGGCCAGCGGGAGCACCGCGCCGAGCGACTTGTCGTAGCCCGTGACGTTCTTCCAGAAGCCGACGAAGCCGTGCCGCTTGAACGTCAGGGACACCCACAGGATGTAGACGATCAGGGCCAGGACCAGCGGATACGAGATGATCGAGGTGACCGGGAACTGGGCGATCGGGATGATCGACCAGAGGTTCAGCATCCAGACGAAGAAGAAGAGCGAGACGACGAGCGGTACGTACTTCTCGCCTTCCTTCTTGCCGATGGTCTCGTAGACGACACCGCGCCGGATGAAGTCGTAGCCCGCCTCGGCGACCATCTGGAGCTTGCCCGGGACCACCTGCGGCCGGCGGAACGCTGCCCAGAAGAAGCCCACGATGATGATCGAGCCGAGCAGCGCCAGCAGCATCGTCTTGTTGAAGTACAGGTTGCTGTCGCCGTCACCCCACAGGGGCTGGAACATGAACGAGTGCAGGCCCGGCGAGACCTCGGCGAAGCCACACCCGTCGAAAAGGTGGCAGTCGGTCTCGAAGGCGAGCACCTGCGTCGGGTCAGCACTCACCGCGGGCTCCTTCAGCGTGGCGCATAGGTACGGCAACCTCGTTGTGTCGGCGCGGCGCGCAGCCGCGGTTCGGCACGGGACTGGTGTTTCGGATATGGGGGCGGCTGGGGGGCATCTCGCCTCGCGATTGAGCAGGCGTCAGCTCAGATGCCCGCGCCCGCGATGCCGCAGTTGGCACCGGACGATAGCAGGACTTCTCAAGCGCCTTTATCCCGCCCCTACCTCTCACGACGAGTGGCCCGTCTTTTCGGACTTGCCGTCCTTCGAGGAGGCGTCCGAATCGGGTTCGACGTAGAGGATCTTGGCCTTCATGTGGGCACGCGTCTGCATGGCGATCCACACGAGCGTGGTGCCGAGGAGCGTGAACGCGAAGGCCCGCGGATTGAACAGCGTCGTGTTCTTGAACGCGGCCATAAAGATGAACAGCAGCAGGATCTGCGCGGCGTACAGCATCAGACCCATTGCCTGGAACAGATGCGGAAGCGATTTGGCAGTGCGCTGAAGAACGTAGAGACCGAGCCCCATGAACAGGATCACGACCAGCGTCGCAACGACCGCCCCGATCGCTCCCTTGCCACCGGCGACCACTCCACTGACG
Source organism: Streptomyces sp. NPDC093568 (assembly GCF_044764945.1). NCBI lineage: Bacteria > Bacillati > Actinomycetota > Actinomycetes > Kitasatosporales > Streptomycetaceae > Streptomyces > Streptomyces sp. NPDC093568. The sequence goes on along the minus strand of NZ_JBIWJD010000004.1, from coordinate 229,788 downwards.
ACGGCGGCGACAGCGCCGGCGACGGCTGTGGGCACAGCGGCCTGGAGCAGGGTCCGGACGTCATTGGACGGCATGGCGGCAACTCCGCTTTCACGGTGGGGGCAGGGTGTCGTCATGGACGAGCGTAGTCCCGGGCAGCGAGAGAACCTCACGCCGGTGGACCGTCGCACTACGGTCCTACGGCTCTATCCCCGGGTTCTCGTGAACCGTATCACAAACTATTTGATGAGGTCTTTACCTGGGAGATGTGCTCGCTGTCACACATGAGAGTGAAGGCGCGCGTCTGTGCAGAATCACTGCCGACTTGTCTGGTATTGGGGTGCTTCGCTCCCCCATGACTTGGCAATGCTCTAGTCAGATTCTTACCTTGCGAGTTCTCTTACCTTGACCGTCAGCGCGACGTTCCGGCCTTACGCCTGTCCAGGGGCCGCGAACGAGCGCCGATCGCGGTCGCCCCGTTGACGCGGGAGACCCCTGCGGCGACCGGAGTGCGCGGCTGGGCCTCGGGCTCGGCGGACGCGGCCTGCGGAGTCGTGGCCGCCGGTTCCGCCACCGCACCGCGGCGCCGGTAGCGCGGCGGCACGAAGTGCTCCGCCCAGCGCGGGGTGCGGGGCGTGAAGCGCGGCAGCAGAAGCAGGCCCAGGCCGATGGCGCTGAGGAAGACCACGCTCAGGACGATCCACATGGACGCCGAGTTCACCGAGTAGGCGAGGGCGCCGAAGGCGATCAGCGCCGACCAGAAGTACATGATCAGCACCGCGCGGCTGTGGGAGTGGCCGATCTCCAGCAGGCGGTGGTGGAGGTGGCCGCGGTCGGCGGCGAACGGGGACTGGCCGCGCCAGGTGCGGCGCACGATCGCCAGCACCAGGTCGGCGGCCGGGATCGCGATGATCGTCAGGGGCAGCAGGAGCGGGATGTAGACCGGGACCGTCTGGTGCACGGCCTCCTTCTCGGAGCCCGCGAACAGCTTCAGCGCGTCCGGGTCGACCTGTCCTGTGATGGAGATCGCGCCCGCGGCGAGCACCAGGCCGATCAGCATCGAGCCGGAGTCGCCCATGAAGATCCGCGCCGGGTGCATGTTGTGCGGCAGGAAGCCCAGGCACATGCCCATCAGGATCGCGGAGAACAAGGTGGCGGGGGCGGCCGCCTCGATGCCGTACGACACCCAGACGCGGTAGGCGTAGAGGAAGAACGCGGCCGACGCGATGCAGACCATGCCCGCCGCCAGGCCGTCCAGGCCGTCGACGAAGTTGACCGCGTTGATGGTGATGACGACCAGGGCGACGGTGAGCAGGGTGCCCTGCCACTGGGTCAGCGCGACGTTGCCGACGGTGGGGATCGGCAGCCACAGGATCGTCAGACCCTGCATGACCATGACGCCGGCGGCGATCATCTGGCCGCCCAGCTTGATCAGGGCGTCGATCTCGAACTTGTCGTCCAGGACCCCGATCAGCCAGATGAGCGCCGCTCCGGAGAGCAGCGCCCGCGGTTCGTTGGACTTCTCGAAGACCGTACTGAGGTTGGTCAGGTGGTCGGCGACCAGCAGGCCCGCGCACAGGCCGAAGAACATCGCGATACCGCCGAGCCGCGGAGTGGGTTCCCGGTGCACGTCACGTGCCCGGATCTCCGGCATCGCTCCGGCCACGATCGCGAACTTACGCACCGGCCCTGTCAGCAGATACGTCACCGCGGCCGTGATGCAGAGCGTCAGCAGGTATTCACGCACAGGCTTCCCCACAAGTCTCGCTGGCCATCTCAGCCCCACACCCTAGCGACGTACGGATACACGACGCATATGTGCGGGGACTTCCGGGTAGCGACGATGGTTGCACGAGTGGCTGTGTGCGCAGGTGCGGGTACCCCGCCTCAGCCGGGATACGGCGGAAATCTACCGGTCAGCTCCCGCACTTCTTCACGGGTCTTCTGACTTTCGGTCTCACTGCGCAGCACGGCCGCCAGCGAAGCGGCCAGCCACTCCATCTCCTCCTCCCCCATGCCCTGGGTGGTCACGGCCGCCGTACCGAGGCGCAGGCCGCGGGCGTCGCCGTGCGGGAGGGCGCAGCAGTCCAGCACGATCCCGGCCGCCGCGAGCCGGCCCCGGGCATCACGGCCGTCGACGCCGAGCGGCGCCGGGTCGGCGGTGATCAGGTGGGTGTCGGTGCCGCCGGTGGTGACGACGAGCCCCTGCTCCGCGAGGGCGTCCGCGAGAGTCCGCGCGTTGGCGACCACCTGATGGGCGTACATGGCGAACGCCGGCGTCGACGCCTCCCCGAAGGCGACGGCCTTCGCGGCGATGGTGTGCATCTGCGCCCCGCCCTGGGTGAAGGGGAACACCGCGCGATCGACGCGCTCGGCGAGGTCGGAGCCGCACAGGATCATGCCACCGCGCGGGCCGCGCAGCACCTTGTGGGTGGTGGCGCAGACCACATCGGCGTACGGCACCGGACTGGGCGCCGCTCCGCCGGCGACGAGCCCCATCGGGTGCGCGGCGTCGGCGATGAGATAGGCGCCCACCTCGTCGGCGATCTCGCGGAAGGCTGCGTAGTCGATGTGGCGCGGGTAGGCGATGGACCCGCACACCAGGGCCTTGGGCCGGTGGTTGCGGGCGAGGGTGCGCACCTGGTCGTAGTCGATGAGCCCGGTCTCGGCGTCCACCCCGTAGCCGACGAAGTCGAACCAGCGGCCCGAGAAGTTCGCGGGCGAGCCGTGGGTGAGGTGTCCGCCGTACGGCAGCCCGAGCGCGAGGACGGTGTCGCCGGGGCGCAGCAGGGCCGCGTAGGCGGCGAGGACCGCCGAAGAGCCCGAGTGGGACTGGACGTTGGCGTGCTCGGCCCCGAACAGGGCCTTGGCCCGCTCCACGGCGAGCCGCTCGGCGACGTCGACCATCTCGCATCCGCCGTGGTAGCGGGCGCCGGGGTAGCCCTCGGCGTACTTGTTGGCGAGCGGCGAGCCGAGGGCCGCGAGCACGGCGGGCGAGGTGAAGTTCTCCGCGGCGACGAGCTGGAGCGTCGTCGACTGCCGGTCGAGCTCCCCGAGCAGGATGTCGGCGAGCTGGGGGTCCTGACGGCGCAGGACATCGGCCTCGAGGGTATGGGTGACCGACATGGTGGGCTCCGGGCGTGCGTCGATGGTGACGTACGTCCCAATGTAGGCCCGGGGCGCCCGGGGCGCCCTGTGTTGTTACGTCCTCGCGGGGACACCCGTGAGAGCGGTCACCACCGGGTCGAGCGCCTCGTGTATCTCGTCGCCCACCGACCGGAAGAACGTCAGCGGTGCCCCGTACGGGTCGTACACCTCGTCCGCCTCCAGCGTCGGCGCGAGGAGCCACCCGCGTAGAGCCGCCGCCGCGCGGACCAGGGCGCGTGCGCGGATGACCACGCCCTCCTCCAGGGGAGGCAGGGTGGCCGGGTCGATGGCGCGGACCAGGCGGGTGAACTCCTTGAGGGTGAAGGTGCGCAGGCCCGCCGAGTGGCCCATGGAGATGACCTGGGCGCGGTGGTCGCGGGTGGCCGTGAGGACCAGGTCGGCCATGATGACGTGCTCGTCGAGGAGCTCGCGGCCGACGAAGCCGGAGGCGTCCGCGCCGAAGTCGGCGAGGACGGTCTCCGCGTTGGTCTCCATGGGGGCGCCCTCATGGCCCCAGGTGCCCGCGCTCTCCACGATCAGCGAGCCGCCCAGCACACCGAGCCGCTGCGTCACGAAATGACGCGTCAGCCGCTCGGTGATCGGCGAGCGGCACACGTTGCCGGTGCTGACGTGGAGGATGCGGAAGCTGTCGCGCGGGAGTCCCACGAAGGTCGTCGTGATCTCCGCCGCGCTTTCCCCGTTGCCTATGCCACGCATGGGGGTCCCCCCTGCTCGAGCGCAGCCGAGAGCTTGGGGGAGTCAGGGGCTGTCAATTGGCCACCTCGAGGTCGGGTACGACCTTCCGCAGGTCCTCCGCCGACAGGGCGCCCGCGCGCAGGAGGAGGGGCACTTCGCCCGTGACGTCGACGATGGACGACGGGACGTTGCCGGGGGTCGGGCCGCCGTCCAGGTAGACCGACACCGAGTCGCCGAGCATCTCCTGCGCGGCGTCGCAGTCCTCGGGCGCCGGGTGCCCCGTGAGGTTCGCCGAGGACACGGCCATCGGGCCGACCTCGGTGAGCAGCTCGATCGCGACCGGGTGCAGTGGCATGCGCACGGCAACCGTGCCCCGGGTGTCCCCCAGGTCCCACTGCAGCGACGGCTGGTGCTTGGCGACGAGCGTGAGCGCGCCCGGCCAGAATGCGTCGACCAGCTCCCAGGCCAGCTCGGAGAAGTCGGTGACGAGACCGTGGAGCGTGTTCGGGGAGCCGATCAGCACAGGGGTGGGCATGTTGCGGCCCCGGCCCTTGGCCTCCAGCAGATCGCCGACGGCCTCCTTGGAGAAAGCGTCGGCGCCGATGCCGTACACCGTGTCGGTCGGGAGGACCACGAGCTCGCCACGGCGGACGGCGGACGCGGCCTCACGCAGACCGGTCGTGCGGTCGGTCGCGTCGTTGGTGTCGTATCGCCGTGCCATATCTAGCGGGCCTCCTCGTACACGAAGTACACGTGCTTCCGGGAAAGAGTCAGGGGGGCGTTCACGGCAGCGCCTTGCGGGCGGTCGCGAACCTGGGGCGGTTGTTGAGGTCGGGGTGGTCGGCCGCGTCGGCCCAGCCCCGCTCCTCGGTGAAGATCCACGGCACCTGCCCGCCCTGGGTGTCGGCGTGCTCGATGACGACGACGCCGCCCGGGCGCAGCAGACGGTGTGCCGTCCGCTCCAGGCCGCGGATGAGGTCGAGGCCGTCCTCCCCCGAGAACAGGGCGAGTTCGGGATCGTAGTCCCGCGCCTCGGGAGCCACGTACTCCCATTCGGTGAGCGGGATGTAGGGCGGGTTGGAGATGACCAGGTCGACCTGGCCGTCGAGGTCGGGGAAGGCGTCCAGGGCGTTGCCCTGCCGCAGGTCGACCCTGGACCCCTCCACGTTCTTGCGCGTCCACTGCAGGGCGTCCTCGGACAGCTCCACGGCGTGCACGCGCGAGCGCGGGACCTCCTGGGCGAGCGCGAGCGCGATCGCGCCGGAGCCGGTGCACAGGTCGACGATGCACGGCTCGACGACGTCCATCGCGCGTACGGCGTCTATGGCCCAGCCGACTACCGACTCGGTCTCGGGGCGGGGCACGAACACCCCGGGCCCGACTTGGAGTTCGAGGTAGCGGAAGTACGCCCGCCCGGTGATGTGCTGGAGCGGCTCGCGCTGCTCACGGCGGGCGATGACCTCCCAGTAGCGGGCGTCGAAGTCCGCGTCCTTCACGGAGTGCAGCTCGCCCCGCTTCACGCCGTGCACGAACGCGGCGAGCTCCTCCGCGTCGGTGCGCGGCGAGGGCACGCCGGCGTCCGCCAGCCGCTGGGTGGCCTGGGCCACCTCCGCGAGCAGCACGCTGCGGGGGCTCGGGGTTCGCCCCCCGGTGAATTGCTGCACGCAAGTCCTCCGTGTCGTACTCGTACGTGCGTACGTCCCTACGTCGTTACGCGGCCGCCAGCTTCGCCGCCGAGTCCGCGTCCACACAGGCCTGGATCACCGCGTCGAGGTCGCCGTCCAGGACCTGGTCCAGGTTGTACGCCTTGAAGCCGACGCGGTGGTCCGAGATGCGATTCTCCGGGAAGTTGTAGGTGCGGATCTTCTCGGAGCGGTCGACGGTGCGGACCTGGCTGCGGCGGGCGTCGGCGGCCTCCTTCTCGGCCTCCTCCTGCGCCGCGGCGAGCAGCCTGGAGCGCAGGATACGCATCGCCTGCTCCTTGTTCTGCAGCTGGCTCTTCTCGTTCTGGCAGGAAGCGACGACTCCGGTCGGAATGTGCGTGATGCGCACGGCGGAGTCGGTGGTGTTGACGGACTGACCGCCCGGGCCGGACGACCGGTAGACGTCGATGCGCAGGTCGTTCGGGTTGATCTCGACGTCGATCTCCTCGGCCTCGGGCGTGACCAGCACACCGGCCGCGGAGGTGTGGATACGGCCCTGGGACTCGGTCGCCGGCACCCGCTGCACGCGGTGCACACCGCCCTCGTACTTCAGCCGCGCCCACACGCCCTGACCGGGCTCGGTGGCGCCCTGGCCGCCCTTGGTCTTCACGGCGACCTGGACGTCCTTGTAGCCGCCCAGCTCGGACTCGGTGGCGTCGATGATCTCGGTCTTCCAGCCGACGCGCTCGGCGTAGCGCAGGTACATGCGCAGCAGGTCGCCGGCGAACAGCGCCGACTCGTCGCCGCCCGCGCCCGCCTTGATCTCAAGGATCACGTCCTTGTCGTCGCTGGGGTCACGCGGGACGAGCAGCAGGCGCAGCTTCTCCGTCAGCTCCTCGCGCTGGCGGTCCAGCTCCTTGACCTCGGCGGCGAAGTCGGGGTCGTCGGCGGCCAGTTCACGGGCCGTCTCGATGTCGTCGCCGGTCTGCTTCCAGGAGCGGTACGTGGCGACGATCGGGGTGAGCTCGGCGTAGCGCTTGTTCAGCTTGCGCGCGTTCGCCTGGTCGGCGAAGACCGACGGGTCGGCGAGCTTCTTCTCCAGGTCGGCGTGCTCAGTGACCAGTTCGTCGACGGCCTCGAACATCTTGGGCTCCTGAAATGCGTACGGGTGGGAAGGGCGGGCGACCAAAAACGCCGGTCCCGGCGCGCCTGATACAGGGCGCGGCCGTGGACCGGCGAATTGGAGCTCGCTACTTCTTGGAGCCGGCAGCCTTGCCGAAGCGGGCCTCGAAGCGGGCCACACGGCCACCGGTGTCGAGGATCTTCTGCTTGCCCGTGTAGAACGGGTGGCACTCGGAGCAGACCTCGGCACGGATGGTGCCGCTGGTGATCGTGCTACGGGTGGTGAACGAGGCGCCACAGGTGCAGCTGACCTGCGTCTCGACGTACTCGGGGTGGATCTCGCGCTTCAAGGTGTCTCCTAGTTTCGGGAGGGCGCCGGGTCGCCGCCGCGGGATACGGGAGCGTGAACCGGAGCCGACGTACCAGTCTGCCAGGACTGGGGCCATCCCCCAAAACCGGGGGTTGCCGTCATTTGTTCCCGGCGGGCTAGCCGGCGTTGACGACGCCGTTGGCATCGCCCTTCGCCGTGCCTTCGGTGGCGCTCTTCGGGATCGGTTCGTCGGCCTTCAGAGCGGCCCAGACCTGCTTGGCCTTCGCCTCGGCCACGATCACCCGGTTCGGGTCCGCCGGGTCGTACTGGACCGGCATCGTGACCATGGACATGTTCTTGGAGCTGATGCCCTTGAGGCCGTTGGTGAAGGACATGAGCTTGTTGACCGAGCCGAGGTCGGAGTCGGTGGTGACCGTCTTGGTGGCGGTGTTGGCCAGGTCGTACAGCCGCTTGGGGTTGCCGAACAGGTTGATTTCCTTGACCTGCTCCAGCAGCGCCTTGATGAACGCCTGCTGGAGCTGGATGCGGCCGAGGTCGGAGCCGTCGCCGACGCCGTGCCGGGTGCGGACCAGACCGAGGGCCTGCTTGCCGTCGAGCTGGTGCGTGCCGGCCTTGAGATCGAGGTGGCTGTCGGGGTCCTTGATGTCCTTGGTCGTGGTGACCTCGACACCGCCGAGCTCGTCGATCAGCTTCTGGAAGCCGGAGAAGTCGACCTCCAGATAGTGGTCCATGCGGATGCCGGTGAGGGACTCGACGGTCTTCACCGTGCAGGCGGCCCCGCCCGTGGAGTACGCCTCGTTGAACATCACGTCGGACGCGGCGTCGTGGGTCTCGCCGTCGGTGTCGGTGCACTGGGGGCGGTCGATCAGCGTGTCCCGCGGGACGGAGACCACACTGGCCTTCTTGTGGCCCTCGTAGACGTGCAGGATCATCGCCGTGTCCGAGCGGGCGCTGCCGTCGTCGGTCCCGCCGCCGAGCTTCTTGTTGCCGCCGGAGCGGGTGTCGGAGCCGAGGACGAGGATGTTCTCCGAGCCGTTGTCGACCTTCTGCGGCCGGTCGGTGCCGAGGGCCTGGTCGATGTCGACGCTCTTGAGGTTGCCGTTGAGCTTGAAGTACAGGTAGCCGGCGCCGGTCCCGCCGAGGACCACGATCCCGGCGGCCGTCCAGGCCATGATCCGCAGGCTCTTTCGCTTCTCGCGGGGCTTGCGGCGACGGCCCTTGCCGCGGTGGCGTGGGCCGTTGGTCCCGTTGTCGCCCGGTATGCCGGGCTCTGGCGTGCTCTCGGCGGACACTCTGCTCCTCGGTTCTCGTCCGGTCGGTTACCCCCTGTTGTCAGGGTCAGGCATGGCGCAAAAGGCCCTTACCGCACCATCGTCACCCGTCCGGTCAGACGGGGAAACCCGGGAAAGGGTTGCACAACGGACGGTGCCCACCGCCTGCGAGGCGATGGGCACCGTGCGTGTTCGGCGTTCCCGGCGAGCCGGTCCCACCTGCGATTTCAGCCGAAGATGTCGTACTGCTTGAAGTCGGTACCGACGGACTTCGGTGTGGCAAAGATCTCGCTCGTGGCCTTTCCGGTGCCCGGGTACAGGTAGAGCGTGCCGGAGGAGTTGCGGGCCAGGAAGTCGGCCTTGCCGTCGCCGGTGACGTCACCGACCGCGTCGAAGCCGGTGTAGGTCGCCCAGGTGCGCACCTTGATACGGGTGCTGAAGGCGCCCGTGCCGGTCTTGCCGGTGCCCTTGAACAGGTAGATGTAGCCGCCGGAGGAGCTGCGCGCGATCAGGTCGGTCTTGCCGTCGCCGGTGAAGTCGCCGTGGCCGCGCAGGGAGTTGTACGCGTTGAAGCCCGTGCCGGACTTCACCGGGGTGGCGAAGGTGCCGTTGCCCTTGCCCGGGTAGATCCACAGCGCGCCCGCGGAGTCCACGGACAGCAGGTCGGGCACGTAGTCGCCGCTGACGTCACCGGGGGCGACGATCCGGGTGCGGCTCTTCCAGTTGCTGAACATGGTCTTGGTCGCCCACGACTCGGTGGCCGGCACGAAGTGCGCCCAGAACATCGCCCCGTCGGAGCTGCGCCGGTACACCAGGTCCTGGTAGCCGTCGCGGTCGAGGTCGGTCTGCAGGACGAGGTTGACCCCGCTCCAGTCGCCCCAGGACTCGCGGGCCGCGAACGACGTGCCGTTGGAGTTCTTCGAGTAGCCGGTCTTCGTGGAGGCGTTGCGCAGCCACAGGTCGCCCCGGTGGTCACCGTTGATGTTGGTGTCGTCGAGGCGCGGGTAGGCGGCGCCGACGTACGAGGCGACCTTCGCGAAGACGCTGTAGGCGCCCTGGGCGACACAGTTCTGGACACCCCAGGAGACGACGCCGACGATGCGGCCGTTCACGACGAGCGGCCCGCCGGAGTCGCCGTTGCAGGCGGAGACGGTGCCGGTGTCGCTGCCGGTGGCCGGCTTGCCCGCGCAGACCATGTGGCCCTTGACGAACTCGGCGCCGTAGTAGCCCGTGCAGGTGCTGTCGGACTGGATGGGCAGCGTGGCCGACTTCAGCGTCGGGGAGATGTCCTCGCTGGTGGAGCTGGTCCGGCCCCAGCCGTAGACCTTGGCGTTCGTGCCGGCGGCGTACGAGGCGGTGTCACCGGAGGTCGTCATGCGGATCGGCGTCGCCTTGACCGGGCCCGCCAGGGTGATGACGGCGATGTCGTTGTCGATCGTCGTCGCGTTGTACGACGGGTGGTACCACTGGCGGTACGGCGCCGAGACGGTGGCGTCGCTCGGGACGCTGTCGGACGCCAGCTGGGCGGTACCGGTGACGACGGCGCCGTAGTTGGCCCAGTCGTAGCCCTTGACGCAGTGCGCGGCGGTGAGGATCTTCGTCGGCGCGACGACGGCGCCGCCGCAGAAGAAGCCGAGGTCGTCGCCCTCGTCGGCGGTGCCCTGGTCGTCGTAGTACCAGAGCTGCGCCATCCAGGGCGCGGAGGTGATGCTGGTCGTGGTGCCGCCGATGACCATGGCGCCCGTGGTGGAGTCACCGGCGCTGTACGACGACTTCTTCGCCGTCTCCCCCGCGGTGTCGTCACCGGCGGCGGCACCCGCGACGCGCCGCTCCAGCTCGGCGACCGGGACCGAGCTGGTGGTGGGCTTCACGGTGGGCTCGGGCAGCGCGGTCGCGGCCCCCGCGGACGAGGTCAGCAGCGCGGCGGCGACGGCCGCGGCGACACCGGCGGCGGCCACGGGCAGCCCGAAACGAATCCGGCGTCTGTGACGGCCGGACGTGGTGGTGGTCAAGAAGTCCCCCCAGAGACACTTGAGTCGGAAGGGACGCACAGATGCGTCCGTTCCTCTCAGCGCCAAAAGGCCGCCCCCCGTCACTCTCTGACGGGGGGCGGCCTTTTCGGATCGTGTCCGATCAGTCTCCGTTGCCGGGCGTCGGCGTCGTCTTCTGAATCTGCATCAGGAACTCGACGTTCGACTTCGTCTGCTTCATCTTGTCGAGCAGCAGCTCGATCGCCTGCTGCTGGTCGAGCGCGTGCAGCACCCGGCGCAGCTTCCAGACCACCGCGAGCTCCTCGTTGCCGAGCAGGATCTCTTCCTTACGGGTACCGGACGCGTCCACGTCCACCGCCGGGAAGATGCGCTTGTCGGCGAGCTTGCGGTCGAGCTTGAGCTCCATGTTGCCGGTGCCCTTGAACTCCTCGAAGATCACCTCGTCCATGCGGGACCCGGTGTCCACCAGGGCGGTGGCGAGGATGGTCAGCGAGCCGCCGTCCTCGATGTTGCGGGCCGCACCGAAGAAGCGCTTCGGCGGGTACAGGGCGGTCGAGTCGACACCACCGGACAGGATGCGGCCGGAGGCCGGGGCGGCGAGGTTGTACGCACGGCCCAGACGCGTGATCGAGTCGAGCAGCACGACGACGTCGTGACCCAGCTCCACCAGACGCTTGGCGCGCTCGATGGCGAGCTCGGCGACCGTGGTGTGGTCCTCGGCCGGGCGGTCGAAGGTCGAGGAGATGACCTCGCCCTTGACCGACCGCTGCATGTCGGTGACCTCTTCCGGACGCTCGTCGACCAGGACGACCATCAGGTGGCACTCGGGGTTGTTGTGCGTGATCGCGTTGGCGATCGCCTGCATGATCATGGTCTTACCGGTCTTCGGCGGGGCCACGATCAGACCGCGCTGGCCCTTACCGATCGGCGACACGAGGTCGATGATGCGGGTGGTCAGCACGCCCGGGTCGGTCTCCAGACGGAGCCGGTCCTGCGGGTACAGCGGGGTGAGCTTGTTGAACTCCGGGCGGCCGCGGCCGTGTTCGGGCGCCATGCCGTTGACGGAGTCGAGGCGGACCAGCGCGTTGAACTTCTCGCGGCGCTCGCCCTCCTTCGGCTGACGGACCGCACCGGTGATGTGGTCACCCTTGCGCAGGCCGTTCTTGCGGACCTGGGCGAGGGAGACGTACACGTCGTTCGGACCCGGCAGGTAGCCGGAGGTCCGGATGAAGGCGTAGTTGTCGAGGATGTCCAGGATGCCCGCGACCGGGATCAGGACGTCGTCCTCGTTGATCTGCGGCTCCGAGGCCATGTCGTCACGGCCGCGACGGCCACGACGGTCGCGGTAACGCCCGCGACGGCCACGACGGCCGCCCTCGAAGTCGTCGTCGTCCTGCTGCTGGCCACGGTCCTGACGGCCGCCGCCCTGCTGCTGGTTCTGCTGCTGACCGCGCTGACCACCCTGCTGGTCGTCGCCCTTGCGACGGTCACCGCGGTCACGGTCGCGGCCGCGGTCACGGCGGTCACGACGACGGCCCTCGCCGCCGTCGGCGTCGCTCTTGGCGTCGCCCTGCTGGCCCTGCGACTGCGCTGGCGTCTCGGCCTTCGGCTCGCTCTTGGCCTCGGCGGCGACCGTCTCGGGGGCGGCCGCGGGGGCACCCGCGTCGGCGGTGGCGCGGCGACGGCGGCGCTCGGCCGGCGCGTCCTCGCTGGCGGGCTGGCCGGGAATCTCGATCTGCTGCTGGGCCACGGCCTTCTCGGCGGGGGCCTCAGCCACCTTCTCCGCCTTCTTGTCGGCGTCGTCGCCGGTGCGGGCCTTGGAGGTGGCGCGGCGCTTGGGCTTGGTCTCGGTGGCCGCCTCCGCCTTGGGAGCCGCGGCACCTCCCCCGGCCTGCGCCTCCTTGATGACCTCGATCAGCTGGCTCTTGCGCATGCGCGCCGTGCCCCTGATGCCGAGGCCGGATGCGACCTGCTGAAGCTCGGCCAGCACCATGCCCTCGAGGCCGGTACCGCGGCGCCGCCGGGAGCCGGCACCGCTGGCAGGCGCGGAGGCGTCCGTGGCGGGCGCGGCAGCGGTCTCCTCGACACGTGCGCCCATCAGATCGGTGGTGTCGCTCACGAAGGGTCCTTCCCTGGAGCGGACGTCGGCCTGTCTGGCTCGGCGACCGGTTGTGCTGTCCGGCTTAGGTCCTTGGTGTGTGGACCGCGCCGGGGCGGTGGTCCGCCCAAAACGGCGGAGAGATATCTGGTGATGGCGGTTCCCAGAGCTGTGGCACTGAGTGTCGGTGTCACACGGCTCGGTCGCGCCGGTTCCGGAGCGTGCCCGGCAAGTCGCTCAGCGCCCGCGTACGAGGTACTGCCCGCGTACGTCGTACGGAACACAGTGCGGCTTGGGAGGCTCCCGGAAGAATGTCTGTCCCGGACTGGGACACGAAGCACCTCGCCATGGTGGGGTCGGGTGCAGACTTGAGGTTAACACTACCGGATCCAACAAACATTCCCCCTCTCGAAATCCGGCAACCGTGTGTCAGGGCGCAAGCGGCAGCACGCTCGCTCCCCGGGCGTCGAGGTCGAGCCGGTTCGCGGCCCACCCCTCGCCTGCCAGATGGGCGACCTTGTCGGCACTGTCGGCATCCGCCAGTGCGAGCACGGTGGGTCCGGCGCCCGAGATGACCGCCGGGACGCCGTCGGCGCGAAGCCGCTCCACCAGCGCCGCGCTCTCCGGCATGGCGGGAGCGCGGTACTCCTGGTGGAGACGGTCCTCGGTGGCGGGCAGCAGCAGCTCGGGGCGCCTGGTCAGGGCCTCGACGAGCAGGGCGGCACGGCCCGCGTTGGTGGCGGCGTCGACATGCGGGACGGTGCGCGGGAGCAGTCCGCGCGCGGTCTCCGTCAGGACCGGCTTACCGGGCACGAAAACCACCGGAACGATGGAATCGTCGGGCTCCATCCTGATGGCCCGCGCGGCGCCGGCCTCCATCCAGGACAGGGTGAACCCGCCGAGCAGACAGGCCGCGACGTTGTCGGGGTGGCCCTCGATCTCGGTGGCGAGCTCCAGCAGCGCGGTGTCGTCGAGCCTGGCCTCGCCGCCTATGGTCACGGCACGTGCGGCGACGATGCCGGCACAGATGGCGGCCGAGGAGGAGCCGAGGCCACGGCCGTGCGGGATGCGGTTGGCGCAGACGATCTCCAGGCCGCGCGGCTGCCCGCCGAGCAGATCGAAGGCGGTGCGCAAGGAGCGTACGAGAAGGTGCTTTTCGTCACGCGGCAGCGTCTCGCTGCCCTCGCCCGCGATGTCGATGTGCAGCCCTGAGTCGGCCACCCGGACGACGACGTCGTCGTAGAGCCCCAGCGACAGACCCAGGGCGTCGAAGCCCGGGCCGAGGTTGGCGCTGGTGGCGGGGACGCGCACCCGGACGGCGGCGGCGCGGAAGGCTGGACCGGCCATCGCTCGATGACTCTCCTTGAGCTGCGTGATTGTCGAAGACATTCGATGAGGTACGGAAATCCCTGGGGCCGCTTCCGGGCCGCGGAGACTGCGCGGCACCGCACCCCATGCGGAGGCATATGCGGCGGGCGGGTTCACTACAGCCTATCGAAGGTAGGTTCTGTGGCGACATAGGGCGCACAGGAGGCGCACGATGCGTGTCGTATGCCCCCTGTGCACCCCCTGTAGGGAAATTCCCCAGGTAAGCGCCTCGTACTCGCGGACGCGAGTCCCGTACGACGGGGTGCGGCGCCGGTACGACGGGCGTGCCGCCGCTACGACGGGGTGTGCCGCCGTCTACGCCAGTCCGAGCCGCTCGGCCGCCGTCGCCGCGTCGACCGGGACGGTCACGGGCTGCGGGGCGCCGGCGACGGCCCAGTCGGGGTCCTTGAGGCCGTTGCCGGTGACCGTGCAGACGATCCGCTGGCCCGGGTCGACCAGGCCCTGCTCGGCGGCCTTCAGCAGACCGGCGACGGACGCGGCGGACGCGGGCTCCACGAAGACGCCCTCCTGCGCGGCCAACAGCCGGTAGGCGCGCAGGATTTCACGGTCCGTCACCTCGTCGATGAACCCGCCGGACTCGTCCCGGGCCGCCAGCGCGTAGTTCCAGGAGGCCGGGTTGCCGATGCGGATCGCGGTGGCGATGGTCGAGGGGTCCTTGACCACCTCGCCGCGCACGATCGGCGCCGAGCCGGAGGCCTGGAAGCCCCACATGCGCGGGGTCCGCTTCGAGACACCGTCGGCGGCGTACTCCTTGTACCCCTTCCAGTACGCGGTGATGTTGCCCGCGTTGCCCACCGGAAGGACGTGGATGTCGGGGGCGTCGCCCAGCATGTCCACGATCTCGAAGGCGGCCGTCTTCTGCCCCTCGATCCGCACCGGGTTGACCGAATTGACCAGCGCCACCGGGTAGTTGTCGCTCAGGTCGCGGGCGAGCGTGAGGCAGTCGTCGAAGTTTCCGTCGACCTGGAGGATCTTCGCGCCGTGCACGAGGGCCTGGCCCATCTTGCCGAGCGCGATCTTGCCCTGCGGGACGAGAACGGCCGAAACCATTCCCGCGCGCACGCCGTAGGCGGCGGCCGAGGCGGAGGTGTTGCCGGTGGAGGCGCAGATGACCGCCTTCGCCCCCTCCTCCTTGGCCTTGCTGATGGCCATGGTCATGCCGCGGTCCTTGAAGGACCCGGTGGGGTTGGCACCTTCCACCTTGAGGTGGACCTCGCAGCCCGTGCGCTCGGAGAGCACCTGCGCGGGCACGAGGGGCGTGCCGCCCTCGCGGAGCGTCACGACCGGCGTGGTGTCGGAGACGGGCAGCCGGTCCCGGTACTCCTCGATGATTCCGCGCCACTGGTGGGTCATTGCTGGTTACTCTCCTTCAACCCGCATGATGCTGGCGACACCCCGCACGGTGTCGAGCTTGCGCAAGGCCTCCACGGTCCCGCCGAGGGCCGCGTCGGACGCGCGGTGGGTGACGACGACGAGGGAGGCCTCGCCGACGCCGTCTTGTCGCCCTTGCTGCCGCACCGTATCGATCGAGACACCGTGCTCGGCGAACACGGTGGCCACCTGGGCGAGAACGCCCGGTTTGTCGGCGACGTCGAGGCTGATGTGATAGCGCGTGACGACGTCGCCCATCGGCGAGACGGGCAGGGCGGCGTACGCCGACTCGCCGGGCCCCGTTGCCCCGCTGAGCCGGTTGCGGCAGACGGCGACGAGGTCGCCGAGCACGGCCGAGGCGGTCGGCGAACCGCCCGCTCCCGGGCCGTAGAACATGAGCTGCCCGGAGGCGTCGGACTCCACGAACACGGCGTTGTAGGCGCCGCGCACGGAGGCGAGCGGATGGGTCAGCGGGATCATGGCGGGATGCACGCGCGCGGTGACCGACCGGCCGTCCGAGGCCCGCTCGCAGATGGCGAGCAGCTTGATGGTGCAGCCCATCTCCTTGGCGGAGGCGAAGTCGGCCGCGGTCACCTCGGCCATGCCCTCGCGGTAGACGTCGTCGAGGCGCACGCGCGTGTGGAAGGCGATCCCGGCGAGGATGGCGGCCTTGGCGGCGGCGTCGAACCCCTCGACGTCGGCGGTGGGGTCGGCCTCGGCGTACCCCAGGGCGGTGGCCTCGTCGAGGGCCTCCTGATACCCGGCGCCGGTCGAGTCCATCTTGTCGAGGATGAAGTTCGTGGTGCCGTTGACGATGCCGAGCACACGGTTCACCTTGTCGCCGGCGAGGGACTCGCGCAGCGGCCGGATCAGCGGGATGGCGCCGGCGACGGCGGCCTCGTAGTAGAGGTCCTTGCTGTTGGCTTCCGCCGCCGCGTGCAGGGCGGCGCCGTCCTGGGCGAGGAGCGCCTTGTTGGCGGAGACGACGGAGGCGCCGTGCTCGAAGGCGGTGGTGATGAGGGTGCGGGCGGGCTCGATGCCCCCGATGACCTCCACCACGACGTCGATGTCGCCGCGTTTGACCAGGGCGGTGGCGTCGGTGGTGATGAGCGCGGGGTCGATGCCCTCACGGACCTTGGAAGGCCGCCGTACGGCCACGCCCGCGAGCTCCACGGGGGCGCCGATCCTGGCGGCGAGGTCGTCGGCGTGCGTCGTCATGATGCGCGCCACCTCTGAGCCGACCACTCCACAGCCCAGCAGCGCCACCTTCAGCGGACGCGTACGCATCATCCGACCTCGTTTCCTCTCACCGTCTACGGTTGCACCAGTCTCACTCACCGGACGGGAGTTTCTGCCCTTCGTCCGGATCGTGAGACATCTATTTCATTTGTACCGGGGTGGAAGACAGGAGATCTTCCAGGGAATCTTCCAGGAGATCTTCCACCCCCTTCTTTCCCGGGGATATCCGGGTTTCTCGGGGTTATCCGACGTCGAGACGCAGGAGGTCCTCCTCCGTCTCCCGGCGGACGATCACCCGGGACTCACCGTCGTGCACGGCGACGACCGGCGGCCGGAGCACATGGTTGTAGTTGCTGGCCATGGACCGGCAGTACGCACCCGTCGCCGGTACGGCGATCAGGTCACCCGGTGCCAGGTCGGCCGGCAGGAACGCGTCCTTCACGACGATGTCGCCGCTCTCGCAGTGCTTGCCGACGACGCGGGCGAGCATGGGCTCGGCGTCGCTGGTCCGGGACACCAGGGCGACGCTGTACTCCGCGTCGTACAACGCCGTCCGGATGTTGTCGGACATGCCGCCGTCGACGGAGACGTAGGTGCGCAGGTTGTCCAGCGGCTTGATGGTGCCGACCTCGTAGAGCGTGAAGGCGGTCGGCCCGACGATGGCGCGCCCCGGCTCGACGGAGATGCGCGGCGTGCGTAGCTTGGCGGACTCGCACTCCCGGGTGACGATCTCGGTGAGCGCCTTGGCGATCTCGTGCGGCTCACGGGGGTCGTCGTCACTGGTGTAGGCGATGCCGAGGCCGCCGCCGAGGTCGATCTCGGGCAGCTCGACACCGTGCTCGTCACGAATGTCCTTGAGCAGCCCGACCACACGGTGCGCGGCGACCTCGAAGCCGGACATGTCGAAGATCTGCGACCCGATGTGACTGTGGATCCCGATCAGTTCGAGCCCGTCGAGCTTCAGCGCCCGCCGCACGGCCTCCGCGGCCTGCCCCCCGGCAAGCGGAATGCCGAACTTCTGGTCTTCATGGGCGGTGGCGATGAACTCGTGCGTATGAGCTTCCACGCCGACGGTGATACGGATCTGGACCCGCTGCCGCTTGCCGAGCTCCTGGGCGATGTGCGCGACGCGGACGATCTCCTGGAAGGAGTCCAGAACGATCCGCCCGACGCCGGCCTCGATGGCGCGGCGGATCTCCTGTGGCGACTTGTTGTTGCCGTGGAAGGCGATGCGGTCCGCGGGCATACCGGCGGACAGGGCGGTGGCGAGCTCGCCGCCCGAGCAGACGTCGAGGTTGAGCCCCTCCTCGTGCAGCCACCGCACGACGGCGCGGGAGAGGAACGCCTTGCCGGCGTAGAAGACGTCGGCGTCGTGCCCGAAGGCGGTGCGCCAGGCCCGCGCCCGGGCCCTGAAGTCGGCCTCGTCGACGATGTAGGCGGGAGTGCCGTGCTGCTCGGCGAGGGTCTTCACGTCGACCCCGCCGACGGTGACCACACCGTCGGCGTCCCGGCCGACGGTCTGCGCCCACACCTTCGCGTCGAGGGCGTTGAGGTCGGTCGGCGGGCCGGAGTAGTGGCCCTCGGGCAGGACGTCGGCGTGGCGGGGCCCGGCGGGATGTGCGGAACGGCTCATGACTGTCGTGGGCTCTCTCAGAGATGTTCGGGTGCGTCGATGCCGAGCAGGGTCAGGCCACCGGCCAGCACCGCCCCGGCGGCTTCGGCGAGCGCGAGCCGGGCACGGTGGGCGGCCGAGGGTTTCTCCGCACCACGCGGCAGGACGGCGGGCAGAAGCGGGAGAACGGCATCGGCGACGGTGACGAGGTGCCGTGCGAGACGGTCGGGCGCACGGTGGGCACCCGCCTGGGCGAGGACGCGGGGGTGATCGGCGAGCAGGCCGACGACGTCATGCCGCACGTCCCCCGGCTCGGCGCCGAACCCCAGGTCGACGGCGTTACGGCTGAGAGCCCGGGTGCGGGCGTGGGCGTAACGGACACGGAAGAGAGGGTTGCTCTCACGCTGGACGAGATGCTCGCCGGTGATCCGGGGCCGGTCGTGCCCGGCGGGGTACAGGAGGGCCCAGCGGGCTGCGTCGGGGCCTAGGGGGAGGGGAGTGGTCGGGGCGGGGACGGGGCGCAGGGTGGTGGTGGGGATGGGAGGTGTGTCGGGAGGCAGGGGTGGCGTGTCGAGACGTACGGCTGGTGTTCCGAGACGTACGCGCAGGACGTCGACCCACTCCGGCCACTCCGGTGGAAGGGGCCCGGCCTCACAGCGGGTGTGGACGATGGTGCCCTGCGAGCGCAGGATCCGCGCGACGGCGTCCATGGTGACGACGGCGCGCACCTCACGGGGGCAGGACAGCGAGACGAAGTCCTCCCCGGAGGGAGCGCCAGGTGCGGCATGCCCGTACCGGGCCCCGCTCCGAAGGATCTCCTCGACGAGCGAGGCGGAGGCGGCGGCACCGAGGCTGATGTTCAGAAACCCGGGCCCGGTGACGACGACGTCGGCGACGCCGTCGGCGCCGAGCAGCCGCGCCCGCAGAACTTCGGCGACGTCCCGGGACGGCCGTCCGGCCGGCCGCGCGAGCTGCAGGGCGATGCTGGTGGCGTAGTCACCACAGCCCCCGGGCCCCGGCGCCCCGACCACGGCCTTCTCCGGCACCTCGACCCGCAGCTCCCCCTCATCGACAGCACGACGCACCGCGCACAGCACGGTACGGGAGAGCTCGACGGGGGTCACGGGGACAAGCGTATGGGAGGAAGGGGGTGGGTATGCGAATGGGTTTGGGTGGGGGCCCGGGATGTGGACGGGTGGGGTGGTCCCCGCAGAAGGCTGACCGGATCGCCGACCGTGCCGGTCGACGGACGGTCGCTGCTGTCCCGCCCGAGCTGTGCTGCTGTCCTGCCCGAGCTGTCGCTGCCGTGCCGCCCGAGGTGCCGCAGCCGTCCCACCCGGGCTCAGGTGCCGTGGCGCTCGAGTTGCCGCAGCCGTCCCGCCCGGGCTCAGGTGCCGTGGCGCCCGGCGGCGTCGCCGGCGCCGAGGGAGCTCCCGAGGACTGCGGCGGCGTCCGCGCCCCGGCCCTCGCTCCCCCCGCCGCCCCCTCGATAGTCCCCACGCTCCCGGCTACGCCGCCGCTCGACCAACTGACGTACAAGGCTGACGAGTTCGGCGGGCTCGAAGGGCTTGGCGAGGAAGGCGTCGACACCGACGTCGAGACCACTGTCGACCTCGTACTGGGTGCAGGCGCTGATGATGGCGAGGGGAAGGTCACGGGTACGGGGATCGGAGCGGAGGCGCGCTGCCGTGCGCAGCCCGTCCAGCCTCGGCATGACCACATCGAGGGTGATCACATCCGGCCGTACCTGATGGACGACATCCAGACACTCGGCACCATCGGCCGCGGTCACCACCTCGAGCCCCTCCAGCTCGAGATTGACCCTGATCAGCTGCCGGATGACCTTGTTGTCGTCCACAACAAGCACCCGGCCGGAAGCGGCTGGCACAACTCGAGAGTAGGTCCGGACCGGCCACCGCGTCCGGGTTTTCCCGACTTCCACCCCCTGCGAGCGAGCCATCCCAGGTCGCACCGGGTGCCACCACCCCGTAAACCCGTTCATGAACACCCCACCGAAGCTGGTAGGGTTCTACCCGTCGCCGCCAAGCAAGGCGCCCGACACGCCCCCGTAGCTCAGGGGATAGAGCAACGGCCTCCGGAGCCGTGTGCGCAGGTTCGAATCCTGCCGGGGGCACCCTTTCTGAGGTGCCTAAAGACCCCGCCACCAGCGCGTTCGCTGAGTGCGGGGTCTTCGCGTATGTGCAGGCGAAGGCCGCCGAAAGCAGCCGTTTGCCAATGATCACGTAGTGTCGACGTAATGATCTCGAGGAACTTCACCGCAGGTCGGCGCAGGCTTCTCCGGCGTCGATGAGCCCTCGTGGGAAGGTCGAACCCACCCCGCCACCGGCTTGCGAGACCAAGTGGGCGCCGCGGGTCCCTATCACCGGAGCGACCAACCTTGCAGATCGCAGTCCTCACATAGCTTCCGGTGACTGTTCTGCCAGCGCACTCCGCCACTGTCCAGGCGGGCAACGAGGAAGTCCGGCACGTAGCGGCCGCCAAGACTCACCTGGGGGAGAACCCAACGACAGTTCGCTGCGAGCTCGCGAGCCAAGATGCCAGGGTGATCTTCAAAGAAGCGCTGAAGCGCCGCTCATCGCTCGCAGCGTTCAAATCTGCTTCAAAAGCCGTGACAAGTTGCTCGTCCACGTCGCCGCGGGCCAGGCACTGCCTCGCGTAGCCGTTGCGATTCATCTCGGCAGCCACGTAATTGGCGTACTCCACGTAGTCATACACGGAGGGCAGTGTGACCGAGGGAACGCAGCAGCACGACGGAAGCCCCGGATCAAGTCCGGGGCTTCCGGTGTCTGTTCTGCCAGCTGTCCACCCGAACCCGTCGACGACGAAGACCTGTAAGGGGGTGGCGGCCGACAGCAGCCTCGTCGAATGTCAGCGGACCCAGAGGGCGCCCAGGGACGACCTGTCTCGTCCGTTGTAATGGGCCGCCGGAGAGCCCGGCGGCCCGTCACAGGTGCTTGAAGCTAATCCGCCTGCCAGGTAAAGACGAGACGGCGCCCTCGGTTGGCCCAGGAGTTGAAGTCCCACCCGAGTACGTATGCACCGAATCCGAGGAAGCCGCCTTTCCATAGGTCGATCCTGGCGTACTCCAGCATCTGGAATGGTTGCAGGAAACCCTCGGCGTTGTGGACTGCGTCTTTGGTCTCCATTCGTAGAACTTCGGAGTTCACCCAGCCCACGCGCATAATCACGCTGAGGGACTTCCACCAGGTGATTCCATCGACGGTGTTCAGGGCGAATTCTACGTTCTCAGGGTCGCCCGATTTCTCGACGGCGAACTCTATTCGCGCGCCAGGTTCATCCCTGGCCATTCCGCGGAGTCCTATATCCAGGCCCTCGCCGCTCAATGGATCTTGACTCACACCCACGCCCCCTAACTCCCTTGATGGAGCAGAGCATGCTCCCACCTATCGGCGACGGCAAGCATTTCGGGTAAATAGGGACCTTCGATCCGTTTTTGAGCGCCTGCAGCTCAGACATTTATTCGAAGCGGCGGTGTTATAGGGGCTTGTAATTATCTGTGTGGATGCAAATGGGTAGGGAATCCAAGCGGCTGGGATTTGTTGACGGACTGCCAAGGTTCCTGAGCGCCAGGCGGTGATTTCTGGGTGTTCAGACTCCGACGTTCTCGAGGGTCTCCTTGGTGAAGCGGTTGCCCTTTGGGGCGGACCAGGAGGTGTACGTCGACAGCTTGGCTACCGTCGTGCTCAGCCATTCGGGGTCGCCCAGGCGGTGTAGGGCTTTTGCTTCGGTTAGTTCGTCGAACAGGGCCTTCAGCACGATGACGTGGCCGGCCTTGTAGGGGTTCTGGTGGTGGGTGTAGCGCGCGGACCAGAGGTCGTACGGGTGGCGGCGGATGCCTTGGAGGGAGCAGCCGTCGCGGCCCATGTCGGCGCCGGGGGCGAAGGCGCCGGCGAAGCCTGCGAACGGGGTGGTGTGCCATTGGCGGTAGGCCGCTCGCATCCTCAGTTCCAGGAACTGGGACCACTCCATGGTGAGCAGGGGGGCCGCCTCGCCGCGTCGGTGGTGTTCCAGGCCGTCGGGGGTCAGGAGGATCGACAAGCCTTCCTTGGCGGATGGGTCGCCAATCAACCACCCGTTGGCGGTCAGCTGCAGTGGGCCCAGGTTTTGCGTCACTTCCGTCTCCTTTCGCTCCTCTCCTCCGACTCCGCCAGTCTGCCTCGGAGCATCAGGGTCATCACCCTCATATAGCGCTGGGTGCGGTGGGTGCCGAGGATGAAGGGGTTCGGGTCGTGTGGGTTGTCGCGTAGCTGCTCGGCTCGTTGGAGGCCGTAGTCGTTGGGGTGGTTGGAGAGTTCCACGTCTACCGCTGTCTTGTGCATGCGGGTGCGGAACGTCTTGATGGAGGTGAGGTAGGTGCGGAGGGCGGTGGGGGTGGTTGGGGGGTTCGTGCCGCCCCAGAGCATGGCCTTGTGGTGGGTGTGGCCCGTGTGGACGGGGAAGATCGGGGAGACCGTTCCCGGGGTGTGACCCGGGGTGTGGTGCAGGCTGATCGTCGTGTCGCCGAGCCTCAGGCGTTGGCCGTCGGTGATGTCCAGGTCCCTCGTGGGGGCGTGGGGTGAGGTGGCGGCGGTCGCCAGGTTCCAGTCGGTCGGGGTCATGAGGACCCTCGCTCCGTAGCGGTCGGCCAGGTACTGGGCGCCGCCGAAGTGGTCGTCGTGGCCGTGGGTGACGATCACGTACTTGATCTTCCGCGGGTCGGCTCCCAGGGTGCGCAGGCCGCCGACGATGGTGCTCTCCGCCTCCTCGGGGGACGTGAGCGCGTCGATCAGTGCGATGCCCTCGTCGGTCAGTACGGCCATCGCGGAGACCCAACCCACGCTCAGCATGGCTACGTTGTCGAAGATCCGCAGCGGCTCCGGTGCCGGGGGGCGGGGTACGACCGCGCCGGGAGTCAGGGCCTTCACGAGCGTGAGCAGTACCGGGTCGTCCCCAGCCAGAGTGCGGGCACGGGTGTAGTACTCCTGGGCCTCCGCCCTTGTAGCGGCCGACGCCAGTGCCGGGGGCGTGAGCCCGGCGCCGGCTCCCGCCGTGAGGGCGAGGGCCGCTGCGCGGGCGAAGCCGCGGCGGGAGAGGGGGACGGGCCGGCGCTGGTTCGGGGGCTGCTGTAAGGGCGGCGTCACGGTGCTCCTGGTGAATCGGCGGTCGTCTGCATGCACGATCACGATCTTCGCGCCGACCGGCTCATTCGCCCAGGTTCAACTGAGCCATAGCCCTAGCCCTAGCCCTAGCCGTAGTCACAGCCACGGTTGTTGTCGGTTATCCGAATCCGAGGCTGCCCGGATGGCCCTGGCCCCGCCCCTCCCGCTGGCCCTGCCCCGGGCCCTGCTGCCGGTTCCAGTGCGGTACTTCTCCCTCGCTCAGGAGCTCCGCCGCCTGGTGCTGCGTGTGTGCGGCTGCTATCTGCGCCTCCGCCACGACGTCTCCGCGTTCGCGCACCAGGTCTTCATAAATCGGCAGGTGATCGTTTTCGGTGGGTGTTCGTGTCATTGTGCCGTCCCTTCGCTGGACAATGCCCTCAAGACCTGTTCAGACGGGCGGCAATTCCGTGCCCGAGGAGCAAATAGAGGGCCGCCGGGAGGCCGTAGTTGAGGATGACCCGTAGGCCTTCCGTGTCCATCGTGAAAATGTCCTGTGCCCATCCGGACAGCCAGTCCGCCGAACCGCGTACGAACTCCACGAAGGCGTTCGCCTGGTTCGCTTCGAGCAGGTACAGCACGATCCACAGGCCGAGCAGACCGGCCGCCACGTCGGCGATCGTGCAGATGGTCAGGGCCGCTCTCCGGGCGGTGTCCTGGTTGCGCGGGGCTCTGTCCTGGCCTGCGTGCTGGTCGTAGGGCTGGTATCCGGAAACCGGGTCGGTGTTCACGGGAAATCCGATCTGACGCGTTGCTGGGCTGACGGGGCAACACGCGATGCCGGGATTCGGATTCGGCTCTTGCGTGGTGACCCACTTCTGTCCAGTTCTGCGTCCGGGGGACGCGACCGCGTTACACCGTCGCCCAGACATCCCGAATTCGGCGCCCCCAGGGCGGCCATATCGCCCTCATATCACCGTCATAGCGCGGTCATATCGCGGTCTATTCGGGCACTTGCCCAAATCTTCGCGCGCTACGGCACATTTGCGGATGCAGCCTCAACGCCCGCGGCGGCGCCCTCCGCGGCCGGACGGGTCAGGCCTGCCCGCTCGTCGGCAGCATCGCCCAGACGGTCTTGCCCATGGGATGCAGGCGGTTCCAGCCCCAGTGTTCGGACAGGGCGTCGATGATGCGCAGTCCGCGGCCGTGCTCGTCGAACGGGTCGCTGGTGTGCGGATACACGGGCGGGTGGTCGCTCGGGTCGGTGACCGCGCAGACCAGGTGGGCGGGGCGGCGGATGCTGAGCCTGAGCCAGATCTCGGGCTCGGCGAGGGAGCGCGGCCGCGCCGGGAGGGACGTCGGGTCCGGTACGGCGTGCAGTACGGCGTTGGCGAGCAGCTCCGTGACCACCATGAGGGCGTCGGGGCCGCAGTGGTCCAGCTCCCAGCCGTCCAGGGTGCGACGGACGAAGTCGCGGGCCGGGGCGCAGCTCTGCTCGGCGCCGGCGAGGCGCAGGGCGACGGAGCGGGGCGAGGTGCGCGGGGGCTCCGGCCTGGTGAGGTGGCGCGTGCCCGGGGTGCCGCAGTGCGCTTCCGGCGTCGCCGTCGACACCGCGGGTGACGCAGCGCCAGTGGGCAGTCGGAGCCCTTCGTACGCAGGTAAGGACACAACGTCTCCCTGATACACGGTCAGGACGGGGCGTCCGCGCTGCACTTGACGCCAAGGGCTATTATCCACGCCGAAGGCGTCTCCGTGCAATTTCACGGGAAATTGCGCGCACGATGTCGACGCAGAGCACGTGGTGCGGTCCGAGCCCGCTGGGGCTGCGGGGCGTACGCGTGGCGGAACGTGAGCAAGGAGAGTGCAGTGCCAACAGCATCGAACGGCATGCGGGCCAGCTCGTTGGGCGTCCGCTGGATCAAGAGCCGGCACAGCAATGCCGAGGGCAACTGCGTCGAGGTGGCCGCCCTGAGCGACGGCAGCGTCGCGATGCGCAACTCCCGCCACCCCGACGGACCCGCCCTCGTCTACACCCCGGCGGAGATCGCCGCCTTCCTGGCGGGCGCGAAGGACGGGGAGTTCGACCACCTCGTGTGATCTTGCGCCTGCGCTCCAGCGGGGGCCTCAATGGCGGCCGGGGCTCCACGGGCCCTCCTGGCGGCCGGGGCTCCACGGGCCTCAATGGCCGCCACGGCTTCAGCGGGGCCTTCGAGGGCGGCCAGGACTGACGGGCCAGGAGGGCTAAACGCTTTCGGCAAGCGGAAGTTGAGCCCTCCACTTCCCGCGGTTGCGGCGGCAGGAGGCGGCGGGATGCGATAATGCGGTCTGTCGTATGCCGGTCTACTGGGAGTCAGGATGTCCGCCGAGTCACCTCGCATCTCCCGCCTCGAACCCTATCTGGACCGGACCGAGCCCGCGCCGACCCTGCTGAAGATGCTGGTCGGCGTCCAGTTGGCCGGTATCCGCGAGGACCTCGGTCTGTCCCAGGACCAGGCCGCGCGGTCCGTGGGATTCAGTCCGGCGAAGCTGTCGCGCATCGAGGCGGGCAAGGGCCGTCGGCCGCCCACGGAGGCGGACGTACGGGCTCTGCTGGACCAGTACCGTGCCGACGAGTACGAGGCGTCGGTGCTGTTGCAGTTGCTGCGGCGGGCCGGAGAGCCGGGATGGTGGCAGCGCTATGACAAGCGCCTGATGCCGGAGTGGTTCGACCGGCTGGTCGGGCTGCAGGAGGCCGCCACGGCCATCCGTACCTTTGAACTCCAGTACGTCCCGGGCCTGTTGCAGACCGAGGACTACACCCGTGCCGTGGTGCGGCGCGGACTGCCGAACGCGCCGGCCCGTGAGGTGCAGCGGCGTGTGGAGCTGCGCATGCGTCGGCGCGAGCTGCTGCACCGCCCTGACGCCCCGCAGCTGTGGGCGATCGTCGACGAGTCGGTGCTGCTGCGTGTCCTGGGCAGCCGTGAGGTGATGCGGGCGCAGCTGGAGCACCTCGTCGAGATGGCCCAGCGGCCCCACGTGACCGTGCAGATCGTGCCCCTGGACGCGACGAACGCCTCGGCGCCCGCGATGCCGATCACCTATCTCCGGTTCGGCGGAGTCGATCTGTCCGACATCGTCTATCTGGAGCACATCAAGAGCGCGGCCTTCCTCGAGGACCGCGACGAGACCGAGGAGTACCGGCTCGCCCTGGACCGCCTGGGCGACGAGGCGCTCAACCCGCGCGAGTCCGTGCAGCGGCTGCGCGAGACGATGGAGCGGTACTCCCCGGAGTCGTAGAGAAACGTCATGAGGTACCGCTATGGCAGCCGGCCCACGCCGCCTGCTACGGCAGCCGGCCCACGCCGCCGAACTCGATCCACTCCTGCGTGAGCTGCCGCGGCGCCACCTCGGTGTCGGGGCGCCAGGTGGACACGTCCACCAGGCCGGGTTCGAGGATCTCCAGACCCTCGAAGTACTCGGCGACGTCCTTCTCCTGACGCACCCGGCCCCAGTGTCCCTGCGTCACCTGGTCCATGAAGTCGGTGACGAACTTGCGGACCTCTGGGTCCTCGCTGACCAGCTGGCACATCACCATGAAGCTGCCCGGCGCGAGGCGCTCGCGCACCCGGCGGGCCACGGCGAGCGGGCCGTCGGTCTCGCTGTCCGGGATGCAGTGGAAGACCGAGTTGAACAGCACGGCCACCGGCTGCGAGAAGTCGATCAGGCGCTTGGTGTCGGGGTGGGAGAAGATGTCGTCGGTCTCGCGCATGTCGGCGTGGATGACGGCGGTGTTGTTGTTCTGGTCCAGCAGGGCGCGGCCGTGGACCAGGACCATCGGGTCGTTGTCGACGTACACCACGCGCGAGGACGGGTCGACGCGCTGCGCGACCTGGTGGACGTTGTTCTGGGTCGGCAGACCGGAGCCGTGGTCGAGGAACTGGCGGATTCCGTATTCGCCGGCCAGGGTGCCGACGACCCGCTGGAGGAAGCGCCGGTTGTTCAGCGCGAGGGCCCGGGTGCTCGGGACGACCTTGTCCAGCTCCTCGCAGGCGGCCCGGTCCGAGGCGTAGTTGTCCTTGCCTCCGAGGTAGTGGTCGTACATGCGCGCGGCCGTGGGGACCGAGGCGTCGATCGACGTGGACAGCTGCTTTCCAGGCTCCATGGCTTCCCCCAGGGGCAGGACGGCCGAGGAGATCACCTCGCCGACAACACATCCTAGGGAGGGGGCAGTTGATCGGGCCAGCCCGACGGTCAACCACACGGAAAGGAACACCCGGGCGGGGATTGCGAGGCGCCTGCGACACGTCTCCCCGGGGCAGCGATTCACGCCACTCGCCGTGTGACGGCATTTGTTCGTAGGTGTCTACGAGGTGACAGTCACGTGTCCCGGTTCCGTGTATACGACATGCCGCTTCGAACTAGGGTTCTCGATCGGAAGCCACATTCGACGGGGGTACGCACGTGGCCGATGCGGCGCGCTCGCAGGACGACACCGCGCACGACGGGGGCAGGGAAGGCCGGTTCACCGGCATGGGTCCCTTCATGCTCGTCTGGAGCGGGCAGGCGGTCTCCCTGGTCGGCAACTCCGTCCTACGGTTCGCCTTCGTGTTCGAGACCTGGTCGGCCACCGGCCGGGCCACCGCGCTGACCACGCTGTCGCTGTGCGCGCTGCTCCCCCAGGTGCTGCTGAGCCCGCTCGCCGGCGCCCTGGTCGACCGCCTCAGGCGGCGTACGGCGCTGCAACTCGCGGACGGCGGCGGGCTGCTGATCGTGGCCCTGCTCGGCGTGCTGCACTTCACCGGCGGGCTGAGCACCTGGGAGGTCTACGGCGCGGTCATGCTGCTCGGCTGTGCCGCGGCCTTCCAGTTCCCGGCGCTGGGCGCCGCCGTGCCGCTGCTGGTGGACAAAAGCCAACTTCAGCGGGCCAACAGCCTGTTGGCGAGCGCCAAGAGCACGGCGGACGTCGGCGGTCCGGCGCTCGGCGGCCTGCTGGTGGCGTTCTCCGGGCTCGGCTTCATCATCGTCGCCGACCTGGTGAGCTTCGCCCTCGCGCTGGCCGCGATCCGGGTCGTACGGATGCCGGGGGACACCGGTCCGGGGAAGCCCGCGGCCGGCGGTCCGCGCACGAGGCTGCTCACCGAGGCCGCCGAAGGGATGCGGTTCCTCTTCCGCTATCCGAGCCTGCGCGATCTCATGCTCGCCTTCTGTCTCGTCAACCTGGTCATGGTCTTCGGCTTCGCCGCCGTACAGCCCATGGTGCTGGCCCGGTCCGGCGGCGAGACCGCGGCGCTGGCGAGCGTCAACACCGCGATCGGGATCGGCGGGGTCGCGGGCGGCCTGCTGATGGCGGCCTGGAGCGGGCCGCGGAACCGGGCCCGGGGGATGCTGCTCGGGATCATCGGGATGTGTCTGTCCGCCCAGGTGGCGATGGCGCTCGCGGGCGGGGTGGTCGGCTGGTGCGCGGCCATCCTCGTGGGCGCGGCGCTGATGCCGATGATCAACGGCGTGATGCAGGCGATCGTGCAGACCAAGGTGCCCCAGGAGTGGCACGGGCGGGTCTTCGGCGCGGTGATGTTCCTGTCGCAGATCTCCGTGCCGCTGGCCACCGCGGTGTCCGGGCCGCTCGCCGACCATGTCTTCGAGCCGCGGGCCGCGGCCGGCACCGGGATCTTCGTCGTGCTCGGGCCGCTCGTGGGCGACGGGCCGGGCAGCGGCATGGCCGCCATGCTGCTCATCGCGGGCCTGTGCGGCATCACCGTCGCGGTGCTGTGCATGTCCCGGCGCACGGTCCGGGACATCGACTCGCTCCTGCCCGACGCGACCCCCGACACCGTTGACGAAAACGTTGACGAGAGCGGATCCGGCACCGAATCCGAAGCCGATTCCGACCTCGTCCCCGACTCCGGGCGCCCCGGCGATCCCGAGACCCCGGAGAACCACGGCAAACCCGACAACCCCGAGAACAAAGAACTCGTGGAGGGCTGACCATGACCACCAATCCGTTCGAGGACGAGCACGGGACCTATCTCGTCCTCGCCAACGCCGAGGGCCAGTTCTCGCTGTGGCCCGACGGGATCACCGTGCCGGACGGGTGGGACGTGGCGCTGACCGCGAGCAGTCGTGCCGAGTGCCTTGCCTACGTCGAGGACCACTGGACGGAGATATGTCCCGCCCGCACGGCCGCAGATGCCTGAGAACACGGCAACGGGGGCGTTGCACGGTGTACATGAACTCTTCGAGGAACAGGCTCGGCGGACACCGGCAGCGACCGCGCTGGTGTCCGGCGACGAACGGCTGAGCTACGGCGAACTCGACGCCCGCGCGGCCCGGGTGGCCGCGTCGCTCCGGCGCCGCGGGGTGCGGCCGGGAGCGCTGGTGGGCGTGTATCTGGAGCGTTCCGCCGAGATGGCGGTGGCCCTGCTGGGCACGCTCAAGGCCGGCGCCGGCTATGTGATGCTCGACCCCGACTTTCCGGCGGAGCGGCTGCGCGGGATGGCGGCCGACGCGAAGGTCGCGATGGTCGTGTCCCGGCGGGGCAGCCGCGTACCGGCGGACGACGTCGAGGTGCTGGCTCTGGAGGACGCCGGGCAGGAGCGTCCCCTGGCGCGCGGTGAGGTCGAGGTCGGGCCGCACCATCCCGCCTGCGTGATGTTCACCTCCGGCTCCACCGGCCGTCCGAAGGGCATCGTCGCCTCGCATGCCGCGATCACCGGGACGCTGACCGGGCAGGACTTCGCCTCCTTCGGGACCGGCGCGGTGTGGCTGCAGTGCTCCCCGGTGTCCTGGGACGCGTTCGCGATGGAGCTGTGGGGGCCGCTGCTGAACGGCGGGCTGTGCGTGCTGCACCCGGGGCAGCGGCCCGATCCGGTGGTGATCGCCGGTCTGGTCGACCGGCACGCCGTCACCTCCCTCTATCTCTCCGCCTCCCTCTTCCACGTGATCGTCGACGAGTACCCGCGAGCCCTCGCAGGGGTACGCGAACTGATCGTCGGCGGCGAGCCGTTGTCGCCCGCGCACGCGGCCCGCGCACTGGAGCGCCACCCCGGTCTGCGGCTGAGCAACGGCTACGGCCCGGTCGAGGGCATGGTCTTCCTCACCGTCCACCCGGTCACCGCCGAGGAGGTACGCGACGGCCGGCCGGTGCCGATCGGCCGCCCGCTGGCCGGCAAGCGGCTGCGGGTGCTGGACGCGCGGCTGCGGCCCGTCGCGGACGGCGGGACGGGTGAGCTGTACGCCGCCGGGGCAGGGGTCGCGCTCTGCTACTGCGGCCGGCCGGAGCTGACCGCCGAGCGTTTCGTGGCCGACCCGTACGGCCCCGTCGGTGGGCGGATGTACCGCACCGGGGATCTGGTGCGGCGGCGGGCGGACGGGGTGCTGGAGTATCTGGGGCGGGCCGACTCCCAGGTGAAGATCCGCGGGTTCCGGGTGGAGCCCGGCGAGGTGGAGACCGTCCTGGCCCGGCATCCGGACGTCGTCCGGGCCGCGGTGGTCGCGCGTCCCGACGCGACGGGTGACCTGCGGCTCGTCGCGTACGTCGTCCCGCGCGAGGGTCTTCAAAGGCAGTTGGCCGAACGGGAGTTACGGGAGTACGCCGCTCGCGTGCTCGCCGACTACCTGGTCCCGGCGGCCTTCGTGCCGCTGGACGCCCTGCCCCTGACCGCCAACGGCAAGCTGGACCGCGCCGCTCTGCCGGAGCCCGGCCCGGTCACCGGCTCGCTCGCCTCGGAGTCGGCGCGGCGGCCGTCCGGCGCGGTCGAGGAGGCGCTGTGCGGGCTGTTCTCCGAGGTGCTGGGCGTGGCGTCGGTCGGGCCCGAGGACGACTTCTTCGCCCTCGGCGGGAACTCGCTGATGGTGGCCCGGCTGCTGGGCCGGATCCAGTTGACGCTGGGCGCGCGGGTCGGCGTACGGGCGCTGTTCGAGTGCCGGACTCCGGCCGCGCTGGTGCCGCATGTGGAGAAGGCCGAGCAGGACGAGCCGGCCGGTGTGCCCGCGGCGCTCCGGACCGGGGACGCGCTGCCGCTCTCCCACGCCCAGCGGCGGCTGTGGTACCTGGACCGGGTCGAGGCCGGCGCCGCCTACAACCTGCCGGTGCTGGTGCGGCTGCGCGGCGGGATCGACGCCGAGGCGCTCCGGGCGGCCCTCGGGGACGTGGCCGCCCGGCAGGCGGTGCTGCGTACCGTCATCGAGGAGCGGGACGGCGAGCCCCGGCAGCGGGTGCTGGCGGGGGCCGAGGCGCTGCCGCGGCTGAGCCGGGTCGACGTCGAGTCGAGTGACCTGGGCAAGGCCGTCTCCGAGGCGGCCCGGCACCCCTTCGACCTGGCCGTCGAACTTCCCTTGCACGCCGTGCTGTTCACGGTTCGGGACCGGCCCGGCGAGCACGCTCTCCTGCTCGTGCTGCACCACATCGCGGGGGACGGCTGGTCGCTGCCCCCGCTGTTCCGGGACCTCTCGCGCGCCTACGCCGCCCGGGCCGCCGGTGCCGCCCCGGCCCTCGATCCGCTGCCCGTCCCGTACGCCGACTTCGCGCGCCGGCAGCGGGAGCGGCTCGGCTCGGCGGACGCCCCGGAATCCCTCGCGGCACGTCAACTCTTGCACTGGCGCGAGGTGTTGGCCGGTCTGCCGACCGGCGGCCCGCTGCTCCCCCGTCGTCCGGGGCGGCCCGCCGTACCGGGCCGGGATGCCGCCACCGTCGTACGACGGCTGGACGCGGCGGCGCACGCGCGGATCGTCGAGGGGGCGC
Source organism: Streptomyces sp. NPDC093568 (assembly GCF_044764945.1). Classification (NCBI taxonomy): domain Bacteria; kingdom Bacillati; phylum Actinomycetota; class Actinomycetes; order Kitasatosporales; family Streptomycetaceae; genus Streptomyces; species Streptomyces sp. NPDC093568. Next base: position 198,063 of record NZ_JBIWJD010000004.1, on the reverse strand, counting down.
GGGCCGAGGGCGCGACGCTCTTCATGGCCCTGCACGCCGCCTTGGCCACGGCCCTCGTCCACGCGGGCGCCGGCCAGGATCTCGCGGTCGGCTCGCCGATCGCCGGACGGGGGCACGACGGCACGGTCGACGACGTCGTCGGGTTCTTCGTCAACATGCTGGTGCTGCGCACCGACGCCTCCGGCGACCCCACCGCACGGCAGTTGCTCGCCCGGGTCAGGGAGGCGGCGCTGAACGCCTTCGCGCACCAGGACGTGCCGTTCGAGGAGGTCGTGGACGCGCTGAACCCGGTACGGCCGCCGGGGCGGCAGCCGTTCACCGAGGTGGTGCTGGCGTTGCAGAACAACGCCCGCGCGCAGGTGGACCTGCCCGGCGCCGAGGCCGGTGTGGAGCCGCTGCGTACGGGCGCCGCGCGGTTCGAGCTGCTGGTGGACGTGACGGACGACCACGGGCCGGCGGGCGCGCCGGAGGGCATGACGCTGGTCTTCGAGTACCGGACGTCGTGTCTGGAGCCGGAGTTCGTGCGGTGGCTGGCGGACGCGGTCGTCGAGGCGCTGTGCGCGGCGGCCGCCGAACCGGACGTACGGCTGTCCCGGCTGCCGCTGACCGGGCCGCCCCGGCGTGCGGACGCCGCCCGGGACGCGGTCCTCACCCCGGGCCGCAGCGGGGCCGGGCCGGCGGACTCCGCCCTGCACCGGGAGATCACCGCCGTCTGGTCCGACGTCCTCGGCGTGACGGGCATCGGCCCGCATGACGACTTCTTCCGGCTCGGCGGCAACTCCCTGCGCGCGGTGCGGGTCGCGGCCCGCCTCACCGGCGCCGGGCGCACGGTGACCGCCGCCCAGCTGTTCACCTCCCCCACCGTCGCCGCCCTCGCCGCCGAGCTGGAGCGGGCGCCGGCCGAGGCGCTGGCCGCTCCCCCTCCCATTCCGCGCCGGCCGCGCGTACCCCGGCAGCCCGGCCGTGACAGCCGTACCGACACCAGCCAGAAGGAGGTGCCATGGACCTGAGCGTGATGTTCTTCGGCGCCGACACACCCGCCGGCGGCCCGGCCGGGGGCCCGCCGAAGCACAGCGAGGCCTACGACGACATCCTCACCGTCGCCCGCACCGCCGACCGGCTCGGCTTCCACGCGATCTGGACTCCCGAGCGGCACTTCCAGCAGGTGGGGCAGGTGTTCCCGAGTCCGCCGGTGCTCAGCGCGGCGCTCGCGGTGGCGACCGAGCGGATCAACATCCGGGCCGGCAGCGTGATCCTGCCCCTGCACCATCCGCTGCGGATCGCGGAGGACTGGGCGGTCGTCGACAACCTGTCGCACGGACGGATCGGGCTGTCGGCCGCGACCGGCTGGCACTCCACCGACTTCGTGCTCGCCCCCGGCCACTACGAGGACCGCCGTGCGCGGACCCTGCGGGACATCCCGCTGCTGCGCCGGCTGTGGGCGGGCGAGCCGGCCGAGTTCACCGACGGCACCGGCGACTTGGTCGCCGTCCTGCCGCAGCCCCGGCCCGTGCAGGACACCCTGCCGCTGTGGCTGACCAGCTCGGGCAACCCGGCGACCTGGGAGACGGCCGGAAGTCTGCGCACCGGGGTGCTCGGGGCGACCGTCGGGCAGAGCCGGGAGGAACTGGCCGAGAAGATCGGCCGGTACCGGGCCGCCTGCGCCGCAGCCCCCGACCAGGGCGGCACCGACGCGCACGGCCGGGTCACGCTGATGGCGCACACCTTCGTCGGCGCGGACGACGAGGAGGCGCGGCGGCTGACCGCCCCGCCGCTGAAGCGGTACCTGCGGTCGTACGTCCGGCAGACCACGGCCAACCGGACGGCCGACAAGGCCACGGCGGACCTCACCGAGGAACAGACCGCGCTGCTCGCCGAGTTCGCCTTCCACCGCTATCTGACCTGGGGCAGTCTGCTCGGCTCCGCCGAGACCTGCCGGAAGATGCTCGCCGATCTGCGCGAGCTGGGCTGTGACGAGGTCGCCTGCTTCGTGGACTTCGGCCTCGGCCGGGACGAGGTGCTGGCCGGGCTGCACCGGCTGGCGGAACTGTGGGAGGACGTGGCATGACCGCCGCTTCGGGCGCATCGATGGCGGACCGGTTCAGCGCGCTCAGCGGTGAGCAGCGGATCCGGCTCATGCGGCGGCTCGTGGAGTCCGGGCAGGCGGGGCTGGTCCCGGCGGTCGTCCCGCCGCGCGACGGGGACCGGCCGGTACCGCTCAGCCCCGCGCAGCAGGACCTGTGGGTGTACGAGTCGCTGTATCCCGGCACTCCGGCCCTGAACCTGTGCTGTGCGTACCACTTCGACGACCCGGTCGAGCCCGAACTGCTGGAGCGGGCGCTGACCCTGGTCCGGGCCCACCACGACATCCTGCGGGCCCGCATCGGGGGCGAGGCGGGTGCGCTGAGCGTCACCTTCCCGCCCGAGGAGCGCTTCGCCTTGGAGCGGGAGGACCTGCGCGGCACCGGCACCACCATCGCGGAGGCGTTCGAGACCTTCCGGCGCCGCCCCTTCGACCTGGCCGGGGAACCGCTGATGCGGGCCCGGTTCGTGACGGTCGACGAGCGGCGGACCACGCTGATGCTGAGCCTGCACCACGTCATCGCCGACTGGTGGTCCTTCGACGTGCTGCAGACCGAGTTCGCCGAGGCCCACCGCGCGCTGCGCGCCGGTACGGCTCCGGAGCTCACCCGGCCGCGCATCCAGTACGCCGACTTCGCGTCCTGGCAGAGCGAGCTGGAGGAGGCCGGCGTCTTCGAGGCGCGGCTCGCCTTCTGGAGCCGCTACCTCGCCGAGCCGCCGGGGGCGCTCAGCGTGCCGGGCAGCGGTACCGGCCTCGCGGAGGGCATCGCGCAGCTCCCGTTCAAGGTCGACGCCCCGACCGCCACCGCCGTACGGGCCCTGGCCCGCGAGCGCGGCGCCTCGGTGTACGTCGTCCTGATGGCCGCCTTCGCGGTGCTGGCGCACCGCCTCACCGGCGCCGACGACCTGGTGCTGGGCACCCCGACGGCCAACCGGACCGCCAAGGGCCTGGAGCGGGTCATCGGGTACGTCATGAACGCCGTCCCGACCCGCTGGCGGATCCGGCCGGAGGACTCCTTCGCCGACGTACTGGCCCGGTTCGCGGCCGACTTCCCCCAGCTGATGGCCAACGCCGACGTGCCGGTCGGCCGGATCGTGTCGGCGGTCGCGCCCGACCGCAGCGCCGGGCGCTCCCCGCTGTTCCAGTGGGTGTTCATGCACCTCACGCAGCAGCGCAGCGTGGCCGCGCTGCGGGAGTTCAGCGAGCCGGAGCGGATCCACACCGGCGGTGAGCACGACCTCGTGGGCATCGTCCGGGACGCCGACGACGGCACGATGGACGGCAGTTTCGAGATCCGTACGGCCCTGTTCGGCGCCGACACCGTGCGCCACTGGACGGACGCCTATCTGGAGCTGCTGCGCCGCTTCACCGCCGACCCGCGGACGCCGCTCGCCGAGGTGGGCCTGGTGCCCGAGGCCGACGCGCGCCGGCTCGCGGAGCTCAGCTCCGGCGGACCCGCCCCCGAGCCGCTGGCCCTGCCCGACCTGGTGGCCCGGCAGGCCTCCCGCACCCCCGACGCGTCGGCGCTCGAGGCGACGGCGCTGACGCTGACCTACGCCGAACTCGCCGACCGGGTCGATCGGTTGGCCGCGGTGTTCGCCGAGCACGGCGCGGGGCCCGGTGAGGTCGTGGCGCTCGCGCTGGGGCGGGGTGCGGCGATGACGGTTGGGCTGTTGGCGGTGCAGCGGAGCGGTGCCGCGCATGTGCCGGTGGATCCGGATTATCCGGCCGAGCGGATCCGGCTGGCGCTGGAGGACGCGAGGCCGGTGCTGGTGGTCGTGGGTGAGCGGGGGGTGCTGGTCGATACGGGTGTGCCGACGTTGGTGCTTGGCGCTTCGCTGGATGCGGCGCGGGATGTCGATGGTCGTGTGCCGCGCCGTCGTGGCTGGTCGCGCAGTTCCCCGCGCCCCTTGGGGGCGTCGTCCGCGCCCCCGGCCGAAGTGGACCCGGCAACCCCGGCCTACGTCATCCACACCTCCGGCTCCACAGGCCGCCCCAAAGGCGTCGTCGTCCCGCACACCGGTCTTGCCGCCCTCGCGCAAGGCCTCGTCGACGCGCTCGCGCTGACCCCGGACAGCCGGGTGCTGCAGCTCGGCTCGCCCGCCTTTGACATCTCCGTGGGTGAGATGTGCATGGCGTTCGGCTCGGGCGGGACGCTGGTCGTGCCGCCGGCCGGTCCGCTCACCGGGCGGGAGCTCGCCGACGTGCTGACCGAGCGACGGATCAGCTGCGCCCTCGTGCCGCCTTCGGTGCTGGCGACCGTCCCCGCCGGGGAGTACCCCGAGCTGCGGTCGCTGGCGGTGGGCGCCGAGGCGTGCCCGCCCGACCTGGTGGCCCGCTGGGCCGTCGGTGGACGCCGGTTCCACAACGCCTACGGGCCCACCGAGTACACCGTCGGGGCGACCGTCTCCACCCCGCTGACCGGCGACGGCTCGGCCCCGCCGATCGGCGCCCCGCTCCCGGGCACGCGCGCGTACGTCCTCGACGAGCGGCTGCGGCCGGTGCCCCCGGGGGTGTGCGGCGAGCTGTATCTGGCCGGGCCGGGACTGGCGTACGGCTATCTGGGCCGGCCGGGGGCGACCGCAGAGCGGTTCGTCGCCGATCCGTACGGGGGACCCGGTGAGCGCATGTACCGCACGGGGGACCTGGCCCGCCGCCGTGCCGACGGGCAGTTGGAGTACCTGGGGCGCAGCGACGACCAGGTGAAGATCCGGGGTCTTCGGATCGAGCCCGGCGAGATCGCGGCTGTCCTGACCGGGCATCCCTCGGTGCGACAGGCGGTGGTCGTCGTACGGGAGGACCGGCCGGGCAGGCCGAGGCTCGTCGCGTACGTCGTCGGCTCCCCCGCCGGATCCCTTTCTCCGGACGCGCTGTTGGCGTACGCCGCCGGGCGGTTGCCCGCCGCCATGGTGCCGGCCGACGTGGTGGTGCTGGACGAGCTGCCGCTGGCGCCGAACGGCAAGCTGGACCGGGCGGCGCTGCCCGCGCCCGGCAGCGGGCCCGTTGTGGGAGGGCGGGCGCCCGAAGGGGGCCGCGAGGTCACCCTGTGCGCTCTGTTCGAGGAGGTGCTCGGTGTCGAACGGGTCGGCGCCGACGACGACTTCTTCCGGCTGGGCGGCGACAGCATCATGGCCATCCAGCTGGCCGGACGGGCGTCCGGGGCGGGTCTCGGCATCACGCCGCGTGACGTCTTCACGGCCCGGACGCCGGCCGCGCTCGCGCTGACCGCGCGGGAAGCCACCGACCTCGGCGAGGACGCGGGCCCGGACGCCGGCACGGGGCGTTTTCCGCTCACGCCGGTCATGCACTGGTGGCGCGAACAGGCGGGGGACGCGGCGGCGTTCACGCAGTCGATGCTGTTCCCGGTGCCGTTGGGCGTCGGCCCGGAGCGGGTCGGTGCGGCCGTGCGCGGGCTGGTCGAGCGGCACGGGGTGCTGCGGATGCGGCTGGTGGACGGGGAGTTGGAGGTGCCCGAGGCCGTCGCCGGGGTGGTGGTCGACCGGGTGGAGGTGCCGGTGGGCGCGGACCCTCGGGAGCGGGCAGAGGAGCTGGCGGCCTCGGTGCGGCTCGACCCCGGCAAGGGGGAGATGCTGCGGGCCACCTGGCTGGACCCGGGCTCCGGGCGGCCGGGGCTGCTGTTGCTGACCGTGCACCATCTCGCGGTGGACGGTGTGTCCTGGCGGCTGCTGGGTCCCGAGCTGGCGGCCGGGCTGGCCGGGGAGCGGCTGCCGCAGGCGCCGGGCACGTCCTTCGCGCGCTGGGCGCGGCTGCTGGCGCGGGAGGCGGTGCGGCCGGAGGCGGCCGACGCCGAGTACCCCTGGTGGGAGCGGACGCTGAGCGGCCCCGACGCGCGGATCGCGGGCGGGCGGGGAGCCGGGGCACGGCGGGCCGTGCTCACCGTCGAGCTGACACCCGAGGTCACCGAGGCGGCGCTGTCCGAGGTGACGGAGGTCTTCCACTGCGGCCCGGACGCCGTGCTGCTGACGGCTCTGGCCGCCGCGGCGGTACGGCGGCGAGGCGACGGCACCGGTCTGCTGGCCCATCTGGAGGGGCACGGCCGCGAGACGCTCTCCCGGCCCGCCGACGTCTCCCGGACGGTGGGCTGGTTCACCACCCAGTACCCGGTCCGGCTGGACGCGGGCGCCGCGCTCGGCCCCGACTACTGGGAGCCCGCGCGGGACGCGGCCGGTGAGGCGCTCAAGCGGGTCAAGGAGCAGCTGCGGGCGGTCCCGTCGGGCGGCCTCGGCTGGGGGCTGCTGCGGTACCTCAACCCGGACACGGCCCCGAAGCTGGCCGCGCTGCCCGTGCCGGACCTCCGCTTCAACTACCTGGGCCGGTTCACCGGGGGCGACACCGCCGACGGCGAGCTGCTCGGCATGGCGGCCGACGCGCTGCCGCTCGGGCACGCGGTGGAGGTGGACGCGCTGGTCCAGGAGCGGGACGGCGGGCGGCCGTCGCTGAGCGCCGGGTTCTCGTACGCACGCGGGGTGATCGGTGAGGACGAGGTGCTGGAGCTGGCCCGGCTGTGGTGCGAGGCGGTCGAGGTGCTGGTCGAGCACGCCCGCCGGGAGGGCGCGGGCGGCCACACCGGCTCCGACTTCCCGCTGGTCGACCTGTCCTCGGACCAACTCGCGCTCCTGGAAGGCGACTTGGACTTCGGGTCGGACGACGAGGACGAGGACGGGGAGGACTGATGGGCGGCCGCATCGCGGACGTACTGCCGCTCTCCCCCGCGCAGGAGGGTCTGCTCTTCCACGCCCTGCGCGATCCGGACCGGCCGGATCCGTATCTGGTGCAGGCCCGCTTCCGGATCGGCCCTGAGACGGCGGCCGAGGCGCTGCGGGCCGGGGTGGGCGCGCTGCTGGAACGGCATCCGAATCTGCGGGCGTGCTTCCGGCACGAGCACGTCGACCGGCCGGTGCAGGTGATCCCGCGTGCGGTGCGGCTGCCGTGGACGGAGCGAGACCTCACCGGACGCACCCCGGACGAGGCGGAGGCGGAGCTCGCGCGGCTGATGGCGGAGGACCTGGGCCGCCGGTTCGACCTGGCCCGTCCACCGCTGGTCCGGGCGACGCTGGTCCGGCACGACCGGGGCGCGGAGCTGGTGCTGACGCTGCACCACATTCTGCTGGACGGCTGGTCGCTGCCGCTGCTCGCGCGGGACCTGGAGGCGCTGACGGCGGGCAGTGCCGAGTCGCTGCCGCCGGTCGTGCCCTTCAAGCAGTACCTGGTCTGGCTGAAGAGCCAGGACCAGGGACGGGCGGAGGCCGCCTGGCGGGAGGCGCTGGACGGGCTGACCCGCCCCGCGCCGATCCCCCTGGACGGGCCCGACGGTCCGCCGGACACGGTCGACGTCGAGCTGCCCGCCGGGCTGACGGCGGCGATCACGCGCCGGGCGGCCGACGCCGGTGTCACCGTCAACACCGTGGCGCAGACCGCGTGGGCGCTCGTCCTGGCCCGGACGACCGGCGCCGAGGACCTGGTCTTCGGTGCGGTCGTCTCCGGGCGGCCGCACGATCTGCCCGGCGTCGAGCGGATGGTGGGGCTGTTCATCAACACGCTGCCGGTACGGATCCGGCTGCGCCGCGGCGAGGCCGTCGACGCGTTGCTGGCCCGCGTCCAGCGGGAGCAGTCACGGCTGGCGCCGTACCACCATGTGCGGCTGTCCGAGGTGCAGCGGGCCGCCGGAGTGGGCGAACTCTTCGACACGGTCCTGGCCTTCGAGAACTTCCCGCGCGCCGAGGGCCCCGCCCCGGCCGTCGAGCTGGTCGGGACGCGGGACGCGACGCACTACCCGGTGACGGTCGCCGTCGTCGCCGGGGAGCGGATGCTGCTGCGGGTGAGCTGCCGCCGGGGCCTGTCGGCGGCCACGGTCGGCGCCCGCCTCGCGCACGCCTTCGAGGCGCTGACGTCCGCCGACGGCACACCGGCCGACCGGCTCGACGTCCTTCCGCCCCAGGAGCGGCGCCGGTTGCTCGCCCTGGCCGAGGGCCCGGCGCGTCCCATGCCCGGGGAGCTGAGCATCCCCGGGCGCTTCGCCGAGCAGGTGGCCCGTACGCCGGACGCGCCGGCCGTCGAGTCGGACGGCGAGGTGCTGACGTACGGCGGTCTCGACGCCGCGTCCGACGGGCTGGCGGCGCGGCTGCGGGAGGCGGGGGTGCGGCCCGGCGACACGGTGGCGCTGCCGCTGGCCCGGTCCGCGGGCACGGTCGTGGCCCAGCTGGCGGTGCTGAAGGCGGGCGCGTGCTGTCTGCCGCTGGACCCGGCGGCTCCGGCGGGACGCCTGGCGGCGCTGGCGGACGCCGCCGGGGTACGGGTCGCCGTGACGGCCGGGGACGTACAACTGCCGTCACACATCAGTCTGTTGGAACTGTCCGACGTCCACTCCGCACCGCCGCCGGCCACGCCTGTGCACCCCGAGTCCGCCGCCTACGTGATGTACACCTCCGGCTCCACGGGCGAGCCCAAGGGCATCGTCACCCCGCACCGGGCCGTGGTGGAACTCGCCGCCGACTCCCGTTTCGCGGGCGGCGCGCACGAGCGCGTCCTCCTGCACAGCCCGCACACCTTCGACGCCGCCACCTACGAGACCTGGGTGCCCCTGCTGAGCGGCGGCACGGTGGTGGTCGCGCCGCCCGGACCCGTCACCCCCGACCTGCTCAAGAGGCTGCTGCCGCAGGCGCGCGTCGGGGCCGTGTGGCTCACCGCCGAACTCCTGCGCGCCGTCGCGGAGATCGCGCCCGAGGTGCTCGCCGGGGTGCGCGAGGTGTGGGCGGGCGGGGACGTGCTGGCGCCGGAGGCGGTCCGGCGGGTGCGGGAGCGGTGCCCCGGCACGCGGGTGGTCAACGGCTACGGGCCCACCGAGACGACGGTGTTCGCCACGGCCCACGAGGTGACCGGCGAGATCAGCGCCTCGGTGCCGGTCGGACGCCCCCTCGACCACACCGGCGCCCATGTCCTCGACCACCTCCTGCGCCCGGTGCCGGCCGGGGTGGTGGGCGAGCTGTACGTCGCCGGCACCGGGCTCGCGCACGGCTATCTGAAGCGGCCCGGCCAGACCGCCGAGCGTTTCGTCGCCGACCCCTTCGGGCCGCCCGGCACCCGCATGTACCGCACGGGCGACCTGGTGCGCCGCCAGCCCGGCGGCGAGCTGGAGTTCGTGGGCCGCGCCGACGACCAGGTCAAGGTGCGCGGCTTCCGGATCGAGCCCGGCGAGGTGGAGGCCGTCCTGGCGGGCTGCCCGGGCGTGGAGCGGGCCGTGGTCGCCGCGCGCCCGGGGCCCGACGGCGGCAGGAGGCTCGTCGCGTACGTCGTGGGCGGCGACCTGGATCTCGTACGGGAGCACGCGGCACGCGCCCTGCCCGCGCATCTGATGCCGTCGGCGTGGGCCCGTCTGGACGCGGTGCCGCTGACCGCGCACGGCAAGGTCGACCGGGCCGCCCTGCCGGAACCCAGGCCGGAGCACCGGCACCCGGGCGAGGGCCGGATCGCCCGGCCGGGGCGTGAGCAGCGGCTGTGCGCGCTGTTCGCCGAGGTGCTCGGGGTGACGGCGCTGGGCCCCGACGCCGACTTCTTCGCGCACGGCGGCCACTCGCTGCTCGCGCTGCGGCTGACCGCGCGGATCCAGGCGGAGCTCGGCACCGGGGTCTCGCCCGCCGCGCTGTTCGAGGCACCGACCCCGGCCGCGCTCGCCGCCCGCCTCGCCGCAGGACGGGCGGACGGGGACGGGGACGGCGAGGACGCCTACGCCCCGCTGCTCGCGCTGCGCCGGGAGGGCGACCTGCCGCCGCTGATCTGTCTGCACCCGGGACTGGGGCTCGGCTGGGCGTACGCGGCGCTGCTGCCGCACCTCGCCCCAGGGCGGCCGGTGTACGCGCTGCAGACACCGGTGCTGCACGGCGGGCAACTACCCGCAACGCTGGGCGAGCTGGCCGAAAGCTGTCTGCCGCTCGTCCGGGCGGTGCGCCCGCACGGGCCGTATCTGCTGCTCGGCCGCTCCTTCGGCGGACCCTTCGCGCACGAGCTGGCGGTGCGGCTGCGGGCGGCCGGTGAGGAGGTCGCGCTGGTCGCCGTGCTGGACGCGATGCCGAAGCCGGCCGAGGTGGCGCGGGTGCCGCTGGATCCGGCCGTGGTGGAGCGGGAGGCGCTGGCCAACCTGGTGCGCAACGCGCTCCCGGGGGTCCCGGCCGGGTCCGGCCCGCTGGACCGGGCCGAGGTCGTCGCCCGCGTGCACGCCCACAGTGCCCTCCTCGCCGACCTCGACGAACGGCGGATCGACGCCCTCGCCGACGCCATGGGGCGGTACATCGAGATGGCCCGCGCGTGGCGGCCGTCGCCGTACGACGGCCGGGTCACCCTCTTCTCGGCCACCCGCGCCTCGGAGGCGACGACAGCGCGGAAAAGCGCGGCGTGGCGGGCCTGCTCGGCCGGGGTGGACGTGCACGAACTGGACTGCGGGCACAGCGATGTGCTCACACCGGGGCCCGTCGGCGACATCGCCGCGGCCGTCGAGAAAGCCATACAGGGGGAGCGAACCGGTGGACGCTGAGACAGACTCCGAGGTCGGGGAGTACGAGTTCCCGGCCTCCGACGCGCAGAGCCGGCTGCTGGTCCTGGACCGGATGAATCCGGGGACCGCCCAGTACAACGTGCCCGCCGCCTACGCCGTGCACGGGCCGTTCGACGTGGCCGCGTTCGGCCGGGCACTGGACGGCATGGTGGAGCGGCACGAGTCGCTGCGCACGGTCTTCCGGACCGGCGCCGACGCCGTACCGCTGCAGCTCGTGGCGGCCGAGGCGCGCGCGGCCCTCACGGTCGAGCGGGCCGCGCCGGAGGCGGTCGCCGATCTGATGCGCACCGAGGCGGCCCGCTCCTTCGACCCGGCGCGGGGCCCGCTGCTGCGCTGCACGGTGTACGCCCTCGAGGACGGCAGTCACCGCATTCTCCTGGTCGCCCACCACCTGGTCTGCGACGGCTGGTCCCTGGGCGTGCTGCTGCGCGAGCTGTCCGCGGCGTACGAGAACGAGACGAAGGGGCTGGCGCACGGCCTCCCCGAACTTCCCCTGCAGTTCGCCGACTTCGCCGCCTGGCAGCGCGAGCGGCAGGCGGCCGGCGAGTACGCGGGATCGGTCGCCCACTGGGCGCGGCAACTGCGGGGCGCCCCGGAGACGGTCGCACTGCCGCTGGACCGGCCGCGCGGGGCGGTGCGTACGGCGGTGGGCGGCACCGAGCGGTTCCTCCTGCCGGCCGGGGTGCGCGAGCGGATCGCCGCCACGGCTCGGGCACGTGGCGGTACGCCGTTCATGGCGCTGTTCGCCGCGTACGCCGCCTTCGTGAGCCGGCTGTCCGGTGCCGAGGACCTGGTGATCGGCTTCCCCGTCTCCGGCCGGGACCGCCCCGAGCTCCAGGACATGGTCGGCATGCTGACCAACACCCTGGCGCTGCGCGTCGATCTGTCCGGCGACCCGGCCTACCACGACCTGATCGACCGGCTGCGTGCCGCGCTGCTGGCCTCCCAGCCGTACCAGGACGCCCCGTTCGAGGCGGTGGTCGACGCCGTCGCGCCGGTCCGCGAGATCAGCCACGACCCGGTCGTCCAGGTGGTCTTCGGCTACGACGACGACACCGAGCTGACGCTGAGTCTGGCCGGCGCGGAGGTCGAGCGGGTCCCTGTGGTCCTGGACACCGCGAAGTTCGACTTGCACCTCCAGGTGGAGCGCTGGGGCGAGGACCTGGCCGGGTACCTCATCTACCGCGGCGCGCTGTTCGAGGGAGAGACGGTACGGCGGTGGACGCGGTGCTTCGAAACCCTGCTTGAGGGGCTGCTGGACCGTCCGCAGGCCCCGCTGTCGGCGATCGACATGGTGCCGGTGGAGGAAAGGCAACGCCTGCTGGGCGCGCCCGGCCACCACGAACTCGCAGCCGCACGCCAACGCGTCGAGGCGCGCCTGGTCCCGCGCCTCGTCGCGGACCAAGCCGTCACCCGGCCGGAGGCCACCGCCCTCGTCTGCGGCGACCTGCGCCTGACCTACGCCGAACTCCTGCGACAGGCTGACCACTTGGCGGCCCGGCTGCAAGCTCACGGCGTACGCCGAGGACACCGCGTCGGCCTCCTGCTCCCCCGCGGCGCCGACATGGCCATCGCGGCCGTCGCGGTCCTGCGCGCCGGCGGCGCGTACGTCCCGCTGGACCCGGCGCACCCGCCCGTTCGCCTGGCCTACATGGTCGACAACTCGGGCACGTCGCTGCTGCTGACGGCGGCGGGGACGACGGGCCGGTCCGGAACGGACGTACCCGAACTGCGGGTGGACGAGGACACGGAGCCGGCACCGCCCGCGCTCACCCCGGTGGAGTGCGCCCTCGACGACCTCGCCTACGTCCTGTACACCTCGGGCTCCACCGGCGTCCCCAAGGGCGTGGCGGTGGAGCACCGCGCACTGCTCAACCTCGCGACGAACGTCCGCCCCGTGTTCCCGGTGACCGAGACGGACCGCGTCCTTCAGTTCGTGTCGTTCGGCTTCGACGTGGCCGTGTCGGACCTGTTCTTCCCCTGGGTCGCGGGCGCCGAGCTGCACATCGCGCAGGAGGACGAGCGGCTGGGCGAGGCGCTCCAGGCCCGGCTGCGGGACTCCCGCATCACCTACGTCTTCCTGCCGCCGTCCGCCGCGATGACGCTCCCCCGCGCCCCGGGCGCGCTGCCCGAGCTGCGCACGCTCGCGGTCGGCGGCGAGGCCTGCCCGGCCGAGCTGGTCGAGCGGCTGGGCGAGGAAGGCCGCCGGATCGTCAACGCGTACGGCCCCAGCGAGGCCACCGTCTACTCGACCACCGCCGAACTGCGGCCGGGCGAGCCGGTGGTGATCGGCCACGCGGTCCCCGGCTCGCGTGCCTACGTCCTGGACGGCCGGCTGCGCCCGGCCCCGGTCGGCGTGACCGGTGAGCTCTACGTCGCCGGCGCCACCCTGGCCCGTGGCTATTTCGGCCGGCCCGGCATGACGGCCGAGCGTTTCGTCGCCGATCCGTACGGCCCGCCGGGGAGCCGGATGTACCGCACCGGCGACCTGTGCCGGATCGACGCGCACGGCGTCCTGCACTACCTGGGCCGCGGCGACTCACAGGTGAAGCTGCGCGGCTACCGGATCGAACTCGGCGAGATCGAGGCCCTGCTGGCGGGGCGTCCCGAGGTCACGGTGGCCGCGGCGGCCGTGCGCGGGGAGGGCGCCGAGCAGCGGCTGGTGGCGTACGTGGTCACCACCGCCGACGTGCCGGACGCGGCCCTGCGCGCTCACCTGGCCGAGCGGCTCCCCGGCTACATGGTCCCGGACGCCTTCGTACGCCTGCCGGAACTGCCCCTGAACCGCTCCGGCAAGATCGATCGGTCCCGGCTGCCCGAACCGCCCTCCTCGCGGCCCGAGCTGGGCGAGTCGTACGCCGCTCCCGGCACCGGGGCCGAGCGGCGGGTGGCCGAGGTCTGGCAGCGGGTGCTGACCCTGGACCGGGTCGGTGTGCACGACAACTTCTTCGACCTGGGCGGCAATTCGGTACGGCTGCTGGCCGTGCTCGCGGCGCTCCAGGAGCACCCGGAGCACGAAGGCCTCACCCTGGTCGACCTGTTCCGGCATCCGACGGTCGCGGCGGTGGCGGCCCATCTCGACCGCACCGCCGAGCACTCCGCATCCCACGAGGAGGCGGCCCGGCGGGGCAGTGACCGCCGGGCGGCCCTGCACAAACTCCGTTCGAGGAAGGGCACGACACGATGACGACCGAGGCAGCCGTACCGCACGACCTGGAGTCCGCGGTGGCCGTTGTGGGGATGAGCGGACGCTTCCCCGGCGCCCCCGACCTCGACGCGTACTGGGCCAATCTGCGCGACGGTGTCTGCTCCGTGTCCGCCTTCACCGAGAAGGAACTGCTGGCCGACGGCGCGGACCCGGCGGAGCTGCGCAACCCGGCGTACGTCCCCGCCCAGGGGCATCTGGCCGACGCGGACCGCTTCGAGGCCGAGCTCTTCGGCTTCGGCCGCGCCGAGGCGGCGGCCCTCGACCCGCAGCACCGGGTGCTGCTGGAGACCGCCTGGTCCGCCCTGGAGGACGCGGGGTACGCCCCGCTCGACGCCCCGGGCCGCACCGGCGTGTACGTGGGCGGCAGTCCGACGGAACACGCGCTGGCCGCCGGCACCGACCCGGCGCTCGCCGCGTCGATCGGCGCGCTTCAGGTCCGGATCCTGACCGACCGCGAGTTCCTGGCGCCCTGGGTCTCCTACCGGCTGGGCCTGGACGGGCCGAGCATGACGGTCCAGACGGCCTGCTCGACCTCGCTGACGGCCGTCCATGTCGCCGTGCAGGCCCTGCTGCTCGGCGAGTGCGACACGGCGCTGGCGGGCGGGGTGGCCATCGGCAGCGTGCGCAAGCAGGGGTACGTCCACTACCAGGGCGGGATCTTCTCCCCGGACGGCCGCTGCCGCCCCTTCGACGAGAAGGCCGCGGGCACGGTGCCGGGTGCCGGGGTGGGCGTGCTGGTGCTGCGCCGGCTGGAGGACGCGCTGGCCGACGGCGACCCGGTGCGCGCGGTGATCCGGGGCACGGCGGTCACCAACGACGGTGCCGGCAAGGTCGGCTTCACCGCTCCGGGGGTCGACCAGCAGACGGCCGCCATCACTGAGGCGTGGGCGGCGGCGGGGCTGGAGCCCTCGGCGGCGCAGTACGTGGAGGCGCACGGGACCGGGACGGAACTCGGCGACCGGATCGAACTGGAGGCGGCCGGCGCCGCCTTCGCGGGCGGTGCCGGCATCGGCATCGGCTCGGTGAAGTCGAACATCGGGCACGCCGACGCGGCGGCCGGGGCGGCGGCGCTGATCAAGACGATCCTGATGCTGGAGCACGCGACGCTCGCGCCGACGGTGGACGTCACGCGCCCGGTCGCCGCCCTGGAGGACTCGCCGCTGCGGCTGGTGACCGAGGCGCGCGCGTGGCCGAGCAGGCCGGACCTGCCCCGCCTCGCGGGGGTGACGTCGGTGGGCATCGGCGGCACGAACGTGCACGTGGTGGTGCAGGAGGCGCCGGAGCGGAGCGCGCGCACGGCCGTGGACTCCCGGCCGACGGTCCTGCCGCTGTCCGCGCGCACCGAGGCGCAGCTCTTCCTCCTGGCCGACCGGTTGGCGGCCCGGCTGCGCGCGGCGGACGCCCCGGCGCTGCCCGACGTCGCGCACACCCTGCGGACCGGCCGGGTCCAGATGCCCGTACGCGCCTGTGTCGTGGCCGCCGACGCCCAGGAGGCCGCGCGGAAGCTCGCGGCGCTGGCCGGGGGCCGCCGGGAGGAGACGACCGACCCCCTGGGCGAGGCATGGCTGAGGGGCGAGACGGTGACCTGGCCGGCCCTCGACGGTGAGGTACGGCGGGTGCGGCTGCCGGGGTATCCGTTCGCGGGGGAGAGCCACGGCTCGCTGCGGCTGCGCGGGCCGGTCCCGGAGACGCCCGAAGCCCCCTCGCCCGCGCCGGAGAGCGAACTTCAGGCGCGGGTGGCCGAGCTGGTGATCGAGGCGCTGGACCTCGACGGGGCCGCCGGACTCGCGCAGACGTACTTCGAGGCGGGCGGCGACTCCCTGACCGCCGTGCACCTGGCCGGAAGGCTCCGTGACGAGTTGGGCATCGACGTGCCGATCCAGCTGTTCCTGGAGCCGGTCACACTGAAGGACACGACGACACGCATCGTGGAGATGAAGCAGAACGGCGAGGCGGACGGCGCGCTGGACGCCCTCCTGGCCGAGTTCGAGGCGGAGGCATGACCGTCTCCGACATACGCAGCCGCTGGTTCCGGGGGGTCAGCGCGCCCGGCGCGCGGGTGCGCCTGCTGTGCTTTCCGCACGCGGGCGGAGCGGCGGGTTCCTTCCACGAGTGGACGACGCTGACGCCGCCCGGGATCGAGGTCCTGTCGGTGCAGTACCCGGGCCGCCAGGACCGGTTGGCCGAACCGTGCGCGACCGTGATGGACGAGCTGGCGGACGCGATCACGCGGGCCCTGCGGGACGAGCTGACCGACGGCGTGCCGCTGGCCCTGTTCGGACACAGCATGGGCTCGTCGGTGGCGTACGAGGTGGCCCGCCGGCTGGAGGAGGCCCCCGGCCCCGCCCTCACCCGGCTGATCGTGTCGGGCCGGCCCCGGCCCCGGCTCCCGCAGGAGCTGGCGCCGACGTCGGCCCCGACCGACGCCGAGATCCTCGACCGGGTCCGCACCCTGGATCCCGAGGGCGCCGCGCTCTACGACCATCCCGCGCTCCGGCCGCTGATCATGCCGGCCCTGCGGGCGGACTTCGGCCTGCTGTCGACGTACCGCCCGGCTCACCTGCGCCGGCTGGGGGTTCCGGTCACGGCCTGCGGGGGCGACCGTGATCCCGTGTGCACGGCGGAGGACCTCGCGACATGGGCGGACGTCACGGAGAAGGGGCTGGAGGTCCGGGTCTTCGAGGGGAACCACTTCTATCTCAACCCCAGGCGAGAGGAGTTGGTCGGGTACCTCACGGCAGAGCTGCTGTGACGCGCCGGCACGGCTGACGAGCCTTTCCTACGACGCCGGGGCGATCCGAAAGACAGGGCCCGGGCCGGGCCCGCCTAGGCCGAGCGCTTGCGTGAGGTCGTCTTCTTGGCCTGGGTCTTCTTCGCCGTGCTCTTCGCCGTGCTCTTCGCCGTGTTCTTCGCGGCCGTCTTCTTCGCCCCCTGGGCCGACTTGGCCGTCGACTTCTTCGCCGAGGCCGTGGTCTTCTTCGCCGCCGTCTTCTTCGCCGCCGACGTCGACTTCTTGCCCGCTGTCTGCTTCGGGGCCGCCCGGGCCGACTTGCGCTGGGGCAGGCTGCGGACCTCGGCCGCCTTCTTCGGCTCCTCGCCGCGCGACTCCTTGGCCGCGCGCACGCTGTTCTCCAGGGCCGCCATCAGGTCGAGCACCTTGCCCGCCTTGGCCGGTTCCGGCGCCTGTGGCGGTGCCTCGCCGGCCGCCTTCGCGGCGACGACCTCCTCCAGGGCCTCGCGGTACTCGTCGTGCAGCTCGTCGAGCTCGATCTCGCCGAGGGTGTCCATCAGGGCGTCCGCGAGGTCCAGCTCCTTGTCGTTCACCGTGACGTTCGTGTCCGGCGCGACCCCCTCGGGCGCGCGGACCTCGTCCGGCCAGAGCAGCCCGTGCATGGCGATGGCGTCGCCGACGACGCGCAGCATGCCGAGGCGCTCACGCCCGCGCAGCGCGAACTTCGCGATCGCCACCTTCTGGCTGCGCTTGAGCGCCTCCCGCAGCAGGGTGTACGGCTTGGCCGCGGGCGCCCCGCCCGCCGCGAGGTAGTAGGCGCTGTCCATCTGGAGCGGATCGATCCGCTCGTTCGGCACGAACGCCACGATCTCGATCGTCTTCGCGGTCGGCAGCGGCAGATGGTCCAGGTCCTCGTCCGTGATCGGGATGATCGTGCCGTCCGCGTCCTCGTAGCCCTTGCCGATCTCCGCCTGGGTGACCTCACGGTCCTCCAGCTCGCAGACCTTGCGGTAGCGGATCCGGCCGCCGTCCTCGGCGTGGATCTGCCGGAAGGAGATGGAGCGGTTCTCGGTGGCGTTCACCAACTTGATCGGGATGCTGACCAGGCCGAACGAGATGGCGCCGTTCCATATGGATCGCACGTGCAGCACCCTTTCGGTCCGTTTGGTCAGGATTGCTCACATATCAAGCACAATCTCTGGAATTCTCATCGTATGACGCCGATCACAGAGGTGGAGGGGCGACGGCTCGCGCTCAGCAACCTGGAGAAGGTGCTGTATCCGGGGACCGGCTTCACCAAGGGCGAGGTGCTGCACTACTACGCCACCACCGCCGACGCCCTGCTGCCCCATCTGCGGGATCGGCCCGTGTCCTTCCTGCGCTATCCCGACGGGCCGGACGGCCAGGTGTTCTTCACCAAGAACGTGCCGCCGGGCACCCCCGACTGGGTCACCACGGCCGAGGTGCCCCGGGTCGAGGGGCCGGCGCGGATGGTGTTCGTGCAGGACCTCGCGAGCCTGATGTGGGCGGCCAACCTCGTCACCGAGTTCCATACGCCCCAGTGGGTGATCGGCGCGCCCGGCGAGGCCGACCGGCTGGTCTTCGACCTCGACCCCGGCTCCCCCGCGACGGTGGTCGAGTGCTGCGAGGTCGCCCTCTGGCTCCGGGAGCGGCTGGCCGCCGACGGGATCGAGGCGTACGCCAAGACGTCGGGCTCGAAGGGCCTCCATCTCACCGCGGCGATCCGGCCGGCCCCCTCCGAGCGGGCGACCGAGTACGCGAAGGAACTCGCCGTGGCGGCCGAGAAGGCCCTGCCCCGGCTCGTGGTCCACCGCATGACCAAGAGCCTGCGGCCGGGGAAGGTCTTCGTCGACTGGAGCCAGAACGCCGCCCGCAAGACGACGGCCACGCCCTACACCCTGCGCGCCCGCCGCGACCCCACGGTCTCCGCACCGGTCACCTGGGAGGAGATCGAGAGCTGCCGCTCCCCCGGCGCCCTGACCTTCCTGGCACCCGACCTGGCACCCCGACTTCAGGACTACGGCGATCTGCTCGCGCCCCTGCTGGACGGGGAACGCGCGGGCGACCTGCCCTGACCGGAGGCTGTCACCCGGCCGCCGCACGGCTCAGCCGGGGTCGCCCCAGACCCTCCGGTCCCGGGCCATCGCGTGCAGCGCCTCCACATCCGCCGGCTTCAGCACCCCGCCCGTCCGGGCCAGCCCCGCCAGCTCGGTGTCCCGCAGCACCCGCACCTCCCGCGGCGGCGCGGTGAGGCGCACGTCGGCCGGGGCGACCAGGACGAGGACCGGGCGGACCTCGGCGGTCAGGGCGTAGGAGGCGCGGTCGGCGTCGGCGCGGACGCGGCGCAGCAGGGGGGTGGAGTCCCGGCGCCCCAGCGAGACCACCGGGTCGGCGATCGTCACCTTCTGCTTGCGGGCGTACAGGGAGTGCAGCGCGAACAGCCCGCCCGGCCCGATCACCAGATGGTGGATGCGGTCGCCGCCGGGCAGCGGCACGGAGTGCAGCGCGTGCCAGCCGGCGCTGTCCAGCCGGTCCAGCGTCTCCCCGACCGTCTGCTCCGCCGTCAGCGCGCGACGGCGGGGGTCGGCGCGCAGCCGGTGCGCGGGGCCCGGGTCGCGGTCCAGGGCGACCAGGAGCGCCTCGCCGGGCCGGTTGGGCGCCAGGTCGTCGTCCGGGTGCAGGGTCAGCCGGGCCAGCTCGGCAGGGGTGGGCACCGGGGGCGGGCCGACCGTCACCGGGCCGGTGATGAAGGGGCCGAGCGCCTCCAGCACCTCGTCCCTGCGGTCGTCGCTGAGCAGGTTGACCCGGCCCGCCTCACGGTCGTACCAGGCGAGATTCCGCCCGTCCGTGCGGCAGACGTAGAGCCGTTCCTGACCGTGTCGCCAGGTCGGTATGACGCGCAGTCCGCTCATGCACCATCACCCCATGACCATGGGAACAGGCGGGGTGCTGCCGGGGCAAGAACCCGGTTACCTTTGAGAGGAGTTGGGCAGACCCCCCTCGGGGTGGCTGGGGAGGCGCCGTTGCGTACCCGCAGGAAGCAACCCGACGTACCCGCACCGGACAGCCCGTGGAACGAGATCGTGCCCGGCCTGTGGATGGGCGGACACGAGTTCCGGGGACGCTCGGGGCAACTGGAGTTCGCGGTCGTCCGGGACGAGTTCGATCTCGTGCAGACGCTGCTGCGGCTGCCCGGGTACGGCCCCGATCCCGGCGTCGAGCACCAGGTGTGGCCGATCCCCGACGGGCCGCTGGACGGCACCCAGCTCGCGGGGGTGATACGGCTCGCGGAAGCCGCGCGCGAGGCGCTGGACGAGGGCCGCAGGGTCCTCGTCCGCTGTTATCACGGGTACAACCGCTCGGGCCTGGTCATCGCCCACGCGCTGACCCGCTCCAGCCGCTCCGCCGAACAGGCGATCCGGCTGATACGCTCCCGCCGCTCGCCGTGGGCCCTGCACAACGAGCTGTTCGTCGACTACCTCCGGGCCGGCCTGCCCACCGCCCGGCTGCTCGAGGAGCTCGCCGAGTAGCCGTCGCCCGTCCGCCCACCGAGTGCGCAAAAAGGACTTCCGTACGAATAGGGTGTACGGGCCGACCTTCACCCCGAGCCCCAGGAGAACCGTGCCCCGCAGCCGCCTCACGCGCACCGGCGCGCTCAGTGCCCTCGTCGCACTGCTGCTGTCGGCCGCGACGGCCTGCGGCGACGCCGGGGGGCTCCAGGGCGCGGGCCCGACCGAGACCGCGGTCAGCCCGGACAAGCTCTGGCCGATGCTGACGCCCGCGTCCCGGCCGGCCTATGAGATCGGCGAGGTGAACCGGGAGGTCGTGAAGGGCGTCACGGTCGCCGGCGGCGACATCCGTGACGTGAACCCGGTGACGGTCGTCCGCAAGGAGCTCGACAAGAGCCCGGGGGACTATCAGGGCAAGGACGCGCCCTACCGCGACACCGGCCGTCTGATGGCCCGGTGCGCCGCCGGCGCGGGGCACGGCGGCTGCCCGGTGCTGCGGCCGTACTACCGGGACCTGACCGGCGACGGGCACCCGGAGCTCACGCTCGGCTTCCGGCTGATGCCCGGCAAGACGACCGCGGTGCGCGTCTACACCGTCGAGAAGCAGCGGCTCGTGCAGGTGATGAGCTGGGACGACGCCATCAGCGGCGTGGAGCTGGCCGGGCGGTCGGTGATCATTCGGTCGCCGTCCGAGGTCGCCGGGTACGAGTACCGGCTGCAGTGGACGTGGGACGCGGACCAGAAGGCGATGCTGCTCACGCACGACGAGATGCTGCGCACGGGGCAGCGCGAGAAGACACCGCACCCGTCCGCGCCCCCGTCGTCTTCCGCGTCTCCCTCGCCTTCCGCCTCGGCGAGCACGCCATGAGGCTCGCGCTCCCCCAGTGGGCCGGCACGCTGGCCGTGAAGGCGGCCGCCTTCATCACGGTGATGTGCTGTGCGCTGGCCGCGCTGCTCGGCATCCTCGTGCATGTCTCGGTGACCAACCAGACCGTCGGCCAGGCCCGCGACCTCGCGCTGTCCCGGCTGGATGACGCGACGCGGGCGTTCGAGGCCGGGGACCCCATGGGACCCGGTGTCGGGATCGACCCGCCGGAGCTTCCCGAGCGGCTGCACGAGCTCGCGGTGGCCGGGGAACGCGGCACGATGGTCGCCGACCACAGCGGCCGCCCCACCATGTGGGCGGCGGGCCCGGCCGACGGCGAGCGTGCTCTCGCGGTCGAGGTGGACTACTCGCAGCAGGCCCGCACCATCGACGGACTGGACCGGGCGATCGTGTGGTCGTCGGCGCTGGCGATCGGCGTGACCGTCCTGGTGGGCGCGTTCGCGGTGACCCGGGTGACGCGCCGGCTGCACGCCACGGCCCGGGTGGCCCGGCGGATCAGCGGGGGCGACCTGGACGCCCGGGTGGACGACCCCCGTACGCAGGAACACTCGACCCGCCCGCAGGACGAGGTGGCCGTGGTCGCCGCGGCGCTGGACTCGATGGCGGCCTCGCTGCAGGGCAAGCTGCTGGCCGAGCAGCGCTTCACGGCGGACGTGGCGCACGAGCTGCGTACGCCGCTCACCGGGCTGCACGCGGCGGCCGAGCTGCTGCCGCCGGGGCGGCCGACGGAGCTGGTGCGGGACCGGGTGGCCGCGTTGCGCACGCTGACCGAGGACCTGCTGGAGATCTCACGGCTGGACAGCGGGCGCGAGCGCTCGGAGCCGGACAGCGAGCCGCTCGGGGCGCTGGCCGAGCGGGTGGTGCGGGCGTCCGGGACCGCGACGGAGGTCGTGGTCCTGCGGGACGTCGTGATCGAGACGGACCGGCGGCGGCTGGAGCGGGTGCTGGGGAATCTGGTGGCCAACGCGCACAAGCACGGGCGCGGGCCGGTCTCCCTGACGGTGGACGGGCCGGAGGTCACCGTGCGGGACCACGGTGACGGCTATCCGCGGTACCTCGTCGCGCACGGGCCGCAGCGGTTCCGTACGGAAGGGGGCTCCCGGGGGCACGGGCTGGGGCTGACCATCGCGTTGGGGCAGGCGGAGGTGCTGGGGGCGCGGTTGGCGTTCTCGAACGCCGTGGATGGCGGGGCGGTCGCGAAACTGACACTGCGGTAGGCCATCCGGGGGGGCCGGGTGATCCGAGTGGACCACTGGGCAAAGAGCGCACAAGACAGACTATTTGGGTAAGTTCCGGACATGACCAAGGCCGGAACCACCCTGGTGGCAGCGGACGCCCCCGCTCCCGCCGCTCCGCTCCCCCGGCGCCGTGGCATCGAACTGGCCCTCATCGTCGTGGCCGTCCTGCTCTCCGTGTACGGCTACTGCGCGGTCGGCCTCGCCAGAACCGGCACCGTCCCGCCCGGTGCCGCCGGCTACGGCGCCGGGCTCGGTGTCCTCGCGTTGGTCGCCCATCTGGCGGTGCGCCTGCGCGCTCCCTCGGCCGACCCCCTGCTGCTGCCGATCGGCGTGCTGCTCAACGGCCTCGGCCTGGTCCTGATCTACCGGCTCGACCTGGAGACGCCGGGCGACCGGGCGGCGCCCACCCAACTCGTGTGGTCCACGCTGGGGGTGGCCCTGTTCATCGTGGTCGTCCTGCTGCTGCGCGACCACCGTGTGCTCCAGCGCTACTCCTACGTGTGCGTCGTCGCTGCCCTCGTCCTGCTCACCCTGCCGATCTTCTTCCCGTCCGTGAACGGCGCCCGTATCTGGATCCGGGTCGCCGGATTCTCCATCCAGCCCGGCGAGTTCGCGAAGGTGCTGCTCGCGGTGTTCTTCGCGGCGTATCTGGCCGCCAACCGCAGTGCGCTGGCCTACACCGGCCGGCGGGTGTTCGGCAGCGAGCGGCTGCAACTGCCCACCGGCCGGGTCCTCGGTCCGATCGTCGCCATCTGGCTGCTGAGCGTCGGGGTGCTGATCCTCGAACGCGACCTCGGCACCTCGCTGCTCTTCTTCGGCCTGTTCGTGGTCCTGCTCTACGTCGCCACCGGCCGCACCGGCTGGATCGCCGTGGGCCTGCTGCTGGCGGCGCTCGGCGCGGTGGCCGTCGGGGAGCTGGAGCCGCATGTGCACGGCAGGGTCGAGGACTGGCAGCATCCGTTCGCCTCGATCGAGGCGGGCGAGGGCCCCAACCAGCTGTCCCAGTCGCTGTTCGCCTTCGCGGCGGGCGGCACGCTCGGCACCGGACTGGGCCTCGGCCACTCGATCCTGATCGGCTTCGCGGCCAAGTCGGACTTCGTCCTGGCGACGGCCGGCGAGGAACTGGGCCTGGCGGGCCTGTCCGCGGTCTTCCTGCTCTACGGCCTGCTGGTGGAGCGCGGCTACCGGGCGGGCCTCGCCCTGCGCGACCCCTTCGGCCGGCTGCTCGCGGTCGGGCTCGCCTCGATCGTGGCGCTCCAGGTGTTCGTGATCGCGGGCGGGGTCACCGGCCTGATCCCGCTGACCGGCATGGCGATGCCGTTCCTGGCCCAGGGCGGCTCGTCGGTGGTCACCAACTGGGCGATCGTGGCGCTGCTGATCCGGCTGAGCGACAAGGCGCGCAGCCGGCTCGGCGTGCCCAGGGCCGAGGAGGCGGCCCGATGACCCGGCACATCCGGCACGCCGCCCTCTTCTGCGCCCTGCTGCTGGTCGCCCTGCTCGTCAACGCCACTCGCATCCAGGTCTTCGAGGCCCCGGCGTACAACGACAACATCGCCAACCGCCGCACCACGATCGCCCGTTACGCTCAGCCGCGGGGCGACATCCTGGTCGACGGCGAACCGGTCACCGGATCCCATGACACCGGCGAGCACCTGCGGTACGAGCGGACCTACACCAACGGCCCGATGTTCGCCCCCGTCACCGGCTTCGCCTCGCAGGAGTACGGCACGACGCTCCTGGAACACTCCGAGGACGGCGTCCTGGCGGGCACCGACCCGCTGCTGTCGCCCTTCGCCCTGTGGAACGGCGGGGCCCACGACCGCTACCCCGGCGGCGACGTCGTCACCACACTGCGCAAGGCAGCGCAGGAGGCGGCGTACGAGGGGCTGGCCGGCCGCAAAGGGGCGGTCGCGGCGATCGAGCCGGCGACGGGACGGATCCTGGCCCTCGTCTCCGCCCCCTCCTACGACCCGTCCGCGCTGTCCGGGAACGGCGCCTCGGTGACCAGGTCCTGGTCCTCGCTGAACCGGGACGCGGACCGGCCGATGCTCAACCGGGCGGTGCGCAAGACGTACCCGCCGGGGTCGACGTTCAAGGTGGTGACGGCGGCCGCGGCGCTGGACGCCGGGGTGGTGGAGGACCTGGACCGGCCGACCGACTCCCCGGATCCGTACCGCCTGCCGGGCACCAGGACCTCGCTGACCAACGAGTCCGAGGGCTGCGAGGACGTTCCCCTGCGCAAGGCGTTCGAGTGGTCGTGCAACACGGTGTTCGCCCGGCTTGGGGTCAGGGTCGGGGTGGACCGGATGGTGCGCACGGCCAAGGCCTTCGGCTTCAACGACGCGAACCTGAGAGTCCCCTTCTCCGTCGCGGAGAGCACCTTCGACACGAAGGTGGACCAGGCGCAGCTCGCCCTGTCGTCGATCGGGCAGTACAACACGCGCGCCACCCCGCTGCAGATGGCGATGGTCGCGGCGGCCGTGGCCAACGGTGGTCAGGTGCGGTCGCCGTACCTGGTGGAGCGCACGACCCGGGCGAGCGGCTCCACGGTGTCGACGGGCGGGTCGCGCCCGGTGCGGCAGGCCATGCGGCCCTCGACCGCCCGGCTGCTGAAGGAGCTGATGGTGGACGTGGTGCGGGAGGGCACCGGCACGGGCGCCTGGATCCCGGGCGCGACGGTCGGCGGCAAGACCGGTACCGCCCAGCACGGCCTCGGCAACTCCGGAACCCCGTACGCCTGGTTCGTCTCCTGGGCGAAGGGCGACCGTGACCTGGAGCCCAAGGTGGCGGTGGCGGTGGTGGTGGAGGACGCGGACGCCGACCGGGGCGAGATCAGCGGGGGCGGGGACGCGGCGCCGATCGCGCGGGCGGTGATGGAGGCGGTGCTGAAGTCACCGCAGGGCGAGGGCCGTTGATGCTCACCCACTGAGATACCCCCTGGGCCCCGCCGCCCGCCCGACCTATCGTTCGGTCCATGACGACATCACCCGCTCAGGAAGCCGCCTTCGAACTCGCCCAGGTCAACATCGCCCGCCTCAAGGCCCCGCTGGACTCGCCCCAGCTGAAGGACTTCGTCGACAGTCTCGACCCGGTGAACGCCGACGCCGACGCCGCCGACGGCTTCGTCTGGCGGCTGGAGGGCGACAGCGGTGACGCGACGGACGTGAGCGTCTTCGGCGACGACTGGCTGATCATCAACATGTCGGTGTGGCGCGACACGAACGCGCTGACGGCGTACATGTACCAGGGGCGCCACCGCGAGATGCTGGCCCGCCGCCGTGAGTGGTTCGAACGCGTGCAGGAGGCGATGGTGACCCTGTGGTGGGTCCCCACAGGCCACCGCCCCACCGTCGCGGAGGCCGAGTCCCGCCTGCTGCACCTGCGCACCAACGGCCCGACCCCGTACGCCTTCACCCTGCGCACGTCGTTCCCGCCGCAGGGCGCGCAGCCGGTGTTCGGCGAGGTGCCGGACGGGCTCGGCTGCTCGGTCTAGGTCCTGATCCCCGCGACGGTCCCTAGCCCTCGGTCCCGGCCTCGATGGTCTCCTCGACCTCGGCCACCCGCTCCCGCTCCTCCGCCCCGAAGCGCTCGGCGTCGAGCTTCTCCGCGATCTCCTCGTCCTGCGCCATCAGCAGATCCAGATTGGAGTCGCCCATTTCCAGGACCCCCATGTCGACGTAGGCCTGCTGAAGGCGTTTGCCCCACAGCCCGATGTCCTTCACGCAGGGGACGATGCGCGAGAACAGCAACCGCCGGAAAAGCCGGAGGAATTCGGACCGCTCGCTGAGCTGCTCCGCCTCGGCCTTCGGGATGCCGAAGTTCTCCAGGACCTCCACGCCCCGCAGCCGGTCCCGCATCAGATAGCAGCCCTCGATGACGAACTCCTCCCGCTCACGGAGTTCGTCATCGGTCAGCTGCTTGTAGTAGTCCCGAAGCGCCATCCGCCCGAACGCCACGTGCCGTGCCTCGTCCTGCATCACATAGGCCAGGATCTGCTTGGGCAGCGGCTTGGTGGTGGTGTCCCGGATCATGCCGAAGGCGGCCAGCGCGAGCCCTTCGATCAGCACCTGCATCCCGAGGTAGGGCATGTCCCAGCGGCTGTCCCGCAGGGTGTCGCCCAGCAGGGCCTGCAGGTTGTCGTTGATCGGATAGACCATGCCGATCTTCTCGTGCAGAAAACGCCCGTAGATCTCGGCGTGCCGCGCCTCGTCCATCGTCTGCGTCGCCGAATAGAACTTGGCGTCCATGTCCGGCACCGACTCCACGATCCGGGCCGCGCAGATCATCGCGCCCTGCTCACCGTGCAGGAACTGACTGAACTGCCAGGAGGCGTAGTGCTGCCGCAGATCGCCCTTCTCCCGTTCGCTCATCTTCGCCCAGTACGGCGTCCCGTAGAGCGCCATCGCCTCCTCCGGCGTACCGAGCGAGTCGAACGGATCGACCTCCAGATCCCAGTCGATTCTGAGCTGCCCGTCCCACTGCTTGTCCTTGCCCTTCTGGTAGAGGGCCAGAAGCCGGTCGCGCCCGTCGTCGTACTCCCAGCTGAAACGGGCGGCGCCGGCCGCCGGCACCTGCCAGAGAGGTTCTCCCGGATCGTTGGTGTACAGGTCGAATGTCGGCATGCCCCGCAGGCTCACACGGGGTAGACGCGGGGTCAACAAGTACCGCGCGAGGGATTGACGCCCTTGCTGACAGGCAGTCTCATAAGACGCGGACGACGTACCCCCGGTAACTGAGGTGAGCGACCGATGACGACCCTGACGGAAGCCGACGCGCTCGAAGGACTGCGCGACGCGCTCGGCCACCTCAAGGACCGCGAACAGGTGGCCGAACGCCTCCTCGCCTCCTCCGCCAAGCACTCCTTCGACCCCGACAAGGAGCTCGACTGGGAGGCCCCCTTCGAGGAGGGCAAGTGGTTCTGGCCCCCGGAGCTCGTCTCGCTCTACGACACCCCGTTGTGGAAGCGGATGAGCGAGGAGCAGCGCATCCTCCTCTCCCAGCACGAGTCGGCGGCACTGGCCTCGCTGGGCATCTGGTTCGAGATCATCCTCATGCAGCTCCTGGTCCGCCACATCTACGACAAGGCGGCGACGAGCGCCCACGTCCGCTACGCCCTCACCGAGATCGAGGACGAGTGCCGGCACTCCAAGATGTTCGCCCGCCTGATATCCCACGGCGGCACCCCCTGGTACCCCGTCAGCCGCGTCCACCAGAACCTCGGCCGCCTCTTCAAGACGATCTCCACCACCCCCGGCTCCTTCACGGCCACCCTGCTCGGTGAGGAGGTCCTCGACTGGATGCAGCGCCTGACCTTCCCGGACGAGCGCGTCCAGCCCCTCATCCGCGGCGTCACCCGCATCCACGTGGTCGAGGAGGCCCGGCACGTCCGCTACGCCCGCGAGGAGCTGCGCCGCCAGATGGTGACGGCCCCCAAGTGGTCCCAGGAGTTCACCCGCGTCACCTCGGGCGAGTTCGCCCGCGTCTTCTCCGTCGCCTTCGTCAACCCCGAGGTCTACGCGAACGTAGGCCTCGACAAGCGGGAGGCCATGGCCCAGGTCAAGGCCAGCGGCCACCGCCGGGAGGTCATGCAGACAGGGGCGAAGCGTCTGACGGACTTCCTGGACGACATCGGAGTCCTACGCGGAGTGGGCCGCCGCCTCTGGAGGTCATCGGGCCTATTGGCGTAGCCCCACGCACCGGCACCCGCGTACGGCGGCAAGGGGACGTGCCCGGGGGGGGTCCGCCCGCAGCGGCGGGCGTCAACGAGCGCGAGCCTCTCTGCCCGAGGGCAACCGCCCGACCGAGGACGGACACCCCCCCGGCGCGGCCCCGACGCACACCCCCACCGCAGGCGCTACCCGCGCCCGCACCGAACCCGCACGGGCGCCGCAGGCACACACACCCGACTACGCTGCTGGTCATGACGCCCTCGGCCCCCACTCCCGCCTACCGCCGCCTGAGCGTCGAGGAGCGCCGCACCCAGCTCCTCAACGCCGCCCTCACCCTCTTCGCGCACCGCACCCCCGAGGACGTGTCCCTGGACGACGTGGCGGAGGCGGCCGGCGTCTCCCGCCCCCTCGTCTACCGCTACTTCCCCGGCGGCAAGCAGCAGCTCTACGAGGCCGCCCTGCGCTCGGCCGCCGAAGAACTCCAGCAGTGCTTCGACGAACCGCACGACGGCCCCCTCCTCCCCCGCCTGGCCCACGCCCTCGACCGCTACCTCGCCTTCGTCGACCAGCACGACACCGGCTTCAGCGCCCTGCTCCAGGGCGGCAGCGTGGTGGAGACCTCCCGCACGACCGCCATAGTGGACGGCGTACGCCGATCCGCGGCCGAGCACATCCTCAGCCACCTCGAGGTCACCGACCCCGGCCTGCACCTGCGCATGACCGTGCGGATGTGGATCACCGCGGTCGAGGCGGCCTCCCTGATCTGGCTGGACGAGGGCAAGCAGCCCCCGCTGCCGGAACTGCGGGACTGGCTCGTCGAACAGTTCGAGGCCGCACTCGCCGTCACGGCAGCCCGGGACCCCCAGACGGCCGCGCTGGCCGAACGGCTGGCGGCGGACCTCTAGGACACGGCCTAGGGTCCGATGGCCGAGACTGTTGCCGTGAAGAGCGAAGACACCCCCTTCGAGGGCGGCCCCATGGACGGCCGCGTGCTCCCCGTCCTGCTGGGCATCACCGGCCACCCGCCCAAGACGTACCGCATCCCGGTCCCCGACCCGCAGGGCGGCCCGCCCACCGTCCTCGTCTACCGCCGCGTAGCACGGACCCAGGGCGCCCGCCCGGCCCTCACCCGGCGCTGGAAGTACGAGTACGCCCCCGAGGGCGAGCAGGGCCGCCGTCTGAACTGGCCGTGGTCCAAGCCAGGCACCACGCCGCCCGGCAAGCCGCGCGACCCGGACGAGTGACCGCGCTGCGCCGAACCGCGCACAGCCACCACGCGTACCCGGCGCCGTCACCCCATGTTCGCGGTGCGGAGGAGAGAGACTCTTCGTACCGGAGGTGATGACGTGTCAGGACGGTTTCCGCGTCTGGCGTGTACGGCGGCCGTGGCGGCCGCCACGCTCCTCGTGCCCGCCCACGCGACGGCGGCCCCCACGCCCCGCGAACCACAGGAGCGTTCCACCGCTGCCCTGCTGACGGACCTTCAGCGTCTGTACCGGGAGACGGAACAGGCCACGGAGACGTACAACGCCACCGAGGAGAAGCTGAAGAAGCAGCGCGCCGAGGTGACCCGTCTGGACATCGCCCTGTCCCGCGCCCGCCTCTCCCTGCACGACAGCCGCGGCGCCGCCGGCCGGCTGGCCCGTCAGCAGTACCAGAACACCAGCGACATCTCCCCCTACGTCCGGCTGCTCCTGGCCCGCCACCCGCAGCACGCCCTCGACCAGGGCCATGTCATCGCCCGCCTGGCCCGCGAGCGCGCCGAGACGGTCGGCCGGCTGACCGGCACCGAACACCGGGCCGCCGACCTGGCCCGCCGGGCGCGCAAGGCCCTGGACGACCAACTCGCCCTCGCCGAACGGCAGAAGAAGAACAGGGACGACGTACAGAAGCGGCTGAAGAAGGTGGAGGCGCTCCTGGCCTCCCTCACCGCCGAGCAGATCGACGCGCTGGCCGAACTGGAGAAGAAGGACACCGCGAAGGCGCAGCGGGCGTTCCTCGCGTCGGGCGCCCTCGCCAAGGACGACCACAAGCCGACCCGGGAGAGCGCCCGAGCGATCCGCTTCGCCAAGAAGCAGCTCGGCAAGCCCTACAAGTGGGGCGCGGAAGGCCCCAAGTCCTACGACTGCTCAGGCCTGACGTCCGAGGCCTGGGCCCACGCGGGCACCCGCATCCCGCGCACCAGCCAGGAGCAGTGGGCGCGGCTCGAACGCGTCCCGCTGACCGAGCTGCGCCCCGGCGACCTGGTCGTCTACTTCCCGGACGCCACGCACGTGGCGATGTACCTGGGCAAGGGCAAGGTGGTCCAGGCCCCGCGCACCGGGGAGAAGATCAAGATCTCCCCGATCGCGTCGAACCCGGTCCTGGGCGCCGTGCGCCCGCGGGTCAAGCCCCCGAAACCTCAGCCAGATACGCCCCGGTCTTCTCCGGCTCGTAAAAGAAGTTCTCGAAGTCAGCCGGGTCGTTGAAGCCGTTGGCGAAGCGGTCGGCGACCGGCTGCAGCTGACCGGCCGCGCCGATCAGGTTGAGGATGTGCTCCGGCGGCGGCGCCAGCATGGCGTTGGTCCACTTGGTGACGTGCTGCGCGGTGGCCCAGTAGCGGTCGAAAGTGGCGCGCATCCAGGTCTCGTCGAACTCCTTGTCCCCGTGTTCGAGGATCGAGGAGAGGTAAGCCGCGGCGCACTTGGACGCCGAGTTGGAGCCCTGGCCGGTGATCGGGTCGTTCGCCACGACGACGTCCGCCACGCCCAGCACGAGCCCGCCGCCGGGCAGCCGCCCGACGGGGTTGCGCACCGTCGGCGCGTATCGCCCGCTCAGGGTGCCGCCCGCGTCCGTCAGTTCGACCTTGGTCGCCCTGGCGTACTCCCACGGCACGTACTTCTCCATGAGTTCCAGGGTCAGGGAGAGGTGCTCGGCCGGGTCCTTCACGCCGTCGAAGACGTCGAGCGGGCCGCCGGGTATGCCCTCCCAGAACAGGATGTCGGCCCGCCCCGAGGTGGTCAGGCACGGCATGACGAACAACTCGCCGACGCCGGGGACGAGGTTGCAGCGGACGGCCTCGGTGTCCGGGTGCTCCGGACGCTCGCCCAGACCGTGGACGTAGGACACGGCCAGCGCGCGCTGCGGCTCGCTGTACGGGGAGCGCTCCGCGTCCCGGCCGAACATCTGGACCAGCTCGCCCTTGCCCGCCGACACCATCACCAGGTCGTACGTACGGGAGAAGTAGTCGAGGTCGCCGACCGCCGCGCCGTGGATGACCAGCTGTCCGCCGCGCTGTGCGAACGTCTCCATCCAGCCGGCCATCTTCACCCGCTGGTCGACGGACTGCGCGAACCCGTCGAGGTGTCCGAGCCAGTCGATCGCGCGCGCCGCGGGGCCCTCGCCCCAGGAGCCGGGGGCCGCCACCGAGACGCCGAGCCCCTCGATCTTCGGGGCCTGGGACTCCCAGAAGTTCAGCTGGAGATCGCGCTCGTGCTGGAGCGAGGTGTGGAACATGCACTGCGTGGACATGACCCGGCCGGAGCGGATCTCGTCCGCCGTCCGGTTGGACATCAGGGTGACCTCGTACCCGTTCGACTGGAGTCCGAGGGCGAGCTGGAGTCCGGACTGGCCGGCTCCGACGACGAGTATCTTCCGCATCCGGGGCTGTTCTCCTACTCGGGGGTGACGTCCAGCGCATGGCCGACGAGGGACAGGAGGGTCTCGATGACCGAGATCCGCCGCCGCGCGTCCATGATCATTACAGGTATGTGGGCGGGGATCGTCAACGCCTCACGCACGTCCTCCGGTTCGAACAGCTCACTGCCGTCGAAGTGGTTGACCGCGACGACGTACGGCAGCCCGCAGCTCTCGAAGTAGTCCAGCGCCGGGAAGCAGTCCTTCAGCCGCCGGGTGTCAGCCAGCACGACCGCGCCGATCGCGCCGCGCACCAGGTCGTCCCACATGAACCAGAACCGCTGCTGGCCCGGCGTGCCGAACAGGTAGAGCACCAGGTCGTCGTCGAGCGTGAGGCGGCCGAAGTCCATGGCCACGGTCGTGGTGAGCTTGCCGGGCGTCGAGGTGAGGTCGTCGGTGTCCTCGCTGGCCTCCGTCATCAGCGCCTCGGTCTGCAGCGGCGTGATCTCCGAGACGGCGGTGACCAGCGTGGTCTTGCCGACGCCGAATCCGCCCGCCACGACTATCTTCGTGGCGACGGGGGCCCGGGTGCGGTCCGTCTGCCAGGACTTCAGGTCCTCATCGGTGCCTTCAAAACCAGTGCCTTCAAAGACGACGGAGTCCACTCAGCACCCTTTCGAGCAGAGCGCGGTCCGGGCGGCCGGTGCCGTGACCGGTTCCGGTGCCGTACACACGGATCTTCCCCTGGTCCGCGAGATCACTGAGGAGCACGCGGACCACGCCGAGCGGCATCTTCAGCAGCGCGGCGATCTCGGCCACCGTGCGCATACGGCGGCAGAGTTCGACGATGGCCCGCATCTCCGGCATCACACGGGTGGCGAGCGAACCGTTCGTCAGTTCCTTGCGCTCCTGCGGTGCCTCCAGTGCCGCGACGAACGTCTCGACGAGAAGGACGTGGCCGAAGCGGGTACGGCCGCCGGTGAGCGAGTAGGGGCGCACGCGGGCGGCCTTGCGGTCGCCGCCGCGCACGGGTAGGTGGGGCCTGTTCTTCGGGGCGTTGCTCATCGGGTACTCCCTGCTGACGCGGCCTCGAGGGACTTCCGCAGCTCGCTGCGGAGTTCGGGGGTGAGGACGTGCCCGGCACGGCCGACGAAGAGCGCCATGTGGTACGCCACCACGCTCATGTCGCAGTCCGCGGAGCCGTGCACACCGAGCAGCGAGCCGTCGCTGATGGACATCACGAACAGGCTGCCCTCGTCCATCGCGACCATCGTGTGCTTCACCGCGCCGAACTGCATCAGCTTGGCCGCACCGATGGTGAGGCTGCCGATGCCGGAGACGACGGTGGCGAGGTCGGCGGAGGAGCCGCGCGGTCCGGTGGGCCGGTCGGACCTCGCCTCCCGGGCCGCGTCGTTGCGGGCTTGGTCCGAGGAGAGGAGGAGCAGGCCGTCGGAGGAGACGACGGCTACCGACTGGATGCCCGGCACCTCCTCGACCAGATTCGTCAACAACCAGTGCAGGTTGCGGGCTTCACTGCTCAGTCCGAAGGTACTGGGCGCGGTCAACTGCTTGCCTCCTCGACTGTGCCCCCCGTGGCTGCTTCGGATTCGGTGCTTGGTGCGGTCGGTGCCTTGCTCTGACCGGTCTGTTCGGCGATCTCCGCCTCGACGTCGCGATAGCCGGCCTGCGCGCCGCGGCGGAAGCCCCCGAGCCGCTTGCGCAGGGCCTCGGCGTCGACCGAGCCGCTGCGCTGACGCGGAACGGCCGAGGGGGTGGTGATCTTGGGGGTGCGCTTGGGCAGGCCCTTGTCGGTGACGCGCTCCTGCGTCTCGTCCCGCTCGTCCCGGGCCCGCTCATGGGCGTCGGGGCCGATGGCGTAGGGGTCGGCGGCCGGTTCCTCGGGCTCCTCGGCGGGCGCCGGGATCAGGAGCTCCATCGTGGTCTCGGCGGGCGTCGCCTCGGGCTCCGTACGGCCCGCCTCGACGGGTTCCGCGGCCACACGGTCCTCCTGTCCCTCCTGTCCGCCCCCGGTCGCCGTCTCCCGTACGGCCTGCTCCGCCAGCTCCACCAGCGGGTCGGCGTTCTTCGCGCGGCCGCGCAGGACGTTGGAGTTGGCCTCCGCGTCGGCGCCGGGCAGGGAGAAGGCGTGGGCGGCGCCGGGCTGCGGGGTGGCCGAGGGGACCGCGGCGGCGGGGGCCGGCGCCAGCAGGCTCTTGGGCAGGACCGCGACCGCGGCGATGCCGCCCTGCTTCTGCTCGCGCAACTGGACGCGGACCCCGTGGCGGTGGGCGAGGCGGGCGACGACGTAGAGGCCGAGGCCCAGGCCGCCTTCGCCCTCCTGGTCGTAGGTCGCCTCGGGGTCGAAGTCGGCGAGGCGGGCGTTGAGGCGGGTCATCCGATCGCCCGTCATCCCGATGCCCTCGTCCTGCACGGAGAGCATGACCTCGCCGTTCTCCAGCAGCCAGCCGGAGACCTCGACGGGCAGGTCGGGCGGGGAGAACGAGGTCGCGTTCTCCATCAGTTCGGCCAGCAGGTGGGAGAGGTCGTCGGCGGCGAACCCGGCGAGGTGCGCGTGCGGCGGGAGCGCGGCGATGCGGACCCGCTCGTAGCGCTCGATCTCGCTGACGGCCGCGCGGACCACGTCGACGAGCGGGACCGGTCCCGCGTGCTGCTGGACATGCTCGGTGCCCGCGAGGACGAGGAGGTTCTCGCTGTGCCGGCGCATGACGGTGGCGAAGTGGTCGAGCTTGAAGAGGGTGGCGAGCCGCTCGGGGTCCTGCTCGCGCTCCTCCAGCCCCTCGATGACGGCGAGTTGCCGCTCGACCAGGCCGAGGGTGCGCAGCGCCAGGTTGACGAAGGTGCTGCCGATGCTGTCCCGCAGCCGCTCCAACTGGGCGGCGGAGTCGGCCAGTTCGCTGCGCAGTCCTTCGCGGGCGTCGGCCATCTTCTGCCGCTGCCCGACCAGGTGCTTGCGGTCGGACTCCAGGGTGGCGATGCGCTCGTGGAGGGCGACGGCGTGCGCGTGCAGGGCGTTGACGGAGTTGACGACCTGCGCGAACTCGTCGTTGCGGCCGGTGAACTTGACGGGCTCTTCCGCCGCCGGGTCCTCGGCGTGCGCGAGCCGGGCGGAGCCGAGCCGCAGGACGGCGAGGGGCCGGGTGAGGCTGCGGGCCATGCCGGTGGCGACGCCTACGGCGAGCAGCATCAGGGCACCGAGGATCGCGATGCGGATCTCCAGCGCGGTGACGTCGTCGTCGCGCAGCTGCTCCAGGGCCTTGGTGCGGCGGTCGTAGAGGGCGGACTCCGCGCCGCGCATCGAGTCGACCCGGGCGGACAGGGCGGCCTCGGCGCGCTCGGTGTTCGTGGCCAGGTCCCGGTCGGAGAGCGTGGCCTGGTCGGTGAGCGCGGCCAGGTACCGCTCGGCCGTGTCGACCTCGGGGCCGGTGACCGTGGAGCCGTAGGAGGTGCGCGCGCTCTTGGGCGCGGTGTCGCGGAAGTCGTCGAGGGCGGCGTCGGAGCGCAGCCGGGCCTGCTGGGCGGCGGCGCTGAGCTCGGCGCGCTGCTTGGTGTCGGCGGCCGAGGAGGTCTTCTGGGTGCTCGCGAGGCCCGTGATCGGGTCGATGACGGTCTCGGTGGTGGTCGGCACGCTGAGCGCGGCGAGCAGCAGTCCGCGGACGGCGGCGGCCTGCTGTACGGCGGTGTCGAGTTCGGCCAGCGCGTAGGCGCCGGATCCGGCGCGCGGCGGCATCTGCTCGGCCAGCCGCTCGGCGAGCCGGTGCAGTTCGGTGATGGCTGCGGAGTACGCCTCGTGGGCCTGGAGCGCGGTGCTCTGGCCGGTGAGCGCGGACCTGCGCAGGGCCGCGACGCCGTCGAGGTCGTCGCGCAGCGAGGCGGGCGCGTCGGGGTCGGCGCGCAGCTCCTCGACCTGCCGGTCCACCCGGGCGCTGCGCTGCTCGCTGGGCGCCTTGGACCTGGGCCGTCCGGCGGCGATGTAGGACGTGACCTCGTCACGCTCGTCGGCGAGCGAGTGCGCGAGCGTGAGCGCGTCCTCGGTCTGCGCGGCGAGGGTCACCAGCTCCTGGGAGTCGTGCAGTTGCCCGGAGGCGGCGACGACCGAGGGGACGCCGGCTCCGGCGATGGCGGCGGCCACCACGGCCACGGCGACGATCAGCCGGTTCCGTACGTGTGTCCTGCGCCCCTTGCCGGCCGGCGGGACGTCGGTGGCGGTGCCGGGAGTGGGCTGCGTGCCCCCTGCGGAGGCCGTCTGCTTGCCTGAGCGACGAGGCCGCATCTTCTGCACAGGTGCTCGCATTCCTGACTCGTGATACCCATGGGTCCGGATGACGTTGCGTCAACTACCGCCGACCGTACGTTCACCCCTCCCCCAAGCTCGCGTCTTCGCTCGAGCAGGGGGTGCCCTCACCGGTCCCCGACCCTCCCAGTGCCGGTGGGCAACGGTCGCGCATCACCTGACCCGCCACCCGAAGGAGTGAACCCCGGAGGGGAGTTGGCGGGCAAGTTCCTCCGGTGCGTGCACGCGCCCCGCACGGTGGGCCGGTTGGACGTCTGCGGCAGGCGATGGCAGTATTCGCCGCCACGCCTCGCCGGAGTGAACCATTCCCGTCCAAATCAGGCGCCTGACCTGCGCGGCTGCACCCGTTCGACGACCAATGCGACCCCTTGGCGGAGCTTGTGAAGGGCTCGTGCAGACTGGCCGGATGCGAACAGAGCTTGTTTCGGAGCCCGGTGATCCGGCCCGCCCCAACGAGGACTTCGCAAGTGTCGGCGTTCCCGCCTCGGGACAGGGCGGGGTGCTGGTCGTCCTGGACGGGGTCACCCCGCCCAGAGGTGAGACGGGCTGTCTGCATTCCGTTCCCTGGTTCACCGCGCGGCTGGGCGGAGCGCTGACCGAACTGACCGTTTCACTCCCGGATGCCCCCCTCACCGACGCGCTGGCCCGTGCCATCGCGCGTACCGCCGAGGCCCACGCACCAACCTGTGACCTTTCTCACCCGCGCACCCCACAGGCAACGGTGGTTGTGGTGCGGTGGTCCGCGGCGACGGTGGAGTACCTGATCCTCTCGGACTCGACCCTGCTCATCGAGTCACCGGACGGCACCATCACACCCCACATGGACGACCGCCTCGCCCGTCTCCCCAGGGCCTCCCTGGCGACGGACGCGCTGATCGACGCCCACATCCGCAACAAGGAGGGCGGGTTCTTCACGGCCGCCGCGGACCCGTCGGTGGCGAAGCGGGCGGTGACGGGCACGCTGCCGCGGAGCGAGGCACGGTCACTCGCCGCCCTGACGGACGGGGCGACCCGCTGGGTGGAGAAGTTCCGGGAGGGCGACTGGGCGGACTGCTTCACCTTCGTACGGAAGGAGGGGGCGGGGGCGCTGGTGGAGCGGGTGCGGGCGCTGGAGGAGGCCGACGCGCAGGAGCGGACGTATCTGGGCCGCAGCAAGACGCACGACGACGCGACGGTCGTGTACGTGGACCTCTGATACGTGGACCGCTGATACCCGGACCGCTGAGCGGACCGGCTACTTCTCCATCCCCCGGTTCAGCTGGTTCAGCAGCCGGGCCAGCTCCGCCACTTCCCCCCGGTCCCAGTGCGACATCTGCGCGACGTACCGGGCCCGCCGGGCCTCGCGCACCTTGGCCACCCGCCCGCGCCCCTCCTCGGTCAGATGCACCAGCCAGGCCCGTCCGTCGGCCGGGTCCGGCTCGCGGGCGACCAGTCCCAGGTCCTCCAGGGCGCGCAGCTGACGGGACATCGTGGCCTTGCCGACGCCGATGTAGGCGGCGAGTTCGGTGGCCCGCTGGCGGCCGGCTTCGCCCAGACGGACCAGCAGGCCGTACGCCGCGGACTCCAGGTCCGGGTGGACCTCGCGGGCCATCTCGCCCTGCTTGGCGCGGGCACGTCGGAAGAGGACCGTCAACTCGCGTTCCAGATCGAGGAACTCGGGCTGGTCCAAACCACCACCGGGCATGCCGGATTTGCCTCGGCGCCCGTCGCCGTTTCCGTCTTCGTGCACGTCAGCCCCTGCCTCGTTCTTCCCGGTCGTGAAAGTTTCCGCCGGCCGCCGTCATCGCCGCAGCTCCGCCAGTATTTCGCAGGCTTAGACCAACGGCAGCCTCCGGACCCCCTTCCACCTGCCCTTCTGCATGCCTAGCTTCGACAGCAGAACCACGGGTGGCATGCTCACGCCACGAGCGAGCGGCATGCCCGACCACCCCGCCACCCGCGCTTCCCGACCGAGCAGCACCGAGCCTTCGGAGGCACGCTATGCCCGTGCAAAGACCCGAACCGCTCCGGCCCCGCCGCCCCGGCCGCGCCGGGCTCCCGCTCGCCACTGTCCTCTCCCTGACCCTCCTCGTCCTCGCCGCCCAGCCCTCCGCCGCGGCCTGCGACGACCCACCGCCGCGCGGCTCCGCGTACATGGGCGTGGGCGTCGAGACCCACGACGGCGTGGACGGCGCCCCCGTCTCCGACCTGGCCGCACAGACCGAAGGCGTCGACGTCTCCAGCCACCAGGGCAACGTCGCCTGGTCGACCCTGTGGAACAGCGGGGTCAAGTGGGCCTATGTGAAGGCGACCGAGGGGACCTACTACACCAACCCCTACTTCGCCTCGCAGTACAACGGCTCCTACGACGTCGGCATGATCCGCGGCGCCTACCACTTCGCGACCCCCGACACCACCAATGGCGCAACCCAGGCCAACTATTTCGTCGACCACGGCGGCGGCTGGTCCCGTGACGGCAAGACCCTGCCCGGCGTCCTCGACATCGAGTGGAACCCGTACGGCGCCGCCTGCTACGGCAAGACCCCCACCGCGATGGTCACCTGGATCCGGGACTTCCTCAATCAGTACAAGGCCCGTACCGGCCGCGACCCCGTCATCTACACGGCCACCAACTGGTGGAAGCAGTGCACCGGCAACTACGCCGGCTTCGCCACCGCCAACCCCCTGTGGATCGCCCGCTACGCGACGGCGGTCGGGGAGCTGCCGGCGGGGTGGAGTTACTACACGGCCTGGCAGTACACGTCGTCGGGCCCGACGGTCGGAGACCACAACAAGTTCAACGGAGCCCTCGACAGGGTCGTGGCGCTCGCCAACGGCTAGCCGGACAGGACGGCGAAGGCCCGGGCCTCCCTCACGGGACCCGGGCCCTGCCTTTCCGGTCGCGTCCGTCACGCCGCGGCCGGAACCTCGGGGGCCGCGCCGTTCGTGGCCGGCGTCAGGGCCAGTTCCAGGACCTGGCGGACGTCGGTGACGGCGTGGACGTCGAGCTTGTCCAGCACCTCCGCCGGGACGTCGTCCAGGTCGGGCTCGTTGCGCTTGGGGATGACGACGGTCGTCACACCCGCGCGGTGGGCCGCCAGCAGCTTCTGCTTCACGCCGCCGATCGGCAGGACCCGGCCGGTCAGCGACACCTCACCGGTCATCGCCACGTCCGTACGGACCAGCCGGCCGGACAGGAGCGAGGCCAGCGCGGTCGTCATCGTGATGCCCGCGCTCGGGCCGTCCTTCGGCACCGCGCCCGCCGGGAAGTGGATGTGCACTCCACGGTCCTTCAGGTCGGCGACCGGCAACTCCAGTTCGGCGCCGTGCGAGCGGAGGAAGGACAGGGCGATCTGCGCGCTCTCCTTCATCACGTCACCCAGTTGGCCGGTCAGGGTCAGCCCCGCCGCGCCCGTCTCGGGGTCGGCCAGCGACGCCTCCACGAACAGGACGTCACCGCCCGCGCCCGTGACCGCGAGGCCGGTGGCGACACCGGGGACCGCGGTGCGGCGCTCCGCCGGGTCCTGCGCCGACTCGGGCACGTGGTGCGGCCGGCCGATCAGGCCGCGCAGATCGCCGTCCCCGATGGTGAACGGCAGCTCGCGGGAACCCAGTTCGTGCTCGGCCGCCACCTTGCGCAGCAGCCGCGCGATGGAGCGCTCCAGGTTCCGCACGCCCGCCTCGCGCGTGTACTCACCGGCGAGCTTGCGCAGCGCGCCCTCGTCGATGGCGACCTCGTCCTGGTTCAGACCGGCCCGCTCCAGCTGGCGCGGAAGCAGGTGGTCACGGGCGATGACGATCTTCTCGTCCTCGGTGTAGCCGTCGAGGCGGACGAGCTCCATACGGTCGAGCAGGGCCTCCGGGATGGCCTCCAGGACGTTGGCGGTGGCGAGGAACACCACGTCGCTCAGGTCCAGTTCGACCTCCAGGTAGTGGTCCCGGAAGGTGTGGTTCTGGGCCGGGTCCAGGACCTCCAGCAGGGCCGCCGCCGGGTCGCCCCGGAAGTCGGAGCCCACCTTGTCGATCTCGTCGAGCAGGACCACCGGGTTCATCGACCCGGCCTCCTTGATGGCGCGGACGATACGGCCGGGCAGCGCGCCGACGTACGTCCGCCGGTGACCGCGGATCTCCGCCTCGTCCCGCACACCGCCGAGCGCGACCCGGACGAACTTGCGTCCCATCGCGTGCGCGACGGACTCGCCGAGCGAGGTCTTGCCGACGCCGGGCGGGCCGACGAGGGCGAGGACGGCGCCGCCGCGCCGGCCGCCGACGATCCCAAGGCCCCGGTCCGTACGGCGCTTGCGCACCGCCAGGTACTCGGTGATCCGCTCCTTCACGTCCTCGAGACCGGCGTGCTCGGCGTCCAGCACACCCTTGGCGCCCTGGATGTCGTAGGCGTCCTCGGTCCGCTCGTTCCACGGCAGTTCGAGGACGGTGTCCAGCCAGGTCCGGATCCACGACCCCTCGGGGGACTGGTCGCTGGACCGCTCCAGCTTGTCGACCTCCTTGAGGGCGGCCTCGCGGACCTTCTCAGGCAGGTCGGCGGCCTCGACCCGGGCCCGGTAGTCGTCGGACTCCTCGCCGTCCTGCTCGCCGTTCAGTTCGCGCAGTTCCTTGCGCACGGCTTCGAGCTGGCGGCGCAGCAGGAACTCGCGCTGCTGCTTGTCGACGCCTTCCTGGACGTCCTTGGCGATGGTCTCGGCGACGTCCTGCTCGGCGAGGTGGTCGCGCAGTTGCTGGGTGGCGAGCTTGAGGCGGGCGACCGGGTCGGCGGTCTCCAGCAGCTCGACCTTCTGTTCGGTGGTCAGGAACGGCGAGTAGCCGGAGTTGTCGGCGAGCTGGGAGACGTCGTCGATGGCCTGGACCCGGTCCACGACCTGCCAGGCGCCGCGCTTGCGCAGCCAGGCGGTCGCGAGGGCCTTGTACTCCTTCACCAGTTCGCCGACCTGGCCGGGCAGCGGCTCGGGCACGGTCTCGTCGATCCGCGTTCCCTCGACCCACAGGGCGGCGCCCGGTCCGGTCGTGCCGGCGCCGATCCGCACCCGGCCGCGTCCACGGATCAGGGCACCCGGGTCACCGTCGGCCAGCCGGCCGACCTGCTCGACGGTGCCGAGCACACCGGTGCCCGGGTACGTCCCGTCGATCCGCGGCACCAGGAGCACCCGGGGCTTCCCGGGCGTGGAACGGGCGGCGGCCTGGGCGGCCTCCACCGCGGCGCGTACATCGGCGTCGTTCAAGTCCAGCGGGACCACCATCCCGGGCAGCACGACGTCGTCGTCGAGCGGCAGCACGGGCAGGGTGAGCGAAGTGGACGTCGAAGCCATGATCTCCCCTTAGGCAGTCAAGTTGAGTTATGCCGACTCAATGCTTGAGGGAGCCCGAATGTTCCCCTGCCCGCGTTCGCTGTGAGCGATCACCCGCTGTACGTGCCGTGACCTCGCTCTTCGCCCTACAACACGCGCCGGGGCTCTGACCTTCCGCGGCGCAGCGCCGGCCACATCCCGACCCCTGTGCCCAGGGCGATCAGATGTCCCCAGTTGGTCAGCGGGTCCGTGAGGGCGAGCAGGTCCAGGGCGAGCATGCCGCCGAACAGCGCGAGCACCGGCCACCGCAGCCACGGCCGGAGCAGCCCGGCCAGGGCGCCGACGCAGCCGGCGACGCCGAAGCTGACGCCGTAGTCGAGGCGGTGCAGCGAGCTGTCGGGAAGGTGGCCGGCCAGGACCGCGAGTCCCACCGGGACCTCGGTCGCGAGGGTGGCGAGGACATGCCCGGCCAGGAAGACGAGGGCCGTGCGCGCGCCGCCGATGCGCCGCTCCAGCGTGGTGAGGACGAACAGCAGGCAGAGGGTGTACGGCGCCAGGATGCCGCCGGCTATCCACAGCGCGCTGGCGAGCAGCACCAGCCCGGGGGTCCGCAGGAGGTGCGCCACGTCGGTGCTGGAGCCCTGGTGCAGGGCGTGGACGACGCCGGGGTCGGCGTACGCGGCGATCAGGGAGGTGACGGTCAGGACGACGGCGTAGGCGAGGGTGAACGGGGTGCCGGTGGGGGTCGGGAGCAGGCGCCAAGGGCGCAAGAGGGGACTGCGTGCGCCGGGCGCGGCCACCTCGGTCCCGGCCGGTGCCGCGGTGGCGCGCACGGCGGTGGCGCCCACCGGCCCGCGCTGCCGGGGCAGCCCGTCCAGCAGCCCGGCCGCACCGGGCAGGCCCGCCTCGGGCACCGGAGCCGGGTCCGTCGCACCTCCGGCCGCAGTCCGTTCCAAGGTGAGGTGCTCCTTCCGTTTCCCCCACCCTTCGTCCACGATCAGCCGATGTCTGTGATCAGCGCCACACGACAGCCGATTCACAGCAACCTCTCAACAAGTTTCTGCGTCTCTCACACTTCGGCCGCGCACGGGCTCGCCCGCTGCGGCAATTCACTGGGGCGGACCCGCCCTGGCTGCGAGGATGGCCCGATGCCCACTTCGTACGACATGCCTGAAGTCCTGGACCGTCACGAAGGCCCCCACGGCGAGATCGTGCTGCGGCGGCACGGCGATCTGCTCCAGATCATCGCCAACGGCT
Organism: Streptomyces sp. NPDC093568; assembly: GCF_044764945.1. Lineage (NCBI taxonomy): Bacteria > Bacillati > Actinomycetota > Actinomycetes > Kitasatosporales > Streptomycetaceae > Streptomyces > Streptomyces sp. NPDC093568. Next base: position 155,683 of record NZ_JBIWJD010000004.1, on the reverse strand, counting down.
GTTTCCTGATGGACACCTCCGACGGGCGCTCCGAGCGGCTGCTGGTCGACGCGGCGCTCGGCGCGCTGGACGGCAGGCCGGGGCCGAGTCTGCTGATCGGCGGGCTCGGAGTCGGCTTCTCGCTCGCACACGCCGCCGCCGATCCCCGGCCGGGCCGGATCAGCGTCGTCGAGCGCGAGAGCGCGATTATCGGCTGGCATCTTGACGGACCCTTGTCGCACTTCTCCGCCGATGCCCTCGCCGACCCGCGCACCGAGATTCTGGAAACGGATCTGGTGGCGTACGTACATGAGACTTCCGCCACGTATGACGCGCTCTGTCTCGACATCGACAACGGCCCCGCATGGACCGTCACCGAGGGCAACGACAGCCTCTACTCACCGGCCGGACTGGCAGGCTGTGCACGGGTGTTGCGCCCGGGAGGGGTGCTGGCCGTATGGTCGGCCCAGCCGTCTCCGGAATTCGAAGAAACCTTGTGTAATGCCGGATTCCAACAGGTGCGTACCGAAGAGATCCCGGTTGCCCGGGGCGTTCCGGACGTCGTACACCTCGCCGTACGACCTGGATAGCCGTGGCACGGTGACTCCCCGTACTCTGCTCACCTGACGCGGATCATTCAAGCGTCAATCGCAAGCATGCGCAGGCATAGCCAGTCAGCGGGATCACCCCACGGATTCCGGAAAGCAACTTTGGGGCGGGCGATGGAGCAGACACACACCTCCCACAACGGCACGGCGGCGACCCCCGGCGCTCAGCGCCGGGTCCTCGTGGTCGAGGACGATCCGACCATCGTGGACGCCATCGCGGCCCGCCTGCGTGCCGAGGGATTCCTCGTGCAGACGGCCGGTGACGGTCCGGCGGCGGTCGACACGGCCGAGGCGTGGCAGCCCGACCTGCTGATCCTCGACATCATGCTGCCGGGCTTCGACGGCCTGGAGGTCTGCCGTCGCGTGCAGGCCCAGCGGCCCGTCCCGGTGATGATGCTCACCGCGCGCGACGACGAGACCGACATGCTGGTCGGGCTCGGCGTGGGCGCCGACGACTACATGACCAAGCCCTTCTCGATGCGGGAGCTGGCGGCGCGCGTGCATGTGCTGCTGCGCCGCGTCGAGCGCGCCGCGCTGGCCGCCACGACCCCGCGCTCGGGCATCCTGCGGCTCGGCGAGCTGGAGATCGACCACGCGCAGCGGCGGGTCCGGGTCCGCAGTGAGGATGTGCACCTCACGCCGACCGAGTTCGACCTGCTGGTCTGCCTGGCGAACACCCCGCGCGCGGTCCTCTCGCGCGAGCAGCTGCTCGCCGAGGTGTGGGACTGGGCCGACGCCTCCGGCACCCGGACCGTCGACAGCCACATCAAGGCGCTGCGCCGGAAGATCGGCGCCGAGCGGATCCGCACGGTGCACGGCGTGGGCTACGCGCTGGAGACCCCGACGCCATGAGCGACGGGCCGGCCCCGCGCAGAGGCCCCGGGGAGCCCTGGGGCGGCGTACGTCCGTTCTCGATCAAGACCAAGCTGGGCGCGCTCGTCGTCATCTCGGTGCTGATCACCACCGGACTGTCGGTGAACGCGGTCCGCTACCAGACCGAGCTGCGCTTCATCACCGTCTTCTCGATGATCGCCACCCTGCTGGTCACCCAGTTCGTGGCCCACTCGCTGACGGCACCGCTGGACGAGATGAACGCGGTGGCCCGCTCCATCACCCAGGGCGACTACACGCGCAGGGTGCGCGAGAACCGCCGGGACGAGCTGGGCGACCTCGCCGAGACGATCAACCTGATGGCCGACGAGCTGGAGGCCCAGGACCAGCAGCGCAAGGAGCTGGTCGCGAACGTCTCGCACGAGCTGCGCACCCCCATCGCGGGCCTGCGGGCCGTCCTGGAGAACGTCGTCGACGGCATCGCCGAGGCCGACCCCGAGACGATGCGCACGGCCCTGCAGCAGACCGAGCGGCTCGGCCGGCTCGTGGAGACGCTCCTCGACCTGTCCCGCCTCGACAACGGCGTCGTACCGCTGCGCATGCGGCGCTTCGAGGTCTGGCCGTATCTGTCCGGCGTGCTCAAGGAGGCCAACATGGTCTCCTCGGCACGTCAGCGCATGGCGTCGGGCTCCGGCAGTCACACCCGTACCGACGTCCATCTGCACCTCGACGTCTCCCCGCCCGAGCTGACCGCGCACGCCGACCCCGAGCGCATCCACCAAGTGGTCGCCAACCTCATCGACAACGCGATCAAGCACAGCCCGCCGCACGGCCGTGTGACGGTGAAGGCGCGGCGCGGGGCGTACCCGGAGTCGCTGGAGCTGGAGGTCCTGGACGAGGGTCCGGGCATCCCGAAGTCGGAGTGGCACAAGGTCTTCGAGCGGTTCAACCGGGGCGCGGTGCGCCGGCCGCACGGGCCGGGCAGCGACGGCGGCACGGGGCTGGGGCTGGCGATCGCGCGCTGGGCCGTGGATCTCCACGGGGGCCGGATCGGGGTGGCCGAATCCGAGCGGGGCTGCCGGATTCTTGTCACACTCCCGGGGCAGCCCTCCGTTCAAAGTTGACGTAAAGTTCGAAGCGGAGCCACAAGATCCACGTCTGTCCTGGCTGACGGACACGTGTGATCACGTAGAGACCTGCGCTTTCGCCGCGCCGGGTCGGGATGCACCCTTCCCATCTGAAGCGGAACCACGCTTGTTTCCCGCCATTTCCAGGCACGAAACACGCTTTCTGATGTGACTTACGCGACGATGACCTTGCCCGGCCTGACCTTCCCGGCCATGGAGGCGTAGCCTTTATTCCCGCTGTCCATCACCTTGTGAAGCGGAAGAGGGCGGTTGCCGCCGTGTCGCCACAGTCCCCCAGTAACTCGAGCATCTCGACCGACACCGACCAAGCGGGCAAGAACCCCGCGGCCGCGTTCGGTCCGAACGAGTGGCTCGTCGACGAGATCTATCAGCAGTACCTCCAGGACCCGAATTCGGTAGACCGAGCCTGGTGGGACTTCTTCGCCGACTACAAGCCCGGCGTAGGCGCCGCGGCTCCGGCGGGTGCTGCGGCCGCGGGGGCCGCAGAGACCTCCACGGCGGCCCCCAAGCCCGCGCCCGCCGCCCCGGCTGCTCCGGCCGCCCCGTCGGTGCCCGCGCCGGCCCCCGCGGCCGCGCAGCCCGCGCCCGCCGCCCAGCCGCCGGCCACGGCCGCCGCTCCGGCGAAGCCCGCCGCACCCGCGCCCGCGCCGGCCGCGAAGCCCGCTCAGCCGAAGAAGGCCGAGCCCGCCGCCGCGTCCGCCGACGGTCCCGAGTACGTGACGCTGCGCGGCCCCGGCGCCGCGGTCGCGAAGAACATGAACGCCTCGCTGGAGCTCCCCACGGCCACGTCCGTGCGCGCGGTCCCGGTGAAGCTGCTCTTCGACAACCGCATCGTCATCAACAACCACCTGAAGCGGGCCCGGGGCGGGAAGATCTCCTTCACGCACCTGATCGGCTACGCGATGGTGCAGGCCATCAAGGCCATGCCGTCGATGAACTACTCCTTCGCGGAGAAGGACGGCAAGCCGACCCTGGTCAAGCCGGCCCACGTCAACTTCGGCCTCGCCATCGACCTGGTGAAGCCCAACGGCGACCGCCAGCTGGTCGTCGCGGGCATCAAGAAGGCCGAGACGCTGAACTTCTTCGAGTTCTGGCAGGCCTACGAGGACATCGTCCGCCGCGCCCGTGACGGCAAGCTGACGATGGACGACTTCACCGGCGTGACGGTCTCCCTGACCAACCCCGGCGGCCTCGGCACCGTCCACTCGGTCCCGCGTCTGATGCCCGGCCAGTCGGTCATCATGGGCGTCGGCTCCATGGACTACCCGGCGGAGTTCCAGGGCACCTCCCAGGACACCCTGAACAAGCTCGGCATCTCGAAGGTCATGACGCTCACGTCGACCTACGACCACCGGGTGATCCAGGGCGCCGCGTCCGGCGAGTTCCTGCGGATCGTCGCGAACTTCCTCCTCGGCGAGGGCAACTTCTACGACGAGATCTTCGAGGCGCTGCGCATCCCCTACGAGCCGGTCCGCTGGCTCAAGGACATCGACGCCAGCCACGACGACGACGTCACCAAGGCCGCCCGGGTCTTCGAGCTGATCCACTCCTACCGGGTCCGCGGCCACGTCATGGCCGACACCGACCCGCTGGAGTACCGCCAGCGCAAGCACCCCGACCTCGACATCACCGAGCACGGCCTCACCCTGTGGGACCTGGAGCGCGAGTTCGCGGTCGGCGGCTTCTCCGGCAAGTCCCTGATGAAGCTGCGCGACATCCTCGGCGTGCTGCGCGACTCGTACTGCCGCACCACCGGCATCGAGTTCATGCACATCCAGGACCCGAAGCAGCGCAAGTGGATCCAGGACCGCGTCGAGCGCGGCCACACCAAGCCCGAGCGCGAGGAGCAGCTGCGCATCCTGCGCCGGCTGAACGCCGCCGAGGCCTTCGAGACGTTCCTGCAGACCAAGTACGTCGGCCAGAAGCGCTTCTCCCTGGAGGGCGGCGAGTCCGTCATCCCGCTGCTGGACGCGGTGCTGGACTCGGCCGCCGAGTCCCGCCTGGACGAGGTCGTCATCGGCATGGCCCACCGCGGCCGGCTGAACGTGCTGGCCAACATCGTCGGCAAGTCGTACGCCCAGATCTTCCGCGAGTTCGAGGGCAACCTCGACCCGAAGTCGATGCACGGCTCCGGCGACGTGAAGTACCACCTGGGCGCCGAGGGCACCTTCACGGGCCTGGACGGCGAGCAGATCAAGGTCTCCCTGGTCGCGAACCCCTCCCACCTGGAGGCGGTCGACCCGGTCCTCGAAGGTGTCGCCCGCGCCAAGCAGGACGTCATCAACAAGGGCGGCACGGACTTCACCGTCCTGCCGGTGGCGATCCACGGCGACGCGGCCTTCGCGGGCCAGGGCGTGGTGGCCGAGACCCTGAACATGTCGCAGCTGCGCGGCTACCGCACCGGCGGCACGGTCCACATCGTGATCAACAACCAGGTCGGCTTCACCGCCGCCCCGGAGTCCTCGCGTTCCTCGATGTACGCGACCGACGTGGCCAGGATGATCGAGGCCCCGATCTTCCACGTGAACGGCGACGACCCGGAGGCCGTGGTCCGCGTGGCCCGGCTGGCCTTCGAGTTCCGTCAGGCGTTCAACAAGGACGTCGTGATCGACCTCATCTGCTACCGCCGCCGCGGTCACAACGAGTCGGACAACCCGGCCTTCACCCAGCCGCTGATGTACGACCTGATCGACAAGAAGCGCTCGGTGCGCAAGCTCTACACCGAGTCCCTCATCGGTCGCGGCGACATCACCCTGGAAGAGGCCGAGCAGGCGCTCCAGGACTACCAGGGCCAGCTGGAGAAGGTCTTCACGGAGGTCCGCGAGGCCACCTCGCAGCCCGCCGCCGAGGTGCCCTCCGACCCGCAGGCCGAGTTCCCGGTGGCCGTCACCACGGCGATCACCTCTGAGACCGTCAAGCGGATCGCCGAGTCCCAGGTCAACATCCCCGACCACATCACCGTCCACCCGCGTCTGCTGCCGCAGCTCCAGCGCCGGGCGTCGATGGTCGAGGACGGCACCATCGACTGGGGCATGGGCGAGACCCTCGCGGTCGGCTCCCTCCTGCTGGAGGGCGTCCCGGTCCGCCTCGCCGGCCAGGACTCGCAGCGCGGTACGTTCGGCCAGCGTCACGCGGTGATCATCGACCGTGAGACGGGCGAGGAGTACACGCCGCTGCAGTACCTCTCCGAGGACCAGGCGCGGCTCAACGTCTACAACTCCCTCCTCTCCGAGTACGCGGCGATGGGCTTCGAGTACGGCTACTCGCTGGCCCGCCCCGAGGCGCTCGTGATGTGGGAGGCGCAGTTCGGCGACTTCGTCAACGGCGCGCAGACGGTCGTGGACGAGTTCATCTCGTCGGCCGAGCAGAAGTGGGCGCAGACCTCCGGTGTCGTCCTGCTCCTGCCGCACGGCTACGAGGGCCAGGGCCCGGACCACTCCTCGGCCCGCCCGGAGCGCTTCCTCCAGATGTGCGCGCAGAACAACATGACGGTCGCCATGCCGACGTCGCCGTCGAACTACTTCCACCTCCTGCGGTGGCAGGTGCACAACCCGCACCACAAGCCGCTGGTGGTCTTCACGCCGAAGTCGATGCTGCGCCTGAAGGCCGCCGCGTCGAAGGCGGAGGAGTTCACGACCGGGCAGTTCCAGCCGGTCATCGGCGACTCGTCGGTCGACCCGGCCGCCGTCAAGAAGGTCGTCTTCTGCGCGGGCAAGGTCTACTACGACATCGAGGCCGAGCGGAAGAAGCGCGGTGTCACGGACACGGCGATCATCCGCATCGAGCGCCTGTACCCGCTGCCGGGTGCCGAGCTCCAGGCCGAGATCGCCAAGTACCCGAACGCCGAGAAGTACCTGTGGGCCCAGGAGGAGCCGGCGAACCAGGGTGCCTGGCCGTTCATCGCGCTCAACCTGATCGACCATCTGGACCTGGCGGTCGGCGCCGACGTCCCGCACGGCGAGCGCCTGCGCCGCATCTCGCGGCCGCACGGCTCGTCCCCGGCCGTCGGTTCCGCCAAGCGGCACCAGGCTGAGCAGGAGCAGTTGGTGCGTGAGGTGTTCGAGGCGTAAGCCCTCGGATCCCGCACGGATCTGATCGAAAGGCCCGGTTCCGAGTCCCTCGCGACTCGGCGCCGGGCCTTTCGGCGTGTCCGGCAGCAGGGGGACTCCGGCGCGTGAGCCCGCGGCCAGGACATATCCTCACTGCATGTACTTCACCGATCGAGGCATCGAAGAACTGGAGAAGCGGCGCGGCGAGGAGGAGATCACCTTCGAGTGGCTGGCCGAGCAGCTGCGCACCTTCGTCGACCTGAACCCGGACTTCGAGGTACCGGTGGAGCGGCTGGCGACGTGGCTGGCGCGGCTGGACGACGAGGACGACGACCTGTAGCCGGCCGGCGAGGTATACGGATGCCCTTCGTCCGGAGCGGGCTGTTCCCAGGCGCTCCCTGCGGGCGCCCTTCGCTGTTTCGGGCCAGTCAGGCTAACGGGGCCGCGGCTTTCGGGTTGGTCAGGCCAACGGGCTGGCACCCACGACGTCGGGCGGTCAGGCCAACGGGCGGGCACGCACGACTTTCGGGCCAGTCAGTCCACCTGGCAGGCTCCCACGACACCGGACCGGTCAGTCCAGCGGCCGTACCGCGCTGCACGCCAGCCCCAACGCCCCGTGCATCAGCAACACCGCCCCCGCCACGACCCAGCCACCGCTGCGGCGTCGCACGCCCCAGGCAGTGAGCGGTAGACCGGCCGCGATCTGGGTCAGGGCGAGGAGCCGGGCCTGGGGGCCGCCGGTCCAGGGCAGCAGGGTGCCGAGGCGGCCGCCCTCGACGGCGTCCAGTTCCGCGCGGAGCGCGTCGCGCCAGCCCCACCACTCGGTCAGGCGGATGTGCGGCTGAATACCGGCGGCCGCCTGGAGGGAGTCGGCGCTCTCGCCGGGCGTGAGGCCGTCCGGCAGCGACACTCCCGCGCGGGTGAGGACGGCGACCAGGCCATGCATGCGTGCCGTCGCGTCGGCCGTGGAGTCGGGGCGGGTCAGTTCGTCGAGGGACTGCACGTCCAGGACCGGGTCGAGGCCGAGGCGGCCGGCGAAAGTGTGCATGGCCTCGTCCTCGCCTGCCGGGGTGCCGTTGGCGAGCCAGACGTAGCCGACGGGGCGGCGAAAGCCCGAGGCGAGGGTGTATCCGGCCCGGTCGGCGTCCCACCACAGGGCGACGACGGGCCAGGGCGCGCCGACGGCGAGGGCGGAGGCCCAGCCGGTGAGCACGCGGTCGACGGGTTCGTCGCCCTCCAGCCAGGGCCGGCCCTCGGGGACGAGCACGCTCCACTCCCCGCCGGCCGACACAAGCAGCATGTCCTCGCGCAGCAGCCGGGCGACGGCGGCGACGGACTCGGGCCCGGCACGGCAGAGCAGCAGGGCGCCCGGGGCGGGACGGGCCTCGCGATCGGTCCGGGACTGTTCCGTCGGCATGACAACACGCTAGGACGATTTGTCCACATAGCGTCATTTGTGATCACCAGAACGAGTGCCTTGACTTTCCGATGCCACGATATATCGTGTTTCTCAGAAGACGCGATATGGCGTGTCGTGTTCCGATCCGGCCCGTGCGGCCGCATCCGGTCGCCCAGGAGGTCCGCACCATGTCCGAGTGGTCCGTAGCCGAGCCCAGGAAGCTCACGTTCGACGCCCCGGTGAGCGAACTGCACGTCCGCATCGTCAACGGAACGGTGAACGTCATGGGGACGGACGAAGGTTCCGCCCGCCTGGAGGTCTCCGCGCTGGAGGGCCCACCCCTGGTGGTGACCCAGGAGGGCGGCACCCTGACGGTGGCGTACGAGGACCTGCCCTGGAAGGGCTTCCTCAAGTGGCTCGACCGCAAGGGCTGGCGCCGCAGTGCGGTGGTGTCGCTGGCGGTGCCGGCCGACACCCGGGTCGAGGTGGGCGTGGTCGGCGCCGGGGCGGTCGTCTCCGGCATCGACGGCCCGTCGGTCGTCAAGGGCGTCACCGGCGACACGACACTCGTCGGTGTGTCCGGCCCCGTCCGCGCGGACACGGTCTCGGGGAACCTGGAGGCCCAGGCGGTCACCGGCGACCTACGCTTCAACTCCGTCTCCGGCGATCTCACGGTCGTCGAGGGCTCGGGTTCCTCCGTGAAGGCCGACTCCGTGAGCGGCGCCATGATCATCGACCTCGACCCGGACGGCCCGACCGACGTGCGGCTGACGAGCGTCTCCGGCGAGATCGCCATCCGGCTCCCGGCCCCGGCGGACGCCGACGTCGAGGCCAACACCGCGAGCGGCACGATCTCCAACGCCTTCGAGGGCCTGCGGGTGCACGGCCAGTGGGGCGCCCACAAGATCACCGGCCGCCTGGGCGCCGGCACCGGCAAGCTCCGGGCCACGACGGTCTCCGGCTCGATCGCCCTGCTGCGCCGCCCGCCCAAGGAGGACGAGCCGTGGGAGGCGGAGGCCTGGGAGGAGCCGGAGGCAGGCGGGGACGCGACGACCGACCCGTTGAACGGCACACAGCACAGCTCGGGGGACAATTCCGTCTCCGGCCAGGACGAAGAGGCAAGCGACGCCCCGGCCGACGGCACGACCGACAAGAAGGTGCTCTGACATGCCCCCCGTGTTCGCCCATGGCCGCCTCCGCCTCTATCTGCTGAAGCTGCTGGACGAGGCCCCGCGCCACGGCTACGAGGTGATCCGCCTGCTGGAGGAGCGCTTCCAGGGGCTGTACGCACCGTCGGCCGGCACCGTCTACCCCCGCCTGGCCAAGCTGGAGGCCGAGGGCCTGGTCACCCACACCACCGAGGGCGGCCGCAAGGTGTACGCCATCACGGACGCGGGCCGGGCGGAACTGGCGGATCGCAGCGGCGAACTAGCCGACCTGGAGCTGGAGATCCGAGAGTCGGTCGCCGAACTCGCCGCCGAGATCCAGGCGGACGTCCGCGGGGCGGCGGGCGATCTGCGGCGCGAGATGCGCGCGGCTGCGTCGGAGGCCCGCAAGGGGAACGGCACCGGGGCGGAGACGCCCTTCGGCGACTTCTCCGACTACACCGACAAGGAGGCGTGGCGCGCCGCCAAGGAGGAGATGCGCCGGGCCAAGCAGGAGTGGAAGGAACAGGCCCGCCGCGCCAAGGACGAGAGCCGCCGCGCCCGTGACGAGGCCCAGCGCGCCCGGCGCCAGGCCAAGGAGGCACAGGACCGTGCCCGGGCCCAGGCCCAGGAGGAGGTCCAGCGCATCGCCCGCCGGGTCCAGGAACACGTGCAGGACCACTTCGTCCGCGGCGACTGGCCGACGGGTGTACGGGAGGGCCTGAGCGAACTGGCCAAGGAGTTCGGCGACTTCGGCCGGGACTACGGCAAGGAGTTCGGCTTCGGCCGCCAGGGCACACCCAAGTCGCCCCAGCAGCAGCCCGAGTACTCGGACACCCCCGAGGACTTCCCCGCCGACTACGAACCCACCTGGGCCCACGAGGCCGGCACCGGCGACCCGGCCCGCGACCTGGACCGGCTGCTCGACCGCTTCCGCGACGACATCCGTGACGCCGCGAGGGACCACGGCGTGACAGCGGACCAACTCCGTGACGCCCGCCGCCACTTGTCGACGGCGGCGGCCCACATCGGGGCACTGCTGCGCACGCCGAGGCCCTGACCCACCGGGGAGTACGGCCCACGCCGAGACGTGACCCACCGAGGAGTACGGCCCACGCACCCGCGCGTCAGCCGTACTCCCCTCGGCCGTCCCCCCTCGGCCGAACTCCCCTCAGTCGTACTCCCCCTCGGCCCCACTCCCCCTCAACCGGCCTTGGCCTCTCCCTCGCCGTACAGCACCCGGGTCACCGCCTCGTACGTCACCCCGCGATCGGCGAGCACCTCGGCGGGTACGCCGGGGCGGCTGATCAGGGCCAGCAGGATGTGCTCGTCCCCGATGTGCCGGTCCCGCCGCGAAGTGGCCACCCGCAGCGCCCGTACGAGCACGTCCTTGGCGTCCCGGCTGAACGGCCGGTGCCCGGACCTCGCCCACGCCCCCTTGCCGCGCCGGTCACCGGACAACGCCCCGACCCCGTGCGCCTCCTCCACCCGCGCGACGATCTCCCCCACATCGATCCCCAGCCCGGCCAGCGCATCGGCCTCGGCCTGCGACAGCCCACCCCGCCGCCGGGCCTCCCCCAGCGCCTCCCGCACGGACTCGATCCACTCCCCGCCCCCGAGCGCGGCGAGTGCGAACGAGGCGCGACTGCCCTCTCGATCCAGCAGCGCGAGCAGCATGTGCTCGGGGGCGACGACGGACGCCCCACCACCCTCGGCCTGCTCGACGGCCCCCGTCACCAGGGCCCGGGCATCCTTCGTGAACCGCTCGAACATCAACGCCTCCCGTACTTCTTGTGCACGGCCTGCCTGCTGACCCCTAGTTCCGCGGCGATCTCCTGCCAGGACCATCCCTGATTGCGCGCACTGCGCACCTGCACCGCCTCCAACTGCTCCAGCAGCCGGCGCAACGCGGCAACGGCTCGCAGTCCGACCCGTGGATCGCGGTCACCGGCTCGCTCGGCGAGGTCTGTCGCTTCGGTCATGATGTCAACGTAAGTTGACACACCGGCTCACGTCAACCCTCATTGACAAAACGAAGGGCGGGCCCGAGGTGAAGACCTCGAACCCGCCGCAAGTGCCTGCGCGAGAACCGTCAGTTGGTGAGGACGACCTTTCCGAACAGCTCGCCCGACTCCATCCGCTCGAAGCCCTCCCGGGCCCGGTCCATCGGAAGCACCTCGTCGATCACCGGCCGCACACCCGTGGCGGCGCAGAAGGAGAGCAGATCCTCCAGCTCGTCCTTGGTCCCCATCGTGGACCCGACGACCTTCAGCTCCAGGAAGAAGATCCGCGTCAGCTCGGCGTGCGAGGGCCGATCGCCACTTGTGGCACCGGAGATGACGAGCGTGCCGCCCGGCTTGAGCGACTTCACGGAGTGCGACCAGGTGGCCGCGCCCACCGTCTCGATCACGGCGTCGACCCGCTGCGGCAGCCGGGCCCCCGACTCGACGGCCTCCACCGCCCCCAGCTCCAGGGCCCGCTTGCGCTTGGCCTCGTCCCGGCTGGTCGCGAAGACCCGCAGTCCCGCGGCCTTCCCGAGCGCGATGGCGGCCGTGGCGACGCCGCCTCCGGCTCCCTGCACCAGCACCGAATCCCCGGGCCGTACACCCGCGTTGGTGAACAGCATCCGGTAGGCGGTCAGCCAGGCCGTCGGCAAGCACGCGGCCTCGGCGAACGAGAGCTCCTTGGGCTTGGGCAGGATGTTCCAGGTCGGCACGGCGACCTGCTCGGCGAAGGTGCCCTGGTACCGCTCGGTCAGTATGGACCGGGGCTCCTTGGGCCCCACGCCGTGACCGCTCTGTCCGATCACGGAGTGCAGGACGACCTCGTTGCCGTCCTCGTCGACACCGGCGGCGTCGCAACCGAGGATCATCGGCAGCTTGTCCTCCGCGAGGCCCACGCCCCGCAGGGACCACAGGTCGTGATGGTTGAGCGAGGCGGCCTTCACTTGGACGGAACTCCAGCCGGGACGGGCCTCGGGGGCCGGTCGCTCCCCCAACTCCAATCCGGAGAGCGGCTGGTCGCGGTCGATTCGGGCGGCGTAGACAGCGAACATGACCTTGACGATAGGCTCCGCCGTCGGCCGACGGAACCACGGCGCCCTGTGAGACACGCCCTCTTGCCAAGGCATCGGGCATGGGCGCCCACCCGAACGGCCTCACCCCGGGCAAGAGAAATGGCCTCGCCCGACCGGGCGAGGCCATCCCTCTCACGTCAGCCGCGCGGCGTCACCGGCGCGCGACGCCCTCCGCACGGGCCGCGGCGGCGACCGCGGCCGTGACCGCCGGCGCCACCCGCTCGTCGAACGGCGAGGGGATCACGTAGTCCGCGGCGAGGTCGTCGCCGACGACCGACGCCAGCGCCTCGGCCGCGGCGATCTTCATGCCCTCGGTGATCCGGGACGCCCGCACCTGGAGCGCGCCCGCGAAGATCCCGGGGAAGGCCAGCACGTTGTTGATCTGGTTCGGGAAGTCCGACCGGCCGGTGGCCACGACCGCCGCGTACTTGTGCGCGACGTCCGGGTGCACCTCGGGGTTCGGGTTGGCCATGGCGAACACGAAGGCTCCCTCGGCCATGGAGGCGACCGCCTCCTCCGGCACCGTTCCGCCGGACACGCCGATGAAGACGTCGGCACCCGCCAGGGCCGTCTCCAGCGACCCGGTGATGCCGGCCTTGTTCGTGAACCCGGCGAGCTCCCGCTTGACCGAGGTCAGGTCGTCCCGGTCCGCCGACACGATGCCCTTGCGGTCGGCCACCGCGACGTCCCCGATGCCCGCCTCGACCAGCATCTTCGCGATGGCGACACCGGCGGCGCCGGCACCGGAGATGACGGCGCGCAGATCGCCGAGGCCCTTCCCGGTCAGCCGGGCGGCGTTCCGCAGCGCGGCCAGCGTCACGACGGCCGTGCCGTGCTGGTCGTCATGGAAGACCGGGATGTCCAGGCGCTCCTGGAGCTTGCGCTCGATCTCGAAGCACCGGGGCGCCGAGATGTCCTCCAGATTCACACCACCGAAGGACGGCGCGAGCCGCACCACGGTGTCGACGATCTCGTCGACACCGGTGCAGGCGAGAGCGATCGGCACGGCGTCGACGCCACCGAACTGCTTGAACAGGATCGCCTTCCCCTCCATCACGGGAAGGGAGGCCTCGGGCCCGATGTCGCCGAGCCCCAGCACGGCCGTACCGTCGGTCACGACGGCGACGACGGAGGACTTCCAGGTGTAGTCGTGCACCAGCTCCGGCTGGTCGGCGATCGCGCTGCACACCTTCGCGACGCCGGGCGTGTACGCCAGGGACAGGTCGTCCTTGTCGCGGACCGGCACGGTGGCCTGCACGGCCATCTTGCCGCCGCGGTGCAGCGCGAACGCGGGATCGAAGGAATCGAGGGGCTCGGCCCCGCCGTCCTGATCGGTATTGCTTCCGCTGCGAGGATTGACAATCTCCGCTGCCACTTTGTCTGACCCCTTAAGTGTTCATGGTTTGAGGGTGGGACCACTCCTGGTGAGAAGTGGGCGGGACCGCGCATGGCCCTGCTCGTGGATACGTACGACGTCCGACGTACGGCCCATACGCGACGGGCGCGCCGCACACGCGCCCTGAGCCCCGGATGAGGGGTGTAAAGAACCTTCTTACCGGACGGACCGCACTGACGACGAGTCCAATACGTGCAAGATCACATGACGGGAATGGAAACACCCCCACCGACGGACACGAATCAGACACAACCCGACGATGACACCGGTGTGATTCGTGACCAGATAAGCGGACAATCGACACCAGACACCGCGAAGAACAACCGTCGACCACAAAAACCGCGCACGCGCGGTCCGCATCCCGAGATGCACCGAAGATCTTCCGGCCGGAAGGGCAGATTCCCGCAGAAGGTGCGGTCAGGATGTACCGACCTGCGGCGGTTCGGGGGTAACCCGTTATCCGATTTTGACATGACGGGCGCCCTGAATGCCTTAGTCCGAATGGCAAGATGCCGTAATCACACGAGGTCGCGGCACTCGAAGGTGTGTGCTCTCGTCGACCTAGGAAACCAAGGCCCCTGCCGGTCCCCATGGCAGGAGCCGGCCCCATCGGCAACTCCACCCATCCGCCGGAGGAACCCACCATGACCGCACGCACCACCCGTCGTACCACCGCAGCACGCTCCCGGCTCGCAGCGGTCGGCTCGATCGCGGTCGCAGGCGCCCTGATTCTCACCGGCTGCGGTGACCAGACCAGCAACGGCGGCAGCGACGAGGGCACCAAGGAGACCGGCAAGACCAGCGCGGCCCCGCTGTTCGACAAGCTGCCCAAGAAGATCCAGGACGCCGGTGTCATCAAGGCCGGCACGAACGCCGAGTACGCCCCGATGGAGTTCCAGGAGGGCGGCAAGATCGTCGGTGTCGACCCCGACATCGCCGCCGCGCTCGGCGAGAAGCTGGGTGTCGAATTCCAGTTCACCTCCGGCTCCTTCGACGGCCTGATCACCGCCCTGAACTCCGGCCGCTACGACGTCGCCATGTCCTCCATCACGGACAACAAGCAGCGCCAGGAGGGCCTGGACGACAAGGGCAAGAAGCTCGGCCCGGGTGTCGACTTCGTCGACTACTTCGTGGCCGGCACCGCCGTGTACGTCCAGAAGGGCAACCCGAAGAACATCAACTCGATCGCGGACCTCTGCGGCCAGACGGCTGCCGTGCAGCGCGGCACGACGTACGAGAAGGCGCTTCAGGACCAGTCCAAGGCCTGCACGGACGGCGGCAAGAAGAAGATCAACATCGAGTCGTTCGAGAACGACACCGAGGCCCAGACGCGTGTGAAGTCGGGCGGCGCCGTCGCCGGTGTCAACGACTACCCGGTCGCGGTCGACCTGGCCCGCAAGGCCGGCGGCGGCAACGACTTCGAGGTCGTCGGCGAGCAGGTCGACGCCGGTCCGTTCGGCATCGCGGTGAACAAGGACAACAAGGAGCTCACCGCGGCCCTCGAAGAGGCCGTCAACGCCATCATCGAGGACGGCACGTACAAGAAGATCCTTGAGAAGTGGGGCGCCGAGTCCGGCGCGATCGACAAGGCCGCGATCAACGGCGGCAAGTGACCGTCCCGGGCAAGACTGAAGGGCAGTCACAGTGACTGACAAGTTCGACAAGGAGCCGGCCGACGCCAACCCGTCGGCCGCCGTCTCCAAGGACGGCGGGGCCATCCCGCCGGAGGCGATCAAGGCCATTCCGGTACGGCACTACGGCCGCTGGGTCAGCGGTGTCGTCGTGCTGGCCCTGGTGGCCCTGCTGATCAACGCGTTCGCCAGCGCCGAGAAGATCCAGTGGAACGCCGTCGGCGACTACGTCTTCGACTCCACGGTCCTCGCGGGCGCCGGCCGCACCCTGCTGATCAGCGTCCTGGCCATGGTCATGGGCGTGGTCCTCGGCGTGATCCTGGCCGTGATGCGCCTGTCCAAGAACCCGGTGACGAGCTGGGTGGCCTGGGTCTACATCTGGTTCTTCCGCGGCACGCCGGTCTATGTCCAGCTGCTGCTGTGGTTCAACCTGGCGCTGATCTTCCCCGTGCTGAATCTCGGTCCGATCTACAAGGACGAGATGGTCGACGTCATGACCCCGTTCATGGCCGCCCTGCTGGGTCTGGGCCTGAACGAGGCGGCGTACATGGCGGAGATCTGCCGCGCCGGTCTGATGGCCGTCGACGAGGGCCAGACCGAGGCCTCGCACGCGCTCGGCATGAGCCACGCGAAGACCCTGCGCCGCATCGTGATCCCGCAGGCGATGCGGGTGATCGTGCCGCCGACCGGCAACGAGTTCATCAACATGCTGAAGACCTCGTCGCTGGTGTACGCGGTGACGTACAACGAACTGCTGCGCGCCACCTCCACGATCGGCTCCACCTCGTACGCGGTGATGGAGATGCTGTTCGTGGCGTGCATCTGGTACCTGGTCATGACCAGCGTGTTCAGCGTCTTCCAGTACTACCTGGAGCGGCACTACGCCCGCGGCTCGACCCGGAGCCTGCCGGCGACGCCGTGGCAGAAGATCAAGGCGAACATGCTCGGACTGGGTCGCGAAAGGGGTGCTGGGGCATGACCGCCATGGTGAAGGCCGAGGGCGTCCACAAGTCCTTCGGCGCCGTACAGGTCCTCCAGGGCATCGACCTGGAGGTGCAGACGGGCGAGGTGTTCTGCCTCATCGGCCCCTCGGGCTCCGGCAAGTCGACGTTCCTCAGGTGCATCAACCACCTGGAGAAGATCAACGCCGGTCGGCTGTACGTCGACGGTGAGCTGGTCGGCTACCGCCAGAAGGGCGACAAGCTGTACGAGCTCAAGGACAGCGAGGTCGCCCTCCAGCGGCGGGACATCGGCATGGTGTTCCAGCGCTTCAACCTGTTCCCGCACATGACGGCCCTGGAGAACGTCATGGAGGCGCCGATCCAGGTCAAGGGCGTGAGCAAGGGCCAGGCCAAGGACCGTGCGCGCGAGCTCCTCGACCGCGTCGGCCTCGCCGACAAGGCCGGGAACTACCCCTCCCAGCTCTCCGGCGGCCAGCAGCAACGCGTGGCGATCGCCCGTGCGCTGGCCATGGACCCGAAGCTGATGCTGTTCGACGAGCCGACCTCGGCCCTCGACCCGGAGCTGGTCGGTGACGTCCTCGACGTCATGCGCGACCTCGCCGAGTCGGGCATGACGATGGTCGTCGTCACCCACGAGATGGGCTTCGCCCGTGAGGTCGGCGACAGCCTGGTCTTCATGGACGGCGGCGTGGTCGTCGAGTCCGGCGACCCGCGCGAGGTCCTGACCAACCCGCAGCACGAGCGGACGCAGGCGTTCCTGTCCAAGGTGCTCTGACGGTACGACGGTGAAGGGGCGGTACGAGATCCTCGTACCGCCCCTTCGCCATGGGTCCGGCCCTGCGAATTCCCCGTACCGCCTCCGGGTCCCCTCCCGCACGGGCTACTTCACGGCGAGCACCAGCGCGTCCGAGGGCGAGCACCACACCGGCCGGGCCTCCCCGAACCCCTTCTCGCGCAGGACGCGCGCGTGCCACGCGGGGGACGGCATGTCGCCGTCGGCGTGCTCGCCGTAGATCGCGAAGCGGCGGGCCGTCGGCCCGGCCAGCACCGGGTCCTTGGCGGCCAGCTGCCACCACTCGGACCAGTCGAGGGCGCCGTCCGCCTTGGCCTGATCCATGCGGGTGTGGCGCTGGGCGCGCTCGGCAGCGTTGATCCTGGGCGTCGACTCGTCGATCATGTGGTCCGCGTTCAGGAAGACACCGCCGTCGCGGACCAGCTCCGCGACCTGACCGTAGAGGGCCGCGAGGGGTTCACGGTGCAGCCAGTGCAGGGCCGTGGCGGTCAGGACGGCGTCGTAGGAGTCATGCGGCAGCTTCGCCGGCCAGTGCGGGTCCTTGAGGTCGGCCGTGACGAAGGAGACCCGCTCGTCGTTCGCGAAGGTGCCCTCGGCGATGGCGAGGAGCGCGGGGTCGAGGTCGACACCGGTACTGGTGGCGTCGGGGAACCGGGCGAACAGCCGGGCCGTGATACTTCCCGTGCCGCAGGCGAGATCGAGCACGCGCGGAGCGGGGCCGACGAGGGCCTCGACCATGTCGAGCATGATCCGGAAGCGTTCCTCGCGGTCGGGCATGTACCACTCCTGCTGCCGGTCCCAGCTCTTCTGCCAGGCGAGCCAGTCGGCGGTCGTGGTGGCGTCCCTGTCCGTGTCCCTGTCCGTGTCCGTCATCGAGCCCCTCCGTAGCGCAGATCACGTAATACCCTGGAAGCACGATCAGCTGTTACCCGACCGCACCACGACGATAGAACGCCTCCGTAAGGACTACAAGTGGAACTGGCCTATTACTCGGACTACGCCGTACGGCTCGTCAACAGCGAGGACCCGGCCCGGGGCAAGGACTCGCTGACCTCGGTCGAGGCCGTCCGCGACCTGTTCGGCGTCAGCCAGGAGGCGGCCCGCCGGGCCACCGACGCCGACGTCACCCGCTTCCGATCGGTCCGCGCGCGGCTGCGGGCGGTCTTCGAGGCGGCGGACGGCGGCGACGAGTCGCTGGCGGTCAACCTGCTGAACTCGCTCCTGCTGGAGTTCCCGGTGAGCCCGCAGATCTCCGGCCACGACTTCCGGGACGACGACGGCCGCCCCCTGTGGCACATGCACCTCGCGGACCACCCGTCGAACGCGACCGCGGGCTACGCGGCCATCGCGGCGATGGGCCTGGCGTTCCACCTCACCGAGTACGGCGTGGACCGGCTGGGCCTGTGCGAGGCGGCGCCGTGCCGCAACGCCTACCTCGACACCTCCACCAACCGCTCCCGGCGCTACTGCTCGGACCGCTGCGCGACCCGCGCCAACGTCGCCGCCTACCGCGCCCGCAAACGCCTGGAGGCCGACCGGGCGGCGAACACCGGCCGCACCGCAGAGAACGCCCAGCGCGCCAGCGCCAGCGGCGAGCGCTGATCCGGCTTGCGCGGCCGGTAGCGCAGCCGGACCCTGCCCAGGATCAGCTCGTCGGGCACGACGCCGTAGTCGGTGCTGTCACCGCCGGCGTACGCGTTGTCGCCGAGCACCCACCAGCCGCCCTCGCGGCGCTCCGCGGCCCGCTTGACGACGAGCAGGTCCTGCTGGAACGGGTGCCGCAGCACGACCACCTCCCCGGGCCTGACCCGGCCCCGGTGCGCCACCACGAGCAGGTCCCCGTGGTACAGCGTGGGCACCATCGACGGACCGGTCACCTCGGCCCACCCGAAAGGCCGGTCCGTCCGCCCGCGCTCGGTCTCCTGCGACAACTCCGGCATCCCCGGCACCTCCCCGGTAGGGTCCTCCACCAGTCTCAGTCTCACCCCGGACTTTTGTCCTAAGCCCATGGGGGCACCCGCGAAAACCCGTCTTGCAGGGAGTAATGTCCCACCTGAGAAGACGATCACGAGGAAGGAATGCTCCATGCTTTCCCGCCTGTTTGCCCCCAAGGTCAAGGTCAGCGCGCACTGCGACCTGCCCTGCGGCGTGTACGACCCGGCCCAGGCCCGCATCGAGGCGGAGTCGGTGAAGGCCGTCCAGGAAAAGATGGCCGCCAACGACGACCCGCACTTCCAGGCGCGTGCCACCGTCATCAAGGAGCAGCGCGCCGAGCTCGCCAAGCACCACGTCTCGGTGCTCTGGAGCGACTAC
This sequence comes from Streptomyces sp. NPDC093568, assembly GCF_044764945.1. Classification (NCBI taxonomy): domain Bacteria; kingdom Bacillati; phylum Actinomycetota; class Actinomycetes; order Kitasatosporales; family Streptomycetaceae; genus Streptomyces; species Streptomyces sp. NPDC093568. Next base: position 136,353 of record NZ_JBIWJD010000004.1, on the reverse strand, counting down.
TTCAAGCCCCCGCACTTCGAGAAGTACCCCGAGCTGCACCAGCTCGTCAACGACGCCCTGAAGGCCCTCTCGGCCGCCAAGGGCTCCACCGACCCGGCGACGGGCCAGAAGGCCCTCGACTACATCGCCCAGATCGACAAGATCTTCTGGGAGACCAAGAAGGCCTGACCAAAGGCTTTTTGACTGTTCGAAAGGGGCCCGACCGGATCGCCGGCCGGGCCCCTTCCGGCGTTCCGATCAGGAAGCCGGGCGTGCCTCGCGGGTTCGCAGCGTGCGGGCGAGGTGGCCGAGCAGGACCGCGTTGAACAGGCCGGACAGGGCCGCTCCGAGAGCGAAGAGCAGCGGGCTCAGCCAGCTGAGCGAGGTGGCCCACTCGGCGGGCGCCGCGACCAGGACGGCGACGATGCTGAGCGGTGCCGTCGCCATGAGGGGCCAGATGGCGGCGAAGCCCGGGTCCGGCGCCAGGTAAGCCGCGCTGAGGAAGAAGCCCAACGACGCCGCGACCACGGCGAGATACCCACGCGCGAGCCAGTTGTCCACCGCGGGCGCCAGCAGGGCACGGGACACGTGCGGGCGCGGCCTTGCCGGGGGCTCGGGGGTCGCGGACCTGGTGAGCAAGGCCCCGAGCAGGGCGGCGTTGACGAAGGCGCACAGCAGGAGCCAGAGGGCCCACAAGCCCACGGCGAGCACGCCGGCCGCGCCGCCGCCCTCCGTGCCGGGCCCGACCGGGAGGACCACGGCCAGCAGGGAGAGGGGCGCCGTCAGCAGCATGGGCGCCGCCGCGAAGCCGCTGTCCGGGGCGAGGAACATGACCAGGACGGAGGCGGCGAAGACCGCCAGATAACCCCGGGCGAGCCAGTTGCCCGTGGCGAGCTCGAGGAGCCGGCGCGGGAGGCGGGGCGGGCGGGCGGCAGTCGGCATCGCGGGGGTCCTTCGAGTCGGTCCGTGGTCGGTGGTCCAACGGTGGACCGGCGAGCGCGCTCCGGCATGAGTAGCCGTACTCATCCGTCACCAGGTGCGACGGCTCAGCGGCCCCAAGGTTCCACGAATCAGCGGTGATTGTGTTCACGCGGCCGACGGTGGCCCCCGATCGCCCAGGTCCCGTAGGTTTTCCGGACGTCCACCCCGTCGGCCGACCTGAGCCCTGGGTGGCGTACGGGGGCAAGTGAGCGACTCGGATCCCGTCCCGGCCTGTGCGGCCGAGGCGGTGTTCGGCGTGCTCCGCGTCGGCGCGGGCGCGTGGGGATCACATCACGCGGCGGCCTGTCCCCGCCGTACGGCATGCCGATCGCCCGTGTCCCTTGGAGAGCGTCCGCTTGAACTCAGCCCCGATACGGCCCCTTTCCCGTTGGCCGAAAGGCGCACCGGCCTGGCCCATCCCGCTGCTGTGGACCCTCGCCCTCGGGCTGTGGGGGCTGTCCCGGCAGGACAGCGTGTGGCGGGACGAGGCCGCGACCTGGCAGGTGGCGGGCCGGTCCACCGGGGACATCTGGCACATGCTGGGTCAGGTCGACGCCGTGCACGGGCTCTACTACCTGCTGATGCACGCGGTCTTCACGTGCTTCGGGGCAGGCACCACGAGCCTGCGGCTGCCCTCCGTGCTGGCCATGGCGACGGCCGCGGCCTGTGTGACGGAGATCGGCCGTCGGCTGGCGGGGGTCCGGGCGGGGCTGGCGGCCGGGCTGGTGTTCGGGCTGCTGCCGGCCGTACAGTTCCAACTCCAGGAAGGGCGGCCGTACGCGCTGGTCGCGGCCGGGGCCGGGGTCTCGACGCTGTTGCTGCTGACCGTCCTTGAGGGACGCGGCCGAGCCGTCCACTGGGCGGCGTACGGCGGCACGGTCGCGGTGTGCGGGCTGCTGAACTGGCTGTCGCTGCTGATCCTGCCCGCCCATCTGGCGACGCTGGTGTGGACGCGGGTCCCACGGCGGACGTGGACGCGCTGGGCGGTCGCCGCCTCGGCCGCCGTCGCCGCCGTACTGCCGCTGATCGTGTTCAGTCGGCGCCAGGCCGAACAGGTCTCCTGGATCCCCCCGCTGACCTGGCACATGCTGATCGGCCCGGCGGTGCTGCTGGCCATCGGTGGCCTCGGGGCGCTGCTGGACCGGCCGTGCGCGGGGCGGCTGTCGGTCGCGGCCGTCGGGCTGCCGCTGCTGGCGGTGCCGCAACTCGGCCTGCTCGGGCTCTCCCTGGTCCGGCCGCTCTTCCTGGACCGTTACGTCCTGTTCAGCATGCTGGGACTGGCCCTGCTGATCGGCACGGCGGTGGGTACGGCGGCACGGGCGGCCGGGCCCCGCTTCCCCAGGGCGTCCGCGTGGCTCGTCCCGGGCGTGATCGCCGTGGTGGCCGTGGCACTGCTGCCGCAGTCGCTGGCCAAGCGCTCCCCATCGAGCCGGGTGGACGACGTCCTGGCAGTCGCGGCGGACGTACGGCGGCTGAAGGAGCCCGGCGACGCCGTGGTCTTCGTACCGGCCGCCCGGCGCGACACCGCCCTCGTCTCCCCCGGCGCCTTCGCCGGACTGCGGGACGTCGCACTCGCGAAGAGCCCGGCGGCGTCGGGGACGTTGAAGGGCGAGGAGGCGGCTCCGGCACGGATCCGGGCGGCCATGCTGGCGCAGCGGCGGATCCTGCTGGTCACCGATGTGCCCGAGGCGGCGCGGGCGGTGACGGCGAAGCGGGACCAGGTGAAGACCGCCGTACTGAAGGAGCGCTTCAGGGTGGTGGCGGACATCCAGGTCCGGGGGCGGCGGGTGACGGTGTACGAGCGGATCGGGCCGACGGGAGAGGCATGAGCCGCGGATCGTGACCTCGTGGGTGTCGTTGACGTTCTCCGCGGACAGCGGGTTGCGGCGGGAGACGAGCACGATCCGGCGGCAACGGCGGCGCCGACCAGCGCTGCGGCGAGCAGCGGATCAGCTTGGCCACGACCATGCGGCCGGCCACACCCCGGGCGAACTGAAGGCTGCGCGCGTCCCAGAAAGAGGCGCGCGGTTGGTAAGGGTCCTGCGAAGCAGGCGTGGTGAGCTGCTCGGGCGCCCGAAGGACCGCGCGCCCGTGACCCGGCCGGCGGTTCTACGATCGCCCCATGAGCATCCGCTGGACCTACGCGTTCATCGACCGTCCCGTCGCGTCCCTCCCCCGGGCCCGGTCCTTCTGGACCGCCGTGACGGACACCGAACTGTCCGAACCGCGGGGTGAGCAGGACGAGTTCGTGACGCTGGTGCCGGGCGGCGGCGCGGACCCCTGTGTGAAGGCGCAGGGCGTCGAGACGGGTCCCGGCGGCGCGCATCTCGACTTCGCCGTGGACGACGTATTGGGGTTCGTGAAGGCGGCGCTCCAGCTGGGTGCGGGCCTGGCCGCCGAGCACGACGGGTGGGCCGTGCTGCGCTCGCCCGCCGGGCAGTTGTTCTGTGCCGTGCCCTGGCACGGGGAGTCGGTGCGCCCGCCCGTGGTGCGCGGCAGCCGGCTCGACCAGGTCTGCCTGGACGTCCCACCGTCGGCGTACGACGCCGAAGTCACCTTCTGGAGCGCCCTGTTGGACGACTGGCAGTCGGCGCCGGGCTCCCTGCCCGAGTTCCATGTGCTGCGCCCGCCGGCCGGGCTTCCCGTGCGCGTCCTGCTCCAGCGGCTGGGCGAGGAGGGTCCCGTCGCCGCGCACCTCGACCTCGCCTGCGCGGACATCGCGGCGACCCGCGCCCGGCACGAGGAGCTGGGCGCGGCCCTCGTCGCCCGGGGCGCCCACTGGACGGTGATGCGCGATCCGGCGGGTGGCACGTACTGCCTGACGGGGCGGGATCCGGAGACGGGCGGACTGCCCGGCCGGGGCGGCTCCTAGGGCACCGTCACGACGATGCAGGCCGACCGGCCGTTCTCATCGGGCGTCGCTCCCGCGCACGCCGTCTCCCAGCCTTCCGGGTGCGACGGCGTCGGACTGGCGTTCTCCCAGCGGTACGGCCCCGGCGGCTCGGCCGAGTCACGCAGCCAGAGCGTGGCCCCGCCCGCCACGGCGACCACGGTCACCCACGCCACCACGACCCAGCGCCATAACCGGCGCCGCTCGCTCATCCCCACGCCTCCACGTCCACGACCGCGTCCACCGGGATAGGCCCGTACACGTGCGGGAACTCCTCGCCGCCGGGCTTGGGCGCCTCGTACCGCACCGGCACGTCCAGCCGCGCGGGGTCCACGACCAGCACCACCAGCTCGTCCGGGCCCTCGTACGAGCCGTACAGGAAGGCGGCCACCGACGGGAGTTGGGCGCGGGTGGAGCAGTGGATGAAGCCCTCTTCGCGGAGCGTGCGGCCACGGGTCGACATCGTGTACGCGCCGTGCTCGCGGGCCGACTCCCACAGGGAGCGTTCGGTGATGTGCAGCAGGTAGGTGTCTTCGGGCATGGCGTGAGGTTACGGCGTCAGCCGCGCCGCCCGCGCGTACAGATACCGCTGCTCGGGCAGGCTCAGTGTCTTTTCGGCCGCGGCCTCGTAGGCGGCGCGGGCCGCGTCGCGGTCGCCGGCCCGCTCCAGGAGGTGCCCGCGGACCGCGTCCAGTCGGTGCCCGGCACCCAACTCGTCCTCCAGGGGGGCCAGCTCCGCCAGTCCGGCGCGCGGGCCGTGCACCATGGCGACGGCGACGGCCCGGTTGAGCCGCTCGACGGGCCCGGGGACGAGCCGTACGAGGACGTCGTAGAGGCCGAGGATCTCCTGCCAGTCGGTCTCCCGCGCGGACGGGGCCTCGTCGTGGACGGCCGCGATGGCGGCGCGGAGCTGGTAGGGACCGGCGCGGCCCCGGCTCAGGGCCCGGATGACCAGGGCGACGCCCTCGTCGATCGCGGCCTTGTCCCAGCGGTCGCGGTCCTGTTCGTCGAGGGGGACCAGCTCGCCGTGCGGGCCGGTGCGGGCGTCACGGCGGGCGTCGGTGAGCAGCATCAGCGCGAGCAGGCCGGCCACCTCGCCGTGGTCGGGGAGCAGGCGGTGCACCTCGCGGGTCAGCCGGATCGCCTCGCCGGCGAGTTCGCGCCGCGTCAGGCTCGTGCCCGAGGTGGCCGTGTAACCCTCGTTGAAGATCAGGTACAGCGTCTGCAGGACCGCGGGCAGGCGGTCCTCCCAGTTGTCGGGGCGCCCGAAGCGCACCCCGCGGACCTTCTGCTTGGCCCGGCTGATCCGCTGGGCCATCGTCGCCTCGGGCACCAGGTACGCGCGGGCGATCTCGGCCGTGGTCAGACCGCCGACGGCGCGGAGGGTGAGGGCGATCTGGGCGGGCGCGGTCAGGTTCGGGTGACAGCTGAGGAAGAGCAGGCTGAGGGTGTCGTCCTCGCGGGGAGCGCGGTCCGCACCCGGCGGCGGGGCCGTGAACGCGTCCCGCGGGGCGAGCGCGGCGGCCTTCTCCTCCCGGGCCCGGCGCGCCTCCTCCGCCCGCAGCGCGTCGGTCAGCCGGCGCGCGCCGACCCTGATCAGCCAGCCGCGCGGATTGTCCGGGACACCGGCGCGCGGCCACTGCTCGGCGGCGGCGAGCAGCGCCTCCTGGACGGCGTCCTCGGCCAGGTCGAAGTGGCCGTACCGCCGCACCAGCGCGCCGAGGACCTGCGGCGCGTGGCGGCGCAGCAGGTCCTCGGTCTCGGGTGTGACGCTCATGTCCGGCTCGGTGTGCGACGTGTCGTACCGCTCAGCCGATGTCTTCCGGGGCCTCACCGATGGGCCGGATCACCACCGGGTACACGGGGGCCCCGGCAGGCTGGGGGCACTGCAGGACGCGCTCGGCGATCTCGGTGACCCGCTCCAGGCTCGCGCAGTCCAGCACCCAGTAGCCGGCCAGCAGCTCCTTGGTCTCGCTGTACGGTCCGTCGGTGATCACCGCCTTGCCGTCGTCGCCCAGGGTGACGTGCCGCGTCTTCGCGGGCTCGACCAGCCCCTGTGCGTCGATCATCTCGCCGCTCTCGGCGAGGTCGTCGTTGATGCCCTGCATATGGGCGAACATCGCCTGGATGTCCTCCTGGCTCCAGGCCACGGACACCTCGGACCCCTTGCCCTGCATCGCCTCGTAGTCCGCCTGCGTGCCCTGCACCATGACCAGGTACTTCATCGGTCCGCTCCTTCTGTTTCCGTCGGCTCGGGCCGCCCTCGGCGGGCGGCTCTCACAGGGGACGTCGGAGCCGGTCCTGGCTTCTCGACAGGGTGCTCAGGATTTTTTCGCGGTGGGTGTCTCGGGCTGCTCCGGCTGCTCGTGGTGCCCCTCGTGCTCGGCGCCCTCCTCGGTGTACGCCGCGCAGTCGGGGTTCTTGCACGGGCCGCCCACCCAGGTGGGGACCCAGGCGCCCAGTGTCTTGTGGCGCTTGACTACCGTGTCCACGGGCTGTCCGCAGCCGGGACAGACGTGCTCTTCGCTGCCCATGTCCTCAGAGTAGGGCGGGATTCGGCTCAGCGCTTCCTGCTGTACGTACGAACCACGGCGCCGTTGCCGAACGTCCGTGTCTCCTCGTGGGTGAACTCCGTGACGGCGAACTCCGAGCCGAACATCGGCATGCCCGAGCCGTACACGACGGGGTACGTCTTGATGACGAGCTCGTCGATCTCGTCGAGCAGCGCGCCGGCGAGCTGCGAGCCGCCGCACAGGTAGATGCCCAATCCGCCGTCCTCGGCCTTCAGTTCGCGGACCTTGCCGACCAGGTCGTCCCCGATGATCTCGACCTGCGGGTCGGGCGACTCGGTCAGGCTGCGCGAGGCGACGTACTGGCGCATGTGCGCGTACGGGCTGGTGACGCCCTCCTTCAGGGCCAGGTCGTAGCTGCTCCGGCCCTGGATGATCGTGTCGAAGCGGCGGTTGGGCAGGTCGTCGAAGCCGAGGGCGCGGCGGCCGGAGGTGAACACGGTCTCCGGGTACTCCGCCTTGAGGAACTCCAGGAACTCCTCGTCGACGAAGGGGTACATCGTGGTCGCGTCGCCGCTCGGGTCCCCGATGAAGCCGTCGATCGAGCACGCGATGAAGTAGCTGAGCTTTCGCAAGCCGGTCTCTTTTCGTAAGGTGTCCGAACAACCACTTCGGTTGTAGTGCTTCAGTTGTAGTACTTCGCTTGTAGTGGTTGCAAGGGTATTTACGGAGCACTTCCGGGATCGACTGAAGTGAGAGAGGGGATTCCGTATGGCGGGCAATCCGGAGCGCCGGGCCGCGCTGGTCGACGCGGGCGTCGAGGTGCTCGCGCGGGAGGGAGCGCGCGGGCTGACGTTCCGCGCGGTGGACGCCGAGGCGGGGGTGCCGGTGGGCACCGCCTCCAACTACTTCACCGGGCGCGACGACCTGCTCCGCCAGATCGACACCCGGCTGCACGCACGGCTCGCGCCGGACCCGAAGGTGATCGCCGAGCTGATGGCCCGGCCGAAGGACCGCTCGTTGGTCGGCGCCTTCATGCACGACCTGATGGCCCGGGCCACGGCCGACCGGACGGGCTATCTGGCCCTGCTGGAGATGCGCCTGGAGGCGAGCCGGCGCCCCGAGCTGCGCTCCTCCTTCACCAAGTCGGTCCGGGGCGACCTGGAGGAGGGCATCGAGTTCCACCGCGCGGCCGGTCTGCCGGGCGGCGACGAGACCGTCACCGTGCTCTATCTCGCGATGCTCGGCCTGCTCCTGGAGCATCTGACCCTGCCGGACGTACTGGACGGCGTCCTGCCCGGGGTGAGCGTGCCGGAGGGGCTGGTGGAGCGGATCGTGCGGACGGTCGTGCCCGAGTAGCGACGCCGGGGACGGCCGTTCAGCCGCGCGGCTCGCGCCACATCGGCCACATCCGCGGCCCGTCGGGCAGAGCGATCGGCTCCCCCTCCGGCTCGAAGCCGAGGCGCTCGTACAGGCGCCGGCTGCGAACACTGCTCGCCTCCAGACAGGCGGCCACGCCCTACTCGTCGCAGCGGTCGAGGACCGAGCCGATCAGCGACGCCGGGGACGCCCGTTCAGCCGCGCGGCTCGCGCCACATCGGCCACATCCGGGGCCCCTCGGGCAGAGCCAGCGGCTCCCCCTCCGGCTCGAAACCGAGGCGCTCATACAGGCGCCGGCTGCGAACGCTGCTCGCCTCCAGATAGGCGGCCACGCCCTCCTCGTCGCAGCGGTCGAGGACCGAGCTGATCAGCGCGGTGCCGAGGCCCTGGCCCTGCCGGCCGGGTATCGCGCCGATCATCCACAGGTACTCGTGGGCCCGGCCCTGCGGATGGATGGCCGCCGTCAGACGCCCTATCTGCTCGACGCGCTCGTTCCCCGGGTCGACGGCCTCGCGCAGCCGGGCCGGCCCGTCGTCGTCCTCGCCGTGCGCCTCGGCCGGCACGGACATCCACAGCGCGCACGCCGTGCCGTCCTCGGTGACGTCGATCCGGCCATGGGCGAGCACGATGTCGGTGAACGCCGCCATCAGCCTGGGGTGGGCGCTGCGGCGGTGCTCCTCGCCCGGGAACACCCAGCCGCTGACCGGATCGTCCTGGAAGGCCGCGTCCAGCAGCCGGACCACCAGCTCCCGGTCCTCCTCGCCCGCCGTCCGGATCGCGACGCCCATGATGTGTACCCGCCCCTTCGTCTCAACCGGCCCTGATCGTAAGGGGAATGGCAGGGGCATGCCGTCCTTGGCCGCCAACTTGTCGTGATCCGGCCGCTGTCCGCCGCGCACAAGGACGGGCCCCGCACACCGTGGGGATGTGCGGGACCCACCGGTCCGGAGCCGCTCACCGGCCGTACGGGGTCAGGAACCGTACGGCCCCGGCGGCTCCGGGGTCCTGGACGGCCGTCGGCATCGATACCGGCCGCCGCCGCGCTCAGTTGCTGCGCCGCGTCACGAACTCCGCCAGCGCCAGCAGTCCCCCCGCGTCCCGCGGATCGGGCACCGCTCGGGCCAGCTCCTGCATCGCGCGGGCCATCCGGTCGGCGGCCTGGGTCTGCGCCCAGTCGCGGCCACCCGCCCGCTCGACGGCGAGCGCGGTGCGCTGCAGGTCCTCCTCGTCGTACGGCATCCCGTACAGCGCGGCCAGCTCCGCCGCCGCCGGCCCGCCGGAGGTCAGCGCGGCGACGACCGGCAGGGACTTCTTGCGGGCGGCGAGATCCGCGCCGGCCGGCTTGCCGGTGCGTCGCGGGTCGCCCCATATGCCGATCACGTCGTCGATGAGCTGGAAGGCGAGCCCGGCCTCACGCCCGAAGGCGTCCAGCGCCGCCACGTCCTCGTCCGCCGCCTGCGCGTACAGCCCGCCCAGGGCGCAGGCGCACCCCAGCAGCGCGCCCGTCTTGGCCTCGGCCATGGCCAGCACCTCGTCGAGGCCGACCTCGGCCGGTCCCCGCTTCTCCAGTGCCGTGTCCGCGTGCTGACCGGCGCACAGTTCGACGACGCAGTCGGCGAGCCGGGCCGCCGCCGCGGCGGACGCCGGGTGCGGGTCCTCGGCGAGCAGCCTGAGGGCCAGCGCCTGGAGGGCGTCGCCGCCGAGGATCGCGTCGGCCTCGCCGAACACCGTCCACGCGGTGGGCCGGTGCCTGCGGGTGGTGTCCCGGTCCATCACGTCGTCGTGCAGCAGTGTGAAGTTGTGGACCAGCTCCACCGCGACCGCCGCCGGTACGGCCGCGGCGCGCGCCCTCGGTCCGCCGAGCGCGGCGGCCGCCGTGAGGACGAGGGCCGGACGGATCGCCTTGCCCGCGTTGCCCCCCGCCGGGCTGCCGTCCGGGTGCTCCCAGCCGAAGTGGTAGAGCGCGACCCGGCGCATGGAGGACGGCAACGACTCGATGGCGGCGCGCAGTTCGGGGTCGACCGTGGCCCGGACGCGCTCCAGGATCACCGCCGCCTCGGGACCGTCGAGCGGCCCCGGCCCGCCGGCCTCCCTTTCGGCCGCGAGGGACCCCGGCCCGTCGAGCGTGTCGGTGGGCGGCCGCGCCCCGGCGGGGCGTTGCTGCGTCTCCGTCATGAACTCACCCATGGCATCGCCTCGGAGAGTCGGCGGACAGTGGCACTTCCGCTACGGCTGGGCGCCTACCCGGAGGGTCTACCCACCGGGGCCGCGCGGGACACGGCGTGCGGGAGGCCGGAGTTCGCGGCAGTGTCACCGCCAGCGGCCGATCTCGACGTTCTCCAGCACGCCGAGGGCGTCCGGCACCAGGACCGCGGCCGAGTAGTACGCCGTCACCAGGTACTTGATGATGGCCTGTTCGTTGATGCCCATGAAGCGGCAGGACAGGCTCGGCTCGATCTCGTCCGGGATGCCCGCCTGCTGGAGCCCGATGACACCCTGCTCGGCCTCGCCGGTACGCATGGCGATGATCGAGGTCGTACGGGCCTCGGAGACCGGGATCTTGTTGCAGGGGTAGATCGGCACACCACGCCAGGTGGGGATGCGGTTGCCGGCCACCTCGATGGTCTCGGGGACCAGACCGCGCTTGTTCAGCTCACGCCCGAACGCGGAGATCGCGCGCGGGTGGGCGAGCAGAAGCTTGGTGCCCCGCCGGCGGCTGAGCAGTTCGTCCAGGTCGTCGGGGCTGGGCACGCCGTCGTGCGGCTGGAGGCGCTGGTCGTACTCGCAGTTGTGGAGCAGCCCGAACTCGCGGTTGTTGACGAGCTCGTGCTCCTGTCGCTCCTTGAGGGCCTCCACGGTCAGCCGGAGCTGCTGCTCGGTCTGGTTCATCGGCTGGTTGTAGAGGTCGGCCACACGCGAGTGGATGCGCAGAACCGTCTGGGCGATGCTCAGTTCGTACTCACGGGGCCGGGCCTCGTAGTCGACGAAGGTGTGCGGGATGTCCGGCTCGCCGCTGTGGCCGGCCGCCAGGTCGACCTCCTTCTCGCCGTACTTGTTGGTGCGCTGCGCGGGGATCGACCGCAGCTGCTCCAGGTGCCCGCTCAGCGACTCGGCGCGCTCCGCGACCTGCTCGACGTCCTGGCGGGGCAGGACGAGCACGGTGCAGGCGGTGACCGCGCGGGCGGTGTACTCCCAGATGGCGTCGGCGTCGAGCAGCGCCTGGTCGCCGAGATAGGCGCCGTCGGCCAGGACACCGAGGGACTCGTCCTCCCCGTAGGGGCCGGTGCCGAGCTTCTCGACCCTGCCGTGCGCGAGCAGGTACACCGCGTCGGTCGGGCTGCCGAACGAGGCGATCACCTGGCCCGCCGCGAACTCGCGCTGCTGGCAGCGCTGGGCGAGTTCGGACAGCACGTCCTCGTCCTCGAAGGACCGCAGCGCCGGCAGTTCGCACAGCTCGGCCGGGATCACCTCGACGCGGTCGCCGGTCTTCACGAACGTGATGCGGCCGTCCCCGACGGCGTAGGTCAGACGCCGGTTCACCCGGTACGTGCCGCCCTGCACGTTCACCCAGGGCAGCATGCGCAGCAGCCAGCGGGAGCTGATCTCCTGCATCTGCGGCGCGGACTTGGTCGTGGTGGCCAGGTTCCGCGCGGCCGCCGTGCCGAGACTCTGCTGCGGCTTGCCCTGCTCCGTGCGGACCTCTTCGCCTACCGACATAAGGAACTGCCCTCCCGGTCATGCACCGGCACCGCTGTGGCGCCACGCATCGCGATCTGCGTGTATGAGCCTTCCACTACGGAGCGTGCCGGTGCTATTACCCGAAAGAGCGGGAATGGATCACGGTCGACTGGGCAAATAGAGGGACCTTGTCGAGTCGAGCATCTCCCACGGCACGACCTCCGCCACCTGGCCAAAACGGCTCGCACAGCGTGCGATTCGAGGAGTCCCGACCGTCCGTTTTCGGTAGAGCACCGGTACGAGCCGGCCGCGTACGGCGGCCGGCGCCTGGCTGAAGGAGGCGGCGGCCATGGCCACACCCATGTCCGCGAGCAGGTTCCTGGAGAGACTCAGAGCGGAGGGCGCCACCGTCGTCGAAGTGGGCGACTGGGAGCACCACAACCGCAACCACGTGGGTCCGTGGGGTCCCGTGCACGGCGTGATGATCCACCACACGGTGACCAAGGGCAGCGCGCACACGGTCGAGCTCTGCCGCAACGGCTACGAGGGGCTCCCGGGCCCCCTGTGCCACGGCGTGATCACCAAGGACGGCCGGGTCCACCTCGTCGGCTACGGCCGCGCCAACCACGCCGGCCTCGGCGACGACGACGTACTGCGCGCGGTCATCGCGGAGACCGCGCTGCCGTCCGACAACGAGGCCAACACCGACGGCAACCGGCACTTCTACGGCTTCGAGTGCGAGAACCTCGGCGACGGCGAGGATCCGTGGCCCGCGGCCCAGCTCGAGGCGATCGAACGGGTCTCCGCCGCGGTCTGCAGGCAGCACGGATGGAACGAACGGTCGGTGATCGGGCATCTGGAGTGGCAGCCCGGGAAGGTGGATCCGCGAGGGTTCACGATGGCGTCGATGCGGGCGCGGATCAGGGACCGGCTGGCGTAGGCGTGCGGTCGCCCGGTGGCCCGGTCCAGCCGCCCGGCCCTGCCGCGCCGGCCCGCCCCGGCGCCGGGCGACAATGGCCTGGTGACCAGCCAGGACCCCGACCCCGATCTCACCGGCCTCGGCCCGCGGCTCCCCTCGCCGCTGCACGAGGCAGCCGACGAGCGGTTCGCGCGGTGCGGTGTCCGTCTGCTGCTCAAGCGCGACGATCTGATCCACCCAGAGCTGATCGGCAACAAGTGGCGCAAGCTGGCGCCGAACCTGTCCGCCGCGCGCGGCCGTACGGTCGTCACCTTCGGCGGCGCCTACTCCAACCACCTGCGCGCCACCGCCGCGGCCGGCCGTCTCCTCGGCCTGCGCACGGTAGGGGTGGTGCGCGGGCAGGAACTGGCCGACCGGCCCCTCAACCCTTCGCTTGCGCGCTGCGCCGCCGACGGTATGCGGCTGTCTTTCGTCGACAGGTCGACGTATCGACGCAAGACCGATCCGCGGACCCTGGCGAAGGTCCTGCGGGACATCGGCGCCGACGCCGAGGACACGTACGTGGTGCCCGAAGGCGGGAGCAACGCCGCTGCCGTACGGGGGTGCCGGGCCCTCGGCGAGGAACTGCGCGGCCGGGCCGACGTCGTCGCCGTGGCCTGCGGTACGGGCGGGACGCTCGCGGGGCTCGCCGCCGGGCTCGATCCCGGGCAGCGGGTGCTGGGCGTTCCCATCCTGAAGGGCGGCTTCCTCGGAGGCGACGTACGGGACCTGCAGACCGCGGCGTTCGGCGGCCCCCGGGGTGAGTGGTGGCTGGACGAACGGTTCCACTTCGGGGGATACGCCCGCACCACTCCCGAACTCGACGCCTTCGCCGTCGACTTCGAGGAGCGGCACGGGCTGGGTGTGGAGCGTCTCTATGTCGCCAAGTTGCTGTACGGGGTGACCGCCCTCGCGGCGGAGGGCGCCTTCCCGCGCGGGACGACGGTCGCGGCGGTCGTCACCGGGGCCCCGTTCGACGCGTGACCCCGGCTCACTCGGCCTCCCGGTAGGCCGCCGCCTCCTCCAGGTCCAGCCTGCGCAGCAGCGTGCGCAGCATCTCGTCGTCGATGTAGCGGGCGTCCCGGAGCCTGACGAAGACCTCGCGTTCGGCGCCGATCGCCTCGCGGGACAGGCGGCGGTAGGTGTCGTCGACGGACTCGCCGGTGATGGGGTTGGACTGGCCCAGGCGTTCCCAGACGGAGTTGCGGCGGCGTTCCAGGACGGCCCGCAGGCGGTCGGCCAGGGGCTCGGGCAGGGCGTTGCGCTCGTCGGAGAGGAGTTCCTCCAGACGCCGTTCGGCGGCCCGGGAGGCCTGCGCCTGGGCGTTCGCCTCGGCGAGGGTCTCGGCCTGCGGGTCGCGGCCGGGGAGCTTCAGCGCGCGGATCAGCGGGGGCAGGGTGACGCCCTGCACGACGAGCGTGCCGATGACCGTGGTGAAGGTCAGGAACAGGATGAGGTTGCGCTCCGGGAACTCCTCGCCGCCGTGCACGGTGAGCGGGATGGAGAAGGCGATCGCCAGCGAGACGACTCCTCTCATCCCGGCCCAGGCGATGATGAACGCGCCCTTCCACGTCGGGTTCGCCTCGCGCTCGCGGATCCGCGCCGACATCATGCGCGGCAGGAAGGTCGCCGGATACACCCACACGAACCGCGAGGCGACGACCACCAGGAAGACGGCGATCGCGTACCAGGCGGCGCGGCTGCCCTCGTACTCGCCGAGACCCTTGAGGACCACCGGCAACTGCAGTCCGATCAGCGCGAACACCGCCGACTCCAGCACGAACGCGACCATCTTCCACACCGCGTCCTCCTGGAGCCGGGTGGCGAAGTCGACCTCCCACGCGCGGTGCCCGAGGTACAGCGCGACGACCACGACCGCCAGCACTCCGGAGGCGTGCACCTGCTCGGCGGCGGCGTACGCGACGAACGGGATCAGAAGAGAGAGCGTGTTCTGCAGCAGCGCCTCCTTCACATGGGTGCGCAGCCAGTGGATCGGCACCATCAGCACCAGGCCCACGCCGATGCCGCCGAACGCCGCGAGCAGGAACTCGCCGATGCCGCCGGCCCAGGTCGCGCCCTCCCCGACCGCCGCCGCGAGCGCCACCCGGTAGGCGGTGATCGCGGTGGCGTCGTTCACCAGCGACTCGCCCTGGAGGATCGTGGTGATCCGGGACGGCAGCCCCACCCGGCGGGCCACCGCCGTCGCGGCGACGGCGTCCGGCGGCGCGACCACCGCGCCCAGCACCAGCGCCGCGGGCAGCGGCAGACCCGGCACGACGAGATAGGCGAGCCAGCCGACGGCGAAGGTCGCGAACAGGACGTAGCCCACCGACAGCAGCATCACGGGCCGCAGCTGGGCCCGCAGATCCAGGTAGGAGCTGTCCGTCGCGGCGCTGTGCAGCAGCGGCGGCAGCACCAGCGGCAGGACGATGTGCGGGTCGAGCGTGTACTCGGGCACGCCCGGCAGATACGACACCGCGAGCCCGGCCGCGACCAGCAGCAGCGGCGCCGGCACGGGCGTACGCCGCGCGGCCGCGGCGACGGCCGCGCTCCCCGCCACCAGCAGCAACAGCGGCATCACATCCATACGCCTCGCCCGCCCTCGCCCGCACCGGCGTCGGCCGCACCACGCCGACGCCCACCAGTCACCACGAGCCCGCCCCCGACGGCAACCCCTGTCTCACGCCCGCCGACCGCAACCCCTGCCACAGGCCCGCCGACGGCCATGGGCCCGCACTCACCCGACCTCACCGCTCTTCGCCCGCCCTCGTTCATCGTCGTCGCAGCCCGCCCTCGTTTTTCCGCGCGGGTGTCCGCGTGGCCGTCGTAACCTGGCAATCATGAAACAGTGCACGCACGCCGACGCGCTGCCGCACCCGGAGCCCGATCCGCTCAACGAGACCTGTCCCACGTGTCTCGCGGAGGGCTGGCACCCGGTGCAGCTGCGGTTGTGCCTCACCTGCGGTCACGTCGGCTGCTGCGACTCCTCGCCGGGACGCCACGCCACGGAGCACCACAAGGAATCGGGGCACCCCATCATGCGGACCTTCGAGCCCGGCGAGGCCTGGCGCTGGTGCTTCGTCGACCACGTACTGGTCTGACCCCGTACCGGTCCGACGCGGACGTAGGCTGGACGCCCGGGGATCCGGACGGTTCGACCGTCTGACGCCTGGGTACGTCAAACCGGCGCGCGCTCTTCCCAATTGGGCCCGCAGACCCCCTAGCCACGGAGCGTATCCGTGTGTTTACTATGAGTGACAGCAAGGGGTTGGGGTCCTGGGGACAGGAAAGTTAAGAGCGCGATAGCGTCACCGCTGAACCACACATCGCGTTACCCCGGGGGGCGACCCTCGGCCCCGAGAAGCTTGTACCACCTTGGAGGTGAGGGTGTCCCAGATCGCAGGCGAGCCCGCGACCCAGGACTTCGTGGAAGTCCGGCTGCCGGCCGCGGGTGCCTACCTGTCGGTGCTGCGTACGGCGACTGCCGGCCTCGCGGCCCGTTTGGACTTCACCCTCGACGAGATCGAGGACCTGCGCATCGCGGTGGACGAGGCCTGCGCGATCCTGCTCCAGCAGGCCGTGCCCGGCTCGGTGCTCAGCTGTGTCTTCCGGCTCGTCGACGACTCGCTCGAGGTCACCGTCTCGGCTCCGACCACGGACGGCCACGCCCCCTCCAGGGACACCTTCGCCTGGACCGTGCTGTCGGCCCTCGCGGGCAAGGTCTCCTCCGCCGTGGACGAGGACAAAACCGTTTCGATCAGCCTCTACAAACAGCGCGGCGCGGGACCCGGGCCGGCGTGAGGAACGGGGACGGGCCGGTGCGGGACGAAGAACGCGGCACACGGGAGCTGCCGGACACTCCCCCCTGCTCGGGCGCAGCCGAGAGCCCGGAGACGGGCCCGAGCGGTTCCCGACGCATGGCGGACGGCATCGACGGCATCCCCGAGCAGGCCCGGCCGCACCCGGAGGACGACTCCGTGGAGGCCGGCTTCCTGGGCGACGGACGGGAGGACGAGGGTGCCGTGCAGGGCGCGCCTCTGGGCGGGCGGATCGGGGTCTCCCCTGTCCATGGAGGTTCCCCCGCTCGTTCGAAGCCGAGAGTGGGGGCGGAGGCGAAAGCTCGGGAGAGGGCTACGGGCGGGACGATGAGCGAGCACGAGCGACACGCCGACGACGCGGCGCCGGTAGCGCACAGCGCGCAGGCCACGCACCACGACCCTCAGGACCGCAGCGGGGCGCGCGCCATGTTCCTGGAGCTGCGCCGGCTGAAGGACGGCAGCCCGGAGTACGCGGAGCTGCGCAACCAGCTGGTCCGGATGCACCTGCCGCTCGTCGAGCACCTCGCACGCCGCTTCCGCAACCGCGGCGAGCCGCTCGACGACCTCACCCAGGTCGCCACCATCGGCCTGATCAAGTCGGTCGACCGGTTCGACCCGGACCGCGGCGTCGAGTTCTCGACCTACGCGACCCCGACGGTCGTCGGCGAGATCAAGCGCCACTTCCGCGACAAGGGCTGGGCGGTGCGCGTGCCGCGGCGCCTTCAGGAGCTGCGCCTCGCGCTGACGACGGCCACGGCCGAGCTGTCCCAGCAGCACGGCCGCTCCCCCACCGTCCATGAGCTCGCCGAGAAGCTGGCGATCTCGGAGGAGGAGGTCCTGGAGGGCCTGGAGTCCGCCAACGCGTACTCCACGCTGTCCCTGGACGTCCCCGACACCGACGACGAATCGCCGGCGGTCGCGGACACCCTCGGCGCGGAGGACGAGGCGCTGGAGGGTGTCGAGTACCGCGAGTCCCTCAAGCCGCTGCTGGAGGACCTCCCGCCGCGCGAGAAGCGGATCCTCCTGCTGCGCTTCTTCGGCAACATGACCCAGTCGCAGATCGCGCAGGAGGTCGGCATCTCCCAGATGCACGTCTCGCGACTGCTGGCGCGGACCCTGGCTCAGCTGCGGGAGAAGCTGCTGGTCGAGGAGTGACGACCCGGCTCCCTAGGGAGCCGGCCGCTACTTCTGATCCGGTGCGTTGCCGGGCCCCCGGATCCCGAGGGCCTCGGTGGTCGCCGGGTTGATCAGCAGGACCAGCGTGGTGATCGCGACAGCAGCGATGGCGATCCCCGCCGGGATGGCGATGCTGTCGGCCTGCAACAGGCTGTAGGCCACCGGCAGCGCCAGGATCTGTGTGATGACGGACGGCCCCCGGCTCCAGCTGCGCTGGGCGAACAGCCCGCGCGCGGCGAGCAACGGCAGCAGCGCGAGCGCGACGAGCGTCACGCCGAGAGTCACCGCCTGCTGCCGGTCGTCCGGCTCCCCGGAGAGCCCCAGCACCAGTACCCAGATGCCTCCGACGGCCAGCGCCGCCCCTTCCAGCGCGGTCAGCACGGCCGCGTACGTCAGCCGCCGCGGACGCGGACCGGCGGTTTCCTGGGTGGCGGGGCTCTGCTCCTTGGTCACCTCTGAAGGGTAGCCCGCCGCCCTGTCGGCCTCCTCGCCCGAGGCAGGGTCCGGGCGGCGCCCCGGCGCAGCCTCGTGTCGAGACTCACGCCCCCTCTCTTACTTGATCCCTACCTCGACCTGTGCCCGGTACCCCCCAGTAGGTACGCTGCAACCCATGCGTGCACTTCTCGTGGTCAATCCGGCAGCAACCACCACAAGCGCACGTACGCGCGATGTCCTGATCCATGCGCTCGCCAGCGAGATGAAGCTGGAGGCGGTCACCACCGAGTACCGCGGCCATGCCCGCGACCTCGGCCGCCAGGCGGCGGACAGCGACGACATCGACCTGGTCGTGGCCCTCGGCGGCGACGGCACCGTCAACGAGGTCGTCAACGGCCTCCTGCACGCCGGTCCGAATCCGGGTCATCTGCCCGGCCTGGCCGTGGTCCCCGGCGGTTCCACCAACGTCTTCGCCCGCGCCCTCGGCCTGCCGAACGACCCGGTCGAGGCGACCGGCGCCCTCCTGGACGCGCTGCGCGACGGCAGCGAACGCACGGTCGGACTCGGCCTGACCTCGGGCACCCCGGGCTCCGACGACGAGGCGGTCCCGCCCCGCTGGTTCCTCTTCAACGCGGGACTCGGCTTCGACGCGGGCGTGGTCGGCCGGGTCGAGCAGCAGCGCGAACGCGGCCGGAAGTCCACCCACGCCCTCTATCTCCGCCAGGCCCTGCGCCAGTTCCTGGGCGAGCCCAACCGCCGGCACGGCACGATCACGCTGGAGCGGACGGGCGAGGAACCGATGACCGATTTGGTGCTGTCCATAGTCTGCAACACAGCTCCGTGGACATATCTCGGCAATCGTCCGGTGTACGCGGCGCCTAAGGCCTCGTTCGATACGGGCCTCGACGTACTCGGTCTCAGCCGTATGTCCACCGTCTCGGTTGCCCGGTATGCAACCCAGTTGCTCACTTCGTCCCCCGAGCGCGGGGCCCGTGGCAAGCACGCGGTCACACTGCACGACCTGGACCAGTTCACCTTGCATTCGAAGGTCCCCTTGCCCCTCCAGATGGACGGCGACCACCTTGGGCTGCGTACGAGCGTGACGTTCACAGGCGTACGCCGTGCACTGCGTGTGATTGTGTGAGCGGAACGGGCTAAAGTCCTTTCACTCGAACGTTTAGGCCAGGATCCACCCCATGGAAGTACGGCTGTGACCTAGTCGACACCGAGGAATCAAAAAAAACTTTCCGGAAGGGGTTGTATCCGTCGCTGAGGTTTGCGAGTCTCTACGTGGCGATCGGGACGGCCCGCAAGACCGGCCTCCACTGATCACCGGAATCCCCCTTCAAATCACAGGACCCACGCCAGGGAACCTGGCGGTAGGCCCTTCACTTGTTGAGGGATTCGTGAAAGCGTTCACATTCACAAGCAATCAGCACGTAATACCAAGGAGAGGTAGCAGCCATGGACTGGCGTCACAACGCCGTTTGCCGCGAGGAAGACCCCGAGCTCTTCTTCCCCATCGGCAACACCGGTCCTGCGCTGCTGCAGATCGAGGAAGCCAAGGCCGTCTGCCGTCGCTGCCCGGTTATCGAGCAGTGCCTGCAGTGGGCGCTCGAGTCCGGCCAGGACTCCGGCGTCTGGGGTGGTCTGAGCGAGGACGAGCGCCGCGCCATGAAGCGCCGCGCCGCCCGCAACCGGGCCCGTCAGGCCTCCGCCTGACCCGCCACCCCGCTAAAACAGCCTGAGCTTGGCGGCGCGTACAGCGAGTACGCATCTCCCGCCCCCGAGCCGCAGCGCGCAGTACCCCCGATGCGCTTAGCGATCGCATAGACGCAACGAGCACTGGCCCTGGACCACATGGTCCAGGGCTCTTTGCTGTGTACGGCATGTGTGAGGCACGTGCACGGCATGAGCCGGCACGTGCGCGGCACTACTTCGGCGCCCGCACCGGAATGTCGAGGATCACCCGGGTCCCCCGCTCCGGCGCCGGGACCATGTCGAACGTACCGCCCAACTCCCCCTCCACCAGGGTCCGTACGATCTGCAGCCCGAGGTTGCCCGCGGTCTGCGGGTCGAAGCCCTGGGGCAGGCCCACGCCGTCGTCCTGCACGGTGACCAGGAGGCGGGCCTGTTTCGTCGTGCCGCCGCGGACCGCCGACACCTCGACCGTGCCGGTCTCACCCTCGCGGAAGCCGTGCTCCAGCGCGTTCTGCAGGATCTCGGTCAGGACCATCGACAGCGGGGTGGCGACCTCGGCGTCCAGGATGCCGAAGCGGCCCGTGCGCCGGCCGTTGACCTTGCCGGGCGCGATCTCGGCGACCATCGCCAGCACCCGGTCGGCGATCTCGTCGAACTCCACGCGCTCGTCGAGGTTCTGAGAGAGCGTCTCGTGCACGATCGCGATCGAGCCCACGCGCCGTACCGCCTCTTCGAGGGCCTCCCGGCCGCGCTCGGACTCGATGCGCCGGGCCTGGAGGCGCAGGAGGGCGGCCACCGTCTGGAGGTTGTTCTTGACGCGGTGGTGGATCTCCCGGATGGTCGCGTCCTTGGTGATCAACTCGCGCTCGCGGCGGCGCAGTTCGGTGACGTCCCGGAGCAGCACGAGCGAACCGATGCGGGTCCCCTTGGGCTTGAGCGGGATCGCGCGGAACTGGATGACCCCGTCGTTGGCCTCGATCTCGAAGTTGCGGGGCGCCCAGCCGCTGGCGACCTTGGCGAGCGCCTCGTCCACCGGACCGTGGGTCGGGGCGAGTTCCGCGGTGGTCCTGCCGAGCTCGTGGCCGACGAGGTCGGAGGCGAGGCCGAGCCGGTGGTAGGCGGACAGCGCGTTCGGGGACGCGTACTGGACGAGGCCGTCGGCGTCGAGGCGGATCAGGCCGTCGCCGACCCGCGGAGAGGCGTCCATGTCGACCTGCTGATTGGCGAACGGGAACGATCCGGCCGCGATCATCTGCGCGAGGTCCGAGGCGCTCTGGAGGTACGTCAGCTCCAGGCGGCTCGGGGTGCGCACGGTCAGCAGGTTGGTGTTCCTCGCGATGACTCCGAGGACGCGCCCGTCACGTCGTACCGGAATCGACTCGACGCGGACCGGCACCTCCTCGCGCCACTCCGGGTCGCCCTCCCGCACGATGCGGCCCTCGTCGAGCGCGGCGTCCAGCATGGGGCGGCGGCCGCGTGGGACGAGATGGCCGACCATGTCGTCCTGGTACGAGGTCGGGCCGGTGTTGGGCCGCATCTGCGCCACCGAGACATAGCGGGTGCCGTCGCTGGTGGGGACCCACAGAACGAGGTCGGCGAAGGAGAGGTCGGAGAGCAGCTGCCACTCCGAGACCAGCAGGTGGAGCCACTCGAGGTCGGAGTCGTCGAGGGCCGTGTGCTGGCGTACGAGTTCGTTCATGGAGGGCACGTGGCCGAGCGTACCTGGCGGTACGGACATGGTTGGAAACCAGCCACTTCGGAAGCGGTCCGGGCCCGGAAACACCCGCGGGCCGCGGCGCCTGAGAGGGACCCTCAACCCTCCCGGCACCGCAGCCCGGAGCAATATCGGCCGTGGGGTGTGCGGTCCCGGTCGGCCGAAGGTTGAGGAGCCGGGGCAGTCAGGGCAGAGAGCTCCGGTTCCTCGGTCCGCCCTCCTGTGCGGGGAAGGCGGAAGTCGGTGCGTTCTGGTACTACGCACTCCTTCGCATTGTGGACTAGACCACTCGGGTGTGTCCATGCGTTGGAGCGTGTTTGCTGTTGACGCTTCTCTCGTGGGCTCCCCACCAGTTGGAGAAGTGGTAGGACGCCCTGGCATACACCACGCAGCCTAACCCGTGTGGGTTCATGTGCGGGGCCAGATCGCCATGGCAATTTCCACGACTGCCTCCAGTTCCTCCCGGCTCGCCCCGTCGCGCGCCTGTTGCGACATGCCCTGGATCATCGCGCCGGTGTGCCGGGCGAGGGCGGCGGCGTCGGTCGCGGGCGGGAGGGCGCCGGTGGCGATGTCGGCCTCTATACGGCTGCGGATGGCGGCGATGTTGGCGTTGCGCAGCCCGCGCAGCGACTCCTCGACCTCGGGCGTGGAGCAGTTGGTCGCCGCGTGGACGACGAGACAGCCGTGCGGATGGGCCGGGTCGGTGTATTCCGCGGCGGCCTCGCGCAGCATGCGCGTCACGCCGGCGCGGGCGTCGGGCTCCTCGGCGAGAGCGCGTTCGGTGAAGGACCCGTACCGCACGCCGTACTCGCGGACGACCTCCTCGAACAGCGACCGCTTGTCGCCGAAGGCGGCGTACAGGCTCGGGGCGCCGATGTCCATGACGCGCGTGAGGTCGGAGACGGAGGTCGCCTCGTAGCCGCGCTCCCAGAAGGCGAGGATCGCCTTCTCCAGTGCGGTCTCCCGGTCGAAGGAACGGGGACGCCCACGGGTTCTGGAGGCCGGCCGGGCCTTCGCCGCACCACTCGCCCTGGCCACCGGGGTCGCCTCGGTCTCCTCGCCCGCCTTGCTGCTCACCATGGAGTGCATTTTATAGCGGGCGCTAGACAAAGGTCCGTGGCGTGATCTACGGTAATTTTTGTAGCGACCGCTAAAGAAATGCGAAGGGGGCACCGGCATGGGCGTGCTTGCGGGCAGGACGGCTCTGGTCACGGGGGCGAGCAGGGGGATCGGGCGAGGCATCGCCGAGCGGCTGGGGCGCGACGGCGCGCGGGTCGGGGTGCACTACGGCAGGAACGAGGCGGCGGCGAAGGAGACGGTCGCCGCGATCGAGGCGGCGGGCGGCTCGGCGTTCGCGGTCGGCGTCGAGCTGGGGCTGCCGGGGGACGCCGAGGCGCTGTGGGAGGAGTTCGACCGGCATGCGGACGGGGTGGACATCCTGGTCAACAACGCCGCGATCGGGAACTCACGGCCGATCGAGGAGATAGGGGAGCCGGACTACGACGAGCTCTTCGCGGTGAACGTACGGGCCCCGTTCTTCATCGTGCGGCACGGCATGCGGCGGCTGCGGGACGGCGGCCGGGTCGTCAACATCTCGTCCGGGCTCGCGCGCACCGCGGTCTTCCCGCACGCCATGGCCTACGCGATGACGAAGGGGGCGCTGGACGTCTTCTCCCGGGACCTGTCGAAGGTGCTGGGGCCCCGGGGCATCACGGTCAACTCGGTGGCGCCCGGGATCATCGACACGGACAACACGGCGGAGATGCTGCACGGCACCGAGGGCGGATGGGACCGGGCCGCCGCGATATCGGCGCTCGGCCGGGTCGGCGAGACGGCCGACGTGGCCGACCTGGTGGCGTTCCTCGCGTCCGAGGGGGGCCGGTGGGTGACGGGGAGCTGGGTGGACGCGACGGGGGGTTCGCTGACCTGAGATGGCGCACTGTGGCCTAGGTGTGCTGTCCCGGGACAGCACACCTAGCGCGTCTCCGTCACCTTCGCCAGCGCCCGGGGCGCGTCCGGGTCCTGGCCCCGGGCGATCGTGACCTCGTAGGCGAGGAGCTGGAGCGGGAGGATCTCCAGGATCGGCTGGAGTTCCTCGGCCACCTCCTCGGTGGGCAGGACGAAGCCGGCCGAGGCCTGTTCGACCTGGTGCCGGGGGCCGATGACGACCAGGTCGGCGCCGCGCCCGCGGAGTCGGTCGAGGACGGGCCGCAGGGCCTCGCCGCCCTTGCCGTCGGTGACGACCGCGATGACCGGGGAGACGTTGTCGACCATGGCGAGCGGGCCGTGCAGCAGATCGGCGCCGGAGTAGGCGAGCGCCGGGATGTAGCTGGTCTCCATCAGCTTGAGGGCGGCTTCCTTGGCCGTGGGATAGCCGTAACCGCGGGAGGTGATCACCATGCGCTCGGCGAAGCGGTAGCGGGCGGCGAGGGCACGGACCTCGTCCTGCCGGGCGAGCAGGCGCTCGGCGAGGCCCGGGAGCACCTTGGCGGCGGTGCCGTCGCCGTCGCGCAGGCCTTCGACGAACAGGTAGAGCGTGAGGAGGGAGGCCGTATAGGTCTTGGTCGCGGGCAGGGCACGTTCCGGCCCGGCCATGATGTCGAGGTGGTACTCGGAGACGGCGGCCAGCGGGGAGTCGGGGTTGTTGGTCACCGCGAGCGTGATGGCGCCGGCCTCGCGGGCGGCCCGTGTGGAGGCGACCAGGTCGGGTGAGCCGCCGGACTGGCTGACGGTGACGACCAGGACGTCGGTCAGGTCGGGGCGGGCGCCGTAGGCCGTGGTCGTCGACATCGAGGTCAGACCGCAGGGCAGGCCGAGGCGGATCTCCAGGAGGTACTTGGCGTAGAGCGCGGCGTTGTCGGAGGTGCCGCGGGCGGTGAGGAGGACGAAGCGCGGGGCGCGGGCGGCGATCTGCCGGGCGACCTCGCGGATGGCGGGGGCGCCCTGCGAGAGGATCCGGCTCAGCACGGCGGGCTGTTCGGCCATCTCGCGGGCCATGATGCGGCCGGGGAGCGCATTGCGCGGGGCCTGGGGGTCGGGAGGGTACGGCGTCGTGGTGGTCATGGGCCCTTCCTGCTCTCGCGCTCGTCGTGCCGGGCATGGCGGCCGTCGCTCGGGACGGACGGGGAGGGGACGGTGATGGACGGCGATGGGACCGTTCGGACGGCCAGTCTCCATTGCACTCCCCCCTGGGGAATGACGCCTGCCCGACGGGCTCCGGAAATGTCCGCGGGCGCTCGTTCACCTGGGCCGGGGAACCCCGCTCTGTTAGATTGGTCTAAACCACATGCCCCTTCAGGGTGCCCATCGAGTCCCTCTTCAGATCGGCAGGCCCAGCGTGGAAGTTGTCATCGTTCCGGACGCCAAGGCGGGTGGCGAGCTGATAGCCGGGGCCATCGCCCAGCTGCTCGGGCGCAAGCCCGACGCTCTGCTCGGCGTGGCCACCGGGTCGACGCCGCTGCCCATCTACACGTCGCTGGTGGCCAAGGTGCGTTCCGGCGCCGTGGACGCCTCGCGGGCGCGGATCGCTCAGCTCGACGAATACGTGGGGCTGCCCGCCGAGCACCCGGAGTCCTACCGCTCGGTGCTGCGACGCGAGGTACTGGAGCCGCTCGGGCTGGGGATGGACGCGTTCATGGGGCCGGACGGTACGGCGCGCGACGTGCAGGGGGCGTGCGAGGCGTACGACGCGGCGCTGGCCGCCGCCGGGGGCGTCGACCTTCAGCTGCTCGGGATCGGGACCGACGGGCACATCGGGTTCAACGAGCCCTGTTCGTCGCTGGCTTCGCGGACGCGGATCAAGACGCTGACCGAGCAGACCCGCGTCGACAACGCGCGCTTCTTCGACGGGGACATCGAGCAGGTCCCGCACCACGTCATCACGCAGGGGATCGGCACGATCCTGGAGGCGCGGCACCTGGTGCTGCTGGCCACCGGCGAGGGCAAGGCCGACGCTGTCGCGGCGACCGTCGAGGGGCCGGTCGCGGCCGTCTGCCCGGCCTCGGCGCTGCAACTCCACCCGCACGCCACGGTCGTGGTCGACGAGGCCGCCGCGTCGAAGCTGAAGCTGGCCGACTACTTCCGGCACACCTACGCCAACAAGCCCGACTGGCAGGGGATCTGAGGGACCGGACCGGACCCTCCATCCCGGCGAGGCACGCGGTTCGTGGCTCGCGACTCGGGGCCCCGACATGTCGACGGGCGCCCGCGGCGGTGGATCCCGCCGCGGGCGCCCGTTCGCATGAGCCCGTCCTGCACAGCAAAGGCCTCGTCCTCGCCGGGCTCGCCCCCGGGCCGTCAGGCCGGCCACCCGGAGCGGCGACAGCCACCGGGGCATCGGCCAGAGGGGTACCGGCCAGAAGGCCTTCACGGGAAGCCGGGGAACGCCGGCGACCTCACTCCCCCGCGATGACCTCCGCCGCCGCCCGCCCGCACACCCGGGCCGCCCCGTAGGTGGCGATGTGCAGGGCGCCTCGGGGGGACGCCTGGGGGACGCCCATCTCGACGACGATCGTGTCGGGGCGGGCGGCCAGCAGGGTGTCCAGGGCGGCCGCCATCCAGGGGTGGCGGTGTTCGTCGCGGACCACGGCCACCATCCGGCGCCCGGCTGCCACCGTCAGGGCCGCACGGCCCGCGTCCTCACCGGAGTAGCTGCCGGTCTCCGTGCCGGGCAGGAGCCGGGCCAGTTCCGCCGCCACGCCCCACGGGGTCTCGTCGCCGACCGCGATGTTCGCGACCGGGGTGAAGGCGGCGACGAACGGCGGCTCGGTGAGGGCCGTGAACGGCGCCGCGGAGGTCAGCTTCAGGGCGCGGCGGGCGGCGACCAGGCCGACGTCCGTCCGCGCCTCCCCGACGGCCGCCGGTGCCGCTGCCGCCGTAGCGGTCCAGCGTGCGAGCTCGCGGACGCGGTCCGCCGCCTCCGCCAGCCTCGACTCGGCGAGTTCCCCGGCGCGCACGGCCGTGACCAGGGCGTCCCGCAGGCGCCGTACCGTCTCGTCGTCCGCGAGGCCGCCGCCCACGCAGATCGCGTCGGCGCCGGCCGCGATGGCGAGGACGCTGCCGCGTTCGATGCCGTAGGTGGCGGCGATGGCCTGCATCTCCATTCCGTCGGTGACGATCAGGCCGCTGTAGCCGAGTTCGCCGCGCAGCAGGTTCGTCAGGACGGGGCGGGAGAGGGTGGCCGGGTGGTCCCGGTCGAGGGCGGGGACAAGGATGTGGGCGCTCATCACGGCGCGGGTGCCGGCGGCGATGGCCGCGCGGAACGGGGAGAGTTCCCGCTCCGCCAGCACCGCGGCGTCCGCGTCGATGCGGGGCAGGGCGTGGTGGGAGTCGACCGCGGTGTCGCCGTGGCCCGGGAAGTGCTTGGTGCAGGCCGCGACGCCTGCCGACTGCAGGCCCGTGACGTAGGCGGCCGTGTGCCGGGCGACCAGGGCCGGGTCGGCGCCGAAGGAGCGTACGCCGATCACCGGGTTCGCGGGGTTGGAGTTCACGTCCGCCGACGGGGCCCAGTTGAGGTTCACCCCGCAGGCGGCCAGGCGGCGCCCGAGTTCGGCGGCCACCTCCCGCGTCAGCTCGACGTCGTCCACCGCGCCGAGGGCGTGGTTGCCGGGGAAGCTGGAGCCGGCCCGCACCTCCAGCCTGGTGACGTCACCGCCCTCCTCGTCGATCGCGACCAGCACGTCGTCCCGCTCGGCGCGCAGCTGCGCGGTCAGCGCGGCCAGTTGCTCCGGTGAGGCGATGTTGCGGCCGAAGAGGCCGACGGAGGCGAGGCCCTCGCCGAGCCGGCGCAGCAGCCAGTCGGGGGCGGTGGTGCCCGTGAAGCCGGGCTGGAGGACCGTCAGCGCGTCGCGCGTGAGGGTGTCTGTACCGCTGGCGAATGTCGTCATCGGGTGGCGTTATCCCTTCACGGCGCCGGCGGTGAGACCCGCGGCCATCTTGCGCTGGACGAGCAGGAAGAGGACGACGATGGGCACGGCCATCATCGTGGCGCCGGCCATCATCGGGGCGTACTCCGTGCCGTGTTTGGTGGTGAAGTTGCCGAGCCAGACGGTCGCGGTCTGGTTCTTCTGGCTGAGCAGCATCAAGGCGTACAGGTACTCGTTCCACGCCTGGATGAAGCCGTAGACCGACGTGGCGACCATGCCGGGGGCCAGCAGCGGGAAGACGACCCGGATGAAGGCCCCGGTGCGGCTGCAGCCGTCGACCATCGCCGCCTCCTCCAGCTCCTTGGGGATGTTGACGATGAAGCCGCGCAGCGTCCACACCGTGAACGGCAGGATGAAGGTCAGGTACGTGATGATCAGGCCGGTGAGACGGTCGTACTGGCCGAGGTCGTTGAGCAGCAGGAAGACCGGGATGATCATGGCGACCAGCGGCACCATCTGCACCGCCAGGATGCCCACGATCACGATCTTCCGGCCGCGGAAGGCGAACCTGGAGATGGCGAGCGCGGCCAGCAGGCCGACGACCATGCCGATGACGACCACCGCCAGCGACACGACGAGGCTGCGGCCCACCGGGCCCCAGAAGTCCGCGATGTCCAGGGCGCGGGAGAAGTTGTCGAAGGTGATGGCGGTCGGCAGCAGGCTCGGGTCCGGGTCGATGGCGCCCTTCGCGGGCTTGAACGCCGTGTTGAGCATCCAGTAGAGCGGGAAGCCGGCGGTGACGAAGACGAGGAGGCCGAGAAGGTTCCAGCCGAGCTTCGCCCTGCGGGGCCGCGCGGTCGCGAGCGTGCTCACGCTGGTCATTCGACCTCTCCGATCTTCAGCATCTGACGCATGTAGACGGCGACCACGCCGAGCAGCAGCAGGACGGTGAGCAATGCGATCGCCGAGCCCTGGGCGTAGTCGTTGACGACGAACGCCCGGTCGTAGGAGTAGGTGTTGAGGACCTGGAACTCCGCTTCCGGATGGCCGTTTCGCATGACGAAGACCTGGGGGAAGACGCCCATGTCCCAGATCACCGACAGGGTCGTGAGCATCACGATGATGGGCTTGAGGATGGGCAGGGTGACGTAGCGGAACACGCCCCAGGCGCCGGCGCCGTCGAGCCGGGCCGCCTCCTCCAGCTCCTTGGGGACCTGGGTGAGACCGGCGCTCAGGGTGATCACGACGAAGGGCACGGCCCCCCACACCACAAGGAGCATGATCACGGCCAGGCCCTCCGGCCCGCTCGCGAACCAGTTGTGGCCGATCATCTCGACCCCGGGCAGCTTGCTGAGCAGCGCGTTGAAGACGCCGTAGTCCGAGTCGAAGAGCCACTTGAAGACGGTGGTCGCCACGATCACGGGCATGCCCCAGCTGGCCACCAGCACGATGTTGATGAGCACCTTCAGCCAGCCGGAGACCCGCTGCAGCAGCAGCGCGATCGCCATGCCGACGACCATCGTGAAGACGACGGCGCCGCCCGCGAAGATGATCGTCCGCAGGACGACGGCCCAGAACTCGCCGTCGCCGAGCACCCTGGCGAAGTTGTCGAAGCCGACCGACTCGGCCGGCTGGAAGCCCCACAGCTGGGACTGCCCGAACTTCTGGAAGGACAGAGTGACCAGACGGGCCAGCGGATAGCCCATCACCAGCGCGAGGATCAGCAGGCAGGGCGCGAGCAGCAGCCATGGGACGGTGGCCGGACTCGAGGTGCGCCGGCCACGGGGCGTGTCCGGGGCGCCCGGGGGCGGCGGTGCCTGCCGCGGTGGCGGCACCTTGGCAGGGGTGGTCGTGTCTGCGGCACTCATCGCGCGCTCCTCAGAGGTCCCTCAGGTCGAACGGGCGGCGGGGCTCCACCGTGTGGGAGCCCCGCCCGAAGGTCACTTGGTGTTGATGACCTTGTCGATCGCGGTGTCCGCCTCCTTGGCCGCCTCCTCGACCGACTTCTTGCCGGTGCCGATGCTCTGCAGCATGGTCTGCAGGATCTGGGCCTTCTCGACCTGGCCCCAGCCCGGCGCCATCGGGACGAACCAGTTGGACTCGGCCGCGGTGGCCGGGACCGCCGTCGCGGGGTCGTTCTTCAGCGTCGCGAGGTCGGTCTTGTTGTTGGGCAGGTTGCCCTTGGCCATCAGGCCCTTCTGCCCGGAGGAGCCGGCGAACGCGTTGATCCACTCGGCGGCGAGGGCCTGCGCGTCGGACTTCACCGGAATGGCGAGGTCGGAGCCGCCCAGGAAGACGGGCATGTTCTTGCCGGACGGGCCGGGCATCACGAAGTTCTCGAGGTTGCCCTTGAGCTTGCCGGTCTTGTCGTTCTTGGGGTCCTCCGCGGTCGCGCCCTCCCAGGCGGCGGCGAAGATCATGGAGGACTTGCCCTGGCCGTAGACGATGTAGCGGTCGGACTCGTCCTTGGTCTTGTCGCCGTGCATGTACTTGTCGACGACGTTCTTGAATTCGTTCAGACCCTTGACGGACTCGGGCGAGGAGAGCGTGGCCTTCCACTGGCCGCCCTCCTCCTGGGCGATGGCGCCGCCCGCGTCGTAGACGAAGGACATGGCCGCGTACCAGTCACGGGTGGGCTGGTACCAGGCGTTGTACTTGTCGCCCTCCTTCTTCTGGATCTTGTCCAGGGCGGCGGTGAGCTCGTCGTACGTCTTCGGGGGCGTCTTCACGCCGACCGACGCCGCGACGTCCTTGCGCCAGTTGGCCACCCGGCCGCCGGCGTAGTAGGGGACGCCGTAGGTCTTGCCGTCGTACGTCACCGAGGCCCTGAGGCCGTCCAGCCAGGCGGAGGAGCTGTCGAACTTGGCCGGGTCGACGGGGGCGAAGGCGCCCTTGACCATGTAGCCGAGCATCTCGGTGTTGCCCATCTCGACCACGTCGGGGGCCTTGTCGGTGGCGAGCACGGCGTCGAGCTTGGCGTTCTTGTCCGGCCAGCCGTAGTACTCGTGGTTGATCTTGACGCCGGGGTGCTTCTTCTGGACCGCCGCGTCGGCCGCCTTCACCAGGTCCGGCCAGTTGTTCTGCGCGTCGACGGTGAGCCAGACGGTCAGCTCCTTGGCGTCCGCCCCGCCCTTGTCCGACCCGCCGCTGTCGCCCTCTCCCCCGCACGCAGCAATGGAGGCCATCATGCCCGCGATACCGATCGCGGCTGCCAGTTTGCGCTTCACGCCACCCTCCTCAGGGATGCCACAAACCCCCCTGCCTCCCCGCACGAGCGTTGGGCCGGGACCTGGACCAATGGTGTAGACCAGTACGGGGAGCTTGGACCAGACCAAAAGCCCTGTCAAGGGTCACGGAAAGGCCCCTGACCAGCCGTTATGCGACCTACATATGAAGGAACCTTTAAGTAAGAAGCCAGCGAAAACACCGGCGCCGGAGTACTCTCGTCCGCTAGACCACATGGAGCTGTGGACTAGACCAAAAGAGGCGGCGACGGTATACAGAAGGGATCACGATGTGACCCGCATCCGGAGCCGGGAAGGCGAAGCATGAGCACCGACGTCAGCAGTGCGGAGAACGAGAACGGCGCCACCGTCCGTACCGCCCGCGTGCCCAAGTACTACCGCCTGAAGAAGCACCTCCTCGACATGACGGAGACCCAGGCACCCGGCACCCCGGTCCCGCCCGAGCGCACCCTGGCCGCCGAGTTCGACACCTCGCGCACGACCGTCCGCCAGGCCCTCCAGGAACTGGTCGTCGAGGGGCGCCTGGAGCGCATCCAGGGCAAGGGCACGTTCGTCGCGAAGCCGAAGGTCTCCCAGGCCCTGCAACTCACCTCGTACACGGAGGACATGCGCGCCCAGGGCCTGGAGCCGACCTCCCAACTGCTGGACATCGGCTACATCACCGCCGACGACCGACTCGCCGACCTGCTGGACATCACGGCGGGCGGCCGGGTGCTGCGCATCGAGCGGCTGCGCATGGCCAACGGCGAGCCGATGGCCATCGAGACGACCCACCTCAGCGCCAAGCGCTTCCCGGCGCTGCGCCGCAGCCTGGTGAAGTACACCTCCCTCTACACCGCGCTCGCCGAGGTCTACGACGTCCATCTCGCCGAGGCCGAGGAGACCATCGAGACCTCGCTGGCCACCCCGCGCGAGGCCGGCCTGCTCGGAACCGACGTCGGCCTGCCGATGCTGATGCTGTCCCGCCACTCCCTGGACCGGGAGGGACAGCCGGTGGAGTGGGTGCGCTCGGTGTACCGCGGCGACCGGTACAAGTTCGTCGCCCGTCTGAAGCGGCCGCAGGACTAGGCGAGTTGTCCTGATGCACGCGGTGTAGCGCATCCCCCTTTCCTGTTCTACGTTCCTCCCGTCGCCGCATGGACGGGAGGACCACCCGGTGCGTACCGCGAACCCCCGAACCGTCGTCATCTGGACCCTGGTCGCACTGGTCGGTGCGGCGGGGTGGACCGTGCTCGCGCTGTCCCGGGGCGAGGAGGTCTCGGCCGCCTGGATGGTCGCGGCAGCGCTCGGCTCGTACGCCATCGCCTACCGCTTCTACGCCAAGTTCATCGCGTACAAGGTCCTGAAGGTCGACCGGACCCGGGCCACCCCGGCCGAACGCCTCAACAACGGCATCGACTTCCACCCCACCGACCGCCGCGTCCTGCTGGGCCACCACTTCGCGGCGATAGCCGGCGCGGGCCCGCTGGTGGGGCCCGTGCTGGCCGCGCAGATGGGCTATCTCCCGGGCACGATCTGGATCATCGCCGGCGTCATCTTCGCGGGCGCGGTCCAGGACATGGTGGTGCTGTTCTTCTCCACCCGCCGCGACGGGCGCTCCCTGGGGCAGATGGCGCGCGAGGAGATCGGGCCGTTCGGCGGCGCGGCCGCGCTGCTGGCCACCTTCGTCATCATGATCATCCTGCTCGGGGTGCTGGCGCTGGTCATCGTCAACGCCCTAGCGCAGTCCCCCTGGGGCACCTTCTCCATCGCGATGACCATCCCGATCGCCCTGCTGATGGGCTTCTACCTGCGGGTCCTGCGCCCCGGCCGGGTCGCCGAGGTCTCCCTGATCGGCGTGGCCCTGCTGCTGTTCGCCCTGGTCGCGGGCCGCTGGGTCGCCGAGTCGTCGTGGGCCGGCACCTTCACCCTCGCGCCGTCGACGCTGGTCGTCTGGATGGTGGCGTACGGCTTCATCGCCTCGATCCTGCCGGTGTGGATGCTGCTGGCGCCGCGCGACTACCTGTCGACGTTCATGAAGATCGGCACGATCTTCATGCTCGCGCTCGGTGTGGTCGTCGCCCTGCCGACGCTGAAGATGGACGCGGTGACGGACTTCGCCTCGCGCGGCGACGGCCCCGTCTTCGCGGGCTCCCTCTTCCCCTTCGTCTTCATCACCATCGCCTGCGGCGCCCTGTCCGGCTTCCACGCGCTGATCTCCTCCGGTACGACGCCGAAGATGATCCAGAAGGAGACGCAGGTCCGCATGATCGGCTACGGCTCCATGCTGATGGAGTCGTCGGTCGCCGTGATGGCGCTGGTGTCGGCGAGCATCATCGACCCGGGCCTGTACTTCGCGATGAACGCGCCCGCCGGGGTCATCGGCGACACCGTGCAGAACGCCTCGCAGGTCGTGGGCAGTTGGGGCTACCAGATCTCACCGGAGGCGCTCGCGCGGGCGGCGGAGAACGTCGAGGAGGCGTCCCTGCTCTCCAGGACCGGCGGCGCGCCCACCCTCGCCATCGGTGTCTCGGAGATCTTCTCGCAGGTCACCGGGGACGGTCTGCGCGCCTTCTGGTATCACTTCGCGATCATGTTCGAGGCGCTGTTCATCCTGACCGCGCTGGACGCCGGCACGCGCGTGGGCCGGTTCATGCTCCAGGACATGCTGGGCAACGTCTACCGGCCGTTCAGGAACGTCAGCTGGAAGCCGGGGCTGGCCATCACCAGCGCGATCGTCTGCGGCCTGTGGGGCTACTTCCTGTGGGTGGGCGTCCACGAGCCGCTCGGCGGCATCAACCAGCTCTTCCCGATCTTCGGCATCTCCAACCAGCTGCTCGCGGCCGTCGCGCTCGCCGTCTGCACGACCCTGCTGGTGAAGTCCGGGCGCCTCAAGTGGGCCTGGATCACCGGGGTTCCGCTCGTCTGGGACGCGACGGTGACGCTGACCGCCAGCTGGCAGAAGGTGTTCTCCAGCGACCCCAAGGTCGGCTTCTTCAAGCAGCGCCAGGTCTTCCAGGACGCCATCGACCGCGGCGAGGTCCTGCCGCCCGCCAAGACCATGGACGACATGCACACCGTGGTCACCAACTCCACGGTGGACGGCGTCCTCGCGGCGGTCCTCGCGCTCCTGGTCGTCGTCGTGATCGCCGACGCCACCCGCGTCTGCGTCCGGCACATCCGGCGCCCGGCCCTGTCCACGCTCAGCGAGGCGCCGTACGTCGAGTCGAGGATCACCGCTCCGGCGGGGCTGTTCCCGACCAAGGAGGAGAAGGAGGAGGAGCGCCGTGCGGTCGCTTCGGCGGGTCCTCGGTAGCGTGCGCTGGTACGTGCGCGAGCTGACCGACGAGTCGGCGTACGACCGTTATGTCGCCCACGTACGACATGAGCACCCGGACGCGGAGGTGCCGTCCCGGCGCGCCTTCGAGCGGATGCGGACGGACCGTCAGGAGGCCGATCCGCGGCAGGGGTTCCGCTGCTGCTGAGAGGCCCGTTGCCATACACACGAATCCTCCACATCCGATATGCGGACGGGGTCTTCCGCTGTAGTTGCACCGTCACCTACATTGCCCGGGCGTTTCTCAGGTGATCAGTGAGGGGACGGAGCCGTCAGATGTCAGATGCCCCAGAAGTGACCAGAGAGCCGGTGGTGACGCCTGTACGGGTCGTCATCGCGCTCTGCCTCGGCGCGCCCTTCGTGGCGATGCTGTGGGTCGGTTCGTACGCCAAGACCGACCCGGCGGTGGCCGGCATCCCGTTCTTCTACTGGTACCAGATGCTGTGGGTCCTGCTCTCCACGCTGCTGACGATGGTCGCGTACAAGCTGTGGCAGCGTGACCAGCGCGCCCGCGTCTCCCGGAAGGGCGGTGCGTCGGAATGAACGACGGCGTGAACGGCGTCGCACTCGGCGTCTTCATCTTCTTCTTCCTGGCCGTCACGGTCATGGGCTTCCTCGCCGCCCGCTGGCGCAAGGCCGAGAACGAGCACAGCCTCGACGAATGGGGCCTGGGCGGCCGGTCGTTCGGCACCTGGGTGACCTGGTTCCTGCTCGGCGGCGACCTGTACACGGCGTACACCTTCGTCGCCGTACCGGCGGCGATCTACGCGGCGGGCGCGGCCGGCTTCTTCGCGGTGCCGTACACGATCCTCGTCTACCCGCTGATCTTCACCTTCCTGCCCCGCCTGTGGTCGGTGTCCCACAAGCACGGCTATGTGACGACCTCGGACTTCGTGCGCGGCCGCTTCGGCTCGAAGGGCCTTTCGCTGGCCGTGGCCGTCACCGGCATCCTCGCGACGATGCCGTACATCGCCCTCCAACTCGTTGGCATCCAGGCGGTGCTGGACGTGATGGGCGTCGGCGGCGGCGAGGACACGAACTGGTTCGTCAAGGACCTGCCGCTGCTGATCGCCTTCGGCGTGCTGGCCGCGTACACGTACTCCTCGGGTCTGCGCGCGCCCGCCCTGATCGCGTTCGTGAAGGACACGCTGATCTACATCGTCATCGCGGTGGCGATCATCTACATCCCGATCAAGCTGGGCGGCTTCGACGAGATCTTCGCCAAGGCGGGCGAGGCGTACAGCCAGACCAACCCGGCCACGGGTGCGCCGCGCGGTGCGCTGGTGCCGGCCGAGGCGGGGCAGTGGACGTACGCCACGCTGGCGCTGGGCTCCGCGCTCGCGCTGTTCATGTACCCGCACTCGATCACCGCGACGCTGTCCTCCCGCAGCCGTGAGGTGATCCGCCGCAACACCACGATCCTGCCGCTGTACTCCCTCATGCTGGGCCTGCTGGCCCTGCTGGGCTTCATGGCCATCGCGGCCGGCGTCAAGGTCACCAACGGCCAGCTGGCGATCCCGCAGCTGTTCGAGAACATGTTCCCCGGCTGGTTCGCGGGCGTGGCCTTCGCCGCGATCGGCATCGGCGCCCTCGTGCCAGCGGCCATCATGTCCATCGCGGCCGCGAACCTCTTCACCCGCAACATCTACAAGGACTTCATCAAGCCGGACGCGACGCCCGCGCAGGAGACCAAGGTCTCCAAGATCGTGTCCCTGCTGGTGAAGGTGGGCGCGCTGGTCTTCGTCCTGACGATGGACAAGACAGTCGCGATCAACTTCCAGCTGCTGGGCGGCATCTGGATCCTGCAGACCTTCCCGGCCCTGGTCGGCGGCCTGTTCACGCGCTGGTTCCACCGCTGGGCGCTGCTGGCCGGCTGGGCGGTCGGCATGATCTACGGCACGGTCGCCGCGTACGGCGTCGCCTCCCCGACCCAGAAGCACTTCGGCGGCTCGGCCAAGGAGATCCCGGGCATCGGCGAGATCGGCTACATCGGCCTGACGGCCTTCGTGCTCAACGTCCTGGTGACGGTGGTCCTGACCTTCGTCCTCAAGGCCGCGAAGGCCCCGGAGGGCATCGACGAGACGAGCCCGCAGGACTACACGGCGGACGCGGGCGACCCGGGCGTCCAGGTGGAACTGCCGCCGGCGACGGCGGGTTCGGCCCACTGACGCAGCCGGTCCACCGGCCGGGCGTACCGCGCTAGCTGCGCGTGCGCCCGGCCATTTGCTGCCAGAAACCGTCGAGTTCCCGGACGCGCATGCTGACCCAGCGCGGCGTCTTCCTGCGCAGCACCCTGGGGAAGTGGCGGCGCACCCGCCCCGGCAACAGGGCCTGCTGCTGGCGGCAGAACGGCTCCCGGATCTCCCCGCGGGGCACGCATCCGCGCGGCGGGTAGGGGCAGAGCTGGAACTTGCAGTCGGGCAGGCAGGACGTGCCCGGTGCGGGCGGGTCCGCCATACCGGCCCGCAGGTCGGGCCGCAGGGGAGCACGGTCGGTGCGGATGCACGGCGGCAGCGGCATCCCCTGCTGTTCCACGCGGGCCATCCGCTCCTCGACCTCGTCCGGATGCCCGTCCCGTTCGATGAGGTTCAGCATCACCAGCACATCGGCGACGAGGCGCTGGGCGCGCGCGTCGAG
The DNA here is from genome assembly GCF_044764945.1 of Streptomyces sp. NPDC093568. Taxonomy (NCBI): domain Bacteria; kingdom Bacillati; phylum Actinomycetota; class Actinomycetes; order Kitasatosporales; family Streptomycetaceae; genus Streptomyces; species Streptomyces sp. NPDC093568. The sequence goes on along the minus strand of NZ_JBIWJD010000004.1, from coordinate 100,071 downwards.
GGTGCTCCACCCGACCGAGGGCGGGATCCACAGGTTGTGCTTGCGGTACCCCTCGGGGTTTCCGGTGCGCGCGCCGATGTTGTCGGCGACGCCCTTTTCGTCGATCCAGAGGAAGCGCTCCGGCTGCCCGGTCTCGAGCGCCAGGGCCACCAGGTCCCCGGCCTCCGCGACGAACGGATGCAGGGACTGCCGGGACGAGACGCCGTCCGCCTCCGGATACCCGGGCGCCCTGCTCACCGCCGTGCCGACCATCGACAGCCAGCGCTCCACGGTCCGTATGGCGGTCGTTCCGCCCATCACCCGGACCGGCTCGCGAGCGCCCCTCCCCCTCACGGCGTGCGGGTCCCGCTCGTGGAGCCCGGCGCTGTCCTGGAGCTCCCACAGGCACAGCGCTTGGAGCAGCATGAGCTGCGAGTACCAGCACCGGGACTGCTGCAGCACCGTCTCCGCCTGCCGGATCAGATCGGCGCGACCGTCCGGGAAGGCCTGCGGATGCCGGATGCGGCGGTTGGCCGCGTACTTGAAGCCCTGGGCCAGCGCGGCCTCCAGGGCGAGCGGAAGGTCGGGGGTGCCGCCGGTGGCCTTCGGGTCGAGGTGACGCAGCCATCTGGTGAGGCGTTCCCGGGCCTCGTCGCGGTGCGCCCCGTCGACGGAGCCCAGCAGCATGGGGATCATCCAGGCACGCATCACGAACTCCCGGAACAGATCGACGCGTTTCGCCCGGTACTCCTGGTTGAGCTCGCGCCGGTCCTGCTGCAGCCGGGCGATGCGCTCGGACCGGGCGCGTGAGGCCACCCGGGCGGCCCTGGCGTCGGCCATGCGCTCGGCCCATCGCTCGTGCTCGCGCCGCTTCCAGTCCTTCAGCTCTCCGAGCCGGTCGTTGTACTCCTGCACCGGGTCGGTGTTCAGCCCGACCCGACTGCGGATCACGGCGAACGCGGGGTTGCCGCCGGTGCCGAACTCCTGGGCGGCGGCCAGGCGTATGGAGTAGGACGGTTCCCTGATGCCGATCTCGACGAGCTCCTCGTAGAGCGGAGTGGTGTCGATCCGGTCGGAGACGCTCCGCAGTGCGGCTCCGAGCTGTCTGAGCAGCCGCAGTTTGGCGTCGTCGAGGGTGCGCCGGTCGCCTTTGAAACCCATCCAGGTCTGACGGACTTCCGCCAGTATGTCGCCCAGGAGCCTCGGGGAGTCCTCCGCGCTCTCGATCTCCACGGCGGCCGCGTAGAGGTCGAGGGCCTTGGGGTCGTCCGTGCGGCGTTCCGCGGCCTTGCAGAGCCGGTGCGCCAGGGTGTGCCCCCATACGCGTGAGTGGCGGAGGCGTTCGTCGAACTCCTTCTTCGCCTCGGCCCGGACGCCTCCCCCGCGGGCCCTGCGCCTGGCCGCCCGGCGGCGCGACAACAGCACCAGGGCCATGAGCAGTTCGCGGCTGGGCCCGGGCGGCTGCAGCGCGTGCTCGATGAGTTCACCGGCGCCCCGCTCGCCCAGCTGGCCCAAAAGGCGGTAGCCGAAATAGGCCTGGATGATGCTGTGCGGGAAACGGACCTTCCGCTCGAAGCCCTCCACCAGCCCGAGCTTGTCCGCGTTGCGCGCGATCCGGGCCAGGGCGGCCCGGCACTGGTCCATGTTCCCGCCGCGCAGCCGCGTGCGCTCCTGCGGGCCGAGCCGCTGGCAGAGCACGTCCCAGATCTGCTGCCTGTGCCACTCGGAGAAGACGTTCCCTCGCTTGCCGTACCGGTCGAAGCCGCGTCCGCTGCTCCACAGGTGCTCGGCGCGGGCCTGCGCGCGCCGAGCGGGCCCGGGGTGGACATCGGAGTCCAGCAGTTCCCCGAGGCCGACCTCCAGCTTGTCCTGGAGCAGCCCCACGCAGGCCAGCGCGGAGACCACTTCGAGGGTGTCGCGGCGCTCCCGGCGGCTCAGCGCGACGCCCTCGCGCAGCCGGCCCTCGCACAGCGCCTCGTCCCAGGTCTGCAGCAGCCACAGTCGCAGCGTGCCGCGGTCGCGGCTGCGGGTGTTCATGTGCTGCGGGTCGGCGTCCGGCCGGTCGTGCTCCAGCGCTCCGTGGCGATGAAGCTCGCGGGCTATCTGAAGGTAGACGGGGGACTCGGTCACCTCCGCCGTCTCCACGATCCAGTCCACGCGGCGCTCGTCCGTGTCCGGCACCCGTGCCTGCACGAAGCGCAGGGCCTCCTCCTCGCTGAGCGGTTCGAGTTCCACGATCGCCGCCGGGGTGCTCTCCAGCGGGCTGTGCGGGCGGGAGGCGATGACGAGGGGCAGCTTCTCCTCGTAGGCGCGCTCGATGGCCCGCCGGATGATGTTGTCCCGGTTCTGGCCGTCGCCGAGGAGTGCCTCTTCCAGTCCGTCGGCGATGACGACCGGCTTGTCGTCGGCGAGCAGTTGCTGCCAGACCCGATCGGTCTTGCCGCGCGCGAGGATGCCCCGGGGCGCCTCTTCGGTGAAACGCTGCTTGGCCATGCGCTCGAAGTTCAGGTCGGTGCCGCCGTTCGCGTCCCGCAGCCGGATCGGCACGGGTACGGCGTTCTGCTCGGCCAGCAGTTCGGTGAGCCGTACGAGGACGGCGGTCTTGCCCACGCCGACTCCGCCGACCAGCAGATAGGGGCGGCGTGTCTCGCGCTCGCGCAACCGTTCGGCGATGACCCGGACGATCTCCTCCCGGCCCACGATCTCCGCGGTGTCCGGGCCGGCGGTGAGCACCAGTCCGTGGGGGTCGTCCCGCGCCTTCGCCAGATAGCGCCGCTTGGTCCACCGGTACCACCAGAACAGGAAGAGCGTGGCGGCGATCGACGCGGCGAGCACCGGGCCGACGAAGCGCAGGACGGTTTCGAATCCCTCGTTGCCCTGCCGCCACTTCTCGAAGCCGGTCGTGCGGCTCGAGATCAAGATGTACAGGCCCTCCACGATCCAGGCGAGCAACGCGAGGGCGGCCACCGTCCAGACGACCCTGGTGACGTTGGTGTACGTGAACCACCGGCGCCACTTCTTGGAGTGGGTGCTGCCGCGGCGGGCCTCCAGACGGATCGTCAGCCTGTGCCAGTGCCCCACCATTCCCTGCCTGGCCCAGCTGCCCGCCCGCCGCGGAGCGAGCGTCGCCATCGGCGCGTTCCGCGGCCGCTTCTTGCCCGGCGGGCGACGGACGACCGACGTCATGCTGCGCCTCCTTCCGAGAAGAGCTCGAAACTTCCTGGAGGGCTCGAAACGGAGGGGCCGCGGGCTCCGACGCCTATCTCCATGGAAGCACTCCAGGAACGCCCCGCAACCCGGCGGCCCTCGGCGAGAAAACCCGGGCTCGCCGTCCTGCCCGTCCGGCAGACTCGGCCCTATGGACATCGTGATCCGGCCCGTGGAACCCGCCGAGTACGACACCCTCGGTGAGCTCACCGCCCAGGCCTACCTCCAGGACGGCCTCCTCGACTTCGGCGAGAGTGACGAATACCTCGGGGAACTGAGGGACGTGGCCAAGCGGGCTCTCGCCGCCGAGGTGTTGGTGGCCGTCCAGGACGGCCGGCTGCTGGGCGGGGTGACCTTCGTGCCGGCCGGCGGGCCCATGGCCGACATCGCCCGTCCCGGAGAGGCGGAGATCCGGATGCTCGCCGTCGACCGGGCGGCCCGCGGCCGCGGCGCCGGCGAGGCCCTCGTGCGGGCCTGCGTCGACCGGGCACGGGCCGCGGAGGGCTGTGTGCGGATCGTCCTGTCGACCCAGCGCACCATGCACGGCGCCCACCGCATCTACGAACGGCTGGGCTTCGTCCGCACACCCGAGCGGGACTGGAACCCCGTCCCGCACCTCGACGACATCACTCTTCTCACCTATGAGTTGACGCTCTGAAACCACCCCGACACAACATCTGGGGGTGGCGTGGCGGGTGAGCACAAGATGTATGCTCGTCCTCGCTGTCGCCGCAGGGGAATCCGGTGCGAATCCGGAACTGTCCCGCAACGGTGTACTTGTGCATGTCTGTTCTCTCAGACGCCCCGCACAGGAGTCAGTCCGAGGACCTGCCGACAGCGCGCCCGGCCACCCGGCCGGTGCGCACTGACGTCCGGGCCTCGTGGAATGGGCCGGTGGACGCGACGCCGCGTGCGCTCGTGTGCTGCCCCCTGCCCTCCGCAAGGCCCCCGTGCCGAGCGAGGGAGAGCCCCACGTGACCATCGCGCCAGCAGATCCGGCCTCAGCCGCCTCAGTCGTCCCGACCGACGAGGACGCCCCGGGAACCGCCTTGTTGCGGACCCTCACCGAGCTGACCGCCGATCTCCCCGACGCCGACCCCGGCCGGGTCGCCGCCGCCGCGCTGCGCGGCCGGTCCGCCCGTGCGGACGAGGCGGAGCTGCGCGAGCTGGCCACCGAGGCGGCGGCCGGTCTCATCTCCGAGGACCCCGCCTACTCCAGGCTGGCCGCCCGGCTGCTGACCGTCTCCATCGCCGCCGAGGCCGCCTCGCAGGGCGTGACGTCCTTCACCGAGTCGGTCGCCGTCGGCCACCGCGAGGGCCTCATCGCCGACCGCACCGCCGAGTTCGCGCGTCTCCACGCGGCCCGCCTCGACGCCCTGGTCGACCCGGCCGCCGACGACCGCTTCGGCTACTTCGGCCTGCGCACCCTGCACAGCCGCTATCTGCTCCGGCACCCCATCACCCGCAAGGTCATCGAGACGCCCCAGCACTTCATGCTGCGCGTCGCGGCCGGTCTCGCCGAGGACGACACCTCGCGGGCGGTCGACGAAGTCGCCGCGCTCTACGGGCTCATGAGCCGCCTCGACTACCTGCCGTCCTCCCCGACGCTGTTCAACTCCGGCACCCGGCACCCCCAGATGTCGTCCTGCTACCTCCTCGACTCCCCACTCGACGAACTGGACTCCATCTACGACCGCTACCACCAGGTCGCCCGCCTCTCGAAGCACGCCGGCGGCATCGGCATCGCCTACTCCCGCGTCCGCAGCCGCGGTTCGCTGATCCGCGGCACCAACGGCCACTCCAACGGCATCGTCCCGTTCCTGAAGACGCTCGACGCCTCCGTCGCCGCCGTGAACCAGGGCGGCCGGCGCAAGGGTGCCGCCGCGGTCTACCTGGAGACCTGGCACTCCGACATCGAGGAGTTCCTGGAACTGCGCGACAACACCGGTGAGGACGCCCGGCGTACGCACAACCTGAACCTCGCGCACTGGATCCCGGACGAGTTCATGCGCCGGGTCAACGCCGACGAGCCGTGGAGCCTGTTCTCCCCCGCCGACGTGCCCGAACTGGTCGACCTGTGGGGCGAGGAGTTCGACGCGGCCTACCGCAAGGCGGAGGCGGCGGGACTCGCGCGCAAGACCATCGCGGCCCGTGAGCTGTACGGCCGCATGATGCGCACCCTGGCGCAGACCGGCAACGGCTGGATGACCTTCAAGGACGCCGCCAACCGCACCGCCAACCAGACGGCGCTGCCGGGCCATGTCGTCCACTCCTCCAACCTCTGCACGGAGATCCTGGAGGTCACCGACGACGGGGAGACGGCGGTCTGCAACCTCGGGTCCGTCAACCTCGGTGCTTTCGTGGACGACGGCGACATCGACTGGGAGCGCCTCGACGCCACCGTCCGCACCGCCGTCACCTTCCTCGACCGCGTCGTCGACATCAACTTCTACCCGACCGAGCAGGCGGGCCGCTCGAACGCCAAGTGGCGCCCGGTGGGCCTTGGCGCGATGGGCCTGCAGGACGTCTTCTTCAAGCTGCGGCTGCCCTTCGACTCAGCGGAGGCCCGCGCCCTGTCCACCCGCATCGCCGAGCGCATCATGCTCGCCGCGTACGAGGCCTCCGCCGACCTCGCCGAGCGCAGCGGCCCGCTGCCGGCCTGGGAGAAGACCCGTACGGCCCAGGGCGTGCTGCACCCCGACCACTACGGCGTCGAGCTGACCTGGCCGGAGCGATGGGCGGCCCTGCGCGAGCGGATCGCGGCGGTCGGCCTGCGCAACAGCCTCCTCCTGGCCATCGCCCCCACCGCCACGATCGCGTCCATCGCCGGTGTCTACGAGTGCATCGAGCCGCAGGTCTCCAACCTGTTCAAGCGCGAGACGCTGTCCGGCGAGTTCCTCCAGGTCAACTCCTACCTGGTCAACGACCTCAAGGAGCTCGGCGTCTGGGACGCCCGCACCCGGGAGGCGCTGCGCGACTCGGGCGGCTCGGTGCAGGACTTCGCCTGGATCCCGGCGGACGTACGGGCGTTGTACCGCACGGCGTGGGAGATCCCGCAGCGGGGACTCATCGACATGGCCGCGGCACGCACCCCGTTCCTCGACCAGTCCCAGTCCCTGAACCTCTTCCTGGAGACGCCGACCATCGGCAAGCTCTCCTCGATGTACGCGTATGCCTGGAAGTCGGGCCTGAAGACGACGTACTACCTGCGCTCGCGCCCAGCGACCCGCATCGCCCGCGCGGCACAAGCATCCGTCCCCGTGCAGGCGACCTCCGAAGAGGCCATCGCCTGCTCCCTGGAAAACCCCGAGTCCTGCGAGGCCTGCCAGTAATGTCCCACCGTGCTCAGAACCTGCTCGACCCCGGCTTCGAGCTGACTCTGCGTCCCATGCGCTACCCCGACTTCTACGAGCGCTACCGGGACGCCATCAAGAACACCTGGACCGTCGAGGAGGTCGACCTCCACTCCGACGTCGCGGACCTGGCGAAGCTCAGCCCCGCCGAGCAGCACCTGATCGGGCGGCTGGTCGCGTTCTTCGCGACGGGCGACTCGATCGTGGCGAACAACCTGGTGCTGACGCTGTACAAGCACATCAACTCCCCCGAGGCGCGGCTCTACCTGAGCCGGCAGCTCTTCGAGGAGGCCGTGCACGTCCAGTTCTATCTGACGCTGCTGGACACTTACCTGCCCGACCCGGAGGACCGGGCGGCGGCCTTCGACGCCGTCGAGAACATCCCCTCGATCCGCGAGAAGGCGGAGTTCTGCTTCAAGTGGATCAACGAGGTAGAGAAGCTGGACCGGCTGGAGACCCAGGCCGACCGGCGTCGCTTCCTGCTCAACCTCATCTGCTTCGCCGCCTGCATCGAGGGCCTGTTCTTCTACGGCGCCTTCGCCTACGTCTACTGGTTCCGCAGCCGGGGCCTGCTGCACGGCCTCGCGACCGGCACCAACTGGGTGTTCCGCGACGAGACGATGCACATGTCCTTCGCGTTCGACGTGGTCGACACGGTCCGCAAGGAGGAGCCGGAGCTCTTCGACGACCAGCTACAGCAGCAGGTCACCGACATGCTGAGGGAGGCCGTCGAGGCCGAGCTGCAGTTCGCGCGCGACCTGTGTGGTGACGGCCTCCCGGGCATGAACACCGACTCGATGCGGCAGTACCTGGAGTGTGTCGCCGATCAGCGGCTGAGCCGCCTCGGCTTCGCTCCGGTGTACGGCTCCGAGAACCCCTTCTCCTTCATGGAGCTGCAGGGTGTTCAGGAGCTCACCAACTTCTTCGAGCGGCGCCCCTCGGCGTACCAGGTGGCGGTGGAGGGCACCGTCGACCTGGACGAGGACTTCTGAGCCTCGTTCTCGTTGCGTCCCTGGGCCTCCCTGATCTGACGGTCGATGCGCCGGTCGTGCACGATCCCGATCACTGACGGGAGGACCAGGAGGACGAACATCCCGAGAACGACGACCATGGCGAGCAGTGTCTCTGTCTGTTCTGTAGTCATGACACCACTGTCGCGCCTGACACTCCTTACGAACAGTGGCAGGACTGCCGCCCGCCCTCGATTTACTGCCACTTCCGAGGCACACTGGCAGCATGCTGAAAAACGTCGCCGCCGTTCTCCTGGACGGTGTACATCTCTTCGAAATGGGCGTCGTCTGCGAGGTGTTCGGCATCGACCGCAGCGACGAGGGGCTGCCGGTCTACGACTTCGCGGTCGTCTCGGCGGAGGGGCCGACGCTGGGCACCCATGTCGGCGGACTCACCGTCTCCACGCCGTACGGCCTGGAGCGGCTGGAGGAGGCCGACCTGATCGCGGTGCCGGCCGGCAGCGAGTACGTCAGCCGTGACTATCCGCCCGCCCTGCTGGACGCCCTGGTCAGGGCCGTCGACCGGGGCGCCCGGGTGCTCAGCGTGTGCTCCGGCGTCTTCGTGCTGGGTGCCGCGGGACTGCTCGACGGGCGGCGGTGCAGTGCGCACTGGAAGCACGCCGGGGAGCTGTCCCTGCGGCATCCGGGGGCGATCGTCGAATCCGACGTGCTGTACGTCGACGAGGGGCCCGTGATCACCAGCGCCGGCACCGCCGCCGGCATCGACGCCTGTCTGCACATCGTGCGGCAGGAGCAGGGGCCCGAGGTCGCCAACAAGATCGCCCGGCGCATGGTCGTACCGCCGCACCGGGACGGCGGGCAGGCCCAGTACATCGAGCGCCCGCTGCCCCGCTCCCAGTGCGACACGGTCGGCGAGGTGCTGGCCTGGATGGAACGGCACGTCGACCAGGACGTCACCGTCGAGCAGCTCGCCGAGCGCGCGCTCATGTCCCCGCGCACCTTCGCCCGCCGCTTCCAGCAGGAGACGGGCACGACGCCGTACCGCTGGATCCTGCGCCAACGGGTGCTGCTGGCACAGGAGTTGCTGGAGGGGACGGACGAGACGGTGGACGCGATCGCCGGCCGGACGGGGTTCGGCACGGCGGCGGCGCTGCGCCATCAGTTCGTCCGGGCGCTGGGGACGACCCCGAACGCCTACCGCAGGACGTTCCAGGGACCGACCGCCGCGTAGGCGGCTCAGCCGTTGGCGACCACGGGGTAGCGCGGCTCGTTCTCGGCCATCTGACGCAGCGCGTCCTTGCGCTCGCGCTTGGAGAGACGGTCGATGTAGAGGTAGCCGTACAGGTGGTCGGTCTCGTGCTGGAGGCAACGGGCGAAGTACCCGGTGCCGCGCACCTTGATCGGGTTGCCCTTCTCGTCCTGCCCGGTCACCTCGGCGTAGTCGGGCCGGGCGAGCGGCGCGTACGCGGTCGGCACGGACAGGCAGCCCTCGTTGCTGTCGTCCAGCCGGCGCCGCTCGGCGGGCAGCTCGACGAGCTTGGGGTTGCAGACGACGCCGACGTGCCGCTTGCCCTCGTCGTCCATGCAGTCGTAGACGAAGACCTTCAGGTCGACGCCGATCTGGTTGGCGGCCAGGCCCACGCCCTCGGCGGTGCGCTGCGAGGCGAACATGTCCGCGACCAGCTGGTCCAGCTCGGCGTCGAACTCGGTGACGTCCTTGCACTCCTTGTGCAGGACCGGGTTCCCCACGACGGTGATCGGCCGCGACGTGCCGCGCTCACGCCAGGCGTTCTCGCGCTCCTCGGTGTCCTCGGTGTCGACGACGAAACCCTCGTCGTCCACGGGGAGCACGCCCGCGTGCTGCTGCTCGGTGTCCTGCTGGGCCATGACCGACGTATGCCTTCCTGCACAAACAAAAGAAGAAAAGGGGGTGTGACGCTGATACAGGGTACGGCGAACGCTCAGCAGACCTCTTCGAGATCCCGCCAATCCCTCGAATCAGGGCTGTCCGCGACCCACCCGTCCAACAGCCCCCGGACCAGCGCAGCCGGCGCGGCCACGCCGCACTCCCGCTCCGGCACCCACAGCTGCCCGTCGGTCCGGTGCCCCAGCGGCCCGGGGTGCCCCGGCTCGCTGTGGTCGTGCGGATCCAGGTGCTCCCCGTCGCCCTCGTCGGACGGCATCCGCGACTCGGAGCACATCCGGCACAGCAGCCGTACGGACGACGACCAGTCCTCCGCGGCGAACCCGGCGTCGGCCGCGAGCTGCTCCAGCGCGTCCCGGTCGGCCTCGGTGGCCGCCTCCAGGAGGACCACCCAGGTGGGCACCGGCGAGGGCGCCCACAACTCGATCTCGTCGAAGACGGGGTAGGCGTGCCCGGCGGACGTGGTCCGCTCGCCGTGCGGCACCCCGTCGTGCAGGACGACCTCGCCCCAGCGGCGCCCGGAGGACGGCAGCGGGATCGACAGCACCTCGATCCGGGCGGGGTCCAGCCGCCGCCCCCACACGACCTCGGCCTCCCCCTCCGGGGACAGCCTCACGGCCGCGCTGCCCAGGTCCATGCCGGTCGGCTCGCCGGACTCGGTCGCCCCGCCGGGCACCTTCAGCCCGTACGCCTGCCAGGCCCGCCGGGCCAGCGGCCAGTCCTGCAGCGCGGTGGCCGCGATACCGACGTTCCACCAGTCGGGGGCCCCGGTCTCCCGGTCGAGCAGCGCGACGGCCCGCAGTCCGGCCGCCCGGGCCTGTTCCCAGTCGTGCCGGAACTTGTGCAGCAGCGCGAGGTTGAACCAGGACTCCGAAAGCCAGGGCTCCAGATCGGCGGCACGTGTCAGCAGCGCGCCCGCGTCCTCGTACCGGCCGTCGCCGATGAGCGTGAACGCCCGGTCGGTGGCCTGCCGCCAGGAGGCGGAGGGCCGGTGCCGTCCCTTGCCGAAGATCCTCACGATTCCCGCCTGCCAGTTCCGTGGAGTGGGCTGGCTAGTGCTCGCCCCCGGACACACTCTCATTCGCATCCAACCACGTACGGCTGGAAGGGCGCTCATTACCCATGGGTTACCCAGCCACGGGCGAGGTAAGACCCTCACGGGACAGCACCCGTGCGAGCGACCCCACGACCTCCGGCGCATACTCCCCCGCGGTACCCAGGCGCAGTTCCTCCAGTGCCTTCAGCGGCCCGCCCGGCCCGGCCTCGCGGGCCTTCTCCTCGTAGGCGTTCACCGCCCGCACGATCCGCGCGGCGACGGGCTGCTCCGGACAGGGGTCGGCGAGCCGCTCCACGACCGTCGCCACCTGCGGGTTCACCCCGGTCTGCCGGACGACGGCCCCGCCGAGCAGCGCGATCCGCCGCTGCTGCGCCACGGGCAGTACGGCGGTGGCGCCGGCCGGTACCGGGTCGACCAGGCTGAGCTGCCCGATGTCGTGCATGAGCGCCGCGTACTCCAGCACGGTGAGCTCGGCCTCGGACAGGCCCAGGTCACGGCCGACCTCCCGGCTGAGCGCGGCCACCCGCCGGGCGTGTCCCGTCGGTGTGTACCCGGCGATCTCGGTGGCGCGGGCGAGCGAGGCGATGGTCTGCCGGTAGGTGGTCCGCACGGCGGCGTACCGGCGGAAGGACATCTGGGTGAGCAGCAGGGGCAGCGAGAAGACGGGCAGGGCCCACAGCCCGACGACGGCGACCGCGAGCGCCATCACCGCGCCGGTCGCGCAGACGGCCGACCCGATCCCGAGGGTCGCCCGCAGTTCGTCCCGCAGCAGCGGCCCGAAGGGCCACCGGGTGCGCGCGTGTGCCAGGGCCGCGGCGAGCATCGCGTCGCACAGGGAGGTGAGCGTGAGGATCGCGAGCAGCAGCAGGGCGTAGGAGGTGCCCCAGCCGCGGAACGTGCCCTGGTTGTACAGGGGTTGGAAGCATACGGCGGCGAATGCGACGGTGAGCGCGCGCCGGGCGAGATGGTCCAGCACGGGACGTCCTCGCGCGATGTGCGGCACGCTGCCGAGCAGCGAGGCGGCGAGGACGACGGCGACGACCTGGGCGGCACCGGGCCCGGAGGGCCGCCCGCCCAGCTCCCCCAGCAGGGCGTACGACAGCGCGGCGGCGGCACCGAGGGGTGCGGCCTCCCTGCCCTCGGCGCGGGTCCAGCGAGTGAGTTCGCCGAGGACGATCAGGGCACCGAAGGCGGCGGCCGTGCCCCGCTCGACCAGGCCGTCGGACATGCTGCCGAGCAGACAGCCCGCGACGAGCAGCGCGGCGCAGGCGTGGACGAGGGCCAGCAGACGGCTCGGTCTCGCGGTGTTCATCGGCTGGCTCCGCGGGCGCCGGCGACCGCGGGGCGGGCGGCGCGCGGCGCGGCTTCGTCGGCGGTGACGGCGGGATGCCAGCCGTGCCGACCGACGGCTCGGGCGAGGGCCGTGACCATCCTGGGGTCGAACTGCGTGCCCGCGCACTTCTCCAGCTCGCCCAGCGCGACGGGCACCGGCCGGGCCCGCGAGTAGGACCGGGTCGACGTCATGGCGTCGAAGGCGTCCGCGACCGCCACCACCCGTGCCGACTCCGGGATCTGACCGCCGCTCAGCCCGTAGGGATACCCGCTGCCGTCCAGCCGCTCGTGGTGATGCAGTACGGCGGCCCGCGCCTCACCGAGGAAGGAGATCCCGCGGACCATTTCGTGTCCGTACTCGGGGTGCAGCTCGATGACCCGGCGCTCCTCGGGCGTCAGCGGCCCGTTCTTGCGCAGCAGCCGGGTCGGCACGCCCAGCTTGCCGACGTCGTGCAGGATCCCGGCGAAGCGGAGCACCTCGACGCGTTCGTCGGCCAGGCCCAGCTCACGCGCGATCATCATCGAGGCCTGTCCGACGCGCTCACTGTGGCCGCGGGTGTAGCCGTCCTTGATGTCGACGGCCTGGACGAGCGCGCGGATGGTCGCCTGGTGGGCCGCGTTTTCCCGGTGGTACTGGGCGAACGCCCACCACGAGACGCACATCGGCAGCAGCACGAGCAGCGCGGCGACGGGACCGTAGGCGCTGCGCCACAGCACGGCCATCATCAGTCCGGCCAGCCCGTGCACGGCGATCGGCGCGAGCGACCGCAGGAAGAGCCCCCGTCCGGCGCGCCTTGGGGGCACGCGCTCGGCGAGCACCAGGATCGCGCCGTCGAGCACGGTCAGGACCAGGCAGAACGCCAGCACCGCGGCTCCGGCGGGCGCGAGCGCGTAAGGGAAGTCGGACGCGTCCAGGGCGTCGTGCTCGCCCAGCGCCCAGTGCACCCGGGCTGCCACCCACACCGCGACGACGAGCTGCGCGGCCCGCCACACCCGGCGCAGCAGGTGAGGGCTCGCGCCGACCGGGGCGCACAGCGCGCCCGGCACCGCGACCAGCGCGGCGGCCGACGGTGGCAGCAGAAACGCTCCGGCGAGGACCACCGGGTAGAAGGGGCCGGACAGCCGCTCGCCCCCGGCGTGCAGCACGGCCAGCAGGGCGACCGCCCACCAGGGGACGCTCGTCGACTCCAGCGGGTGCAGGCAGTACAGGGCGGCGAGGACGACACAGCCGACGTAGACACGTGCCCGTGTGGGTGTCGTCTCCATAACGCCCCTCCCCGGCCACACGCTTCCAGCACCGCAGCCTAGGGTGGCGAGGGGGAGGTGCGTGGTGCTATGACCGGGGGATTAGCACGTTCGAGTGACGGCCGTGCGTTCAGGATTCCTGGGGCGTGGCCGTCACGTCGTGCTCGGGCACGGACTGGCCGGAGCGGATCAGGTCGAGCCGCCCGAGCACCTTGGCGCGCAGGTCGGTGGGCACGTCGTCATGGCCGCAGCACCGCTTGACCAGCTTCTTCACGGCCTCTTCGAGCCCGTACTTCTCCAGGCACGGCGAGCACTCCTGGAAGTGCTGCTTGAACTTGACGCGGTCGACGTCCGGCATCTCGCTGTCGAGGAACTCGTAGAGATGATCGAGTACCTCAGAGCAGTCCGTCTCGTGCGGCTCTCCGCAGCTCATGAGCCCGAGCCTTTCGCTTCGTTCGACTCTCCGGCGCCGGCCGGGACCAGCCCGCGCTCACGGGCGTAGTCCTCGAGCATGCCGCGCAGTTGACGGCGGCCACGGTGCAGCCGGGACATCACCGTACCGATGGGTGTCCCCATGATGTCCGCGATCTCCTTGTACGCAAAGCCCTCTACGTCGGCCAGGTACACGGCGATGCGGAATTCCTCGGGAATGGCCTGGAGCGCTTCCTTGACGTCCGAGTCGGGCAGGTGGTCGAGCGCCTGCGACTCCGCGGAGCGCAAGCCCGTCGACATGTGCGACTCGGCGCGGGCGAGCTGCCAGTCCTCGATCTCCTCGGCCGCGGAGCGCTGGGGTTCGCGCTGCTTCTTGCGGTACGAGTTGATGAAGGTGTTGGTGAGGATCCGGTACAGCCACGCCTTGAGGTTGGTGCCCTCGCGGAACTGGTGGAAGGACGCGTACGCCTTGGCGTACGTCTCCTGCACCAGGTCCTCCGCATCGGCCGGGTTGCGCGTCATGCGCAGCGCGGCCGAGTACATCTGGTCGAGGTACTCGAGCGCGTCCCGCTCGAAGCGCGCGCTGCGCTCCGCGGTCGACTCCGCGGACGTGCCCACGCCCGTGCCCAGGCCCTCGGGCTGCTCCGCCTGGCCGTTGTCGGTCCCTGCGTCGGTACCGGGAACCGGACCCACCTCCTCAAGATTGCGAGCAGGGCCGAAACCGGTCCCACCTGAATCGGAGGATAGACGACCTGCCGTGCCTGCCGCCCCTCGAATAGGAGCGGCCTTGGCCGCGTGCAGCACCGTCCACTCCAGGTCGGTACGGCTGCTGCGGCTCGGGCAGTAGGTCGAACCCATGCGGAGGACTCCCTCTCCTACGACGTCGGCGCTGGTGGTTCAGCACCGCTGTCCGCCACAACAGAGGGCGGGTCCACGGCATTCCCGAACCTTTACCCGAGTGACCCGACCCACTTCAGCACCGCGTCCGTGACGATCGCCACGGCCTCGTCCTGATCGAGGGGTGCCCGCTTGGGCACGGCGAACCCGTGATCGCCGTACGGCACCTCGACCAGCTCGTGGTCGCCGTCGGGGAACTCCTCGGGCTTGCCGAACGGGTCGTTCCCGCCCTGGACGACCAGGGTCGGTACCCCGGCCCCGAGCAGTTCGCCGGCCCGGGACTTCTCGGGCCTGCCCGGCGGGTGCAGGGGGAAGCTGAGCGCGAGCACGGCGTGGGCGCCCAGCTCGACGGCCGTACGGCAGGCGACACGGGCGCCGGCGCTGCGGCCGCCGGAGATCACGGGCAGGCCGGGCGTGGTCAGCGCGGGCCACAGGCCCCGCCAGCCGACGTCCAGGGTCTTCGGCGCGGGCGCCACCTTCTTGCCGGCCACGCGCCAGGGCTGCTCCACCAGGGCGACGCTCACGCCGTGCGCCGGGAGGACGTCGGCGAGGGCCACGAGGTCGCGCGCCCCGATGCCGCCGCCGGCGCCGTGGCTCGCGGCCAGGACCAGCCGGGCCTTCTTCGCGGGGTGCCAGGTGATGCGGGCGTCCCCCGCGTCCGTTGCGATGATCTCGGTCGTCACGTCAGAAGAGTGTGCCCTCTTCGGGGCCGTCCAGCTCCTTCAGCAGCTCCGGGCCGTTGTTGCGGACGTTGCTGACCATCGTGGAGACGGGGTAGGCGCGCATCAGGCCGGCCGGCGGCGGGTCGAGCAGGGTGCGCAGGTCGTCGACGTCCGTCCGGGCCGGGTCAAGCCAGGCGTCCCAGCGGTCCGGGGTCAGCATCAGCGGCATCCGGGGGTGGATCTCGGCGAGCGTGTGCGGCCCCTCGGCCGGCGAGACGGCCAGCGGGGTGGTCTCCGCCTCGGTCGTGATGACGGAGCAGGTCGCCCACCAGGCCTGCGGGTGGTCGTCGGGCAGCGTCTTGTCCCGCCAGAACTCGTACAGCCCGGCCATCGCGAACACCGACCCGTCGGCGGGCAGCACGAAGTACGGCTGCTTGCGCGGCCGCTTCTTCCGGCCCTCGACCTCCAGGTCCCGCTCCTGCTTGCCGGTGACCCACTCGTAGTAGCCGTCGGCGGGGATGATGCAGCGCCGGGTGGCGAAGGCCCGCCGGTACGACGGCTTCTCGTGCACCGTCTCCGCCCGCGCGTTGATCATCTTGAAGGCGCTCTCGGGGGTCTTGGACCAGCTCGGCACCAGCCCCCACTTCAGCTTGCGCAACTGCCGAACCGGCCGCGGGTCCGCCACGTCTTTCAAGGGACGGTCGAGGACGACGTGGACCTCCTTCGTCGGAGCCACGTTGTAGTCCGCCTCAAGGGTCTCCTCGGGCTCCCACTTCTCGATCTCAAAGATTCCCGCGAGATCCTCGGGCCCACGACTGGCTGCATACCGTCCGCACATACGTGCCACACTGCCAGATTCCATCCGGTCGAAGGGGGCCATCGCCTTACATGGACAGCACCGCATCCGCCTCGCTCGCCTCCCTCTGGGACGAGGTCGCCGGCACCCAGCCCGACCCCGATCTGTGGGTCGTGATCGCCACCCTGGCCGTCGCGCTGGCCGTCGTCGTCCCGCACGTCCTGTGGCGCCTGTCACGCAACGCCATCACCATCGCCCACGAGGGCGGCCACGGCCTGGTCGCGCTGCTGTCCGGCCGCACGCTGACCGGCATACGTCTGCACTCCGACACCAGCGGCCTCACCGTCAGCCGCGGCAAGCCGTACGGCCTGGGAATGATCCTCACCGCCGCCGCGGGCTACACGGCTCCCCCGCTGCTCGGCCTGGGCGGCGCAGCGCTGCTGGCCGCGGGCCGCATCACCCTCCTGCTGTGGCTGGCGACCCTCCTGCTGGTGGCGATGCTGGTGATGATCCGCAACGCGTACGGGGCGCTGACGGTGTTCGTCACGGGCGGCACGTTCGTGCTGATCTCGTGGTTCACCGGGCCTCAGGTGCAGGCGGCGTTCGCGTATGTGGTGGTGTGGTTCCTGCTGGTGGGCGGGGTGCGGCCGGCGTTCGAGCTGCAGGCGAAGCGGGCGCGGGGCGGGGCGGGCGACTCGGACGCCGACCAGCTGTCGCGGCTGACGCACGTACCGGCGGGGTTGTGGCTGTTCCTGTTCCACGCGGTGTCGTTGTGCTCGCTGATAGGTGGGGCGCGCTGGCTATTGGGGGCATGACCAGCCAGCTCAGGGGCGCGGGGAACCGCGCAACCAGCCCTCACGGCGCCGCACCCGAACCACACGCTCCTTATAAAGTGAACCCATGGCCCAAAACCCCGCCGCACACACCGCCCTCTGGCCCGCCCCGCACGCGAGCGGACCCGTCGACGCGACGGTCCACGTGCCGGGGTCCAAGTCGGTCACCAACCGCGCGCTCGTCCTCGCCGCCCTGGCGAGCGAGCCCGGCTGGCTGCGCCGCCCGCTGCGCTCCCGCGACACCCTGCTGATGGCCGGCGCCCTGCGCGCCATGGGCGTCGGGATCGAGGAGGGCGTCGGCCCCGAGGGCACCGGCGAGGCGTGGCGCGTGCTCCCCGCGGGCCTGCGGGGCCCGGCCACCGTCGACGTCGGCAACGCCGGCACGGTGATGCGCTTCCTGCCGCCGGTCGCCGCGCTCGCCGACGGCCCCGTCCGCTTCGACGGCGACCCGAGGTCGTACGAGCGTCCCCTGAACGGCGTGATCGACGCCCTGCGCGTCCTCGGCGCCCGGATCGACGACGACGGCCGCGGCGCGCTGCCGCTGACGGTGCACGGCGGGGGCGCCCTGGAGGGCGGCCCGGTGGAGATCGACGCCTCGTCGTCGTCCCAGTTCGTGTCGGCGCTGCTGCTCTCCGGCCCGCGTTTCAACCAGGGCGTGGAGGTCCGCCACACCGGCTCCGCCCTGCCGTCGATGCCGCACATCCGCATGACCGTCGACATGCTGCGCTCGGTCGGCGCGCAGGTGGACACCCCCGAGTCGGGCGGCGAGCCGAACGTCTGGCGGGTCACGCCGGGCGCGCTGCTGGGCCGTGACCTGACGGTCGAGCCGGATCTGTCCAACGCCCAGCCGTTCCTGGCGGCGGCGCTGGTGACCGGCGGCAAGGTGCTGATCCCGGACTGGCCGGCCCGCACCACCCAGCCCGGTGACCGGCTGCGCGAGATCTTCACCGAGATGGGCGGTTCCTGCGAACTGACCGAGTACGGGCTCGTGTTCACCGGTTCCGGTGCCGTCCACGGCATCGACGTGGACCTGAGCGAGGTCGGTGAACTGACGCCGGGCATCGCGGCGGTGGCCGCCCTCGCGGACTCCCCGTCCACCCTGCGCGGTGTCTCGCACCTGCGGCTGCACGAGACGGACCGCCTGGCCGCGCTGACCAAGGAGATCAACGAGCTCGGCGGCGATGTCACCGAGACCGCCGACGGCCTGCACATCCGCCCGCGCCGGCTGCACGGCGGGGTCTTCCACACCTACGAGGACCATCGCATGGCGACGGCCGGCGCGATCATCGGTCTCGCGGTCGAGGGCGTGCGGATCGAGAACGTGGCCACGACGGCGAAGACCCTGCCGGACTTCCCCGAGCTGTGGACCGGGATGCTCGGGGCGTAGGGGTCACCGCCATGCGCCGCTACGGCAAGCACACCGACGAGGACGACATCCGCACGCGCCCCGGCCGTCGGAACACCCGCCCTCGTACGAACATCAGGCCCAAGCACGAGGACGCCGCCGAGGGCATGGTCCTCACCGTCGACCGGGGGCGGCTGACCTGTCTCGTCGACGACCGGGTCGTGATGGCCATGAAGGCCCGCGAACTGGGCCGCAAGGCCGCGGTCGTCGGCGACCGGGTCGCGCTGGTCGGCGATCTGTCCGGCAAGAAGGACACCCTCGCGCGGATCGTACGGATCGAGGAGCGGTCGTCGGTGCTGCGGCGCACGGCCGACGACGACGATCCGTTCGAGCGGGTCGTGGTGGCCAACGCCGACCAACTCGCCATCGTCACCGCCCTCGCCGACCCCGAGCCGCGGCCCCGGCTGATCGACCGCTGTCTGGTGGCGGCGTTCGACGGAGGTCTTGAGCCGCTGCTCGTCCTGACCAAGTCGGACCTGGCGCCGCCCGACGAACTCCTGGAGATGTACGGGGCGTTGGACATCCCGTATGTCGTCACCAGCCGCGAGGAGTTGGCGGACGGAGCCGCCGCGGACCGGGTGCGCGAGCAGTTGGACGGCCGGGTCACGGCGTTCGTCGGGCATTCCGGGGTCGGCAAGACGACGCTGGTGAACGCACTGGTACCTCAGGAGCGCCGGCGCAGTACGGGGCATGTGAACGCGGTGACGGGACGCGGCCGGCACACGACGACGTCGGCGCTGGCGCTGCCGTTGACGGAGGTCGGGGGCTGGGTGATCGACACCCCCGGCGTGCGTTCCTTCGGTCTGGCGCACATCGACCCTTCCCGTGTGATCCACGCGTTCCCGGATCTGGAACCGGGAACCGAGGGCTGTCCGCGCGCGTGCAGTCATGACGAACCGGACTGCGCCCTGGACGACTACGTGGCGCAGGGGCACGCCGATCCGGCGCGGTTGTACTCGCTGCGGCGGTTGCTGGCCACGCGTGAGCGCAAGGAAGGCGACTGAGGAAGGCGATTGACCTTCGCGTTGTTTGTCTTCCTGTGAGTCCGGTAAAGGCATAATCGCACCGAGCCGGATCCAAGCCCGAAAAAGCGGTCACAGAACGTGGGCATACGGGAGGACAGCACATGGCGTGGCTGCTGGTCATCGTGGCGGGGCTGCTCGAAACCGGCTTCGCCGTCTGCCTGAAGCTGTCGCACGGCTTCACCCGGCTCTGGCCGACCGTCGCGTTCTGCATCTTCGCGCTCGGCAGTTTCGGTCTGCTGACGTTGTCGCTGAGGAAGCTGGACGTGGGGCCGGCGTACGCGGTGTGGACCGGGATCGGGGCCGCGGGGACGGCGATCTACGGGATGGTCTTCCTCGGGGACGTCGTGTCGACGCTGAAGATCGTGTCGATCTCCCTGGTGATCGTGGGAGTCGTGGGACTGCAGTTGTCGGGGTCGGCGCACTGAGGCGGGGCCGGCGCACTGAGGCGCCCGGTTCGGTTCAGCTCGCCAACTGCCGGTGCAGCGCGCTGCGTACGAGGTCGGCGACACCGCCCTCGCCGGGCGGGGCGCTGACGCAGGACAGGGCGAGGCGGACCACGAGTTCGCAGGAGCGGGCGAGGTCGGCGGTGTCCGGCTTGGTGGTGCCGGGTGCGGACAGGGCCGTGACGGCGCGGTCGCGCACGATGGTCACGAAGTCGCCGGGTGAGGGCAGCGGGCCGTCGGCCCGGCGCTGTGCCGGGACGGCCGAGGAGGACGGGACGGCGGAGAGCGTCGGCGAGGGCAGGCGCTCGCTCCAGCAGCCGGTGAGCATGGCGCGGACCAGGGCGTTGTCGCGGGCGAGCGCGGCGGTCCACTCCGCGGTGGCGGTGAGGCGGTCACGGGCGTCGCTGGGGGTGGCCAGCGCGCGGTCGACGCCGACGAGATAGCCGTCGGCCTCTCTGCGCACCAGCGCGCGGGCCAGCCCCTCCTTGCTCCCGAACTCGTTGTACAGCGTCTGCCGGGACACTCCGGCCGCAGCGGCCACGTCCACCATCCGCACGGCGGACCACGGCCGGCGCGCCAGCGCCGCGTAAGCGGCGTCCAGCAGGGATTCCCGCGCTGCAGGCATCATCGCCTCCCGGGGAGGAGCGGCTCTGCGCCCAGATTTGACGCGCACGGCGGCACTGTCAAGGGTTCGCGAAGGCACGTGGGGGCGCCATCGAGTCGGGACGCGCGGGCTCGCGTGGTCCGGCCACCGGCCCGGCGGGGGCGTCCCGCCGACGGAAGGGAATCCTCCTGATCTCCCCAAGCCCTGGTAGCCCCATCAGGACCACGGCAGATACCGTTCGTCCCATGCCGGACTACCACGACGATCTCCGCCTCGCCCACGTCCTAGCGGACGCCGCCGACGCCGCCACCATGGACCGATTCAAGGCGCTCGACCTCAAGGTCGAGACCAAGCCGGACATGACCCCGGTGAGCGAGGCCGACAAGGCCGCCGAGGAGCTCATCCGCGGGCAGTTGCAGCGGGCCCGGCCGAGAGACGCGGTGCTCGGCGAGGAGTACGGCATCGAGGGCACCGGTCCGCGCCGCTGGGTGATCGACCCGATCGACGGCACCAAGAACTACGTACGCGGCGTCCCGGTATGGGCCACCCTCATCTCCCTGATGGAGGCTTCGGAGGGCGGCTACCAGCCTGTCGTCGGCGTGGTGTCCGCCCCCGCTCTGGGGCGCCGCTGGTGGGCCGCCAAGGGGCATGGCGCGTTCACCGGCCGCAGCCTGTCCTCCGCCAGCCGGCTGCGGGTCTCCCGCGTCTCGAAGCTGGCGGACGCGTCGTTCGCGTACTCCTCGCTCAGCGGCTGGGAGGAGCAGGGGCGGCTGAACGGCTTCCTCGACCTCACGCGCGAGGTGTGGCGCACGCGCGCGTACGGCGACTTCTGGCCGTACATGATGGTCGCCGAGGGCTCGGTCGACCTGTGCGCCGAGCCCGAGCTCTCCCTGTGGGACATGGCGGCCACCGCGATCGTCGTGACGGAGGCCGGCGGCACCTTCACCGGCCTCGACGGCCGCCCCGGCCCGCACAGCGGCAACGCGGCCGCCTCCAACGGCCTCATGCACCACGAACTGCTCGGGTACCTGAACGAGCGCTACTGAGGGCGCATGGCCCCGTAGAGGCCCCCGGCCCTCGGGTGAGGCGCACAGCGCTCCCCCGGCGACCGCCCTCTTGTTGACCCCCTCTTTACCTGTCACTCTGAAAGTCCCCCCACTTGTGAATTTGTGCACCGTTGAATAGGCGCCTCCGGCGCCGGGCGTGAACAAACGGTGCGGGGGCACTTCAGGAGGTGGCTCCATCCATGCTCGTACGTGACGCCATGAGCACCGTGGTCCTCACCATCGGCCCCACCCACACCCTTCGCCAGGCCGCCGCACTCATGTCCACCCGCCGGGTGGGCGCGGCCGTGGTCCACGATCCCGACGCGGGCGGCATCGGCATCCTCACCGAACGCGACATCCTCAACTCCGTCGGCCTCGGACAGAACCCGGACACCGAGCGGGCCCACGACCACACCACCACGGACGTCGTGTTCGCCGCTCCGGCCTGGACCCTGGAGGAGGCGGCCCGCGCCATGGCGCACGGCGGCTTCCGGCATCTGATCGTCCTGGACCACGGCGAGCCCGTCGGCATCGTCTCGGTCCGCGACATCATCCGCTGCTGGGCTCCCGTACGGCAGCACGTGCCGGCCTAGGCACGCGCCACGCGAAGCGGGCCGGGCCCCCGCGGGGAAGCCCGGCCCGTCCGCTCAGCGGAGAGGAACGCGGCACGCGTGTATGGCGTGACGTTGGCCCAAGTTGGACTTTGTCTAAGTTAGGTCAAGCTCCAAAGTCACATCCATTCGGAAGCTGGTCCTACTGCTGTTAAGGTGTTCTCCATGAGTGACCTTCTGGAACGGCTGCGCGGACGCGGATGGCGGATGACCGCGCAGCGGCGCGTCGTGGCCGAGGTCCTCGCCGGCGATCACGTCCACCTGACGGCCGACGAGGTGCACGCGAGGGCTGTCGCCAAGCTGCCCGAGATCTCCCGCGCGACCGTCTACAACACGCTGGGCGAGCTGGTCACCCTCGGCGAGGTGCTCGAGGTCTCCACCGACAAGCGCGCCAAGCGGTACGACCCGAACGCCCACCGGCCCCACCACCACCTGGTGTGCGCCCAGTGCGGCTCGATCCGGGACGTCCACCCGACGGGCAACCCGATGGCCGACCTCCCCGACTCCGAGCGCTTCGGCTTCACGGTCTCGGACGTCGAGGTGACGTACCGCGGCATCTGCCCGAACTGCGCGAAGGCCTAACCGGCCACGCCAGTCGGCCACCTTCCCCGAGCCCCGGCACACATGAGTGCCGGGGCTTTGTGCTGCCCGGTTGAGGGCGGGCGGGGTTCCGGAATCTGACGGGTCGTCATATGGTCAACGGCACCCACACGTCCGTTCCGCACTCCGCGAGGAGACAGAAGTGGGAGAGCCGTATCCCAAACTCACAGCGAACGACCTGACCCGCACCTTCGGCCGAACCCCCCACACCGTCCACGCCCTCGGTCCCCTGGATCTGACCGTCGCCCCCGGCGAGTTCGTCTGCGTCGTCGGCCCCTCCGGCTGCGGCAAGTCGACGCTGCTGCGCATCGCCGCCGGCCTGCTCCGCCCGAGCACGGGCACCCTGGAGATCCGCACCTCCAGCAGCCGCCCGGCGGCCATGATCTTCCAGGACTACGGCATCTACGACTGGAAGAGCGTCCGCGCCAACGTCCGCTTCGGCCTGGACGTCCAACGCGTCCCGCGCCGGGAGGCGAACGCCCGCGCCGACGACTGGCTGGCCCGCATGGGCCTGTCGGACTTCGCGGACGCCTACCCGGCCGCCCTCTCCGGCGGCATGCGCCAGCGCGTGGCCATCGCCCGCGCCCTGGCCGTGGAACCCGAACTCCTGCTGATGGACGAGCCCTTCGCGGCCCTCGACGCCCAGCTCCGCACGATCCTGCAGGACGAGCTCCTGGACCTCACCCAGTCGCTCAGGACGACCACGCTGTTCATCACGCACAGCCTGGAGGAGGCGATCGTCCTCGGCGACCGCGTGCTGGTCATGTCCGCCCGGCCGGGCCGGATCATCGCCGAGCACCGCCCGCCCTTCCCGCGCCCCCGCACCGGCGACGTCCGCGCGACCCCCGAGTTCACCGGGCTGAAGAGCGAACTGTGGGACCTGCTGCGGAAGGAGGCCGTACCGGCATGACGACCCTCACGAAGCCGCCCGCCGAGTCGGTCCTGGTCCGCCGCCCCGGCCCGCGCGAACTCCACCCCGCCCGCACCCACCGCCGCAGGCGCGCGCTGGAACTCTCACTGGCGCTCGCCTTACCCCTCGTTCTCCTCCTGCTGTGGCAACTGGCCGCGGGGCAGGGCTGGATCGACGACCGCGTCTACCCGGCCCCGTTCACGATCCTCGCCGACGGCTGGGACCGGGCCGCGGCCGGCGAGTTGTGGCCGGACGTGTGGGCGACGCTGAAGCGGGTCCTGGCGGGATACGCGGCCGGCACGGCGGCGGGTTACGCACTGGGCCTGCTGATGGGCTCCCTGTCCCTGGTACGGGCGGCGCTGGAGCCGCTGCTGGACGCGCTGTACGTCGTACCGAAACTGGCCCTGCTGCCGGTCTTCCTCAACATGTTCGGCCTCGGCGAGGGCCCCCAGGTGGCCCTCGTGGCGGCGATGGTGTTCTTCTTCGTCTGGATCTCCACCATGTCCGCGGTCATGTCGATCCCCTCCGGCCACCGCGACGCGGGCCGGGTCTTCGGCGCCTCGCGATGGCAGATGTTCCGCCATGTCCTGCTCCCCGCGTCGCTCCCCGCCGTCCTGGTGGGCGCGCGAATCGCGGCGGGCGTGGCGGTCCTGGTCATCGTCGCCTCCGAACAGATCGCCGCGACGAACGGCCTGGGCCATCTGATCTTCGACTCACGGGCCCTGTTCCAGAACGACGTGATGTTCGTCGGCATCGTCTGCGTCGCGATCCTCGGGGTCCTCTTCTCCGAACTGATCCGCTTCGCCGGACGCCTGCTCACGCCCTGGGCACCGAGGGACCGAGGAAGGGGCCAGTCATGAGAGGAGGGCCACCTCTGTACGGCGTTCTCCTCGCCGCGGGGGCCCTGCTGGCGTCGGCGGCCTGCTCGTCGCCGTACGCGTCGGACTCCTCGTCGAAGGCGCCCGGCGGCCGCACGGTCCGCCCGGTCGAGGGCTGCGGGGCGAGCTCCTGGACGGACCCGGCGAACCTCGCCCCGGACCGGACTCCGGCGCGCTGCCAGCCCGGTGCCCCTCCCCCGCGGCCGCTGCGGGAGCCTCGCGAGCTGACGATCGCGACGGGCACGCTGAGCGCCGAGTACGTGGCACCGCTGCAAGTGGCCCTCGACAAGGGTGAGTTCCAGAAGGAGGGCCTGGACGTCACGCTGAAGGTCCTGCCGACGCCGGACGCGCTGCCCCTGCTGGCCAAGGGCGAGATCGACGCGCTGTGGGCGGCTCCGGAGGCGGCGGTGATGAACGGCCTGCGGGGCGGGTTCGACATCAAGTGGGTCGCCGGGAACTTCTCGCCGGCCCCGAAGTCGAAGAGCGGCCTGTGGGTGCGTCTGAAGGACGGCGAGAGCGCGAACCGCGTCGCCATGGCCGGCCGCAGGCTGGGCACGATGATCGGCAAGGGCTCGGTCATCGCGTACCCCATGGAGAGGGCCCTGGAGCGGCACGGCGGCGGCCTCGCCGACATCCAGTACCAGCAGCTGGGCTCGGCGGACGTCCTCACGGCCCTCCAGAACGGCGGCGTCGACTCCGCGTGGCTCCTCGACCCGGTCTGGCGCAAGGTGGACGGCGAGCGGGGCTACGCGTTCCTGGGCGGCCAGCCTCGGGGCGAGCCTCTGGGCGGCATGCTGTACGGCCGCACGCTGCTGACGGACGACGTGGACGCGGGCGTGGCTCTCGTACGGGCCTACATCCGCACGTTGAACACCTACTTCGCGTCGGACTACAAGCGGGATGCGAGCTTCGTCACCTACCTGGCCGGACTGCTCAAGGCGGAGGAGCCGATCCTCAGCTCCACGCCGTCCCTGGTCATGGACTGGGAGATCCGCTCCGGTACGACGACCCGCCTGCAGTCGGCCTACCAGGCGCAGGGGGTGGCGGAGGGAGGCCCGCTGCCGGAGTCACAGACGGTGAGCCGGTCCTTCTACGAGGAGGCGGTGGGCCACCGGCCCTGAGAAAACACCTCCACCGGCCCTGAGAAAACCCTTGAGGCCGGGACCCTTTCGGGTCCCGGCCTCAGGTCTTCAGTAGCGGGGACAGGATTTGAACCTGCGACCTCTGGGTTATGAGCCCAGCGAGCTACCGAGCTGCTCCACCCCGCGTCGGTGAACGCAACATTACGTCAACGACGCGGACAGAGGCAAATCGCTTGTCGCCGATGCGTCGCGCCGCCCCGGATCGCCGCGTCGGCCCGGCGGGCCGGACCGGGCTGGACCGGGCCGAACACACAGCGTCACGCCGACATCGTCACGCAGACAGCGTCACGCCGACAGCTCTTCCCGCAGCGCGTCCCGCAGCCGGGCCGCACGCTCCGCGACCTCGCGCGGCCCGAGCGACACCGCCCGGTCGGCCCACCGCTGCCCCTCCGCGAGCTCGCCACGACGCGCGTAGACCAGGGCGAGGCGCAGCGCCGACCGCCCGTGCCCGGCGTCGGCCGCCCGCGTCCACCACACCGCCGCCTCGGGCTCGCTGCCCTCGCGGGCGAGCAGCAGCCCCAGGTTGAAGGCGCCGTTGCGCGAGCCGGCCTCGGCGGCCGCCCGGTACCACCGAGCCGCCTCCACCACGTCACCCCGCGCCGCGGCCATCATCCCGACCCGCACCTGTGCCCGCCGGTGCCCCTGCGAGGCCGCCCGCTCGTACCACTCCTCGCACTCGGTCTTCTCGTGCGCCGGCTCCCCGAGCTCGTGCTCAGGCTCCGGCGGCCGCCGGGCGTCCAGCACGGTCGCCAGCCGGTACGCGGCCTCCGCGCTGCCGCCGCCGGCCGCGCACCGAAGATGCCGCTCCGCCGCGAGCTCGTCGCCGTCCCGCAGCCGGGCGATGCCGACCTGCAGCGCCGCCTCCGTGTGTCCGGCCGCCGCGGCACGCTCGTACCACCGCAGCCCGGCCCGCTCCTCGCCGCGCCCGGCGTACAGGATCCCCAGGTTGAACGCGGCGTCCACGCTGCCGGCCTCCGCGGCCTTGGAGAACCACGGCTCGGCACCCGTCGTGTCCCCGCCCTGCAGCAGCAGGATCGCCAGCGCGTTCGCCGCCTCGCGGTGCCCGGCGTACGCGGCCCGCCGGTACCACTGCTCGGCCTGCGCGGTGCGTGCCTGCTCCGCGCAGAGCAGGCCGAGGTTGTACGCGCCGTTCACGTCGCCGGCGTCCATCGCGGCCCGGTACCAGCGCTCGGCGGTCTGCGTCTCGCCGCGCTCGGCGTGCAGCGCGCCCAGCGCGTTCGCGGCGTTGCCGTCGCCGTCCTGCGCGGCCCGCAGCCACCACACGGCGGCGCTCTCGGTGTCACCGGCGTCCCGCAGCAGGAACCCGAGCGCGCAGGCGGCCCGCGCCTCGCCGTCCTTGGCGGACGTCAGGTACCAGCGCCCGGCCTCCTTGAGCTCGCCGCGCTTCTCCAGGATCGCCCCGAGGTGCAGCGCGGCCCTGCGGTGGCCGCGTGCGGCGGCCTGCCGGTACCACTGCTCGGCCTCGTCCAGCAGTGTCTCGTCCGCCGCGACACCGTTGTCGGCACCGTCCTCGTCCGCGTGGGTCGCCTGCCGGTCGAGCGCGCGCGCCAGCCGGTACGCCGCCTCGCGGTGCCCGCGCTCCGCCGCGGCCCGCATCCAGCGCTCGGCCCGGCCGTCGCTGCGATGCTCCAGCAGATCGGCGAGCGCGTACGCGCCCAGCGTGTGCCCCTGCTCGGCGGACTGGCGCAGCCAGTACTCGGCGGCGGGCTCGTCGCCGCGCTCGCGGTGGTGGCGTCCCAGCGCGTGCGCGGCGGCGGCCGACCCGGCGACGGCGGCGATCCGCCACCACCCGGCGGCCTCGTCGGCGTATCCGCGCTGGTGCAGCAGGACTCCCAGGTTGTTCGCGGCGGCCCGGTCCCCGGCGGCGGTGGCGGCACGCAGATGCGGCTCGGCTCCGTCGAGATCGCCGCGGCGCAGCAGCATGGCCCCGAGGACGCTCATCGCCTCGACGTCACCGCTCTCGGCGGCGAGCCGCCGGCGCGCCTCCTCGGCGGCCTCCCCCGTCTCGTCCTGGTCGGCCGGCCGGCCGAACGCGTAGTCACCCTCGGGCTGCGGGAGGTCACCCACCGCCGGGGAAGCGCTGTCCGTCGGCTGCGACGTTCCGTTCTCGGGCTGCGTCAAATCGCCCGTCGGCTGCACAAAGTCGGCAGGCTGCACAAACCGCCCTGTCTCCAACAGAGTTGCCTTGTCCCCCATAACGTCCATCGTCGCACCACCTGCAACCTGGGTACACCTGGTATACCGCAGCCAGTGAGGTCACTTCAGCGTTTTGTCGACATGCCCACAGAGAGACAAGTCAAACACAGTTCGCCCAACTCCCCACGGCGGCACGACCGTCCTTCTGCCCGGCACATGCGTTCGCACATCACAAAGGCCCGGATCCTCTGGAGGATCCGGGCCTTCGCTGTCGTACGAAATGTTCGCCGACTTCAGTAGCGGGGACAGGATTTGAACCTGCGACCTCTGGGTTATGAGCCCAGCGAGCTACCGAGCTGCTCCACCCCGCGCCGTTGTGCAGCAACCGTATCACGGCGCGGGGTGGGCTATTCGATCAACCTCGGTCCCTAGGTGCCGCTGGGACTGGCACTGGGACTGCCGCTGGGACTGCCACTGGGGCTCGGACTGCCGCTCGGCTTCGCACCGCCGCCGCCGCTGCCCGCGCCGCCGCCGGTCTTGTCGCCCTGCGTCTGCGCGTCCTCGGCCCGTCGCAGCGCGTCCTCGAGGTCCTTCTGCGCCTTGCCGTACGCCTCCCAGTCACCCTTCTTCAGGGCTTCCTGGCCGGCCTCGAAGGCCTTCTGGGCGTCGTCGAGCGCCTCTTGGACGTTCGGGTTGGCCGACGTCGGCGGAGGCGTCGTACCGCCGTCGTCCTCGTCCGGTGGCTCCGGTGTCGCGCCTTCCGCTCCGAAGACCTTGTTGAGGGCCTCGCCGAGCGTGTCCTCGAAGGCGGTGGTGCCGCCGTAGGACACCAACACCTTCCGCAGCAGTGGGTACTTCAGTCCGCCACCGCGTACGTAGACCGGCTCCACGTAGAGCAGCCCGCCGTCCAGCGGCACCGCCAGCAGGTTGCCGTACTCGACCTCGGAGTCGCCGCCTCTGAGCAGCCTGATGGTCTCGGCGATGTCCTGTTCGGAGTTGAACTGGCTCTGGACCTGACTGGGGCCGTTGACCGTGGTGTTGGTCGGCAGTTTCAGAATTCTGATCTTGCCGTAGTCACTGGTGCCCGCTTCGGCGTCGACGGCCATGAACGCGCTCAGGTTGTCCCGGCCGTTCGGTGTGAACGTCGTCGTCAGCGAGAACGCCTGCGCCGCCTGGTCGGGCATCTTCATGCTCAGGTAGTACGGCGGTGTCGCGCTGCCCGACTTGTTCGTCGGGTCGTCCGGCACCTGCCAGACCTCGCTGCCGCTGAGGAACGTCGTGGCGTCCTTCACGTGGTAGCGGGTGAGCAGCTCGCGCTGGACCTTGAACAGGTCCTGCGGGTAGCGCAGATGGTCCATCAGCGACTTGGAGATCTCGCTCTTGGGCTCCACCGTGTTCGGGAAGGCCTTCATCCAGGTCTTCAGAACCGGGTCCTTGGTGTCCCACTGGAAGAGCTTGACCTCGCCGGTGTAGGCGTCGACCGTCGCCTTCACCGAGTTGCGGATGTAGTTGACCTGGTTCTGCTGGGCCACCACCGCGCGGTTGTCGTTGGTGGCGGTCAGCGAGTCGGCCGTGGTGTCGCCGAGGGTCGTACGGGACGAGTACGGGTAGCCGTTCGTCGTCGTGTACGCGTCGACGATCCACTGGATACGCCCGTCCACGACCGCCGGGTAGGCGTCGCCGTCGATGGTCAGCCACGGGGCGACCGCCTCGACGCGCTCCTTGGGCGTGCGGTTGTACAGGATGCGCGAACCG
Organism: Streptomyces sp. NPDC093568; assembly: GCF_044764945.1. Classification (NCBI taxonomy): domain Bacteria; kingdom Bacillati; phylum Actinomycetota; class Actinomycetes; order Kitasatosporales; family Streptomycetaceae; genus Streptomyces; species Streptomyces sp. NPDC093568. Next base: position 70,807 of record NZ_JBIWJD010000004.1, on the reverse strand, counting down.
TCGCCGATGGCGCCCGAGTAAAGGATCTGCGGCTCGCCGAACGCCACCGCGTACGCGGCCCGGTTGACCGGGTTGGAGAGACTGACCCCGCTGTCGGCCTTGTAGCTGTAGGTCTTCTCACCGCTGTCGTCGGAGTAGTCGATCTCCTTCTGGGGACCGCCGACGATCGAGTACATCGTGGTCTTCTCGCCGTAGTAGACCCGCTGTTCGTACGTCCCGAGGTCACCCTTGGACGGCAGGTCGGACTCGGTGAAGTCGGGGCGGCCCTGGGAGTCGGCGCTGGTGCCCTCGGCGGCGACCACGCCGTAGCCGTGGGTGTAACGGAAGTGGTCGTTGATCCAGTTCCGCTTCGGAATGCCGTTGAGATTGATCTCACGCAGACCGATGACGGTGTCCTGGTCCTTGCCGTCCTTGGCGTACCGGTCGACGTCCAGATTGGTCGGGAACGCGTAGTAGTTCCTGATCTGCTGGAGCTGCTGGAACGTCGGCGAGACGATGTTCGGGTCCAGGATGCGGATGCTCGCCGTGGAGTCGACGTCGTCGCGCAGCTGCGTCTTGTCCTCGGTCTTGCTGGTGCCCGGGTACTCGGTGACCTGCGTGCCGTCGATGCCGTACGCGTCGCGCGTCGCCTTGAGGTTCTTCTCGACGTACGGGGCTTCCTTGGCCTGCTCGTTGGGCTGGACCTGGAACTTCTGCACGATCGCCGGGTAGAGGCCGCCGATGAGGATCGCCGAGAGCACCATCAGGCCGAAGCCGATGACGGGCAGCTGCCAGGTGCGCCGCCACAGCGTGGCGAAGAACAGCAGCGCGCAGATGACGGCGATGCAGAACAGGATCGTCTTGGCCGGCAGATAGGCGTTGGCGTCGACGTACCTCAGGCCGGTCCAGTTGTCGGTCGCCTTGAAGTCGCTGGACTTCACGGCGAGTCCGTACCGGTCGAGCCAGTACGCGACCGCCTTCAGGGCGACGAAGATGCCGATGAGGACCGACAGATGACCGGTGGCGGCGGCCGTGGCGCGCGCGCCCGGGCTGGTGATGCGCAGCCCGCCGTACAGGTAGTGGGTGAGCGCGGCTGCGATCACGGAGAGGATCGCGGCGGCGAAGCCGAAGCCGAGCAGGAACCGGTACCAGGGCAGGTCGAAGGCGTAGAAGCCGACGTCCAGGTGGAACTGCGGGTCCTTCTCGCCGAACGGAACGCCGTTGACCCACATCAGCCACGTCCGCCACTGGCTGGAGGCGGAGGCGCCGGCGATCAGGCCGACCAGGGCGGTGATCGCGAGCAGCAGCCACTTCTTGTACGGCGCGATGCCCATGCGGTAGCGGTCGAGGCTCTGCTGCTCCATCGACATGGCGCTCAGCGGCGGGCGCAGCCGGTGCGCCAGCCAGATGTTGAAGCCGACCGCGAGGGCCATCAACAGGCCGAAGACGAAGAAGAGTCCGATCTTCGTCCAGAGCGTGGTGGTGAACACCGAGGAGTAGTTCACCGACCGGTACCAGAGCCAGTCCGTCCAGAACCCCGCGAACATGGTGAAGGCCATGCCGAGGACGGCGAGCACGCCCAGTGTCATGAGCAGGGTCCGGACACGCCGGGACGGGCGGCCCACTCTGATCCGTGGCCCGGTCGGGCCTCCGCCGCGGTCCGGCATCTGGAAAGCCAAGGTTCGCACCCCGAAGTTCGCTGTTGGTCTTCGTCAGGCCCGCGTCTTCGTGGACCCCTCGTGGCCCCCCGTGATCGTGGGCCCACACCTATGCAACTTACTCACCGTTTACTCGGTTCCCGATTCCGGCCAGGAACGAGAGAGGATTGTGACCATGTCCAACACTCCCATGGCTGCGAACCCGCTGACCCGGGCCGTTCTCGAGATCGACGAGTACGCCTCCGGCCTCGGCTGGGACCAGCCCGCCCGCCTCTTCGCCCTCGTCGACACCGCACGGCTGCGAGCCCAGGAACCCGGCCTCGCCGCCCAGCTCGGCCTGGGGGACGAGGAGGAGTCCTCCGGCCTGACCCCGATCGAGCAGGACGAAATTGCAACGGGCAAAGCGCTCGACGAGTTCCTCGGCACCATCGCCTGGCCCGACGCGGTGGCCGGCTGCGCGCTCACGGTCGAGCGCCTGATGCTGCCGCCGTCCGCGGAGGCGCAGGTTCCGCAGGGCCTGAGCGACGCCAAGCTCGCGAAGTGGGTGGCGGACCACCCGGACCGTCAGGAGGTCCGCATGACGGTCGCGGTCCTGCGCGACGGCACCCGTGAGTCGGCCCTGCGCCTGCGTGAGAAGGACACCCCGACGGAGGTCCTCACGGGCCCGGACCTGGTCCCCGGCCTGGCGGACGCTCTGAAGGCGACCTTCGAGGACTGAGGTTTTCCGGTACGGCGACGGGGGCGCCCCTCGGTCCGAGAGGCGCCCCCGTCGTCGTACGGATGCCGGTCGCTCAGCTCTTCGTCGTGCACTTCGGCAGGTCGGCGGTGTCTCCGGAGCGGATGTCCTTCAGGGCGCCGAGGGCGTCGTCGATGGTGTCGACCTTGACGAGCGTGAGGCCGCCCGGGACGTCCCTGGAGGCGGTCGCGCAGTTGTCCTTGGGCGTCAGGAAGTACTGGGCGCCCTTCTCGCGCGCGGCGATGGTCTTCATCTCGATGCCGCCGATGGGGCCGACCTTGCCCTCGTCGTCGATGGTGCCGGTGCCGGCGACGAACTTGCCGCCGGTGAGGCTGCCCGGGGTGAGCTTGTCGTAGAGCCCGAGCGAGAACATCAGGCCGGCGCTGGGCCCGCCGACGTCGGCGAGCTTGATGTCGATGCTGAACGGGAAGGTGTGGTCGGTCCCGGCGGAGATCCCGACGATGGCCCGCTTGCCGCCGCTGTCGTCGGACTCGGCGGTCCTGATCGTGACCTTCTCGGTCCTCGTCGGCGTCCGGCGCTCCTTCTCCGCGGCGGCCTGCTCCTTGGCGGGCACGATCGTGAAGACGACGTCCTGGCCGGGCTTGTGCTTGGTGACCAGCTCGGCGACGTCCGTGGGCTCCTTGATCGCGGTGCCGTCGACGGCCTTGATCACGTCACCGGCGTGCAGCTTGCCCTCGGCGGGAGTGCCCTTGACGACGGTCGAGACGATCACCCAGCTCTGCACCGGGATGTCCAGCGCCTTCAGGGCGGCGACCTTGGCGCTCTCCTGGGACTGGCTGAACTCCTCGGCGTTCTCCTGGGTGGACTGCTCCTCGGTCTTGCCGTCCGGGTAGAGGGTGTCGTGCGGCACGACCTTGTTGTCATGGGCGAGCCAGCCGTAGACGGCCTCGACCAGGTTCATCTTGTAGTCGGCGCTGGTGACCCGGACGGTGGTCATGTTGAGGTGACCGCTCGTCGGGTAGGTCTTCCGCCCGGAGATCTGCAGCACCGGCTCGCCGTCGTGCTCGCCGAGCGTGTTCACCGTCGGCCCCGGGGACATCTCCGCGTACGGCACGGGAATGAAGACTCCCGCGCACAGGAGCGCGATCAGCATCAGGGTGGAGGCGAGCATCGTCGCGGTGCGGCGTGGCATGCCACGACAGTACGTGACACTCCTGTCAGAGCCCCGTCAGGGCCGCCAACAGGCGCTCGTGATCATGTGTGGGAGGACTTCATCATGTGCGGGAGGACTTCTCCATGGCCGCCCGGAAGCGGGCGTAACCGTCGAGCTCCGGGCCGTCGCCCCGCGCCTTGCGGGTCCGATTGGCCCAACTGCCCCACAGGCCGGCACAAATCGCAACTACAAGCGGAATCAGCAACCAGGCGAGCGCCGCCATGCCGTCCTCCCATCCCCAATGAGCGACCGCAACTGACTGATCAGCAGATTAACCACTGGCACTGACAACGCTCACGCCAGGGGTGCGGTTACGCAAGTGGAGTGGGGTGGACGGGGTGGCTCAGGAGCCGTACGGGCCGGTCTGCGCCTCAGCAGGCGCCGACCCACTCCTCCGTACCGTCCGTGAACTTCTGGTGCTTCCAGATGGGCACCTCGTGCTTGAGATCGTCGATCAGCTTACGGCACGCCTCGAAGGCCTCGCCGCGATGGGGGCAGGAGACGGCGACGACGACGGCGAGGTCCCCGACCGCGAGGTCCCCGATCCGGTGCACGGCCGCGAGCGCCCGCACCGGGTACTGGGCGACGACCTTCTCGGCGATCCGCCGCATCTCGGCCTCGGCACTCGGATGGCACGAGTACCCGAGCTCGTCGACGTCGGCACCCCCGTCGTGGTTGCGCACGGTCCCCACGAAGAGCGCGGTCCCACCTGCGGCGTCGTCCCCGACGGCCTGGAAGACCTCGTCCAGGGAGAGGGCCGTCTCACGGATGGCGATGAGCTTGACGGGGTCCTGCGCGACCTGCTCACCGGGGTGATCGTTGGTAGGTGCCATGGGCCCATCGTGCCCCACGCGCGCGAGGCGGGGAAATAGCCCGATCGCCCGGCACACGCGCGTGCGGGTTTGGAGCCTCCTACAGCTCCGCGGCGGCGAAAGCGCGATGTCTCGCGGACTCAGATCCGCCGCCGGGCCTTGCGCGCCCGCCGCACCACCGCGGCCGCGCCCAGCAGGGCCACCGTCGCACCCGCGGCCCCGGCCGCCGTCGCGTCCTTACGGCCGAGCCGCCGCCCGGCGACCGTGTGCCGGCCGGAGACCTCGTCCAGCAGCTCCGCGAGCACTTCCTCGTTGGTCCACTGCGGCCGCCAGCCCGCGTCATGGAGCCGGCTGCCGCTGACCACCCACGGATACATCGTGTAGGCCAGGTCCCCGGCCGGGGAGGGCGTCAGCCCGATGCGGTGCAGCCGGGCCGCCGCGCCGAGCGCGACCGCCGAGGGCAGCTCCATGCGCCGGATGCCGCTGAGCTCCTCGACCTCCTCCTGCTCCAGCCATCCGTCGCACCCGACGGCGAGCTCCCCCTCGACCTTCTCCAGGACGGCGTACTCCAGGGCGCCGCAGAGGTCCTCGACGTGGCAGAACTGCCAGGCGGGCCGCGACCCGGCGACGACGAGCAGCCGGGGCGACTCGAAGTACCTGGTCAGCGCGGTGTCGGTGCCGCCCACGAGCACCGCGGGCCGGACGACGGTGACATTGAGTCCGGGGTGGGCGCGGGGTGCCCGGCGGGCGAGGCGCTCGATCTCCAGCAGGTCGCCGACCCCGGTGGCCTCCGCCGTCGCACGCAGTTCGGCGTCCTCGGACAGCGGCAGCTCGTTGTCGTCGAGCGCCCCGTAGACCATCGCCGAGGTGCACAGCACGACCCGGTGGATGCCGGCCGCCGCGGCGGCCGTCAGCACGGTCTGCGTCCCCCGAACGTTGTATGCCGTCCGCGCGGCCGGATCCGTCTCCAGATCCAGGTCGAGTGCCAGGTGAACGACCACGTCGGCGCCCCGCAGCTTCTCCGCGATGGCCGGATCCCGCACATCCAGGATGTGCCACTGAGCCTCCGCGCAGTCACCGCGCCGCTCGTCGATGGCGATGACCTGCTTGACCTCGTCGGACGCGACCAGCCGCGCGGTGAGCAGCGCGCCGATACCGGACGCGGCACCGGTCACCGCGACCACGGGACCTCGCACCCCGCGTGCGGCGGGAGGGGTTGACTGGTTTCGCGCTGCGCGAACCTGCGGATCAGGGGAACTCACCGGGCGTCTCCAGCGGTTGTCTTCAGTACGAACGTGAGTGACGCGTACGTACCAGGTGGCATCCATCCTGCCGCAGGCCGGGAGTCGGCGAAGCACCGAGGCCCGATCGGCTCGCGGTGTCTACGCTGGGTGGTGTTATCGGGCAGTCGTGCCGTCGGCGTGAGCCGGTGGCCTTACCAGCCGAGGAATCCCGTGAGTGACACCCCATTCGGATTCGGCCTTCCGCCGGAGGAGCCGGACGACGGCGACGAGGGCAAGAAGAAGGACCAGCAGAGCGGTGGTGGTCAGGGACCGGCCAACCCGTTCGGTTTCGGGCTGCCCGGTGCCGGAGGCATGGGAGGCGGTGACAATCCGTTCGCAGCCATGTTCGGTTCACTGAACCCCACCGACCTGGGCGCCGCGTTCCAGCAGCTCGGGCAGATGCTCTCTTACGAGGGCGGCCCGGTGAACTGGGACATGGCCAAGCAGATCGCCCGCCAGACCGTCTCCCAGGGCACCGCGGACGGCACGAAGGACGCGAGCGTCGGCCCCGCCGAGCGCACCGCCGTACAGGAGGCCGTCCGCCTCGCCGACCTGTGGCTGGACGACGCGACGTCCCTGCCGTCCGGCGCGGGCACCGCCGTGGCGTGGAGCCGCGCGGAGTGGGTCGAGGCGACCCTGCCCGCGTGGCAGGAGCTCGTCGACCCGGTCGCCGAGCGCGTGGGCACCGCCATGGGCGATGTCCTGCCGGAGGAGATGCAGGCCATGGCCGGCCCGCTGATCGGCATGATGCGCTCGATGGGCGGCGCCATGTTCGGCACGCAGATCGGGCAGGCCGTCGGCGTGCTCGCGGGCGAGGTCGTCGGCTCGACCGACATCGGCCTGCCGCTCGGCCCGGCCGGCAAGGCCGCGCTGCTGCCGGTGAACATCGAGTCGTTCGGCAAGGACCTGGGCGTGCCGAAGGAGGAGGTGCGGCTGTATCTCGCCCTGCGCGAGGCCGCCCACCAGCGCCTCTTCGCGCATGTCCCGTGGCTGCGCTCGCACCTGTTCGGCGCGGTCGACGGCTACGCGCGCGGGATCAAGGTCGACACCGCCAAGCTGGAGGACGTGGTCGGCCAGTTCGACCCGCAGAACCCCGAGCAGCTGCAGGACGCTCTCCAGCAGGGCATGTTCCAGCCGGAGGACACGCCCGAGCAGAAGGCGGCCCTGGCCCGTCTGGAGACGGCTCTGGCGCTCGTCGAGGGCTGGGTCGACGCGGTGGTCCATGCGGCCGCGAAGCCGCGTCTGTCGTCCGCTGACGCCCTGCGCGAGACGCTGCGCCGCCGCCGTGCCTCGGGCGGCCCCGCGGAGCAGACGTTCGCCACGCTGATCGGCCTCGAGCTGCGCCCGCGCCGCCTGCGCGACGCCTCCCGCCTGTGGGCCTCGCTCACGGACGCGCGCGGTGTCGACGGCCGGGACGCCCTGTGGGCCCACCCGGACATGCTGCCGACGGCCACCGACCTGGACGACCCGGACGGCTTCGTGCACCGCGAGCAGATCGACTTCTCCGAGCTCGACAAGATGCTCGGCGAGGCGGCCGGCGGCTCCGGTGGGAAGCCGAACCTGAAGAAGGACACCTCCGAGGACGACGAGTCCAAGGGCGACGGCACCGAGTGAGCCTGTACGACGACGCGGTCCTCGTGCTGAAGGGGTACGAGGGCCAGGAAGAGCTGCGCCGGACGTATCTGGAGCACCTGGAGACCCACGCGGACGGCATGTGGAAGGCCTGCGGCGACGGGCACATCACGGCGAGCGCGCTGGTGATCGACCCCTCGCGCGAGCGCGTGCTGCTCACGCTCCACAAGAAGCTGCGCATGTGGCTGCAGATGGGCGGCCACTGCGAGCCGGCCGACGAGACCCTCGCGGCCGCCGCTCTGCGGGAAGGGACCGAGGAGTCGGGCATCGCGGGCCTGACCCTGCTGTCCGGCGGCCCGGTGCGCCTGGACCGCCATCACACGCCGTGCGCCTGGCACCTCGACGTCCAGTACGCGGCGCTCGCCCCGGCCGACGCCGTGGTGGCGATCAGCGACGAGTCCCTCGACCTGCGCTGGTTCGCCTACGACGAGGTGGCGGACGTGGCGGACGAGTCGGTCGTACGGCTTCTGGAAGCGACGCGCGCCCGCCTGTGAACGCGTGAGGGGCGACCGCGGCAGGCGGTCGCCCCTGAAACCAGGCCGCGGGTCGCGCCCCGAAAGAGGCGCGGGGCTGTGCCGATGTGCGGCTCCGCCGCGTGTGCGCGACCGGCCACACACGACGCGCGCCCAGAAGACGACGCGCAGCCCCCCGAACCTCTCGGCCCGACCCGCGGAGCGCTCAGCTCCAGACGTTGCCCTGGTTCTGCCCCCGCGCCCCCTGCTGCCCCATGCCGTACTGCGCGGCGAGGCCGGAGCCGATCTGGGCGTTCTGCGGCGGCAGCAGCTCACTCGGCTGGACCAGCGCGAAGCCGGCGCCCATGAAGCTGAGCTCCCAGCCCTCGCCGGTGTTGCCGCGTCGGCGCCACACCCCGGAGGAGTGGGTCTGGGCCTGCATCTGCACCCGCAGCGCGGTCGACCAGGCGACGATCGCGTCGGCGTCGCAGTTGACGTACTTGTCCGGCGTCACCTGCATCAGCAGCGGCATTCCGGAGGTCATGAGGGCGACCTTGCCGCGGCCGGTGATGTTGAGCTGGTACTTCCCCGAGCCGGAGATGCCGTAGAGGCTGTCCACCGCGATGACCTCGTGGTGCAGCGAGGAGTCCATCGCCAGCACATAGCTGCTGTCGACGGTCAGCCCGTCCTGGTCGACGTCCATGACATGGACGTGCTGCTTGAGGTTGGCGAGGTAGACCGTGCCCTGCCCGTGGCAGCGCATGAGGTCCAGGCCCTCACCGGTGCGCGCACGCGCGCGTCCCTGCTGGTTGCTCTGGTACTCGGCGTCGAACTCGACGAGTCCCTGGTAGGCGACCATCGTGCCCTTGCGGGCGAGGATGTCGTCGTGGCCCTCCAGGTTGACGCGGAGCATCTGCTTGTTCTGCAGGCTCCAGCGGTCCTGGGTCTGCTGGTCGTTGTAGGCGAAAATCGGGCTCTGCATGACGTTCTCCTGCTCCCCCTCAGCCCCGGACCCGGAGGCGGTCGGTACTGTCCTCGCTCGGCTGGACGACGACGATGCCCTGGCCGGAGAAGGCCATCTGGTAGGCCTCGCCACTGCCGCGTCCGATGAGCGACTGCGCCTTGAAGCTGCGCTTGCCCTTCACCTTGAGGTTCGGGGACCAGGCGACGAGCGCGTCCGGGTCGACGTACGTCTCGTCCTCGCCACCGCCGCAGTCGACGACGATCGGCTTGCCCCGGGAGGTCAGCGCGACCCAGCCCTGCCCGGAGATCTTGGTGTTCCACAGTCCCTGCCCGGCGAACTTCGCCAGGCCCTTGACCCGCTCGACGCCCCAGGTGAGGTGCGCGTCGAAGGCGAGCAGGTTGGTGGCGTTGACGGAGATGCCGTCGCCGTTGAGGTTGATCACGACGACGTTGGCGCCGTAGTCGGCGAGGTAGAGCAGGCCGTCCCCGGAGCACTTCATCAGGGGCGCGCCCTCGCCGGTCATCCAGTCCTTGGCGATCTGGCGCACGGCCGGCGGGTTGGGCTCGTACTGGACGAAGCCCTCGTAGGCGACCATCGAGCCCACGCGCGCGAGGAGGTCGTGCCCGGTCTGCATGGCGACCTTCAGCATGTGGTTGCCGTGGTTCTCCATGCGGGCGGTGACCGGTGCGGGGGCGTAGCCCGCGAGCGGCTGGTTCATGACGGGCTCTCCCTCAGATCTCGTACGGCTGGACGACGATGAAGTTGCCGGGAGCGGCCCGGAACTGCAGGTTCACGCTCTCGCCGGTGTCGCCGGGGTAGGCGTTGCGGCGCATGCGCACCTGGCTGGAGACGACGACCTGGGCGGCGGACGACCAGGCGACCACGGCGTTGCAGTCGGCGAACGTCGTGGGCGTGACCGGCAGCACCACGGGGGTGCCGTGCGTCTTGACGACGATCGTGCCGGTGCCCGTGAACTGCATCGTGAACAGCGCACCGCCCGGGATGCCGTGCCCCTCGATGCGGCGGACCTCGTACTGGAGGCTCTCGTCGAAGGCGAGGACGTTCTCCGCGGAGACGCAGATGCCGTCGCCCTGGAGCTCGATGGGGTGCAGCATCGTGGAGTTCTCGGCGAGGAAGACCTGGCCCTGGCCGGTGCAGCGCATCAGCTGCATCTCCTGGCCGGTCGCGTTGCCCACGATCCGGCCGGCGAAGCCCGCGCCCTTGTAGCTGAAGTCGACCTTGCCCTGGTAGAGCACCATGCTGCCCTGGCGGGCGAGCACGGGCTGACCGCCGATGCCGAGGTCGACGCGGACCAGCTTCTTGTTCTGCTGCGTCCAGCGCTGACCGGTGGGCGTCTCCTTGAACTGCTGGAGCGACGACGCCACACCGGGGCCCTGGGGCGCGCCCTGCGGGGCGCCCTGGGGAGCTCCGTAGGGGGCCTGCTGGCCCTGGACCTGGCCGTACGGGGGCTGCTGGCCGTAGCCCGGGGGCGGAGTCGGCTGGCCGTAACCGGGCGGCGGGGTGGGGGCCTGCGGTGCCTGGGGTGCCTGGGGTGCCTGGGGGTAGCCGTAGCCGGGAGGCGGCGGCGCCGAGGGCTGGCCGTACGGCTGCTGTCCGGGCTGGCCGTAGGGCGCGGGCGCCGGGGCGGGCGGCGGCGGGGCGCCTCCGGGCGGCGTCATGGGCGCGATGATGGTCGGCTGCGCGTGCACCGGGGGCGCCGGGCTCGGCGGCGGCGGTGTGGCTCCCGGCGGGGGCGCGAAGCCCTGTGCGGCCGGGGCCGGCGCGGGCGCCGGAGGTGCCGGCTGCGGGGCTGGAGCGGGCGCTCCGGCCGGGGCGCCGAACGCGGGCGGCGCTGCGGCCTGGGCGGGCGGCGCGAAGCTGGGAGTCGCACCGGCCTGGGGCTGCTGCGGGGCTGCGGGCGTCTCCTCCTCGGCGACCTCGCCGCCGAAGTTCTTCAGCAGCGCCTCCAGGCCACCGTCGAAGCCCTGCCCGACGGCGGCGAACCGCCAGACGTCCTTCAGGTAGAAGTCACCCAGCATCACGGCGCGTTCGGTGGAGAACTCCGAGCCGTTGAAGGCGTACCGGGCCACCTCCTCGCCACCGGCGACGATGCGGATGTAACCGGGACCGACCTGCGACATCTGCCCGGCGCCGTCGATCGTCGCCGTGAAGGACAGCTTCTGGATCTGCGGGGGGATCCTGTCGAGTGTGACCCGGAAGGACTCCGTGTCACCGGCCTGGGTGCCGAGGAGCTGAATGGCTTCCTCGGGGGACTTGGGCTGGTTGAAGAAGATGAAGTAACGGTCGTCCGAGAGCCGTTCGTCGGCGTCGAGACCGAAGCAGCTGATGTCGAAACTCAGCCCTGGGGCGCCGATCTGTACCCCTACGTACAGATCCGTGCCCGCCGTGAGGTCACTGATCTTGGCCTTGTGGCCGCGTTGGAATTCCCTGGCCATGCGTAACGACCGTCCCCCATCCCGAATGTGATTGCGTCGCGCCAGGCTAACGGCAAACTCGGACATCGGACCAAGCCGGTACAGACCCGGTACACAACCCGCGCCCATCGAACCGGAAGCGCCCGGAAGTGCCGCCTCCGGGTGCCTCACGGACTGGGCGGGCGGACCGCCGCGGGACCGTCGGACCTATTCGCCGCGCGCGCTCGGCAGATGCGGCAACCGCTCGGCGGCGACCACGCCTTCGAGGTAGCCCTTCGCCCGCTCGGTGCGGGGATAGGCGTCCAGCAGCCGCCAGAAGCGGGGTCCGTGTCCGGGTACGAGCAGGTGCGCGAGTTCGTGCAGGAGGACGTAGTCGAGGACGTATTCGGGCATGCCCTGAAGTCGGTGCGAGAGCCGGATGCTGCCCTCGGCCGGGGTGCACGAACCCCAGCGGGTGTTCTGGTTGGTGACCCAGCGCACCGAGTTGGGCCGCGCGCGGCCGTCCAGATACTGGTCCGACAGCCGCTCGGCCCGCTCCGCCAGCTCGGTGTCCCCGATGAGCCGCTTGCTCTCCTGGGCGGCCAGCTTGTCCAGCATGACGGTGACCCAGCGCTGCTCCTCGGCCTCGGACATCCGGGCAGGGATGAGCACGACGGTGCGATCGCCTTCGCGGTACGCCGAGACGGTCCGGCGGCGCCGGGTGCTTCTGCGGACCTCGATCGCGCTCGCCCCCGTGCCGCTCGGCGGCGGGCTCGTCGTACTGCGCTGTGGCGTTCCGGCGCGGTGCAGTGGGTCGGCGGACACGCCCCGACGTTACCCGTTGCACATGGGGGAAGTCCCGACTCCGGGACGGTTCGATCCCGATCCCCCACCATGCGTTTGATTTGTACGACGAATATCCACCGCCTGTGGACAACTTTCGGCACGGGCCGCCGTGTCGGGGCATGCTGGCAGTCACCGGCGGAGCTTCGACCGAGCTCCACCGACACACGGGGATGTTCCACGACGGCTACGGGGGCCAGCTCATGCATGCGACAGATTCGGCGATTTCGGATGGTTCGCCAACTTCGGTAATTCCGCGTGCTCCTCTCCTCAAGCCCGCGCTCAAACGCGGCTGGCGCGACCTCAACACCGTGCAATACGGGATGACTCCGGCGCATGCGCTCACACTGGGCCCGATGGACACGGCGACGGGAAGCTTCCTCGATCTGCTCAACGGCACCCGCGGACTAGAGCTCCTGCGCGAGGAGGGCCGCCGCATGGACCTGCCGGACGGCCATGTCGACGGGCTGGTGCGGCGACTGGCAGGGGCCGGACTCCTGGACGACGCGCAGGGAGGCGGTCCGGCGGGCGACGCCCTGCGGCGCAAGAAGGAGGTGCTGGACCGGCTGCGCCCCGATCTGGCCTCCCTGTCCTTGACCACGTCCGAGCCGGGCGAGGCGATCACCCGCCTGACCGCCCGCCGCTCCCTCCATGTGCAGGTGAGAGGCGCCGGCCGGGTGGGCTCCATGGTGGCCGCCCTGTTGTCGGCCGCGGGGGTCGGCGAGGTCGACGTGCGTGACGTCGGCCGGGTCGAAGCATGGGACGTGTCCCCGGGCGGGCTGCCCGCGGACACGGTCGGCGATCGCAGGGACGAGGCCGCGCGCCGAGCCGCCCGCCGCTGCGCACCGGAAAGCCCACCGCGCCGCGGCCCCCACTCATCCCCCGCCCAGGAAGTCGCCGGCCACTCCCTGGTGATCATCGCGCCCCGGGACGACGTCGCCGTGCACGCGCCCTCCCCGTCCGCCGCCGAACCCCTCGTCGCTTCCGGTACGCCCCACCTTTACGCCGGCGTGGTGGAGGGAACCGGCGTGGTCGGCCCGCTCGTCCTGCCCGGCGAGACCGCCTGCGCCGGCTGCCTCCACGAGAGCCGCGCCGACCGGGACCCGGCCTGGCCCCGGCTCGTGGCACAGTGGCGCTCGGGCTCGGCAAGGGCGCGCGAGGTCCGGCCCTGCGATGTCACGCTGGCCACCACGGTCGCCGGACTGGCCGCCGCGCACGCCCTCAGCTTTCTGGACGGCCGGGTTCCGTCGAGCGCCGGTGCCCGCTGGGAAGTGTCCCTACCCGGTCTGACCTGGCACGCCCGGCCGGTTTGGGCCCATCCCGCATGCCCGTGCGGCGTCGCGGAGAAAGGTGAGGGAGAACACCCCTCCGAGGACGGGGAGTCACACGAGACAATGGCGGAGCAAGGGCCGTCGAAGGAGTCACGCCGCAGGGCAGACGCGAAGCGGTCGGCTGGGACCTGGAGGGCGCATGTCTGATCTTCCCCGCAAGGCGGTCACCCGTACCGCCAAGCTCGCCGCGCTACCGCTCGGCTTCGCCGGGCGGGCGACCTGGGGCCTCGGCAAGCGGATCGTCGGTGAGTCCGCGGAGCTCGTCGGCCGCGAATTGCAGCAGCGCACCGCCGAGCAGATGTTCAAGGTGCTCGGCGAGCTCAAGGGCGGCGCGATGAAGTTCGGCCAGGCCCTGTCCGTCTTCGAGTCGGCCCTGCCCGAGGAGATCGCCGGCCCCTACCGCGCGGCGCTGACCAAGCTCCAGGAGGCGGCGCCCCCGATGCCGACGCGCACCGTGCACTCGGTGCTGGCGGACCGGCTGGGCGAGGACTGGATGGACCTGTTCCTGGAATTCGAGGACAAGCCGTCCGCGGCCGCCTCGATCGGCCAGGTGCACCGCGGGGTGTGGCACGACGGCCGCGAGGTGGCGGTCAAGGTGCAGTACCCGGGAGCGGGCGAGGCCCTCCTGTCCGACCTGAACCAACTGAGCCGTTTTGCCCGGCTTCTGGGTCCGCTGATCCCCGGCATGGACATCAAGCCGCTGATCGCCGAGCTCAAGGACCGGGTGTCGGAGGAGCTGGACTACGGCCTGGAGGCACAGGCCCAGGAGGTGCACGCGGACGAGTTCGCCGACGACCCGGACGTCGTCGTGCCGGCGGTGGTCCATCAGTGCGAGCAGGTCCTGGTCACGGAGTGGATCGACGGCATCCCGCTCTCCGAGGTGATCTCCGACGGCACCCAGGAGCAGCGCGACCGAGCCGGCCAGTTGCTGGCCCGCTTCCTCTTCTCCGGCCCGGCACGCACGGGCCTGCTGCACGCCGACCCGCACCCGGGGAACTTCCGCCTGCTGCCGGGCGGCCCCGACGGTGAGGACGACTGGCGGCTGGGTGTCCTGGACTTCGGCACGGTCGACCGTCTCCCGGGCGGCCTGCCGACCCCGATCGGCGACTCCCTGCGGATGACTCTGGACGGCGACGCGGAAGCCGTCTACGAACTCCTCTGCGCCGAGGGCTTCGTCAAGGACACCATCGACCTGGACCCCGACGCCGTCCTCGACTACCTCCTGCCGATCATCGAACCGGCCCAGGTCGACGAGTTCACCTTCACCCGGGGCTGGATGCGCAGCCAGGCCGCCCGCGTGGCCGACCCCCGCTCCCCCGCGCACCAGCTCGGCAAGCAGCTCAACCTGCCGCCGGCCTACCTCCTGATCCACCGCGTGACCCTGAGCACGATCGGGGTGCTGTGCCAGCTGGGCGCGACGGTCCGCCTGCGCGAGGAGCTGGAGGAGTGGCTCCCGGGCTTCGTTCCGGAGGAGCCGACCGAGGAGGAGGCTGCGGCGGAGGCGTGAGCCACCGCCGCGTAGCAGCCACCTCTACCACCAGGCCGAGTCCAGCCGCCCCTCGATGGCCCTGAGGTTTTCGCGGGAGCACGTGTCGCAGATGTAGTGGCGGGTGCCGTTCTCCACGGAGAAGGTCCAGGTGGGCTGCGGGGACTGGGCCCGAGTGCCGCAGCGGGCGCACACGAGGGACTGCGGCTCTGTGGCGGAGCCGCCGTTTTCGCTGTCTCCGGAAAGACTCGTCACTCGGCGACGATACCTCCGCCCCCTCGCCATCGGCGGGCGCAACGCACCGCGGGGGCCGGTCCGTTCGCACGGACCGGCCCCCGCGGGGAGCTACTTCCTCCCTGGCCGGGAGGCGACCACCGGATGGTGGGGTCTTCTACTGCATGACCGCCATGGCGAGCGCGCGGCGAGCGCGCAGCGAGGCGCGCTCGGCGCGGCGCTGCATCCGGCGGGCGGTCGCCAGGCGCACGGCCCGTCGCTCCCGCTCCGCCTCGTGCCGGCGCTCGTGCATATGCGCACGTGCCAGGGCTTCTTGGATGAGTTGCATCTCTCGGTTCCTGTTCTGACGCGAGTCGTTCGCGCCACTGGTGGTGAGGTCTTCAGGCGCGGAGCCTGCGAGTTCGTGGGTGGACGGCTTCATCGGGGCCTGCTTCTGGGGGTCGTGCGTGAAGGGACGGTCGATCGTTCCTGCGGTGTTCATGCCGTGACCGGGTTCTTGCGCGGGCGACCACGCGGCCGCTTCCGGGCGACGACAACACCCTGGACGAACAGCTCGCCACCCCAGACGCCCCAGGGCTCACGCCGCTCCTTGGCGCCGGCGAGGCAGGCCTCCATCAGCGGGCAGGTGCGGCACAGGGACTTGGCGTACTCGACGTCCGCCGGCGACTCGGCGAAGAAGACCTCCGGGTCGTACGAACGGCAGGGGACGGGCACGCCGAGGTTCTCGATGGCGTCGTCGAGCGCGGTGAGCGCAGTGAGGGGGATCAAGGTGGGGTCCTCCGTGAGGCCGGGCTTGGGGATTGCGCCTGAAGGCGGTACTGACGGGGCGTGCGCTTCGAGTTGCACGGATCGTCTTCCTCGTCTGTTCGTTCCGGTCCGGTGGGACCGGGTGGCGGCTGGTACCGGGTGTTTCCTTGTCCCGAGGCCCCTTCGCTCCGTCGTCCCTGTTGAGGGACAAACAGAAGGGCCGCGGATCCCGGATGGGGTTCCGCGGCCCTGAAGGCGCCGGCCTGATCGGCTGTCAGGCTGGATCACTCCAGGGTTCTGGCCCACGGAAGGCCCACATCTGGTGGTGCTGCTTCGTCTGCTCCCGGTTTCCGGCACCAGTCGCCGTAAAGGCATAGGCCTGCGCCTTTGCCGTTACTGCCGCTTCCAGTGCCTTGGTCGGTCGCTCATTGCGCTCACGGACGGGAAGGCCCGCCAGAGACACGGAGGACGCCGGACGGACGGCACGAATGCCGGACAGACCGGTGCCCTGGTTCGAGGCGCCGAGCATGCACAGGGAGGCGACGACCGAGCGATCGGTCATTTTGGCGGTGCTGCTGGTGGTGCTGGCGTTGATGCTGATCACTGGACTCGCCTCCTCTCGGCGTCTAGGGGGACTGGGGTGAGCCAGTCCGACGGGTATGCAAGTAGAACACGGAATTGGGGCCTCCGAGAAGGCCTCCGTTCCCGTGGCTAAGAACCTATGGGGATTGCTGGGGCATGCGCAAACTATTTTTTCGACGAGTTCTCGTCATTCGACTTCTGCGCCCTCCTCAAGCTCCTGGCCTGCGCAGATGGCCAGCACATCGGCTCCGTAGCGGTCGAGCTTGCGCTTGAGGACGCCGGGGATGCGGGACAACTCAACCGGACTGCTCGGCTCCGCCTCGGCGATGGCCATCAGGGTCCGGTCGGTGAAGACGCAGAAGTCCGGCTGACCGCTCAGCCGCGCCTGGGTCCCGCGCCATTCGCGGAGGCGCTCGTAGAGGCCCTCGTCCATGTCGGAGGGGCAGCCCTCACACCGCATCAGTTTCATCTCACCGGCGTCGGTGAGGGTGCGCCCGCAGACACGGCAACGGGCCGGGGTGCGCTGCTTGCGCCTGGGGGCGGTTTCCGGTCTGCTCGTGAAGCCTCGCTCGACGCCTCCCGCGCCTCCGCCCGCCGTGGTGCGTCCGGTGGTCCCCGTAGAGCCGGGGCGCAGTCCGTCGAGAAATCGGCTGGGGCGGCGGTTCGGGCGACCGCCCGGTGCTCGGGTGAGTGCCCACGACACATGGAGGCGCTGCCGGGCGCGGGTGACACCGACGTAGAGGAGGCGGCGTTCCTCCTCGATCTGCTCGTCGGTCTTTGCGTAGGTGATCGGCATCATGCCCTCGGCGACGCCGACCAGGAACACGACGTCCCACTCCAGGCCCTTGGCCGAGTGCAGGGAGGCGAGGGTGACGCCCTGAACGGTGGGTGCGTGCTGGGCGTTGGCCCGCTCGTCGAGCTCCGCGACGAGGTCGGCGAGGGTGGCGCCGGGTTTGGCGGCGCCGAAGTCCTGGGCGAGGTTCACCAGGGCGGCCAGCGACTCCCAGCGCTCTCTGACGGCGCCGGAGCCGGCCGGCGGCTCGGTCGTCCAGCCCTCTCCCGACAGGACGGCACGGACCTGGGAGGGCAGGTCGACGGCGTCGTCGAGGAGGGAGTCGTTGCCGCCGAAGCGGGCGGCGCCGCGCAGGGCGATGCCCGCCTTGCGCACCTCGGGGCGGTCGAAGAACCGCTCGGCGCCGCGCAGCTGGTAGGGGACACCCGCGTCGGCGAGGGCCTGCTCGTAGGTCTCGGACTGGGAGTTCGTCCGGAACAGGATGGCGATCTCGCTGGCCGGGACACCGGCGTCCATGAGTTCGCGGATGCGGCGGGCGGCGCCCTCGGCCTCGGCGGGCTCGTCGGTGTACTCGGCGTAGACGGGCTCGGGGCCAGGGTCGCGCTGGGAGATCAGCTCCAGCCGGTGGTCGGCGGCGCGGCCCCGTGCCTGGGCGAGCAGGCCGTTGGCGAGGTGGACGACCTGCGGGGTGGAGCGGTAGTCGCGGACCAGCTTGACGACGGTGGCACCGGGGTGGCGGGTGCGGAAGTCGAGCAGGTGGTCGGGGGTTGCTCCCGTGAAGGAGTAGATCGTCTGGCTGGCGTCGCCGACCACGCACAGGTTGTCCCGGTCGCCGAGCCAGAGTTCGAGCAGGCGCTGCTGGAGGGGGCTGACGTCCTGGTACTCGTCGACCACGAAGTGCTGGTACTGCGCGCGGACCTGGTCGGCGATGTCGTGCCGGTCCTGCAGGACGGCGACGGTGAGCAGCAGGACGTCCTCGAAGTCGATGACCGAGCGGTCGCGCTTGAGGTCCTCGTAGACGTTGTAGATCTGGGCGACCTCGGCCGGGTCACGAGGGGCGTCGCGGCCCGCCTTGGCGGAGGCGAGCGGGTAGTCGGTGGGGACGGTCTGGGTGACCTTGGACCACTCGATCTCGGCGGTGACGTCCCGCAGCTCGTTCCGGTCGAGGCGGATGCGGCAGGCGGCGGCCGCGTCGGCGACGAGCTGGATCTTGCGGTCGACGAGCCGGGGCATGGAGCCGCCGATCGCTTTCGGCCAGAAGTACTGGAGCTGGCGCAGGGCGGCCGAGTGGAAGGTGCGGGCCTGGACTCCGGCGGCACCGAGCTGGCGGAGCCGGCCGCGCATCTCCCCCGCGGCGCGGTTGGTGAAGGTGACGGCGAGCACGCTGGAGGGCTGGAGGATGCCGGCCCGTACCCCGTAGGCGATGCGGTGGGTGATCGCCCGCGTCTTGCCCGTGCCGGCGCCCGCGAGTACGCACACCGGACCGCGCAGGGCGGTGGCCACCTCGCGCTGCTCGGGGTCGAGCCCTTCGAGCACCGCGTCGGCCGATTCCGGTGCCTGCGGGAAGAGGGTGGAGTGCGTTGCTGCTGTCACACGGCCATGCTGCCAGGTCGTCGGAGACAGCTGTGCCGGTTGTCCACAGGCAGGCACCGCTAGTCGTACTAATGCGGCAGGCGTCACGTGCCGCGCATACCCCGGGCGGGAATGGCCCGCCGGTCGCGTACGTTCCCCCTCTGGACGATCCGTTCCCCCCGAGCCACCTAAGGAGCGCGCGAGCCATGCAGGGCACTGTGACGATGTACAGCACCACTTGGTGCGGCTACTGCCAGCGGCTGAAGAAGCAGCTGGACCGCGAGGGCATCGCGTACACCGAGATCAACATCGAGCAGGACCCCGCGTCGGCGGCGTTCGTCGAGAAGGCGAATGGCGGAAACCAGACGGTGCCGACCGTGCTGTTCGCCGACGGTTCGACGCTGACGAACCCCTCGCTGGCTCAGGTCAAGCAGAAGGTCGGCGCGTAACCGCGGCACGCGTGCGGTTCTCGGAAGGCGGTCCCTGAGGCGCTTCAGGGGCCGCCTTCTTGTTTGCGTGTGCCCGGCGGATCATCCGTCCTGTCAGACGAAGCTTCTCGTCGGCAGCGGCTTGCCGTACCAGAGTTCGATCAGGCGGGCCGCGATCGAGATGCCGTACGGCGGCAGGACCTCGCCGGAGTCGAAGGCGGCGCGCAGTTCCTCACGGGAGAACCAGCGGGCCTCGTGGATCTCGTCGCCGTCGACCTCGACCTCCGTGGAGGTGGCGCGGGCCATGAAGCCCAGCATGAGACTGGACGGGAACGGCCAGGGCTGGCTGGCGACGTACTCGACCTGGCCGACGGTGATCCCGGCCTCCTCGAAGACCTCGCGGCGCACGGCCTGCTCGATGGACTCACCGGGCTCGACGAAGCCCGCGAGCGTGGAGAAGCGACCCTCGGGCCAGTGGACCTGGCGGCCGAGGAGGATGCGGTCGTCCTCGTCGGTGACGGCCATGATCACGGCGGGGTCGGTGCGCGGGTAGTGCTCGGCGCCGCAGGCGGGGCAGCGCCGGATGTGCCCGGCCGCGGCGATCACGGTGCGCTCGCCGCAGCGAGAGCAGAAGCGGTGGGTGCGCTGCCAGTTCTCCAGCCCGACGGCGTGCACCATCAGGCCCACGTCACGCGCCGACAGCAGCAGGCCCGCCTCGCGCAGGCCGGCCGCGCGGGCGGACTGGTCGATGCGGCCGGGCAGTGCGTCCTTCTGCAGGGCGAAGTAGCTGACGCCGTCGTCGTCGATGCCGAGGAAGTAGCGGTGCGCCTCGGTGAGCGGCGCCTCGAAGGAGGGGGTCATGACGAGTTCGGTGCGTCCGTCCGCCGTCTCGTCGATGAGGACCTGGCCGCCGGAGACCACGAAGCAGCGGGTCGTGGGGTGGCTCCATGCCGCCGCGAGCCAGGCCTCGTCGAGCCGGTGGTGGGCTGCGCGGTCGATGCCGCTCGGGGCGGTGAGCGAGATGGGTCGGTCGGCGGTGTGGTCGGTCCAGGTGGTCACGGGTGCTTCCAACTCCCCCAGTGGAACGGTGTGCTTCGGCGGGTGGTGGATCGGCGGGACGTGGGACGGGAGGCGACCTGGTGCGGCAGGGCTCGGGCGGGCGAGGCGGCGTCTCCAGTGTGCCCCGCGCGCGATGCCCCTCCGGACGGTCCCGGTGTCTCAGGGCGCATGGCGCCAGTTCGCGGCCAGGTCGCCCCACAGGTAGGCGGCGGTCTCGACGCCCTTGAGGAGCAGGTCCAGCTCGACCTTCTCGTTCGGGGCGTGCCAGCCGTCGGAGGGGACGGAGATGCCCAGGAAGAGCACCGGGGCGTCGAGGACGTCCTGGAGGTCGGCGGCGGGGCCCGAACCGCCTTCGCGCGTGAAGCGGACGGGGCCCTCGAAGGCGCGGCCCATGGCGCGTACGACGGACTGCAGGGCGGGGTGGTCCAGGGGCGTCAGGCACGGGCGCGTGGCCGCGCTGAAGGCGATCTCGCAGCGGATCCCGGCGGGCACCCGGTCGGCGGCCCAGGCGCGGACGGCCTTCTCGATGTGGTCGGGGTCCTGTCCCGCGACCAGCCGGAAGGAGAGCTTCACCATGGCGGAGGACGGGATGATCGTCTTGCTGCCGGGGCCCTGGTACCCGCCCCCGATGCCGTTGACCTCGGCGGTGGGCCGGGCCCAGATGCGCTCCAGGGTGGTGTGACCGGCCTCGCCGTGGGTGGCGTACGACTTGGCGGTGCGCAGCCACCGCTCCTCGTCGAAGGGCAGCTCGGCGAAGAGCTCGCGCTCGCGGTCGGTCAGCTCGACGACGCCGTCGTAGAAGCCGGGGATCGCCACGCGCGCGTGCTCGTCGTGCAGGGCGGCGACCAGGCGGGCGGCCGCGGTCGCGGGGTTGGGGACGGCGCCGCCGAAGGAGCCGGAGTGGATGTCCTGGTCGGGGCCGTGCAGCTGGATCTCGCACTCGGCGAGGCCGCGCATGCCGGTGCACACGGTGGGGGTGTCCTCGGACCACATGCCGGTGTCGGACACGATCACGGCGTCGGCCGCGAGCCGCTCCGCGTGCTCCTCGACCAGCGCGCGGAAGTGCGGGGAGCCGGATTCCTCCTCACCCTCGATCAGCAGCTTCAGGGTGACGGCCGGGGTGGTGCGGCCGGTGGTGGCGAGGTGGGCGCGGACGCCGAGTGTGTGGAAGAACACCTGGCCCTTGTCGTCGGCCGCCCCGCGCGCGTACAGCCGGCCGTCGCGGACGACGGGCTCGAAGGGCTCGCTGTCCCAGCCGTCCTCCAGGGCGGCAGGCTGCACGTCGTGGTGGCCGTAGACGAGGATCGTGGGTGCCTCGGGGTCGTCCGAGGGCCATTCGGCGAAGACGGCGGGCGCGCCCGGTGTGGACCAGACCTCCGCGGTCGGGAAGCCGGTCTCCTTGAGCCTCGCGGCGAGCCAGTCGGCGCTGCGGCGTACATCGGGCGCGTGGTCGGGCTGGGCCGACACGGACGGGATGCGCAGCCACTCGGCGAGGTCGTCGAGGAAGGCGGCGCGATGCTGCTCGATGTACGTACGGACAGCGCTGTCCGGGGTCTGGCTCATGGTCACGAGCCTATCGGCCCGCACCGACATCCCGATTGGGCGGTTGCTCACAGTTCACCTCGGCGACCGGCTCCCCGGCCAGCAGCCGCTCCAGCGCCGACCGGTCCGGAAGATCGTCCGGGCGTACGACCTCACCGCTGCGGACGTACAGGAACACGGCGTCGACCGACTCCAGGGGTACGCCCTGCTGCTCGGCCCAGGCCACCCGGTACAGGGCGAGCTGGAGCGGGTCGGCGGTACGCGTGCGGTTGGTCTTCCAGTCCACGATCTCGTACCGCGCCCCCTCGCCGTCGCCTTCCTTGTAGACGGCGTCTATACGGCCCCGTACGACGCGACCTGCGAGGGAGAGCTGGAAGGGGACCTCGACCCGGTACGGCGTGCGGTGGGCGTACTCGGTGCGTTCGAAGGCGTCCTTCAGGGCCTCCAGATCGCGCTCGTCGGCGATCTCGGCCTCGCCGCCCGGCAGGTCGTCCGGCTCCAGCATGGGCAGCGTCAGCGCCTCGAAGCGGGCTTCGACCCAGGCGTGGAACCGGGTGCCTCGACGTGCGGCGGGTTGTGGGGGGCGCGGCATGGGGCGCGCGAGTTCCTGCGCGAATCCGTCCGGGTCGGCGGACAGGCGCAGCAGCTGGGACGCGGTGAGCGACGCGGGCAGGGGGACGTCGGTGACGGCCGCGCGGGCGCGCAGCAGCTCCCCGGTGAGCGCGTCGAGGTCGCGGTCCCAGGAGGAGATCGTGCGCGCCTCCTCCGGAGTGAGTGCCTCCTCCGGAGTGAGCGGGGCCTCCGGAGTGAGCGGGGCCTCCGGAGTGCGGGGGTCCTGGTCCGTGGGGTGGGGTCGGGCCGGCGGTTCGCTGGACGGTTCCGGGGACGTGGCCTGGTGCGGGATGGCGGGGCGCACCGGCCGGTCGGTGGTCCAGGAGTCCCAGTCGTCGTCGCCCTCGGCGGGGGTGCCCTCGTCGGAGAAGTCCTCGGGAAGTGGTTCGTCGTCGTCCGGCGGCGGGGGCCATTCCGGGTCGTCGTACTCGTCCGGGTCGTGGGTCGCGGCCGGGTGGCCGTCGTCGTGGGTGGCGAGGTTGTCCAGGTGCGCCAGTACCGTCTCGGCGGCCGCCCGGCGCCGGGCGAGAGCGGCCTCGTCGAGGGGCAGCGGCCACACCTGGTCGGCCGTCTCCCGGTGCAGGGCCGGGTTCTCCTCGTCCTCGCCCGGCTCGTCCGCCCACTCCTCGATCTCGCCGTGCCCGGCCACGCAGTGGTCGTAGAGGGCTTGCAGGAAGTCGGAGGGGCCCCGGCGCTTCTTCTGGGTGGGGCCCCACCAGTGGCCCGAGCCGAGGAGGAGGGAGCGGGGGCGGGTGAAGGTGACGTAGCCGAGGCGCAGTTCCTCGGTGTGCTGGTGCTCCTTCATGTCCTCGTGGAAGGCCTTCAGGCCGCGCGAGTCCCAGGAGGCGATGTCGGGGAGCGTGTCGGCGTCGCCGCGCAGCTCGTGCGGGAGCACCTTGGCCTGGGCGGTCCACTTCTCGCGGCCCTGGCTGCTGGGGAAGGTGCCGGTGACGAGGCCGGGGACGGCGACGACGTCCCACTCCAGGCCCTTGGACTTGTGCGCGGTGAGCACCTTGACGGTGTTCTCGCCGCCGGGCAGGGCGTTGTCGAGGCCCTTCTCGTACTGGGCGGCCGTGCGCAGGAAGCCGAGGAAGGCCAGCAGGGACGCCTCGTTGTCACCGGCGGCGAACGAGGCGGCGATGTCGAGGAAGTTGGACAGGGTCTCGCGGCGGCGGGCGGCCAACGCGTGTGGGGAGGCCGAGAGCTCCACTTCCAGGCCGGTGACGGCGAGGACGCGGTGCAGGACGTCCATCAGCGGGTCGGACAGGGAGCGGCGCAGGTCCCGCAGCTCGGTGGCCAGGCGGGCGAACCGCACGCGCGCGTCCGGCGAGAACGGCAGCCCGTCGTCGTCCCCCTCGCCGTCCAGCGGCGTCTCCAGGAACGTGTCGAGGGCGTCCGCGAGCGAGATCACCTCGGCCGGGTCGACACCCTCCACGGCTTCGGCGAGCCGGCGGTCCGGGTCGTCGTCGCCGTCCACGCGCGCGTGGGACACCAGCAGCCGTGCGCGGCGCCCCAGCAGGGCGAGGTCGCGGGGGCCGATGCGCCAGCGCGGGCCGGTGAGCAGCCGGACCAGGGAGGCGTTGGCGCCTGGGTCCTGGAGGACCTCGCAGACGGCGACCAGATCGGCGATCTCGGGCAGATGCAGCAGCCCGGACAGGCCGACGACCTCGACGGGGATGTCCCGGGCGACCAGCGCGCCCTGGATCTCGGCGAAGTCGGTCGCCGTGCGGCAGAGCACGGCGATCTCGCCGGGCGCCGTCCCCGTGCGCACGAGATGGGCGACGGAGTCGGCGATCCAGTCCATCTCCTCGGCGTGGGTGGGCAGCAGCGCGCAGCGCACCGTGCCGTCGCGCTCGGCGCCGGGGGCCGGGCGGAGTGCCTCCACGCCCGCGTGCAGGGCGCGCAGGGGCTCCGCGAGGCCGTTGGCGAGGTCGAGGAGGCGCCCGCCGCTGCGGCGGTTCTCGCTGAGCGCCTGGCGGGTGGCGGGGCGGCCGCCGCTGTGGGCGAAGTGCTCGGGGAAGTCGTCGAGGTTGGCGACGGACGCGCCGCGCCAGCCGTAGATCGCCTGGCAGGGGTCGCCGACGGCGGTCACGGGGTGGCCGGTGCCGTCGCCGAACAGGCCCGCCAGGAGGACGCGTTGGGCGACCGAGGTGTCCTGGTACTCGTCGAGCAGGACCACGCGGAACTCCTCGCGCAGGACGCGGCCCACTTCGGGAATCCCCGCGAGCCGCGCCGAGAGCGCGATCTGGTCGCCGAAGTCGAGGAGGTCGCGGTCGCGTTTGGCGGCGCGGTAGCGGACGACCAGCTCCGCGAGTTCGCGGCGGGCCGCGGCCGCCTCGGGGACCTTGCGCAGGTCGGCGTTGGTGAGCTTGGCGCCCTGAAGGGTGAGCAGCAGCTCGGCGTCGTACGCGCGCAGGGCCTCGGGGCGTACGAGGTGCTCGGCGAGTTCGGCGTCGAGGTTGAGCAGGTCGCTGACGAGGTCGGCGAAGGAGCGGGTGAGGGCCGGGTACGGGCCCGGCGCCTCGCGCAGCACCCGCGCCGCCAGTTGGTAGCGGGTGGCGTCGGCGAGCAGGCGGGAGGTCGGTTCGAGGCCGATGCGCAGGCCGTGGTCGGTGAGCAGGCGGCCCGCGAAGGCGTGGTACGTGGAGATCACCGGCTCGCCCGGCGGATTGTCCGGGTCGATGACGTCGGGGTCGGTGACTCCGGCCTTGACGAGCGCCTTGCGGACACGTTCGGCGAGTTCACCTGCGGCCTTGTTCGTGAAGGTCAGGCCGAGGACCTGCTCGGGGGCCACCTGGCCGGTGCCGACCAGCCACACCACGCGGGCCGCCATCACCGTCGTCTTGCCCGACCCGGCTCCGGCCACGATCACCTGCGGGGCGGGCGGCGCGACGATGCACGCCGTCTGCTCCGGGGTGAACGGGATGCCGAGGAGCTCTTTGAGCTGCTCGGGATCGGAGATACGGGCGGACACAACGAAAGAGGCTAGCGGCGGGAACTGACAGTGGATGCCGGATCGGCTGCCGGGCCACGAGAAGCGCAGGTCAGCTCAAGTGGTGTGATCGATCACTCCGGTTTCTGACGAAATGTCACTCGACCACGTGCCGCCCCTCGGGCCGCGCGCTGCACGACGCCCGGAACGCGCAGTGCGTGCAGTGCTGACCCGCGCTGGGCGCGAACCGCTCGTCGAGGACCTTGCCCGCGGCCGTGGCCAGCAGGTCGCCGACCCACTCCCCCTCCGGGCCGTCCAGGGGCTCCTGCCCCTGCACCTTGGGCAGCGTCTCGCCGCCGTCCCGCTTGGCGGCACCTTGGCGCAACTGGACCAGTTCGGCCCCGCCGGGCTCGGGGCGCACGCCGTCGAAGGCCTCGTCGACGGCGCCCTCGCGCACGGCGAGCTGGTAGACGGCGAGCTGCGGGTGGCGGGCCACCTCGGCCGCGCTGGGCGCCTGCTTGCCGGTCTTGAAGTCGACGACATAGGCGCGCCCTTCGCCGTCGGCCTCGACGCGGTCCATCTGGCCGCGGATGCGCACCTCGAAGTCGCCGGCTCCCAGGGTCACGTCGAAGTCGTGCTCGCTCGCCACGGGAGTACGTCCCGCGCGGTCCATCACATGCCACTTGAGGAAGCGTTCGAGCGCCACGCGCGCGTTGTCCTTCTCCTGCGCCGACTTCCACGGCGCGTCGAAGGCCAGCGCGTTCCACACCGAGTCGAGGCGCTCCATGAGGACGGCGAGGTCGGCCGGGGTGTGTCCGGAGGCGACCTCGTCGGCCAGGACGTGCACCACGTTGCCGAAGCCCTGGGCGACGGTGGCGGGCGCGTCGGCCTTCACCTCGCGGCCCAGGAACCACTGCAGGGCGCAGGTATTGGCGAGCTGGTCCAGCGCGCTGCCGGAGAGCACGACGGGCTGGTCGCGGTTGCGCAGCGGCACCTTGGACTCGGTGGGCTCGAACATACCCCACCAGCGGTAGGGGTGCGCGGCGGGGACCAGCGGGCGGCCGTCCTCGTCGGCGAGCGCGGCGAGCCGGGCCAGCCTGCGGGCGGCGGCCTCCCTGAGGGTGTCCGACACGCGCGGGTCGACGGTCGTCGCCCTCAGTTCGGCGACGAGCGCGGCGACGGACAGCGGGCGGCGGGGGCGGCCCGTCACGTCCTTCGGTTCGACGCCGAGTTCGGTCAGGAAGCGGGAGGGCTGGTCGCCGTCGTCGGCCGGGGCCTTCACCGCGGTGACGACGAGGCGTTCACGCGCGCGCGTGGCGGCGACGTAGAACAGACGGCGCTCCTCGGCCAGCAGCGCCCCGGGGGTGAGCGGTTCGGCGAGCCCGTCGCGGCCGATGCGGTCGGCCTCCAGGAGCGAGCCGCGGCGGCGCAGGTCGGGCCACAGGCCCTCCTGGACGCCCGCGACGACGACCAGGCGCCACTCCAGACCCTTGGAGCGGTGCGCGGTCATCAGGCGCACGGCGTCGGGGCGTACGGCACGCCGCGTGAGGGTGTCGGCGGCGATGTCCTCGGCCTCTATCTCCGCCAGGAAGTTCAGCGTGCCCCGGCCACCGGTGCGCTCCTCCGCGCGGGCCGCCGTCGCGAACAGCGCGCATACGGCGTCCAGGTCGCGATCGGCGTTGCGTCCGGCGGCGCCGCCGCGGCGGGCGGTCCGCTCCAGGCGCGTGGGCCACGGGGTGCCCTCCCACAGGTCCCACAGCGCCTCCTCGGCCGTGCCGCCGCCCGCGAGGCGCTCACGGGCCTTGCGGAGCAGCGCGCCGAGACGCTGGGCGCCACGCGCGTACGTGGGGTCGTGCACCGCGAGGCGCTCCGGTTCGGCGAGCGCCCGCGCGAGCAGGTCGTCCGAGGGCGGCGGCAGGGCGTTGCCGGCGGCCCGCTCCTCCTCGCGCAGGGCGCGGCCGAGGCGGCGCAGGTCGGCGGAGTCCATGCCGGCGAGGGGGGAGGCGAGCAGGGTGAGGGCGGTCTCGGTGTCGAGCCACGTCGCGGTCGCCGCGGGTTCCTCCGGCGACTCCAGCCCCTCCGGCTCCTCCGGCTCGTCCGGCTCGTCCGGCTCGTCCGGCTCGTCCGGCTCGTCCGGCTCGTCCGGCTCGTCCGGCTCGTCCGGCTCGTCCGGCGACTCCAGCCTCTCCGGAGACTCCAGCTCCTCGGGCTCCTCCGGCTCCTCGGTGGCCGCCTCCTCCCCGGGACGGACCGAGGCCTCCGCCTCCGCCACCGCCCGCAGCGCCGTCAGCAGCGGTGCCACCGCCGGCTCGTGTCGCAGGGGCAGGTCGTCGCCGTCGATGTCCAAGGGCACCCCGGCGGCCGTGAGGGCGCGGCGCACCGTCGGGATCGTGCGTGACCCGGCCCGCACCAGGACGGCCATCTCGCCCCAGGGCACGCCGTCCTCCAGATGCGCCCGGCGCAGGATGTCGGCGATGTTGTCCAGCTCGGTGCCGGGGGTCGGGTACGTGAAGACCTCGACGCGGCCTCCGTCGCGGACCGGGGCGAGTTCCCGGTGGGCACGCACCTTCTCCGCCGGGAGCCGGGTGAGCGGCATGCGCTGGGTCAGCAGCCGGGTCGCGGCCAGCAGGGCGGCGCCGGAGCGGCGGGAGGTGCGCAGCACCTCGACGGGCGAGGGGCGGCCGTCCGCGCGCGGGAAGGCATGCGGGAACTCCAGGATTCCGTTCACGTCGGCGCCCCGGAACGCGTAGATCGACTGGTCGGGGTCGCCGAGGGCGACCAGGGTGCGGCCGCCGCCGGCGAGGGCGTGCAGCAGCCGTACCTGCGCCGGGTCGGTGTCCTGGTACTCGTCGACGTACACGGCGTCGTAGCGCGCGGCGAGCCGTTCGGCGGCCTCCGGCCGTCGGGCGAGGAGCACCGCGCGGTGGACCAGCTCGGCGTAGTCGAGCACGCCCTGCAGGTCGAGCACGTCGAGGTACTCGGCGAGGAAGGACGCCGCGGCACGCCAGTCGGGGCGGCCGATGCGGCGGGCGAAGGCGTCCAGGGCGTCGGGCCCGAGGCCGAGCTCGCGGCTGCGGGCGAGGACCGCGCGGACCTCGTCGGCGAAGCCGCGCGTGGTCAGACAGGCACGCAGGTCGTCGGGCCAGCGCACATGGGCGAGCCCGAGCCGCTCAAGGTCGGGCTGGCCCGCGAGCAGTTCCCGTACGGTCACGTCCTGCTCGGGGCCGGACAGCAGCCGCAGCGGCTCCACGAACAGGTCGTTGTCCTGGTGGGCGCGGACGAGGGCGTAGCAGAAGGAGTGGAACGTGGTGGCCTGGGGAGCGCGTGCCGCACCCATGCGCAGGGCCATGCGGTCGCGCAGCTCCACCGCCGCCTTGCGGCTGAACGTCAACACCAGGATGCGCTCGGGATCCCCGCCGCGGGCGATTCGTGCCGCCACCGACTCGACGAGCGTGGTGGTCTTGCCGGTGCCCGGACCTGCGAGGACGAGCATCGGGCCGGACTCGTGGTCAACCACGGCGCGCTGCGCGGCGTCCAGACGAGGGGGAGCCGATCGGACCGCAGGAGTACGCACCAGCCGGTAAGCGCCACGGCTCCCCTGTCGCACCTGGGGGTGCGACGGGCGCCTGGTGGAGAAAGAGGAGCTCACGTGGTTCGCCGGTCCTGGGGTGTGCTGGTGGGTCGCCCCTCGCGCGTGGAGGGCGGTGGCCGCGGGGTGAGGGGGACACGTGCAGCCGACGCTACGCCGAGGGCTGGTGCGGAAGCAGTGCTTCCGATTCATCCCTCAAGGCACTCGGGCCACGTGCGTCCCTCACCTCACGAACGTACGTCATGTCACGGACGTGCCCTGTTTCCCCCGTACGGATCACGGGTCACACAGCGGGCCGTCCGATGGCGGAAGCTGTCAGGTGTGACTCTGTGCGCGTTCGCCGCCGTCCCATCGCGCCCGCTTCATGTCGAGGCGCGGCACATGGCCCTCGGCGGCCTTGCTCGCCTCCTTCAGCGGCGTGCCCTCCGTGCGGTAGTGCTCCAGCGCTCTCAGCTCGTGGCCGGACAGCAGGACGCCGTCCGAGCGGACCACCCGCCACCACGGGACGGCTCCGCCGTAGAGAGCCATCACGCGGCCGACCTGACGGGGGCCGCCCTCCTCAAGCCACTCGGCGACGTCGCCGTAGGTCATGACGCGCCCCGGCGGGATCAGCTCGGCAACCTCCAGGACCCGCTCGGCGTACTCCGGCAGCGCGTCCGTGTGCTCCGGGCGGGCGTCGCCGTACGGCGGACGGGCGTCGTCCGGAAGGCTCTCGTCACTCATCCGCCCCATCCTGCCCCACCCCACCGACAATGTGACGTGCTCGCCACTGTGCGTATCCCTCGCCCTGGGGCGGCGCTTCGGGCAGACTGTGCGCCCCCGCATTTGCACCCTGATGCCCCCGTGTGTCGGCGGAGCATGCCACCATCGTGCGGGCGGTGACTGGTGATACGAGACCAAGAAGAGACGATGAAGCAGCAGGGTGTGCACCCGGAGGGCGCGGAGAGCACCTCTGACGCTTCGTCGCGCCCTGGCACCGCCGACCCCGGCAAGAAGGCCGCCGGCGAGGCCGACGACAGCGCGAAGCGCGAGGTCAGGAAGGACGCCGGCGCCACGGACACAGGCCGCAGGGCCGTCGAGGGGAAGGCCACCGGCGACCTCGAACTCGACGAGACCCCCGCCGACGAGGTGGAGGGCGACGAACCGCTGCTCCCCGCGCGCGTGCACCGTCCGTCCGACCTCATGCGGCTCCTCGTGGGCGTGCTCGGCATCGTGCTGCTGCTCGCGATCGCCGCGTTCGCGCACGGAACCACCTCGGGCCTGGAACAGGACATCAACAAGGGCACCGGACAGGCGCCCGACGTGTTCAGCAAGATGGCCGGGCTGGTGTCCAGCATCGCGATCCTGCTGGTGCCCGTCGCCTTCGCGATCGAGCGGCTGATCAAGCGGGACGGGCTGCGCATCGCCGACGGCGTCCTCGCGGCCGTCCTCGCCCACGGTGTGACGCTCGCCACCGACCTATGGGTCGCGCGGGCCGCCCCCGATTCCATCCGGGACGCGCTCACCCAGCCCTCCCCCGGCGACGTCGGCTCCCTCACCGACCCTGTGCACGGCTATCTCGCCCCGGTCATCGCGTACATGACGGCCGTGGGCATGTCCCGCAGACCCCGCTGGCGTGCGGTGCTGTGGGCGGTTCTGGTGCTGTACGCCTTCTCGATGCTGGTCACCGGCTACACGACGCCGTTCTCGATCATCCTGACGCTGCTGATCGGCTGGACCGTCGCCTACGGCACGCTGTACGCGGTCGGCTCGCCCAACGTCCGCCCCACGGGCCGGACGCTGATGGCGGGCCTCAGGCACGTCGGCTTCCGCCCGGTGAGCGCGGCCCGCGAGGAGGTCTCCGAGGAGAGCGGCGACCGCGGCCGGCGTTACTTCGTCACCCTGGAGGAGGGGCCCCCGCTCGATGTGACGGTGGTCGACAGGGAGCAGCAGGCCCAGGGCTTCTTCTATCGCGCGTGGCGCAATCTGACGCTGCGCGGCTTCGCCACCCGCAGCAGTCTCCAGTCGCTGCGGCAGGCGCTGGAGCAGGAGGCGCTGCTCGCCTACGCGGCCATCGCGGCCGGCGCCAACGCGCCCAAGCTGATCGCCACCTCCGAGCTCGGCCCGGACGCCGTGATGCTGGTCTACGAGCACACCGGCGGCCACACCCTGGACTCGCTGTCGGACAAGGAGATCACCGACGACCTGCTGCACGGCACCTGGCGCCAGGTCAAGGCGTTGCAGTCGCGGCGCATCGCGCACCGCAGGCTGGTGGGTGACGCGATTCTGGTGGATCGTTCCGGCAAGGTGATCATCACCGACCTGCGCATCGGCGAGATCGCCGCCAACACTCTGCTGCTGCGGATGGACATCTCCCAGCTGCTGGTGACCCTCGGACTGCGGGTCGGCGCCGAGCGCGCGGTGGCCTCGGCGGTGAGCGTGCTCGGCCCCGACGCCGTGGCCGACTGCCTGCCGATGCTCCAGCCCATCGCGCTGAGCCGCTCCACGCGCGCGACGCTGCGCAGACTCGCGCGCGAGCGGGCCCAGCGCGAACGCGACGCGGTGCTGGAGGCGTCCCGGCACGCGAAGCACGCACGCAGCGAGGAGGCCGCCGAGGACTCCGGCGCCGTACTCGACAAGCCGGACAAGAAGACCGTACGGGCGCAGGCGCGGGCCGAGAAGCGGGCCATCGACGATGCGCTCGAGGAGGCCCGCGAGGAGGATCTGCTCACGCTGATCCGCCACGAGGTGCTGCTGATCAGGCCGCAGGCCCCGGTCGAGCCGGCCCGTCTGGAGCGGGTGCGACCGCGCACCCTGATCAGCTTCATCGCCGGTGCCATCGGCGCGTACTTCCTGCTGACGCAGCTCACGCACATCGAGTTCGGCCCGCTCGTCGCCAACGCGCAGTGGGGCTGGGTGGCCGCGGCAGTGCTGTTCTCGGCGGCCAGCTACGTGGCGGCGGCCATGGCGCTGCTGGGGTTCGTGCCCGAGCGGGTGCCGTTCCGGCGGACCGTGGCGGCGCAGGTCGCCGGGTCGTTCGTGAAGATCGTCGCGCCGGCCGCGGTCGGTGGAGTGGCTCTGAACACGCGCTTCCTCCAGCGCTCGGGAGTGCGGCCGGGGCTCGCGGTGGCGAGCGTGGGCGCGTCGCAGCTGTTCGGGCTCGGCTGCCACATCCTGATGCTGCTCTCCTTCGGCTATCTGACCGGCACCGAGAAGACGCCGTCGCTGTCGCCGTCCCGGACGGTCATCGCGGGCCTGCTGACGGTGGCGGTGCTGGTGCTCGTGGTGACGTCGGTGCCGTTCCTGCGGAAGTTCGTCGTCACGCGCGTGAGGTCGCTGTTCGCCGGTGTCGTGCCGCGCATGCTGGACGTGCTCCAGCGGCCCCAGAAGCTGGTCACCGGCATCGGCGGCATGCTGCTGCTGACCGCCTGCTTCGTGATGTGCCTGGACGCGTCGATCCGGGCGTTCGGCAGCGAGGGCACCTCGATCAGCATCGCCAGCGTGGCCGTCGTCTTCCTGGCGGGCAACGCGCTCGGCTCCGCGGCCCCCACCCCGGGCGGTGTGGGTGCCGTCGAGGCGACCCTGACCGTCGGTCTGATCGCCGTCGGCCTGCCGAGTGAGGTCGCCGCGCCCTCGGTGCTGCTGTTCCGGCTGCTCACGCTGTGGCTGCCGGTGCTGCCGGGCTGGCTGGCCTTCAACCACCTGACCCGTAAGGGCGCCCTGTAGCGCGAGAGGGCGAACGGCGGACCCCGCCCGCCACCGGCAGCCGACGACGTCACAGGCGTGCCGT
The DNA here is from genome assembly GCF_044764945.1 of Streptomyces sp. NPDC093568. Lineage (NCBI taxonomy): Bacteria > Bacillati > Actinomycetota > Actinomycetes > Kitasatosporales > Streptomycetaceae > Streptomyces > Streptomyces sp. NPDC093568. The sequence goes on along the minus strand of NZ_JBIWJD010000004.1, from coordinate 38,184 downwards.
CCCGTCGTGCAGGCGTGCCCTCCCGTCGTACGGGCGTGTTGTCCCGCCGTAAGAGAAACCAGGCGCGTAGGAGAAACCAGGCGGCGTAGGAGAAACAGGCGGCCTTGTCGCACGACAAGCAGGGCGCCGTACGTTGTAAGGGCACGCAAGTGAGGGGCACCGAGGCCCCGTACCTCGTACGGACCGTGTCCCGAGCGCCCCACCACGTACGACCGCAGGATGGGACCATGCCGATGCCTCCACGGACGCGCGCAGCTGCCCTGACCGCCATCGCCCTGCTGCTGCCCTGTCTGCTGGTGGGGTGCAGCGACGACGACTCCGGTGACGAGGACCTGACGGCCCAGGAACTGAACTGGAAGGACTGCCCGGACCCCTCCCAGGCGCAGGGCGGCCAGGGCAGCCCGTCCCCGCTGCCGGGCAACGGCACCTGGCAGTGCGCCACCATGAAGGCACCGCTCGACTGGGACGACCCCAAGGGCGACACGATCGGCATCGAGCTGATACGGGTGAAGGCGAGCGGCCCGGAGAGCCGGCGCATCGGCTCGCTGATCTACAACTTCGGTGGGCCCGGCGGTTCGGGCGTCACCGCGCTGCCCGCCTTCGGCGACGGGTACGAGAAGCTGCGCACCCGCTACGACCTGGTGAGCTTCGACCCGCGCGGGGTGGGCCGCAGCGAACCCGTGCTGTGCGAGAACGACCAGCAGCTCGACGCCTACTTCCAGCAGGACTCCACACCGGACGACGCGGCCGAGCGGACGGAACTGGTGGACGGCACCACGGAGTTCAACGCGGCCTGCGAGAAGAACTCCAAGGAGATGCTGCCTCACGTGGCGACCACCGACGCGGCCCGCGACATGGACCTGATGCGCCAGGTCCTCGGCGACGACAAGCTGCACTACTTCGGCATCTCCTACGGCACCGAACTCGGCGGCGTCTACGCCCATCTGTTCCCCAGGAACGTGGGCCGTGCCGTCTTCGACGCTGTGGTCGACCCGACGCAGAACTCCGAGCAGGGAGCGCTCGGGCAGGCGAAGGGATTCCAGCTCGCGCTCGACAACTTCGCCGCCGACTGCACCTCCAAGGTCGAGGACTGCCCGATCGGCGACACCGCCCAGGACGTGAAGGACCGCATCGCGAAACTGCTGAAGGACCTCGACAGCAAGCCGATCGAGGGGATCTTCCCGCGCGAGCTGACCCAGTCGGGCGCGACGAACGGCATCGCGCAGGCGCTGTACTCGAAGGATTACTGGCCCTTCCTCACCCAGGGCCTGGAGGAGGCCTACGACGGCAACGGCAGGATCCTCATGCTGCTGTCCGACTCGATGAACGGGCGCAGCGAGAACGGCGAGTACAGCAACATCCACGCCGCCAACATCTCGATCAACTGCGCCGACGACAAGGCTCGGTACACACCCGAGTACGTGGAGCGGAAGCTGCCCGAGTTCCGGTCCGCCTCGAACCTGTTCGGCGAGTTCCTCGCCTGGTCCATGCTCAGTTGCGCCGACTGGGCCGTGGCCGGCGCCGCCGACCATCCCGACGTCGGCGCGCCCGGCTCGGCGCCGATCCTCGTCGTGGGCAACACGGGCGACCCGGCCACACCGTACGAAGGCGCGCGGAGGATGGCGCGGGCGCTGGGCAAGGGGGTCGGCGTCGAGCTGACGTACAAGGGGCAGGGGCACGGCGCGTACGACAGCAAGAACAGGTGCGTGCAGGACGCGGTGAACGGCTATCTGCTGGACGGGAAGGTGCCGGCGGCGGGCACGGTGTGCTCCTGAACCCGGCTTGGGGAGGTATGAATCTCAACTCGGCTCGGGGAGGTATGAATCCGCAGGTCAGAGAGTTATCCACAGGCTGCCACGGCTGTTTCGTGATCCGCCTACTATGGCCAGACCGCCTTCCTCGGCACAGCGTGGAGGGCCAGCGAGGGGGAGCGAGATGACGCGATTCGTACAGTGGTCGGCCGTGGCGGCCGCCGCCGCGCTGCTGGCGTCGGGCTGCAGTGGCGGCTCGTCGGACGGCACGGCGACCGGTGGCCGGCCGAGCGGCACGGACTCGTCGGCGGCCGCCGCCGGCCCGACGAAGCCACTGCCGTCCTCGCTGACCTCGCAGAAGCTCGACTGGGGACCCTGCGAAGGGGCGGAGGACTCCCCCGCGCCGGGCGAGGAGTGGCAGTGCGCCACGCTCAAGGCGCCGCTGGACTGGGGGAAGCCAGGCGGCTCGACGATCGACCTGGCGCTGATCCGCACCAAGGCCACGGGCGACGACCGCATCGGCTCGCTCCTGTTCAACTTCGGCGGCCCCGGCAGCTCCGGCGTGTCCACGATGCCGTGGTACGCCACCGGCGCGGCCGCACTGGGCAAGCGGTACGACCTGGTGAGCTGGGACCCTCGCGGGGTGGGCGCCAGTGAAGGGGTGCGCTGCCGCGGCGACAAGGAGATCCAGGCGTCCGAGTCCGTGGACATCACGCCGGACACCCCGGCCGAGGAGACGGCGTACTTCCGGGACGCGGCCGCCTTCGGCCAGGGCTGCCACAAGGCGGACGGCACGCTGATGGCGCATGTGTCGACCACCGACACCGCCCGCGACATGGACCTGCTGCGCCAGGTCCTCGGCGACCGGAAGATGCACTACTTCGGCATCTCCTACGGCACCGAACTCGGCGGTGTCTACGCCCACTTGTTCCCGAAGACCGTGGGGCGCGTCATCCTGGACGCGGTCGTCGACCCCACCGCCGACTCGGCAGGGCACGCCGAGAACCAGGCCAGGGGCTTCCAGCGCGCGCTGAACAACTACCTGGAGTCCACCGGCCAGGGAGCCGAAGAGGGCACGCGCAAGGTCGTGGACCTGCTGAAGCGGATCGACGCGAAGCCACTGCCCACGTCGTCCGACCGCAAGCTCACGGAGACACTCGCGCTCACCGGCCTGATCAGGCCGCTCTACAGCGAGGCGAGCTGGCCGACCCTGACCGGCGCCCTGGCGGCGGCCGAGCGGGGAGACGGCTCGGAGCTGCTGGCGCTCGCCGACGAGTACAACGACCGCGACTCATCCGGGCACTACGGCACGGGAAGCCACTCGCAACGGGTCATATCGTGCCTGGACGACAAGCAGCGGCCGACGGTCGAGGAGACGAGGAAGCTGCTGCCGCGGTTCGAGAAGGTCTCGCCCGTGTTCGGCCCCATGCTCGGCTGGGACACGGCCGGCTGGTGCCACGACTGGCCGGTGGCCGGGCAGTTCGACACCCCGGAGGTCAGTGCGCCGGGTGCGGCACCGATCCTGCTCGTCGGCAACACCGGCGATCCGGCGACGCCCTACGAGGGCACCCGGAGGATGGCCGACGAACTGGGCAAGCACGTCGGCGTGGTGCTCACGTGGAAGGGCGAGGGCCACTCCGCGTACGGGAAGGGGAGCGACTGCGTCGACTCCACGGTGAACGCGTATCTGCTGGAGGGGACGGTGCCGAAGGACGGCAAGGTCTGCGCCTCCTAGCCGGGGGCCTGGCCGGGGCCTTGATCGGGGCCTTGGCCGGGGCCCTGGCCAGAGCCCTGGCCGGGGCGAGTGAAAGGGGCCCGGCACCTGTGGTGCGGGGCCCCTTCCGGAAAGGCGAGCGCCGGGTGGACCGGCCGGTGCGGCTAGTAGACCGGCTTGTCCGGCTCGATCTGGTTGACCCAGCCGATCACGCCGCCGCCGACGTGCACGGCGTCGGAGAAGCCCGCGGACTTCAGGACCGCGAGGACTTCCGCACTGCGGACACCCGTCTTGCAGTGCAAGACGATCTTCTTGTCCTGCGGGAGGTTCTCCAGGGCGGTGCCCATGAGGAACTCGTTCTTCGGGATCAGCCGGGCGCCGGGGATCGAGACGATCTCGTACTCGTTGATCTCGCGGACGTCGATGATGTCGATGTTCTCGCCGTCGTCGATCCACTCCTTGAGCTGCTTCGGAGTGATCGTCGAGCCGGCGGCCGCCTCCTGGGCCTCCTCGGAGACGACGCCGCAGAAGGCCTCGTAGTCGATGAGCTCGGTGACGGTCGGGTTCTCGCCGCACACCGCGCAGTTCGGGTCCTTGCGGACCTTGACCTGGCGGTACTGCATCTCCAGGGCGTCGTAGATCATCAGGCGGCCGACCAGCGGCTCACCGATGCCCGCGAGCAGCTTGATGGCCTCGTTGACCTGGATGGAGCCGATGGACGCGCACAGCACGCCCAGCACGCCGCCCTCGGCGCAGGAGGGGACCATGCCCGGCGGCGGGGGCTCCGGGTACAGGCAGCGGTAGCAGGGACCGTGCTCGGACCAGAAGACGGACGCCTGGCCGTCGAAGCGGTAGATCGAGCCCCACACGTACGGCTTGTTCAGCAGCACGCAGGCGTCGTTGACCAGGTAGCGGGTCGCGAAGTTGTCGGTGCCGTCGACGATCAGGTCGTACTGGCTGAAGATGTCCATCACGTTGTCGGCCTCGAGCCGCTCCTCGTGAAGGATCACGTTCACGTACGGGTTGATGCCCTTGACGCTGTCGCGGGCGGACTCGGCCTTGGAGCGGCCGATGTCGGACTGGCTGTGGATGATCTGGCGCTGGAGGTTCGACTCGTCGACCTCGTCGAACTCCACGATGCCGAGCGTGCCCACGCCCGCGGCGGCCAGATACATCAGAGCCGGCGAGCCCAGGCCGCCGGCGCCCACACAGAGCACCTTGGCGTTCTTCAGCCGCTTCTGCCCGTCCATCCCGACATCGGGGATGATCAGGTGGCGGGAGTACCTGCGAACCTCGTCTACGGTGAGCTCGGCGGCCGGCTCGACCAGGGGTGGCAGCGACACGGGGACTCCGTTGGTCGGTCGATCACTACGGTTGTTCTCTCCGTAACAGTGCCATGGCCTTTTTCATTCCGAGACACCTGTTCCGATCCGCGAGACGATTTCGTCCCAGTAGCCGGGCATGGTCTCCCAGGGGTCGGCTCGGCCACCGCGGTCCGTGTGGTCGGTGAACCAGATCGTCGCCGCCCCCTGCCAGCGGGCGATGCGCAGTGCCTCGTCGAGGTGGCCGCCGGGCACTCCGTGGACGAAGTGGCAGAAGCGGTCGGGCGGATAGTCGGCCGTCCACTCCGCGACCTGCGACCAGCGGTAGTCGCTCCAGGAGCCGGAGAAGGTGACGAGCTGGTCGCCGCACTCGACGTACCCGGGGTGCGGATGGGTGCCGTGGCCCAGGACTATGTGGGCCTTGTCACGCAGTCCCCGGAGGACGGTGACGGTGCGCTGGACCTCGGGCAGTGCCGTGCCGTCGGTCGGGCAGCGGTCCAGGAGGAAGCCGTCGACCCGGTACCAGTCGAGGTAGCGGTGTGCCTTGGAGACGAGTTCGCCGAAGACGCGGGCGCCGTGGGGCGTGCCGAGGTGGACCCGGTCGAGGCGGGCCGCGTCGAGGGTGCCGAGGACACGGACGCCGGCGTTGCTGAGTCTGCCGGCGGCTTCGAGGCAGTGCGGGTCGGGGCGGGTGCCGGGGCCGTCGGCGACGTTGAGGACGACCCAGTGCACAGGGGTGCCCGGGCGGGTGAGTTCGCCCCATTCGCTGGGGGCGAGGAGGGGGTGGGCATAGCCGGGGACGCCGAGGCCCGTGCGCAGGGCGGTGCTCGCCTTGGTGGACGTGGCGCCGGTCAGATACGGCATGCCGCCTCCATCCAGATGTCGCCCAGCGACTCCTCGAGGTTGATGCGGGGGCGCCAGCCGAGCCGGTCGCGCGCGGTGCGCACGTCGGCCTGCTGCCAGCTGCCGCAGCCGTCCGGATATGCGACGGGAGCGGTGTGGGCCGCATGGGTCGCGTGGACCGCGTGGGCCGACGCGTGGACGGAGTGCGTCGCGTGGACCGCGTGGTCGGACTCGGTGCGCGGGTGGCCGATGGAGGGCCGCAACGGGCCGGGCGGGCCGTCGAGTTCGTGCAGGGCGCCGCCGTAGCCGGCCACGCGGGCGAGGACGGCGGCGGCGTCGCGCAGGCGGACCGCGCGGCCGGAGCCGATGTTGATGACCCCCTGCGCCGCGGAGAGCGAGGCGGCGTGCACGGCGCGGGCCACGTCACGGACGTCGACGAAGTCGCGTTGGGCGCCGAGACCGGTGAGTTTGAGCTCGCCGTCGCCCGACTGCATCGCGCGGCGCATGGCCTCGGCGAGGCGGCCGAGCGGGGAGCCGGCAGGGGTGCCCGGACCCGCGGGTGAGAACACGCGGAGGACCACGGCGTCCAGGCCGGAGCCCAGGACCAGTTCCGTGGCGGCGAGTTTGCTGACGCCGTAGGGACCGCCGGGGCGGGGTACGGCGTCCTCGGCCGTGGAGGAACCGGGCTGGCTCGGACCGTACTCGGCGCCGCAGCCGATCTGGACGAGGCGGGCGCCGCAGCCGCTGCGGCGCAGGGCCTCGCAGACGGTGGCCACGGCCACGGTGTTGTGGCGGGTGAGTTCGCGGGCACCGCCCCTGGTGGCGCCGGCACAGTTGATGACCACGCCGGGGTGGACCGCGTCGAGGAAGCGGGTGAGGGCACCGGGGCTGCCGGACGCGAGGTCGAAGCGGACGTCGGCGTCGTCGCCGCGGCCCAGTGCGGTGAGTTGGACCGCGGGGTCGGCCAGCAGGCGGTCGGCTACGAAGCGGCCCAGGTAGCCGTTGGCTCCGATCAGCAGGACTCTCATCGGGCGGCTCCCGTTGCCGAGGGGTGATCGGGTCGGGAGGTGATCATTTGCGGGTCTCCTTCGGGGGCTCCAAGTAGGAGGGTTTCGGTAGGTCCATGGGGGGCTGAGGTGCGTGCCTTTGCCTTGGGGTGCCTGCACGGATGAGGGGTGGGGGTGCGCGCGGTTGCCTGCGGCGGCGGTGCGGGTGAGGTGGGGGCGCGTGCGGTGCGTGCGGTGGCGTCGCGGATCGGCGCCGCACCGCCGGGTGTCCCCCTGCCGCCGTACGCGATGGAGGGGCGGCGCGGATGCTGCCCCCTCAGCTCTCCCCTCACCTGTGCCCTCACCTCTCCCCTCACCACTGCTGGTCCTGGGGTGTGTGGGCCGACGCCCGCGTCAGCGTGCGCATCGCGTGCAGCAGGAGCGTCAAGGTGCCCGCGCCGCAGGCGAGGGTGGGGATGGCCGCCGGTCCCCCCGCGTCGATCAGGGCCTGGACGGGAGTCGCCAGCCAGGCGCAGCCGGGGAGGCGGGCGGCGAAGAGGGTCGTCAGGGCCGTTGCCTCCGCCGACACCGCGGCCGTGAGGACCAGGGCGGGGGCGTGGGTGAAGCCGTGGGCGGTGAGGAGGCGGGCGAGGAGCAGGAGCGCGCCAAGGGCGAGCGTCTGGGGGTAGGCGGCGGGCTCGTCGAGCACGGTGGCGGTCAGGGCGAGCAGGGCCGTCAGGGCGGCCAGGTAGAGGGCGAGGGTGCCCAGGAGGAGGGGCTTGGCGCTGCTGGCGAAGTCCTTCAGGGCCCGGCTGGCCGAGAGCCTGTGGCGGGCCCGTACGGCCAGGAGGTGGGCGCACCAGGCCGCCGGAGCGCAGGAGAGGGCGAGGGCCAGGACCGGGGCGACGGCGAGGGGCCAGGGGCCCGTGGGGTCGCCGGAGGGGTGGGAGTCGGGGCCTCCGGTGAGGGCGGCCCGCAGCAGGCCGTCGCCGAGGAGTGCGTAAGCGATGAGCCAGCAGATCCGGGTGGCGGTCGGGCGGGTGGTGGGCTTGGTCGCGAGGGGGCCGCGGGCCAGGGCCGCGCGCAGGGCGAGCGTCACGGCGAGGACTCCGGCGGCGGCCACGATCAGACGGGACCGGCCGTGGGTGAGGTGCAGGCCGGCCACCGCCGCCGCGCAGAGCGCTCCGGGGAGGAGCGTCAGCACGATCCAGCCGGCTCGCGCCGGAAGAGGGAGGAAGGGTGGGGCGGCGGCGGGGGGTGTCTCGCCGTCCCGGGGTGTCCGGGCGTACATCTCCTCGGCGAGGGAGAAGACGTCCCGGTGGAGGAAGCGGGCCGCGGTGCGGTCGGTGACGCCGTGGGCTTCCAGGCCGGCCGCGATCTCCAAGGGGTCCACCGCGCGTTCGCACAGCTCACGGTGGCGGTGCATGAGGGCCTTCACGGGGTCGGCGCCCGTTCGGCGGGGGGAGCTCGGCCGGGAGCCGGGTCTGGGGGCCGCGCTCGGCGCCTCGGCGGGTCCGGAGGGAGGAGTGCCGGCCGGGGCGGCCGTCCCGTTCCCTTCCCTCACGTCGGCGACCCACTCCCCCGACCGCTCGTCCCACGCCCCGGCGCCGGTCGGGGCTTCAGGGCGGTCCAGGCCTCCCACGCCGTTCATCGGGCCCCCTCGGTCGCGGGGAACGGGGTGGCCCGTACCGGTGCTCCCGGGGTTCGGGGCGGGCCGCCGCGGGCGACCAGGCGGGTCGTGCGGTCGGTCCAGCGGCCGGGGACGTGGGCCTCGGCGGGGACGGCGAAGGGCAGGGGGTCTCCGGACTCGTCGAGGACGACTCGGCGGACCGGGGTGCGTGAGACGATCTCCAGGTAAATGCCGTGAAATGCCGCGACGTTCTGCTCGACGGCGAAGAGTTCGAGCGCCCGCGCGCGTGCTGCCGCACCCAGGCGCGCACGGCGCTCGTCGTCCCGCAGCAGCGCCACGCACGCTTCCGCGAGCGCCCGCGGATTGCGCGGCGGCACGACGAGCCCGGTGCCGCCGATGACCTCCACCACCGCGCCGACGTCGGTGGACACCGTCGCGCGCCCGCAGAACATGGCCTCGACCAGGCCGATGGGGAAGCCTTCGACGACGCTGGACAGCACGGTCACGGCGCCCGAGGCGTACGCGTCGGCCAGGGTCGGGACGTCCGGGGCGCCGATCTCCTCGAAGGAGACCGGGTTGTCACCGACCCGGTGCGGACCCTCCGCCTCGTCGGGGAAGAGCTGGGCGGCCAACGCCCTGCAGTGGCCGAGATAGGCCTCGCCCTCGGGGCCGCAGGGAGCGCCGACGATGCGCAGACGGCTCTTCGGCTCCTCCTTGCGGACGTCGGCGAAGGCGTGCAGCAACGACACCAGGTCCTTGGTGGGTTCGACGCGGCCGACCCAGACCAGCGTGTCCGGATCCGCGCACTCCGGGCCCTCGCCGACCTCGGCGAAGCGGACGGCGTCCATGCCGGGGTAGACCGTGCGGAGCTTCTCGCGGTCGGCGCCGCAGCGCTCCTGCCAGCGACGGGTGTGGCCGTTGCCCGCGGTGACGAGGGCGGCGCGCGCGTAGGCCTCGGCGGCGAGCCTGCCGTGGAAGGCGGCGAGCAGGGCGCGTACGGCGGGCGAGGATTCGGCGCCGGCCAGGTAGTGCGTGCGCAGCCGGACGCCGTACTCGGTCAGCAGCAGCGGTACGTCGCAGAAGTGGTGGGCGAGCAGGGCGGGCAGGGCCGCGGGGCCGCCGGAGGTCGCGTGGCACAGGTCGGCCGCGCCCAGACCGTCGTCCTCGTACCAGTCGAGCGACAGGGGGCGCAGGGCCTGTTCGAGCTGGGCCGCCACGGTCAGCAGATCGGGTACGCGCGCCTCACGCGCCGTCCGCAGGGCGCCGGGCGCCCGGCAGGCGCGCTCCAGGGCGCGCACGGCGTTCTCGGAGCGGAGCGCTCCCACCAAACCGCCCTCGTCACGGGCGAGTTCGGCGAGCCCGTACAGCGCGCTGGCGAAACGGTCCGCCTCAGTGGCCGACGCCCCCTCGGCACCTTCGGACCCTTCCCGGGCGCCTCCGGCACAGAGCACCGCCGCCAACTCGCCGTAGTGCTCGGCGAACCGCCGGCGCGCGCGACGCCCGTACCCCCACCCGTCGCCCACCCCCGCCCTTCTGACGAAGCCCTTCGGGCCACCCCTCCAGATGTCGTCCTCGGCCGTCCACAGCGACGCCGTGCGCACCCGGCTGACCTGCGGCGGCAAGGGGACCCAGCCCTCGTCCTCCTGGCGCTCGCTGCGGCTGAGCGCGTAGATGTCGAACTCGTGCTGTCCCAGCCCGCGCACGAGCCGGTCGCACCAAAGCCTGGCGTCTCCGCTCACATACGGATAGCCGCCCTCCGCAATCAGTCCGATGCGCACGAGTACACCCCCGATCTCCCGTAAGGGGAGCCGCCGTTGCCCCGGCGGCTCGCAGCGGGACGAACGTATGCGGACAAGGCGGTGGCGCGACGGACGGTTGTCCATCGCGCCACCAAAAGGGGTGAACGGTCGTAACTTTCCCGTGCGGGTCGCGTTCCGTCGCGCTAGGAGATCAAACGCGCACGGATCGTCACACCTGAACTGCCGGAACGGACGGGACGGTCACACGGAGGCCAACTCCCGCCGCGCGGCCCGCCGCTGGGCCGCGATCCGCGGGTCGAGCGCCGGGACGGCGGCCAGGAGCTGCTTGGTGTACGGGTCCTGCGGGTTGTCGTACACCTCGTCGGCGGGCCCGGACTCGACTATCCGCCCGCCGCGCATCACCGCGACCCGGTCACTGACCTGGCGCACGACGGCCAGGTCGTGCGCGACGAAGACCAGGGCGAGGCCGAGTTCCCGCTGCAACTCGCCCAGCAGGGCGACGACCTGGGCCTGGGTGGTGACGTCGAGCGCGGAGACTGGTTCGTCACAGACGATGACGCGCGGGTCGGCGGCGAGCGCCCGCGCGATGCCGACGCGCTGGCGCTGGCCGCCGCTGAACTCGTGCGGATAGCGGTCGTAGTGCGCCGCTTCGAGCCCCACGCGCTCCAGCAGTTCCCGCACCCGCCCCCGGATGCGCCCCTCGTCGGTCTCGCCGCGTGCGCGGAGCGGGTCGGCGATCGACTCGCCCACGGTCCGGCGGGGGTTGAGGGAGGAGACGGGGTCCTGGAAGACCATCTGCACGGCGGGACGCACGCCCACGCGCCCGTGCCCGTCGTACCGGATCTCCCCCGCCGTGGGCTCCAGGAGGCCGACCAGCATGCGCCCGAGCGTCGTCTTGCCGCTGCCGCTCTCGCCGACGACACCGAGGGTCTCGCCCCGGTGGATCGTGAGCGACACGTCGTCCACGGCCGCGAAGGCCCGTTTGCCGCGCCCGAACTCCCGCCTGAGGCCCGTCGCCTCCAGGACGACCTCCTCGGACACCTTCGCGGGCGGGCGCGACGCGTCCACGCGCGGGACGGCGGCGAGCAGCTCCTGGGTGTACGCCTGCGAGGGCGCCCCGAGGACGGTGTCGACGCGGCCGTGCTCGACCGCCTTGCCGTGCCGCATGACCAGCACCTCGTCGACGCTCTCGGCGGCGACCCCGACGTCGTGCGTGACGAGGAGGAGGCCCATGCCGGTCTCCTCGCGCAGCGTGTGCAGCAGGTCGAGGATCTGCGCCTGGACGGTCACGTCGAGCGCGGTCGTCGGCTCGTCGGCGATCAGCAGGCCGGGCTCGCAGGCCAGCGCCATGGCGATGAGGGCGCGTTGGCGCATGCCGCCGCTGAACTCGTGCGGCCGCGCACGCGATCGCCGTACCGCGTCCGGAATGCCGACCCGGTCCAGCACCTGAACGGCACGCGCGCGTGCCGCTCGTCGCGAGGCACGCGTGTGGACGCGGTACACCTCGGCGATCTGGTCCCCGACGGCGTGGTAGGGATCCAGGGACGACAGCGGGTCCTGGAACACCATCGCGGCCTTTCCGCCGCGCAGCCGCCGCAGTTCGTCGTCGGACGCCTTCTGCACGTCGACGCCGGCGACGTCGATCGAGCCGCCGACCTTCGCGCCCGTGCCGTGGTGCAGCCCGAGCAGGGCGGAGGCGACCGTGGACTTGCCGGAGCCGGACTCGCCGACGAGCGCGAGGGCGGCGCCGGGCTCCAGCCGGAAGGAGAGCCCGTCGACGGCCCGCAGCGATCCGAACTCGACCGTGAGGTCGGTGACATCCACGAGGCTCATGCCAGTACCACCCGTCGGTCGGCCACCGCGTACAGCACGTCCGCGACGGCGTTGGCGACGACCACGAAGAAGCCGATGACCAGGACCATGCCGACGACGACCGGGAGGTCGACGACATTGACGGCGTGGACCAGTTCCTGTCCGATGCCGGGCAGGCCGAAGAGCGTCTCGGTGAGCACCGCCCCGCCGACCGCGCTGCCGAAGTTGTTGGCGTTCAGGGCGATGACCGGCGCGAGGGCCCCGCGCAGCGCGTGCCGCCCGATGACCGACCGCTCGCCGACGCCGTAGGCCCGGAAGGTGCGGATGTGGTCCTCGGCCAGCGTCTCCAGCATCGCCGCCCGCGTCAGCCGGGCGAACGCGGCGGCCTCGATCAGGGCGAGCGAGAGCCAGGGCAGCAGCAGGTTCCACGCCCACTGCTCGGGGTCGTCGGTGAAGTCGACGTACTGCGGGAACGGCAGCAGTTGCAGCTGCCCGCAGACGACGATCATCAGGACCAGGCCGATGACGAAGACCGGGGTCGCGACGCCCGCGAGCGTGACGCCGGTCAGCAGCCGCTCGGTGAGACGGCCGCGCCGCCATGCGGACAGCACGCCGGTGCCGACCCCGAGGATCAGCCACACCACCATCGCGCCGAACACGAGCGACAGGCTGACCGGCAGCTTCGCGAGGATCAGCTCGGTGACCTGCTGGTCGCTCTGGTACGACAGCCCGAGGCAGGGTGCCGAGCAGTGCTGGACCGAGGTGCCCGTCGAGTAGTCCTGGCCGGCGACCAGGCCCTGGAGGAAGTCCCAGTAGCGCGCGTACAGCGGGTCGTCGAGGTGGAGTTGCTCGGCGACCTGCTGCACCTGGGCGGGCGAGCAGCGCGGGCCGCAGGTGATCTGGGCGACGTTGCCGGGGGTGACGTAGAAGACGACGTAGACGATCACCGAGATGGCGAACAGGGTGACGACGGCGCCCAGCACGCGCCGCACGAGGAAGCCGCTCATGCCTTGGCCTCCCTCTTGCGGCCGGTGCCGACGCGCAGCCGGGACGCCGCGCGAGGGTCGAGCGCCGTGCGCACGCCGTCGCCGAGGACGGTCAGGGCGAGGACGGTCACGAAGAGCGCGCCGGCGGGCAGCAGCAGGTACTGCGGGGCGGCCTGGTACCAGACGTCGGCCGCGGTGAGCATCTGTCCCCAGGACGGGGTCGGGGGCTTCACGCCGACGCCCAGGAAGGACAGGGCGGCCTCGACCGTGATGTTGGTCGGGACGAGCAGCGCCGCATAGGTGATGACCGGCGCGGCGATGCCCGGCAGCAGCTCACGGCGGGCGATCCGCCAGGTGCCCCAGCCGCTGAGCCGGGCGGCGGCGACGTAGTCGAGCCCCTTGAGGGTGAGCGTCTGGGCGCGCACGATCTTCGCGATGTTGCCCCACGCGATCAGCCCGATGACGAGGGCCACCAGCACCGGCCGCGGAAAGCTCGACGGCACGATCGCGAGCAGCGCAAGCGCCATGATCATCAGCGGCAGCGCCACGATGACGTCGGTGAACCGGCTCAGCACCTGGTCGACCCAGCGGCTGCCGAGCGCCGACGCGACGCCCACGACGACGCCGATGGTGACCTGCACGACGGTCGCGGCGAGCGCGACCCCGAGGGAGACCCGGGCGCCGTACACGAGCCGGGCGAACAGGTCGCGCCCGGTCTGTGGTTCGACGCCGAGCCAGTGGTCCCCGCTGATCCCGCCGAAGGAGCCGATGGGCACTCCGCCGCGCGCGGAGTCCACCAGCGAGGGGTGATAGGTAGTCGGGTCCTGGCCCTCGATCGCGGTGAGCAGCGGCGCGGCGAGCGCGACCAGGACGAGCAGCGCGACGACGGCCGCCGCGACGAGGGCGGCGCGCTGCGTCCGCAGCCGCCGCCAGAACTGACGGGCCCCCGAGGCTCCCGGGGCGACAGACACCCCGGGAGCCTCGACGGCGAGAACTGCCTCGCTCACGGCGCTACTTCACCGCGACCTGGGAGATGTCCAGGACACCGGTCCAGTCGCTGATCACGACGTTCTTGATGTCCTTGCCGAACAGCCGCTTGTAGACGGGGTGGAACAGCGGCACGGTCAGCGCCTGCTCGCCGATCTTCTTGTCCAGCGCGCCCCACCGCTCGGCGGCGGCGTCGAGGTCCGTCAACTTGTTGATCGCGTCGATCTCGGCGTTGACGGACTTGTCGTCGAGGAGGCCGGTGTTGAAGTTCGCGCCGTCCTTGACGATCTGCCGGCCGTCGAAGATCGGGGCGAGGAAGGGACCGCCGGAGGGCCAGTCGGCACCCCAGTGGGCGAGGAAGAACCCGGGCTCGGTCTTCACGTTGTGGATCTTGTCGGAGTAGTCGTTCTCCTCCAGGCCCTGGAGCTTGACCGTGATGCCGGCCTTCTTCAGGGCGTCCTGGATCGCGGTCGCGATCTCGGGGCTGGTCTCGAAGTCCTTGGCGTTGGAGTGGGTCAGGGTGACGGTCAGCCCGTCGGCGTGACCGGCCTCCTTCAGCAGTTCCTTCGCCTTGACCGGATCACCGGTCTTGCCCGCCGGGAAGTGGTCGTACGGCGTGTAGCCGAAGGACTTCTGGTTCGGCAGGAAGGTGGTGGCGGGCTCGGCCAGCGCGGAGCCACCCGCGGCGTTGACCACGGAGGACCGGTCGAGGGCGTACGAGATCGCCTGGCGCACCTTGGCGTTGTCGAACGGCTTGATCGTCGGGTTGAACGCGATGTAGTTGGTGTAACCGAAGTGCCCGGTACCGACGCGGGCCGCGAGCTCCTTGTCGCCGCTCACCTTGGCCAGCTCGGCCGGCCCGAGGTTGGTGTCCGTGGTGACCGCCGCGGCGTCCGCGCCCTGGGACGCGGAGAGCCGCTGGTTGATCACGGAGGAGTCGAGCCCGGACCGTACGTCGACCTTGTCGGGGTAGGCCTTGCGCTCGGCGTCCGTCGCGGCGGACCAGTACGTGTTGCGCTCCAGGACGAGCCGCTCACCGTCGTTCTCGTTGCTCACGACCTTGTACGGCCCCGAGGAGACCGGGTGCTGCTCGTACTTGGTGCCGGTGTCCTTGTCCTTCGGGACGGGCGTGAACTGCGTCTGGGTGGCGAGGTACGGGAACTCGCCCTCGGGCTTGTTCAGGTGGAAGACGATGGTCCGCGCGTCCGGCGTCTCGATCGCCGACAGGCCCTTCTTGTCCTTGTACGGCCCCTGGTAGTCGGCGGCGCCGACCAGCCAGTCCCTCAGGTACGGGGCGCCACCGGACAGTTCGGGGGCGAAGGAGCGCTCGATGCCGTACTTGATGTCGGCCGAGGTGATCGGCTTGCCGTCCTCGTACTTCAGACCCTCCTTGAGGGTGTACGTCCACACGGTGGCGTCCTTGTTCGGGCGCCCGGTGTCGGTGGCCAGGTCGGGGACGACCTCGGCGCCGGCCTCGCCGTCCTCCCGGTTGCGGGTGGTGAGGGTACGGAAGACGAGGGAAGGGACGTTGCCGCCGCCCGAGGTGTACAGACGGGCGGGATCGAAGTCCTGCTGGGGGTTGGAGTTCAGGACCGTGAGCGTGCCGCCCTTGTGGGGCGTGGAGTCGCCGCCGGCGCTCTTGGCATCGTTGTCCTCAGGCCCGCAGGCGGCGGCGCCCGCTGCCACGACCAGGCTGACGGTTGCCGCGGCCACGCGGCGCGCTATGACGGACGGTTGACGCATCGGAGACGACCTCTCGGATTGGTGGATCCCGCCGCGCATATCGAATGGCGAGACAGAGTGACGCGGAGTGAGACGAGGATGAGCAGACGTCTGCCCCGGCGCCGGGTCGTCGGACACCCGCGACGGCATCACGGGACCACGGGGTCACATGAGCGCGGGCGTAAAGGAGATCGAGACGCGAACGCCGAGGGCGAGCGTCAGCGACAGTGAATGTCGGCCACGCAGAGCGCGGTCACGCCGATGAGCGCCAGCTCGATGGCGGCGCGAGAGGAGGCGTGACGGGACGACATGTGCAGAAATATGGACGATCTCGCTGCACATGTCAATGTGACATGAGAGTCACCCGTCAACTACCGGGAAACGCCCAGGCGTTGGGCCGGCAGTGGATCCCGTTGTGGTCCAGGAACTTGGTCTGCTGCTGCATGACCGGGGCGAGCTCGCCGTCCTTGTCGCAGGTGACATGGCCGAAGCCGAGCCGGTGGCCGACCTCGTGGTTGATCAGCATCTGACGGTATTCGTGGATCTTGTCGCCGTACGTCTCCGACCCCTGCGCCCATCTGTAGGCGTTGATCATCACGCGTTCGGTGGCGGCGGAGTCGCACGAGACGTTGTCGACGGTGGTGTCCAGACCGGACTTGGCGCACCAGTCGGCCGTGGTCCCGGGGCTGGCCAGCGTGATCACGAAGTCGGGCTTGCCGGTGTAGATGCGCTCGAAGGTACGGGCGCCGTTGTGCGCCCAGCTCCGGTCGTCGTTCAGCGTCTTCTGCACGGCCTGCGCGAACAGCTCGCCGTCCAGCCCGAGCCCCTTCTCCACGTCCACCCGATAGGTGAACTTCTGCCCCTTGCCGGGCGCCTTGTCGATCCCCTGGACCGCGTCGAACTTCCCCGAGCCCTTCAGGGTGGCGCTCAGCGGGTACGTCACGCCCATCTTCTGGTCGTACGTCAGCGGCACCGCGCCCTTCCCACCGGACGGCGTCGGCTGCCCGTCCCCGTCCCCGTCCGTGGCCGAGTCCCGGGCGTCCGGGCCCTGATCGGTGGCGGACTGCGACTGTACGTCGTTGTCGTCCCGGCCCTCGGCGACCTGCCCGGCGACGACGACGGCCAGCACGGTGACGACGGCGGCGGCGGCGATACCGGTGAAGGTCCGCCCCTTGCCGCCCTGCGCCGCCACGGGCTCACCGGTCGGCGGGGCGTCCTCGTCGTACGGGTCGGTGGCGACGCCGGGCTTGGTGTCCCAGTCGGTGACGGAGGCGTACGGGTCGGCGGCGTGCGCGGCCTCGGACGTACGGGGCGCGAAGACGTCGACGTCCTCGTCGAAGGCGTCGACGAAGTCCTGCCGGGGCCCTTCGGACCGCGGCGCCCGGCGCTGGCGCGGCAGCGGAACGCCGGTCGCCGGCGGAGCACCGGCCGCCCCGTACGCGACACCGGCCCGCCCTCTCAACTCACCCCAGCCGCCACCGGGTTCACGCTGCTCGGGGTGACTGCTGCGGGCCTGGGGGGAGCCGTGGGCGGGGGTGCCGTCGGGCTGCCGCGGGAAACCATGCGCGGGGGTGCCACCGGGCACTCGCGGGACGCCCTGCGCGGGAGTCCCGTCGGGAAACCTCGGAAAGCCGTGGGCGGGCGTGCCGTCGGGCAGCCTCGGGACGCCGTGCGCGGGGGTGCCATCGGGAAACCTCGGGATCCCGTGCGCAGGGGTGCCGTCGGGCAGCCTCGGGACCCCACGAGCGGGCGTGCCGTCGGGCAGCCTCGGGACCCCACGAGCGGGCGTGCCGTCCGGCAGCCTCGGAATGCCCTGCGCCGGAGTGCCGTCAGGCAGCCGAGGAATACCGCGCGCAGGCGTGCCGTCAGGCAGCCGAGGAATACCGCGCGCAGGCGTGCCCTCGGGATAGCCACGCCCCCCGTACGCCGGCGCGCCCCCCGCAGGTATCCCCTGCCGAAGGGGCGCCTGACCCGATGCCCGGCGTCCGGCGGGCCCGCCGGAGGGTGGCCAGCCGCCCTGGGCGGGGCCGGGGCCCTGTCCCGGTACCGCGCCCGGTCGTGCGGTGGGAACCCTGCCGGGGCCCGGTGCGGGGGCCGCGGACGGAACCCGCTGGGCCGGGCCCGGCTCCGGCTGTGCTCCCCGGGAGCCCTGTCGTGCTGTTGTGTCCGCGGTGTCTCGCTTGGCGCCCGATCCGCGCCGGCTGTGGCGTCCCACCTCGCGCCTCAGCCCCCCGCGTTCTCGGTCACGGCCCGGCCGCCACCGGGGGCGTCGGCCCCGTCCGCCGACTGCCCGGCCTCTACGACGAGCTCGCGGAACGCGCGGGCGACGACCTCGGGGTACTCCATCATCGCCACGTGCCCGGCCTCGGGCAGGCTCAGCAGACGGGAGTCACGGAAGCTCCGCGCGGCCTTGCGGCACATGCGGTAGCCCACGAGCTGGTCCCGGCCGCCGTAGATGAGCAGTGTCGGCGCGAGCACCCGCTCGGCCTGGCGCCACAGCGCGTGCTGGCCACCCAGCGTGTAGGCGTTCACCAGCCCGCGCGCGGAGCGCGTCAACGCGTCCCAGAAGTACGGCAGTTGGAGCCGCCGCTCCATCTCCTCGACCGCGTTGCTGAACCCCTCCGGCGTCACCCGCCCGGGGTCGCCGTAGCAAAGGTGCATCACGCCGCGGACGCGCTGCTCGGCCGTCCACCCCCTGCTGAACCGGGTGAACAGCGCCGTCGCCCCGGGCACCGCGAGCAGCGCGGTCGGCACGGCGCTGCGCTGGACGCGGATCTCCGGCAGCGCGGGCGAGACGAGGGTGAGCGTACGGACGAGGTCGGGGCGCACCGCCGCCACGCGCGTGGTGACCGCTCCGCCGAGCGAGTTGCCGAAGAGGTGGACCGGGCCCCGGCCGGAGGCGTCGAGATAGCGGATCACCGCGCGTGCGTGCGCGGTGATCGAGTAGTTGCCGTCGTCCGGCGGCGGTGAGTCGCCGAAGCCCGGCAGGTCGACGGCCTCACCGTCGACCTGGTCCTCCAGCTGCTCCATCAGTGCCGACCAGTTCTGCGAGGAGCCGCCGAGTCCGTGCACATAGAGCGCGGGCGGCAGGCCCTCGCGCGCGGGCGGCCTCGACCGCACCGACAGAGTGATCCCCGGCAGTCCGACCGAGCGCAGCCGCTCGCCCTCGGCGACCCTGACGGTCGCCACCTTGGGGAGCACACTGGCGGCAGGCGCGGACGGGAGCTCGGTCGAAGACATGTGGCAATGTTACGAGACGATCACGCAGTGGCTCATGTGTTCGCCGTCACAAGTGGACACGTACATGGCAGCCGGGACCCGGGGAAACCCGGTCACCCCCACCGCCCTCGCCGATGGGCTGTGGAACACGCCCGAATTGCCCGCAGATCCCCCACGGATCGCATAGCGTCCGGAACCCGTGTCTCCTAGGCTCGTACGCGGGGCACCCGGATGTGGACCCCTGGTTCACCCAGGGACGCTGTCCCCCCGGGGACGTTCTAGGAAAGGGAGCCCGCCATGGCCGTCGATCCGACCGACCCTGACACATTCGTGGACGAGGACACCGACGAGTCCGAGGACTTCGATGTCGAGGCGCCCCCCGCCGACGCCGCCGAGCAGCATGCCGACGTCAGGCCCGACCGCGACGACCCGCTCACGGGCGTGAACCCGGACCGGGCGAACGAGGCCGATCTGATCGAACAGGCACGCATCGTCTCCATCGACGAGGACGACTACCGGTGACACGGGTGCACTCGTGGGGCCATTGAGCAGGAAAGTGGGCCCTTCCGAGCAGGAAAGAAGCCTTCTGTTGCCCATTACGGCCCGGTTTCAAACCTTCTGCGCGACTTTCGTCACCGTCCGGTCCGTGAAATTCTGCGCTCGCACCGCGCACAGCAGGGTTACCGAAAAGTACGATGGCCGCGCGGCGCACACCGCATGTGGACGACATTGGGAGGCGGCGTGACAGCCATCGAGCAGACAGAGGCGGCACGCCCGCGGGGCACGCGCCTGCCGCGCCGTGCCCGACGGAACCAGTTGCTGGGCGCCGCCCAGGAAGTCTTCGTCGCGCAGGGCTACCACGCGGCCGCGATGGACGACATCGCCGAGCGCGCCGGCGTCAGCAAGCCGGTGCTCTACCAGCACTTCCCGGGCAAGCTCGACCTCTATCTCGCGCTGCTGGACCAGCACTGCGAGTCCCTGATCCAGGCCGTACGCAACGCGCTCGCGTCGACGACCGACAACAAGCAGCGCGTCCGGGCGACGATGGACGCCTACTTCGCGTACGTCGAGGACGACGGCGGCGCCTTCCGCCTGGTCTTCGAGTCGGACCTGACGAACGAGCCGGCCGTGCGCGAGCGCGTCGACAAGGTCACGAACGAGTGCGCCGAGGCGATCTGCGACGTCATCGCCGAGGACACCGGTCTCTCGCGAGCCGAGTCGATGCTGCTCGCCTCCGGCCTCGGCGGCCTCGCCCAGGTCGTGGCCCGCTCCTGGCTGCACAGCGACCGCAGCGTCCCGCGCGACCAGGCGGTGCAGCTGCTGACGTCGCTGGCGTGGCGCGGCATCGCGGGCTTCCCGCTGCACGGCAGCGAGCACCACTGACACTCGCCGCGCCCCAGGGGGACGTTTGTTCCCGCCCGCTGTTCGCTGTTGGCGTTCTTGGTCGGAGCGTGCAGGTCCCCTCACCGGGCTAATGTGTGCTGGGTACGGCGCGGAAGGTCGCGCACTTCACTGACCGTCGGAGGGACATAGCCGTGGAGGTCAAGATCGGCGTGCAGCACGCGCCCCGCGAGATCGTTCTGGAGAGCGGTCAGAGTGCCGAGGAGGTCGAGCGGGCGGTCGCCGAGGCCCTGGCCGGGAAGACGCAGCTGCTGAGCCTCGTGGACGAGCACGGCCGCAAGGTCCTGGTCCCGGCCGACCGTCTGGCGTACGTGGAGCTCGGTGAGCCGGCTCCGCGCAAGGTGGGCTTCGGCGCGCTGTAGAAGGCCGCGGAAGGGCACACCGCCCGGACAGGCATGACGAGAGGGGCCCGGCGACTCGGTCGCCGGGCCCCTCTCGTCATCTCCACGGATGGCGCACAGGGCGATCACGGAGGAGGATTGCATTCCGCAGGTCAGGGGTATGACGGGCTACGACCGTTTCGAGCAGGTCGGCCATGTGGGAGGGACCCCAGCATGCTCTTGGAAGCGCTCAGCTCCGCGATCCTCGGCCTGGCCCTGGCATGGGCCGCCGCCCGCCGCCTGCCGCACCGCCTGCCCGCCCGCTCGCTGGTGCTGCCGACGGGTGTCGCCGGAGCCCTTTTCGGCGCCTTCATCACGCACACCGCGCTCGACTTCGGGAACCTCTTCGTGATCCTCGTCGGCGCGGCGATCGTCTCCGCCGCCTCCCTCTCCCTGCTGGTACGCCCCGCGGGAAGACTGAGCCGTCACTCGGCGACCGCGTAGATTCCGAGGACGGCCGGGACACGTAAGGTCACAGACGCCGGTCATCTCAGCCCGTCTGGGGGCCGCAGGCCCCCAGCGAGCAGGGCGCGCGGCCTACGCCGCAAGCCCCAGCGCGGCCATCCGCTTCGTGTGCGCCTCCGTGATCCGCGAGAACATCTTGCCGACCTCCGCGAGATCGAACCCGTCCGCGACCCCGCCCACCAGCATCGTCGACAGCGCGTCCCGGTCGGCGACCACCCGCTGGGACTGGGACAGCGCCTCACCCATCAGCCGCCGGGCCCACAGGGCCAGCCGCCCGCCCACCCGGGGATCGGCGTCGATCGCGGCCCGCACCTTCTCCACGGCGAACGAGGCATGCCCGGTGTCGTCGAGCACGGCGAGCACCAGCCCGCGCGTGTCCGAATCGAGGCGGGCGGCGACCTCCCGGTAGAAGTCACTGGCGATCGAGTCGCCGACGTACGCCTTGACGAGCCCCTCCAGCCAGTCCGAGGGCGCCGTCTGCTTGTGGAAGCCGTCCAGCGCCGCGACGAACGGCTCCATCGCCTCGGTCGGCTCGGCCCCGATCTCCGTCAGCCGGTCGCGCAGCTTCTCGTAGTGGTGGAACTCCGCCGACGCCATCTTCGCGAGCTCCGCCTTGTCCGCCAGCGTCGGCGCCAGCTTGGCGTCCTCCGCCAGCCGCTCGAACGCCGCGAGCTCCCCGTAGGCCAGCGCGCCGAGCAGATCGACGACAGCGGCCCGGTACTGCGGATCGGCGGAGGCCCGCGCCCAGTCCTGGGCGGCGACCCCGGTGTGTTCGACGGTGGAGTCGGCGGCGTCGGAGGCGTCAGGGGTGTTGTCAGGCGTCGTCATGAAGCGCACAATAGCCCGCTCGCAGCGCCACGGAAGTCCCTGGTCAATCACTGTGACGACGACTACGTGACCAATTCGGCCATCGCATGTGCGCGTTTCCGGGGTATGGTGGTAATGCGCCCGCTGAGTATTCAGACGTACTCGACGGGCCGCGCGTTATGAGGATGCCCGGTCGGTGGCCCGATCGGCTCCGACCCGACAGCCCTCCCCGGTCGTACGGCACAGTGCGTACGACGACCGGAGGGACACCCTCAGCGGTACGAGCGCTAGAGCGTCGGCAGTGGTCCCGTGCCCTACGGCCAACCCGTATGGCAGCCGACGTCCCCGGCACGGTCCGTCAAGACCCCCGCGCTCGCCTCGCACCGCGCACACAGAAGAGGCAGCACCCTGACTACGACTTTCCGAGAGCTCGGAATCCTTCCCGAGACCGCCGAGGCCCTTGAGGCCGTCGGCATCGTCAACCCCTTCCCCATCCAGGAGATGACCCTCCCCGTCGCCCTCTCCGGCACGGACGTCATCGGCCAGGCCAAGACCGGCACCGGCAAGACCCTCGGCTTCGGTCTGCCGCTCCTGGAGCGTGTCACCGTCCCCGCCGACGTCGAGGCCGGCCGCGCCGAGCCCGAGGCGCTCACCGACGCTCCGCAGGCGCTCGTCGTCGTCCCCACGCGCGAGCTGTGCACCCAGGTGACGAACGACCTGCTGACCGCCGGCAAGGTCCGCAACGTCCGGGTCCTCGCGATCTACGGCGGCCGGGCCTACGAGCCGCAGGTCGAGGCCCTCAAGAAGGGCGTCGACGTCATCGTCGGCACCCCGGGCCGACTGCTGGACCTCGCCGGCCAGAAGAAGCTCGACCTCAAGCACATCAAGGCGCTCGTCCTCGACGAGGCCGACGAGATGCTCGACCTGGGCTTCCTGCCCGACGTCGAGAAGATCATCGACATGCTGCCGGCCCGCCGCCAGACCATGCTGTTCTCGGCGACCATGCCGGGCGCGGTCATCGGTCTCGCGCGCCGCTACATGTCGCAGCCCACCCACATCCGCGCCACCGCGCCGGACGACGAGGGCGTGACCGTCGCGAACATCGCGCAGCACGTCTACCGCGCGCACAACATGGACAAGCCGGAGATGGTCGCGCGCATACTGCAGGCCGAAGGCCGGGGCCTGGCCATGGTCTTCTGCCGTACCAAGCGCACGGCGGCCGACCTCGCCGACCAGCTCCAGCAGCGCGGCTTCGCCTCCGGCGCGGTCCACGGCGACCTCGGCCAGGGCGCTCGCGAGCAGGCGCTGCGCGCCTTCCGCAACGGCAAGGTGGACGTCCTCGTCTGCACCGACGTCGCCGCGCGCGGCATCGACGTCGAGGGCGTCACGCACGTCATCAACTACCAGTCGCCGGAAGAGGAGAAGACGTACCTGCACCGCATCGGCCGTACCGGCCGCGCGGGCAACACGGGTACGGCGATCACGCTGGTCGACTGGGACGACATCCCGCGCTGGCAGCTGATCAACAAGGCGCTGGAGCTGAGCTTCAACGACCCGCCGGAGACGTACTCCACGTCCCCGCACCTCTTCGAGGACCTGAAGATCCCCGCGGGCACGAAGGGCGTCCTGCCCCGCTCGGAGCGCACGCGCGCCGGGCTGGCGGCGGAGGAGCTGGAGGATCTCGGCGAGACCGGCGGGCGCGGTGCGCGCGGTCGCGGTGGCCGGGGCGGCCGGGACGAGTCCCGTTCGTCCTCGTCCGACCGTGAGCGCTCGGCCCGTACGCCGCGTCGCCGTCGCCGTACGCGCGGCGGAGCGCTGCTGGACGGTGCCCCGGCGCCGGCCGGCGGCTCCGCGACCCCGGCGGAGACCACCGAGGCCGGCTCGGCGGAGTCCGCCACGGCACCGCGCACCCCGCGCCGCCGTCGCCGCACCCGCGGCGGAGCGGCGTCGGAGGCGGCCGCGGCCGTGACGACGGTGTCCGAGGAAGCCGCGGAGGCTGCCGTCACCACGGCGGAGGCTCCGTCCCTGGACACCCCCGAGGAGACCTCGGCCAAGCCGCGCCGCCGTCGCACCCGCAAGTCGGCGGAGCCGGTGACGCCTTCGCCGGAGACGCAGGCCGCCCCGGTCGCGGAGGCCGTGCAGGCGTCCGAGAGGGCCACGGCGACTGAGGTCGCGGAGCCCGAGGAGGCCCCCGCCACCAAGCCGCGCCGCCGCACCCGCAAGGCCGCGGCCACGGCGGAGACCGCGGTGGACACGGCCGAGGCCGCCACCGAGCCCGTGGCGGAGGCCTCGGAGGCGACGGACGCCAAGCCGCGCCGCCGTACCCGCAAGGCGGCGCCCGCGGCGGAGACCGCCGTCGACACGGCCGAAGCCACCGAGGCCAAGCCGAAGACGCGCCGCACCCGCAAGGCGACGACCACGGCCGAGGCCGCCGTCGACACGGCCGAAGCCACCGAGGCCAAGCCCCGCCGTACCCGCAGGACCGCGGCGTCGACCCAGGCCGCCGAGACCGTCGAGGCCCCCGCGGCCACCGGCATCCCGGCCCAGACGGCTCAGGAGCCGGAGGCCGCCGAGGCCAAGCCGAAGGCACGTCGTACGCGCAAGGCGACGGCCGCGGCCGAGACGGCCGTGGACACGGCCGAGGCCGTGGCGACGAAGCCGCGCCGCACGCGCAAGGCCGCCGCGGCGGTCGTCGAGCCGGAGGCCGCCGAGGCCAAGCCCCGCCGTACCCGCAAGGCCACGGCCACCGCCGAGGCCGCCGTCGACACGGCCGAAGCCACCGAGGCCAAGCCCAAGGTGCGCCGCACCCGCAAGGCCACGGCCACGGCGGAGGCCGCCGACATCCCGGCCCAGGCCACGCAGGAGCCCACGGCCACCGAGGCGCCCGCGCCGCGCCGCCGTACCCGCAAGGCGACGGTGGAGGCGGTGGACGGCACCGCCGAGGCGAAGCCGAAGGTGCGCCGTACGCGCAAGGCCGCGGCTGCCGCGGAGCCGACGGAGGGCTGATCTCCCGTACGACGGCCCGGTCCCACCTCGTGGGGCCGGGCCGTCGGCGTCTCTCCGTGCCGCCGGGCCGGATCCCCCTGGCGGTGGGCTCGGGGAGTTCGAGGACACCCGCTACCCTCCCCCTCGTGACCTCCCAACCCGCCTTCACCCCGCCCCCGAACGCCCGCGCCTACCACCTCGACACCTCCCGGGGCGCCTTCGCCGTCGTCGACCACCCCGTCGCCCCGGGCGTCGATGCCCGGGGCACCGCCCTGCTGCTCCCCGGATTCACCGGCAGCAAGGAGGACTTCACGCTCATGCAGGAGCCGCTGGCGGCACGCGGCTACCGCACGATCGCCGTGGACGGACGCGGGCAGCACGAGTCGGACGGCCCGGAGGACGACGAATCCGCTTACGCGCGGGGCGAGTTGGCGAAGGACGTACTGGCCCAGGCGGAGGCCCTCGGCGCCCGCGACACCCCGCTTCACCTCTTCGGCCACTCGCTGGGCGGCCAGATCGCCCGCGCGGCCGTCCTCATCGACCACACGCCGTTCCGGTCACTCACCCTCATGGCGTCGGGTCCCGCCCAGATCTCCGAATCCCAGCAGCAGCGCGTGAAGCTCCTGCGGGACGCGCTCGCGGTGATGACGATGGCCGAGACCTGGGAGGCGATCCTCGCCATGGGTCCGCCCGAGGAGGTCGGCGGGCCGGCCAGGGGCATCGGCGGCCAGGACCTGCTGCGGCGCCGTTGGCTCGGCACGAAGCCCGCCCAACTCCTCGCCACGGGGCGTCAGTTGGCCACGGAACCGGATCGCGTCGACGAACTCGCCGCCCTCCCGCTGCCGTTCCACGTCCTGTCCGGCGCCAGTGACGACACCTGGCCGGTCCCGCTCCTCGACGACATGGCGGCACGACTGAAGGCCCGCCGCACGGTCATCCCCGGCGCCGAGCACTCCCCCAACGCCGACCAGCCCCTGCCCACCGCCCGGGCCACCGCCGACTTCTGGGACAGCGTCCCTCAGGGCTAGTACTGCGACTGAAGGTGCTCCCAGAACCCGTCCCGCAGCGCCCGCCGCAGATCCGCCTGTCCCCGCAGCGAGTACTGGAGCAGCCCCTCCGCCTCCACCAGCAGGTCCTGGTCCACCGACCCGGGGAGGTACGGATGTCCGGGGAGCAGCTCGCCCAGTGACTCCCGGCCCCGCGCGGCGAGCCACTTCGCCGCGATCTGGGCGCCGACGAACCGGACGTCCTCCCGCGTCGGCCGGGCCCCGGCGGACTCGTAGGCCGCGGCCGTGCGCCGGGAGACGTACGGCTTGAAGAAGTCCAGGTCGAAGGTGCGCTGGCTGTCGACCTCCCAGAGCAGCGGCTCGGCCTGGTTGCGCCCCTCGGGCGCCTCGATCCCCCACAGGTGCACCCGCGCCCCGTACCCCTGCGCCGCCTCGACGGCCGACACGAGGTCCTCGTCCCCGCCGAGCAGGGCCGCGTCGCTGATGGCGCGGTGCCGGGCCAGGGACTCCAGGTCGGACCTGATCAGGGAATCGACGCCCTTTTGCTGGTTGTTGGCGTTGAGGTTGCCCAGCCGCACCTTCACGTCCGGGAGCTCGGCGATCGACTGCTGTTCCGCGGTGTGGATGCGGCGCCGCGCGCCGTCGTACCAGTAGACCCGCAGCAGCCTGCTGTCCGCGAAGATCGTGCGGGCCCGGTCGATGAGCGCCTCGATCAGCCCCTCGGCGTCCAGATCGAAGGCCCGCCGGTCCTCCGTCCCGGCGACCAGCCGTCCCGCGGCCGCGTACAGGTAGCCCGCGTCGACGAAGATCGCGTGGGTGGAGGGCGTCTTGGCCACCTCGGCGAGCATGCGCTGCAGCAGCTCGTTGGTGCGGTCGATGCGGGCGGTGAGGGCGCCGAGGTCGTCGTTCATCGTCTCCATTGTCCCGGCGGTCACGCTGCGAACACAACCGGTCCCGGTCAGTCTCACCTTGATCGCCCGGCACGTCCGGCACTCGCCTACCGGTCAGTAGTTAGACGTTCGAAAAATTTCTTTAGCGTAGGGAATGTTTGTAACACGAAGCACGTTACATACGGGTGTAACCAAGTAGTTCTCCGCAGGAGGATGACCAGACGAAGGGAGAAGCCTTGCGCTTCGAGATCATGCGACTCGACGAGGTCGACGGCACGCCCGTGGACAGCACCGTCGTGGACGCCGCCTCCGTCAACCGGATCGTTCAGCAGGCCGCCGCGATCGGACAGCGGCTGTGGATCCGACCGGCCGAGACCACGGCCTCATAACTGACGCGGATCACCGCGGTAACTTCGAAGCCCCCGTACGGCACCGACGCCGTACGGGGGCTTCGCGCATCCGGCGGCTCAGCCGCCCTTGATCACCTGGGTGACGCCGTTGATGATCTGCTGCACGGCGATCGCCGACAGCATCATGCCGGCGAGCCGGGTCACCAGGACCACGCCGCCATCCTTGATGACCCGGATGATCAGCAGCGAGTAGCGCATCACGAGCCACAGCACGACATGGATGGCGAGGATCGCCGACCACACCGACACCTGCATGGCGACGCCGTCGGCCTTCTGCACGGCGAGGATGACCGACACGATCGCACCCGGCCCGGCCAGCAGCGGCATGCCCAGCGGGACGAGGGCGACGTTGACGTCCTTGGTCTGCTTCGGCTCGTCCGTCTTTCCGGTGAGCAGGTCGAGCGCGATCAGCAGGAGCAGCAGCCCGCCCGCGATCATCAGCGCGGGGACGGAGACATGCAGGTAGTTGAGGATCTGGTGGCCGAGGAGCCCGAACACCGTGATCACACCGCCCGCCACACAGACGGCCTGGAAGGCCATCCGCCGCTGCACCTTGGCCGGCCGGCCGGCGGTGAGCGCGAGGAAGATCGGGGTGATCCCGGGGGGATCCATGATGACGAAGAGGGTCAGGAAGAGGGAGCCGAAGACGGCGACGTCGAGCATGGGTGCCTTGCGAGGAAGCGAAACGAGCGGATGGGAGCGTGCGGAACGACGCGAGGGTGCGGTACGGACGCGAACGCGGAGAGAACAGAGGTGAACGTGAGGGTGTGCCGGACCTCAGGCTCCGCCGGTGCCCGGCACGGGGAACGCCCCGGTGGCCCGCCGCGTGATCTCCCCGTACACCTCGGGGTCCGTGGTGTACTCGCCGAGCACACACGTCTTGCGGCTGCCGTGGTAGTCGCTGGACCCGGTGGCCAGCAGCCCCAACTCCTTGGCGAGCCCGCGCAGCCGGGCGCGCGTGTCGGGCTCGTGATCCATGTGGTCGACCTCGATGCCGTCGAGCCCGGCCGCGGCCAGCTCGGCGATCGCGGCCTCCGGCACCGTACGGCCGCGCTTGCTCGCGGCGGGGTGCGCGAAGACGGTGACACCGCCGGCGGCCTTGACCAGCCGGATCGCCTCGAAGGGGTCGGTCTCGTGCTTCTCCACGAAGGCCCGCCCGCCGTCGGCCAGCCAGTCCTCGGTGAAGGCGTCATCCACGGTCGGCACGACCCCGAGCTCGACCAGCGCGGTGGCGACGTGCGGCCGGCCGACCGAGCCGTCCCCGGCGATCCGCAGCACCCGCTCCCAGGTGACGGGCACCCCCAGCGCGTTGAGCTTGGCGACCATTCCCTGGGCCCGGGGCACCCGGTCGTCGCGCACGAGCTCACGCTCGGCGAGCAGCGCGGGCTCCTCGGGGTCGAAGAGGTAGGCCAGCATGTGCATGCTGATGCCGTCGATACGGCAGGACAGCTCGGCGCCGGTGACGAGGGTGAGCCCCTCCGGCAGCGCGGCGATGGCCTCGGCGTACCCGCGGGTGGTGTCGTGATCGGTGAGGGCCACGACGTCGAGCCCGGCAGCGGCGGCGTTGCGCACCAGCTCAGCGGGCGTGTCCGTACCGTCGGAAGCGGTGGAGTGGGTGTGCAGATCGATACGCACGACGCGAACTCCAGTCACTGACGGCACGGAAGGGGACGCTCAAGGATAACCGGATTTTCAACCATGACTGTCACACCCGTACTGGCGAGCACCCCTTACATCTGCCCACCTCAGGGGCGCGGGGAACGGCGCGATCAACCACGACCCACCCACAGCCGCCACCCAACCCCCCACACCACCCCCGTGGGCGCTACGGCTCGAGCAAGCGCGGCGAAAGCGCCCCGCACGGCACCAGTTCCAGCTCGGCCCCGGCGTCCCGCAGATCCGTCAGCACCAGCTCGTCGTACATCAGCAGTCCCGACTGCTCGGGCCACATGACCGCCCACAGCCACATCCCGAGCGCCTCCCCCGCGAACACGGCACGGTCGTCGGGCGTCCCCGACACATGCCACAGCGGTGTCGGACGGCCGGCGGCGAGCACCTTGGCCTGGGGTGGCTTCTCGACGTTCATGTACGACCCGGGGTCCGGACCGTCGATGCCCGCATAACGCGCGCCGAGGCCGACGCCGAGTTCCTCGGCGACCAGGATCAGCTCACCCATGCCGCCGAGCGGGCCGGGTCCGGAGCAGGCCACGGCGGTGGCTCTGCCGCCGGTGCGGTCGTCACCCGCGCTGGCGACGCCGGTGAACAACCAGCCGATCGGCAGCGGCCACGGCATCCAGACGGGCACCTGCGTGCGATGCACGACCACACCGAGGGCCTCGACGCTGGGCGGGATCACGGGCTGCACCGGGTGCACGGTGCCGTGCACATCGCACTGCCAGGTGTCGGCGAAGAGTCCGGGAGCCCTGACCCGGCCACCACACTTCGGGCAACTGGGTTCGCCCCTCATAGGCCCCCACGGTCCTACCCCTTCCGCGCCACGTCAAGGACGATCACCCGTCCGGACGGAAGCCGTTCTCCGGGGAGGCGCCGGGCACGTTGCATCGTTAGGGTGCCTAAATTAATATGTGTATATGCCATCTACTTCATTGCGGCAGCCGCGGGCCGTGTGGGCGACCGCCGGCGCGTCCGTCGTCGCCTTCATGGGCATCGGACTCGTCGACCCGATCCTGCCGTCCATCGCCGGCGGCCTGCACGCCACGCCCGGCCAGGTCTCCCTGCTCTTCACGTCGTACTTCCTCATCACGGCGGTGGCGATGCTGATCACCGGCTTCGTCTCCAGCCGGATCGGCGGCCGCAGAACCCTGCTGCTCGGCCTCGCCTTCGTGGTCGTCTTCGCCGGGCTCGCGGGCACGTCCGGATCGGTCGGCGAACTCGTCGGGTTCCGGGCGGGCTGGGGGCTCGGCAACGCGCTCTTCGTCTCCACCGCCCTCGCCGTCATCGTGGGCGCGGCGACCGGCGGCAGCGCCGCGGCGATCCTGCTCTACGAGTCCGCCCTCGGCCTCGGCATGGCCTGCGGCCCGCTGCTGGGCGCCCTGCTCGGCGACGCGAGCTGGCGCTACCCGTTCTTCGGCACGGCCTTCCTGATGGCCGTCGGCTTCCTGTGCATCGCCGTGTTCCTGAAGGAGCAGCCCACACCGGCCCGCAAGATCTCGCTGCTGGACCCGGTCAAGGCGCTCGGTCACGGCGGTCTCGCCTCCGCGGCCGTCTCGTCGTTCTTCTACAACTACACGTTCTTCACGGTGCTGGCCTTCACCCCGTTCGTGCTGAACATGACGCCCTACCGGTCGGGTGCCGTGTTCTTCGCCTGGGGCGTGCTGCTCGCCGTCTTCTCCGTGCTCGTGGCGCCGCGACTGCAGCGGCGGTTCGGCTCGCTCAAGGTGCTCGGCGGCTCGCTGGTCCTGCTCGCGGCGGACGTCCTGGTGCTCGGCTACGGCGATCACACCACCGCCGTCGTCTGCACGATCCTGTCCGGCGCGTTCATCGGCGTGAACAACACCGTCTACACCGAGCTGGCCCTCGGCGTCTCGGACGCGCCGCGCCCCGTGGCGAGCGCCGGCTACAACTTCGTGCGCTGGTTCGCGGCGGCGGCCGCGCCCTACTTCGCGCCGAGGATCGAGGAGTGGACCGGCAGCCTCCGCGTCCCGTTCGTGGTGGCCGCGGTCACGGCTGTGGCGGGCGCGCTCGTGGTCGTCGTACGGCGGCGGGCGCTCACGCTCGAGGCCGAGGAGCTGGAGGCCCGGCATGCCACCGAGGACGGCGTCGCCGTGTTCGCCAACTGACGGTTTTCGGCCACCGACTGGTGAGGTTCCTCACTCCAGCGGAACGGACGTCCGGGCGGGATCCCGCAGGTCCGTCCCGTTGGCCAGCCAGCGCTCCTGGAGGGCCTGGGCGCCGTGCACGCGCTTCCAGGCGGCCTCGTTCGGGGTCATGGGCAGCAGCGGCAGGAAAGCCACGGGGTCGAGGGGCTCGTCGAGCCGGAGGTCCTCGACCAGTCCGCCCGGCTCGGCCACCAGGACCGAGGTGAACGGGGCGCCGGGCCACAGCGGTTCGCCGACGTCCAGGGAGGCGCCGGGCGCCACGATCACACCCTCGACCTGCGGGGAAGCGGCGAGCACGGCGAGCGGGCGGAGCACCTTGTCGGTGTCGGCGATCCCGGCCCGGACCGAGAGGACCAATTCCGCGCGGGCGCCCTTGACCGGGTCGGCGACCATCGCGGTGGGGTCGTTCATGGGCTGCGCGGACATGCCGAGCGTGGCGTAACGGACGATGTCACCTTCCTGGAAACGGAGCACCTCGATGCGGTCCGTACCGAGAAAGGTGACCGCCGCACGGGCGTCCGGTTCGCCGAGCGCGGTGCGCAACCGGGCCTCGACCAAAGGGAGAACATCAGCCATGCCGTGAGCATAGAACTCGTCAGTACAGGGCAAAGCAGCGCCTTGACACTTCAGTCGGCTGATACTCTTGCCCGGTGTTCGGGACGGCATGCGTGAGCATCGCGATCGAATCCCGATACCGAGATTGAGACTCCCCTACGGGGAACCCCGAAAGGGGCATGGAACGTCCCTCACGAGGGACCGGCCGGAGGAGGTGGGGCTGTCATGGATCGAAGTCGACCGTGCAGTACCACTCGCTCTTCCCGCCGCTGATGTAGCTGATTCGGCTGTTCCGGCTCCGGCTGACCGCCGCCTTTCACGCTCGCGTCCTCACGCGGAAGAGCACTTCGTTTCGCTTTGCCTGATCGTCTGATCTGAATCAGCAACGAAGCCCCCATCACCGCGACGGTGCGGTGCTCCCCGCTTTGTGGACGTGCCAAACATCCTGAGGTCAGGACGTCCCCATTCCGGGCAGTTCCAACCGTCCCGCGGTCCTTCACGCTTCGTTGCCCGTCGCGAAGGAGCCTGCTCATGTCGATGATCCGCGATCTGCGTGCCGTGGTCCGCCCGTCCCGCGTCTCACTGCGCAAGGACAACGGCGCCTACGACACCACCCGCGACCCCGCGACTCCCTCGGCCGTCGTCGACTGCGCCGTCTACCGGCACGGCGCCCGGGTCGAGACGTCCAAGCCCCTCACCCCGCACGAGGCGATGCGCCAGGTGCGCCGCGACGGCGGCTTCGTCTGGATCGGCCTGCACGAGCCGACCGAGGCCGAATTCTCCGGCATCGCAAGCGAGTTCGGGCTGCACCCGCTGGCCGTCGAGGACGCCGTACAGGCGCACCAGCGCCCGAAGCTGGAGCGCTACGACGACTCGCTGTTCACCGTCTTCAAGACCATCCACTACGTCGAGCACGACGAGCTCACCGCCAACAGCGAGATCGTCGAGACCGGCGAGGTCATGTGCTTCACCGGACGGGACTTCTTCATCACCGTCCGGCACGGCGGGCAGGGTTCGCTGCGCGCGCTGCGGCACCGCCTCCAGGACGACCCCGAGCTGCTCGCCAAGGGCCCGTCGGCCGTGCTGCACGCCATCGCCGACCATGTCGTCGACGGGTATGTCGCCGTCGCCGACGCGGTGCAGGACGACATCGACGAGGTGGAGACGGAGGTCTTCTCGCCGGGCCGCAAGGGCACACCGCGCGGCACCGACGCGGGGCGGATCTACCAACTCAAGCGCGAGGTGCTGGAGTTCAAGCGGGCGGTGTCGCCCCTGCTGCGTCCCATGCAGTTGCTGAGCGAGCGTCCGATGCGGCTGATCGACCCGGACATCCAGAAGTACTTCCGCGACGTCGCCGACCATGTCGCGCGGGTGCACGAGCAGGTCATCGGCTTCGACGAACTGCTCAACTCGATCCTCCAGGCCAACCTCGCCCAGGCGTCCGTCGCCCAGAACGAGGACATGCGGAAGATCACCTCGTGGGCCGCCATCATCGCCGTACCGACGATGGTCTGCGGTGTGTACGGCATGAACTTCGACTACATGCCGGAGACGCACTGGAAGTACGGCTACCCGGTGATCATGAGCATCACGGTGACCCTCTGTCTGGGGATCCACCGCACGCTCAAGCGGAACGGATGGCTCTGACCGGGCCGGACCCGGCTGGATAGGCTTGGGCCATGACAAGCGAGCTGCTCGACCAGGCCCTCGTCGAGGAGGCCACGAAGAAGTCCGGCCTCATCTGGGTGGGCGGGCCCGGTCACCCGGTCCGGGCGCTGTGGCACGCGTGGCACGAGGGTGCGGCGTGTGTCGTCGGCGACGGGCCGGGCGAGCAGCCGCTGCCGGGGCTCGTGGACGGGGCCGCGGCCGAGGTGACGGTCCGCAGCAAGGACAAGGGCGGCCGGCTGGTCTCCTGGTCCGCGAAGGTCGTCGAGCTGGCGGCGGGCACCGAGCAGTGGGACGCGACGGTCGCCGAGCTCAAGGGCAAGCGCCTGAACGCCCCCGACGGCGAGGAGATGCCGGCCCGCTGGGCCCGCGAGTGCCGGGTGCTGCGCCTCGAACCGACGGGCGCCACCGCCCCGCTGCCCGACGGCTCCCTGGCCGAGGCACCGTTGCCGTCCCCGGCGACGACCCGCCGGCCGATCCCCGCGGGGCTTCCGCGGCTGCTGCTGAAGAGGAAGCGGCGCCGCTAGGCCGTGTCCGCGAAGTCCCGCCTGCTCCGCGACGCCTGGCTCGCCCTGGCCGGTCACGACGTCGGCAGCTGCTTGCCGTAGTCCACGGTGTCGCCCTTGGACGGCTTCTCCAGGGGGAAGTCGTCGCCCCAGGACGAGAAGGTCAGCGTGCCCGCGCCACCGGCCCGGGTCAGGCGCAGGGGGTACGGGGTGCCCTCCAGGGAGACGTCGAGGGTGCCGCCCGAGCCCTTGTCGCCGGTGATGCGGATGACGCGGGTGCCACCCTGCTCGTAGTGGCCGTCGGTGGCCAGCGCGCCGTGCAGGGTCAGCAGGCCGTCGAGGAGCACGCCCTTGTCGGTGAAGCCGCTGAACTTCTTGTACGCCGGGTCGCCCTGCGGCACCTTCACGAACTTGCCGCTCAGCTTGTCCACGGCCGCGGCGTCCGCCTTCCCGTCGCCTCCGGCGTCGCTCCAGAAACCGGCGTCGGCCTTCAGATACAGCTGCTCGTCGATCCGCAGCAGCTGGAACGTCGACCCCTGCGCGGTGACCGACCCCGTCGCGCCGCCGGACTTCAGCCGCATGTCGAGCTTGTAGGTACGCCCGCTGGTCACCACGTTCCCGGACAGCCGCACGGCCTCGGCGGAGTCGGCGGCCGAGCGGGTCTTGCGCTGGATCTCGGCGGCCGGCAGCTTGCCGACCCCGTTGGTGCCCTCGTCCGGGTCCTCACTGCATCCGGTCAGTCCCGTTCCCGACACGACCAGGGCGCACACGGCGGTCACCAGCGCTGCCCGGCGCGTACGACCCTGGGGAATAGCAGTCACAGGTGGGGCTGCCTTTCTGTCGTGGGACCTGAGCGGCGTAGGCAGCGTACCGGCACGTCACCACCCCCGCGGAGTCAGTCCGTCCGGATCTCTCACCAGGGCGTATCGGATCCGGACGGGCTAGCCTGAAGCCCACCCGAGCGGGCAATTCGGATATGCGGCACGGTCGGACCGGCCGCGACGGCAACACTGCACACCCCGCACCCAAAGGAGCCTCACGCCATGGCAGCCGGCGCTCCCCGGATCTTCGTCTCGCACCTCGCCGGCATCGCGGTCTTCGACCCGAACGGCGACCAGGTGGGGCGCGTGCGCGATCTGGTCGTCATGCTCCGCGTGGGCCGGCGCCCCCCGCGGCTGCTCGGCCTGGTCGTCGAACTGTCCACCCGGCGCCGCATCTTCCTGCCCATGACCCGCGTGACCAGCGTCGAGTCCGGCCAGGTCATCACCACCGGCGTGCTCAACGTCCGCCGCTTCGAGCAGCGCCCCACCGAGCGTCTCGTCTTCGGTGAGCTGCTCGACCGGCGGGTCACCCTCGTGGAGACCGGCGAGGAGGTCACCGTCCTCGATCTGTCGGTCGGGCAGCTGCCGGCCCGCCGGGACTGGGAGATCGACAAGGTCTTCGTGCGCAAGGGCGGCCGGAGCGGCCCCCTGCGGCGGGCCAAGGGCGAGTCGCTGACCGTCGAGTGGTCCGCCGTCACCGGCTTCTCGCTGGAGGAGCAGGGCCAGGGCGCCGAGAGCCTCCTCGCCACCTTCGAGCAGCTGCGCCCCGCCGACCTCGCCAACGTCCTGCACCACCTCTCGCCCAAGCGCCGCGCCGAGGTCGCCGCCGCCCTCGACGACGACCGCCTGGCCGACGTGCTCGAAGAGCTCCCCGAGGACGACCAGATCGAGATCCTCGGCAAACTGAAGGCCGACCGCGCCGCCGACGTCCTGGAGGCCATGGACCCGGACGACGCCGCCGACCTGCTCGGCGAGCTCCCGACGGACGAGCAGGAGCGGCTGCTGAGCCTGATGCAGCCCTCCGACGCGGCCGACATGCGCCGTCTGATGGCCTACGAGGAGCACACGGCCGGCGGTCTGATGACGACCGAGCCGATCATCCTGCGCCCCGACGCCACCGTCGCCGACGCCCTCGCCCGCGTCCGCAACCCGGACCTGTCCCCCGCCCTCGCCGCCCAGGTCTACGTCTGCCGCCCGCCCGACGAGACGCCGACCGGCAAGTATCTCGGCACGGTCCACTTCCAGCGCCTGCTGCGCGACCCGCCGTACACCCTGGTCAGCGCGCTGCTCGACGAGGCCCTCGAGGCACTGGAGCCGGACGCCGCGCTGCCGGTGGTCGCCGGGTTCTTCGCGACGTACGACATGGTCGCGGCGCCCGTCGTGGACGACTCCGGGTCGCTGCTGGGCGTGGTGACCGTGGACGACGTACTGGATCACCTGCTGCCCGAGGACTGGCGGGAGACGGAGTTCCACCTGGCCGAGGACGCCGGCGAGGGGGTGCCGGCGCATGGCTCCCGAGCGTGAGAGCACGCGCGAGCGCACGGTGTCGGGCGCCACCGCGGCCTCCCGGGCGCCTCGCGCGCGCCTCGACCAACCCCGGCCCCCGCGCCGCCGGATCCTGCCCGAGTGGGATCCGGAGGCCTTCGGACGGCTCTCGGAGCGCATCGCGCGCTTCCTCGGCACCGGACGGTTCATCGTCTGGATGACGTTCGTCATCATCATGTGGGTGCTGTGGAACGTCTTCGCGCCGGGCGTTCTGAAGTTCGACGAGTACCCGTTCATCTTCCTGACCCTGATGCTCTCGCTCCAGGCCTCCTACGCCGCCCCGCTGATCCTGCTCGCGCAGAACCGGCAGGACGACCGCGACCGGGTCAACCTCGAACAGGACCGCAAGCAGAACGAGCGGTCGATCGCCGACACCGAGTACCTGACCCGCGAGATCGCCGCGCTGCGCATCGGTCTGGGCGAGGTCGCCACCCGCGACTGGATGCGCTCGGAGCTCCAGGACCTGCTGAAGGAGCTGGAGGAGCGGCCCAACGGTCACCACGAGCACGGGGTATTCCCGGCGGATCGGTCGCGCGGACGTGACGTAGACGACCGCTGACGGGCTTTCCGGGGCATGGCTACCGAGCCGTACCATCGTCCTATGGCTACGGAAGACGCGGTGCGCGAAGCGCTGGCGACGGTGAACGACCCCGAGATCAACCGCCCCATCACGGAACTCGGGATGGTCAAGTCGGTGGAGATCGGCGCGGACGGAGCGGTCGCGGTCACCGTGTACCTGACCGTCTCCGGCTGCCCGATGCGCGAGACGATCACTCAGCGTGTGACGGACGCCGTCGCCGCGGTCGAGGGCGTCACCCGCGTCGACGTCACGCTCGACGTGATGAGCGACGAGCAGCGCAAGGAGCTGGCGAACGCCCTGCGCGGCGGCACCGCCGAGCGCGAGGTCCCCTTCGCCAAGCCCGGCTCGCTGACCCGCGTCTACGCGGTCGCGTCCGGCAAGGGCGGCGTGGGCAAGTCCTCCGTGACCGTGAATCTCGCCGCGGCGATGGCGGCCGACGGCCTGAAGGTGGGCGTCGTGGACGCCGACATCTACGGCCACTCGGTGCCCCGCATGCTGGGTGCGGACGGCCGTCCGACCCAGGTCGAGAACATGATCATGCCGCCGTCCGCGAACGGCGTGAAGGTCATCTCCATCGGCATGTTCACGCCGGGCAACGCCCCTGTCGTCTGGCGCGGCCCGATGCTGCACCGCGCGCTCCAGCAGTTCCTGGCGGACGTGTACTGGGGCGACCTGGACGTCCTTCTCCTGGACCTGCCGCCGGGCACCGGTGACATCGCGATCTCCGTCGCCCAGCTGGTTCCGAACGCCGAGATCCTGGTCGTCACGACCCCGCAGCAGGCCGCCGCCGAGGTCGCCGAGCGGGCCGGCTCCATCGCCGTCCAGACCCACCAGAAGATCGTCGGCGTGGTCGAGAACATGTCGGGCCTGCCCTGCCCGCACTGCGGCGAGATGGTCGACGTCTTCGGCACGGGCGGCGGCCAGGTGGTCGCCGACGGCCTGACCCGCACGACCGGCGCGACGGTCCCGGTCCTCGGCAACATCCCGATCGACGTCCGCCTGCGCGAGGGCGGCGACGAGGGCAAGCCGGTGGTCCTGACAGACCCCGACTCCCCGGCCGGCTCGGCACTGCGCGCGATCGCCGGGAAGCTCGGGGGACGGCAGCGGGGCCTGTCGGGCATGTCGCTGGGCATCACCCCGCGCAACAAGTTCTGAGAGGCCCCACGAAGCGCCCCGCCAGGGGCGCGGGGAACTGCGCGACCAACCCCCACCACTCGCACCCGCCGAACAAAGCCGAGGCCTACCGCGAGAGGGCGCGGGGCCTGTCGGGCATCACGCCGCGCAACATGTTCCGAAAGGCGTCCGCGAAACGCCCCCTCAGGGGCGCGGGGAACTGCGCGACCAACCCCCACCACCCGCACCCGCCGAACAAGCCGAAGCCCTACGGCGAGGGGGCGCCGAACTCCAACGGCGCCCCGGCTTCCGCCCAGCCCCGCCGGCTAGGTGTATTGATC
Source organism: Streptomyces sp. NPDC093568 (assembly GCF_044764945.1). Classification (NCBI taxonomy): domain Bacteria; kingdom Bacillati; phylum Actinomycetota; class Actinomycetes; order Kitasatosporales; family Streptomycetaceae; genus Streptomyces; species Streptomyces sp. NPDC093568. The sequence continues at coordinate 142 of NZ_JBIWJD010000004.1, read as the reverse complement.
ACGAGCGTTGTTGACAGTCGTCGGGCTTGATCATGGCGAAGACCTCCGGTGTGGTGGAGCTGTCTAGGACTGCACCGCACGGAGGTCTTCGTGTCCCACCGTAATGCCCGGCTGACCGTTCATGGCAGGCGGCTGCTGGTCG
>NZ_JBIWJD010000003.1:137337-757513 GCF_044764945.1 Streptomyces sp. NPDC093568 | reverse complement strand
GGGCAACGGCGTTCACCAGGCCATGCTCGGCATCGCCCGGCTCCACAACCTGGCCCTCACCGGATAACTCACGCCCCATACGGGACAACCTCTAGGACTTCGGTATAGAAAGCGCGGGAACGGGCTACGTCAGCCACCGTCAGAAAGTGAGTGAGTAGAAGCCCGGAATCCGGAGCGGGAAATCCATCGCGATGCATGCAAGACCTCCAGACGCAGAATTGATGTTTCCGCCATATTGATGGATGGATTTCCCTGAGCATGGAGGAACACGGCGGCAGGGAAGCCTGCCTTCCAACCTGCCTGCCGCTGGACGGGCGCACTACCACCAGGTCTTCACCGGACCGCCCGGCAACACCGCCAAGACGGGCAGCCGTGTGAGGCCGACTCAGCCCAGGCGCACCCGTAGCGTTCGTAAATCACGCGCGAGCCGAACGTCCTCGTCTCCACGACGATCGGTCCGTCGCGTCGAGCGCCGCAGCCACCTTCTTCGGCCACTGGCCCCCTGGCGAGCCGGGCGTTGCCGTGGCTTCAAGTTCCTCCTACGGGGCGGGTCTCCCCCCTCCCCCAGCGATCAGACCTCCTCGTCCATCCCAATGGCCTTCCTCAGCTCCTCCGTGGCCTTACCGGTCTTCCCCTCCCGCTCCTCCAGCAGCGCGGCAGCGATGGCGTCCAGCTTTCGCTGGATCGCGTGCTCGGCCCTCTGCTCGGAGTTCTTCAGCAATGCGAGCAGCAGCAACGTCACCGCGGTCATCAGATCCCCCGCCAGGAACATCCAGTGCTCCCCCAGCTCCGCCGCATGGACGACGATGAAGAAAGCCACCAGCGCCAGGCAGACGAAGTAGAAGGGCGGGGAGCTCGTAAAGGCGGCCGCGGTTTCGGACAGACGATTGAATCGCCCGCCCTTCCGCGCAGCAGGATGTCGGACAGTCACAGCCACTGCCTTCCACACGGCGACACAACCCACACCGAGTGCCGTCAGCTGCGACTCCATAACCTGCCCATCACCACTGGTCACTACTGGCCTGCGGGTACCGACCACGACACCGTTCACCGTCGGGCGTTAGAGTGCCGACGCTCCTCACGCCCAGATCAAGGCCACAGGAAGGCAGCGCGTTTTCGTGAACCCCCCACACGATTCCACCGGCTCCGACGGCGAGCGCCGCCTACAGCATCTGCTCGGGACAGCAGACCAGGCCGCCACTTTCTACGACCGACAGGTGCAGACCCGTCTGACGCCGCAGATGGCGGACTTCATAGGGCGCCAGACCATGGCGTTCCTGTCCACGTCGGACTCCGGCGGCAACTGTGACGTCACCTTCCGTGCCGGTCCCCCGGGCTTCGTCACTGTGCTGGACGACGGCACGCTCACCTACCCGGAGTACCGCGGAAACGGTGTCCTCGCCAGCGCGGGAAACATCACCGAGAACCCGCACATAGGCCTGCTCTTCGTCGACTTCACCCACGACCACATCGGCCTGCACGTCAATGGTGCGGCGAGGCTCCACCGGGACGAGGAGCAGCGGCGGGCCTATCCCGACCTCCCCGTGGACACCGCTCCGGGACGCAGGCCGGAATTCTGGGTGCACATCACGGTGGACGAGGCGTACGTGCACTGCTCCAAGCACATCCCCCACCTTGAGCCGGTGCCGCGTCCACGCTCGGGGGCCCAGCGGCCGAAGGATGCCGACTACTTCGTCGCGTCCGCCGAGCATCAGGCCTCGCTGGACCAGGGCGAGCAGACTGCGGCAACGCACACCGGATCGCTGCCGGGCAGGGGTTGAGCCGAGCGGGAGCCGGTAGCGCTTGGCCCTGAGCCTCGTGCCCTCCGTGGCCGCCGTGGTCTGCGCGCAGCAGGTCGCGCGGAGACCACAGCGGCACGCGGTACGGGCGTCACCGCTCCCGGGGGCCGTGACCTTCACCTGTCGACGAGCCCCCTGGGACAGGCCCCGTCAGGGCGCCATCTCGTACGCCCCGGACAGGGCCTCGACCCGCTCCCAGACGCGCTGCGCACGCGCCTCGTCGACGACGGGGCGCCGGACCGCGCCGAGCGCCCAGCGCTGCTGATCCGCGGTGGCGGAGTCCTTGCCGTGCAGTTCGACGGCGTAGGCGGAGAAGTCGCGGACGAGGACGGAGAAGAGCTCGTCGAGCACGTCCTCGTCGAGGTTCGTCAGCTTGGCCTGCTCCAGGATCAGCTGGCCGTGGACCACCAGTGCGAACAGCTGGCCGACGGCGAGCAGGAGGTCGAGGTCGCGGCTCTGCTCCTCGTCGGGGGCCGCGGTGGCGACGAACTCGCAGAGGGCGTCGGCCTGTTCGCGGAAGCGGGCGACGTTCGGGACGGCTGCGTATGCGTCGTAGGCGGGGCGCCAGTCGTGGAAGCGCACGGAGCCGAGGCCGCGGGCCGGTCCCTGCTCGAAGAGGAAGGTGTCGTCGGCCGCGTCGAGGCGGGTCGGTACGGGCGCGAACTCGGCCGGGTTCAGGAGGTGGTTGCGCATGAACTTGAGGATCAGCGCGAGGTTGACGTGCACCGTGCCCTCGAGCTTGGGCAGCCCGCGGATCTCGACGGCGGCCTGGGCGAAGTAGGTATCCTTCTCGAAGCCCTTGGCGGCGATCACGTCCCACATCAGGTCGATGACCTTCTCGCCCTCCGTGGTCACCTTCATCTTCGTCATCGGGTTGAAGAGGAGGTAGCGGCGGTCGTCCGGCGAGGCGGAGCGGAAGTAGTCGACCGCGCGGTCGCTGAACAGCTTCATGCCGACGAGGCGGACGTAGGCGTCGGCGAGTTCGCGGCGTACGTGCGGGAAGGCGGTGACGGGGCGGCCGTACAGGATGCGGTTGTGCGCGTGGGTGACCGCCTCGTACATCGCGTGCTCGCAGATGCCGATCGAGGCGGTGCAGAGGTTGAACTTGCCGACGTTGACGGTGTTGAGGGCGGCGTCGAAGGCGGCGCGGCCCGTGTGCAGGACGTCCTCCGGGGCCACGGGGTAGTCGTCGAGGCGGAACTCGCTGACGTACTTGGAGGAGTCGACGACGTTCTTCACGAGGTGGTAGGCGGGGTGGCGGCTGTCGGCGGCGAAGAAGACGTAGCCGTCCGGGCCCTCGATGTCGGTGCGGCGGCCGAAGACCGAGACGAGCCCGGCGGCGTTGCCGTTGCCGATGTAGTACTTGGAACCCGTCACCCTGAAGCCGCCGTTGCCGTCGGGAGTGAGCAGCATGTCGGTGGAGTAGATGTCGGCGCCGTGCGTCTTCTCGGAGAGGCCGAAGGCGAACACCTCGCCCTGGGTGAGGAGTTCGGCGGCGCGGGTGCGGGCCGCGGAGTTGTCGCTCTGCCAGACCGGGCCGAGACCGAGGATGGTCACCTGCCATGCGTACCAGTAGTCGAGTCCGTAGAACCCGAAGATCTCGTTGAGGGCGGCGATCCGGGCCGTGTCCCAGCGCTGGTCCTTGTGGCCGGCGGCGGACGCCGGGGTGAGGAAGGTGGCGAACAGGCCTTCCTTGGCGGAGAAGGCGAGGAAGTCGGCCAGCCAGGCGCGGGAGCGGTAGTCCTCGATGAGCCTGCGCTTGCCGCGGTCCTCGAACCAGTCGACGGTGGCCCGCAGCAGCCTGCGGGTCTCCGGGTCGAACTGCGCCGGGTCGTATGTGCGCGGGTTGAAGAGGAGGGAGTCGGCCATGGAGGTCGCCTTCCGAGGGTTGAGGGTGATGGTGAGGGATTGAAGGAGGCCGCGGAGAGCGGGCGGCTGTGGCCCCCTCCACACGCCCGCGGCTCAGGTCTGCGGGGGTGGCGTGGCGAGGCGGCTGAGGGTGGCGAGTACGTCGTCGAGCCAGGCGATGGTCATGCGCTCGAAGGCGATGCCGCCGCGCAGGACTACATGCTGGAGCTCCTGACCGGCGTCGAGCGGGGTCGGGGCCGTCGGGCCGGTGAAGTCACGCTGTTCTCCGGCGAGATAGTGCGCGAGCCGGTCGCTGTGCACCTGGCGGTGCCGTTCGACCTCACGGACGAGCACGGACGGGTCGTCGAAGGCCGCGCCACGGATCTTTACGGCGAGGTCGTGCCGGATGCTCTCGGGTTCGATCGGTTCGTGCAGCCACTGGGAGAGGGCGGCCCGGCCGGGGCCCATGACGGAGTACTCCTTCTTGTCCGGCCGGCTCTGCTGCGGCAGTCCGCGGACGGCGAGCAGGCCGTCGCTCTCCATGCGTTTGAGGACGCGGTAGATCTGCTGGTGCGTGGCGGTCCAGAAGTATCCGATGGACCGTTCGAATCGCCGGGCCAGCTCATAGCCGGAACCCGGCTTCTCCAGCAGGGAGACGAGGATCGCGTGCTCGAGCGCCATGCCTCGATCTTCATATGCAACTCGTTGCATAGCCAAGAGGTGCCGGGCGGGTGAGACGGGGCTCACGCTGTGCGGCGGCCACGCACGCCTCGCTCGCCGCGCCCGGACCGGACAGGGCCTGTGCTGCTCGTTACTCGGCTGTCCTCTCGTTGATCAGGGAGCCCTGGCTCAGCCACCGGACGAACGCGAAGACCCAGGTCACGGAGAGGAGGAGCCACAAGGTGAGAGCGAGGAGCCAGGGGGCGGGGCGGGACCAGCCCGCGAGGAGGGCGAGGACGGCTGCCGTGGCGAGCACGGCTTGCACGGACTTGTAGGCGGAGAGATAGCGGTCGTAGTCCGCGAGGGTGGGTAGCAGCCCCACCGTCGTGAGCAGCATGACGGCCACGGAACCGGCCATCAGCCAGCTCACGGCGGCGGGAGCCCGGTGGTCGGTGGCGTGCTCCACCAGCCCGACCATCCCGGCGCCGGCCGCGGCGACGGCCATGGCCAGCGGCAGGTGAATGAAGATCCAGGTCGCCAGGGAGTGGCCGGTCTCGCGGGGCAGCCGTCGGGACACCAAGTCCGCGTAGTTCCACCAGAACCCGAAGCCGATGGCGAGCCCGAGCAGACCCGTGGTCGTGACGAGTGCGCTGCGTTCGGTTTCGGTCAGGCCGTTCACGACACCGATGACGACTTCGCCGAGCACGATGATGATGAAGAGTCCGAAGCGCTCGACCATGGTGTCGGTCACGACCTCATAAGTCGGCGTTCTGCGCCAGAAGATGAGGATGACGCACTCCACACCGGTCCACGCGACGACGAACACCGCCCAGACGGCGAGGCGGGCGTCGGCCGACAGCGGTACCGAAGCAGCGATCAGGATGATGCCCGCGACCATGACGATGAGATAGCGGCGAGGGGTCTTGCGCAGCTCCGGCTCGTCCTGCCGGTACACGGAGTACCACTGGTAGCTGAGGAGGGCGAGCAGCAGTGCGTAGAGTGCGGCCAGGGTGCGGCCGTCGTCGCCGTCGGCGTGGCCGACGTAGACCGCCATGAGGGACAGCAGCAGCATCTGCACGAAGATCAGTGAACGGGTGTGGCCGTCTTCGCGGCCGTGCAGCTCGTAGAAGAGTGTGCCGTTGAGCCAGGCGATCCAGATCAGCCCGAAGAGCACTGCGAAGGTTGCGGTGCCCCGCCAGGTGAGGTCCTCCGCGAGGGTGTGGGCCGCCTGGCCGACCAGGACGACGTAGACGAGGTCGTAGAAGAGCTCCAGAAAGCTGACGCTGCGACTGGTGTCCGCTTCGCCGTGACGCCGCGGTGGGCGGAAGAGCCATCTGCGGGTGCCGGTGCCCAGGGGGATGGCTTTCGCGGTGGCGGGGCGGGACTCGGGGGCACTGTCGGACATGTGAGGCTCCTGTATGGCGGGGCCGAACGCGTGGCGATGTGATGGTGACGGCTGCCCTGGCGCGGTAGGTGCGGGCACGCCGCAGTGGGTCGGACAGCTGTGGTTGATTCGGCAGGGCGGAGCAGTACGAGTTGCGTCCAGCGGCAGCGGTCCCGGCGCCCCCCAGAGGCCTCTGCCGCGTACATTCTTGCCAGGCGTGTGGCCGGTTTCGGAAGTGCCTTGCCCGCGTGGATGACGACGTGCCGGGCAGCGGTTGCGGGTGGTTGTGACATGCGGTCCTCATCTCCCCCGGCGCGGTCGCGGCCGGGTCGGCCGTGCTGATCCGCACGCTCACCGCGGCCTCAGGCGGACACCACGCCGGGCGACCGGGCCGCGATGGCCGGATGTGACACCTGGGAAGGCGGCTGCGCTGTAGCGGGTGTGGACCGGCTAGCCCGGTCCCGCGAGGCCCGCCCTGTTTCCTCCTTCATCGGCGGGTCCTCGCGCCGAGGCGGGCAGGCGCTCATCCCCCCGACGCCTGCCTGCCCGGCGCGCGCCGTCGCTCGGCACCGGGGCGGAACCCAGCCCCGGTGCCGGGCCGGTCGGTGCGGGACGCCGAAGCGTCTGTACGCTGAATGCGCCCGGCGCACTTGCGCTCATATGACATGAATTCAGGCGCCGGGGCGATGAGTTGTCCTCGGGGCGAGGGGTGAGTGTGCACGTGCTCATAGCGGATCGGTACCAGCTCGACCAACCGCTGGGGCGCGGCGCGATCGGCGAGGTCTGGCACGCCACCGACCAGGTGCTGAACCGAGCGGTCGCCGTGAAACTGCTGCGGCCCCGCCAGACCGATCAAGTGGCGGCCACCGACGCCGAACGCTTCCGCCTGGAGGCCCAGACCGCGGCCCGCCTCAACCACCCCAACCTGGTCGGCGTCCACGACTTCGGCTCCCACGACGGGCAGCTCTTCCTGGTCATGGAACTCGTCGACGGCTGGACCCTGGCTCAGGAACGCGCCAGGCGCAGCGTCCTGCCCCCGGACGAGGCCGCCGGCATCGCGGCGCAGATGGCGGCGGGCCTGGCCGCCGCCCACTGCCAGCAGGTGATCCACCGCGACATCAAGCCCGGCAATGTCATGCTCACCGCCGACGGCAGCGTGAAGATCACCGACTTCGGGATCGCCCGCTTCGCCAACGACCAAGCCGGTACCTTGACCGCTACCGGCAAGATCGTCGGCTCCGCCGCCTACCTCGCTCCCGAACGTGGACTCGGCCAACCCGCCCAACCCGCCTCCGACGTCTACTCCCTCGGCTGCGTGCTGTACGAACTTCTCACCGGGCGACCGCCCTTCCCCGGCGCGAACGCCGTGGCCGTGGTCAAGCAGCACATCGAGACCGCCCCGATCCCACCCGCCCACCTACGGCCGGAGGTCCCGCACCCGCTCTCCGACCACGTCCTGCATCTGCTGGCCAAGGACCCGGCACGGCGCCCCACCGCCGACCAGGCTGCCACCTGGTTGGCCGGGCCCCTGGAGCGGCCGGATCCGGTCGGTCCCGCGCCGAGGGACGAACCCACCACCGTGATCCCCACGCCGTCGCCGTCCGAGCAGACCGGCGCCTTCCCGGCCCCCGCCCAGCCCGCACACGGCCGCAGGATGTCCCCCAAGGGGCTGCTCGGCCTGGCCGGCTTCGCCCTTCTCGCCACGGCCGTCGCCGTCGGCGCCTCCCTGACCTCCGGCGGCAGCGGCCCCAGCACGCCGCTCCCCGGCAGCACGCCGTCGCACTCCGCACCCGCCGCACCCGCGTCCGAGACGCCGTCACCCTCACCGCCAGCTGCCTCCGCCTCTTCACCCACGCCGGACGTCCGCAAGCCTGAGGAGAATCCGCAGCAAGCGGATGAAGAACGCAAGAACACGGAAGCGGAGAGGAAGAAGAAGGAGGAGCAGAAAGAAGAAAAGAAGGGCAAGGGCTGACACCCGCTCGCAGAGCGGACAGGCCTGCCGCGGGCGCGGCGGCAGGGCCTGGCCGGCAGCGCACGGCCGATGGGCGCTTTGGCCCCCTCCTTCGTCCGCGGTTCGATCCGGCTGCGGCGGACGGAGATCAGGGCGAACTCAGCACCTATGAAGAAGGCGTTGGTCAGCGGCGTCAGGGCGCCGACGAGGAGTTGAACGACGGTCATCTGCGTTCCTCCCCCGCCTGAACCGGCACCTGGGCCATGGAGCACGTGTTCTCCCCCGCTCTCGCGGCGGCACTGCTGTCGGTGATGACGTACAACTGGCTGTCCATGGGTACCGTGCTGGGCTTCGGCGCCTCGGCCCAGCCCCGCTCGTGGTCGCCATGGTTCTGCCCAAGTCCGTCACCGTCCCGGCCCCGCGCACCGGCAGCGCCTCCACCAAGGCCACTGCGGGCTCCCGACTCTTCTTCGACGTCCCGCAACCTCGCGCCCTCCTCGCGCTCGACGTCGCGGGCGCCACCGCCAGCGCGATGGTCATCGTCAACACCGTCGTCCACGTTCGCGACCTTCTTGGGCGGCCGGAGGGCTCGGCACGCTCGACGCCGGGTCCATGACTGTGGCCCTCCTCCTGCCCGCGCGTGGACAGGGTCTCCGACCGGGCGGTGGTACTGCCCGCCGCGCTGCCGCCCGCCATCGTGTTCACGGGGCTGAGGGCATCACCGCCGCGCCGGGTGGGAGTTGGTGCCCGCCCGCGCTGCCGGCGGTGTGGGCTGCGTTCGGTACCGGGTGCTCCGCGCTGCTCTCCCTGCTGGCGGTGGGTTTGTGGCCGTCGCCGGAGGCGGCACCCCTCGAACACGAGCACACCGGCCTCCACGACGGTCACCCGCATCCCGTCGACTCCGCACCGGTCACCGACGGCAGGGGGCACATTCACGGCTTCGTGGCCGACGAACTGCACACCGCGTCCCTCAACGGTCGGTGACGGTCGCCGACTCGGCCTCCCCCGACCAAGTGCACGCTGTGATCCTCGAGCACGAGAGGGCATCACCTCGCCTCTGGCCACGCTCTCCTGAAACGCGAAGGCCCCGCCGGAGCCTGCCGGTCGGGGCCTTCGGAGCGGATGTTCTCAGTTGGGTACGGGAGCCGCACGCCCCGCTTGTTCTGCGGCGGCTGCCGCCCGCGGAACCAGTACGCGCTCCGCGAGCACTCCGAAGACGAGCCCGAAGACGGTCCACAAGGTCACCTGGACGGCGAGCGTGGCCAGGCGGAACTCCCACAGCACGTCGGCCGGGAAGTGCTCCGGAACATTGTTGTAGGACGGCAGGAACACGTACGCGAGCCCTACGGCCAGGACGAAGACCGCCGCCGCGGCGATCGTGGCATTCCAATTGCCCAGGCGCGGCGCAAGGCGCTTGCCGAGGATCACGGTGGCGACAGCGAGCAGCACGCTCAACAGCACCATCAGGAAGTACAGGGCGGTACGCCGGCCGACTGTGTCGGGATCACCGACGGCGGGCGGCTGGGCCGGGTACTTCAGGAACGGCACGACGTACACGGCGACCAGGCCTGCCACGGCGAGGAGCAGCGCGCTCGCGCGCGGCCCGAAGCGGCCGATGCGGCCGAGCGCGAAGCAGTACGCCAGGGCGGCGATGCCACCGAAGGCGATCCCGTAGACGAGGACACCGGTGGACAGCCCGGCGGTGGATTGCATCGTGCGGGTGACGAGTTCCTCGCCGTGGTCACCGCCGTGGGCGTGGGATTCCTCGAAGGCGATGGCGGCGTCGACGCTCGGCTCGCCCAAGAAGTAGGAGACGACAAGGGCGAGCAGGCCCGCGGCGAGTCCCGCGATCATGCCACGCACCAGGAGATTGCGGACGGTTGCAGAGTTCATGAGCTTGGACGTTTCCCCGCCGCTGTCAGTGGCAGGGGAAGCCGAGCAGGTGGCGGGCATCGTGCACCCACTCGTGGACCTCTTCGCCGCTCATCACGGAGGTGGCGCCCTGTTCGACGCCGACGAAGTAGAGCAGAACCAGCATGAGGATGCCGAAGAACACCGCCCACGGGGCGATCGCACCGATCGGCAGCTTGGCGGGTACTGCGGTGGGAATGGTGGTCGGCTGAGCGACAGACTGCGCCATGGCAGGCCCTCCTGGGGAACTCGCGTCCCGTCTTGGTGGTGCACAAGGGCAACGGGGCGGGTCTGACTTGCCCTGCCCGCACCTGGGGTGCGAACCGGGCTTACAGTGGCGCGACCGTGCCGGAGTCTCACCGGCTTCCGCGGGACCGTCGTCGATGTCCGTGGTGGACATCGCCCGAGAAGGTACCGCGAAGCAGGGGCGCGGCCAAGAGCGCACGGGGGCACACCCGCGCCCTCTGGATGACCTGAAGTCGTAGGAAGAGCCGGGAAGTTGAGCACGGGAACGGGTACATGACGAGCCGAGTGATGTTGATCTCACCTGCGATCAGTTTGGCGCTCCGGGAGGCCCGGTTCGACGACGGTTGTCCGCTCGACGCCACGGGACTCCGCCGCGCGCGGTCTGCGGCCGGAACGCTCACGGCAGTGGACCGGGCTTGGGTCTCTCCGTCGGTACGCTGCCGTGAGACGGCCGAAGCGCTCGGACTCGACGCCGCGGTCGTACCGGAGTTGACGGGACTCGACATGGGCCGTTGGCGTGGCGCGGCCCTGGCAGAGGTGAGTGCACGGGAGCCCGAGGCGGTTTCCCTGTGGCTGGCGGATCCTGCATCCGCGCCGCACGGCGGGGAGTCGGCACGGGAGTTCTGTGACCGGATCGCCGCCTGGCTTGATTCCGCTGCGCGCCTTGATGGCCGGACCGTCGCCGTGGTCGATCCCGAAGTCGTACGGGCCACGGTGGTGCGGACGCTCGGGGCTCCCGAGCCGGCCTTCTGGCGGATCGACGTGGCACCGCTGACCGCGACGGAGCTCAGCGGGCGGTCCGGGCGCTGGAACCTGCGTCTCGGGCAGCCGCTCGGCGGGGCGCAGTCCGGCACCGGGCGGCTGACCGAGCCGTCGTAGCCCCGTGCAGGGCTGCTGAGCTTCACGCTCCAGCGCACGCCGTTCCTGGAACAGGTCACCCATGCCGGCTACGGCCCGATCACGACGTTCCTGTTGATCTACGGCGCTGCCGGCATCCTCGGCAACTTCCTCGGGGGTGCGCGGGTGGCACGGTATTCGCGGACGCTCTTCGCACTTGCGTCCGGACTCATCGAAGCGGCGACTCTTCTGCTTCCCGCGGTGGGGTGTCCGGAAGCCGGTGCCGTTGCCCTGTTGATCGTGTGGGGCGTCGGCTACGGCGCCGTGCCGGTCGCATCGCAGACCCGGTTTTCCAAGGCGGCGCCGTCGGTCCCCGAAGCAGCCTCGGTTCTGTTCACGGCTTCCTTCCAAGCCACGACCTCCATCGGCGCCCTTCCGGGGGAATGGTCCTGGACCGCACCTCTCCCTCCGCGGTCATGGTGCTCGGCGGCTGCGCTGCGACAGTCACGGTCCTGACAGCGGGCGCCCACTTCACCAGGCGTCTCACCTGGCCACGCAGCGCAGAAGAAGCCTGATAGGGCAGCCAACCTCTTACCCCGGCCGACCGGGCCGGAACCGGCGGCGGACTCGAGGATGACGGCGAGGACATCGCCTCGGCCTATCCGGACGGCCGGCGGAACGGCGACCACGGCTTTCGGCCGGCGAACTTGAGGGTGATCCCGCAGGCCAGCGCCAGCACGACCAGGGCGCCGAACTGCGTCCACGCGAACGGGGTGTCAGGTTCTGGTTCGGCGAACGAGATGGCGCGGACCCTCGGCCACTTCACGGTCACGTCCCCGGTGGCCTCGAGATAGGCCACCGCGCCGTCGAAGCGGTCCACCGCCCAGAACCGGCCGCGCCGGTCCTGCGGGGCGCGGAGGGGTGAGGGCAGTGGGCCGAGCTCGCTCGTGCCGACGCGGTCGGCGGGCACCGCGTCCGGGAAGTAGGTGATCAGCAGCTTGCGGGCCGCGGTCGCCTGGCTGACCAGGTAGCCGTTGGCCAACTGCGCGTATCCGGACGGTACGTCGATCTGCCGCCCCGTGGCCCGGTCGTACACGCCCGCATCACTGCCCGGCCCGCAGGACCAGTAGATCCAACGGCCCACCACCTGCACTTCCTTGGGAACGCAGGTGGCGCCGACGTGCTGCGTGCTCACCGGATCGAGGGAAGGCAGAGAAACCGCGGAGACAGTGCCGGTCTTTCTGCCCGGCGTCCACAGAGTGCTGCCCCACAGGGCCGCGGGTTGCCGCGGGCCGGTGCTCAGTACCTTGTCCCCGTCCCGTACCTCCTGCCTGTCGGTTCCTGTCGGGCAGACCTCCTGGTCGGCCGGACGGACCACCCGGTAGGGGCCGGCTGCCGCCACGACGTACCCGACCCCGCACACGCTGTGCGCGACGGTGGACTTTCCCGTGGCGGTCAGACGCAGGCAGTCCCCGTAGCAGGGCTGGTCCCAGCCCGCGTCCATGGCGTCGATGTAGGGCTCTCTGTCCGGCACCCTGTATCCCAGGTCGCCCAAGTGCTCGAGCGGTCCGGCGGTCAGTGTTCCGTCCGCCGCCAGGGAGAGTTTGGAAGCGGTGAGCCGGGTGGTGCCCTCGCCCGGTGTGCCCGCGCTCTCCGTGGCGAGCAGCAGCCGCCCGTGGTCGAGGGCCATGCCGCCGGCCTCCCATACCGTGACCGGAGGCAGGGGGACGGCCGGCTCGGCGACCGGCGTGCCGTCCTCGGCGGGGGTGATGCGCTGCACCGCCCAGTGTTCGTCGTCGCTGCCACCGTCGATGTAGACGCTGCCGTCCGGGGCGTTGACGAAGCGGGTACGGAGGGTGGAGCGGGGCAGCAGCGTGCGGGCCGGGCCGCCCCCGACGGGTACGGCGTGGACCGTGCCGTCGATCGTGTTGGCGTACACCAGCCAGTCGCCGACCACACGGACCCTGGCCGCGTCCCATTGGCCCTCGATGGCCTTCTCCTCGTCGGGCAGCCGGTCGGTGAGGGTTCCGGGCCGGTCCGGACGGGCACGGTCTATGACGTACAGTTTCGCCCTTTTGAAACTCTTGTCGACAGCCAAAAAGAGGACCCTGTCGCGGCCGAGGTGCAGGACCCCGATCGAGTCGAAGCCTCTTCTAGGTACATAGGTCACCCGGGCCGTCGCGAAATCCAGCAGCGCCGTTCGCCCGGCAGCGCCGTCGGGCTTGTACTCGAACGCACCGCCGCGGCCGTCCGACATCGCGCCCTGGACGAAATCACCGTCACCGTTGACCTCGGCATCGGCCAGGTCGTCCAGTACTCCGGACACCTGACGGTCGGTCGGCAGCCCGCCGCCCTCGGAGATTTCGAGAAGGTGCAGGGTCCTCTCGCCGTCGACCACACGCTGCGTCACCAGACGGTTCTCGGCGAACATCCGGGTGGCCCTGTCGGTCGCGGGCAGGTCCACCTGTACGACCTCGCCGGTCGCGTAGTGCCGGATCCGGTAGGTGTTCGACTCCTGGACGCGCTCCAGTCCGAACCCACCGTTGACAGCCACCGGAGTGGGTAGGCCCTCAACAGTCGAGCCGTCGTCGCGGACCCACGTCGACAGGCTCGACGGCTCGGCGGGCGACGGCGTCGACAGATAGCCGGAGTCATCCGCGGCGTACAGGTTCGCCGGCCTGTTGGTCATGGGGGCCGCGCGAAGCGTGACGGACGGCATCTCCACTTCGTCCGTCACGGCCGCTGAGGCCGGTGTCCAGGTCAGCAGCCCGGCGCACATCGCCAGGACCACCGCGCCGACGGCCGATCCCACCCTGCCGCTTCTTCCGCTTCCTCGCGCTGTTCGCACCACACGTCCCCTGAGCACTTGAGTGCCGTCAACCGGCCGTTCGACCGGTCCGACCCACGGCACGGGGCGCAGGTTGCGCGCTCCTGGCGGAAAGATCCTCACGGAGTCGGATCTACTCAAAGCCGGCACTTGGCCGCCATGTGCCATACCTGCGGGTGCCGTTCGGGGTTCATCTCGCAGGCCGCTGGCCACCTGAGCGACCGGAACCAGCGCAGCGGTCAGGGCATTCGCCGACACGCGAAGCAGTGTGCTGAGGCCGCCCGCCCCACATACTTGCCGCCATGGCCACCTATGACACGCTCGGCGTGACGTACGCCCAGACCCGCCGGCCTGATCCGCGGATCGCGGCGCAGATCCACGCCGCGCTGGGAGACGCCACCAACGTGGTCAACGTCGGTGCGGGCGCGGGTTCCTATGAGCCTCCGCAGACGGCTCTGGCGGTGGAGCCCAGTCAGGTCATGATCTCCCAGCGGCCGGCGGGAGCTGCGCCCGCCGTGCAGGCCGTGGCGGAATGCCTCCCGCTGTGCGACAACGCCGCCGAAGCGGTCATGGCCCTGCTGACCGTCCATCACTGGGCCGACCTGGTGGCCGGAATCAGGGAACTGCGCAGGGTTGCCCGCCGCCGCATTGTCATCCTGACCTGGGACCAGCACATCTTCCGCGAGCGGTTCTGGCTCGTGCGCGACTATGTCCCCGAGGCGGCCGCTTACGACGACACGCGGGCCGTCCCCGTTGACCAGCTGATCGACCTGCTCGGTGGTGGACGCCAGGAGCCAGTCCTCGGCCCCCACGACTGCATCGACGGCTTCGGCGCGGCGTACTGGCGCCGCCCGCATGCCTATCTCGATCCGCGGGTACGCGCGGGAATCTCCATGCTGGCGCAGACCGGCGACGACACGCTCACGCGCGGGCTGACCCGTCTCGCCGACGACCTGAGGGACGGCCGCTGGCACAGCCGCTATGCCGAGCTGCTCACGCTCGAAGCCATTGATGTGGGCTACCGGATCATCGTGACGGACCACTAGGGCGTGGCCGAGGATCCCGTGGCGGGTCTGGCGGTGGATCCGTCAGTGAGAACGAGGAGGGGTGGCCGGCTCAGCGCGTGAGCACGGCTCCAGCCGCGACTCCGAGGAAGATCATGCTTCCGGCGAACAGGCCGACGATCGGAGACAGGCGGTGCTGCCGGGTGAATACCCTCGCGCTTTTCGGCCTTCCGGGCAGATAGACGACCGGCACCTGGGCTCCGAGGGCCAGCCCCAGCCCCATCCCCCTCGCGACGGGCCGAAACCTGACGGGTCGGCCCTGCCGGTCGGTGAACTCGATGACAGGCGTCGAACTATCGTCCCCGGGCTCATGCTCCTGGTCCACCACCACGCCCTCGGCACGCAGCCCGTGGCGGCTCAACCGCATCTGCAGCCGTACCTCCCGCGCACCGGCCCCCAGGCCCACCAAGCCCACCACTACAGCCAGCCCACCACCGATCGTTTCACCCGTCATTCGTCCCCTGCTCTCCCTCCCACAGCGCCCGTCCGGCACTTGCTACGCACCAGGAGGACGCGGCATGCAGCCCGATGGTTCACGGGGCCGCCCCGCTTCCGGAAGTTGTCCGGCCGCGGCACCCGCGGATGTCCTTGCAGAGCGCGGGCCTAGGATCTCCGACGTGGTACTGCGACCTGTAATGGTGAACATCAAAGCTCTTGACTGCCCGGCGGTCGGCCGGTTCTGGGCGGAGGCGCTCGGCTGGACTGCCTACAGTGCCGGCGTGACCACCTACGTCGGACCCCCTGGTGGCCTCGTGTGGCCAGACCCGGTCGGCCTCGGCATCGACGTCGTTCCCGTGCCGGAACCCAAGTCCGCGGCAAAGAACCGTGTGCACCTCGATCTGGCCACCACCTCCTCGGCCCATCAGGCGGAGTTGGTCGAACGCCTGAAGGCTCTCGGGGCGACGCCCGCCCATGTGGGCCAGGGCAACGTGCCGTGGACGGTCCTCGCCGACCCCGAGGGCAACGAGTTCTGTGTGCCGGAGCCCCGGGAGATCTACCGGGACACGGGACCGATCGCCGCGGTTGTGGTCGACTGCGTGGATCCGCGGGCCATGGCCCGGTTCTGGGGCGCGGCGGTGGACTGGACCCCGCACGAAGTGACCGACGACCAGGCGGTGTTGCGCTCCGCCAAGGGTGTCGGACCGTATCTCGAGTTCCTGCGCACACCCGATGTGAAGACGGTGCCGGACCGCGTCCATCTTGACCTGCTGCCGTACCCCGGTGACGACCAGGGGGCGGAGGTGGCCCGGCTGCGCGCCCTCGGCGCCACCGACCTCGACGTCGGCCAGGGCGAGGTCCCTTGGACGTGCCTGGCCGACCCGGAGGGCCACGAGTTCTGCGTCCTTGCTCTGCCCTGACGCAAGGCCTGGGGCTCGTAGCACGATCATGATCGGTTCGCTCGTCGACGGTCCGCGGCGGGCTCTGATCTAACCTTCGCCTGCGTCGTACGGCGGTGATGGTCGGTTCCACACGGCATCAAACCGGCTGACAATCTGCCGGAGTTCGCGAGCGTTTCGCGGGGACATGGCCTGCATCACGGCATCGAGGAGAGCGCGGGCTTCGAGGGGGTTGCCGCAGCAGTACCAGTGCACGTTGCCCCACTCGTAGTCATGCCACAGGTCGCGCTCGGGGTGGTGGACGTAGTCCTTCCACAGGCACAGGGCCGCGCTGACGTCTCCTGGCCGCAGATAGTTGCGGGTGCGTTCGAGACGGACGATCTCGGACAGCGCACGCGAGGACAAGCCGTCGATGACGGGTGTCGCGATTCGTGTCCGGTGGCGGGGAATACGGGCGGCCCGGACGTGCCCTGGCCGTCTACGCGGCATGGACCTTTCGGTTCGTCATCATGCCGTACATCGTGCCATGGCCTCCAAGGGTCTTCCTTCCGGCAGCCCGAGGACGGCTGCCGGAAGGGACGAGCTCTCGCTTGCCGTGCTGGGCAGAGGTTCAGCAGCCACCGCAGTTGTAGTACAGGACGTCCCAGTGGTTGCCCTCGTCGGCGTAGATGTTGCCCGAGCCGGAACGCCACTGGGGTGCGCCGTCGCCGCGCAGGCCGATGTAGGTGAAGTTGTTCTTGATGTAGTTCCCGATGCAGGTGTACTTGCTGTAGTCGAGCTTGTAGCCGTTCCAGTGCGAGTACGTGCCGGAGGCGTGTCCGGTCTCGGTGCCGCCGGTGATGTTCAGGGCGCAGCCGCTGGCGCGCTTGAGGGTCTGGGCGCCTTGGGCGGTGGCCAGGTTGAGCTGCTCGAAGGACGTGCAGGTGGGGTCGTTGCGGTTGGAGCAGTTGCCGGACGACGACCAAGTGATGCCGACCTGCTGGAACATGGACGTCGCGGTGGCGTGACTGATCTTGGTGACGGCGAAGGCCTCGCCGGCCGTGCCGATGACGGCGGCGCCCGGGGCGATGACGAGGGTGAGCGCGGTCAGGACCGAGCGGAGCTTCAAGGCCTTGGTGACCTTCATCTGGGGGACCTTCCTGCGGTGGGCCTGATTCGTGAGGGGCGGCTGTGCAGGTGGTACGGGCAGCATGGTGCCCGCCGTCTACGCGCGTTGGCCAGGGGACAAAACGGAAGGCGATTGGGCGGGCGGGCTTCGAGCCCACGGCGGCGCAGGTGCGGCCGACCGGCGACTCCCCCGTGTTCCAAAATCGCGCCTAGACACGCACGTCACCGCGATCACGTACATGAACTCCCTGTGAACGCCCCAGCGAATGTGGATAGCGATTGAGCCCTTGTCGCCCACGGAGTGCTCTGCTTTCCTCCGATAGGAAGGTTTCCTATCAATCACTTACCTGAACGAGGTTCACATGAGAGCCTTACGCCTGTCGCTACGGCAGTGTGTCGTAGCCGCCGCGCTCGGCAGCGTCCTGCTGCTCCTCCTGAGCGTCGTCCCGACCGGCTCCGCCCACGCGAGCACCACCGACCGGCGCGCCCCAGCCGCAGCCGCGGCGGCTACGCCGGTCTCCGTCAACGGACAGCTCAAGGTCTGCGGCACCAAGCTGTGCAACAGCCGCGGAAACCCCATCCAGTTGCGGGGCATGAGCACCCACGGCACCCAGTGGTACCCGCACTGCCTGACGAGCGGTTCGCTCGACGCCCTGGCAGGCGACTGGAAGGCCGACATCCTGCGCGTCTCGACCTACGTGCAGGAGGGCGGCTACGAGACGAACCCGCAGCACTTCACCAACCTCGCGCACTCCCTCGTCCAGCAGGCGACCGCCCGGGGTCTGTACGTGATCGTCGACTGGCACATGCTCACCCCTGGCGACCCCCATGCCAACCTGAGCAAGGCCCGGCAGTTCTTCACCGACATCGCCAACCGCAACAAGGACAAGAACAACGTCCTCTACGAGATCGCGAACGAGCCCAGCGGTGTGAGCTGGTCGCGGATCAAGAGCTACGCGGAGCAGATCATCCCGACCATCCGCACCATCGACTCCGATGCCCCGGTGCTGGTCGGAACGCGCGCGTGGTCCTCGTTCGGCGTGTCCGAGGGCGCCGACGAGTCGGAGGTGGTGAACAACCCGGTCAGGGCGTCCAACATCATGTACACCTTCCACTTTTACGCGTACTCGCACCGCGACGAGTACCTGGCGACCCTCTCCCGCGCCGCCGACAAGCTCCCGGTGTTCGTGACGGAGTTCGGCACGCAGAACTACGCCGGCGAGGGCAGCAACGACTTCGCCATGTCACAGCGCTACCTCGACCTCATGGCCAACAAGAAGATCAGCTGGACGAACTGGAACTTCTCCGACGACAACCGCTCCGGTGCGGTCTTCAAGACCGGCACGTGCGACAGGTCCGGCCCCTGGACCGGCACTTCGCCGCTGAAGCCGGCCGGAGTCTGGATCCGCGAGCGCGTCATGTCGGCGGACAACTGGTAATGGGCGAGCGTGAATGAGTGTGATCGCACCGGTGGCCTGTGTGTCTCACACAGGCCACCTACTAGGTCTACTCGATCTACTCGATCTGCTCGGTCAGCCCTTGGCCGAGGTGGTGGGGACCGGCTCCGTCAGAGCCTCCGTCGTGGACGACGTGATCACATCGGAGCTTGCGGAGGTCACGGAGCTGCGGCCGCTGCCCCGGTCCATGAGGCCGCCCATGAACGCGAGGCCGAGGCCGGCCACGGCGAGGGCCGCGCCGATGAGGTTCGGTGAGGCCCAGCCCCAGCCCGCGGAGATGGCCAGTCCGCCGAGCCAGGCGCCGCCCGCGTTGGCCAGGTTGAAGGCGGAGTGGTTGGAGGCCGCGGCCATCGTCGGGGCGTTCTTGGCCTTCGCCATCAGCAGCATCTGGACGGGGGTCGTGATGAAGGCACCCATCGCGCCGATGAAGGTGATCGTCACCAGGGCCGCGCCGGTGCTGTGGACCGTGAAGTAGAACGTCACCAGCCCGGCCGCGAGCAGGGCGAGACCAGCGTACAGAGTCGGGCGCAGGGCGCGGTCGGTGAGGGGACCGGCGATCAGCGTGCCGACCGTCATGCCTACGCCGTAGAGGGCCAGGACGAGGGTGGTCGAGGTGTCGGAGATGCCCGTCAGGTTCGTCAGCATCGGCACGAGATAGCTGTAGACGGCGAAGAAGCCACCGAACCCGACCACCGCCGTGGCCAGGCCGATCGCGACCTGCCGGTTGCCCATGGCCCGCACCTCGTGCCGGATGCCGGCCTGCTGACCGCGCGGCTGGTGAGGCACGAAGGCGGCCAGGGCGGCGAGTGCGACGAGCCCGATGACGGCGACGGCGCCATAGGCGGACCGCCAGCCGAGCTGCTGCCCGAGGGCGGTGCCTGCGGGGACGCCGATGATGTTCGCGACCGTCAGCCCGAGGAACATCTTCGACACGGCGCGTGCGGCCCGTTCGGGGGCGACCAGCCGGGAGGCGACGACGGCGCCGACGCCGAACAGCGCCCCGTGCGGCAGTCCGGCCAGGAAGCGCGCGGCGAAGAGCAGGCCGAAGTTCGGGGCGAGGGCGGAGGCGATGTTGCCGATCACGAACAGCCCCGACAGCAGGAGCAACAGCCGCTTGTGCGGGATGCGCGCACCGATGCCGGTCAGCACGGGGGCACCGACGACCACACCGAGCGCGTAGGCCGACACGAGATTGCCGGCTTGGGGGACCGACACCCCGATCCCGTCGGCGATCTGGGGCAGCAGCCCCATCGTGGCGAACTCGGTCGTGCCGATGCCGAAGGCGACGACAGCCAGGGCCAGCAGAGCCAGAGGCATGGTGTGGGAGAACCTTTCGAAGACAGCGATCGAGGGACGAGGGAGCAGAGAAGGCCGAGGTCGTGGGGACACCCACCTCGGCCGGCCGCGTCGAGCACCCTTGCCCAGCGCACCCCCACACAGGGCGAGCCCGTCAACAGTGCAGCAGCAGTGGGAGACCGCGCATTCCAAGATCAGGCCGCGTCTTGTCGTGATCTATCTCATGCCGGCCTGGAGGACCCGTGAAGCAGCCCTCCGTCAGCCCTACGTCAGCCCTGCGTCGCTGTCGGTGAGCCGTGGTTCTACTAGCGCGTCAAACGCGAGGGCGAACCCGCTGTCTGGCTGCCCTCGTCGCCCAGGGTCAGTGTGTCGGCGCCGGTTTTCGTCAGGGTGTAGATGTTGCCCGGCACGCACAGCGCCCCGGTGGACGGGTCGGTGGGAGAGCTCGTGGCGGCTTCGAAGACCATGGACGTCGCGTGCGTCTCCTGCAGGCGCAGTGTCTCGGTGCACCCGATGTCCCGGCCGCTGCCGGCCTCGATCACGTGGCTGGTCTGTCGGCCGACGATGCCGCCCTTGGCCGCCGCGTGAAGAGTGACGGTCACGGACACCTTGGTCGTACGGGCGTTCACGACGCCGTCCCCGGCGGTGCTGCCCGGACCGGTTCCCTTCCAGGTGCCCACCCAGGAGGAAGGCAAGGCATCCGACGTCGTCGAACGGGACGAGGACGGGGAAGGCGACGGCGGCGTTGACGTACGGCCGGATCCGTCGGTGCCTCCATCAGTGCCGTTCGGCCAGGCCAGAGCGACGACGACTGCCGTCGCCGCAGCACCCGCGACGGCGCCGACGGCCGTACGCAGCCGTGCCCGTCCGCGAGCGGGCGTGGTGCCCGTGTCCGGGCCGGGCGGGCCGAGCGATACGGGTCCTGGAGGGCCAGCGGGTGAAAGGGCAGGGGGCCGTATAGGCATAGCAGGCGGCCCGAATCCGGTCGGCGGTGCCGGATGCGGTGTCGCCGGCAAAGGCGCCGCGCCCTGCAGCAAGGCCTGCAACTCGGCTTCCTTCGCGGCGATGTCCGCCGACAGCTCCGGTGGCAGGGCGGCTGTCCAGCTGCCGGAAGCAGCGCCGAACCGCTCCATCAACTCGGCCGCTGTGGGCCGGGCCTGCGCCGACTTGTGCAGGCAGGCGGCGAGCAGCGGCGCCAGAGCGGGCGGTACGCCGTCGAGGGTCGGCTCCTCGTGCACGATCCGGTAGAGGAGTTGCGCCGCCGACGGGGTCTCCCCCGGCTGTAGGAAGGGGCCGTTGGCCGTCGCCGCGTACGCCAGCGTCGCGCCCAGTGAGAAGACGTCTCCGGGCTCGGCCGAGATCCCTCCGGCCGCCTGCTCGGGTGCCATGTAGCCGGGCGAGCCGATCACGCCGCCGGTTCTGGTGTGCCGGGTGTCGTCGGCGGCACGCGCGATGCCGAAGTCGATGAGCAAGGGGTGGCGGCGGCTCAGCAGTACGTTGGACGGCTTCACGTCACGGTGGGCGAAGCCCGCCCGGTGCACCGCCCGCAGTCCCTCGGCGAGTTCAGCCGCCAGCGCCCACAGGGCCGGCTCGGGCAGCGGGCCGTTGCGCTCCACCCAGTCGGCGAGGGACGGTGCGGCAGCGTACTCGGTGGCCAGCCACTGCGGTCGCTGTCCGGGGGGACTGAAATCGACGACCGGGACCGTCCAAGCGGAGCGCACCTGGTGGCTGCTGGCGATCTCGCGGGCGAACCGCTCCTCGAAGCCAGGGTCCATGCCGACCTCGGCCCGCAGCACCTTCAGCGCCAACGGCCGCCCGGAGGCGGTGCGGGAGAGGAACACCCGTCCCATGCCACCGGTTCCGAGCACGGCCAGCAGCGGGTAGCCACCGATCGCCGGCGGATCGCCGGGATCCAGACTCCTCATGTTCTCTCCGGGCGGTACTCGGGCCGCAGCAGGGCGGGAAACCGCGGGCGGGGAGCAGGGGCTCCGCCCGGCATTCGCGTGAGCTCAATCTACAGGCGACACGTTCACATCAACTTCACAGGGGGTGGCCGAGCAGGCTCACTATCCGAGTAGCCGGCCTCACGTGCAGGCGGGTGCTTCTGGGGGGCACGGTCGTGTCGCGGGCGGTCGGTCGGCGGCGGGAAGGCTAACGTCGCCGTCAGCGCCCCCGGTGCCGCTACCGATCCCGGCAGGGCCGGCGCGAGCGCTGGATCGAAGCCGGCTGGAGCGCCATGACATCAGCGGGGTCCGGGCAGCAGCCTTCGCGCGCACGCGCGGTCGTGGTCGCGCGGAACGGAAAGCTCTGGTTGGTGCCGACCGTCCTGTGCGTTCTGGTGGCACTGTTCCTGTCGCTCCTCTACATGGGCGGCATCGTCAATCCGAACGGCAGCCTGCGCGATCTGCCGATCGCCTTGGTCGACACGGACCAGGGCCCGCCCCTGCCGGGACAGCGGCAGCCCGTGGGGGAACAGCTGAGCCGGGCGATCGTCGCATCGACGTCGTCGAACGCGGTGCAGTGGCGCAGGCTGAACCAGGTACAGATGCGGGAGCAGTTCGCGAAGGGCAAGATCTACGGCGCCCTCGTCATCCCGGCCGACTTCACCAGGTCGGTGGCGGCTCTGACGACCTCTGACGCCACGGAACGGCCCACCCTCACCGTCCTCACGAACCCTGGGCTGGGAAGCCTCGGCGCTTCGCTCGCCAGCCAGATCTCCCAGCGCGCCGCTCACCGGAGCTCGCTGGAGATCGGCCGTCAGCTGACCGCCCGGACGAGCGCCGGGGGTTCCGACTCGACGCTCCGCGTGCTCCTGACCGACCCGGTCACCGTCACCACCCGGGTGGGTCACCCGATCGGCCGCCACAGCGGCCTGGGTCTGACCGCCTTCTACTACACGCTGCTCCTGGTGCTCACCGCCTTCGTGGGCGGCAACATCATCAACAACGGCGTCGACGCGGGCCTGGGCTACACCGACAACGAGATCGGGCCCTGGCACTCGCGACGTCCGACGGTCCCGATCAGCCGTACGCAGACACTGCTGCTGAAAATGATCATGACCGCGGGCATCGCGCTGATCACCACCAGCCTGACCATGGTCACGACCGTCGCCATTCTGGGCATGGACGCATCACATCTGCCGCTGCTGTGGATCTTCTCGTACTGCGCGAGCCTGGCCGTGGGCCTGGGCGTGCAGGCCATCAACGCGGCCTTCGGCGGAATCGGCCAGGTGGTGTCCATGTTCGTGTTCATCGCCCTGGCGCTCCCGTCATCGGGAGCCACGGTCCCGCTCCAGGCCGTCCCCGACTTCTACCGCTTCCTCGCCCTGTTCGAACCGTTCCGCCCGGTGACGGACGGCGTGCGCGCCATCCTCTACTTCGACGCCCGCGCGGACGCCGGCCTGACGCGCGGCTGGACCATGGTCGCCATCGGCCTCGCCGTCGCCCTGCTCTTCGGCTTCGCCATGACCCGCTACTACGACCGCAAGGGGCTGCACCGCCTGGTCCTCCAGGAGACCTGAGCGGGCCGTGGGCGGCGGCCGCTCGCGTCGGCGGCGATGCGGCTACGTGGTGTGCAGGGGCTCCCTGAAGGACTTGCGGAACACCGGCCCGGCGAAGGGGATGATCGGCGACAGCATCTTCGCCTTGAGCGAGGTGGGATGCCGTTCGAGCCTGACGTCGACGAGGGTGCCGTCATCCGTGGGAGTCAGATGGAACTTCCACCCACCCGAACCGAAGGGCTTCGAGTCGTGCGTGGTGACCGTGACCTCATTCGCTGACGGATCCCATTCGTAGCGAGCGCGCTCCCACGATTTGTCATTTCCCTCGGTGACCTCGGCCCAGGTGTCTCCGCGCTCATGAACCTGGAAGTGCTCGGCGTCGATGGAGGGCCATTCCTCGACGCGGGAGGGGCTGAAATTGGTCAGTACCCCCATCACCTCGGACGGTGTCATCGAGGAGTTCACATGAAAATGCAGGGACGGCATGACCTGCTCCTTCGTTCGAAAAGGCCGCCGACTGACAGACCCACTTCTCAGGATGCACCTCAGCCCAGCACCCCGCACGACGCTCCCCACCCACAGCCTCTGGCACGTTGCAAACGGTCGTGAGCCGAAAGAAGGAATGGCAGAGGAGGGATGGCACAGAGCACTCCCCTGGCTACACCAACGGCGGAAATCCGGTGCGGTTGCAGCGGCTCATCAGCCGAGTTACCACGTGACTACCGCATTCGAACGAACGTGACCGCGGCGAGCCCTGGGAGGATCGCATGGCGTTGGAGATCAAACCTCTGGTGAAGCCATCCAAATTCCGGCAACGCGCGGGATTGCCGGGCGAATGCATGGCGGAGTTCCTCGGAACATTCGTACTCATCGCGTTCGGAACCGGCGTGGTGGCCATGGCGGTGGCCGCGCTGCCCGGCTCCGGGCGCACCGAGGGGCCCACCACGTTCTTCCTCGGCGCCGGGGACTGGCTGCTGATCACCTGGGGCTGGGCCATGGCCGTCATCCTCGGCATCTACGTGGCCGGCGGCGTCAGCGGGGCCCACATCAACCCGGCGGTGACGCTGGCCTTCGCGGTGCGTCGCCGGTTCCCCTGGGCCAAGGTCGTGCCCTACTGGGTGTCACAGGTGCTCGGGGCCCTGGCCGGGGCGGCACTGGTCTACGCCGTCTATCACGACGCCATCAACACCTTCGACGACACCGTCGAGGGGCCCAAGACCGGCGGGCACACACTCGCGACGTTCTCGATCTTCGCCACCTTCCCGGCCCCGTACTTCAACGGCGGGATCTGGGGTCCGCTGATCGACCAGATGGTCGGCACGGCGTTCCTGGTCATGCTGGTGGTGGCGATCATCGACCTGCGGAACACGGCCGTGAAGGCGAATCTCGGCCCCCTGGTGATCGGCTTCGTGGTGGCGGCCATCGGCATGTCCTTCGGGGCGAACGCGGGGTACGCCATCAACCCGGCGCGCGATTTCGGTCCGCGCCTGTTCACCTGGATGGCGGGTTGGGAGGATCTGGCGTTCCCAGGCAGCCTGCCCGGCGCGTTCAGCGGCTACTGGTGGATTCCGATCGTCGGGCCGTTCATCGGGGGTGTGATCGGGGTGCTGGTCTACGACCTCTTCATCGGCGACGTGCTCCACGCCCGCATCCTGAAGGGCGAGGGCCCGGAGCCCGGCCGTACGCTCCCCACCACCGCCGACGAGGAATAGCGCCGGCCCTGACGGATCAGTCGGTGTAGACCTCCGCACGGTCCACGCTCACGAACGCCGCCCCGGACGAGGAGTTGCGTTCACCCGTGACGCGGACCTGAAGCGTGTGCGCGCCGTACGGCAGGCGTGGGCTGAGGTACTGGAGCGTCTCACCGGTGCGGATCGCCCCGTAGAAGTCGACGCGTTGTTGGGCTCCCCCGTCGACGCGGATGGCCGCGATGCCGTTGCCCGTGTCCTTCACGGACAGCAGCGCGATCCTGGTGCCGGTGAAACGGAACGTCGCGGTGTCGCCGGCCCGGTCGCTCCAGTGGTCGTCGCTCCAGAAGCACTGCGCCGCGCAGCCCGTGCCCGAATTCCAGGAACCCTGGTACGTCACCGTGCCGCTGCCGCTGGAACGGCCGTCGTCGTTGATCCAGTGGTTGCCGGATCCGGGGTCGCCGGACGGCAGGTCCTGCGTCGCACCCAGCGCGAGCGGGGTACCGAGGTCCGGGCTGCCGTCGGCATGCCAGCCG
Organism: Streptomyces sp. NPDC093568; assembly: GCF_044764945.1. NCBI lineage: Bacteria > Bacillati > Actinomycetota > Actinomycetes > Kitasatosporales > Streptomycetaceae > Streptomyces > Streptomyces sp. NPDC093568. The sequence continues at coordinate 732,066 of NZ_JBIWJD010000003.1, read as the reverse complement.
ATCTTCTGGGCGCGGGTCGTGCGGTTGGTGTAGGTGAAGTCCGACGTGGTCTTGGCGTGGTAGATGATCCAGTCCTGCGTCCCGTCGGGGGAACGGAAGAAGGCGTGGTGGCCGGGTCCGAACACGCCCCTGGCGTCGTTGCGTGAGAAGACGGGCCCGCTGTGCTGGGTCCAGTTGCCGGGCACCAAGGGGTCGGCGCCGTTGGGCAGGGACATCATCCACACCTGGTAGTCGGGCTTGCCGGTGTCGCAGGCCGAGTACGTCATCCAGGTACGGCCGTTGCGGTACAGGAACTCGGGGCCCTCACGGACCTCCGGGCAGCCTCCGGCTCCGTCGAGGGCGATGGCGTTGCCGGAGACGGTGTAGGGGTTCGCCATGGGCGCGATGTTCAGGCCGTTGTGCTGGTAGGCGTTGATGCCGCTGTAGGCGAGGTAGAGCTTGCCGTTGTGCTGGAGGATTCCGGGGTCGATGGCGAAGTCGTCGGCGTGGTTGGGCGGGGCGAGCTTCGCCTTGAAGCGGTACGGCCCCGTCGGATCGTCGGCCTGCGATTCGAGGACGTACAGCCGGTGGTGGTCGTCCACTCCGTCGTCGGCCGTGTAGTACATGTACCAGCGGTTGTCGAAGCGGTAGAACTCTGCGGCCCAGATGTGCTGGTTGCGTGAGGCGTCGGTGTCCCTCCACACCGTGATCGGGTCGGCGGAGAACAGGGTGCTCAGTGAGGCGGAGCGCCACATCTTGATGCTGTCGCCCTGCGTGGTGGTGAGGTGGTAGGCCCCGTTCGCGTACGTCAGGAACGGGTCAGGTCCGGTGTTGAGCGGGTTGCGGAAGGTTCCCACTGCCGCGGCCGCGGCAGCTGTGCGGTCGGTGGCGGTGGCCTGCGGTACCCAGATCAGGCTGGCCAGCAGGGCGACCAGGGCGGTCACCACGGTGGTGACGGAACGAGCACGCATGGGCGCTCCCTAGAGGAACCGATGACGGTTGGCCATGGCACCACAGGGGTTACATCGATGTAAAGAGTGCGGCGGGAGAAGGGCGGTGACGGTCGGTCAGCCTGAAGAACGGCGGCCTCGACGTCGCGCCCCTCCCCCCGGGTCAGGCCAGGCCGAACCTCTCCGCGTGCACCTGTCGCGCGGGGACCCGCAGGTCCCGTAGGCCCGAGAGCACGGCCCGGGTCATGGCCGGCGGGCCGCAGACGTACACGTCGCGTGCGGTGATGTCGGGGACCAGCTGGTGCAGGATGCCCGGGCCGAACGGCGGGACGCCGTTCTGGCCGGTCCTGCCGGTGAGCAGGTGCAGTCGTCCGCCCCGAAGCGCCAGCAAGTGCCGGACCTCGTCGAGCAGTACGGCGTCGGCCTCGCTGCGCACCCGGTACAGCACGACTACGTCGCCGCCCGTCTGCTCCTCCAGCATGGCCCGTACCGGCGTGATCCCCACGCCGCCCGCGATCAGCAGGGCGCCGGGCCGGGACCGGTGCAACGACGTGAACGCCCCGTACGGCCCCTCGACGAAGGCGCGGCTGCCGACCGGGACGTACCGCAGGCCGGCGCTGGCACTGCCCACCGCTTTCGCCGTGAGGCGCAGTCCCTGTGCGCCCGGCGCCGCCGAGAGCGAGAAGGGGTTGGCCAGCCACCAGTGGTTGTGCCCGGGGAACCGCCAGATGCAGAACTGCCCGGCGCGGGCGGGGAGTTTATCGAGGTGCCGGCCGGTGACGTACACGGAGACCACGTTGTCCGACTCCGGCACCACGGCCGCGACCCGGAACTGGTGGTAGGCGTTGCGCCACAGCGGCATGACGACGCGTCCGGTCAGCAGCGCGCCGAAGGCGAACAGCCACAGGATCCACCAGTAGGCCGTGGCGAACGCGGAGGACGTGAACGTCGTCGTCTCCTGCAACTGGTGGACGAAGGACAGGCCCAGCGCGACGTAGAGCAGCAGGTGCAGGCCGTGCCAGACCTCGTACCGCAGCCGGCGTCGCAGGGGCCGGGTGGAGATCGTGGCGATCACCACGAGGAGGGCCGCGGCGAGCATGCCCAGCAGGGAGGCCGGCACCCCGCTCAGCGCGACGAACGTCTTCCCCATGGAGGCGTCGTCGAGTGTCGCGTAGCCGAGTACCACCAGCGTCGCGTGGGTGAGGACGGTCCACAGCAGTGTGAAGCCGACCCAGCGGTGCCACACCGTCAGCCGGTCCATCCCGATGCGGCGGTCCAGCCACGGCAGCCGGGCCACCAGCAGCAGTTGGAAGAGCAGGAGCAGTGCCGCGTGCAGTCCGAAGAACTTGGCGACCGTCAGCACCCCGTTCTTGCCCGAGCCGGCGCTGAGGAACAGCGCTTCCACGATCACCACGTTGACGAGGACGAACATCCACATCGCCCAACGCGCCGCATCTACCGGAGGGATGGTGCCCGTTCGCACCGTGTTGCTCGCCGCCGTCATGATTCCCCCTCATCCCCCGAGGCCGCAGTACTCGCGACCCGTGTTCACACACCCCATGAAGACCGAGGAATTCGGGCAGATACCCACCCCGATCGGGTAAGAATACGGCCGGTCGGCCCGCTCCGTTCATACCGGAACGGTCCCATCTGACCGCGATTTGGTGCGTTCGGCGGTGTGCGACGCGCGGCGCGCTTCCGGCCGTACGACCGGGGCCCGATTCCTCGTGCACGGCTATGGGAAGTTTTGGGGTGCATCGTTACCCTCCGGCCATGATTCCCACGGTGGTTTGGGGCACAGGCAACGTCGGGCGGGCGGCCATTCGGGCTGTTGCGGCGCACCCGATGCTCAGCCTCGTGGCCGTGCTGGTGTCGAGTCCCGCCAAGGTCGGCAAGGACGCGGGCGAGCTCAGCGGACTCGGCCGGCGCCTCGGTGTGGCGGCGACGGACGATGTGGACGGGGTTCTCTCGGCGGGCCCCCGCGCGATCGTGTACGCGGCTTCCGGTGACGTCCGCCTGGACGGCGCGATCGAGGACGTCAGCCGCGCGCTCCGCGTCGGCGCGGTGGTGGTCACACCGTCCCTGTACGGCATGTACGACTGCACGAACGCACCGGACGAGATACGCGAGGTGCTGCTCGCCTCCGCCGAGGCCGGGGGCGGTTCGCTGTTCGTGTCGGGCGTGGACCCCGGTTGGGCCAACGACGTGCTCCCGCTGCTGGTCAGCGGGCTGGGCTCCGACATCGACGCCGTCCGCTGCCAGGAGATCTTCGACTACTCGACGTACGACCAGGAGGGAGCCGTTCGCGACCTGATCGGCATGGGACACCCTCTGGACTACCAGCCGCTGATGCTCGCCGAGGGCATTCCGACGATGATCTGGGGCGGGCAGTTGAGGATGATGGCCCGGGCTCTGGGCGTCGAACTCGACGGCATCGAGGAGGCCTTGGAGCGCCGCCCCCTCGAATCGTCCGTCGTCACCGACACGATGGGCGAGTTCTCGGCCGGTACCCAGGGTGCGGTGCGGCTGGAGGTGCGGGGCGTGGTGGCGGGCGAGCCCCGCATCGTCGTCGAGCACGTCACCCGTATTCACGCCGACTGCGCCACGGACTGGCCGGTACCGCCGGACGGCGGAGCGGGCGCGCACCGTGTGATCGTCGAAGGGCGCCCCCGCATCGAGGTCACGGTCGAGGCCACGGACGAGGGCGAGAACAGGGCCGCCGGCGGCAACGCGACGGCGGCCGGCCGTCTGGTGAACGCCATCGACTGGCTCGTCGAGGCCGGACCGGGTCTCTACGACGCACTCGACGTCCCGCTGCGCCCCGCGGTGGGCAGACTGGGAAAGAAGTGATCATGCAGATCGACATCCCGCCGGGCGCCGAGCCCATCCCCTACGTCTGGGGCGACCTCGTGCCCGAGATCGGCCAGGCAGCCAGCAACTTCTCCCTCTCCGTGTATCAGTACACGACCCTCGGACTGCGCGAGTTCGAGGCGGCCCGCCTGCGCATCGCGCAGATCAACGGATGCGTCTTCTGCCTGGACTGGCGCACCGAACGCGACGGGGAGAAGGTCGAGGAGGGGTTCCTGGACGCGGTCGCCGAGTGGCGTACGACGGACTCGTTCGACGTACGGACGCGGCTCGCCGCCGAGTACGCGGAGCGTTACGCGCTCGACCATCACCACCTGGACGACGAGTTCTGGGGTCGGATGAAGGCCCACTACAGCCAGGCGGAGATCGTGGAGTTGAGCATGAGCATCGGCTCGTGGCTCGCGTTCGGCAGGCTCAACCATGTGCTCGGGATCGACAGTGTCTGTGTGCTGCCTTCGTCGCACGGTTCCTGACGTAGCGCGCTCAGGGCTGCGGGCCGGGGCGCAGCGGCCACGGCCCACAGTTGTCCGCACGCGGTGGTGACGGACTCGGCACCGGTCAGAAGTCCTCGGCGACGATCTTCTCGATGTTGCGCTCGGCGAGCGCGGTGATGGTGACGAAGGGATTGACGCTGACGTTGCCGGGGATCAGGGCACCGTCCATCACATACAGGCCCGGATGGCCGTGCAGGCGACCGTAGTTGTCAGTGGCCTTGTCGAGGACGGCCCCTCCGAGCGGGTGGTAGGTGAGGTGGTCGCCCCAGATCTTGTAGGCGCCGAAGAGGTCCGTGCGGTAGATGGTCCCTTCGGTGGCGTTGATCTTGTCGAAGATGGATTTCGCCATGGTGATCGACGGCTGCTTCCACGCGGTCTGCCAGTCCAGGTCCACCTTGCCCGTCGCCGCGTTCCAGGTGAACCGGCCGCGGTGCGGGTTGTTGGTGATGGACAGGTAGAACGACGCCCAGGTCTCGATTCCGGTGGGCAGTGGTGCCACCTCGGCGAACGCGCCGCCCGCCGTCCAGTTGTCGATGCCCGCCGTCGGAATCGACGACTGGAGCGCTCCGGTCGGGTCCCACAGGTGGTTGGCCCGGCCGCACATGACGTTGCCGTTCTCGCCCCATCCGCTGCCGACCTCGTTGTTGAGGCCGGGCAGCGCGCCCGTCGCCTTCAGGCGGACCAGGAGCTTGCTGGTGCCGACGCTGCCCGCGGCGAAGAACACGCGCCTCGCCCGTACGGTCTTGGTGGTGGTGACGGCTCCGCTCGTGTCGAGCTGCTCGATGGTGACGGTGTAGCCGCCGCTGGTCGGTGTCACCGACGTGACTCTGTGCAGGGGTGAGATGGCGACCCGGCCGGTCGCACGGGCCTGCGCGAGGTAGGTCTTCGGCAGGGACTTCTTGCCGTGGTTGTTGCCGTAGAGGATCTCGCCGGCCAGGGCCGACTTGGTCACCGCTCCCGCGGCCTCCTGCTTCATGTAGTCCCAGTCGTAGACGTTGGGGACGAACACGAAGCGGAAGTTGGAGCGTTGGGCGTGCTTGCGGCCGACGCGCGCGTACTTGTAGGCCTCCGTCGTCTCGAACCAGGCAGGGTCGATGGTGTTGACGCCGAGGGTGCTATTGGCCCGCGGGTAGTAGACGTCGTACATCTCGTCGGCGTCGACCGACGGGAGCACCGCGGGGAAGCGGCTGCGCTCGGGGGTGACGGCCATGCCGCCGTTGACGAGGGAGCCGCCCCCTACTCCCCTCCCCTGGTAGACGACGATGCCGCCCATCTCCTCGGCGTCCAGGATGCCGGTGTACTTGGGCACGTCCCGGTCGAGCGGGAAGCCGAGGAAGTTGCTCAGGGGCTGCTTGGTCCGGGTGCGAAGCCAGAAGGACCGGTAGTCGGGACTGGTGGTGTTGGCGAAGATCTTGCCGTCCGTTCCCGGGGTGTCCCAGGCCATGCCCATCTCGACCATGTGGACGTCGACACCGGCCTGGGCGAGCCGGAGTGCGGTGACGGAGCCTCCGTAGCCGGTGCCCACGACGAGTGCGGTGACCTGTGCACCGGGTTCGATCACGTCCGCCTCTTGCGGAAGTGCGGCGGCGTTCGGAAGGTCGATTGCGCCGAGAGCCGCGGCACCTAGAATAGAACCTGTTCTACCAATGAAGTGACGACGAGAAAGGCTTCCTTCTTCCTGCGTGCCGAGTGGTCTTGAGTCCACGTAGCTCTCCTTCCATTCACACAACGGAAACGAGTTCTACTCACAGGCGTGAAATAAGTCACGAGAAACCTGCGGGTAACTTCAGTACTGCCATCGGATTCCCCGCATCAGAAATAATCCGATATCTCACGCGCCTCTTCGGCATCAATTCCAGCAGGTCCTGATCGCGGGAAGTGTCAACTGGCTCACGTGCGGGGCGTGTTGGGGCATAGGTTGGGTAGTGAGTGATCCACGCCTCGACCGAAGGACGGATGCGACCCATGAGTGACCCCGCGGCAGCTCCGGAGCCGACGAAGCCGAGGATCGACGCGTCGATTCCGCACTCAGCGCGCATCTGGAACTACTGGCTCGGCGGCAAGGACAACTACCGTGTCGACGAGGAGGCCGGCGACGCGTACACCGCGGTCTTCCCCGGCATCGTCACCATCGCGCGCTCCAGCCGTGCCTTCCTGCGCCGCAACATCACGTACCTCGTCTCCGAGGCGGGCATACGGCAGTTCCTGGACATCGGGACCGGCCTTCCGACGGCGCAGAACACCCACGAGGTCGCCCAGCGGCTCGCGCCCGAGGCTCGGATCGTCTACGTCGACAACGACCCGATGGTCCTCGCCCACGCCCGCGCCCTGCTCTACTCCACCCGGGAGGGCGCGACCGCCTACGTCGACGCCGACGTCAGGGACACCGACCGCATCCTCGCGGCCGCCGCGGACACACTCGACTTCGGGCGGCCCACCGCGCTCATCCTCAGCAACATCCTGGGCCACATCGCGGACCACGACCAGGCCCGCTCCATCGTCACGCGCCTGATGGACGCCCTGCCCGCCGGCAGCTACCTCTCCGTCAACGACGGGTCACTCGGCATCGACCCGGTCTTCGAGCAGGCGCAGGACGCCTACAACAGCAGCGGCGCCGTCCCCTACAACCTGCGCACCGTCGACGAGATCACCACGTTCTTCGACGGCCTGGAGCTCGTCGATCCCGGCGTCGTATCGGTGACGCAGTGGCGTCCCGAGCCCGGTCCGTCCGCCCCGGAGGTCGTCGCCGAGCACGGCGGACTCGCCCGGAAGGGATAGCCGACGGACCGGGACGGACGCATCGGCCTCCTGCTCAGAGGGTCGGTACGGGCAACACCGCCAGCGGCACATGGTGTTGGCCCGAGTGGATGTCACGGTCGAGGAGCGAGGCCTGACTTACGGGGCGCGGGAAGGAGATCTTGACGACGTTCAGCGAGGGGATCCGGAATATCTGGATGCCGGACTCCTCGACGTCGTAGAGCCGGGCGACGGTCCGCTCGTTGAGGAAGGACTCGTCCGCGGCGATGCGGTATCCGTCCGCATCACGCATGAACAACTCCATGGTGACCCAGAACGGGCCGGCGTTCTTGGACCGGATCTCGTGTGCGAGGTCCGCGAGGGTGGTAGGGGTCGTCTCAGTCACGTCGCGTGGCCTCCTCGAATTCGGTCCGGAACATGTCGGTGGGGGTACGGCTGTCGACGACGTGATGGAGCACGAACTCGTATGCGGCACCACGCTCGATCTCGGCAGGCGAAGTGGCGAAGGCGAGGCTCGGCAGGTAGTTCATGTCGGGCGTCGGCAGGTGGAGCATCAGCGGATTGGCGATCTTCGCGACGGCTGTCGCGGTGGCCTGGTCCGGCGCGTTGACCAGAAGCATGACGCCGACCTCGCGGGGCGGGCCCTCAGCCGGGTCGAGGTCCCCCAGCACGGCGTTGTAGCCGTAGAGGCGGACGTCGAAGGCGTACTGGTCGTCGGTCAGGCCGATCGTCTGCACCACTCGCTGCTTGATCATCGTGCGGAGGAGAGCGGCCCAGTCGTCGATGGCCGAGAGGATGTGCGGATCCCGGATCCCGGTGAAGGACATCGTTTCGTAGCCGGTGATCCGGGCGCCTTCGAGCTTGATGGTGTGCTGGTCGGCGACATGGAATCGGGAACCCTCGACGCGCACGGCCGTCTCGTCGACTGCGGTGTACGTGGCGTCACTTACGTCCAGAGTGCCGTCGGGCTCGCGCATCCGGAACGGATTCGCGGTCTCGTAGAGCATGTGCGCGGCGACGAGGTTCGGTGTGCAGGCGGCGGTCGTGGACAGCGGTTCGATGGAGAACCCGTTGGCGTCGATGGTGGCGAGTACGCCGCCGGAGCGCGGGTCGGTGGTGCACTGCCCTCCGCATTCGATGATCTTGGCGGCGTGCCACGACGGCCCGGCCGGCATCCCCTTCATGAGGGGGACGGCGGCGGCGATGGCGGTGTCGGTGGCACGGCCGGCGAGCACGACCTGGGCGCCCGCCGAGATCGCGGCGACGATCGGCTCGTGTCCCATCACGCCCACGATGTGCGTGCAGCTCTCGAGTATCTCCGGCCGCAGCTCCTCCGCGGGAGGCAGTGCGTGGATCTGACCTGCGTCGAGGCGTTCCTTCAGGTCGGCGGAGTCCTGCTCGCTGTAGATCCGCGCGACGCGGAGGCTCAGCCCCTCCTCCGCCTGGACGTCGGCCACGATTCCCGCGACCCAGTCGACGCCGTTGTCGGTGCCGCTGGTGCCGCAGGAACCCACGATCAGCGGGATGTCGGCACGTGCCGCTGCTTTCAGCAGCATGCGCAGGTCCCGGGCGACGGCGGCACGAGTGGTCTTGGGCTGGGAGGCGCCGAGGTAGTAGGGGCCGGAGTCGGTGCTGCCGCCGTCGACGGAGATCACGTCGGCGCCGAGGCGCAGGCCGCGCTCGATCGTGGCCTCGGGGAAGCCGGCTCCGAGCATGCCGGTCGGCGCCATGACCGTGACGAAGTCAACCGGTTCCTTGTCCATGTTCCTCATTCCTTGTCAGTGGGTCTTCAGCAGGTGGGCGTTGACCGCGAAACGTGGCCGCCCGGCCAGTGCGGCCATCACCTCGGCCGCGCCCTCGAGGCCCGTGGCCGTCCGGGCTTCGGCGGTCTGTCCCGCAAGGTGGGAGTAGACGACGATCCCCTCGACACCCCTCAAGGGGCTGTCCGCTGCGAGCGGCTCCTCGCTCACGACGTCGAGTGCCGCCCCGGCGATCCGGCCGGTGCGTACGGCGTCCGCGAGTGCCCGCTCGTCCACGACGGCTCCGCGGGCGGTGTTGATGAGCACCGAGGTCGGCTTCATCAGGCGGAAGGCGGACGCGTCGAGGAGGCCTCGGGTGCGCTCGGTCAACGCCGTGTGCACGGAGACGTAGTCGGACTCCGCCAGCAGTTCGGGCAGCGTGACGAAGCGAACCTGCGGATCGGCGCGCTCCTTCTCCGGCACGCCCGTGGTGCAGAGCACCCGCATCCCGAACGCCCGCGCCAGCGGTACGACAGCCCGGGCAGCCGCGCCGTACCCGAGCAGGCCGAGACTCGAGCCGCGCAGTTCGTGACCGTCCTCCCTGGGCCAGTTGCCGGCGGCGACGCCCATCGCGCTCTGTACGAGTCGGCGCGCTGCGGCGAGCAGCAGGCCGAGGGTGTACTCGGCAACGGCGTTGGCGTTGACGCCCGGCAGGTTGCTCACCGTGATCCCGAGCTCGGCCGCGGCGACGATGTCGACGGAGTCGTAGCCGACTCCGGTCCGGACGACGGCCCTCAGCCGGGGCGCCCGGGAGAGGACGTCGGCGGTGAGAGGCTCGTTCGCGACGAGGGCGGCGTCGATGCCGTCAAGGGCTGCGACGAGTTGCTCGGGGTCGCGGCGCCCGAGCATGGGTGCGTGGACGGTGGTGTGGCCGTGGGCGCGGAGGCGGGCGTCGACCTCGTCGCCGGGGCGCAGATAGTCCGTGGTGATCAGGATGCGGGGCACACGGTCCTCGTTTCTGGCTGTCGTGCTGCGCGGCGGTCCGGTCATTTCGCGAGGGCCAGGGCGGACCGTCGCCGCAAGGTGCCCATCCTGGCGATCACGCCGATGGCCAGCAGGGCGATCGCGGCGATGTCGACCAGCATCAGGGACCACCCGTTGACGTCGACCATTCCCCCGACCAGCGCAGGCCCGAGGAAGCCGCCGCCCGCCCAACTCACGGTGTACATACCGGCGTACGTCCCGAACACTCTGGCCGAGGGGGCGAGGTTCCACAGGACGACGACCGCGTTGACGAGGAAGCTGCTCGCTCCGGCGGCCGCGATGCACAGGGCGACCGTTGCGCCCATCGGTGTCTGGAGGGCAGTGCCGAGCAGCATGGCCCCCGCGAAGACGGACATGCCCACGGCCATGGCGCGCAGCCGTCCGCAGCGCTCGGCGAACAGGGCGGCCGGGTAGGCGGCCAGGATGAAGGCGACACCGCTCGGCAGTGTGAGGCCGCCGGCGTCGCCGCGCGACATGTCCAGTGCCTCCATGCCGTACGGCGTGATCAGTGACCGTGACGCGGCCCAGGCGCTGCCGAAGAGGAGGATGGCGGCGAGGAGCAGGAGCCTGCTGCGGTCCCGGTCCCCGATGATCTCGACGAAGGTGTCGCGGACTCGCGGCGCCCTGCTGTCGGCAGGCTCCGTGCGGCTCTCGGCCAGGACCTGCTGGTAGGCCGGGGACCTGCTGTCGCGCACGGTGACGCCGAGCACCACGATGGACACCGCCATGATGGCCGCGGGTATCGCGAAGGCGATGTTCAGATGGTCGTCGACGAGGAAGATGCTGATCAGCGCGGCGACGATGGCCGTCAGGCTGGTCGCGATCTTGACCACGGCGTTGGCACGGCTGCGTCGTTCGGGCGCGATGAAGTCGGGGACCAGCGCCTCGGCGATGGGTTTGAAGGTGTTGGCGACCAGCGCGTAGACGAACATCACCGCGATCAGCAGCGGCAGGGAGGCCGCGGTGTGCGGGATGACGACGAACAGCGCGGCCGCGATCGGCATGCCGACGACCAGATACGGGATACGGCGGCCCCAGGCGGTGCGGGTGCGGTCCGAGCGGTTGCCGATCCAGGGCTGGACGAAGATGCCCAGCAGGTTGTCCATGCCCATCAGCACACCCACCACGGCCGCGCTGCCGATGTGCTCCCGCAGGAGGGGCGGTACCTGGGATTCGTAGAAGTTCCAGGTCGACTCCTGCGCGAAGACCGCGAGAGCGACCAGGAATGTGATGCTCCGGGTTCTTGAGCGCTGCCCTGCCGACGTCGTCGTCATGAGGGTCGTCCCTTCGCGCCGCCGCCGGGTTGGCGGCTGTCGGATGAAGTGCTTGGAGCGGGGGTTCGGCGGCGGCTCGCCCTACTCGGTGGCGGCCACGTCGCCGATGGCACTGAGCCGGTCCGGGCCGGATCCGCGACCGAGCTGGGCGGCGATGGCCTTGCCCAGCCCCACGGTGGTGCCGGGGCCACCGAGGTCAGGGGTGACCGCGTCGGGCTGTTCGCCGAGAACGGTCTCGATGGCGGCGACCACGTGGGCGGCTGCCTCGTGCTCGCCGAGATGGTCGAGCATCATCGCGCCGCTCCAGATCTGACCGACCGGGTTGGCGATGCCGAGGCCCGCGATGTCCGGCGCCGATCCGTGGACCGGTTCGAACAGGCTGGGGAAGGTGCGGTCGGGGTTGATGTTGGCGCTGGGGGCGATACCGATCGTGCCGGTGCAGGCGGGGCCCAGGTCGGACAGGATGTCGCCGAAGAGGTTGCTCGCGACGACCACGTCGTACTGGTCGGGCTTCAGGACGAACTTGGCCGTCAGGATGTCGATGTGGTCCTTGTCGGCGCTCACATCGGGGTACTGCTTTGCCATCTCTGCGGCGCGCTCGTCCCAGTAGGGCATGGAGATCGAGATGCCGTTGCTCTTCGTCGCCCAGGTGAGGTGCTTGCGGGGGCGGGCGGCGGCGAGTTCGAAGGCGTAGCGCAGCACCCGGTCGACGCCGGTCCGGGTCATGACGGTCTCCTGAATGACCGTCTCGCGCTCGGTGCCCTCGAAGATCCGGCCGCCGATGCTGGAGTACTCCCCCTCGGTGTTCTCGCGGACGACGTAGAAGTCGATGTCGCCGGGCCCGTGGTCGCGCAGTGGACTGCGTACGCCGCGCAGCAGCCGGACCGGTCGGAGGTTGACGTACTGGTCGAAACCCCGCCGGAACTGCAACAGGCTGCCCCACAGCGAGACGTGGTCGGGGACGACCTCGGGCCGACCGACCGCGCCGAAGAAGATCGCGTCGAAACCGCCGAGGACGTCCCGCCAGTCCTCGGGGAGCATCGTGCCGTGGCGCAGCCAGTAGTCGGCGCTGGCGAAGTCGAACTCGGTGACGTCGAGGGAGAACCCGTGCACCTCGGCGGCTGAATGCAGACTTCTCAGGCCCTCGGGGACGACCTCTCGGCCGATCCCGTCGCCCGGAATCGCTGCGATGCGGTAACTCTGCGGCACGAATCTCTCTCCTCAGCACACGACACGCATGAAGCGCATGAAGCGCATGAGACGCATGAGGCGCATGAAGCCCAGGCAGCACATGCGGTACATGCGGTACATGCGGTTGGGACGGCGTCGACCGGTGATGGGGACGCCGGACGGGTGGGGCGTGCGTCCCGCTCACGACCTGGGACCACCCTGGCCAGCCGAGATACCCGCAACAAGGCCGTGGACGGAAAGGTAGGCTTTCCCGGGTGGAAAGCCTCCGCCGTCCCGGGCAGCCGGGCAGCAAGAACCGCTCGCCCCTGGACGACCTGGAGTTCTTCCAGGTCGTCGCGTCGAGCGAGACACTCACGGCGGCGTCTCGGGAGCTCGGCTGTTCTCTGCCGGTCGTCAGCAAGCGCCTCAGCGCCCTGGAGCGCCGGCTCGACGTGCGGCTCGTGCAGCGAGGGGCCCGGCGACTCGTGCTGACCTCGGAGGGCGAGCTGTACGCGGCGCGCGTGGCGACGATCCTCGACCAGGTCCGCGAGCTGGAGGACTCGATCACCGACCGGTCGGGCGGGCTGCGCGGTTCGCTGATCGTCGAGGCCACGCTCGGCCTCGGGCGCGCACACCTGGCCCCGCTGCTGGGCGAGTTCGCGCAGGCCCACCCGGACCTGCACGTCCGGCTCCAGACCTCGGCGCTTCCGCTGCGGCCCCATCGGCGCGAGTTCGACGTGGCCGTCCATGTGGGCACCCCGCCCGACTCGTCGCTGCGCATGCGCCGCCTCGCCGAGAACCGGCGGGTGCCGTGTGCGGCGCCGTCCTATCTCGCCCGGCACGGCACACCCACGAGCGTCGAGGACCTGGCCGGGCACGACTGCATCGTGCTGCGCGAGAACGAGAGCGACTTCGCACTGTGGCGCTTCGGGGACACGGCCGGAACCCGGCACATCCGCGTCCGCGGCAGCCTGTCCAGCAACGACGGTGACGTGGTGACCGGGTGGGCCCTGGAAGGGCGGGGCATCATCATGCGTTCGGAGTGGCACGTCGGGCCGCATCTCGACCGCGGAGAGCTCGTCCATGTACTGCCGGACGTGCCGACGCCGGCCGCGGACATCTATGCCCTCACCGAGGACGACACGCACATCCCACAGCGGGTCAGCAGGCTCATCGACTTCCTCGCCGCGCGGCTCCCCCGCCGGCTCAATCGGCGTCAGGAGACGTACGGGGTCCTGTAGCACGGGGCCTTCCCCCCGGGCCGGGGCGCCCCCGCCGTGGCGGGCCATGCCGGTCTCCCCGAGCCATGCCGGTCTCCCTGTGCCATGCCGGTCTCCCTGTGCCGCCGCGCCGAGGGCCGGTCAGCTTTCGCGGAACGGCTTCCGTCCCGCCCGTTTACATCGATGTACATCCCGCTCTAGCCTGACGCGCGTCTCCCCCACCCGGAAGGAACACCATGGTGATCCTGCGACTTCGGCATGCCCTCGGACGGCATCGACTCCTCGCGCTCGCGCTGGCCGGCGCACTGAGCCTGCTGTGGGCCACCCCGGCCGCCACCTCCCCCATGACCGCGGACGCGACGGCCCCCGCACCCTCCCCCGTGACGGCGTCCGCGCCCGCCCTCACGGCCACCGGAACACCGCTGCGGGACGGAACGGGCCTGTATCCGCGCACCGTTCGGCTCGCCCACAACGGCTCGGCCAACGGCCGCGTCCTCGCGAGCGTCGTCACCTTCGACGCCAACAACGGAATCGGCGCCATCCACGAGAGCACGGACTCCGGAACGACCTTCCGCGAGGTCGGCAGAGTCGCCGACCCCGAGTCAGCGGCGGGCCAGGGCCTTTGCTGCTCCACCCTGTTCGAGCTGCCCCGGCAGGTGGGCGCACTGCCGGCCGGCACCCTGCTGTGGGCCGCCTCCGTCGGCCAGGACGAGCAGAACCGCCGTATGGCGCTGCGGATCTGGCGCAGCAACGATGTGGGCCGCACCTGGTCGTATCTGTCGTCCTGCGCCGTGGCGGGCGGTACGGGCGGGCTGTGGGAACCGGAGTTCTCCATCGCGGCGGACGGCGCCCTGGTCTGCCATTACGCCGACGAGACCGACGCCGCGCACAGCCAGAAGCTCGTCGCCGCGCGGAGTTACGACGGGGTGCGATGGGAGGGCCACCACAGCACCGTGGCCAGCTCCTGGGCGCCCGACCGGCCCGGCATGCCGGTGGTGCGACGGCTACCGAACGGCACGTACTTCATGAGCTACGAGATCTGCAATCCCGGCGGTCAGTACCAGTGCGTCGTGCACTACCGGACCTCCGCCGACGGGTGGAACTGGGGCGACCCCGCCAACCTCGGCATCCGCCCCGAGACGGCGGACGGCAGGTATTTCCGCGCCGCCCCGACGATCGCCTGGGCGCCCACGCCGGGCGGCGGGTCCGACGGGCGGATCCTGCTGATCGGGCAGCGCCTGCTCAACCGGGACGGCACGCCCGCCGCGGGCAGCGGCCGTACGATCCTCACCAACTCGCGGAACGGCAGCGGGGCCTGGTCCGCGATCGCCTCGCCGGTCACCGTGCCGAACCCGGACGTGAACTACTGCCAGAACTACAGCTCACCGCTCCTGCCCTCGGCGGACGGCAGGCGGCTCCTTCAGATCGCCACCGACTTCGAGGGCACGGTGTGCCGGGCGTACTTCGCGACCGCCGGCCTGCCGTAGCAGTGGAAAGGCGTCCCGCGTGAGCTCCTCCCCTCGGCCTCGATCGGATCTTCGTCGAGGCCGAGGGCGGAGCACCGTCAACGCCGAGGAAGGATGCCGAAGCGCCGGGCGCGACCCCCTTGAGAAATAATGCTGTAGCAAATACGGTGCTGCACATGGGACAGCTTCCGCACCTCACGGTCTCCGCGACCCTCGGCGATCAGGCGTACACGGCGATCCGCGAGGCGATCATCTCCGGCAGCCTCGAACGGGGCCAGAAGGTGACCGAGCGAGGCCTTGCCGAGTCACTGGACATCAGCGCGACGCCGGTGCGCGAGGCACTGCGGCGCCTGGAGCAGGACCGGCTGGTCGAGCGGACGGGGCCGCGCTCCGTACGCATCGCCAAGTTCGCGGAGGAGGAGCTGCGGGAGTTCACCATGATCGGGGACTCCCTGCGCGCGCTGGCCGCCCGGCTGGCCGCCGAGAAGTCGACGGCGGCACAACGGCGGGAGATGCGCGCGCTGCTCGACAAGGCCGACAGTCTGCGCGGTCAGGCGGACGGCATCGAGTCGGGCAGCGACGAGGAGCGCGAGCTGATCCAGGAGATCCTGCACTGCATGCGCACGTTCCACATTCTCGTCGACCGGGCGAGCGGCAACTCGACGCTGCTCCAGATGCTGCACATGGTCGACGCCTTCGGTGCGGACGAGCGTCGCAGCACGGTCCTCGCCGAGGTCGGCGGCGACCGGCGCGGCGCGGTGGAGGAGCGGTACCGCCAGCACCGGGCCATCTACGACGCCATCGCCGCCGGTGACGGGGACCGGGCGGCGGAGCTGATGAACGCCCATAGCGCCGCATCCAGCGACTCCCTGATCTCGGGGCGTTTCCCGGCCTGAGAGCCGGGCGGCTGCCGCTGCCGCGTTCGCGGGAGTCGCCCACCTTCAATACGCTATAGCAAATAGCAGAGCCGCTTGCAGGCGCTCGGATCCTCCCACCCGGCGCGCTTGCCATGGCATATGGCAAAGGAGCCGCCATGCCTGAGATCGCACAACCGCACCCACTCCAGAACTCCCCCGCTTCACCGGGGCGGATGAGCGCGAGCACCGTCCTGTGGGTGACCCTCGCGGTCTTCGCCCAGGAGTCGGTCTGGAACTTCTACGACGCCCAAGTCCCCGCCGAACTGCGGCAGTACCTCACCTCGGCGGGCCTGGTAGGGCTCATCATGGGCATGGACAACCTGCTCGGCGTCCTCATCCAGCCGTGGACGGGCTTCGTGTCCGACCGGCGCGCTCGCGACGGCAGGGGCCGCTGGGCGATCGTCCTCACCGGCGCCGCGCTGGCCTCGGTGCCCTTCGCGCTGATCCCGTGGACCGGCGACCTGCCCACGCTGATGCTCTGCATCGTCGCGTTCGCGGCCACGGCCAACGCGTTCAAGGGCGTCACCGAGACGCTGGTCTCCGACTACCTCCCGCCCGCGCACCGGGGCAAGGCCCAGGGCTTCGTGAAGGCGGGGGTCAGTCTCACCATCGTCGTGTCGGCCCTGATCAGCCTGCTCCTCGTCGACCGCAGCATCACCCTGGCGTTCGCGCTTCCGCCGGTGCTCATGCTGGTGCTCCTCACCACTTCGTGGAGGTTCCTCGGGCGCCGGCACTCCACCTCCGTGACCGAGACGAAGGAAGAGGACGAGCCGACCGACTTCTCGTCGCCCTGGGCCATCGTCAAGGACATGGTGCGCGACCCCTCCCACGCGCGAGCCCTGCTCATGCTCGGCATCTTCTGCTTCGCCGGCATGTGGTCCGCACTGCGGGCACTGATGACCCCGTACGGCACGGAGACCCTCGGCCTGTCCCGCGGTGCGGCGGGCGGGCTCGCGCTGCCCGGCGCCGTCGCCTTCCTGGTGTGCGTCGTCCCCCTCGCCTACGCCTCGTCAAGACTGGGCCAGGTACGGGCGATCCGTTTCGGCGTAGGGCTGTTCGTCATCGGGCTGCTCATGGGCTTCGCCTCCCCCACCGTGCCCGGCACGGTCGTCTCACTGGTCGTCACGTCGATCGGGTACGCGACCTTCGCAGTGAACGCCCTGGTCGCGCTGTGGGATCTCGCCCCCAGCAGGCATGTCGTGGGCACCTACACCGGCCTGTACACCGTCGCGTCGTCGACCGGCGCGGCGCTCGGCCCGGCGCTGCTCGGCTTCACCGTCGATGTGACGGGGTGGCGGTTCATGCTCCTCGACGGTGCCTTGTTCGCCGCGATCACCTTCGCCGTCTTCACCCGGCTGGCGCGCCGCGTCACGCCGAGTGCCTGACCTGCCCGGACCACGCCCCATCGCACAGGAAACAGAGACATTCATGGAGTTCCGCATCCTCGCTCCGACCGGAGCCCTCGGCGCCGGCTTCGACGCCGAAGCGTTCCGACGCGGCGTCGCGGCCAGGCCTCACGTCATCGCCTGCGACGCCGGGTCGACCGACTCCGGGCCCGCGGCCCTCGGCTCCGGCACACCCAAGCTCTCCGACCAGGCCGTCACCCGCGATCTGCGCCTGCTGCTCGGGGCACGCGACGAACTCGGCGTACCGCTGATCATCGGGTCCTGCGGGACCAGCGGACGGGACATCGGCGTCGATCGGGTCGCCGGACTCGTGCGCGGTATCGCCGAAGCCGAGAACCTGCACTTCACCATGGGGTTGATCTACTCCGACCAGCCCTCCGAGCGACTGGAGGCGTTCTTCGACGCCGGCCGCATCGCGCCGCTGCCCCATGCGCCCGAGATCGAACGGGAGTTGTTCGCACGCAGTCACACCGTCGCCATGATGGGCGTGGAGCCGATCGAGGAGGCCCTGCGCTCCGGCTGCGACGTGATCCTCACCGGCCGGGCCAGCGACACCGCGCTGTTCGCGGCGGTCCCCCATATGCGCGGAGCCGACCCCGGGCTGACCTGGCACATGGCCAAGACCATCGAGTGCGGCGCCGCCTGCGCCGTCCCACCGTCGGCCAACGGCCTCCTGGTACACCTGCGCGACGACCACTTCGACGTCACCACGCTCGCCGAGGACAGCCACCTCACCCCTCGTTCCGTCGCAGCGCACACCCTGTACGAGAACGCCGACCCGTTCCGCATAGTCGAGCCGTCCGGAATCCTCGACACCACCGAGGCGACGTACGAAGCCGTCGACGAGCGGACCGTCCGGGTGCGCGGGGCACGCTTCATGCCGTCGGACGGCTACACAAACAAGCTCGAAGGCGCCGAACTCGTGGGCCACCAGACCGTCATCGTCGGCGGCGTCCGCGACCAGGTCGTCATCCGGCACCTGCCCGACCTGGTGCCCTTCGCCAAGAAGTACTTCGCGGACAAGACCCTCGACGTGTTCGGCGGCGATGTCGACCCCTCCGACGTGGACATCGACTTCCGCCTCTACGGCGACGGCGCCGTGCTCGCGACGGCGGAACCCGAGCCGCTGCGCCCCCGTGAGATCGGCGTCCTCATCACGGTGACCGCCCCGGACCAGGCCACCGCCCACGCCGTCGCGACCTTCGTCGCGCACGCGAGCAGCCACCTGCCGATCCCGGAGTACGACGGCCTGGTCTCCACGCTGGCCTACCCCTTCTCCCCGCCGGAGACGGACCGCGGGCCGCTGTACCGCTTCACCCTGAACCACGTCGTCACCGGCGTCACCCCGACCGAACTGTTCCGCACCGTCACCGAGGAGGTGTGAGCCATGACCACCCTGCTGGACTTCTGCTCCCTGGTCCGCTCCAAGAACGCCGGCCCCTTCACCCTGACCTTCGACTTCATGTGCCATGACCAGGCCGCCTACGACGCCCTCGTCGCCACCGGCTTCCTCGACAAGGACCTCTTCTCCCGGCTCTACGGCGTCCACCCCGCGGACATCCTGCTCGTCAACCACCCCTTGGCCCTCGCCGTGAAGGTCTCCCTCCCCCGCCCCGCGGTCCAGGGCGACCTGCGCGACGCCGATTGCTACGCCGGCCAACAGTACGCCCCGCTGATGGATCTCCCCATAGAAACGGACCGCGCCTCGTGACCGCCGAACGCCCCCTTTCCCCTTGGGACTTGCCCGCGGACCACCCCGGCGTGGGCTTCCTCACCGGCCCCACCGCGCAGTTCGCGCTGGCCCGCGACCCACGGTTCTCCTACTCCCTGTACGTCCCCGAGGGGCACGGCCCCGAGGGTGCGCCCCGTCCACTGGTGATCGCCGTGCACGGGACCCGGCGTCGCGCCGAGACCCTGCGCAACGCCTTCGCCGAGTTCGCCGAGCGGCAGGACTGTGTCGTCCTCGTGCCGCTGTTCCCCGCCGGGATCACCGGTCCCAATGACGTGGACAGCTACAAGCTGCTCTCCCCGGCCGAGTTCCGGGCCGACGAGACGCTCCTCGCCATGGTCGAGGAGGCCGCCGCCCGATGGCATGTGCGGACCGACCGCTTCCATCTGCACGGGTTCTCCGGCGGTGGCCAGTTCGCGCACCGCTTCGCCTATCTGCACCCCGACCGGCTGGCCTCGCTGTCCGTCGGAGCGCCCGGACGGGTCACGCTGCTGGATCCGACGAGGACCTGGTGGCACGGCACGTCCGATGCCAAGGAACGGTTCGGCATCGAGGTCGACCCCGGCGCGCTGCGCGACGTGCCCGTCCAACTGGTCATCGGCGAGAACGACACCGGCAGTGCCGAACTCGCGCCGCCCGACGCCCGCGGCCCCATCCCGGCGGGCAGCAACCGCGTCGAGCGCATCCAGGCGTTGTATGCCAACTGGCGTGAACACGGCATCGACGCGCGCCTCGACACGGTCCCGGACACAGCGCACGACCACTTCGCCGTTCTACCCGCGGTGCAGCGATTCCTCGCCGCATGCCTGGCCCGGTGACCCCGCCTTGGTAGCACCCGAACTCGATCCGTGGATCGCCGAGGTCCTCAGGACCGCCGAGGTGAAGCCCGACCTGCGGTCGTTGCGCGCGCCTTCGGCCGTCCGCCCGGTCCACGATCCGCTGGTGCGCGATGACATCGCACCGCTGCGAGGCCGGTCCCTTCCGGTCCGCCTCTACCAGGGCCTTCGCGACGACTGCGTCCTCGTCTTCTTCCACGGCGGCGGCTTCGTCAAGGGAGACCTGGATTCGCACGACGCTCAGGCACGGACGCTGCGCGAGGTCACGGGGCGGCCGGTCGTGTCGGTGCGGTACCGGCTTGCTCCCGAGCACCGGTTCCCCCGTGCCCACGAGGACGCGGTGGAGGCCGTCCGCTGGGTGCACGAGAACGCGGGCGCGCTGTTCGACGGCGCGGCGGCCCGGGTCGCGGTCGTGGGCAGCAGCGCCGGAGCGAATCTCGCCCTCGGCGCCGCTCTCGCCCTCGCGTCATCGCCCTCGGCCCCGGTCGCACAGCTGCTCGCCTGCCCCTTCGTCTCGGGCGACCCGGCGTTGCCTTCACGCGCCGAGTTCGCCGAGGGATACGGGCTGACCTCCCGAGCCGTCGAGTGGTTCATCGAGGCCTACGTGTCCGATCCGGCGCAGCGGCAGGACCCGCGCTTCGCCCCGGTGCTGTCCGAGGACCTCGCCGTCCTGCCGCCGACGGTGCTGTTCAGCGCGGCGCTCGACCCTCTGCGTGACGACGCCCGCGTCCTGTTGAAGCGACTGCGGGCGTCGGGCGTACACGTACTGGCCTCTGAGGAGCCGACCCTCCCCCACGGTTACTTCAAGTACGCCGGGCTCTCCGGGGCGGCCAAGGATGCGGTCGTACGAATGAACACGGCGTTCCGCGACCTGCTCGACGACCTGTGCGCCGATGTGGCGTACCCGGAGGGAGAGTTGGAGTGAGAGGCCTCAGGCCGTGCCCTCTTCCTCGATCGTCGCCGGGCGCTCCTGTGCGGCGCGGACACGGTCGACGTCGAGCTTGGAGCTGCGGTCGAAGCGGTAGATGCCGTTGCGCTCCTGGAAGACGTCGGTCAGCTGGGTGTAGCAGTAGCCGAACATGTCGCGGTCGTCGAGCAGTACGCCGGTGAGGCCGGCGAAGCGGGCGTAAAACTCCTCCTCGTCGCGGACGCGTTCGCCGTAGCCCCAGGACTCGGTGCGGTCCTCGCCGGACTGGGCGGCGGCCGCCTCGGGGTCCCACCAGATGCCGCCGAACTCGCTGACGAAGTACGGCTGACCGCGATACGGCACCGAGTAAGGGGCGCCGCTCTCATGGGAGTTGACGAACGGGGCGTCCTTCGCCAGCCCCGACATCAGCTCGCGGAAGGCTTCGGGGTCCTGCCCGTAGTGGTGTGAGTCGTAGATGTCGGTCTCGGCGACGCGGTGGGCGTAGCCGGAGGCGTCGATCACCGGGCGGGTGGCGTCCATCGCCTTCGTGGCCAGGAACATCGCGCGGGTGACGTCGTCGAGCCGGGTGATGCGGTCGTGGAGCTTCTGGTACGTCTCGTTGAGCGGGCACCAGCCGATGATCGAGGGGTGGGAGTAATCCCGTTCGACGGCTTCCAGCCACTGGGCGACGTACGAGGCGTCAGGCTGCTGGTTGTCGCCCGAGGAGCCGCCGACCTCGCAGCCCCAGTCGCCGAACTCGCCCCAGACCAGGTAGCCGAGGCGGTCGGCGTGGTACAGGAAACGCTCCTCGAACACCTTCTGGTGGAGCCGGGCCCCGTTGAAGCCGGCCTCCAGGGCCAGCTCGATATCGCGCACCAGGGCCTCGTCGGTCGGCGCGGTCATGAGCCCGTCCGGGTACCAGCCCTGGTCGAGGACGAGGCGCTGGAAGAGCGGGCGGCCGTTGAGCAGGACGGCCTTGCCGCGCAGGCCCACGGCGCGCAGACCCGCGTAGCTGTCCACGCCGTCGACCACTTGACCGGTCGCGTCGAGGAGCTCCAGCCGCAGGTCGTACAGATGCGGGTCCTCCGGACTCCATTCGCGGCGCCGGTCGTCGGGGACGGGCAGGTGCAGGCGCGGGGCCAGGTCCAGGTCGGCGCGTGCCCCGGCGCGGCTCACCTCGCCGTCGGCGTCGCTGAGGACGGCACGTACCCGGTGGCCGGGGCGGTTGCCGGAGATCGGGAGTTCGAGGTGGAAGGCGGAGCCGGCGAGGTCGGGGGTGATGCGGGGGCGCCGCAGATGCAGTTCGGGGACGGGCTCCAGCCAGACGGTCTGCCAGATGCCGGTCACGCGGGTGTAGTTGCAGTCGTGGTTGGCGTACTGGATCGCCTGCTTGCCGCGGGCCTGCGGGCCGGACTTGGGGTCGCGGGCCCGGACCGTGATCACGACCTCCTCACCGCTGCCCGCGATGTCGCCGAGGTCGGCGGTGAAGGGGGTGAAGCCGCCGCGGTGCCGGGCGACCTCCTTGCCGTCCGCCCACACGGTGGTGTCGTGGTCGACGGCTCCGAAGTGCAGCAGCACGCGGCGGCCGGCCCATTCGGCGGGCAGGGTGAGGGCGCGCCGGTACCAGACTGCCTCCAGGAAGTCGGTGTCGCCGATGCCGGACAGCTCGGACTCGGGCGGGAACGGCACGAGGATCTCGTCGCGCAGCTCGCGGCCGAGCAGGCCGCGTTCGAGCCCGCTGTCCCCTCGGTCGGTCTCGAACTGCCAGGCGCCGTTCAGGTTGAGCCAGTCGCGCCGCACGAACTGCGGTCGCGGATACTCCGGGCGCGGTACGGAGGGGGTGGGCACACATGCTCCAGTCGATCGGGGGCCGGCGGGTCGCCGCCGGCCTGTGAGTACGGCGAGGGGGTGAGGTCAGGAGCCGCCGAGGCCGGTGGTGGCGACCGAGTCGACGATGCGGCGCTGGAAGAAGAGGAACACCACGATCAGTGGGAGCGCCGCCAGCATTGCGGAGGCCATGGACTGGGCGTACTGGATGCCGAAGGCGTCCTTGACGGTGGCCAGGCCCACGGGGAGGGTCATCAGGTCCGGGTCGTTGGTGACGATGAACGGCCACATGAAGTTGTTCCACGCACCGATGAAGACGAAGATCGCGACGGCGGCGACGATCGGCCGGGACAGCGGCAGCACGATCGACAGGAACACCCGGAACTCCGAGGCTCCGTCCATGCGGGCCGCGTCCTCCAGCTCCCGCGGGATGCCGTCGAAGAAACGCTTGAGGATGAAGACCATCATGGGCGCGACGACCTGCGGGAGGATGACCGCCGCGTAGGTGTCCACCAGGTTGAACAGCAGCATCTGCTCGAAGAGCGGTACGACGAGCAGTTGCGGCGGCACCAGGATCGCGGCGACCGTCACGGCGAGCAGGGTCCGGCGACCGCGGAAGGTGCCGCGCGAGAAGCCGTACGCGGCGAGCGTGGAGACGACGACCGTGATCAGGGTGACGAAGCCTGCGATGAGGAAGCTGTTGAAGGCCCAGACGGTGACGTTCCCGCGTTCCAGGATCTGCTGGTACGCCTCGGTCGTGAAGGCGCCCTTGATCGGGGAGAGACCGGGCGACGCGGCGTCCTGCTCGCTCTGCACCGACGTGGCGACGGCCCAGACGAACGGCAGCAGCCAGACGGCGGCGAGGACGGCCAGCGCGGTGCCGGCCAGGACGCGGGGCAGCCGGCCGTGTCCGAGGACCGGGGAGGGTTCGGCGGGCGCCTGGAAGGTACGGCGCCGCGGGCGAAGGGGTGTTGCGGTGGCGGACACGGTCAGTCCTCCTGGCGGAAGAGACGCAGTTGCACGAGCGAGACGACGATGACGAGCGCGAAGAAGAGGTAGGAGACGGCGGAGGCGTAGCCGAGCCGGTAGCCGGTGAAGCCGACGTCGTAGACGTATTCCAGGACCGGGCGGGTCGAGCCGTTGGGGCCGCCCTTGGTGAGGATGTAGATCTGGTCGAACACCTTGAGCGAGGCGAGGACTTGCAGCATCGCGACGAGTGCGGTGGTCCGGCGCAGTTGCGGCAGGGTGATGGACCACAGGCGCCGCCACGCTCCGGCGCCGTCCAGCGCGGCGGCCTCGTAATAGGTCGAGGGCAGGGACTGGAGCGCGGCGAGGTAGAGCAGGAAGTTGAAGCCGACCGTCCACCAGACGGTGAGGGCTGCGATCGACCACATCGCGACGGATTCGTCGGAGAGCCAGCCGACGGGTGCCATGCCGATGGTGTCGAGGAACTGGTTCGCCAGGCCGAGTTCCGGCTGGTAGAGCCAGGTCCAGATCAGCGTCACCACGGTGACGGGCAGCAGGTAGGGGGCGAAGAAGGCCAGACGCCACGCCCACTGTCCGGCGAGGCCGCTGTGCACCAGCAGGGCCATCGCCAGTGCGATCAGCACCAGCGGAACGCTGGAGATGGCGGTGAAGACGACCGTGTTGCCGAGGCTGCTCCAGACGTCCGGATCGCCGAACGCCTCGGCGTAGTTGTCGAAGCCGACGAAGGCCGTGTCGCGCAGGGCGAGTGAGCTGTCGGTGAAGCTCATCCAGAGCCCGTGCACGATGGGCCAGACGAGGAACAGGGCGAAGACGAGCAGGAACGGCACGACGAAGACGAGGCCGGGACCCTGTGCGGTCCGGCCGGCCTTCAGGCCGATACGGCGGAGGCCGCCGGGGCGGTCGGAGGCCGGGCCGGTCACGGTGTCGGTGCCGGGGGGTGCGGTGGTGGTCACGTGGGTCACTCCTTCTGCTCGTCAGGCCACCGGGTTGGGCTGCCGCAGCAGCGTGTCCGCCTCGCGGACCATCTGGCGCACCGCCTTCTCGGCGGAGGTGTTGCCCAGCAGTGCCGCCTGGAGGGGCTGGCACATCCGGTTCTGGAAGTTCGAGGCGGCCCCGGCGAACCAGTTCGGCGGGTCGAGCACCGCGACCTCTCCGGAGTCCGCGTAGGACGACTGCGGGTCGAGGGCGGCGTACTCCGGCTCGGCCAGTACGGGCTGGTAGGCGGGGATGTGACCGGCGCCGGCCCAGGTGAGGCTCTGCTTGACCATCTCCGCGACGTACCGGTGGGCCTGGCGGCGCCGGGCGGGGTCGGGGTTCTCCTGATGCGGGAGGACGAAGCTGTGGCTGTCGGTGTAGACGCCCGGCTTGTCGAAGACCTGCGGGAACCGGGCGGCGCCGAGCGGGATGCCGGACTTCTTCAGCGTGGGCAGCTCCCACTCGCCGAGCATGATCATGCCGCCGCGGCCGCCGATGAACCCGGCCATCGCGCCGTTGTAGTCGAGGTTGTTGGGGTTGGTACGGCCGTCGAACAGCTGCTGCATGAAGGTGACCACGCGGACGGCGGCGTCGACGTCGATCCGCGGAGGGCCGCCGTCCGGCAGGGTGAAGGCGGCGCCGGTCTGGGCGTAGAAGGCGGCGAACTGCCGCCAGGTCTGGGCGGTGTCGGTGACGTGGCCGAACAGGATGCCCTTCTGCCCGGTCGCCTTCGCGAGCCCCTTGCCTGCGTCGAGCAGGGCCTCCGGGGAGCCCATCGGCGCCAGTTCACCGGAGGAGTCGAGCAGACCGGCCCGGTCGGCGGCGTCCTTGTCGTAGAACACGATGAAGGGATGGACGTCGAGCGGGATGGCGTAGACGGTCCCGTCGTGCTGCGTGCGGGACCATACCGCCGGTGCGAAGTCCTTCTGGCTGACGCCGAATTCGGCGAGCAGGTCCAGGTCGAAGGGGTCGAGGAGGCCGCCGGGCGCATATCCGGCCAGCCGGGACAGGTGCAGGATCGCCACGTCGGAGGCCCGGCCGCCCGCGGCCGACATGGCCAGCTTGGTGTAGTACGACGGGCCCCAGTCCAGGATCGTCCGCTCCACCTCGAAGCCCTGCGGGCCTTCGGAGACGGCCTTGATCATGTCGTCCATCAGCATGCCGTCGCCGCCCTGGAAGAGATCCCAGACGCTCAGGGCGGAGGCGTCGGCTGCGGCCGGTGAGGCGCAGCCGGACAACGGGCCCGCCGCGAGCAGCGCGCCGGCGGCCGCGGTGCCGTGGCGCAGCAGCCTGCGGCGGGTGAGTCCGGGTTCCGCACCGGGTGCGGGGGCTGGCGGTGAAGCGGAGAAGCGGGAGAACATCGCGGACCTTCCGACGGCCGGACACGCATGCCGGACCGGCGGTGGAGCACGCCCGGGGGGTGACCCACCGCCTGGGTCAGGCGGGGGCGCACCGGCCGAACCGGTGCGGTGGCTCGTTTTTACATCGATGTACATTGGCTGTAAAGAGCCAGGCGGCCCGGCCGGAAACGAAGGCCCCCACAACCCGCGGATCTCGCTGCCGATCCGCAACGGGACATAAACTCAGCAGCGCCGAGGGGTAGGGAGGTTCCGGTGGCACGACCCAGGATCAAGGACGTCGCGCGGCTCGCCGGTGTGTCGGAGAAGACGGTGTCCAACGTCATCAACGACTACACCCACGTGTCCGACCGGACCAGGCGCGTGGTCCGCGAGGCCATCGAGGAACTCGGCTACAAGGTGAACCTGGCCGGCCGCCATCTGCGCCAGGGCCGGACCGGCATCATCGCCCTCGTCGTTCCCGAACTGGACGTCCCGTACTTCGCCGAGCTCGCCCGGCACGTCATCCGCGAGGCAGAGCGGCGCTCCCTGACGGTGCTGATCCACCAGACCGGGGCGGATCGTGATCACGAGCTGGCGGCGCTGACCGGGTTCGGCTCCAGCTTCGTCGACGGTGTCATCCTCAGCCCGCTCGCCCTCACCCCCGACGACCTCCGTGACCGTGCGGGCGCTCCGCCCACCGTGCTGATCGGCGAACTGCTGGAGGAAGGCGCCGACCACGTCGCCATCGACAACGAGAAGGCCGCGCGGGAGGCGACCGAGCACCTGATCGGTCTCGGGCGCCGCTCCATCATGGTCATCGGCGGTCGCAGCGACCCGCGCCCCGGTACGGCCGAGGCCCGCACCCGCGGCTACCGCGCCGCGCTGGCGGAGGCGGGCATCGCCTACGATCCTGCCGCTCTCCTGCCCGTCGCGTCCTTCCGGATGCCCGACGGCGCCGACGCGGTGGTCCGGGCGCTGAGCGCGGGCTCCCGTCCTGACGCACTGCTGTGCCTCAACGACCAGTTGGCGCTGGGCGCGTTGCGCGCGCTGCACGAGCGCGGCGTCCGGGTTCCCGAGGAGGTCGCCGTCATCGGCTTCGACGACGTGGAGGCAGGGCGGTTCAGCGTGCCCACCCTGAGCACCGTGGCCCCGGACAAGGCCGCGGTGGCCCAGGTCGCCGTCGAACTCCTGCAGCACCGGATGGACGAGGCGTCGGGATCCACGCCGACGGACGCCTCTCCGGCCGACGTGCGGTCACCTCAGGACCTCGTGGTGGCGCATCGTCTGGTGTTGCGTGAAAGCACGGAGGGCGTCGGCCGGCGCGGGTGAAACCCCTGGAGCGGGTTCAGGCGCGCCGTGCGGCCCACACCGTGCGCTCGGTGCGCATCACCAGGTCACCGCGGCGCAGGATCCCGTGGGGGCTGTCGGCGTCGAGCAGTTCGTCGAGCGCGGTCAGGTCCTCGGGGCTCAGGGCGGAGGCGACGTTGCCGCGCATGCGGCGCAGACCGGCGAACGCGTAGCGGCGTACCGCCGCGGTGGCGGGTGGGCCGATCCTGACGGCGAGGGTGCGCCGGCCTTCGAGGGTGAAGCCGGCTTGCTCCAGCTTGGTGCCCCAGTCCGCGCCCCGGTGCGGAAGGCGCGCGGCGTGGTGGTGGTCGAGGGCGCCGTGGCATCGCTCTTCGAGGGCGTCCGCGCCGTCAGGGGCGCCCTCGGGCAGGAACCTGGGGAAGCCGGCCAGTTCGACGACGGCGAAGAGCCCGCCGGGCGCCAGCAGATCGTGGATCTGGCGCAGGGTGCGGTCGGGGTCGGCCAGGTGATGCAGGGAGGCCGAAGCCCAGACGAGTTCCGACGTGCCGAGTTCGGGCCATGTCGTCGCGTCGAGGTCGGCTTCGACGAGGCGCACCCGGTCCGCGGCTCCGGCCGCCGCCGCCTGCTCCCCCAGCCGGCGCAGGTGAGCCGCTGAGGCGTCGACGGCCGTCAGCGCGGCCCCGGGGAAGCGTTTGAGCAGAGCGAGCGTGCCGGCTCCGGTTCCGCAGCCGAGGTCCACGACCTGCCGGGGGTCGGCCTCCAGAGGCAGCCATGCCGTGATGGACGCGGTGTGTTCGGCGAGCACTTCCGCGTCCAGGTCGAGGATCTCCACCTGGTCGCCGGTGTGCTGCTCGTGCTCGTGGTGCGCGGTGTGCGAAGAGGGGTGACTCATGCGCCCAAGCTAGGCGGGCCGACCGCCCGCGACGTGCTGTGTTTCCGGATGCGCAAGAAGATGGCCCGCCGCCGTGCGGGACGCGCAACCGGTCACGGTGACGGGCGGTTCGCGGTTCCCGCGTCGTCACCGCGCTGGTGACCGCGTCGGGCGTCCCGGTCGAAGATGCCGAGGATCTCGCACGGTCCCCCTTCGGCTCCGATGGCGTGGGGCAGCATCGTGGGGAACTCCGCCGCCTGGTTCGTCTCGATCCGCAGGCGCCGGTTGCCCAGGAACAGGATGGCGGTGCCGGAGAGGACCACGAACCATTCGCGGCCCGCGTGAGCGCGCATGCGGGAAGGCTTGTCGGGCGGCGGGTCGGTCATGCGCTGACGTACGACGGTCATGCCGGGCTCCGCCTTGATGGGCCAGCGCATCAGCCCGTGGGCGGCGTCGATCTGGGGGTTGGCGATGACGTCGTCGGTGGCGGTCTCGACGAGTTGGTCCAGTGAGGTGTCCAGCGCACGGGCGAGCGTGACGAGCTGGTCCAGGGCGAGGCGGCGCTGTCCGTTCTCGATGCGGCTGAGCGTGGCCTGACTGAGCTTGGCACGAGCGGCCAGCTCTTCCAGGGACCAGCCCTGAGCCACACGCAGGGCGCGGATGCGTTTGCGTACCAGGCTGTCCAGCTCACCATTGTCTTGCGTCATAGGCAAGAGTGTATGCCTCGCGAGCAAGGTGCGCTTAGCGTCGTACGGGTCGGCCCCACGACGACCGGGACCTTCGCGGGCCCCCGGACTTGAAGCCGGGGCCCGCCCCCTCGTCTCCCCCTGCGCCCACGGCGCCGACTTCCGCATGCCTTCTCGAGAGGAATCCATGAGTACGAACCAGCCCGGCCCGCCGAGTACCGAGCCCAGCGTCCTCCATGGTGAGGCCGTGCCCGACGCGCGCCGGCGTCGCACGATCCTCATCACCGTCTGCGTCGCGCTGATGGCCGTGATCGCCTCCGTCTCCGGACTGAACGTCGCCCAGCCCGACCTCGCCGTCACCTTCGGAGCGTCGCAGCGCACGATCCTGTGGATGATCAACATCTACACGCTCAGCCTGGCCGCACTCCTGTTGCCGCTCGGCGCGATCGGCGACCGCTTCGGCCGCCGGACCGTGCTGCTCGCCGGCCTGGCCGTCTTCGGCATCGCCAGTGCCGCGGCCGGTCTCGCCCCGTCGACCGAGGTCATGCTCGCCGCGCGGCTGTTCAGCGGCGTCGGCGCGGCGATGATCATGCCGATCACGCTCGCCGTCATCACCTCGACCTTCCCCAAGGAGGAGCGGGGACAGGCGATCGGCGTGTGGACGGGTGTCGCCGGAGGGGGCGGGGTTCTCGGCATGTTCCTCTCCGCCGCCCTGGTCGACGTGGCGGACTGGCGGTGGCTGTTCGTCCTGCCCGTCGCGCTCGTCGCGGTCGCTCTCGTCCTGACTCTGCGATCGGTTCCCGACTCCCGCGAGAGGGCCGGGCATCCCTTCGACACCGTCGGCGCGCTGACCTCCGTCGTCGCGGTGGCCGGACTGATCTTCGTCCTCCAGGAAGGCCCGGAGCGCGGGTGGACCGCGCCCATGACGCTGCTCGGCCTGGTCGTCGGTGTCGTCGCCGCCGGTGCCTTCGTCGTCCGGGAACTGCGTCTGGGCGATGCCGCGCTGTTGGACGTGCGGCTGTTCGGCGAGCGGTCCCTGGCCGCCGGCTCCGTCACGCTGCTGGCGGTGTTCGGGGTCCAGGCGGGCATCTTCGTGGTCCTCTTCCCCTTCCTCCAGGCCGTCCTCGGCTGGTCGGGACTGCTGTCCACGCTGGCGTTGATGCCGATGGCCGTGCTGATGATGGCGGCATCCGGCCTCGCTGCGCAGCTGGCCGCGCGCATCGGGGCCCGGGCGACCATGGCCACCGGGATCGCCCTGGCCGGTTCCGGGCTGGCGCTGATGGCCGCCGTCGTCTCTGTCGACGGCGGCTATCTCTCCGTCCTGCCCGGCATGCTCGCCATGGGCATCGGCATGGGCCTGTCGATGACGCCCTCCACCGAGGCCATCACCGGCTCCCTGCCCCGGGCGCGCCAGGGAGTCGCGTCCGCGCTCAACGACGTGACCCGCGAGTTCGGCACCGCCCTCGGCGTGGCCCTGCTCGGAGCCCTGCTGGCCTCCGGCTACCGCGACGCCATCGACTCCCGGCTCACCGGCGTTCCGCAGGCACCGGCCGACACCGCACGCGAAGGCGTCGCCAACGCCCTCGACGCCGCACACCGGGCCGGCCCTCGGGCGCAGGAAATGATCCACGCCGCCCGGGAGTCCTTCGTGGACGGCTGGCAGCACGCCATGTGGGCCGGCGTCGCCGTCATGGCGGCCCTGTTCCTCCTCGTCGTGGTCCGAGGGCCGCGCCGTCCCACCCGGACACCGGCGGAGGCAACGGAGTCGGCCGAGGCGACCGCTGTGTGACCCCCCACGGGCGCAGGTGGGCGCATTCGCGCCCACCTTGGCATCGTCGGACGCTGGCACCTCCCTTCGGCCGGTTTGGGACCATGGCCAGGTGGACGGGGATGCGGATATGGGCGCGGGCGAGCCGAGCGCGCTGGAGGTGGCGCCGACGCCCCGGACGGCGGTGGCGTGGCTGCCGCCGCCGGAGCTCTGGCCGGCGATCCAG
Source organism: Streptomyces sp. NPDC093568 (assembly GCF_044764945.1). Lineage (NCBI taxonomy): Bacteria > Bacillati > Actinomycetota > Actinomycetes > Kitasatosporales > Streptomycetaceae > Streptomyces > Streptomyces sp. NPDC093568. Next base: position 701,322 of record NZ_JBIWJD010000003.1, on the reverse strand, counting down.
GACATCCGGTGGGAGCACGATCCACAGGTACGGCGCTGGCCACCGCATGTGAACCTGCTCTTCGGCTTCGTACCGGAGGCCGAGTTCGCGCGGGCGGTGCCGCTGCTCGCCGCCGCGGCGAGGGAAAGCACGGCGTTCACCGCCCGCCTCACCGGTGTGCGGTACTTCCGACACCGGCACTACGCGACGATCTGGCTCGATCCGGCCGCGGCGGACCCGGCGCCCTGGGCCCGCCTCCACCGGGAACTCCAGGAGCGCTTCCCCCTCTGCGTCGGACGCGGTGACCGCTTCACCCCGCACCTCTCCCTCGGCCGCACCCACGACCCGAAAGGCCTGGCCGCCGAGTGCGCCGCTCGGCTCGGCAGCCTCTCTGCCGCGGTCGAGGACATGGTCCTGCTCTCCCGTCGGGGCGAGGAGCCCATGAAGCCGAGGGCCATGATCACCCTGGGGACCGGCGAGGTCCGCCACCCGGGCACCCACTGAGCCTCACCGCGCCGCGCGCCCGGTGACTCACATGTCCAGGACGACGTCGGACTTCGGCCGGGCGCAGCAAATGAGGACCTGGCCGTCCGGTGGGGGCTCCAGCGGGGCGGGAGAGTAGGTGACGCTGCCGGACAGGAGCGGGGTGACGCAGGTGTGGCACACACCCGTACGGCAGCTCCAGCGGGTGGGGACGTCGCATGTGTCGGCGAGTTCGAGCACGCTCTGCTCGCCGTCGGCACTCCGCGCGGAGAGGCCGCTGCGGGCGAAGGTCACCTGCGGTCCGGTGCCCGGCGGTCCGGTTGGCTGGTGAGGCGCCGGGCCGGTCTCTCCGGTGAGGCCCGGAGTGAGGGACGGCAGGGCCCCGAACAGCTCGGTGTGTATGCGGGCGGCGTCGATGCCGGCAGCGGTGAGGGCGTGCCGTATGTCGGTCATGAAGGAAGCGGGTCCGCAGACGTAGGCACTCGCGTCAGGCGGTACGGCGAGAGCCAGCATGGCGTCCTCGGTGAGCCGCCCGGGAGAGGCATGGAAGCGACGGCTTTCCTCGCTCGTGGCCGCGCTGTAGAAGACGTGCTCGTGGGCGTGCGGCAGGGCGCGGAGCAGGGCGTGTGCTTCGCCGGCCAGCGGATGCTCCCGCGGCCCGCGCGCACCGTGGATCCACCACACCTCGGGGACGAGGGGCCGGGCGGCGAGTTCGTGCAGCATGGACAGCACCGGGGTGAGGCCGATACCGGCGGAGACCAGGAGAACCGGCCCCGCGCTCTCGGTGAGGACGAAGTCGCCGCGCGGTGCCGCGACTTCGAGGACGGCGCCGGGACGCAGCTCGGTGGTCAGATAGCCGCTGGCGGTGCCGTTCGGCTCGTGCTTGACGCTGATCCGGTAGGTCCCGGCGTCCGGCGCCGAGGAAAGCGAGTAGCTGCGGATCGGGGCGGGCCGCGCGGCCTGCGGGATCCGCACCGTGAGGTACTGGCCCGCCCGGGCGCTCGGGAGTCGGGTCCCGTCGGGTGCGGACAGGTGGAGGGAGAAGACCGTGGTGCTCTCGGCCACGACATCGTCCACCCGCAACTCGCGAAACCCGTCCCAGGCGGGGCCGTCGTCGGCCAGGCCCGGACCGTCGGCGGCGGCAAGCAGCTCACGGAAAGACCCCTGCCAACCCGGGCTGAGCGCGGGGATGTTCAGCGCGCGACGCAGCATGTCCGGGTCGCGGCCGGGGAGGTAGAGCAGCGCGTCGATGTCGGCCACGCTCAGCGCGCCGGGCCCGGTCCTGGTCTTGGTGATCGTGTCACCGGCCTGGATGTGTCCCTCCTGGATGACGCGCATGTAGAAGCCCGGCCGGTGGTGGCTGACCAGCAGGGCGGGCAACTCGGGCTCGCCCATGCGCAGGCCGACCCGGTAGCAGGTGACCCGGGGCTGGGTGACTTCGAACTCCGCCTCGCCGATGCGGTACCGGTCGCCGACGCAGACCTCGTCGTCGGGCAAACCGTCGACGGTGAGGTTCTCTCCGAACTGACCGAAGGTGAAGTCGTCCCGTCGGAAGTGCCGCTGCCAGTACCGATAGGACTCGATCTGGTAGACCAGCACCGCGCGTTGCTCTCCACCATGGCCCTGGGTGTCGCCCTGGCCGTCGCCGTCGAGGTTGAGCCGGCGGGCCATCACGGGGCCACGTACGGGCCGCTTCCACACACCGGTGTAGACGACCCTGCCCTGCCAGGGCACGTTCGCCGGCTTTCCGACGTTCACCGCCAGCACTGATCCCATCGGGGGTCTCCTCCCGGTTCCAGTAAAGGCCGCTTCACGTCCGGACTCACGTCGATCACGGCGTCATGGGGGGCTCTCACCGTCGGCGGTCCGGCTACCGGCTCACAGGGCCAGGCGCATGATCGTCAGATCGAGCCACCGCCCGAACTTGGTGCCGACCTCGGGCACCGCTCCAACGACCTGGAATCCGAACCGTTCGTGCAGCCGGACCGAGGAGGCGTTCGCCGACTCGATACCGGCGATCATCACATGGTGTCCGGCCTCGCGTGCCGCCGTGACGAGCGCGGCGAGCAGCGCGGAGCCGATGCCGAGTCCGAGCCGGTCCTCGCGGACGTAGACGGAGTCCTCGACGGTGTGGCGGTATCCGTCCAGGTCTCGCCACGGCCCGTAGACCGCGAATCCGGCCACCTCACCGCGCACTTCGGCCACGAGCGCCGAGCCGCGCTCCAGATGGACGGACAGCCAGGCCGCCGCGTCGGCGGGAGACTGCGGGGTCTCGGTCCACAGGGCGGTCGAGTGCTCGATCGCGTGGTTGCGGATCGCCCGGATCGACTCGGCGTCGCCGGAGTGTGCCGGGCGCACTGTCACGAGACGCTCTCTCTCGTATATTGGATTCATGTCCAACATAGTAGATCCCCTGGTGGGGCGCATCGCGGCCCGCGTCCGCACCGAGCGCGAACGCCGTCGATGGACCCTGGCCCAGCTTGCGGATGCGTCGGGCGTGTCCCAGGCCATGATCAGCAGGATCGAGCGCGGGGAGAGCAGCCCCACCGCCGTCGTCCTCGGAAAGCTGTCGGCCGCCTTCCAGCTCAGCGTCGCCTCCCTGCTGGCCCTCGCCGAGGGGACGCCGGACGAGACACCCGAGCTCTCGGGGGTGCGCCGCCGGGCCGACGCGGCCGAGTGGCGCGACCCCGCCACCGGCTATCGGCGCCGTCAGATCACCAGCCCGCACTTCCCCGCGGAGATCGCCGAGATCCGACTGCCCGCCGGCGCCCGGGTGCCGTATCCGGCCGCGGCCTTCGCCTTCGTACGCCAGGTCGTCTGGGTCCTCGAGGGCCATCTGACGTTCCACGACGGCGACACCGTGCACGAGCTCGACCCGGGCGACACGATCGAACTCGGCGAGCCCTCCGAGCGTGTCTTCGCCAACACCGGCGACGCCGAGTGCCGGTACGCAGTCGTCCTCACCCGCGGCACACAGCCGTGACCCGGCCCCTACCGCGAGGCGGCACGCTGCTCCTGGCAGCCATAGCCGGTACGGCCATCGCGAACAACTACGCCCTGCAACCCGCGCTCTCCGCCGTGGCCGCCGACCTCGGCGTCTCCCTCTCCCTCATCGGCCTGGTGCCGACCGCCGCGCTCGTCGGCTGCATGGCTGGTTTCGCCCTCCTGCTGCCCCTGACCGATCACCTCGCCCCGCGCACTCTGGTCACGGCGCAGCTCACCGCACTGGCGCTCGCTCTCGGCGTCGGCGCCGCCGCGGCGGGCCCGGTGCAGCTCCTGGTCGCCTACCTGCTCATCGGCGCCGCCGCGAGCGTCGGCGCGCAGGCCGGCAACATCGCGGGCCGGCACGCCTCGCCCGGACGTCGTGGTTCCGGGGTGGCCACGGTCGCCGCCGGTATGTCGGCCGGCATCCTGCTCAGCCGCCTGGCGGGCGGAGCACTCACCGACGCCCTCGGGTGGCGCCGGATGCTGCTCGTCTTCGCCGGCCTCGCCCTGTTCGGCGCGGTCGCCGCCCTCACGTTCCTGCCCCGGCGACGGCCACACCCCGAGCACGGCTACGGCCGCACCCTGGCCTCGCTTCCGTCGCTCCTGCGCACCCATCCCCCACTGCGCGGCGCCGTGGTCACCGGGGGCCTGTGGTACTTCGCCTTCAACCTCGTCTGGGTCGCGCTCACCCTCGCCCTCGCGCAGCCGCCCCACTCCCTGAGCCCCGCCTCCATCGGCCTGTACAGCCTGGCCGGGGTGCTCGGATTCGCCGTACTCCCCTTCACCGGCCGCCTCATCGACCGGCACGGACCGCGGACCGTGATCGTCGCCGGCATGGCAACCGCGGTGGCGGGCACCGCCCTGCTGGCGACGGGCCTGAGCACTCCGGCCGCGGCCGCCCTCGGACTCGCGCTCTTCGACGCCGGCTGCTTCGCGGCGCAGGCCGCCAACCAGAGCCGTGTCATCGCCCTCGACCCCCAGCGCTCGGGCAGCCTCAGCAGCGTCTATCTCATGCTCTACTTCACGGTCGGCGCCCTCGGCACCGCGCTCGCCGCACCGCTGCTCAGCGCACTCGGCTGGCGGGGCGTCACACTCACGGCCATCGCCGCGCTCCTCCTCGCCACGGCCATCGGGCGCACGGGCACCACCCGACGGACGGTGCACGTCACGAGGACGCGCGCTCGGAGCACCCGTCGGCATCAATGACTCCATTTTGACAGGGCCTTGACATATTTGACCGGCCTCAGCAGCATGCAAATCACCACCAGAGTTCCGCAATTCCCTTTGACCGCACCGCAATTCACGTACAGCACGTAGCGCACCCATGCGGCGGTACGGCATCTCCGTGGCCGACCCCGCGCCAGCACCCGGCAAGCGCGGCCGGCGCGCGCCTTGCCTGACATCTCTCACCGTCAGGAAGGACAACCCCCCATGCTTCGGCGCCCCCGCGCGGGGCTGAGAACGGTCACCGCGCTCGCGCTCCTGCTGGCCTGCGCCGCCACGGCGGCACCCACGGCCACGCCCGCCTCCGCAGCCCCGGCGGACCTCCCGCCCGGCGACTACCAGCAGGTCCAACTCGCCACCGGCGCGGCCGAGACGGGCGAGCCGATGTCGCTCGCCGTACTGCCCGACCGGTCGGTCCTGCACACCGCCCGCGACGGCACGATCCGCCTCACGGACGCCGCCGGCAACACGAAACAGGCCGGAAAGCTGGACGTCTACACGCACGACGAAGAGGGCCTGCAAGGGATCGCCGCCGACCCCGCCTTCGCCACCAACCGGTACGTGTACGTCTACTACTCCCCCAAGCTGAACACACCGGCGGGGGACGCCCCCACGACCGGGACCGCCGCCGACTTCGAGCGGTGGAAGGGCCACCTCAACCTGTCGCGGTTCGTCCTGCGCACCGACGGCACCCTGGACCCGGCCAGCGAGAAGGTCGTCCTGGAGGTGCCGAACGACCGCGGCCAGTGCTGTCACGTCGGCGGTGACATCGACTTCGACGCGGCCGGGAACCTCTACCTGACGACCGGCGACGACACCAACCCGTTCGACTCGTCCGGGTACGCGCCGATCGACGAACGCACCAACCGCAACCCCCAGTTCGACGCCCAGCGCAGCTCCGGCAACACCAACGACCTGCGGGGCAAGGTGCTCAGGATCAAACCGACCGCCGCGGGCGGCTACACCGTCCCCTCGGGCAATCTCTTCGCACCGGGCACGGCCGGCACTCGCCCCGAGATCTACGCGATGGGCTTCCGCAACCCGTTCCGGATGTCCGTGGACCGGCCCACCGGCACGGTCTACCTCGGCGACTACGGCCCCGACGCCGGCGGCACCGACCCCAACCGCGGGCCGGGCGGCCAGGTCGAGTTCGACCGCATCACCTCGCCCGGCAACTACGGCTGGCCGTACTGCACCGGCACCAACACGACCGGCGAGACGTACAACGAGTACACCTTCCCGAGCGGCCCCTCCGGAGCCAAGTACAACTGCGCGGGTGGCCCCGCCAACAACTCCTTCCGCAACACCGGCCAGGGACAGCTTCCCCCTGCCAGGCCCAGCTGGATCAAGTACGGACTCGACGGCTCACCACCCGAGTTCGGCGGCGGCTCGGAGTCCCCGATGGGCGGGGAGGTCTACCGCTACGATCCGAACTCGTCCTCCACGGTGAAGTTCCCGCAGTCCCTCGACGGCCGCTTCTTCGCCGCCGAGTACGGACGGCAGTGGATCAAGGCCATCGAGGTCAGGAGCGACGGTTCCTACGGCACGATCGACGACGTCCCCTGGAACGGCACCCAGGTGATGGACACCGACTTCGGCCCCGACGGCGCGCTCTATGTCCTGGACTACGGCACCGGCGGCAACAACTCGGGCCTGTACCGAGTCGAGTACATCGCGGGCAGCAACCGCAACCCCGTCGCCCGGGCGTCCGCCGACCGCACCTCCGGCGCCCTGCCACTGACCGTGCGGTTCTCCGCACAGGGCAGCTCCGACCCCGAGGGCGGGGCGCTGAGCTACTCCTGGAACTTCGGCGACGGCACCACCTCCACGCAGCCCGACCCCAGCCACACATACACCAGCGCGGGCACCTACCGGCCCACCCTCACGGTCCGCGATCCGCAGGGCCTGACCGGCACCGCCAGCCTGGTGGTCACCGCGGGCAACACCGCGCCGACGGTGGCCCTCCAACAGCCCCTGGACGGGCAGCCGTTCGCCTTCGGGGACACCGTGCCGTTCAAGGTGCAGGTCAGCGACCCCGAGGACGGCACCGTCGACTGCTCCAAGGTGAAGCTCACCTATCTCCTCGGCCATGACAGTCACACCCACGCCATCACCTCCACCAACGGCTGCGAGGGCAATCTCACCGTGCCCGCCGACGGCGAACACGACAGCGCCGCCAACCTCTACGGAGTCTTCGACGCCGAGTACACCGACGCCGGCGGCCTGACCACGCACTCCGTGCGGACCCTGCAACCACGTCACCGGCAGGGCGAGCACTTCGGCGCCCAGTCCGGCATCCAGCTCGCCAACCACGCCACCGCCGAGGGCGGCCGGACGGTCGGCTACACCGACGACGGCGACTGGATCTCGTTCAAGCCGTATGTCCTCGCGGGCGCCACGAAGTTCACCGCGCGGGTGGCGTCCGGTGGAGCGGGCGGCACCCTCCAGGTCCGCGCCGGGTCCGCGACCGGCACGCTGCTCGGCACCGCGACCGTGCCGGTGACCGGCGGCTGGGACACCTTCACCGACGTCACCGCGGGCCTCTCCGGCGCGCCCGCCGGCACTGCCGAGCTGTTCCTGGTGTTCCGCGGCCCGACCGGGCAGGGCAGCCTGTTCGACGTCGACGCCTTCACCCTCGGCTCCGGCTCCTCCACGACCACGCCGTGGGAGGCGGAGTCGTACAGCTCCGCCGACGGTGTGCAGTCGGCGGCGCACGGCACGGCCAGCGGCGGTCTGACGCTGGGCTACATCGACAACGGCGACTGGGCGGGCTACGCCTCCGTCTCCACCGCCGGCGCGGCCTCCGTCTCCGCCCGGGTCTCCTCGGCCGGGGCCGGCGGCACCCTCCAGTTCCGCTCCGGCTCGCAGACGGGGCCGCTGCTGGGCTCCGTGACGGTGCCGGTGACCGGCGGCTGGGACACCTTCACCACGGTCAGCACCACACTGAACGGCGCCGGATCGGGCCCGCTCTTCCTCACCTTCACAGGAGGCTCCGGCTCCCTGTTCGACGTCGACACCTTCACCCTCACCCGGTCCGCGTCCGCGGCACGAAAGGGGCGTTGACTCCTCCCCGTCCTGAAGGAGGGGGATTCCTGGCTCACTTCGCCTGACACCTAGCAGGTGGCAGGGCTTACAAGATCAGCACCAGCCGGGTTGAGACCAGCCCGGACCAGCATCACACGGGCGGAGTTCTTGTCTCTCGGGGAGACGGCTCCGCACGCGGTGCAGGTATACGTTCGTTCGGAAAGAGGCAGTGCGTGCTTGGTCCTCGCTCCGCACTTGGCGCAGTCCATCGTGGTATGCGCCGGGTGGACCAGATGCACGGCCCTGCCATGCTTCCTCGCCATCTCCACCAGCGCCTTCTTCGTGGCACTGATCGCCGCATCGGCGGCCTTGCGCGCCATGGTGGTCTTCGCGAGGAACTTGGGCCGGAAGTCCTCCACAGCGAGCGCGTCGTGTTCGCGGACGACCTTCTTGGCCCACTTACGGGCCGTGTCCTGCCGCTGGGCAGCGACTTTCCGGTGCAGTTTCGCGGTCTGCCGCTTCGCTTCACGGTAGCCCTTCGAGGCCCCCTGTCCCTTGGCCGGACGGCGCCGGGCCATCATCCGCTGGTAGCGGGCCAGCTTCTGCGCGGCCGTACGCCCGTGCTGCGGGTGGGGAAGATCGTGGGCGTTGGATGTGGTGGTGGCTGTCTCCTTTACGCCCCAGTCGATCCCGATCACACGCCCGGTCGCCGGGAGTTGTTCGGTCACGGCGGGGACGACGAAGGATGCCCACCAGTGCCCCACCGCATCCCGGTACACACGCACACTCGACGGGGGCCTGGGCAGCTGGCGCGACCACACTGGCCGCACCACAATCCCGCCGGCAAGCAACAGACGACCGTCCTTGAGACGGAACCCGCGCCTGGTGTATTCGAGGGTGGGCAGCGCCTCGCGCTTCTTCCTGTACTTGGGCATTCCGGCCCGCTGCCGCATCGGCACACCGGCCTTGATGTCTTTGAGGGCCTTGGCGCGGGATTTGCCGAAGTCGCGGATCACCTGCTGCTGGGGAACGCACGCACCTTCCCGCAGCCATCCGGTGCGGGCGCGGGCCTCGGTCAGCATCGCCGCCAGCTGCACCGGACCACACGTCGCCCCCTCACCGGTTACCCGGTTGTGCGCGTTGACGGCCCTGGACTTCGCGACGCACTCATTCCACACCCACCGCACCCGGCCCCACTCCGCCTCAAGAGCAGTGCGGGCCGTGGACGACAGGCGCAGACGGTAGGTGTACCGGCAATGCCGGGACACCTCCGCCTTCACTTCTGTCGTCATGCATCCCAACCTACCGGGGAGGACTGACAGTTAAGACCACCTTCCCTGGGCGGGCTGCCTCACCTGCACTTCGGTGTACGCCGATCCGCCCTGGCGGCGAATCGGCTCTCCCTGCCCCGCTCCCGCGGGAGCTTCGTTTCCTCCCCCGGCTGAAGCCGGCGGTATCCACGAAGGAAGACCTGATGACCATGAACATCCTGATGCGGCGGCTGCGCCACGGCACCGCGGCCCTGGCCCTGGGGCTGCTGGGCGCCCTGATCGCCCCGGCCGGCCCGGCCCACGCGGCCTCCTTCGACGTCCTGGTGTTCTCCAGGACGGCCGGCTTCCGGCACGACGCGATCCCGGCGGGCATCGACGCCCTGCGCACACTCGGCGGGCAGAACGACTTCTCCGTCACGGCCACGGAGGACTCCGGGGCCTTCACCGCGGCCAACCTCGCGAACTACGAGGCCGTGGTGTTCCTCAACACCACCGGCGACGTCCTCAGCTCCTCGCAGCAGACGGCGTTCCAGTCGTACGTCGATTCCGGCGGCGGCTACCTCGGCGTCCACGCGGCCGCCGACACCGAGTACGACTGGCCCTACTACGGACAGCTCGTCGGGGCGTGGTTCCAGAGCCACCCCGCGATCCAGCAGGCCACGATCCGCACCGAGGACCGGACGCACCCGGCCACCACCCACCTGGGCGCCACCTGGACCCGCTCCGACGAGTGGTACAACTACCGCGCCAACCCGCGTCCCAGGGTGCACGTCCTGCAGACGCTCGACGAAAGCACCTACAGCGGCGGCTCGATGGGCGCCGACCACCCCATCACCTGGTGCCACGGCCAGGGCGCGGGCCGGTCCTTCTACACCGGGCTCGGCCACACCACCGCCTCCTACGCCGAGCCGGCCTTCCGTTCCCTGCTGCTCGGCGGGGTCCGCTACGCAGCCGGGCAGGCGGCGGCCGACTGCTCGGCTCCGGCCGGCAACGCACAGATCGAGGCCGAGTCGTACGGCTCCGGCTCCGGCGTGCAGGTCGCCGCGCACGCCCCGGCCAGCGGCGGGCAGACCCTCGGCTACATCGACAACGGCGACTGGGTGGGCTACCCCCATGTCACCACCGCGGGAGCGAAGACCTTCACCGCCAAGGTGTCCTCCGCGGGCGCGGGCGGCACCATCGAGATCCGTTCCGGCTCGGCGGGCGGCACCCTGCTCGGTTCGGTGGCGGTGCCGGTCACCGGGGGCTGGGAGACGTTCACGACCGTGACGACGACTCTCACCGCCTCCGCCTCGGGGCCGCTCTTCCTGCGGTTCACCGGAGGCGGCGGAGCCCTTTTCGACATCGACACCTTCAGCCTCGGGGCGGCCACAGGCTGAGACCGAGCGCCCCTCCGTTCGGGCCACCGCTGGGGGCTCATCCGGTGATTTCCGTCGGGGCCGGGCTGTTCGCACGGCCCTGGCGGGTACGCCGGTTGCGCGGAACACGACCCCACGACCCCTGAGGAGATCAGCCCATGTATGCAGTGGTCCGGCGGTACGAAGGAGTGACCGATCCGCTGGAGGCGGGGCGTCGGGTGAACGAGGAGTTCGTGCCGCTCCTGCGCCAGGTCGAAGGGTTCGTTGCCTACTACTGGATCGATGCCGGCGACGGGGTGATGGTGTCGACGGGCGTCTTCCAGGACCGGGCCGGTGCCGAGGAGTCGACCGACCGGGCGAGGGACTTCGTCCGGGATCGCCTCGCCGCGCTGCTCCCCAACGCGCCGCAGGTCACGGCCGGCGAGGTGGTGGCCCATTCGTAAGGGGGGCCGAGTCGGTCGCGTTCTGGAGGCGGGCGTGGAAGTGAACCGGTTGGGTCTGGTGGTCCACGGTGGGCGTGCCCAGGCCGTGGACGCGGCCGGTGTGGTCCGGGCCTGGTGCGATGAGCACGCCGTGCGGTGCACGGACATCGACGTGTGGAGCGAGGGCGGGCGGCACAGCGCGCGTGAGGAGGTAGAGGCCGCGGGCGATCCCGATCTCATCGTCACCCTGGGCGGAGACGGCACCTTTCTGCGGGGTGCCAGGCTGGCGGCCGAGAACGACGCCCTCGTCCTCGGTGTCGACCTCGGGCGGGTGGGATTCCTGACGGAGGTGTCGGCCGCCGAGGTGCCGTCCGCGCTGGACGCGTTGCGCGAGGGCCGCTTCCACGTCGACAGCCGCATGCTTCTCGCCCTGCGTGCCTCGCGTCGTCTGGAGATGCCGCCGGGCATGGAGGCCCTCATGGAGTACGGCCGCGGCCCGCTGCTGCCTCCCCCGCAGGTGCGCTCCGACTGCCGGACCGACGACGAGTGGGGTGTCCCGCTGGACGTGACCGCGCTCAACGACGTGGTGCTGGAGAAGCTGGCCAGGGACCGCCAGGTGTCGGTCGGGGTCTACGTCTCCGGCAGACTCCTGGCCTCCTACTCCGCCGACGCGCTGCTGGTCGCCACGCCGACCGGTTCGACCGCGTACAGCTTCGCCGCCGGTGGCCCCGTGGTCTCGCCGCGTGCGGAGGCGCTCGTCTTCACACCGGTCGCGCCGCACATGACGTTCAACCGGTCGGTCGTCACCGCCCCCGACGAACCGGTCGGGCTGCGCATCCTGGAGCGGTCGGGGCAGGCCGCCGTGAGCATCGACGGCCAGCTGCGCGGTGTCCTCGGGCCGGGCGACTGGATCGGCGTGTACGCAGCGCCGCGCCGGCTGAGGGCCGTACGGCTGGGACGGATGGATTTCTACGGCCGGCTGCGTGAGCGGATGAACCTGACGGACGCGCCGGCCGCGGTCGCCGACGGAACGCCCGCTCCCCTGTGGTCGGTGACCACAGCGCCACCTCATGACCTCGCTCATCTGGCCCTGCTGACGACACCGGAGGGCCCGTCACCGCTGCGATGAGCGTGCTGACGACGTGGGCTACTCGAAGAACTTGAGACTCCAACCGGTGTTCGTGTTCGAGCCGGGGACGTTGGCGCGACTGTAGGTGGTGTTGCCCCACCAGCAGAACGTGCCGGTGTACCAGTACCGGTTCTCCCACGCGTACGGCGTCCCCTTCGGCACCGCGTGGAACATCAGGGGGAACGTCGGCCCGGCCGGCGGGCTCGTGCCGATGTCGCCGTCGAGCAGGACGAAGCTGTGGTGGCCGGGGCCGTTGACGTACAGGGTCGGGTCCCAACCGGGCATCATCGTCGAGCGGTTGGAGCCGAACAGGCAGCCGTTGGACTTGTACCAGTCCCACACGTACGTCGGGTCTCCCCCGGCACGCAGTCGCAGGTCGGCCAGGCAGTACTGCTCGCTCCAGCTGCCGTTGGCGGAGTACACGATGTGCAGTTGCCCTTTGGGGTCCTTGACGGCCTCGGGTGCCTCGTTGATGAACGGGTGGCCGACCACGCGCTCCCAGCTCTCCCGGGGCTGAGAGATGACATACCGTCCGCCGGTCGGTGTGGTCGGGCTGCTCATGCGGGCGATGTACAGGTTCTGCTCGACGTTGGTGTCGCCGGCCCAGCCCGACCACACGAACCAACGCCGGCCGTTGAAGGTGAACAGGGTTCCGTCGATGGCCCATTTGCCGTCCGGCAGAGCCAGTTGGGTCTCGGTGGTGTATCCGCTGTCGGGGCCGGTCGAGCTGATGACGTACATGCGGTGAGCCGGTCCGCGGCCCGCCGAGAAGTAGATGTAGTAACGGCCGCCGTCCCGCACGATTTCGGGAGCCCAGACCTCGCCGAGGTCGCGGGTGTCGGACCAGACCTGCCGGGCGGGAGCCGTCGCCAGAGCGTCCGTGGACGGAGCCTGCCGCACGACGATGCCGCCGCCGGCAGACTGCACCGACACGTAGGTGCCGCCGACCCGGAGCACGCTCGGGTCGGCGGCCCGGAGACTCGTCTGCCCCGCCTGGGCCGGATCGGCGGACGTCAGGGACAGCACGGCGGCGAGCAGACCGGCGAGCAGGGCGGCAGCGGCGACCGCGATGCGGCGAGGAAGCTTCGTGGGCACTTGAAAGTCCCGCTTTCCATCGATGGAACAGCTCTCCGGCAGCATTGTTGTGAGACGCGAGCATGTCAATGCCGTGGAGGCTCGAGTGCCGCAAGTCGCCTGCCGCACAAGCCCCGTGAGGGTGACGACAGAGTGGTGCGCGAGGTCTGGACACCAGTCGGAGGCCGTGCTGTCATTTCGGCTGTCGCAAGATTTCCAACGTTGAAAGAGCCGCCCGACCGCGCCCGTCCCGGTCTCCCGTCGTTCCTGCGGGCCGGGCCTTTCCGGATGACCGGTCCCGGTCCGCGGCCTCCGTCCGAGGAAGGTTCGATGACAAGACAACACATCCGCCCACGGGCGAGACTGTGGGCGCTGCTGGCCACGGCCGCTCTCGTTGTGCCCCCGAGCGGTCTGGCCGCCACCGCGTCGGCAGCGGAGCCGACCGGCAGCGCCTCGGCACTCTCCGCCGAAGCAGCCGACGTAGAGGTGCACGGCCTGAAGGGCGAGTACTTCAGCATGTCGGCCCCGGGCGCCCGGGACTTCGCCGAACTCGGTGGCACGCTGCTCGACCCGCAGATCAACTTCTCCGGTCTGACCAGCACCTTCCAGGAGCTGAACGGCAGGACGGAGCACACGACCGCCCGCTGGACGGGCCAGATCCAGGCACCCGCCACCGGCGACTACACCTTCTACGCCATCGGCGACAACGGCTTCCGCCTCTACATCGACGGCAAGCCGGTCATCGACCACTGGGAGCCGGACTGGGACCGGGAACAGACCAGCGCCGCGATCCGCCTGAACGCCGGCGAGAAGCACGACTTCCGCCTGGAGATGTTCCAGGACTTCGGCGGCGCCAACATGTTCCTGCGCTGGTCCGGCCCCGGCCTGGCCAAGCAGCTCGTGCCGATGTCGGCGTTCACTCCGCCGGAGGGCTTCGAGGTCTACCCGGTGGAGCTGTCCGTGGCCACGGACGGACGCCGCCTGCGGGCCCGGTTCGAGGGCAGGGTCGATGAACTCCAGGCGGTCAAGGACCACTTGAAGGTCGAGGCCGACACCACCGCCATGCCCCTGAAGTCGGTCACCATCGCTCCCGGGGACCGCAACTCCCTGCTCGTGACGCTCGCCGAGCCCATCCAGAAGAACCAGCAGGTGCGGGTCACCTACGACGGCCAGGGCGGCCTGACGTCGGGCGGCGAGACCGTGCCGAAGGTCATCCGCTACGCCGACAACGCCTCCGCCCACCGCCTCACCACCAAGGGGGGCGACAAGGTCGACGGGAAGAACCCGCTGCCGGAGTACCCGCGTCCGCAGCAGGTCCGCTCCAAGTGGAAGAACCTCAACGGTCCTTGGCAGTTCAGCGGTGCCAAGGCCGGCGAGCAGCCGGTGTTCGGCAAGGATCTCGACGAGAGGATCGTCGTGCCGTACCCGGTGGAGTCGCAGCTCTCCGGCCTCGAGCGGCACGAGGACCACATGTTCTACCGCAGACTGGTGAACGTCCCCAAGGACTGGAAGGTCGGCAAGGACGGCAAGGGCAACCGGCTGAAGCTGAACTTCGGCGCCGTGGACTACCAGGCCCGCGTCTTCGTCAACGGCACGAAGGTCGCCGAACACACCGGCGGCTACGACGCGTTCAGCGCCGACATCACCGACGCGCTGAAGGGCACCGGGCCGCAGGAGGTCGTGGTCGCGGTCACCGACACCGGCGGCGCCGACCAGCCGATGGGCAAGCAGTCCACCAACCCTGGCGGCATCTTCTACACCCAGTCGTCGGGCATCTGGCAGACCGTCTGGATGGAACCGGTCGCGAACGCCGCGATCGATAACGTTGTCTCGACGCCCGACATCGACACGAGCAGCCTCGCGGTGACGGTGGAGTCGGGCAAGGCGTCCGCCGGGGCCCGGGTCGAGGCGGTCGCGCGTGACAAGCGCGGCAACGTTGTCGGCAAGGTCAGCGGGCCGGCCAACAGGCAGCTGCGGCTACCGGTGGCGAACCAGCACCTGTGGAGCCCGGACGACCCCTACCTCTACCAACTCGACGTCAAGCTCACCGACGGCCGGTCGACCGACAAGGTCGGCAGCTACTTCGGCATGCGCGAGATAGGTGTGGCGAAGGTCGGCGGCTTCCAGAAGCTGGTGCTCAACGGCAAGCCGGTCTTCTCCCTCGCCACCCTCGACCAGGGCTTCTGGCCCGACGGCCTGTACACCGCTCCGAGCGACGAGGCCCTCGCGTTCGACCTGAAGGCGCACAAGGAGCTCGGCTTCAACGCCGTGCGCAAGCACATCAAGGTGGAGCCCGCGCGCTGGTTCTACCACGCGGACCGGCTCGGCCTGCTGGTCTGGCAGGACTTCGTCTCCGGCAACATCACCAACGAGACCGGGCGCCGCGCCTTCGTCGACCAGGGCCGCGAGGTGCTGCGCGAGCACCACAACGCGCCGTCCGTGATCGGCTGGATCGTCTTCAACGAGGGCTGGGGCGAGTGGGACCGCACGGAGACCGGCAAGATCGCCGAGGCGGTGAAGGAGGCCGACCCGTCCCGGGTCGTCAACGCCCACAGCGGCGTCAACTGCTGTAACTCCAAGGGGGATTCGGGCAAGGGCGACATCATCGACCACCACGACTACAACAACGAGGACCCGCCGTTCCCCGACGACAAGCGGGCCGCGATGGACGGTGAGCACGGCGGCTTCACCCTGCGCACCCCCGGGCACATGTGGCCGGGAGCCCCGACGGTGATCTACAGCGGCGTCAACGACAAGGAGGCGCTGACCCGCAAGTACGTCGAGAACACCGAGAAGTTCTATCTCGACCAGGCGGCGAACGAGCTGTCCGGCTCGGTGTACACCCAGATCACCGACCTGGAGAACGAGCTCAACGGCCTGTACACGTACGACCGCCGGGAGATCAAGGTCGACCCGGTCCGGGTCCGCGAGGTCAACCGCAAGGTCATCGCCGCCGGTGCCGAGGCGGGCGAGCGGCAGCCGCTGAAGGGCGGCGGACACTGGGCCCTCGACGAGGGCACCGGGACCACGGCCAAGGACGACGGCCCGAACTCCAAGCCCTTGACGCTCTCCACGGGCACCACCTGGACGCCCGGAGTCAGCGGCAGCGCGCTGAAGTTCGACGGCAACGGCCAGTACGCCGAGACCGACGGACCCGTACTCGACACCACCGGAAGCTACTCGGTTTCCGCGTGGGTCCGGCTGGACGAGCTCCCCGGCAACTACGCCACCGCGGTCAGCCAGGACACCCGGCGCCAGGCCAGCCCGTTCTATCTCCA
Organism: Streptomyces sp. NPDC093568; assembly: GCF_044764945.1. Taxonomy (NCBI): domain Bacteria; kingdom Bacillati; phylum Actinomycetota; class Actinomycetes; order Kitasatosporales; family Streptomycetaceae; genus Streptomyces; species Streptomyces sp. NPDC093568. Next base: position 685,095 of record NZ_JBIWJD010000003.1, on the reverse strand, counting down.
GTACGGGCAGGGCGCGTTCGCCTTCAGCACGCCCGGTGAGAACCGCGCCCGACTGGTGACCACGCTGGAGAAGGGCCGCTGGTACCACCTGGTAGGCGTCCGCGACGGCGCGAACAACACCATCAAGCTGTACGTCGACGGAAAGCCGGCGGCGACTGCCACCGGCGGTGCGGCCTACCCGAGCACCGGTTCCCTGGCCGTCGGCCGTGCCCAGTGGGGCGGCAACGACACCGACTTCTGGAACGGCGCGGTCGACGAGGTCCACGCCTATGACAAGGCGCTCACCGCCGAGGAGGTGAGCGCGCTCTACACGGACGAGAAGGCGTAGCGGCAGCGGCGACGAGTGGGCCCCGGGGGGGGGGACCCCCCCCCGCGGGGGCCCACTCGCTTGGCTATGCCTTCTCCGTGCCGACCCACTGGCTGAGACGGCGAGCGCGGTGGTCGCACACCGCGCTCGCCGTCTCAGCCAGTGGGTCGGAGACGTGGGCGTGCGTGCGGGTCCGGGCCTTTCACATGAGTTGCCGTCTGCGGCCCAGCCAGGTCTGGGCGATGACGACGACGGCGAGGAAGGCGCCGCTGACGACCTGCTGGTAGGAGGAGTCGAGGGAGCCGATCTGGTTGATGACGTTCTGGATGACCTTCAGCAGCAGGACGCCGACCAGGGAGCCGCTGACGTAGCCGAGACCGCCGGTCAGCAGCGTCCCGCCGATGACGACCGCGGAGATGGCCTCCAGTTCCATGCCGTTGCCGAGGATGGTCACGCCGGAGGCGAGCCAGGCGGCGTTGAGCGCGCCGGCCAGGCCGGCGAGGAGCCCCGACAAGGTGTAGACGAGGATCTTGGTGCGGGCCACGGGGGCGCCCATCAGGGCCGCGGCGTCCTCGTTGCCCCCGACCGCGTACACGTGCTGTCCGAAGCGCGTGCGGCGCAGTACGGCGGCTCCCGCGGCGAACAGGGCCAGGGTGATCCAGACCGGGTTGCCGAGGCCCAGGGTGGTGCCCTGGCCCAGTTCGGCGAGGAGAGAGCCCTTGGCGATCAGGAAGGTGTCCGCGCCCTCGTCGGTGAGGGCGAGCAGCAGGCCGCGCGCGCCCAGCATGGCGGCGAGCGTGACGATGAACGGGGCGAGTCGGGAGCGGGCGACCAGCAGGCCGTTGACGACGCCGATCAGTCCGCAGACCGCGAGCGGCAGCAGCAGGGCCACCAGGGTGCCGTGGCGGGATCCCCAGGCCGCCAGGACGCCGCCGAGGGCGAAGAGTGAGCCGACGGAGAGGTCGATGCCGCCGGTGATGATCACGAAGGTCATGCCGAGGGCGACGACGGCCAGGAAGGCCGAACTGGTCGCCATGTTGGTGATGTTGTCGCCGGTGGCGAAGGTGTCGAAGGAGAACGACGCCACCAGTGAGACGATCACCAGCACGGCCAGTGCGCCGTGCTGCTGGACGAGGGCGCTGAGTCGCTCGGAGCGGGCGGAGCCGACCGGTTCGGTCTCCCCCGTCGGCTCGTTACTCGCGGTGGTCACCGGCGCGTCCGCTTTCGTGACGGTCATCGCTTCCCCCGTCCCCGTGCCGCGTAGACGGCGGCGACGATCACTACGGCCTGGGCGATCTGGGTCCAGGAGGGCGGCAGATCATGCTTGATGAGGGTGGCGGTGAGCAGCTGGATGAGGACGGCTCCGGCCACGGTCCCGGCGATGTTGACCCGTCCGCCGGTCAGCGGGGTGCCGCCGACGACGACCGCCGTGATCGCCGAGAGTTCCATGAGGTTGCCGAGCGAGGTCGGGTCGCTCGCCTGGAGGCGGGCGGTCGCCAGCACACCCGCGACTGCGGCGAGCAGCGCGCAGACGACGTACACGATGATCAGGACGCGTCGTACCGGCAGGCCGGCGAGTTGCGCCGCCGGGCGGCTGTCGCCGATGGCGAGGAGCTGGCGTCCGAAGGTGGTGCGGCGCACGACGAAGGCCACCAGCAGGGCCAGGACGGCGGCGATCAGGATCAGGTACGGGATGCCTACGATGTCGCCGGAGCCCAGGGAGGCCAGGGAGGGGTTGCGCAGGTCCTCCAGCTGGGGCAGCAGGACGAGGGCGAGGCCCCGGCCGCCGACCATGAGGGCCAGGGTGGCCACGATCGGTTGCACTCCGACGAGTGCGACCAGCGCGCCGTTGGCCAGTCCGACCCCGGCGGCGAACAGGGCGACCACGAGCAGTGCGGGCAGGAGTCCGTAGCCGAGGTAGAGCGCGGTGACGGAGGCCGCGAGTGCCATGACGGCACCGACCGACAGGTCGACGCCCTCCGTGCCGATGACCAGGGCCATGCCGAGGGCGACGATGATGACGGGGGCGACCTGGACGGCCTGGGTGCGGAAGTTCTCGGCTGAGAGGAAGTGCGGGGTGATGACGGTGTTGACGACGAGCAGGGCCGCCACGCCCGCGTAGACGCCGTAGGTCTGGAGCCACTGGAGTGCGCGGGTCTTGTCCAGCGGGGCGGTGCGGAGCGTGGCCTCAGCCATCGGTGGCCACCTCCTTGGCCAAGTGCTCCACCTGGGCGTTCCCGGCGATGGTCCGCATCAGCTTGTCCTCGGTGACGTCGTCGCCGGTCAGCTCGCCGACGACGGCACCGTCCTTCAGTACGACCACGCGGTCGGACCCTTCGATCAGTTCCTCCAGGTCGGAGGAGATGAGCAGGACGCCCAGGCCGTCGGCGGCCAGTTCGTCGACGAGTTTCTGCACCTCGGCCTTGGCGCCGACGTCGATGCCGCGGGTGGGCTCGTCGAGGAGCAGCACCTTGGGGTTCATGGCGAGCCAGCGGGCGAGCAGCACCTTCTGCTGGTTGCCGCCGGACAGTTCGCCGACCTTCTGGTGCGGTGAGGAGGCCTTGATGCGCAGCCGCTTGATGAAGGTGTCGACGACGCTGTCGACGCGGGCCTCGGAGACGAGGCCGAAGCGGGAGAGGCGGGGCAGGACGGCGAGCGCGATGTTCTCCCGGACCGACAGGCCGGGGACGATGCCCTCGCTCTTGCGGTCCTCCGGCAGCAGGCTGACACCGGCCCGGATGGCGGCCGGAGCCGAGCCGCCGCGCAGCGGGACGCCGGCCACGGTGACGCGGCCCGAACGGACGGGCAGGGCGCCGGAGATGGCCTTCGCCGTCTCGGTGCGTCCGGAGCCGAGCAGTCCGCCCAGGCCGACGACCTCGCCCGGGCGGATGGTCAGGGACACCTGGTGCAGTTTGTGGGGCACCGTCAGTTCCCGGGCGTCCAGCACGGGTTGGGTGTCGGTCGCCTCGTGGTCGCCGGTGAACTTGGTGAGTCCTTCCTCGCGGACCTCGCCGAGGTCGCGGCCGAGCATCGTGGACACCAGGGCGAGGCGGTCGAGGTCGGCCAGGCGGCCGTGGTGGACACGGCGGCCGTCGCGGAGCACGGTGACCGTGCTGCACACGGCGTAGAGCTCGTCGAGGCGGTGGCTGACGTAGACGACGGCGATGCCCGCGTCCCGCAAGCGCCGGATCACCGAGAACAGGGTCTCGACCTCGCGCGGTTCGAGGGAGGAGGTCGGTTCGTCCATGATGACGATGCGGGCGTCGGTGGCCACGGCGCGGGCCAGGGCCACCATTTGCTGGGCGCCGACGCCGAGGGTGCGCAGTGGCCGGCGGACGTCGACGCGGACGCCGTAGCCGCGCAGGGTCTCCTCGGCCTCGCGGTTCATGCGGGCGATGTCCAGGACGCCGAAGCGGTTGCGCGGTTCACGGCCGAGGAAGAGGTTGCGGGCCACGCTGAGCAGCGGGATCAGGTTGACCTCTTGGTAGATGGTCGAGATGCCCGCCTTCTGTGCCTCCAGGGGTGTGGCGAAGGAGACCTTCTCGCCCTGGAAGGTGATTTCGCCGGCGTCGGGGCGGTACACGCCGGTGAGGAGTTTGATGAGGGTCGACTTGCCGGCGCCGTTCTCGCCGATGAGGGCGTGGACCTCGCCGGCGTGCAGGCTGAGGTCCACGTCGTCCAGGGCCCGGACGCCTGGGAAGGTCTTGCTCAGTCCGCGGACGGTGAGGACTTCGGCGGGGGGTGCCACCTGTGCCTCCAGGAAGTGGGGTGCGGAACGTGGTGACGGGAATGCGTGGGGGGCACGGTCGCCCGTGCCCCCGGTGGCTCAGTACGCCTTGCCGATCTCCGACTTCGCGTTGTCCGCGTCGTAGGCGCTGTCCTGGATGATGATGTCCTGCGGGACTTCCTCGCCCTTGGTGAAGGTGTCCAGGGTCTGGAAGGCCAGCGGGCCGAACCGGGGGTTGGACTCGATGACGCCGCTGATCCAGCCGTCGACGATGCCCTGGACGGCGTTGCGGGTGCCGTCGACCGTCACGATCTTGACGTCGCCCGCCTTCTTGCCGGCGCCCTTGAGCGCGGCCACCGCACCGAGGCCCATCTCGTCGTTCTCCGCGTAGATGCCCTTGATTCCGGGCTTCGACTGGATGAGCTGCTCGGTGACCTGCTGGCCCTTCTCGCGGGCGAAGTCACCGGTCTGCTCGAACACGACCTTCAACTCCGGCGCCTTCTCGGCGATCCGCTCCTTGAAGCCCTTGGTGCGTTCGGTGGTGACGTTGTTGCCGGCCGAGCCGAGGAGGATGGCGACCTCGCCCTTGCCGCCGGTCGCCTCGATCATCTGGTCGGCGGCGCGCTTGCCCTGCTCGACGAAGTCGGAGGCGATGAAGGAGACGTAGTCCTTGCAGGCGGTGGCGTTGATCTTCCGGTCGATCGTGACGATCGGGACCTTCTTGGCGGCTGCGGCCTGGAGCACCGGGTCCCAGCCGTCGGAGTTGAGCGGGGCGATCACCAGCAGGTCGGCGCCCTTGGCGAGCAGGTCCTGGACGTCGCTGATCTGCTTGGAGAACTGCGACTGGGCGTTGGCCGTCAGCAACTTGACGCCCCGCTTCTTCGCCTCGTCCTTGATGGACTGGGTCTCGGCGATGCGGAAGGGGTTGGCCTCCTTCTCCGACTGGGAGAAGCCCACGGTCGCGTTCTTCAGGTCCAGCTTCTCGGCGCCGTAGGCGTCGATGGCGCAGGTCTTGCTGCCCGGCTTCGGCGTGACGACCTTCTGTTCGGCGCCCGCGGCCGCCGGGGACCGGGCGTCCTTCGAAGCGTCGTCCTCCGACTTCGCGCAGGCGCCAGCGGTCAATGCCACCGCGGCGGTCAGAGCCACGACCCCGGGGCGGGCTAGGAGACGAGGGCGGTGAGTGGTGCGCTGCATGGTGACCCCGATCCGGGCGACGCTGAAAGGGAGTTGGGAGCCGACGCAGGAGCGGAAAACGGTGCGTCTCCCTGGGCGGGCAACGTTGTCGGGCCCGCCGCAAGGAGGTTTTTACATCGTTGGAAGGGAGCTGTAAACCCCCTGTGCGCGCACCTCTGTGGGTGGCGGGAAGGCGGGGGCGTGATGGAAGCGCTTGCCCGATGGCCGTTCCGTGGCCGCCCTGTGGCCGTCCCAACGGGGCGATCGCGAGGTGCCGTTGCGCTTCAGGACCTCAGCCGACCGGGCACACGGTGGTGCCGGCCGGGATTTCATCGCGGGCCGCGGCGGGCCATCCGAATACGGCTGACGCAGGTCTGCGCGGACGGCGCCATGCTGACCACCCTGTCCGACATGGCCGCCTCCGGAGAGCTGGCACTGAGCGTGGCCGAGACCTATCCGCTGGAGGAGGCCGCCAAGGCACACGCGCGCCTGGCAGCCAGCGGACTCCGCGGCCGCATCGTCCTCACCATGGAATGAGAACGCATCCTCACCCAGCCGCGTCGACGGCCGCGCTGCCCGCGGCACAGCTGATTGTGACCCGAGCAGGAATCTCAAGGTTAGACGGATCGCGACCGTCGACGGCCAGGTCGTGGCGGACGCGGCAGGGTGCGGACCGCCAAGCGTGCAAGCCCCCTGCCACACGGATCCACAGTCGATACCGGCGCCAGATACCCGAGTGGACCGTCGGCGGACGGGAGTTGACCGTCCGCCGACGGGCGCGTCGGTTCGTCAGCGGATGAGCCGGTGCCGGCGCCGAACGTTTGTGGAACAGGTCGCGGGGCCGACCGGCCACGCCGCCGCCTGTCAACCTGCCGTTCGGCAACATGTCACCCGCCGCCACCATGCCATGGCCGCATCAGGAACAGGCGCTTACCCACGCGGAAACGGTCCGTGGCCGCGGGCGCGGCTGCGTGGACTGCTGCGCCGCCGCGGCCGGTCCTGACTGGGCTTGCGAAGACCTCCGCCAGGTGCAACAGGCCCGGTTGGGTGACGATGGAGGTGTACGGCCCGACCGTGCTGTTCCAGGAGGAGGCAGCGGCATGACTTATCCCTCCGATTCATCGGGCACCGGCCCTCCGCGCGGCACCGAGCCACACGACGCCCCCTTGACCGAAGGGCTGGGCGCCTTGGCGAACATGGGCTGGCAGATCCTGCTCACCACGGGCCTGGCCACGATCGCCCTGGGCGTCGTGATTTTCGCCTGGCCTGAGGAGACGCTGCGGGTCGTCGGCGTACTCTTCGGCATCTACCTGCTGGCTACCGGCGTGTTCCAGCTGGCCGCCGCCTTCGGCACGCATGTCCCCCGGCATCTTCGGGTGCTGCACTTCCTCACCGGTGCGCTCTCCGTCCTGCTGGGGCTGATCTGCTTCAGGGGCACTGTGCAGTCGATCTTTCTGCTCGCCCTGTGGATCGGCTTCAGCTGGCTGCTGCGCGGCATCATGGTGACGGCTGCGGCGGCTTCCGCAGAGGACATGCCGGCACGCGGCTGGCAGCTGTTCTACGGGATCATCAGCACTCTGGCGGGCATCGTGTTGATCGTCTCGCCGTTCTCCTCGATCGCCGCACTCACCCTGGCGGTGGGTGTCATGGCCGTGGTCCTGGGGGTGGTCGAGGTGTTCCAGGCCATCAGGATGCGCGTCGAAGTCGGTCGCCTCGCTCCGGGCGGCACTGCCGCCGAGCGGCGGCCTCTGTTCCACCGCCCGCACCCCCAACACTGATCACCCAACACTGATCACCGGGACCGGACCGGACCGGGCAGCCACGAACGCGCAGCGAAGCGGCACTCCCTGCTACCGGGCGAACACCTCGGTCAGCGCCTGCACCGCGCAGGGCCCCCTCAGCCCGGCGCATTCATGAAGCGGGATGTCCAGCAGGATGATCCGCGAAGGCGGATGGGGCGAGCGGAGCGCAGCGCGGACGTCACGCTTGGCCGGCTCCGGTGGGGAAAGGGATACGGGAGTCTGGCACTCAAGGACTTCCCCTCAGCGGGGCATCGCGCGCTCCGGTGGCATCCCCGGGCGGTCCTTCGGCAGCAGCAAACGGAGGGCACCCGGCCGGATACCGCACACGACGGGCAGAGGAAGCCGCACCGCTTCGCCGTCGACGCCCGCGTCAAGGTGCGGCACCTCGCCGTGCAGAGTGATGCCGGGAGCGGACCAGATGACGGCCCCATCCCCCGCCGACCCGGCACCGCGCTTGTGCTGTCGCAGTTCGCCGCGCAGATGCCGCAGGAGATCCGGGGGAGCCTGCGCACGGCGCTTGAGAACGATGACGCCCAGCTGTCCCGTGGTGAGGGAGAACCGACGCCCCAGCCAACGCGGTGTTGCCAGGTGGTAGGGGTTATTGGAGATCAGCACCACCTGCGGGAACTCGACGGTCCCCCGTGGTGTGTCCACCCGGGCCTCGACCCACTGCTTGCCCTTGGCGTAGTCGGGTGCCACTGCGGCGAACGCGCGAGGCTTGTCCTCCCGGTACCCGGGTTCCAACAGGGCGTCGGCGTACACGCCGAAGGAGACGTTGTTGATGAAGACACGCGAGCCGAGCACGCCCAGGTCCACCTGCGCGGGCTCACCGTCGACCAGGGCTTCCAGCGCCTGCCCTGGATCGCGCAGATCGAGGCCCAGGTCCCGGGCGAAGTGGTTGCGGGTGCCCGCCGGGACCACGACCAGCGACCGGCCCGTGTCGGCGGCCACCGCGGCGACTGCCGACACGGTGCCGTCACCGCCCGCGACCCCCAGCACCTGCGCCCCCTCCACCACGGCTTTCCTCGCGAGCGACGCCGCGTCCCCTTCCGCACTGGTCGTCGTCCAGACCTCGGCTCCTATGTCCTCGGCCCGCTGCACCAGGCCGTAACGAGCCGTCTTGCCGCCGCCCGAGCGTGGATTCATCACGATCACCACCCGGGCGCGAGTCCGAGCGCCGGCCATCAGCGCATCCACTCTCGGTGTTCATGCGGTGACTTCGAATTGCCGGCCCAAGTTCGCCAAGGTCGCCAGGCTTCCGCCGGGCAAGGGTCCTGAGGTGCGTTGTCGTGCGGGGGCGTGGTGCCGGTGCCTGCTGGGGTTGCGGAGGTGGATGTCATGCCGCCTCACCCTCCAGGTAGAGGGGTGGATCGGTTCCCCTCCATCGTCACTCCGCCCAGCCCCGTGTTGCCTGGCGGGAGGTGGACACCCTCAAGGTCCGGTGTCCAAGGTGTCCACGCTCAGGGGGGCAGGCCCCTTCGTCTGGCTCACCCTCGGCCGCGTGAACGAGCCGGGGAGTGGTCGGCGGGCAAAGCCCCAGCTGCGGAGCAGTAACATCTGGGACCCGGTCGGAGGTCGCGGTGCCGGATGAATGAACGCGCACGAACGAGCCCGAGCGCTGGATCGCCCGTAGATTGGAAGTCCAGGCAGTCGCGCTCGCGGCCACGGAGAGCGCGTGATGACAGCGGACATCGATTTCACGGCGTTCTTCGACGCCACACCAAGCCCGTACCTGGTACTGGATGCGGACCTGGTGATCCGCTACGCGAACCCGGCATGCCTGCGGACTGCGGGCCGGACCAAGGACGAGTTGATCGGGAAGTACTTCTTCGACGCCCTGCCGGAGAATCCCAGCATCCGCGACGACGCGGAACGAAGTCTGAAAGCCTCCCTGCACCGGCTTCTGGACACCGGGAAGCCGGAAACCGCGGTGCTCCAGCGGTACGACGTGCCCGCCCCCGATCAGCAGGACGGGTTCGAGGAGCGATGGTGGTCCGTCATCCACACCCCCCTTCGCGGACCTGACGGCACGGTGAAGTGGATCATCCAACAGGTAACGGACGTCACGGCGTTCGTCCACTCACCCCGGGCACATCAGCTCCGCAGGGAGTCGACCGAGAGAACGGAAAGCATGACAGCCGAGCTGTACGCGCGCGCCCGCGAGCTGCACCGGCTGAACCAGGAACTGCGCCAAGCCCACGCCCGCGAACAGCAGGTCGCCGTCACCCTGCAGGAAGCCATGCTCTCCGTCCCCGACCTGGACCGGCACACCAACATCGCCGTGCGGTACCTGCCCGCGACCGCGTCACTGAACGTGTGCGGCGACTGGTACGACGTCGTCGACCTGCCACCCGACCGCTACGCCGTGGCGGTCGGAGACGTCGTCGGCCACGGCCTGCACGCCGCGGCCGTCATGGGCATGCTCCGCAGCGCCCTGAGCGCCGTCATCCGCGCCATCCCCAGCCCCGCCCAGGCCCTGGAAGTCCTCGGCCTCTACGCCCGCTCCGTGGACGGTGCCATGGCCGCCACCGCAGTCAAGGTACTCGTCGACACCCGCAGCAGACTGATCATCTACAGCAACGCCGGGCACCCACCGCCGATCCTGCTCCACACCGACGGAACCCACGACCTGCTCGACCAGGCCACCGACCCGCCACTCGGCACACGCGAGCACCACGTTCCCCGCCCTCAGGCCGGCCTCCCCTACACGCCAGGAGACATCCTCGTGCTGTACACCGACGGCCTCATCGAGCGCCGCGACGAGGACATCGACACCGGCCTGGCCCGCCTGACGACGGCCCTGACCCAAGAGCAAACCCTCCCCCCCGACCTACTGGCCGACGCACTGCTGACCCGGCTCAACGTCGCAGAGGGCGTCTCCGACGACATCGCTCTCGTCATCATCCGCCTTTGACCCGGCGCCTCCCGACAGCTCCGGAGATACGCCAGCCGAGTTAAGAACAGGCACTCAGCTTGTTCTGGCGGGCCGACCCCCGCCGTGAGCGGCAGACTTACGCCTTCCCCACGGGCACACGCCAGACCAGCTTCGTCCCGCCGCTCCCGGGAGAGGTGAACTCCAGCGTGCCGCCGAGGTGTTGGGCCCGCTCCGCCATGTTGCGCAGGCCACTGCGGCGCCCGTCGGCCGGAATGCCCACGCCGTTGTCGAGGACGGTCAGCCGCACCTCGCGGCCGTCGGTCTCCAGCAGGACCTCGGCCCGGTTGGCATGGGCGTGCCGGGCAACGTTCGTGAGTGCTTCGGAGAGGACGGCGACGACGTGGTCGGCGACCTCTTTGGACACCTGGGTGTCCAGCAGCCCTTCCATGCGCAGGCTGGGTGCGAAGCCAAGGACCGGCGCCGCCTCGCCCACGGCACGCACCACATGGGCCCGCAGATTCTGGTCCGCGCTGCCCTCCCGTGTGCGGAGTCCGAAGATCGTCGAGCGGATGATCTTGATGGTTTCGTCGAGGTCCTCCACCGCGCGCACGACCCGCTCCGAGGCCTGGGGGTGCTCGATGAAACGCCCCGCGCTCTGCAGGGTCATTCCGGTGGCGAAGAGCCGCTGGATCGCCAGGTCGTGCAGGTCCCGGGCGATTCGGTCGCGGTCCTCCAGCAGCGCCATCTGCTCGGCGTCGTTCCGCCGGTCGGCGAGTTCCATCGCGACCGCCGCCTGGGCGGCGAAGGCCTGGAGCGGCTCGGTCTCCTTGTCCGAGTACACCGTGCCGCCGGCCTCACGGACCAGGAGCACCACGCCCCGCACCCCGTCGCCCTTGCCGATGGGCACCGCCACCGCCGGGCCGAGTCCGGTGAAACGCTGCCGGCCGACCAGGAAGCGCTCGTCCCGCAGGACGTCCGCGCTCGTCACGGGTGAGCCGGCGGCGAACGCCTCGCCCATGAGGCTGCCCTCCACCGGCAACACCTGCCCACGGTGTCCTTCGGCGTCCTGGCCCGTGGCCAGCTCCACGGTGAGCGTCTCGGTGTCCTTCACCGGCACGCCGACCACGGACAGGACCGCGCCCGCGATCTGCCTCGCCCTGTCGGCGACCAGTCTGAGCACCTCGCCGCGCGGGCTGCCGGACAGCAAACTGCTGGTGATCTCCGCGCTCGCCCGCACCCAGCGCTCACGGCGCTGGGCCTCCTCGTACAGGCGGGCGTTGTCGATCGCGACACCGGCCGCGACCGCCAGCGTCGACAGCACGGACTCGTCCTCTTCGTCGAACTGGGCTCCGCCCCGCTTCTCCGTCAGGTACAGGTTGCCGAATACCTGGTCGCGGACGCGGATCGGGACACCGAGGAAGGTGTTCATCGGCGGATGGTTCGCGGGGAAACCGTACGAGGACGCGTGCTCGGAGATCTTCACCAGCCTGAGAGGCTCGGGGTTGCGGATCAGCTCGCCGAGGATGCCGTGGCCCTCGGGGTACGGCCCGATCTTCGCGATCTGCTCGTCGGTCACGCCCACCGTCAGGAATTCCGAGAGCCGCTTGCCGTCCGGTCCGATCACGCCAAGGGCCGCGTACTGGGCCTCCACCAGGACCGCCGCCGCCTCGACGATGCTCCGCAGGGCCTGCTCCAGGTCCAGCTCGCGGCCCACCGAGAGGACGGCCTCCAGCAGGCTGTGGACCCGATTCTGCATTCCCCGCGCCGCGTCCAGGCGGGCCTGCAGTTCCTCCAGCAGTTCGTCCAGCTTCAGCTGCGGCAGTCGTACTCGACCGCTCTCCGAGCTTCCCACCGCTGATTCCTCCAGGCATCCCGCGCCGGGCCGACGGCCGGTCGTCCGTCGCCCCGTCACCGTATCGTGACGGAATTTCGGGAGGAAAGCCGGTCGATTTCATCAGCTGGGCGACCGGAAACCCCGGGTCTCGGGCGGGTGAGCGGCCCGTGTACGGCTCGGGTCAGATCTGCGGGAGGCGGGCGGCGACGTACTCGGTCAGGTCGAGGAGGCGGTTGGTGTAGCCCCACTCGTTGTCGTACCAGCCGAAGACCTTCACCAGCTCACCGTGAGCCTGCGTCAGGGGTGCGTCCAGGACGCAGGATGCGGGGTCGCCGACGACGTCGCGGGAGACGATCGGAGCGTCGCAGACCCGCAGGACGCCCTTCAGCGGCCCCTCGGCGGCCTCCCCGAACGCGGCGTTGACCTCGTCCGCGGTCGCAGGCCTTCGGAGAACCACACTCAAGTCGGTCAGGGAACCGTCCTCGACCGGGACGCGTACGGCGATGCCGTCCAGAGTGCCGGCCAGTTCCGGCAGGACGAGGCCGACGGCGCGTGCGGCACCGGTGGAGGTGGGGATGATGTTGACGGCGGCGCTCCGGCCGCGGCGCAGGTCCTTGTGGGGGCCGTCGAGAACGACCTGATCATTGGTGTAGCCGTGGATGGTGGTCATCAGGCCCTTGACGAGGCCGAAGCTGTCGTGCAGGACCTTCACCATCGGCGCCACGCAGTTTGTCGTGCAGGACGCGTTGGAAACCACGTGGTCCCGCTCCGGGTCGTACGTGCTCTCGTTGACGCCCATCACGACTGTGGCGTCGACGCCCTTGCCCGGCACCGACAGCAGCACCTTGCGCGCCCCGGCCTTCAGGTGCAGGCCGGCCTGCTCGCGGGTACGGAAGCGGCCGGTGGACTCGATGACGATGTCGACGCCGAGGTCGCCCCATCGCAAGGCGGCGGGCTCGCGCTCGGCGGTGACGCCGACACGCTTTCCGTCGACGGTGATCGAGACGTCGTCGTGCTCGACCGTGCGGCCGAGTCGGCCGTAAGTCGAGTCGTACGACAGGAGATGCGCCAGCGCGGCCGGGGAGGTGACGTCGTTGACGGCGACCACCTCGACCGCTGTTCCGATGCCCTCCTGCGCTCGTTCCAGCACGCAACGCAGGTAGTTGCGTCCGATGCGGCCGAAGCCGTTGATGCCCACGCGCACGGTCATGTCCGTCGCCTCCCGGCCGGTTCCTGGGGTGTGCGCTGCCAGCCTGTGGCAGCGACTCGGGCAGGGACATGGGCCGTACGGGGCTGAGCCCGGGGACGTTCGGCCCCCGGCCTCCCGGGCGGCTGTCAGCGCCCTTCCTGCTGGAGCCGGTCCTGAGCCTGGGTGGCGATGACGGCGGCCTGGATGCGGCGCTCGACGCCGAGCTTGGCGAGCAGACGGGAGATGTGGTTCTTCACCGTCTTCTCGGCGAGGAAGAGGCGCTGGCCGATCTGGCGGTTGGTCAGGCCCTCGCCGACCAGTGCCAGGATCTCCCGTTCCCGGTCCGTAAGGCCGGGCAGCGCCTCCGGCTCCGGCTCCGGCTGCTCGCCCGCACGCAGTCGGGCCATCAGCTTGGTGGTGGCACTGGGATCGAGCAGGGACTGGCCCGCGGCGACCGTGCGGACGGCCGAAACCAGGTCCGAGCCCTGGATCTGCTTCAAGACGTACCCGGAGGCACCCGCCATGATCGAGTCCAGCAGGGCCTCTTCGTCGTCGAAGGACGTCAGCATCAGGCAGGCCAGTTCCGGAAGGCTCGAGCGCAGTTCCCGGCAGACCGTGACGCCGTCGCCGTCGGGCAGACGGACGTCCAGGACCGCGACCTGCGGGCGCAGCGCCGGGACGCGGACCAGCGCCTGCTCGGCGGTCGCCGCCTCGCCGACCACGGTGATGTCCGGTTCGTCGTTCAGCAGGTCGTGGACCCCGCGCCGTACGACCTCGTGGTCGTCCAGCAGGAAGACCCGGATCGGGTCGTCGCCGGCCAGCGCGCTGTCCGCCATGTGTCGCTCCTGTTCTCGAACCTACGCAGTCTGCCGCCCGACCGGGCCGAATGAGCGGCACGTGACCGTCATCCGCCTCTGATCCTGCGCCCTGCCGGGCCGATGGACCAGGGCCGATCGGCCCTGATTTCCACCGAGCCGGGCCTGGACGAGGGCCGGCGGGCCGAAAGGCTGGTGCTCGGCTCCGGCGGCCACGGCGCGAGCGTCGGCTTCCTGGTCCAGAACCCCGACGCACAACGCCGCCGCCGCGATCGCGGCCCTCCCCCGGGGGCGGAGGGCCGACCGGCCCACCGGTCGAGGACGTACGGGACCTGCCGGCCGCGCGAGGCCCGTTCGAACCTGTAACCGCAATCGCACAGACTTCTCCGGCACATCACGGGAGCACCCATGAAGGCAGCGGTAGTCCGAGCCTTCGGCGAGCCCTCGGTGATCGAGGACCGGCCGGATCCCGAGCCCGGCCCCGGCCAGGTACGCGTCGGTGTCGAGGCCGTCCTGAACGGCACCTCCGTGATCGGCTCGATCGTCGGCACCCGCCAGGACCTCGCCGAGGGCTTCGAGCTGCACGCCGCCGGCCGCTCGACTCCGCCGACGAGTGCATCGACGAAGTCCTCCGCGGCCAGGTCAAAGCACGCATCGTCTTCGAGCTGCGACCCGGCTTCGGCCCGGCACGCGGAAGGAAGGGCACACCGCTATGACGAACCACGTGTACGACTTCACCGAGGGTGCCAAGGAGATGGCCCACCTGCTCGGTGGAAAGGGCGCCAACCTGGCCGAGATGACCCGGCTGGGGTTGCCCGTACCGCCGGGGTTCACAATCACCACCGAGGCATGCCGGGCCTTCCTGGCCACCGGCACCGCGCCCGAGGGGCTGGCCCACGAGATCTCCGCGCATCTGAGGGCCCTGGAGCGGGCCGCCGGGCGGCGACTCGGGCAGCCGGACGACCCGCTGCTTGTCTCCGTCCGGTCCGGGGCCCGCTTCTCCATGCCGGGCATGATGGAGACGATTCTCGACATCGGCCTGACAGACGAGTCCGTCCTGGGCCTCGCCAAGGCCTCCGGGAACGAGCGCTTCGCCTGGGACTCCTACCGCCGCCTCATACAGATGTTCGGCAGCACCGTGATGGGCGTGGACAGCGAACGCTTCGAGAGCGTCATGGCCCGGCTGAGGCAGGCGCGGGGGGCGGCCGACGACCTGCAACTGGACGCGAACGACCTGGCCGCTCTCGTCGAGGCGTACAAGGACCTCATCCACCAGGAGACCGGCGACTACTTCCCGCAGAGCCCGGCCGAACAGCTGCGACGGGCGATCCTGGCCGTCTTCGAGTCCTGGAACGCTGAACGCGCCCGGCTCTACCGGCGCCGCGAGGGCATCCGCGACGACCTCGGCACGGCGGTCAACGTGCAGAGGATGGTGTTCGGCAACCTCGGCCCGGACTCCGGCAGCGGCGTCGCATTCACCCGCGACCCGGCCACCGGCCGCCGGGGCCTGTACGGCGACTACCTGCCCAACGCACAGGGCGAGGACGTGGTCGCCGGTATCCGCAACACCGTCGGGCTGGACGAACTCCACCACGCGAACCCCGAGGCGTACGTCCAACTGCGCGACCACATGGGCCTGTTGGAGAGCCACTATCGCGACCTGTGCGACATCGAGTTCACCGTCGAACGCGGCACGCTGTGGATGCTGCAGACCCGCGTCGGCAAGCGCACCGCCGAGGCCGCGTTCACCATCGCCGCCGCACTGGCGGACGAGAAACTCATCACCCCCGACGAGGGGCTCGCCCGGGTGAGCGGGGACGGGCTCGCACGGCTGATGTTCCCACGCTTCGACACCGACGCGGTCGGCCCGGCACTCGCGCACGGCCTTCCGGCCTCACCCGGCGCCGCCGTAGGGGCCGCGGTCTTCGACTCGGCCGAGGCGGTGCGCCGTGCCACGGCCCGCGAGAAGGTGATCCTCGTCCGGCAGGAGACCACGCCGGACGACCTCCCCGGCATGGTCGCCGCCCAGGCCGTGCTGACCAGCCGCGGCGGCAAGACCAGCCACGCGGCCGTGGTCGCCCGCGGGATGGGCAAGGTGTGTGTCTGCGGAGCGGAGGCGCTCTCCGTCGACACCCGGACGCGCCGCTTCACCACGAACGGCACCACGGTGGAGGAGGGCACACTCATCTCCGTCGACGGCTCCGAAGGCGCCGTGTACCTCGGGGCCGCTCCCCGGGTCGACTCCTCGGTGATGCGGTACTTCGAGACCGGTGCACGGTCCGAGGGCCTGGTCGACGCGGTGGCCCGCGCTCTCGAACAGGCCGACGGCGTACGGCGACTGGGCGTGCGGGCCAACGCCGACACACCCGAGGATGCGGCGCGCGCCCGCCGGTTCGGCGCCGAGGGCATCGGCCTGTGCCGCACCGAGCACATGTTCCTCGGCGACCGCCGCCGACTGGTCGAGGCGATGATCCTGGCCCGCTCGGACACCGAGCGTCAACGCGCGCTGGACGCCCTGCTCCCGCTGCAGCGGCAGGACTTCGTCGGCATCCTGGCGGCGATGGACGGCCTGCCGGTCACCATCCGCCTCCTGGATCCGCCGCTGCACGAGTTCCTGCCCGACCGCACCGAACTGGCCGTACGCATCGCGACCGCCGAGGCCCGCGGCAACCCGCCGGACGCGCACGACGCCGAACTCCTCGACGCGGTCAACCGCATGCACGAGGAGAACCCGATGCTCGGCCTGCGCGGAGTGCGGCTTGGCCTGGTCGCGCCGGGCCTGGTGGCCATGCAGGTACGGGCCGTCGCCGAGGCCGTCGTGGAGCGCAAGCGGGCAGGCGGCGAACCCCAGGCCGAGATCATGGTGCCGCTGATCGACACGGTCGAGGAGCTACACCTCGTACGCGAGGAGGTCGAGCGGGTCCTGGCCGAGGTCGCAGCGTCCTCCGGCACCCCCCTCACCTGCCCGGTCGGCACGATGATCGAACTGCCCCGGGCCGCCCTGACGGCGGACTCGATCGCGCGGGAAGCGGAGTTCTTCTCCTTCGGCACCAACGATCTCACCCAGACCACATGGGGCTTCTCCCGCGACGACGTGGAGGCCGCGTTCTTCACCGCCTATCTCGACAAGGGCATCTTCAAGGTCTCCCCCTTCGAGACGATCGACCGCGCGGGTGTGGGCCGCCTGGTCGAGATCGCCGTCGCCGAGGGCCGGGCCGCACGGCCCGAGCTGAAGATCGGCGTCTGCGGCGAGCACGGCGGCGACCCCGCCTCGGTCCACTTCTTCCACACGGCGGGCCTCGACTACGTCTCCTGCTCGCCGTTCCGCGTCCCCGTCGCCCGGCTCGAAGCGGGACGGGCCGCACTCGACGGGACGGAGGCGAGCGACACCAGGTGAGCGGTCGGCCCCCGAAGACAGCGGGGCGACCCGCTCGACTCAGTGAAGAGGTACATCACATGGCTCACACGGACACCGGCGCTCACGACACCGCCGGCGTGCTGGTGCGCGCGAGGAGCGGCGACGTGAGTGCGGAGATCCTCGCCTACGCACGGGACCGGGTCCAGGCGGTCGTCGATCACCCGGGAATGCCCGCACTCACCGGCGAGGTCAGGATCGACCGAGCGGCGGCACACCGTGCCGAACAACCCTGGAGTGCCGTGGCCGAGGTCCGGGCAGGGCATGCCGTGGTGATCGTCCACGCGCGCGAGGCCACCGGCCGGGAACTGGCCGACCGGCTGCAGGACCGGCTGCGCGAGCGGTTGGGCCGGGCTGTCCGGGACGGCACCGCCCACAGGACGGTCGCACCGCGGTGGCGCGGTGGCGCAACGGCCCGGCGGCCCTGAGCCGCACCCCCACGCCCGTACCCGCGAGAAGGAGTTGCCGTGAAGACCCGCACAGTCGGCGAGGTGATGACGTCAGAGGTCGTGAACGCCCGCCGCAAGACCTCGTTCAAGGACGTGGCACGGCTGCTGGACAAGCACCGGATCAGCGGACTGCCGGTGGTGGACCACGACGACAAGGTCCTCGGGGTGATCTCCGAGACCGACCTCGTACGGCGGCGGGCGGCCCCGCCCGAACCGGGTGCAGGGCCGCGGTTCAGGGGCGGCTCCAGGCGCCGCACCGCCCGCGCGACGGCCGCCGAGGCACACGGCACCACGGCGGAGCAGCTGATGTCGACGCCGGCGATCACCGTGCATCCGGAACAGCGCGTCGCCGACGCCGCACGGGTGATGGAGCGGCATCACATCGAGCGACTTCCGGTCGTCGACGAGGAGGACCGGCTGATCGGCATCGCCACCCGCCGTGATCTCCTGCGGGTCTTCCTGCGCACGGACGACGAGATCCGCCAGGACGTGATCGACGAGGTCCTGACCCGTTCCATGTCCCTGCCGCCGCACACCGTGATCGTCACGGTCACCGACGGGATCGTCGCGTTGGAGGGCCGGCTGGAGCGGGGCAGCGACATTCCGCTCGTGATCCGGATGGCCTGGCGTATCGACGGAGTCGTGGGTGTGGTCAACAGCCTCACCTTCCGCATCGACGACGCCTGACAGCCCGAGAAGCATCCCTCGCCAGGCCGATTCGAGGGCGGAGGGACCTACTCACCGTGACCGGACAGGAGGCCCGGGTCACCCACGGCCTGAGGGCGCTCGCCGACTACGAGTCGCCCGACCGGCGGTGAGGCCGAGTCGGGCGGAGCGCGGGAACGGACTGGGCCGGTCAGGACGCCAGAGGGGCCGAACGGCCCTGGCACGACACGATCGGCCGCCGTTCGATGGAGGTCTGTGCACCCACACACTGTGCGGTCGACACCACCCGACGACCAACGACCGATCCGTACGGAACACACCATGCCAACCACCGACGGCCGAGCGATCGAGGCCGGCCCACTCCACAGCGTCGAGCTCGACCCCGCGGAGGCAATGCGCCTGCTCGGCAGCGTGTCCATGGGCAGGATCGTGTTCACCCGGCACGCGCTGCCGACCATCCGGCCGGTCAACCATGTCCTGGTCGACGGTGACATCGTGATCCGCACCCGTGAGGGAGCGTCCCTGACCGCGCACACGCGCCGAGCCGACAGCGAAGGGGTCGTCGTCGCCTACGAGGCCGACGCGATCGACCCGGACACCCATGTCGGCTGGAGCGTCGTGGCCACCGGCTACGCCCGTCTGGTCACCGACCCGCACGAGCTGGCCCGCTATCAGGCGCTGCTGCGCCCCTGGGTGCAGCACACGATGGACTATGCGGTCCGTATCCGCCCGGACCTGCTCTCGGGCATCCGCCTGACCCTCGCGACGGAGGGGCCGACGGCCCTCCCGGAAGGCCCCGCTCGGCCCTCGTGACAGTCGCCGCCGGCGCACACACTTGCCTTGAAAACCCTCGCAGGCCAAGGAGCTGATAGCCCATGACGGCCCTGCTGCAAGTCCCCGACCGCCCCGTCCGAATGAACGCGGTGCTCGACGCCCCGCTGTCCCGGTGGCTGTGGCTGGTGAAATGGATCCTGGTCGTCCCGCACCTCTTCGTGCTGTTCTTCCTCTGGATCGCCTTCACCGTGGTCAGCGTGATCGCGTTCTTCGCGATCCTGTTCACCGAGCGCTATCCGCGCCCGCTGTTCGATTTCAATCTGGGTGTGCTTCGTTGGAGCTGGCGGGTCGGGTACTACTCGTACAGCGCCCTGGGCACCGACCGCTATCCGCCGTTCAGCCTGGGTGAGGAGCCCGCTTACCCGACACGGCTGGACATCGCCTACCCCGAGCACCTGTCCCGAGGCCTGGTGCTGGTGAAGTGGTGGCTCCTCGCCATCCCCCACTACATCGTCATCGGCTTCTTCCTGGGCGGCTTCCACCTCGGCTGGTGGACGGGCGGACTCATCGGCGTCCTGACGGTGATCGCCGCCGTGATCATGACGTTCACGGAGAAGTACCCGAGGGACCTGTTCGCCCTGATCCTCGGTCTCGACCGCTGGTGTCTGCGAGTGGTGGCCTACGCCGCGCTGATGACGGACGCCTACCCGCCGTTCCGTCTCGACATGGGAGGCATGGAACCCGCCGAAGGGGAGGAGCCGTAAATGACCACGTTCCTTGTGGCGGCGTTTCTCGTCCTGCACGGCCTGCTGCATCCCGGTGTGTGGACGGCACCCGTGCAGCCCGACAGGCCGGGCCCCTTCGACCCCGGACACTCGTGGGTCCTGTCCGCGGCCCATGTCGCTGCCGCCCCGGCGAGGGCCACGGCGCTGGCCCTCGCCTGGTACACCGCGCTGCTGTACGCCGTTGCGGGCGCCGGGGCAGTGGCGGGGGTGGGCTGGTGGCCCACCGCGGCCGTCGTGGCGGCCGCGAGCGGGCTCGCCCTCAAGGCCGTCTGGTTCGACCCGTGGCTCACGGTCGGGATGCTGCTGGACGTGGGTGTCATCGTCGCCGTGGCCATGTCATGGCCTGCGTCCCTCTACTGAGAGCCACGGGTGGAAGTTCAGTCGTGCGGGACGGCCGCCACAGGCCCCGCCGCGTGGTGCGGGAGAGCGTGGCCCGCTCGGTCACCGCGACACCTGGGAACTTGGCGCGCCATGGCCGCAGCAGTCGGTCAGGGCGGCCCCGACACGCCCGGCCAGGTGGGTGTTGAGCTCGGCGGCGAGGGCCCCGTCGTGGCCGTGGGGGTACGGCGGCGGACTCCAGCCGTGGGCCACGCGCAGGGCTGCGGCTCGCCGGGCTGCGGCGTCGCGCACGAGGACGCCGGTCGTTCGGGCTAACCCCGGCCGGCGGCGCGTAGGCATAGGGCTGCCACTGCCAGGCGTGCAGCAGGCGCAGGAGAAGGTCGCGGAGTTGGACTTCTCCTGCGGCCCAGTCGGCGCCGGAGGGTCCCTCCGGGGAACCGTCCAGACCGACGGTAACGGTGCGGAACAAAGGTGATCCTCCCTCATGGACGCACGGCCGGTCTTCATGGGCCCGTGACTGAACAGGGGCTGCGCCATCGCCGCCGGGCGGCCGGAACGTCACCGGGGCGCCGCCGCGACAGCGCGGTGGCGCCCCGGTTCGCCGGCCCGGGTGTTCAGAGCAGCCAGCGGTTGCGGTTGACGAACGGCAGCTTCGCCCACGCCTTGCCCAGGCCCCACGTGGCACCGGCGCCCGCGGTCGCGAGGGCGATGAGGACGACGGCGTAGATGAGGTGGTAGTCGGCGAACGGGTTCGTCGACATGCTCGGCGAGCCGTCCGACAGGTGCTTGGCGGGCGGCCACTCGGCGAGCCACATCAGCGCCATCATGGCGGTGCCGGCGACCGCGGCGAGCCGCAGGCCGATGCCCGCGATCAGGGCGAGGCCGATGCCGAGCAGGCCGAGCATGAACAGCCAGTCCGCCCAGGCCGCCCCGGCCCAGTCGTGGAACGTGGACTCCATCGGGCCGACGGCGACACCGCTGAGGAAGCCCTTGGTCGGTGAGCCACCGTCGATCCAGCCCTTACCGGACGGGGTGGCGTATCCGAAGCCGAACGTCTTGTCGAGGAAGGCCCACAGGAAGACGAACCCGGTCAGCAGACGCAGGCCCGCGAAGACATACGAGCCGACCGCCGTGGCGGACGCGGTCGCTGCTTCGCCGGGCGCGGAAGCGGTGCGGCTCCTGCGCAGCGACGGGAAGTGGAACCCCGTGTGCCGCTGGGGGTGCTCGTGAACTGCCATGGTGTCATCCCCTCCAGGGGTGAGTGCGCGAAGTCCGATTGGCTGTCGTCGCACTTCCAAAGTCCCGCTTCGGCGAGCGGAGTTGGAGGGTCCGCGAGGCCCGGGGGACGGGGCCGAACGTCCCTGCGGTGCGGGCTCGTTCAGCCGGTCCAGGTCCAGTCGACGACCTCCGGGAGGTCGACACCGTGCTCGCGGATCCAGTCGTGGTGACGGAAGCGCGCGTCCTCCATCGACTGCCGTACCTCCGCGGCCCGTACGGCCAGGCCCGGGACGCGGTCGATGACATCCATGACCAGCCGGTAGCGGTCGAGGTCGTTGCGGACGACCATGTCGAAGGGGGTCGTGGTGGTGCCGATCTCCTTGTATCCGCGTACATGCAGGTGGGCGTGGCCGGTGCGGCGGTAGGCGAGCCGGTGGATCAGCCACGGATAGCCGTGGTAGGCGAAGATGACGGGCTTGTCGGGGGTGAACAGCGCGTCGTACTCCGCGTCCGACATGCCGTGCGGGTGCTCCGTCTCGGGCAGCAGCCGGGCCAGGTCGACGACGTTGACGACCCGGACGGTGAGATCCGGCAGGTGCCGGCGCAGCAACTGGGCGGCTGCCAGGACCTCTTGCGTGGGTACGTCTCCTGCCGCGGCCAGCACCACGTCGGGCGCGCGCGACGCGTCCTCGGTTCCCGCCCACTCCCAGATACCGGCGCCCCGCGCGCAGTGGGCCTTCGCCTGGTCCATGGTGAGCCAGTCGAAGCAGGGCTGCTTTCCGGCGACGACGACGTTGACGTAGTCGCGGCTGCGCAGGGCGTGGTCGGCGACGGAGAGCAGGGTGTTGGCGTCCGGCGGCAGATAGACCCGTACGACTTCGGGGCTCTTGTTGAGGACGTGGTCGACGAAGCCGGGATCCTGGTGGGAGAAGCCGTTGTGGTCCTGCCGCCAGACGTGCGAGGTCAGCAGGTAGTTGAGGGAGGCGATCGGGGCGCGCCAGGGCAGCCGGCGGGTCACCCGCAGCCATTTGATGTGCTGGTTGACCATCGAGTCGACGATGTGGACGAACGCCTCGTAGCAGGAGAAGAGCCCGTGCCGGCCGGTCAGGAGGTAGCCCTCCAGCCAGCCCTGGCAGGTGTGTTCGGAGAGGATCTCCATGACCCGGCCGTGCCGGTCGAGGTGCTCGTCCACGTCCAGGGTCTCGGCCTGCCAGGCCTTGCCGCTGGCGCCGTAGACCGCGTTCAGCCGGTTGGAGGCCGTCTCGTCGGGGCCGACGATCCGCAAGTCACGCCGCTCGGCGGTCCTGCGCATGACGTCCTCCAGCAGGTCGCCCAGCACACGGGTGGGCTCGTGCATCGTCGCTCCCGGCTTGTCGACGGCGACGGCGTACCGCTCCAGCGGGGGCAGGGGCAGCTCGCGCACCAGCAGCCCGCCGTTGGCGTGCGGGGTGGCGCCCAGCCTGCGTGCGCCGTCGGGAACGCAGGCAAGCACCTCGGAGCGGGGGCGTCCGCGCTCGTCGAAGAGTTCCTCGGGGCGGTAGGAGCGCAGCCACTTCTCCAGCTCGCGCAGATGCTCCGGGTTCTCCCGTACGCCGGAGAGCGGGACCTGGTGGGAGCGCCAGGTGCCCTCGACCGGGAGGCCGTCGACCTCGGCGGGGCCGGTCCAGCCCTTCGGGGTGCGCAGGACGATGACCGGCCACGCCGGGCGTTGGGTCGCCCCGTCCTCGCGTGCGGCCCGCTGGAACGCCGCGATCCGGTCCAGCGCGTCGTCCATGGCCGCGGCCAGGGCCCGGTGGACGGTCATCGGGTCGTCGCCGCTGACATGGATCGGGTCGTGGCCGTATCCCTCGAGAAGCGCGTCGAGTTCGGCCTCGGGGAGCCGGGACAGCACGGTCGGGTTGGCGATCTTGTAGCCGTTGAGGTGCAGGATCGGCAGGACCGCACCGTCGTGGACGGGGTCGAGGAACTTGTTCGAGTGCCAGGACGCGGCCAGCGGACCGGTCTCCGCCTCACCGTCCCCGATCACACAGGCGACCAGCAGGTCCGGGTTGTCGAACGCGGCGCCATAGGCATGGGCGAGCGAATAGCCGAGCTCACCGCCCTCATGGACGGATCCCGGCGTCTCGGGCGCGACATGGCTGGGCACCCCGCCCGGGAACGAGAACTGCCGGAACAGCAGCTCCATCCCCGGCGCGTCCCGGCTGACGTCCGGGTATGTCTCCGAATACGTGCCCTCCAGCCAGGAGTTGGCGAGCACGGCAGGTCCACCGTGGCCGGGTCCCCACACGCACAGGGCGTCCTGGCCCCGGGCCCTGATGACACGGTTGAGGTGGGTGTGGACCAGGTTCAGGCCGGGTGAGGTGCCCCAGTGACCGAGCAGCCGCGGCTTGACGTGCTCCGGGCGCAGGGGCTCGGTCAGGAGCGGGTTGGACATGAGGTAGATCTGGCCCACGGACAGGTAGTTCGCGGCACGCCAATGGGCGTCCAGCGCCTTCAGCTCCTCGTCCGTGATGTCGGTCGGCGTCTGCTGCGCGACGTCGGGCATGGTCGGATTCCCTCCGGGCCGGGATCAGTTGGCCGCTTTCGCGACTTCCCTCACCGTGCGGCAGCCGGACGGCGCGGCGACAGGGCCGGTCGGGCCACAAATGTCTCCCGCTCAGCAGTCGCTGGGGACAATCACCAACGGGCATCGGGAGCGATGCAGCAAGGTGTGCGTGACATGCCCCAGGTGCCCGCCGCCGCGGCGCGAGTGGCGGTGGGCGCCGATCACCACGACATCGGCCTCTCGGGTTGCCTCCGCGAGGGCGTGCGCCGCAGCGGAGCGGACGGCACGCGTTTCCACGGCGACCTCGCGATACCGCTCCCGCAGCGCGGACACGGCGAAGCGCGGCACCGCCTCCTCGGTCCTGCCGAGCCGGACGGCCTCGTCGGGCACGCGGCCCAAAGGCACGGGGGCGGGCAGTGCGGGGCTCAACTGCCGATAGGTCCAGGCGTGCAGAACACGCAGGGGGACGCCGCGGCGTTCCGCCTCCGCGAAGGCGTACGCGGCGGCCTCTGCGTCGCGGTCGCTCTCCACACCCAACAGCACATCGCCGTGTTCCGTGGCTCTGCGATCACCACGTACGACGAGCAGTGGACCATGTGCGCGCGCGGCCAGCCGCAGGCTCACCGAACCGAACAGGCGGCCGGCGACGCCGCCGAGTCCCCGGCAGCCGATCACGGTGAGCAGGGCGTCCCGGCCATGGTGCGTCACCGCCTCGACCGGGTCACCCTCGAACGCGGAGGCGGTGACCGGCAGGCCGGGATGCCGGTCGCTCAACCGTGAGACCGCGTACGCCAGAACCGGTGGGGCCGCGTCGCGGTCGGCCACGGCGTACACGACGTCCAGTACGGCGGCTCGTGACTCCGCCTCGTGCGCGGCCCGGTCGAGCGCCCGTACAGCGGGCTGCGAGCCGTCCATTCCGACAACCACGCGTGCGGTGGTCATGGCTGTTCCCTCCCCTGACGTGTGATGCACGGCAATGTGGGGCGGCCTCCGGGTCAGAAGGCCCTCAGCCCGTGCTCCCGGAACTGCTCGCGCACCCGCTCGGTGAGGCCGGGATCCGGCACGGGGGTGTCGCGCAAAGGGAACGGGATCCCCAGGGCTTGGTACTTGTGGGCACCGAGTTTGTGGAACGGCAGGACGTCCACGCGGTCGACGTTTGCGAGCCCGGCCACGAAGCCGGCCAGCCCGTCCACGGCGTCCGGGTCGTCGGTCCAGCCCGGAACGAGGACGTAGCGGATCCACACGGGGACGCCGAGGCGGTCGAGGCGGGCGGCGAAGCTGAGCGTGGGGGCGAGTTCGCCGCCGGTCAGCCTCCGGTAGGTGCCGATGTCGAAGGACTTGATGTCCAGCAGTACCAGGTCGGTGTCGGCGAGGAGTCCGTCGGTGGCGCGGGCGCCGAGGAAGCCGGAGGTGTCGAGGGCCGTGTGCAGTCCGGCCTGTCGGCACCGGCGCAGGATCTCGCCGGTGAAGGCGGGCTGGAGCAGCGGTTCCCCGCCCGTGAGTGTCACCCCTCCCCCGGCGGTCGTGACGAAGGCCCGGTACTTCTCGACTTCCGCCAGCACCTCGTCGACCGTGGTCTCCTCGCCGTCCCGCATGTGCCAGGTGTCGGGGTTGGCGCAGTACAGGCAGCGCAGCGGGCAGCCGCTGACGAAGAGGACGAACCGGGTTCCGGGACCGTCCACGCCGGTGGACAGGTCCCAGGAGTGGATCCGGCCGGTGGGGCTCATCGGGACTCGTGGAAGGTGCGGCTGATCACGTCGAGCTGCTGCTCGCGGGTCAGACGGACGAAGTTGACGGCGTATCCGGACACCCGGACCGTCAACTCCGGGTACTTCTCCGGGTGTTCCATGGCGTCTTCCAGCGTCGCCCGGTTCAGGACGTTGACGTTCATGTGGAAGCCGTCCGAGGCCATGTAAGCGTCGAGGATGCCGACGAGGTTGCCCGCGCGCTCGCCCGGATCATGCCCCAGCCCTTCAGGAGTGATCGTCGTGGTCAGGGAGATTCCGTCACGGGCCTGCTCGTACGGAAGCTTGGCGACCGAGAGCGCCGAGGCGACCACCCCGTGCCGGTCGCGGCCGTTCATCGGGTTGGCACCGGGAGCGAAGGGCTGTCCGGCGCGTCGGCCGTCGGGGGTGTTCCCGGTGTGCTTGCCGTAGACGACGTTGGAGGTGATCGTCAGCACCGACTGGGTGTGCTCGGCGTTCCGGTACGTGGGGTGGCGGCGCACCTTGGTCATGAAGGACGTCACCAGGTCGGTGGCGATGTCGTCGGCGCGGTCGTCGTTGTTGCCGTACGCCGGGTAGTCGCCCTCGATCTCGTAGTCGACGGCGAGGCCGGTGGCGTCCCGGACCACCTTCACGCGCGCGTACTTGACCGCGCAGAGGCTGTCGACGGCGACCGAGAGACCGGCGATGCCGCACGCCATGAACCGGTGCACGGGGTGGTCGTGCAGGGCCATCTCGACGCGCTCGTAGGCGTACTTGTCGTGCATGTAGTGGATCACGTTGAGGGTGTTGACGTAGGTGGCCGCGAGCCAGTCGAGCATGTGCTCGTACGCCGCCCGCAGCTGCTCGTAGTCCAGGTACTCGCGAGTCAGCGCGGGTGCCTCCGGTGCGATCTGCTCGCCGGTCATCTCGTCCCGGCCGCCGTTGATCGCGTACAGCAGCGCCTTGGCCAGGTTGACGCGCGCTCCGAAGAACTGCATCTGCTTGCCCACCGCCATCGCGGAGACGCAGCAGGCGACCGCGGTGTCGTCGCCGGTGCGCGGGCGCATCAGCTCGTCGGACTCGTACTGGATGGCGCTGGTGTCGATGGAGACCTGCGCGCAGAACCGCTTGAAGTCCGCGGGCAGGTGGGGCGACCACAGGACGGTCAGGTTGGGTTCGGGGGCCGGGCCCAGGTTGTAGAGGGTCTGGAGGAAGCGGAAGGAGGTGCGGGTGACCAGCGGACGGCCGTCCGCGCCGATGCCGCCGATGGACTCCGTCACCCACGTCGGATCGCCGGAGAAGAGTGCGTCGTACTCGGGAGTGCGCAGGAATCGTACGATGCGCAGCTTGATGACGAAGTCGTCGATCAGCTCCTGGGCGCGGACCTCGTCGACGTCACCCTCGTCCAGGTCTCGCTGGAGGTACACGTCCAGGAACGTGGACGTGCGGCCGAGGGACATCGCAGCACCGTTCTGCTCCTTCACCGCGGCGAGGAAGCCGAGGTAGAGCCATTGCACCGCCTCGTGGGCCGTGGCGGCTGGGCGCGTGACGTCACAGCCGTAGGAGGCGGCCATTTCGGCGAGCTCCCCGAGCGCGCGAATCTGCTCGGCCAGTTCCTCGCGGTCCCGGATGACGTCCGACGAGGAGGGCTGTGCGTCCAGCAGGGCCTTCTCGGCGTGTTTGGCCTCGATCAGCCGGCCGGTGCCGTACAGCGCGACACGCCGGTAGTCGCCGATGATCCGGCCGCGGCCGTAGGCGTCCGGCAGCCCGGTGACGATGCCCACCTTGCGCGCGGCGCGCATCTGCGGGGTGTAGGCGTCGAAGACACCGTCGTTGTGCGTCTTGCGATAGCTGCCGAACACGCGCGTCACGAACGGGTCGGGCGCGTAGCCGTACGCCTTCAGGCCGTTCTCGACCATCCGCAGACCGCCGTTCGGCATGATCGCCCGCTTCAGCGGCGCGTCGGTCTGCAGGCCCACGATCAGCTCGCGGTCCCGGTCAATGTAACCGGGCGTGTGCGAGGTGATCGTGGACGGGGTGACGGCGTCCACGTCGAGGATGCCGCGCCGCCGCTCCTCGGGGAACAGGGCGCTGACCTTGTCCCAGACCGCGCGGGTACGCTCGGTCGGTCCGGTCAGGAAGCCGAAGTCGCCTTCGTAGGGCGTGTAGTTGGCCTGGATGAAGTCGCGTACGTCGATCGCGTCGCGCCAGCGCTCGCCCGTGAAACCGCGCCAGGCGGACTCGGACGTCTCCGACTCCACCACGCCTTGCCGGGCCGCCGTGGTCATCTGTGCCTCCGCATGCGCCGAACGACGCGTCCGCGTTCTCCCACGGACGCCCTGCCTTTCGATGCTCGTCCCCGGTGGCCGGCCTGTGGCAGGGCCGTCGGGAGCACGACGGGGCGCCGTACGGCCCGGGCACAGGGCCCATTGGTCCCTGCCGCCGCCGCGCGGACCGGTCCGGTGGACCGTCCCCGGGGGCCCGTTCGACCCAGGTACACACTCCGCCGCGCCACCTAGCGTTCTCGGCCATGGAGAAGGACACCTGACGACGGGTTCAAGACCGTCCCGCTGGACCGGGCCATGGGGGAACCCGTGGTCCTCGGCGGCTCGCTCGGCTTCCGGTGGGGAGGGGCCGGGCGTGGCCGCCTGAACCGCGCGGACGGTGATGTGACACGCCTGCTCGCTGATTGCTCGGCCGGAACGGAGTCCCCGAGGTCGAGGGGTCGGTGGCGGACGAAACCGTCGTCGCCGGCCTGGGCGTGCTCTGCACCCGCCGGCTGCTGACCCGTCGGATCCGCCTCGGCGGCGCCGACGCGTGCGTCGGCCGAGGCACCCGCACCTCGTCACATGATCACACGATCTCCAGGACGTCCCGGACGGAGCGGCGAGGCGTGACGGGGCCCTGCGGCCCGTAGCCCATACGCAGCACCATCTGGACGTGGCCGATGCCGCTGAGGGGATCGCGCGTCAGCTCGCGCAGGTCGGAACTCTCCAGCGAGTGGGAGCTCAGGGATGTGGCCAGTTCGGCCAGGGTCGCTTCGAGCAGGACGCGTTGCAGGGCCTGGCCTGCGGACAGCCAGTCGGCCGGCCGGTCGTCACGTGTGCCCAGGAGCGCCAGGTGGGGCGTGTGTTCGAAGGCGAGCGTGCCCCGGTCGGCCACCTGCCTTCGTCCGGCGAAGTCGCGCCAAGCCGCCCTGCCCTCGCTCGGGCGCGGACCGAAGGCGTACTCGGGAACGCCGTCCACAGCGGTGTCGGCCTCGGCTCCGAGGCGGGTCCAGCGCTCCAACTCCTCGCGGCCCGAGGGCTCCAGGCTGTCGCGGCTCTCCGCGTCACGCACCAGCTTCAGCATGAAGTCCGCATGCCAGGGGTCGGGGAACACGAGTTCCGCCCCCTCACGCGAGGCCGCCTCGCGCAGTACCTGCCGCACCGGCTCGGGTACGTCCCGGTCGGAGAAGGGGTTGCGGCTGGTGTGCCGACGGCTGATCGCCGGATGCAGCCGGACCAGGTCGTGCTCCGATGCCGTGCGGGCAGGCCGTGGCTCCAGGCCGACGACAGCCACCAGCAGTGGATCCGCGGGGTCGGGCAGCACCCTGACCTGGGCGGCGAGTCCCGCGTGGGCGGCGGCCACGCGGAGGTTGAACAGAGCCGCTCCGCAGCCGATGTGCAATGCCCGGTGGCGGGGATCCGTGCGGGGCATGGCACGGGTGAGGTCAGCCCGCAGATGCAACTGATGCTCGCCGGTCACATAGCGGAAGGACCAGGGCTGCGCGTTGTGCATGGACGGGGCTCGAACCGCGTCACCGACCAGGGTGGTCACATTCCGGGGACCATGTGGTTCGGACTGCCGCTCGGACATCACTGCCTCCTCGGGCGCCCAAGGCCCGTGCACTCCTGTCAATAACCACGGTGCACCACGGCAGGGCCGGCCGTCACCCCGACCGGCGGCCGGACACGGCCCGATCGGAGGAGCCACCAGGCACCGAGGGCCCCCTCGCAACGAAGGCGACCCATGAGTTCACGCCCGGTGACCGGCTCCGGGTCGGCCGCCGTCGGCCCGGATGGAGGTTCCGTCGGGCCCGACCGGCCCATGCGGGACAGGACGACGTGGCGGACCGTGGAGAGGGAGGGGAGTACGTCGAAGGAGGTGGGACCCATGCGGCATCGCACCGTAGGAGAACTGATGACGACGGACGTCGTGAGCGTGCGCCAGGACGCGGCCTTCGCGGACATCGCCAAGCTGCTCGCGGAGCACGGCATCACCGCGGTTCCGGTGGTGGACGACACCGACCGGCCGGTAGGCGTGGTCTCGGAGGCCGATCTGCTCCGCAAGGAGGCGAGCCGGCTCGACGCCGACTGGTTGCTGCCCACGCTGCGCCCGCAGCCCGTCGGACGGGACAAGGCGGAGGCGACCACGGCGGAGGGACTGATGACCAGCCCGGCCGTCACCGCTCGCCCGGAATGGACGGTGGTCGAGGCAGCCCGCGCCATGGAGCAGGGCGGCGTCAAGCGGCTGCCGGTGGTGGACGAGACAGGCCGGCTGACCGGTGTGATCAGCCGTGCCGACCTGCTGCGGGTGTTCCTGCGCGGGGACCGCGCCATCCGCGAGGAGATCACCGGGGACGTTCTGATCCGGACGCTGGGGATCGAGCCCGACGCCGTGACCGCGCATGTCGTCGACAGCCGGGTCACGCTGCGCGGCCTCGTCGAACGGAGGAGCACGATCCCCGTGGCCGTACGGCTGTGCCGCTCCGTCGACGGCGTGGTGGAGGTCACCGAGGACTTGCAGTACCGGGTCGACGACGTCGGCGGTCAGGCGCCGGACACCGGTCTTTCACGCCGTGACGGCCTGGCACCGTGACGGACGTCCGTCCGTGCGGCGCCACCGGCACCCCCGGGCTCGTCCAGGGTGCGATCGCCCCTTCCGTGCGCCCCGGCACCGCCAACTCCTGGTCCTACTGCGCCCCGGGGTCGAGCACCTGTTCCACAGCCCGGCGAGGCGTCGCTGTCCCTTCCGGCCCGTACCCCAGCCTGATCAGCATCTGGACGTGCCCGGCGAAGCCCTCGGGGCCGCTCATGATCCGTCGCAGGTCCGGCCACTCCACTGCCTGGTGCAGCAACGACGTGCGTACGCCGTGCGTCGTGGCGACCAGCAGGACGTGCTCCAGTGCCTGACCTGCCCGCAGCCAGTCGGCCCGGCGGTCGTGCTGGGTGCTGAGCACCGCGACGAACGGCTCGGCCTCGAACGCCTGCGAAAGGAGCCGCTCGGGGCGGCGCTGCGCGGTGAAGTCCCGCAGTGGGACTCGTTCGTGGGCGTCCTGCGGCCCGAGCGCACTCTCCGGCAGCCCGGCGTCGGCCTGCCCGTCGGCGTCGTGGCGGATCCACCGACGGCTCTCGTCGCGCCGATCGGGGTCGTTGCGGTTGCGCCACTCGGCCTCGGCGGTCAGCCTCAGCAGCCGAGGCACGTCCTGCGGCGCGGGGAAGGTGAGCCGGGCTCCCTCCATGTGGGCGGCCTCGGTCAGTTCGGAGCGCACATGCGAAGGCAGCGGCCTCCCGGAGAAGGGGAACCGGCTGCTGTGCCTGCGCCGGATCGCGGCGTAGAGGTCGGTGCGGTGGCCGGAGGCCGTGCGGGCCGCGGGGGCGGCCAGTCGGACGGTGGCGAGCAGTCCGGGGTCCTCCGGTGCCGGCAGCAGGCGGGTGACGGGAGACCAGCCGAAATGGGCGACCGCCACACGGAGGTTGAGCACGGCCGCGCCCACCGACAGGTGCAGGGCACGACCTGTGGGATCCACGTGCCGCAGGCCTCGCTCGGGAGCCGCGCGAACCTGGAGCGTGACGGTCTCGGGGTCCAGGCGGTAGCGCCACGGCTGGGTGTTGAAGATCGAGGGTGCGGCGATCGCGGCCGAGATGCAGGCTTCCAGGGTCGCGGCGTCGAGCGTCGTCGACTGCATGATGGTCTCCTCCCCGCATGACTCGGAGCGGTTGATGCTGTCCTCCGAGCTTGAGAGGTCGCGAGCACCGCGTAGAGGGGCCGATGGTCCCCAGCCGGGCGCCGGACGGCTCGGTGTACGTCTCCAGGGCGCGGCCAAGGCCGAACGGCCCCCGGCACGTGACAGAACGTCCCCGAAAGACCCGCCGACGCCCCCTGTTCGGCCCCTGCCGCGGCGCAGTTCCCGGTGTCACGTTCTTGTGCGAGACGACGAGGAGGCGCAGTCCGATGCGTGAAGAGCAGCGCACGAAGCGAACGAGGCATCTGCTGTGGCGGTGGCGGAGCAACCCGCTGCGGCGGCACGACGACATCGTCGAGGCATGGACCGTCCTGGCCGTGTGGACGGTCATCGCACTGGGCGGCACGCTCGTGGGCGCACTGACCGCCGAAGCCGCCGACGACTCCTTCACGCAGCAGCGCGGAGAGCGCCACGCCGTCCAGGCAGCGCTCGTCGAAGGTACGACGGACACGGCGCTCACCGGCAGGGGGACCATGAGCGACCGGGTCCGGGCGACGGTCCGCTGGACGGCGTCGGACGGTTCCGCGCACACAGGCCGGACTCTGGTGCACACCGGCCGGGAGGCCGGTTCGAAGGTCGTGGTCTGGCTGGACGACACAGGACAGGTGACGCGGGAGCCGCAGTCCGCCGCCGAGGCCGCGTTGGAGGCGGCGGTCCTCGGCACGGGGGCCGCCGTCGCGTTCGGCGGGATGGCCTACGGTGCCGGACGTCTAGTGCGGTGGCGGCTCGACCAGCGGCGATACGACCAGTGGGGCAAGGAGTGGGAGCAGACCGGACCGCGGTGGCGCCGCAAGACCACATGATCCACCGTGAACAGGGGAAGACCCGGGGCCGGTCGGCCCTCTGACTGCAGTAAGCGAACGGTGGCCCGGCTGGCCGCCCCTGCCGGACCTGTTCGGCTGGATCGAGGCCGGTGTTCCGGGCCTGCACCAGACACCCGGGGCGCACGGAATCCGCGTCGAGGAACAGCTCGCGGACGGCACGTACGTCCTGCGCGCCGAACTTCCCGGCGTCGACCCGGCCAAGGATGTCGAGATCACCGTGGCGGAGGGGGTGCTGACGCTTCGGGCGGAGCGTTCCGCGGAGAGGACCGAGAAGCATCACACGGAGTTCCGCTACGGCACCTTCGCCCGTGCCGTCCGGCTGCCGGCCGGGGCCCGCGGGGAGGACGCGACAGCGGAGTACAAGGACGGCGTACTGACCATCACGGTCCCGGTTCCCGCGACGAAGGCGGGTACCCGGACCATCCCGGTGCGGCACGGCTGAACTCCCGCTCCGCCGTGCCGCGGGCCCGGGCGTCCGCGCAGGCAGGCCGGACGCCCGGGCCCGTCACCCAGGACGTTGCGCCCGGCACGTGTGCGAGAGGCGGTGCTGATCATGGACCTGCCGCCGTCCGCGTCGCACCCGGGGGCCGCTCCACGGGTGGCGAAGCGGCCGTTGCCCCGCGACATCGCCGACTTGCAGGGCGGCACCACGGGCGAAGGCATCCATCTGGGTGCGATGGCCGGCACCCTCGACGTCGTGCAGCGCGGGCTGACGGGGCTGGAGACCCGGGGTGGCGCCGTGTGGCTCGACCCGGTCCCCCTGCCCGAACTCGCCGAGTACGGCTTGGCCCTGCGTTACCGCGGGCACTGGGGCGTACGGCTGCGCATCCGTCCGGGACGCCTGCACGTCGACGTTCCGGCCTCCGACGAGTCCCCCACCACCATCGAGCTTCCGGACCGGGCCGTCTCCGTGGCCCCGGGAGAGTCGTGCGAGCTGAGACTGACGGACCGAGACCGAACACCCCACCGGGGGACGCGAGCTCCAGGAACCGGTCCGCCTACCTCCGCTGCGCCGATCGCACGGCACGGAAGGCCAGTTCGGCCAACAGCACGCTCGAGGCGGTGGCCACGCAGACCGCCCACTGCGCCGGGTTCAGCGCGACGGTGCCGAAGACCGTGCGCGCCCAGGGCAGTTGGACAGCGACGGCCTGGACGGCGAGCACACCCACCAGGCACAGCCACAAGGTCCTGTTGCGCAGCTGGTAAGGGCCCAGGACAGGACCGTCGTCCGCGCGAGCGCAAAGTACGTTGAACAACTGGAACAGGACGAACGTGGTGAACGCCATGGTCAGCGCGGTGTCCGTGCCCACCCGCGGGCGGGCAAGGGCCAGCAGGGTCACCGTGCCCAAGGCCATCACCGCCCCGGCCCGGGTGATGGCGGCAAGGCGGTGAGCGCCGAGGATGCGTTCGGCCGGGTCGCGTGGCGGCCGACGCATGGCGTCGTCGCCGGCGGGGTCCACGGCCAGTGCCATGGCGGGCGGCCCGTCCATGATGATGTTGACCCAGAGGAGCTGGGGCGCGGTCAGCGGAGCGGGCAGTCCGGCGAGGGACGCTCCCAGCAGAGTGAGAATCGCTCCGATGTTGGTGGCGAGCTGGAAACGGACGAACTTGACGATGTTGTCGTAGATGCAGCGTCCCTCATGCACGGCGCGCACGATGGTGGAGAAGTCGTCGTCGGTGAGGACCATGTCGGCGGCTTCCTTCGCCACGTCCGTACCGGTGACGCCCATGGCGACGCCGATGTGGGCGGCCCGCAGCGCCGCGGCGTCGTTGACGCCGTCGCCGGTCATCGCGACGATGTGCCCCCGGTCGGACAGGGCCCGAACGATCATGACCTTGTGCTCGGGAGCGACCCGGGCGAACACCCCGATGTCGTCGACGCGGTCGGCGAGTCGGTCTTCCGTCATCCGGTCCAGCTCCGCTCCCGTCACCACCTCGCCGCGGATGTCCAGTTCGCGTGCGATCGCGGCCGCGGTGTCGGCATGGTCGCCAGTGATCATCTTGACTCCGACTCCGGCCCTACGGCAGAGGGCCACCGCGTCCCGGGCCTGCGGCCGCGGCGGGTCGGCGATCCCGGCGATCGACACCAGCGTCAGGGCAGGGAGTTCCGAGACCTCACCCTGCCCGTCGACCAGGGCGGTGGCCGCGCCGAGCACGCGCAGTCCCGTACCGCCCAGCCGCGCGGCCACGCCGACGACCTCGGCTCGGAGCGCGTCGCCGAGGGGGCGTACGCCGTCGCCCATGAGCACGTCCGTGCATCGGCCCAGCAGGACGTCCAGGGCCCCCTTGACGTGGATGCGCGTGGCACCGTTCGGGTCGGTGTGGAAGGTGGCCATGTACTTGGTCGCGGCATCGAAGGGAAGTTCGCCGGAACGGGGCAGTTCGGCGCGTGTCCGGTCGGCGTCCACGCCCGCCTTCGCCGCGAGGACGATCAGGGCCGCCTCGGTGGGATCGCCGATGATGCCGTCGTCCGTGACACGGGCGTCATTGCACAGGGCGAAGGGCATGACCGCCTCCCGCAGGTCGCCCCTCCCCTGCTCGTCTGTGGCGCCCTGGCCGTCGATCGTGCCGTCGGTGCCGTAACCCTCGCCGGTGACGGCGTACACCGTGCCCCCGGTCCACAGGGCCCGTACGGTCATCTCGTTGAGGGTCAGCGTGCCGGTCTTGTCGCTGCAGACCACCGTCGCCGAACCGAGGGACTCCACGGACACCAGGCGCTTGACGACGGCTCCGTGCCGGGCCATGCGGTACACCCCGAAAGCCAGGGTCAGCGCGAGAACGGCCGGCAGCCCCTCCGGTATCGCGGCCACTGCGAGCGCCACCGCTCGCAGTGCGAGGTCCGAGAGCGTGTCGCCGCGCACGAGTGCGGTGACCGCGTACGCCAGCACGGCGATGCCGCTCAGCAGAGCCAGCCGGCGGCCGAGGCTGTCCAACTGGACCTGGAGCGGGCTGGGCGGCTCGCCGCCGGTGCGCAGCTCCTCGGCGATCGTACCGAGTTCGGTGTCCATGCCGGTCGCCGTGACGATCATCTCGGCGCGGCCGCGGGTCAGCGCGGTGTTCATGAACAGCACGCTGGTGCGCTCGACGACCGGCAGCCGACCGGCGCCGTTCCCGCCCACCGCCGCCACGCTCTTGACCACGGGCTGCGACTCACCCGTCAGCGCCGCCTCGGCCACCTCGACCGACTCCGCGACAAGCAGTCGACCATCGGCCGGTACACGGTCACCGGCCTCCAGCAGCACGATGTCCCCGGGGACCAGCGTGTGTGCTTCGACCACGCGGACCTCGCCGTCGCGGCGGACTCGTGCGGTGGGCACGAGCATCCGGCGCAGCGCCTCCAGACTGCGTTCCGCGCGTCGCTCCTGCAGATAGCCGAGTACGGCGTTGACCTGCAGGACGATCGTGATGACCACCGCGTCCTTGAAGTCGCCGATGGCTCCGGCGACGACCGCGGCGATCAGCAGGATCGCGATGAGCCAGTTGCGGAACTGGTCCAGGAACTTCTGCCACTCCGGCCGGCGGGCGGGCTCGGCAAGCCGGTTCGGACCGTGGACCGTGACGCGCTCGGCGGCCTCTCGGCTCGGGAGGCCGACGGCCGGATCGACGTGGAGGCGGACGGCGACCTGTTCGGGAGGCAGGGCATGAGCCTCGGGCAACTCCCGGGTGTGTTCGTGGCCGGAGGCCGTCCGGCGCATCCCGGATGTCGTCGGTACGTCCACGGTCAGGTCCTTCCGTATCAGGAGGAAACCAAGGCGCGCGGGCGAGGTGCACACCAGTGAGAGTTGATCAGTCGGCCGGCCTGTACAGCGATCCGTCCGGCCCCACCACGACCGGGCCGCCTCTCGCGACTCTTCCTTCACTCGTGCGGGACGACAGCCACAGGGCAGCCGACGTGATGGATGGCGGCGTGGGTGACGGGTCCGGTGCGGGGGCCCGTGGGCCGTTCCGTCATGCGGCGGCCGACCACCAGGAGACTCGCCCCGGTGGCGGCGCGGACCAGTACGGACTGAGCACGACCCTCGGTCACGGTCTCGGCGACCTCGACGTCGGGGTACTCGTCCCGCCACCCCTTCAGGACGGCGCTGAGGAAACCGAGCCATTCGTCGGCCTGTTCCGGGTCGTTCACCAGTCCGATGTCCCCGGGGCCGAGATCCAGGCGTGACGGTGCCTGCCAGGCGTGCACGACATGCAGGCGTGCGCCCCGCACTCGGGCCGCTTCGAAGGCGAACTCGATCACCTCGTCGCAGGGGTCGCCCAGGTCGATGCCCAGGACGACATCCCGGTAGCCGGTCCGGGTGGACGGGCTGCCGTCGTCGGCCGACAGGTGTTCGTCCGCGGCTTCTTCGCCCGCCCGGACGAGGACGACCGGCCGGGTGGCGCGTGCCACCACGCCCAGGGCGACCGAACCGACCAGGAACCCGGTGAAGCCGCTCAGTCCCCTCGAACCCAGGACGATCAACTCAGCCTGTTCGGCAGCCTGGAGCAGGGCGGTGGTCGCCGGTCCCTCGATCTGCTCGTCGTCGAGTTTGGCACCGGGGCACGTACGACGGACGCGCTCCTCGGCCTGGCGCAGTGCGCGCCGGGCCAGATACCGCTGAGCCGCTGTCGCCGGCTCCCCGGCCCCCTGGCGGGGGTGCCAGTTCCAGGCATGCACCAGACGCAGCGGCCGGTCCCGGCGCACCGCCTCGCGGCCTGCCCACTCGGCGGCGGCCAGACTCTCGGCGGATCCGTCGACTCCGGCGATGACGGGCGCAAGCATGGAGCTCACCTCCTGTGCTCGATCTGTTCCCGGCTGCCAGCGTCCCGCTGTGCCACGAGGGCGGACATGGGCCGCCAGGGCTGCGTTTCGGCCCGTTCGGCCCCGTGCGCACAGGACCGTGTCGTGGCGAAGCTGGACCGACCCGGGCATCAAGTCCACCGGGGCGGAAGGCGGCACATCATGGAGCGAGAGATCATCACCGGCGTCGACCGATCGGCACGCGGCCGTGCCGCGGCCGACTGGGCCGCGCGCGAGGCGCTCTCGCGCGGGCTGCCCCTGCGGGTGGTCCATGTGTCGTCGCCGGAAGGTCCCGATCCGGCCGAGCGTTGGCCGTATCGTCCCGAAACGGTGGCGGACCACGTGGTCGCCCAACTCACCGACCGCCATCCGACCTTGCGGGCCCGCGGCCTGAACCTCACCGGGGCTCCGGCGGCGGCCCTGCGCACGATGGCGCAGGATGCGGAAATGCTGGTGATCGGTCTGCGCGGCGAGGGCAGTCACCCCCGGATCCCCGTGGGATCGACCGCCGACGCCTTGGTCCGGGCGTGTGAGCGGCCGGTGGTGCTGGTCCCCGGCGCCCTGCCCGGCGAGGGTCCGCCCGGCCGCGTCGACGGCGTGACCCTGGGGATCGACGCCCGCGGCCCGGCCGACGGCGCGGTCGGCCTCGCCTTCGAGACGGCCAGGCTGCGTGCCGCACGGCTCCATGCCGTGCACGCCTGGAAGCTGCCCGCGCGGGCGGCGGAACGGCCCCTCCCCGTCCTGGAGGAGGATCGCGCGACGTGGGAGGACGACGAGGTGCAGCGGTTGTCGGACGCGCTGCGGCCGTGGCGCGGCAAGTACCCGGAGGTCGACGTCCTGGAGGACGTCGTCCTGCTCGCCCCGGAGGTGGCGCTCGCCCACGCCGCCGCCAACTCCGGCCTCGTGGTAGCCGGCCGCCGATCGGGCCGTACGGCGCTCGCTCTGCTGCCGCACACCCGGTGCCCCGTCGCGGTCGTGCCGGTGTAGCCGTGGGACGGCTCGCGGACACGACGTCGGCGCGCACGGACGACGGCCGGGGATGTTCGGCCCTGCGGGTGGGGTCCTTCGGCCCATGCGGCGTACAGCGACCACGGCTCACCGTGAAGGCATGAGGAGCCGCGGTCGGATCGCCGTCATCGGCGTCGGGAACGAGTTCCGGCGCGACGACGGCGTGGGCTGGGCCGTACTCGCCCGCCTGCGCGAGCGGGCCGGGTCCCGGCCGTTGCCGCCGGACACCGAACTCGCGACCTGCGACGGCGAACCCGGTCGGCTGATCGACCTGTGGGAGGGCGCCCGGCTCGCGGTGGTCGTCGACGCGGCCCACGCCCACCCGGGCGTCCCCGGCCACGTGCACCGCCTCGCACTCGACGCCGGGGTCCTGGCACAGCCTTCGTCCACGAGCTCCCACGGGCTGGGCCTCGGGGAGGCCGTCGAGCTGGCAAGGGTGCTGGGGCTGCTGCCCGAGCGGCTGATCGTGTACGCCGTCGAGGGTGCCGAGAGCGAGCTGGGCACCGGTCTGTCCCCCGCCGTCGCGGGGGCGGTGGAGCCTCTCGCGAAGACCGTCGAGGAGGAGATCGCACGCCACGTGGACACCACAGCCGGGAGGCCGGCATGACCGCACGGCGGTTCCACGTCGAAGGCATCGTGCAAGGCGTCGGCTTCCGGCCCTTCGTCCACCGCACCGCCGCCGAACTCGGCCTGGACGGCTGGGTGGCCAACGTCAACGGCCACGTGGAGGGCGAGGTCACCGGGCCGGCGCACGCGATCGAGCAGTTCGCGGCCCGGCTGCGCACCGGCGCCCCGCCCCTCGCCAGGGTGCGCCGCGTCCGGCTGACCCGTGCCGAGCGGGAGTCGCCCCGGGCCGCCGGCTTCCGGGTGCTGAAGAGCGCCCTGGGCGGACCGGACGAGGCATCCCGCGAGATCCCGCCCGACGCCGCGATCTGCGACTCCTGCCTGAGCGAACTGCGCGACCCGCACGACCGCCGCTACCGCTACCCGTTCATCAACTGCACCGATTGCGGCCCACGCGCCACGATCATCGACGACCTGCCGTACGACCGGGTCCGTACGACCATGCGCCGCTTCCCGCTGTGCACCGCGTGCGCGGCCGAGTACGCCGACCCCACCGACCGGCGCTTCCACGCCGAACCCGTCGCCTGCCCCTTGTGCGGGCCCCGGTTGGCCTGGGAGGAGATGCGCGGTGAGCGGGCGCTGCGGGCGGCGGTCCGGACGGTCCGCCAGGGCGGAATCGTCGCGTTGAAGGGGCTGGGGGGCTATCAGCTGGTGTGCGACGCGGGCGACGCGACAGCCGTGGCGGAGCTGCGGCGGCGCAAGCGCCGTCCGGCCAAACCGTTCGCGGTGATGGTGCGCGATGTCGAGGCGGCCGCGCGGCTGACGCGGATCGGCGCGGGCGAGCGCCGGGCACTTGCCGCTCCGGAGCGGCCCGTGGTGCTGCTCGGTCGGCGCCGGTGGCAAGGCCGAACGGCTCCCCTCGCTCCCGAGGTCCACCCCGGCCTGCCCCGGGTCGGCCTGTTCCTGCCCACCACCGGTCTGCACGCCCTCCTCCTCGACGAACTCGCCCGGCCGCTCGTGGTCACCAGCGGCAACCTCAGCGACGAGCCGATCGCCATCGACGACGAGGAGGCGCGGTGCGCCCTCGCCACCGTGGCGGACGGCTTCCTCACCCACGACCGGCCCATCCGGTCCCGGTACGACGACTCCGTGGTGCAGTTCACCGGGCGGACGAGGATCACGGTTCGCCGGGCTCGCGGTCTCGCTCCCGCCCCGCTGCCGCTGCCGCTGCCGGTGCGGACGCCGGTCGCCGGGGTGGGCGCCCAGCTGAAGCACACGTTCACCCTGGCCGCCGAGGGCAGGGCGCACATCGGTCCGCACACCGGAGACCTGGCCGGTCCGGCGACGTACGACGCGTTCACGGCGTCGTACGACCATCTCAGGGAACTCACCGGAATCGAACCCGCCGTCCTCGCCCACGACCTGCACCCGGGCTATCTGTCCACCCAGTGGGCGACGGAGCAGCCCCTGCGCCGCATCCCGGTGCAGCACCACCACGCGCACGTGGCCGCCTGCGCGGCCGAGCACGGGGTGCGGGGCCGGTTCCTCGGGATCGCCTACGACGGTCTGGGACTGGGCGACGACGGCACGCTGTGGGGCGGCGAAGTCCTCGTCGCCGATCTGAGCGGCTACCGCCGCGTGGGCAGGTTCGCCACGGCGCCCCTGCCCGGCGGCGACGCGGCGGTACGCCATCCCTGGCGCACGGCCCTCGGCCATCTGCTCGGCGGCGAGGCGCTGGGCTCCCCGCGCCCGTATCCGTGGCTCGTGCGGCCGTTCACCGACCGGCTCGACCCGGCCGAGGTCACCACCCTGCGTGCCATGATCGCGCGGGACGTCAACTGCCCGCGCGCGTCGAGTGCCGGTCGGCTCTTCGACACCGCCGCCGCGCTGCTCGGCCTCGCGGACCACGTGAGTTACGAGGGTGAGGCGGCCGTCCTGCTGGAGGCGACGGCGGGCGACGAGCGTGCCGTGCCCTTCGCCCATCGGGTGGTGCGCGCTCAGGGGCTGTGGGTGTACGACCCGACGCCGACCCTGGCCGATCTGCTGCGGCGGCAGTTGGACGGGGAGCCGGTGGCACGGCTCGCGGCGGCCTTCCATCTGACGCTCGCGAACGCCACCGCCGAACTCGTCGAGCGGGCCGTGGCCGAAGGGGCACCGGGCACCGTGTGCCTGGGCGGCGGCTGCTTCGTCAACCGCCGGCTGCTGACCGAGGTGAAGCGCCGACTGCACGCGCGGGGACTGCGGGTACTGGTCGGCGGTCAGGTCCCGGTCGGGGACGGCGGCATCAGCTACGGCCAGGCGGCGGTCGCGGCCGCACGGCTGACCGGGAAAGGGTGAACGCGCATGTGCCTGGGCATTCCCGGCCGGATCCTGGAGACCCACGACGACAGCGGACTGCGCATGGCGACCGTCGACTTCGGCGGCGTCCGACGCGAGGTCTGCCTGAGCTGCACACCCGAGGCGGACGTCGGGTCGTACGTCATCGTGCACGTCGGCTTCGCGATCGCCCAGGTCGACGAGGCGGAGGCACAGCGGACGCTCGGGGTGCTGCGGGCGATGGCGGGCGCGGTCGAGGGTGAGCTGGGTGAGCCGCTGCCGTAGCGCTCCGCCGGGCCGGCCGGGCCGGACAGGCGGCGGTCTGCGTGCGCCGTTCACGGCAGGTTGTCGTGCCCGCCCGGCAGAGCTGCCGGTCGGCTCCTGACCAGGGCCGGTCGGCCCCTCCCGCAGGCACTCCTCGCAGTCGCAACCTGATGATGGAGAAGAACGGACCGCCCGGACAAGGAGGACCGTCATGACCGCCACCGCAGCCCCGGCCGTGCTCGACCGGGACGGCCTGAACGCGCTGGTCACGGCGCTGGTGGCAGAGGGCAGGACCGTCGTCGGGCCGACGGTGCGGGACGGCGCGATCGTACTGGCCGAGCTGACCACGGCGGACGCGCTCCCCTACGGCTGGGGCGTCGAACTGGACGCCGGACGCTACCGGCTGGTCCCCCGCGAGGACGGGGCCGCCTTCGCGCACAGCGCCGGGCCGCAGTCGTGGAAGTCCTATCTGCATCCCGCGCGCGAGCGGCTGTGGAGCGCCGACCGGTCACCGGAGGGGGACATCCGCTTCACCCCGCACGAGCCGGATCCACCGTCGTACGCCTTCCTCGGCGTCCGCCCCTGCGATCTGCGGGCCATCGCCATCCAGGACCGGGTGCTCACCGGCGGGCGGCACGAGGACTCCGGGTACGGCAGGCGCCGCACCAAGGCGCTCCTGATCGCCGCGGAGTGCACCGAACCCGGTGCCACCTGCTTCTGCGTCTCCACGGGAGGCGGCCCCGCGGCCGACCCCGGATACGACCTGGCGCTGACCGAGGTGATCGACGAGGACGGTCACCGCTTCCTCGTGCGCGTGGGCAGCGAGGAGGGCGCCGAGCTGCTGGAGCAGGTGCCGCACCGCACCGCCGACCCTGACACCGAAGCCACCGCCCGCACCGCCGTGGACGCCGCCCGCGACCGCATGGGCCGCGCCCTGCCCCCGGTGGACCTGCGCGACCTCATGGGCGCCAGCCTCGACGCCGAGCGCTGGGACGACGTCGCCGCCCGCTGTCTGACCTGCGGCAACTGCACGATGGTCTGCCCGACCTGCTTCTGCACCACCACCGAGGAGGTCACCGACCTCACCGGTGACCACACCGAGCGCTGGCAGCGCTGGGATTCCTGCTTCGACCTGGACTTCTCCTATCTGCACGGCGGGCCGGTCCGCTCCTCGGCCCGCGGCCGCTACCGGCAGTGGCTCACCCACAAACTGTCCACCTGGCACGACCAGTTCGACACGACCGGATGCGTCGGCTGCGGGCGCTGCATCACCTGGTGCCCGGCGGGCATCGACGTCACGGAGGAAGTCGCCGCCCTGAACGCCGAACGCACCGCGCACATGGCACCCGGAACGGAGACGGACTGATGCCTCCCTCGATCGCTCTGCGCATGAACCACGCTCTGCCCGTCGAGCACCGCGAGCGGCTGCTGCGTGTCGGCCGTGAGGTCCAGGTCCAGCCGGGCACCCGCCTGTTCGAGGAGGGCGGACACGCCGATCGCTTCTGGATCATCCGGGGCGGCACGGCCGCCCTCGACATGCATGTGCCCGGCCGCCGTCCGCCGGTCATCGAGACGCTCGGTGTCGGCGACCTCGTCGGCTGGTCCTGGTTGTACGAGCCGTACGTCTGGCAGCTGGGCGCCGAGGCCCTGACCCTTCTGCGCGCCTACGAGTTCGACGCCGTCGCCGTCCGGCTGATGTGTCTGAACGACCTTGCGTTCGGACGTGCCGTCGAGCACTGGGTCGGCCGGGTGCTGGCCCACCGGCTCAACGCGGCCCGGGCCCGGCTGGTCGACCTGTACGGGATTTACGAGGCGAAGGAAGCGCGATGACCGCCGTACCGGTCCCCCATCGCGTGGTCGCCCGCCTGCCGGAGACCGCGGACACCGTCACGCTGCGCCTCGAACCGGTCGGCGCGGCTCTGCCCGACTTCGCGCCAGGACAGTTCGCGATGGTGCACTCCTTCGGCCGCGGCGAGATCCCCGTCTCGGTGAGTTCCGTCCAGGCCACGGGCGGTCTCGCCCACACGATCCGCTCGGTGGGCGCGGTCTCCGACGGGCTGTGCTCGGCGCGGGTCGGCGACGTCGTCGGACTTCGTGGTCCGTACGGCAACACCTGGGAGCCGGCACGGGCACGCGGCTGTGACGTGGTGATCGTGGCCGGCGGTATCGGTCTCGCCCCGCTGCGGCCGCTGATTCTGGTCGCGCTGGCCGAGCCGGAGGCGTACCGCCGCGTCAACGTCCTTGTCGGCGCGCGAACTCCGGGCGACCTCATCGCCAGGCAGGAGGTCGAGAGCTGGCCCACGGCTTTCACCGGGGTGACGGTCGACCGGCCCTCCCCCGGCTGGCGCGGGGACGTCGGCGTGGTCACCCAGCTGCTGGGGCGCGCGGATTTCGAGCCGGACCGCACCTGGGCGTTCGTGTGCGGGCCGGAGCCGATGATCCGGGCCACCGCCCGCGAACTCACCCTGCGCGGTGTCCCCCGCGACCGCATCCGCGTCTCGCTGGAGCGGAACATGCGCTGCGCCACAGGGCACTGCGGGCACTGCCAGCTCGGCCCCCTGCTGCTCTGCCAAGTGGGCCCCGTCGTGGACTGGGAACGCGCCGAACCACTGCTGTCGGTAAGGGAGTTGTGAGATGTCGCCCACACTCGCCGTGTTCAAACTGGCCTCCTGTGACGGCTGCCAGCTCACCCTGCTGGACTGCGAGGACGAGCTTCTCGCGCTGGCGGGCGAAGTGGAGATCTCGCACTTCC
This sequence comes from Streptomyces sp. NPDC093568, assembly GCF_044764945.1. NCBI lineage: Bacteria > Bacillati > Actinomycetota > Actinomycetes > Kitasatosporales > Streptomycetaceae > Streptomyces > Streptomyces sp. NPDC093568. The sequence continues at coordinate 640,964 of NZ_JBIWJD010000003.1, read as the reverse complement.
TGGAGGCGTCCAGCGCCGTGGGGGCCGGACCGTACGATCTGTCCCTCGTCGAGGGCTCCGTCACCACTGCCGACGACGCCGGGCGGGTGCGCGCGATCCGGGCCGCCTCACGGCATCTGGTCACGATCGGGGCGTGCGCGACCGCCGGGGGCATCCAGGCACTGCGGAACTTCGCCGACGTCGACGAGTACCGACGCGTGGTGTACGCGCACCCGGAGTACGTCGACACGCTTGCCACCTCCACTGCGGTCTCGGCCCACGTGGACGTCGACTTCGAGCTGCGCGGTTGTCCGATCGACAAGCGGCAGCTCATCGAGGTGATCACCGCGTTCCTCGCCGGCCGCAGGCCCGACGTTCCCGACCACAGCGTGTGCTTCGAGTGCAAACGGCGCGGCACCGTCTGCGTCACCGTCGCCCACGGCACACCCTGCCTCGGGCCTGTCACCCACGCCGGGTGCGGAGCGCTGTGCCCTGCGTACGGCCGCGGCTGCTACGGCTGCTTCGGCCCCTCCGGGTCGGTGAACCTGCCCGCCCTGATCCCCCTGCTGCGCCGCGACGGCCTCGACGACGACGCGGTGGAACGGTTCCTGCACACCTTCAACGCCGCCGCGTTCGAGAAGATCGAGAAGGAGTCGGCCAAGTGACGCACCGCGGTTCCCGTCTGCTGCACGTCGGGTCGCTGTCCCGGGTCGAGGGCGAGGGCGCGCTGCGCCTGCACGTCCACGACGGCACGGTCACCGAGGCACGGCTGGAGATCTACGAGCCGCCGCGATTCTTCGAGGCGTTTCTGCGCGGCCGTGCGTACACCGAGCCGCCGGACATCACGGCCCGCGTCTGCGGGATCTGCCCGGTGGCGTACCAGATGAGCGCCTGCGCGGCGATCGAGGACGCGTGCGGGGTGACGGTCGGCCCGGCGATCCGCGATCTGCGCAGGCTGCTGTACTGCGGCGAGTGGATCGAGAGCCAGGCACTGCACATCTATCTGCTGCACGCGCCGGACTTCCTGGGCCGCGCGAGCGCGATCGAACTCGCCCGCACGCACCGGACCGAGGTCGAGCGGGGGCTCCGGCTGAAGAAGGCCGGCAACTCACTGATGGAGTTGCTCGGCGGTCGGGCGGTGCACCCCGTGAACGTCCGCCTCGGCGGCTTCCACCGGGTGCCCTCCCGCGAGGAACTCCGCCCGGCCGCCGAGGAGTTGAAGCAGGCACTCGACGACGCGTGGGACACCGTGCGCTGGGTCGCCGGCTTCGAGTTCCCGGACGCCCGGATCGAGGCCGACCTGCTGGCGCTGGCCGAGCCGGACACGTACGCCATCGAGAGCGGGACACCGACCGTCCTGCGGGCCGACGGCACCACGGGCTCGTTCCCCGTGCGGGACTTCACCGGGCACGTCACCGAGACGCACCTGCCCCACTCGACGGCGCTGCACTCGCGGCTCGACGGGCGGCTTCATCTCACGGGTTCCCTCGCCCGGTTCGCGATCAGTGGCGCCCGACTGTCGCCGGTGGCGGTGCAGGCGGCGGTGGAGGCCGGGCTCGGCGATCCGCGTTCGGGCGCTGTGTGCCGCAATCCGTTCCGGTCGATCCTGGTGCGGGCGGTGGAGACGTTGTACGCCGTCGGTGAGGCGCTGCGGATCATCGAGGCCTACGAGCCGCCCCCACGCCCGTTCACGGAGGTGCCACCGGTCGCGGGCGTCGGGCACGGTGCCACCGAGGCACCTCGCGGACTGCTCTACCACCGCTACGAACTCGACGCCGACGGAGTCGTGACCAGCGCGCTGCTGGTGCCGCCCACCGCACAGAACCAGGGCGCTATCGAGGACGACCTGCGGCGGATGACCCAACGGGCGATCGGCGAGCGCGACCCGGACGACGGTGAGCTGACGGCCCTGTGCGAGCGGGCCATCCGCAACCACGACCCGTGCATCTCCTGCTCCACCCACTTCCTGGACCTGACGGTCGTCCGTACCTGATGAGACATGCGGGAGTCTGTGATGTCTGAATCTCCGTACACCGTGAGTGACGTGATGACGCACACTGTCGTCGCCGTCGGCAGCCACGCGTCCTTCAAGGAGATCGTCGAGCTGCTCGACCAGTGGAAGGTCAGCGCCCTGCCGGTGCTGGCCGGTGAGGGGCGGGTCGTCGGGGTGGTGTCCGAGGCCGATCTGCTTCCCAAGGAGGAGCTCCGCGACGGCATCGAGACCGAGGCCGGTCTCGGGGAGCGGCTCAAGGCGAGCGCGGTGACCGCGGGCGAGCTGATGAGCACTCCGGCGGTCACCGTGCACGCGGACGCCTCTCTCGCCGAAGCGGCGCGCATCATGGCCCGCCGGCACGTCAAGCGGCTTCCGGTCGTGGACGGCGTCGGGATGCTCCAGGGCATCGTCAGCCGCAGCGATCTGCTGAAGGTGTTCCTGCGGTCCGACGAGGAGATCGCCGACGAGATCCGCGGCAGCGTGCTGGGCCTTCTTCCGGTCACCGGCGTACTGGGGGTCTCGGTCACCGAGGGCGTGGTCACGCTGAGCGGTTCGATGCCCGAGCGGGGGCTGGTGCCCGTGGTCTCCCGGGCCGTGCGAGCCGTCGAGGGGGTCGTCGACGTCCAACTCGATCTGAGCCATCGCTGAAAGGCCTCGATCACCGATGAAGTACCTCGACGAGTACCGCGATCCCGTCCTGGCCCGGCGCCTGCTGGACGAGCTGCGGGAGACCGCCTCGCGCCCCTGGCGGATCATGGAGGTGTGCGGCGGCCAGACGCACACGCTCGTCCGGCAGGGCATCGACGAACTGCTGCCGGCCGGGATGCGGATGATCCACGGCCCGGGCTGCCCGGTCTGCGTCACGCCGCTGGAGACCTTGGACCGGGCCATGGCGATCGCCGCCCGGCCCGGCGTGATCCTCACCAGCTTCGGCGACATGCTCCGCGTGCCCGGCACGGACACCGACCTCCTGTCGCTGCGGGCGCGAGGCGCGGACGTACGGGTGGTCTACGCCCCCATGGACGCCGTACGCATTGCCGCCGAGCACCCCGACAAGGAGGTCGTCTTCCTCGCGGTCGGCTTCGAGACGACCGCGCCCGCCAACGCGACGGCCGTGCTGCACGCGGCGCGTCTCGGGCTGCCGAACTTCTCCGTGCTGGTCAGCCATGTCCTCGTCCCGCCCGCGATGACCGCGCTGCTCGACGACCCGGACTGCGAGGTGCAGGCGTTCCTGGCGGCCGGGCACGTGTGCGCGGTGATGGGGTGGCGCGAGTACGAGCCGATCGCCGCCGAGTACCGGGTGCCGATCGTGGTCACCGGGTTCGAGCCGCTGGACCTGCTGGAGGGCATCCTCATGGCCGTACGGCAACTGGAGTCGGGCCGGTACGAGGTCGAGAACCAGTACGTGCGGGCCGTACGGCGCTCCGGCAACACCGAGGCGCGGGACGCGGTCCGCGAAGTGTTCCGGGTCACCGACCGGGCCTGGCGAGGAATCGGCGCGCTGCCCGACAGCGGGCTCGAACTCGCCGGGAAATACCGGCGGTTCGATGCGGCCCGGCGCTTCGACGTAGGCGGGCTGTGTCCCGTCGAGGACGCCGAATGCATCGCCGGCGCCATCCTCACCGGGGCCAAACTGCCCACCGACTGCGCGGCGTACGGCACCCGCTGCACGCCCCGCCACCCCCTCGGCGCACCCATGGTGTCGTCCGAGGGCACCTGCGCCGCCTTCCACGCGGCCGGACGCACTCCCGCCAGGAGGCCGGCATGATTATCCAGTGCCCCACCCCCCACCACGACGACGAGGTCGTCCTGCTCGGCCACGGGGCCGGCGGCCGCCTCACCGCCGAGCTCCTCGACCGGCTGATCCTGCCCGCCCTCGACGGCGGCGCGGGTCCCATGGAGGACGCGGCACTGCTGCCCGGCTACCGCGAACTGGTGATCAGCACCGACAGCTTCGTCGTCAGCCCGCTGTTCTTCCCCGGCGGGGACATCGGGTCCCTCGCCGTCCACGGCACGGTCAACGACCTCGCCATGCGGGGCGCGTGGCCTCTCGCGCTGTCCGTGTCCCTCATCATCGAGGAGGGACTGCCGCTGGCCGACCTCCGCACTGTTCTCGCCTCGTTGGGGAAGGCCGCACAGGACGCCGGAGTGCCCGTGGTCACCGGGGACACCAAGGTCGTCGGGCGCTCGGCCGCCGACGGACTGTTCATCAACACCACCGGCATCGGGCAGCGGCACGGCTCGCTGCACCCGTCCGCCGCGCTGGCCCGCCCCGGTGACGCGATCCTCCTGTCCGGGCCTGTCGGACTGCACGGCACAAGCGTTCTGAGCACCCGTGAGGGCCTCGGCTTCGAGGGCGACATCACCTCCGACACACGGCCGCTGCACCGCCTGGTGAGCAGTCTGGTCCCGCTCGGCGCGGACGTCCACGTGCTGCGCGACCCGACGCGTGGCGGGCTCGCGGCGGCCCTCAACGAGATCGCCCGTGACTCTTCCGTGGCCGTCGAGATCGAGGAGAGCGCGGTGCCGGTGCCCGAGCCGGTCGCCGCGGCCTGCGACCTGCTCGGCCTTGACCCGCTGGTCGTCGCCAACGAGGGCTGCCTGGTCGCCTTCGTCGCCGCCGGCGCGGCCGAGAGCGCGCTGACCGCGATGCGGTCCACGGGCGAGGGTGCGGGAGCTGTGCGGATCGGGCAGGTGCTGCCGGACGGGCCCGCGGGGAGGGTGTCGCTGCGCACACTGGTGGGCGCCCGGCGGATCGTGGAAATGCCGCTCGGCGAACAGTTGCCGCGAATCTGCTAGAGGCGCGTTCACTCTCTCGTCGTTCCCGGCAGCCTGGTCGGGCCGGCGTCACACCGACGTGCTGTCGACGGGCAGTTCGAGAGGCTGGGTGTGGCAGGCCGCCGCGACGTCGTGGGCGGCCGCGTGCAGAGGACCTCCGGCACCTGACCCGCCCGGAGACAGTCGGTAGGGCTGTCGCAAGGGGTGGACAGCACGGCGACGGTTCCGGTGCGTGCGCTCCACCGGTGCCTGGTCGGGGGCAGTACGGGGTGAACCCGTCGCGACCCACGAGCAGGGTGGCGTCCGGGTGATGACGGTGGACGTCGTCCTCGGCGGTACGCACCAGGTCCGCCGGCTGCACTCGAAGGGCCCGCGGTGAGTGTGCCGACGCGCCATCGCGCGGGCCGGCAGTGTCTCCTCACGCGCCGCCGGAGCGTGGGCCTCATAGCCCGCTTGGGCCGGCAACCGGGAGTTCCCCGGCTCCGGCAGGAGGCCGACGGGGGCCGGAAGCCCAGCATGCGTACGGCGATCCGCACGTTCAGCAGAGGCGCCCCGCAGGCGATGACCGCCTCCCGGCCACCGGGGCCGGTCAGGATCATCCGCCGCCCGCCGTGCAGGTGGACCTCGAAGCCGTGCTCGTGGCCCTCCTCGACAAAGAGCCTCCCCTGCCCACGGAGTCCGGCTCAGCCCTTGGCCACCAACTCGTCGGCGACCGTCCTCGCCCAGTCCTCGATCCGTGCGAAGTCCCGGAAGTCGCCGCCCTTTCCGTTCTTGACGATCATCCGGGCGACCCACCCCTTGGCGCCCTCCTGCAGACAGCCGCCGAAGGTGACGTGTCCGTTCGCGTCGAGCCGGATCATGGCGCGCTTCACACCCGCCACGGGCGGGATCTCCCGCTCCGACGCCGAGGGGTCCAGCGGGCCACTGCTGAACAGCCACAGCGGGCGGCCCGCCAGCTCGCGGCGGTGCCGACGAAGGAACCGGCGCGAGTCCCTGTGCCAGCGACCGGCGTACAGTCCGCCGCCGACCACGACGGCGTCGTAGGGGTCGACACGGGCGACGGAACCGGCCGGCAGTGCCTCGGCTGTGAGGCCCTCCTTGCGCATGACCTCGGCCACGGCCTCGGCGATCTGCGCGGTCGATCCGTTGGTCGTCCCGTAGGCGACCAGCACCTTGGTCGTCATGATCCTCCGCCTCCTTTCACTTCTTCACAGCTTGCGCAGCCAGTCGTCGGCGATGCCGCGCAGCGCCTGCTCATCGGGCCGCAGGTGCGAGTCGTCCAGCCGGTGGGTGAGCCTGTCGACGACCGCGACCACGCCGTCGATCTGCCGGGTCATGGAGACAGCGATCTCCGTCTCGCTCTTGCGCTCCATCGGGCCCATGAGCGTGACCACGCCCTCGGTGACGGTGACGGCGATGCTGCGCGGTGGCAGCCACAGGGCCCGCACCAGGACCTGGTCGACGACCTCGGCGCGGATCTCCGCGTCCGGCCGCAGGAAGACCTGGAGCAGGTCGCGGCGGGTGACGATGCCCACGAGGCGGTGCTCCTCGTCGAGGACGGGAAGACGTTCGATGTGGTGCTGCGCCATGGTCCGGGCGGCCTCGACGATGCTGTCGTCGGCGTGGACGGTGACCGGTGGCTGTGTCATCAACTGACCGGCGGTGCGAGCCCGCGCCTTCACGGCCCGCTCCCGCCCGACCCGGGTCAGCCGGTCGAAGCGGAAGCGCTTCTTCGGCTCGTACGGGCCGGGCGTCTCGGCCTGGCGGACCATCAGATCGGTCTCGGAGATGACGCCTATGACCTTCTCGTCGTCGTCGACGACCGGAAGTCCGCTGATGCGGTGGTCGCTGAGCAGCACGGCCACCTCCTTGAACGGGGTGCCGTACTCGGCGCGGACGACCTCCGTGGTCATCACGGAGCCGACCTTGTTGTGCTTCATGGCTGTTCCTCCTCAGCGGAGTCGGCGCAGATACGGGTCCTGGGGCCTGCGGGGCAGCAGGCGTACGCGCGCATCGAGCACGGTGACCCGGCCCGGTGTCGCGAGCACGGGGTTGAAGTCGGCCTCGGCCAGTTGCGGCAGGTCGCTCGCCATGCGGGACAGTCGCAGCAGCAGTTGTTCGAGGCCCTGGAGATCGACCGGTCGGGCACCGCCGGCGCCGAGCAGGAGCGGGGCGCAGCGCGGGGCCGTGATCAGGTCGTGGACGTCGTGGTCGGTGAGCGGGGCCAGCCGTGCGGCGTGGTCGGCGAGGACCTCCGTCGCGGTGCCGCCGAGGCCGAACAGGACGAGTGGTCCGAAGACCTGGTCCTGGACGACACCGGCGAACAGCTCGGTGCCGCGCTCGGCCAGCGGCTGGATCACCACGCCGTCCAGCAGGCCGGCGAACCGGGTGTCCAGGTCGCGGAAAGCTGCTCGGACCTGGGAGTCACCGCGCAGGTCTAGGTGGACGGCGTGTTCGGCGCTCTTGTGCACCAGGCCCGGCCAGTGGCCCTTCATCACGACGCGGCCGTCGGCGCCGCGCAGCCGTTCGGCGGCGAGCACGGCGTCGACCTCGGTGTCCGCCCAGGCCCAGGCCAGCTGGGGAATGCCGTAGCAGCCGAGGAGTTCCGCGCATGCGCGCGGGTCGAGCCAGCCACCGTCCGGGTGCCGGTCGAGGTAGGCGCCGACGACGGCGTGGGCGCGCTCCGTCTCGACGCCGTCGAGGTCGGGAACCGTCCCGGCGGGCCGGGCGAGCCACGCGGCGCGGCGGGCCGCGTGGGCCAGCGCCCGGGCCGCGGCCTGGGGTTCTGCGTAGGCGGGGATGCTGGTGCCCTCGGCGGCGGGCAGTAGTTCGACCGGCAGGGCCTGTTCGAGTCGGACCGCGGCGATCGGCTTGGGCCGTCGTCCGGGAGTATGAGTGAGGGCTCGGACGAGGTCGTCGCCGGTCGCCGCGGCGACCGCCGTGGGGACCAGCGCCACGAGGACGGCGTCGACACCGCCGCTCCGCGCGACCCGGTCCACACAGTCGCTGAGCTGCTCCTCCGTGACGGCGGCCGTGGCGTCGACGGGGTTGCCGACTGCGGCGCCCGCGGGCAGGACGGCGAGCAGATCGTCGATCAACTCGGGGCTGGGCGCCGGGAGCTCCAGCCCGACCTCGGCACAGGCGTCGGCCGCGAGGACACCCGCTCCCCCGGCGTTGGTGACGATGGCGACGCGGGGACCGGCCGGCAGAGGCTGAGCGTGCAGCAGAGCGGCGGCTTCGAGGAGTTCCCCGACCGAGCGGGTGGCGGTGATGCCGGCCTGGGTGAACAGGGCGCCCCGGGTCATGGTGCGGGTGGCGGCGGCCGCGGTGTGCGAGGCGGCGGCGCGTCGGCCTGCCTCGGTGCGGCCGGCGTCGACGGTCAGGACCGGCATCCGACGGGTGACACGTCGGGCGGTGCGGGAGAAGGCGCGCGGGTTGCCGAAGGACTCCAGGTGCAGCACCGCGAGGTCGGTCCGGCCGTCGCTCTCCCACCACTGGAGCATGTCGTTGCCGCTGACGTCGTACTTGTCGCCGAGCGAGACGAAGGACGAGACGCCGACACCGAGCCGGGACAGCCCGTCGAGCAGCGCGATGCCGACGCCGCCGGACTGCACGGCGACGCCCGCGGTGCCGGAGCGCGGGTGGCCGGCTGCGAAGGTGGCGTCCAGGTGCAGCTCCGGATCGGTATGGGAGATGCCGAGGCAGTTGGGGCCGACGAGCCGCATGCCGTACGAGCGGCAGGCCGCCAGCAGGGCGCGTGCCTGGTCGGCGTCCAGACCCGCGGTGACGACGAGCAGGGCCCGCACGCCCGACTTCCCGCACGCCTCGGCGGTGCCGGGGATCGCGGCGGCGGGTACGGCGAGAACCGCGAGGTCAGGGGTCTTGGGCAGGGCGCCGACCGACGAGTGGCAGGGCACCCCGAGGATCGAGCTCGCGGCGGGGTTCACCGCGAACAGGCGGCCCGTGTAGCCGCCCGCGTGCAACTGGTGCAGGATCGCCCTCCCCACCGAGCCCGGCTTGCGTCCCGCCCCGACGACGGCGACCGTGCGCGGCCGCAGCAGCGGTTCGAGGCTGGCGACGTCGGCGGCACGGCCGCGTTCCTCCACGGCCGTCAGATAGGTGTCGCTCTCGTCGAGTGCGATGGAGCAACGAACCTCGGGACCCTCGAAGCGGCGGGTCGTGCGCAGGCCGAGGTCGGCGAAGAGCTTCAGCACTTCGTGGTTCTCGCTGAGCGCGTCGGCCGTGAAACCGGTGATGCCCTCGGCGCGGGCCCCGGAGACCAGGTGCTCGACGAGCAGGGTGCCGACGCCCCGGTGGTGCAGTCCGTCGGCGACCGCGATGGAGATCTCCGCCGTGTCTCCCGTCCCGCCGCTGTCGTACTCGGCGAGGCCGATCACCCGGCCACCGGTCTCGGCCAGCAGGGCCCGGTGCCCTGGGGCCGGCTCGGCGCAGGCCCGGTCGGCGGCCGTTCCGGCGGAGCGCCGGCTGGCGGCGAAGAACCTCAGGCGCAGGTTCTCCGGGGACATCTCCTCGTACAGCCCCCGCACCTGATCGTGGTCGTCCCGCCGCACCGGACGGATGCACACAGTGGTGCCGTCCGCGAGCAGGGCGTGGACCGGGCGCCGGCTGAGCGTGTCGTCCGTCATCGCGGTCTCCTCGGTGTTCCTCGGTATTGCTCCGGCTCTTAGAGCGTCCTGCGGGGCGGGCGAAGGTCCCATGGGCTGTCCGGGCGTTCTGGGTGGGCCGGTCGGCCCTCAATGGAGGGCCGGATCCGAGGCATTTCGGGCCCGCCCCGGCAAGGTCCGTCCCTCTGGAACCCGCTGCGCGGGGCTCTCACGCCGGGTGCGGTACGACGGCGACCGGGCAGGCGGAGTGGTGCAGTGCCGCGTGGGCGACGCGGCCGAGCTGGAGCCCGCGGTGTCCGGTGCGGCGCTCGGCGCCGACGATCAGGAGGTCGGCGTGGTGCGAGGCGTCCACCAGCACGCGTCGGGCGTGGCCCTCGACGGTACGGCGGTGCAGTTCCAGATCGGGCGGAGCGTCCCGGAGGGCCTGGGTGAGGGTCTCCTCGGCGTGCTGCTCATGCAGACGGGCGGGCGCCTCGGCCAGCAAGGGGTGGTCGGTGCTCTCGTGCGCGGGGCACCGCCAGGCCCGTACGGCCTCCAGGGGGACCCCGCGGCGCCGGGCCTCCTCGTAGGCGAACCGGAGGACCGCGGAGCTCTCGGGGTGCTCTCCGACGGCCACGACGACGCGTCCGTGGACCGGGGGCGTCACCTGGTTGTCGTGGCTGCCGCGCAGCACGACCATCGGGCAATGGGCATGTGCGGCAACCGTCAGGCTCACGGAGCCCAGCAACACCTCCGCGAGGCCGCTGCGACCACGGTTACCGACAACCAGCGCCGAGGCGTTGCGGCTCGCCCGCACCAGGGCGTACTCAGGCTCTTCGAACACCACATCAGCGGTCACCTTCAGGTCCGGGTGCCGGGAACGGGCCCGTCGGACGGCGGCGCCGGTGATCTCCTGGGGCAGCACCTGCGTGGAGGGCCGGCCCAGATCCTTGGCCAGCGCGGCTCCCTCGTACCGCTCCCACAGACAGGCGTACACCACCTCGAGCGGCACTCCACGCAGCGCGGCCTCGTCGGATGCCCAGTCCGTGGCGCGCAGGCTCGGCTCGGATCCGTCGACACCGACGACCAGGGGGAGGTCCACGGCGTTCACCTCCCCGCGCCGAGATCGAAGACGATGCGTGCCTTGACCTGGCCTCGGAGTACTTCGTCGATGCACTCGTTGGCGGAGTCGAGCGGGCGGGTCTCGTAGATCACCCGTGTGCGGCCGGCGGCGTGCAGCTCGAACACCTCGGCGAGGTCCTGGCGGGTGCCGACGATGGAGCCGATGACGGAGGTGCCGTTCAGGACGGTGTCGAAGATCGGGACCTGGAGGGTGCCGTGCGCGGGCAGCGCCACCAGGACCAGCTTGCCGCCGCGCCGCAGTCCGGAGTTGACGGCGGCGAAGGCGGCCTCGTTCACGGCCAGGGCGATCCCCGCGTGGGCGCCGCCGTGCCGCTTGAGGACCTCGCCGACGTCGTGCTTGCGGGCGTCGATGACGAGGTCGGCGCCGAGTTCGGCGGCGAGCTCGAGTTTGTCGTCGGTGACGTCGATCGCCGCGACGGTGGCGCCGGCGATCTTGGCGTATTGAAGGGCCAGGTGTCCCAGACCGCCGATCCCGGAGATCGCGACGAGCTGTGTGGGCCTGACGTCGGCGACCTTGACCGCCTTGTACGTGGTGACGCCGGCGCAGGTCAGCGGGGCGGCGTCACGGGGGTCGATGCCGTGCGGGACGGGCTGGGCGAAGTCGGCGAAGGCCAGCATCTTCTCGGCGTATCCGCCGTCGCGGCCGTAGCCGGTGTTGATCTGCCGCTCGCACAGGGTCTCCCAGCCGGATAGGCAGTGCTCGCACCGGCCGCAGGCCTTGCCCAGCCAGGGCACGGCGACGCGCTGCCCGACGGCGAGGTGGGTGACGCCCTCGCCGAGCTTCTCGACGAGGCCGACGCCCTCGTGGCCGGGGACGAAGGGCGGCTCGGGCTTGACGGGCCAGTCGCCGTGGGCGGCGTGGATGTCGGTGTGGCACAGCCCGCAGGCCTCGACACGGACAAGCACCTGGCCGGGGCCGGGCTCGGGATCCGGCCGGTCCTCGATCACCAAGGGCTCACCGAACGCTCGGACTACCGCTGCCTTCATGGGGTCAACTCCTGAAAGTTCGTGGTCAGTTGTGGGCGATGACCGCGACGGGGGCCGCGGCATGGTGCAGGACGGTGTGCGTGACGGGGCCGATGTGGGCGCCGAACGGGCTGCGGCGGATGCGGCGGCCGACAACGACCAGGGAGGCCGTGTGGGAGGCGTCCACCAGCCGGATACCGGGGCTGCCGGAGGGCGTCGCCTCGGTGACCTCGACGTTCGGGTGCTTCTGACGCCAGGGCCGCAGGGCTTCCGCCAGGACGGCGGCGTGCTGCCGGGCGATCTCGTCGTGCAACTGGGTGTCGGCGGTGAGGCCGTAGACGTAGTACGGGGGCAGGTTCCAACCGTGGATCACCCGCAGGCCTGTGTTGCGGCGGGCGGCCTCCTCGAAGGCGAACTCGATCACCGGGTCGGCGGGGCTCGCCGCGTCGAGGCCGAGGAGGACCGGGTGGTACGGCGTGGCGGCCGACGGGATGCCCGCCTGGTCCGGCTCGTGCTCGTCGGCGGCCTGTTCACCGGCCCGGACGAGGACGACGGGCCGCTCTGCGTGCGCCACGACGGAGAGGCCGACCGAGCCGACCATGAAGCCACCGAACCCGCCAAGTCCACGGGACCCGAGGACCAGCAGTTCCGCGTCCGCGGCTGCCTTGAGCAGGGTGTCGGCCGGTGCTCCCGTCAGGTGCTCGGTGGTCAGCTCGACGCCGGGGTGACGCCGCCTCATCACCTCGGCCGCCTCGCGCGGCACCCGCTCGCTCCAGTGCCGCTGGGTTTCGGTGCCGAGCAGCGGGGCCTGGGCCATGGGTTCCGGAGCGGGCTCCCAGACATGGACGATCTTCAACGGCAGGCCGCGCAGCTCGGCCTCGCGGGCCGCCCACTCAGCCGCCGCCCGGCTCTCGGACGAGCCGTCGAGACCTGCGACAACAGTGCGGATCATGGTTCTGCCTCCTGATCGGGGAACTGGCACCAGCGTCAGGCCTGGGATCCGGCTGCTGCAGGGGCCGCTGGTCCCCGAGTCGGGCCCGACCGGCCCAACGGCCCCCGGGTACACGGCAACCAGGGGTTGCGGACGGCGAACGGCCGTCGGGCCCAAGCCTGGCCAGGTCCCCGGACCGGGCCGGCCTCGATGGCGGCCGGAGCGATCAGGACGACCGCGTACACGACGTGGTACTCGGCGAAGGGGCTGAACGGCCCCTTCCCCGCGCCCTGTCGGCCACCGAACCTGGACGCGCGGACGTGGCGGTCGAGGCGGTCGGGCCGGTCGCGACGGATCCTGAAGACAGTCGGCGAAAGGAACCCCCATGTCCTACGGCTCGGACCGCCACGCCCCGGGCCGGCACCGTCTGATGCCCGCGGTCCGCCGACTGGCCCCCGGGGTCACCGCCCTGGCCGGCTATCGCCGCTCGTGGCTGCGCGGCGACCTGCTCGCCGGTGTCACGGTGGCCGCGTATCTCGTGCCCCAGGTGATGGCGTACGCGGGCGTGGCCGGGCTGCCACCGGTCGCCGGGCTGTGGGCGATCCTGCCCGCCCTCGGCCTGTACGCCCTGTTGGGCTCGTCCCGGCTGCTGTCGGTCGGCCCGGAGTCCACGACCGCGCTGATGACTGCGACCGTGGTGGCTCCACTGGCCGGCGCCGACCCCGACCGCTACGCCGCGCTGGCCGCCGCCCTCGCCGTGACCGTGGGCCTGCTGTGCCTGGCGGCCCGGGTGCTGCGTCTGGGTTTCGTCGCCGACCTGCTCTCCCGCCCGGTCCTGATCGGCTATCTGGCGGGGGTGGCCCTGATCATGATCGTGGACCAGCTGCCCAAGCTCACCGGCGTGGACACGGAGGGCTCGGGCTTCTTCCCGCAACTGTGGTCGTTCATCGGGGACTTGGGTCAGGCGCACACCGCGACGGTGGTCTTCTCCGCTGTCACGATCGCGTTCCTGTTCACCTCGGCGTGGCTGCTGCCGGCCGTGCCGGGCCCCCTGCTCGCGGTGGTGCTGGGCACCGCGGCCGTGGCCGTCCTCGATCTCGACGACAAGTACGGGATCAAGGTCATCGGTGAGGTCCCGTCCGGGCTGCCCTCCGTGGCGGCGCCCGACCTGAGCGAGCTGCCACAGCTGGTGCTGCCCGCCCTGGGGGTCCTGCTCGTCGCCTACACGGACTTCATCCTCACCGCCCGCGCGTTCGCGGGTCGCGACGACGAGAACGGCCGCCTCGACGCCGACCAGGAGTTCCTGGCGCTGGGCGCGAGCAATCTCGGCGCCGGCTGGCTGCAGGGCTTCCCGCTGAGCAGCAGTGCCAGCCGCACCGCGCTCGCCTCCTCGGCGGGCGCCCGCAGCCAGGCGTACTCCTTGGTGGCGGGCCTGGTGGTCCTCGCGGTGCTGCTGTTCCTCAGCCCGCTCCTGACCCGCATGCCGTCCGCCGTGCTGGGCGCGCTGGTGGTGTACGCGGCGGCCCGGATGACGGACCTCGCGGGCTTTGCCCGGCTGGCCGCGTTCCGGCGGCGGGAACTGCTGCTGGCGGTCGGCTGCCTGGTTGGGGTGCTCGTCCTGGATCTGCTGTACGGCGTGCTGGTCGCCGTGGGGCTGTCCGTGGCCGAGCTGCTGAGCCGGGTTGCCCGGCCGCACGACGCCGTCGAGGGGCTGGTCCCCGGAGTGGCCGGTATGCACGACGTGGACGACTACCCCCAGGCTCGCACCATCCCCGGGCTACTCGTCTACCGGTACGACTCCCCGCTGTTCTTCGCCAACGCGCAGGACTTCCACCGCCGCGCCCTGGCCGCCGTCGACGAGCAGACCGGCCCGGTCCGCTGGTTCGTCCTCAACACCGAGGCGAACGTGGAGGTGGACATCACCGCCCTGGACGCTGTGGACGCCCTGCGCCGCGAGCTGACCCGGAGCGGCATCGTCTTCGCACTGGCCCGTGTGAAGCAGGACCTGCTGGACGATCTGGAGGCGTACGGGCTCGCGGAATCGGTGGGCCGGAGGCTGATCTTCCCTACCTTGCCGACGGCCGTGGCCGCGTACCGGAAGTGGTGCGGCGAGCAGTGACCGGGTGTCAGGCAATGGGCAGATCGGGCCTTACGAGTGTGCCGGAGAGGCCGTGCACGATCTCGTACGCCGCGTCCAGCGCTCCGATCGCCGCCAGCTGACCGGTGTTCTCGACGAAACGGGCGGCCGCTTCGGCCTTCGGGCCCATCGAGTCCTCGGGGTAGTCGGCAGCGCGCAGCTCGGCGGGTGTGACGTCGAGGACGGGCCGCCGGCCGGGGGTGCCGTAGTCGGCGTAGACGTTCGGTACGTCGGTGAGGACGAGCAGGAAGTCGGCCTTCAGCTCCTCGGCCAGCCGGGCGGCGGCGAGGTCCTTGTCCACGACGGCCTCCACGCAGTGCAGCGCTCCGGTGGCCCGGTCGGCGACGACGGGAACGCCACCGCCGCCCGAGCACACCACCACCGCCCCCGTCTCCAGCAGCGTCCGGACGGTGCCGGCCTCCACGATCCGCTCGGGCAAGGGCGCGGGGACCACACGCCGCCGGCCGTGCCGGTCCTCGGCCATGTGCCAGCCGTACTTCCTCATCAGGTAACGGGCCGGCCTCTCGGGGTAGAGCGGGCCGACCAGCCCCGTGGGGTGCTCGAAGGCTGGATCGTCGGCGCGTACCCGGGTGTGCGTGACGAGCGCGACGACACTGCGTCCGGGCAGCACATCGCGCATGGTGCGCACCAGGAGGGTGCCGATCAGTCCCTGGGTCTGGGCGCCGATGAGATCAAGGGGATAGGGGGCGGCAAGGGCCGCGTCGGCCGTGCTCTGGGCGGCGAGGAGATCGAGCTGGGGGGCGTTTCCGTACGTGAGGACGAGTTCGTGGTCGTGGGCCAGGGGCGCGATCGCGGTGGCGACGCGGACCATGTTGGTGCGCTGGATGTCCGCGTCCGGGCGCTCACCGCGGTGCAGCAGCGCGTTGCCGCCGAGGCTGACGACGATGCGCATGTTGTCGCCCCTCTCCTCGCTCCGGTCGTATCCGCGCCGGGTGGCGCTCCCTCCCCTCACCATCGAACGACGGACCGCCCGGGCCGCGCAGGATGCCGAAGGGCTCCCGAGGGCCGCCGGGTGGCCCGGTCCCGGGGCCGGGTGGCCCATGGCCCTGGCGTCCGCACATGCCCACGCTGGAGGTGGCAGCTCCGCCCGCACGACCTGGAGGCATTCCATGAACGCACCCGCATCCACGAGCATGCCTCGGGCGCTGCCCACCGAGCACCGGGACCGGCTGCTGCGGATCGCCCGCGAGGTGTCCTTCCCGCAGGACACCCGGCTCTTCGAGGAGGGCGGGCACGCCGACCGGTTCTGGATCATCCGCACCGGCACGGTCGACCTCGACATACGCGTGCCCGGCCGCCGGGCCGCCGTCATCGAGTCGCTCGGCCACAACGAACTGCTCGGCTGGTCGTGGCTGTACCCGCCGTACGTCTGGCATCTGGGAGCACAGGCGTCCTCGCCGCTTCGGGCCTACGAGTTCGACGCCATCGCCGTTCGCGCGATCTGCCGGAGCGACCCCGAGTTCGGCCGGAGCATCGCCCGGTGGGTGGGCGAGGTCGTGGCCCACCGCCTCCAGGCGGCCCGCGTCCGGCTGCTGGACCTGTACGCGCCGTACGGCAGCGGGACATCGCACTGACCGCGCTCCGCGGCGCGGACCGAAACCATCGAGGAGTGGAAGGAGTCATCGTGCCCGGATCCCCGCACATCGTGCGTGACGTGATGACCCGTGACGTCGCCGTCGTGGACCGCGACACCGCCTTCAAGGACATCGTGCGGACCCTGCAGGAGCGCAGGGTCAGCGCCCTGCCCGTGGTCGACGGAGGGGGCCGGGTGCTCGGCGTCGTCTCCGAGGCCGATCTGCTGCACAAGGAGGAGTTCCGCGACAGCGACCCCGACCGGTACACGCAGCTGCGCCGGCTGTCGGACATGGCGAAGGCCGGATCGGTGACCGCGGGTGAGCTGATGACCCGTCCCGCCCTCACTGTCACGTCCGACGCGACGCTCGCCCAGGCCGCCCGGACCATGGCACGGGCCAGGGTCAAGCGCCTGCCCGTGGTCGACGCGGACGGACGCCTGGAGGGCGTCGTCAGCCGGGTCGACCTGCTGAAGGTGTTCCTTCGGGACGACGAGGAGATCGCTGAGGAGGTGCGCCGGGAGATCGTGGCATACCTCTTCCCGCTCCCTGGTTCGGCGGTGCGGGTCGACGTCCTCGACGGTGTCGTGCGCCTGGGCGGCCGGATCCGGGACAAGTCGCTGATACCGGTGGCGGCGCGGCTGGCGCGGGCGGTCGAGGGGGTTGTGGACGTGGTGTTCGAGCTGGACGAGCAGGACACCACCGGGTGAACCTGGTACGTCAGCCCGGCCACGCGCCGCCGTCGAGGACGCGAGCCTGAGACATACGGCCCGCCCCGGCCGAACGGGGCGGAGAGCAAGACGATCAGCTTGGTGTGCGGACGGCCGCGCCCTGACGCCGGAAGTGTGCAAGTGGCGGGCCGGCCGGTGACTGAGCCCCTCCAGGGGCGGGCCCTGGGCAAGGGCCCGTTGGGCACGGCCCCGGAGCCGCTCGGCCCACGCGTGGCCCGCCCTGTTCGGGAGAGGGTGACGGCACAGGCCATCCATGGAGGCAGCCATGACCGAACACGCCGACGGAATCGTGGTGGGCGTCGACGGCTCCGAGGCATCCGTGGCCGCGCTGCGCTGGGCGGCGGAGCAGGCACGGGCCCTCGGCACACCGGTCGTCGCGGTGCACGCCTGGGAACCGGCCACGGCGGGGTTCGCGCCCTACGCGCCGGCGTCGGCCCGCCCTACGGTCGCGGAGCAGCGCGAGCGGGCCGCCGAGGTCCTGGCCTCGGCCGTGCGTGCGGCCTTCGGCCCCCGCGTCGGCCCGGACCTGCGCGCCGTCGTGGTGGAGGGGCCGCCCGCACAGGTGCTCCTCCGGTACGCGCGCGGTGCCCTGCTCCTGGCCCTCGGGCGCAGGGCGCACGGGCGGTGGGAACTCCCGGCCGTCGGCACGGTCGGCCGCGAGTGTCTGCGCTCCGCCACGGTCCCCGTGGTGACGGTGCCCACCCCCGACCGCCCCGCGACACGGATCACGGCGATCGGCGCCACTGCCGACGTACGGACGGGAGCGGCGTGAGGGCCGACGCGGGCTTACCCGGAGTTGCTCGACCCCCGCCCCGTGGGGGCTCTTCAGCCTCGGAGTGGAACTCCAGGCGGCTGGGCGGCTGGAATCACCGGAGAACTTGCTTCGCACCTGACGGCTCGCACATGGCGGCTCCCCGCCGTGCGGGCGGCGGGGAGCCATGGCGTGGACGCCGTTCCCCTGTGGTCCGGGTCCCTCAGGAGCGGACGGGCGGGCGGTGGTCGGCGGTCTCGGTCCTGTGCGCCCGGCGGTTCTGCCGACGTAGCGCGAGCGTGTCGAACAGCGCGGCAAGAGCGAAGGTCACCCCCATCGCCGCGAACAGCAGGAGCGTGAACCGCTCCCAGAACTCCGGCGTGAGACTCGTGCCCACGTTCCTCGCCCCCTCGGGTCGGCATCGTTCCCCTTCGCTTCCAGCCAACTCCGATACGGCTTCCGGCACATGAGCCACGCGTCCCGAAGGCAGGGCCGGAGCGGCCCTTGCCGGGACGCGGTCCGCGCCCACGGACAACGCTCGCCCGTACGCGCGGTGGAAGGAGGACCGCCACTGCGCGGGACGACCTCCAAGGAGGCGCCGATCATGAAGCGGGGCGGCGACTCGGGTCGTGCACCAGGACGCCGATCGTTGCCACCACGGCGGCCGCACCGAACGGGACAGTTCTCCCTGCCAGGCCGGGTTGTTGGGACTGCGGGCCGACTGTGGTGCCTTCGGTGTCGATCGCTCCGGGCCAGTGGTCGCTCGGAGTTGCCACGGCACGCCTCCGTGGGCCGCAGAAAGGGCCGTTCGGTCCCGGGCAGGGCCGCACCGGCCCCTGCCGGGGCCACTGACCGCACAGCGATCCTGGCAGTGGAGGGACCCGCACACCGGCGTGCGGGCGCCGATCCGGGGAGGTGGTGGCCGTGCCGCGCCCTGTTGTGGTGGGACTGGACGGTTCCCGTGAGAGCCTCGCCGCCGCCGACTGGGCGGTCCGGGAGGCGCTTCGGCGCGGTCTTCCGCTGCGCCTGGTGCACGCCTGGGAAGGCGGCATGTCGCCCGACGAGTCGGAGCTGCCCGAGCTGGACGCGCCTCGCTACTGGGCGCGGCGGGTCCTGCGGGGTGCCCTTGACCGGCTCAACGAACGCTATCCGCAGGTGTACCTGAGCGCGGAGCAGATCTCCCGGCCGGCGGCCGACGCCCTGGTCGCCGCGGGCGACGAGGCCGAGCTGCTGGTCCTCGGCAGCCGCGCGTTCAGCGGTCTCGGCGGCTTCATGGCCGGTTCCGTGGCACTGGCGACGGTCGCCCGTGTGACGCGGCCCGTCGTGCTCGTCCGGGCGGATCAGACCCTCGAGGACGAGCACGAACCGGACGCTCAGGGCCGGCCGTCGGCGCACACGCCCTACCGTCCTGTCGTGGTCGGCGTGGACCCGGCTCAGTCGTGCGAGGAGTTGCTCGGGTTCGCCTTCGAGAGCGCGATGCTGCGTGCCGCGCCCCTGCGCGTGGTTCACACGTGGCAGCTGCCGTACGTGCCTCACGCGCTGGAGGCGAAGGCGCGCCGGGACGTGCGGGCGGGCGCCGAACGAGTACTGGAGTCCGTTCTCGGACCGTGGCGGGAGAAGTACCCCGCGGTGGAGGTCACCAGGCTGGCCGAGGAGGGCCGTCCGGCGCCGCACCTGCTGGACGCGGCACGGGACGCCGGTCTGCTGGCCGTCGGCCGCAGGATCCGCCCGGCCAGGATCGGCGTCCACACCGGGCCGGTCGCGCACGCGGTGATGCACCACGTCCGCTGCCCGGTCGCGATCGTGCCGCACGAATGAGTCGTCCCTCCCGGTTCCGCCGGCAGGGGACGGACCGGGAGGGACCGGGTCGGCGCGGCCGTATCTCCGCTCCTGCCCGTCGGCTCCGACACCCGCACAGGTGATCCAGGGCGCGGGGTCGCTGCACCAGGTGAACGTCCTGGCCGTAGGGCCAGGCCCAGCCTGTCGGGCTCGGAGGGCGACGGCGGTGACGAAGCCGCCACCGAACCTGGAGCGACGGTTGGCCAAGGACGCTGGTGCCGGACGGCCCCGGAGTGCGGTCCGACCGACCGTCGCGGCGCCCGCCCCCGCAGCCCGACCAACGTGGCCGACCTCCGGACGGGGGCCTCCTCCGTCACCTCCACCCCGCGAACCCCGGCGGCCCGTAACGAAGGATGTGCGCCGGTCAGCCGGTCGTAGGTACCAGCACCACCGGGCAGTGGGAGCGATGCAGGAGCGTGTGCGCGACCGGGCCGACCTGCGGCCCGAGCCGGCTCGTACGACGATGTGCGCCGATCACGACGACGGCGGCCTCGTACGTCGCGTCCAGCAGGGCCTGGGCCGGTCCTCTGCGCACCGTGCGGGTCTCGACGTCGACCTGGGGGTGCTCTTCCCGCAGCCTGGCCAGGTCGAAGCGCGGCACGGCCTTCTCGGCCGGATCGTCATGGAGGCGCCGCCGTTGCCCGGGGCTCGTCGCGAGGATCAGGGAGGGAAGTTCGCGGGAGACGTACCGGTGGGTCGAGTGCAGGACCCTCAGCCGGGCACCTCGCCGCCGCGCCTCATGAAAGGCATAGGAGGCCGCGTCCGCGTCGGAGTCGTCCTCCAGGCCGAGCAGCACACTGCGCTCGCCGTCGCATGGATGGTCACCGCGTACGACAAGCAGAGGACCGTGCACATGAGCGGCCAGTCGCAGGCTCACCGAGCCGGCCAGCAGCCCGGTGACGCCGCCGAAGCCGCGGGTGCCGACGACGGTCAGGGCAGCGCCCTCGCTCTCGCGCACGAGGACCCGCACCGCGCCGCCCGCCAAGGCATCGGTCACCACGGACAGGTTCGGATGACGTTCCCGGACACGTGTGGCGGCGGACGCGAGGACGGGTTCGGCCTCGTCGCGGTCGTGCACCGCGTACACGACACGCAGCTGAGTTCCCCGGCGTGCGGCCTCGTCCGAGGCCCGGTCCAGCGCTCGTACGGCGTTCAGGGAATCGTTCACACCGACGACCACAGGGTGGAGAGCCATCTCCCTCTCCCTTCTGCTCTGTGCTGGCGACGCTCGTCCGTCCGCGACGTCGCGGGCAGGGGCCACGCGCACCTGGCACCATGCCGTACGGCCCCCGCCGCGGGGCCGTACGGTCCCGCACCGGCGCGCAACGGGGCGGCCCCCGGGACCCCTTCCGCGGGTGCAGCCAGCGGCCCCGGCGGTGCCTGTGCTCCCCACACGCCAGTTTGTACCCGCCGGGGCGCGCAGGCTTGGGCCGGTCGGCCCCGCGGGATCGGGCGGACTGGGCCGATCGGCCCTTCCGCTCCCCGCGAAGTGCAGGGTTCGCTTGGGCCATGTACGAGAACCCCACCAGGTCCTCGTCGTCCCTCCCAGCGTCTGCCGTCGCTGGTACGACCGTGGTGGAGCTTGGCGGCGAGCTCGACCTTCTCGCTGCACCGGCCCTGAGGACACGGCTGGACTCGCTGACCGCCGGGACGTGCCCCGATCTGGTGCTCGATCTGCGTGCCGTGTCCTTCATCGACTGCACGGGGCTCGGCGTCCTGTGCCGGGCCCGCAACCGCGTCACGGCCCGGCAGGGCCGGCTCCGTCTGCTCACCGAGGACACGTGCTTCCTGCGCGTGCTGCGCGTCACCGGTCTGGCGAACGCTTTCGAGATCCACCCCGACCTGCCCGCACTCGTCGGCGCGCACGTGGTCACCGTCCCGGCGGGCTGACGGGCCCCCGACGGCTGCCTGCTCACGGCTCGGGCGCCGAGCACTGCACGCGCCGCGGAGCTGCGGAACCCTCTGGGCACGCGTGGGTGCTTCCGTACACATTCGGCCCCTCCGATCCGAGGGGGCCGAACGGCCGGGTTTCAGGGCCGTCCGGTGCCGAACAGGTCCTGGACGGCTCTCCTGCGGACGACCGGATCCTGCCACCGTGGACATGTGATGGCTGTCGGCTGTCACTTCGGGGAAGGGAGGAGCGACATGCAGCACCGTACGGTCGCAGACCTGATGACCCGCGATGTGGTCCGGGCCCGGCGTGAGACGCCCTTCAAGGAGATCGTCGAGCTGTTGGCCGAGAACGACGTCACCGCCGTACCGGTGGTGGACGAGCTGGACCACCCCTTGGGCGTGGTGTCCGAGGCAGACCTGCTGCGCAAGTGCTCCGCCCAGGCCGACCCGTCCGGGCACACCCCGATTCCGCATCTGGAGGCATGGGAGCGGGCCAAGGCCGCCGGTGCCAGGGCGGAGGAGTTGATGTCGACGCCCGCCGTCTGCGCGCATCCGGAGTGGAGTGTGGTCGAGGCGGCCCGGCTCATGGCAGCCAAGAACGTCAAGCGGCTGCCCGTCGTGGACGAGGCGGACCGGCTCCGGGGCATCGTCAGCCGCAGTGATCTGCTGCGGATCTTCCTGCGCCGGGACGACGCGATCCGCGACGAGATAACCGAAGATGTGCTGCGCCGGACGCTGGGCCTCGCGCCCTCGGACGTGACGGTCGAGGTACGCGAAGGGGAGGTGACCCTCACAGGATCCGTCGAGGTCAGCAGCCTTATCCCCATCATCGAGCGACTGTGCGGGAACGTCGACGGGGTGGTCGCGGTCTCCGCGCACATCGGGTGTCGGGTCGGCCGGTGATGAGACTCGGTCTCGGGCCGAAGGTCCTCGACCGCAAGGCCGCGAGGCGGGTCGCCGACGGAGCCCCTGTCGCCCATGCTGGAAGGAGAGTCACTTGGCTCTTCGGGTTCACGTCCGCGGAGGTGAGCCGCATGACTCCGCCTGTTCGGCACGTGCGGGAAGGCCTCGGACCTCGTGCCGCTCCGGGCACCGCCGCCCACCGGTGTGAAGGCCGACGACGTGCGTGCCACCCTCACCGACCGCAGCCTCAAGGTCACCGTCCCCGAGACCTGGCCGGCCAAGCCGCACCACATCGCGGTCTGGGGCCGAGGCACCGCCGGGCGGGGCACAGCCGCGGGTGAGGTCGGCCGACGTCCCACGCAGAGCAGGGAGGAAGCCATGAAGGTCGGAGTGCTGACAGGCGGCGGCGACTGCCCCGGCCTCAACGCCGTGATCCGCAGTGTCGTCCGCAAGGGAGTCCAGGAGTACGGCTTCGACTTCGTCGGGCTGCGGGACGGCTGGCTCGGTGCGCTTCAGGGCAATGTGGTGCCGCTGGACATCGCCAACGTGCGGGGAATCCTTCCACGCGGCGGAACCATCCTCGGCTCCTCCCGCACCAACCCGTTCAAACACGAGGACGGGGTGCAGCGCATCAAGGACATGCTCGCCGCGCAGGGGATCGATGCGCTCATCGTGATCGGCGGCGAGGACACACTTGGTGTGGCCACCGAGCTGAGCCGCCAGGGGGTCAATCTGGTCGGCGTACCGAAGACCATCGACAACGACGTGTCCGGCACCGACTACACCTTCGGCTTCGACACGGCCGTCGGCATCGCGACGGAGGCCATCGACCGCCTCCACACCACCGCCGAGTCGCACATGCGCACACTGGTGGTGGAGGTGATGGGGAGGCACTCGGGGTGGATCGCCCTGCACGCCGGCGTGGCGGGCGGCGCCAACGTGATCCTCATCCCGGAGCGGCCGTTCGACATCGATCAGGTCTGCGCGTGGGTGAAGGGCCGATTCAAGATCCACTATGCGCCGATCGTCGTCGCCGCCGAGGGAGCCGTCCCGATCGAGGGGCAGATGGTCCTCAAGAACCGGACGCTGGACGAGTTCGGCCACGTGCGCCTGTCGGGCATCGGCGAGTGGCTTGCCCAGGAGATCGAGGAGCGCACGGGCACGGACGCCCGTACCACCGTCCTCGGCCACGTGCAGCGCGGCGGCACGCCGAGCGCCTTCGACCGCTGGCTGGCCACGCGCTTCGGGCTGCACGCCGTCGACGCGGTCAAGGACGGCGACTACGGCAAGATGGTGGCCCTGCGCGGCACCCGGATCATCCGCATCCCCCTCGACGGCAGCAGGGCGAAGACCAAGCTGGTGGACCCGTCTCTGTACGACGAGTTCGAGGTGTTCTTCGGCTGATCCTCTCCCCGTCAGCCGGCATACGGCTCCCCCGTCAGCCGGCATACGGCACGACCGCCACCGGACAGCGGGTGTGATGCAGTACGCCGTGAGTCACCGGCCCCAGCCGGCCCTCGGGCGCCCGCGGGTCGGTGCGACGGCCCACGACCAACAGGCCCGCTCCCAGGGACCCGTTCACGAGCGCCTGCGCGGGGTGGAGCAGGACGACGTCGGTGCGGGTCGTTACTTCCGGATACTTCTCCTGCCTCGTGCGCAGGGCGTCGGAGAGCCGCAACACCTCCTGGTCCTCCCAAGTGGCGCGATCCTCCTCGGTCACGAACAGCCTCTGGGAGGAGACGGCCTCGGCGGGAAGAGCCCAGGCCTGAACCACCCGCAGACGCGCCCCGCGTGCCTCGGCTGCCGAGAACGCGAAGTCGATCACTTCACCGACCGGACGGTGCGCGTCGAACCCCACCACCACCTCGGCGCCACCGCCCGCCACCGGCGTCCCGTCCCCGAAACCCTCGACGGGCCGTTCGGGTACGAGCACCGCGGGGCAAGCGGCTGCCGCGGCGACACGAAGGGCCACCGACCCGACCGCGAGTCCGTCGAAGCCGCCCGCGCCACGTGCTCCGACCACGAGAAGCCCGGCGTCACGCGCTGCGGCGAGGAGTGCCATGGCCGGGGCGTCGTCGGCCTGCTCGCCCCGAACCCGCAGGTCCGGGTAGCGGGTGCCCAGATCGGTGATCGCCCGCTGGAGCATGTGCTCCCCCATACGGTGCAGGGTTTGCGCGGCGGGGGCCGGCACGGCACCGCCCGGCAGCGGTGGCATGGCGCGCATCAGCCGCAGCTCGACACCGCGCAGCAGCGCCTCCCGCGCGGCCCAGTCGGCCGCGGCCAGGCTGCGTTCGGATCCGTCGACACCCGCCAGCACGGGGTGACTCATCGCGCCCTCCTTCGCCCACCGTCCACGTCCGCAGGCGCACCCCACGTCTCCTTCGCCCTTTTCTCCCACTGTTCCACGGCGGGCCCCGAAGGTCCCGGCGAAAGAGCCGTCCGGCCCTCTCCGCTCCGCACCACCACGGCGCGTCGATGGAAGGCACACGGCATTCGTGAGGAGGCGGTGCCGGCGTTCGGCTTCGCCGGGACGGACACCGGACGTCCCCTGAACACAAGGTGGAGAGGAACCATGACCTACGGCACACAGGTATGCGACGAGTTGCGGGCACCCGCCCAAGAACTGCGACAGGCGATCCCGCAGGTGTACGTCCCTGCCCGCAGGCGGCGCGGGGCGCTCGGGTTCGCGGCCGTGCTTGAACGATCACGAGGGCGGAGACAGCTCACGTGGGGCACCGGGCCCTGTGGGGCCGGACGTCGGCTCCGCAGGGACCATCGGCCCAGTGACCGGACGCCGATGCCGTTCGAGGGTGGGACGGGGATGCGGGGGAACGGACCAGCGACCTGCTGGAGGCCGACTCATGAGTGCACAAAATTCGCCGTCCGCGTCCGGCCCGCCCCCACCGCACCGAGAGCACGCGTCGAAGGGGGCGAACCCCCTGCGGCGTACGTCCGACAAGATCGAATCCTGGTTGTGCGGCTTGTTGACGCTGGTGTTCGTCCTCGGTCTGCCGGCCGCCGCACTCGGTGCCGGGCTGACGGCGTACGGGTCGTCGATGCGCGCTGTGCATACCCAGTCGGCACAGCGGCAGGAGGTCACCGCCCGGCTTACGGCGGACGTCAAGGGCAGTGCCGAAGACGCGAAGCGACAAGCGAGGGTCCGCTGGACCGACGGCAACGGCACGGTGCGGAC
Source organism: Streptomyces sp. NPDC093568 (assembly GCF_044764945.1). Taxonomy (NCBI): domain Bacteria; kingdom Bacillati; phylum Actinomycetota; class Actinomycetes; order Kitasatosporales; family Streptomycetaceae; genus Streptomyces; species Streptomyces sp. NPDC093568. The sequence continues at coordinate 615,531 of NZ_JBIWJD010000003.1, read as the reverse complement.
GGGAACCACCCTGGTGGAGCCGGGAACGCCCAGGGGCACGACCTTGCAGGTGTGGGTGGACCGGAACGGAACCCTCACCGGCCCACCGATGAGCACGCTCAATGCCAGGACCACGGGCTGGCTCGTGGGCGGCATGGCGGCGGCCTGCGTGACCGCCGGATTCTTCGCGACGCGGGCCGGCGTGCGCCACTTGCTGGATCGCGGGAGGTACGCGCGCTGGGAGGCCGAGTGGGTCCTGGTGGAGCCCCTGTGGTCCGCGCGCTTTCGCAAGTGACGGCCGCGGCGCGGCGGGAAGGCGGAGGAGGTGACGCCCGTGTCCGATGCGATGACCACCGATCTGTACGAGGTCACGACGGCGATGTCCTGTCTGCGGGAGGGCAAGACCGGCCCGGCGGCCTTCAGCCTCTTCGTCCGCGGCCTGCCTGCTGAGGGAGGCTTCCTGCTCGCGGAGGGGCTGGAGACGGCCCTGGACCACCTGTCCGGCCTGCGCCTCGGCCCCGACGACGTCGCCGCCTTCGCCTCCGCCCCGCACCGGCCGCCCCGGGAACTTCAGGCCCTGCTCGGCCTGGAGTTCACGGACGACGTGCGGGCCGTGACGGCGGGGCGGATCGTGCTGGCGGAAGAGCCACTGCTGGAGGTGACCGCGCCGCTTCCGGTGGCGCAGCTTGCCGAAACATACGTGCTCAACCAGCTGAGCCATCAGCCCACGCTCGCCTCGAGGGCCGCGCACCGCGTACCCGCCGCGGCCGGGCATCCCCTGGTGGACTGCTCCCTGCGGGGGACTCCCGGCCCGCGGTTCGGGTTCCAGGCCGCCCGCGTCGGTGCGATGGTCGGCTTCGCGGGGACCAGCAACGTGGCCGCGGCCACCGCCTTCGGCACACCTGCCGCCGGAACGATGGCCCACTCTTTCGTGGAGGCGCTCGCAACCGAGGAGGAGGCGTTCCGCGCCTTCGCACGCTCCCGCCCCGGGCCGGTGACCTTGCTGGTGGACACCTATGACACCGAGGAGGGCGTCCGCGTCGCGTCCCGTGCCCTGCGGGACCTGGACCGCGGCCCGGTCTCGGCGGTACGCCTGGACAGCGGCGACCTCGGGAACCTGGCGGTGCGAGCACGAGCCGTCCTGGACGGCGCGGGCCTGACGGACGTGCGCATCATCGCCGGCGGCGGTCTCGACGATTACGCCGTTGACGGCCTGGTCCGCTCGGGCCCGCCGATCGACACGTACGCCGTCGGCACGTGCGTCGGGGTCTCGGCCGATGCACCGTTCCTGGACTCCGTCTACAAAACGGGGGAGTACGACGGCCGACCGGCGCACACCCCCGTCCCCCAGCTTCCGGATGCGAAACGAACCGAATCCGGATCACATCGGTCCATACCGTTCCAAGGAGGAAGCTAATGCCGCATACGACGGAATGGAAGGTTCGTCTTCACCTCTTCGAGGACGACGAGGGAACGACGAAGGCACACGTGGTCCTGGACACCGGCACCACGACGCTCACCGGCCACGGGTCCGCGCACTGCAGTCCCACGGACATGAACGTGCCCGAGATCGGCGACGAGCTGGCGGCGAGCAGAGCCATGAACGACCTCTCCCAGCAGCTGCTCGACGTCGCCGAGCGCGACATCGAGGACGTGGGCGCAATCCCGCCCGACACCCGTCAGGTCACAGGATGGCCCACGTGAGCCCCGGGACCGGAAGGCAAGGAGGACCAGCCATGACCCATCCCGTACGACGCGGCAGGGGCACCCATCCCATGTGGGACCCCTTCCGTGAGATCGAGGATCTCCGCACCCGCATGGACCGGCTCATGCATGCGACCTTCCCCGTCGCCGGCTACCCCGAGTTCGGCACCGCCGAGGCGTGGGCGCCGCTGGCCGACGTCGAGGACACTGAGGACGCCTACCTGGTGGAACTGGAGCTTCCGGGTGTGGACAAGGAACAGATCACCGTGGAGGTCACTGAAGGGGAACTGGACGTCCACGGTGAGATCAAGGAGAGGGAACGCACCGGGGTCGTCCACCGGCACACCCGCCGCGTCGGGCAGTTCGACTACCACACCACCCTGCCGCCCAACGCGGACACCGAGCACGTCAGCGCGGATCTGACCAACGGGGTGCTCACGGTGCGCGTTCCCAAGACCGAGAGGGGCAAGCCGCAGCGCGTCGACATCTCCGGCTGAGCCGGGTGTACCGGGTTCGGCAGGCAGGCGCCCGTTTCCGTCAAGGGCCGACGGTTCCGTAGCCGCCGGCCCTCGCGCGACGGCGGCCCACTCGCCTCTCAGCCGCGCTGGACTGCCCTCAGATGGCAGGCGAGCGCCGGGAGTCGTCCGTCCGGTACGTGATGTGCTCGGCGACCGACACCACACCGTCGACGCTCCGGCACAGCCGCTCGATGACGGGGATCAGGCTCCTGAACTCGACGGAGCCGCGGAGGCCGACCTGGCCCTCGTACACATCGACCGTCACCTCCAAGGGATCGAGCCCCACCGTCCGGCGCAGCACGTCCTCCGCGATCTCGTCGCGGATGGCGTCGTCCCGGCGCAGGAAGATCCGCAGCAGGTCGCCGCGGCTGACGATACCCAGGAGCCGGTCCGCCTCGTCCACCACGGGCAGCCGCTTGACGTGGCGGGTGTCCATCAGACGGGCAGCCTCGACCACGTTCCAGTCCGGACGTGCGCAGAGCACCGGGGTCGACATCAGTTCCTCGGCTCGGGCCCCTTCGGCCTTGGCCCGTTCCCAGGCCTCCAGGTGCGGAACCGGGGCCCGCCCGGACGGGTCGGCTTGTCCGGCGCTCTTGCGCAGCAGGTCGGCCTCGGACACCACGCCGACAGGATGATCCCGATCGTCCACCACGGGTACGGCGGTGACATCGTTCTCCGCCAGCAGCCTGACGAGCTCTTTGAACGGCATGTCACGCCGTGCCCGGACCACGTCCCGGGTCATGAGCTCCGCAACCGTTCGGTGGTGCATGTCGCCTCCCGGACAGGGGCCGCCCGGCCCCGCGAACACGGGGCTTTCGGCCCCATGCGGCGGTGTGTCGCACATGGCACGTTGGATACAGCACCATTCTGCGGAGAGGGCGGCGGTCATGCGAGCTCACCTCGGCGACCAACTTGTCATCGAAAGTCCCTCGACCGGCGCCACCAGGCGCGACGGCGAGATCGTCGGACTCCACCACGAGGACGGAACACCTCCCTACGACGTGCGGTGGACGGACACGGAGGAGGTGACACTCGTGTTCCCCGGGCCCGACGCGCACATCCGCCATGCCGAGCACGGGCAGCCCGGCACCGCCCCCGAGCCTTCCCGGCCGTACACGGGCGAGGCGGAGACCGTAGCCGCAGCCGCCCGGCCGGCCGGCCGGGACACCTGACCCCGGCGACATCGGCCGGCGCGTGGCCGTCGAACGTCGGCGACAGAAACTGAGCCGGGGGGAAACCGCCCGCCGCGCACGAATGTCACCCAGCTACCTGGCGTACCTGGAGGAACGGCCCGCCAACCCGACCCCGGCCACTCTCATCAGGCTGGCCGACGCGCTGGGCACGACCGTCAGCGCCCTGCGCGGAGAAGGGGTCGATCTCCCTGCCGGTCAAGGCCACGCGCTGCTGCATCCCCGGCTGCGCGACCTCGGCCCGGAGGAATGCCGCACGCTCCTGTCCACGCACGGGGTGGGGCGTATCGCGGTGACGGATTCCGACGGACGCCCGGCTGTCGTCCCGGTCAACTACGAGGTCGTCGACGACACCCTCGTGTTCCGTACCGCGCCCGGTTCCCTTCCCGCGGCCGCCGCAGGAGCGGATGTGGCCTTCGAGGTCGACCACATCGACGAGGCTCTCAGCCAGGGCTGGAGCGTGCTCGCGGTCGGCCCGGCCGGCGTCGTGACGGAGCCCGACGCCGTGCGCAGGCTCACGCGGAGCGCCCACACCCCGCCATGGGCGGGGGGTCAACGAGAGATGTGGGTGTCGATCCGGCCCACGAGCCTGACTGGCCGCCGCATCACTCCTGCCGATGAGTAACCGATGGGAGCGATGGCGTCGCCCCGGCATGCCGCTGACTCGCGAGAGGAGACTCCGGTGGGCCGACGGGTGAGCCGCACACCCGCGGATGGAAAGGCGCGTTCGAGCTGCCTGCCGGCCTACATCGCGCCGGCCAGGCTGCTGCCCCGAGTTCGCCGGCGGTCAGCGCCCCCCTTTCGCGGGATCGGACAGGCACCGGATCTACTCGGAGCCGGGGAGGTCGCGGTACCGGAACTCCTTCCGGCGAGAGCCGTCCGTATGTCGCGGCGGTCCGTGGCCGGTGCGACGGTAGTCACAGGAGACCTTTCAGCAGCCGGATGGACAAGGCGGTGGCGGCGATGGAACTCCCACTGGTCGTGGGCGTCGACGGATCGGACTCCAGTCTGGTGGCGGTCGACTGGGCGGTGGACGAAGCGGCACGCCACGGGCTGCCGCTGCGCCTGCTCTACGCCTCCCTCTGGGAGCGTTACGAGGGAAGCCGACCGTCCCTCAGAACCGATCGGCCTGCTGAGGAGATCTTGGTGCAGCACATCATCGCCTCCTGCACGGAACGCGCCCGGCTCCGCGATCCCGCGGTCAAGTCCTCGGGCGAGGTGCTGCCCGACGATGCCGTGTCCGTGCTGCTGAAGGCAGGGCACGAGGCGTTCGCCCTGGTCACGGGCTCCCGCGGGCGCGGCGACATCGCCGGGCGGCTGCTGGGGTCGGTCAGCCTCGCGGTGGCGGCCCGCGCGGTGTGCCCGGTCATCGTCGTCCGTGGCTCGGAACGGAACCTTCGAGGGGCCTACGGCCGGGTCGTGGTGGGCGTCGGCGACTCGACCGAAGGCGACGGCGCCGTACGGTTCGCCGCCCGCGAGGCCCGGGTGCGGGGCTGTGCCCTGACCGCCGTACGGGCCTGGCGGAGCCCGGCCCACGAGCCGGTGGACGACCTGCGGACCGCCGGTGACGCCTCTGGGGCGCATGAGGAGCAGGCTGCCAACCGTCTCACCGACGCGCTCCGTGAAACCGGACGGGAGCACCCCGAGGGCGAGGTACACCGCCAGCTGACCGAAGGACCGGCCCACCGTGTTCTGCTGGAGGCCTCGGCCGATGCCGATCTGATCGTCGTCGGCGCCCTGCGCCGGCACGGTCACTTCGGTCTGCAACTCGGCAGGGCCGCCCACTCGTTGCTCCACCACTCCGAGTGCCCGGTCGCCATCGTCCCTCAGCAGGTCTGAGGCTTCGCTGCGCGGGCGGGGCTGCCACGGCTTCCGAAGCCGCATGAGGGGCGGCGGATGTCGCATGGGAGCGGGACCGCTGGACGGTCTGGGCTGGCGGCATCTGGAGCGCCCCGAGCACACGCTCCCCAGGTCGTCCACGACGGCCACAAGGAGCCCGCTGATGCCCGCCATGGGATCCGACATCGACCGCGAGCGGCGACGGCGACGATCGTCGCCGTCGCCACCGCGATTCCTGCGCACCTGATCCTCACCCATCTGCGCACAGAGCACGGAGCACGGAGCCCAACAGCCATCACCGCCTGGCTGTATCCCGTGCTGCACCGCCTCGCCCCGAGTCACACCACGACCACGGAACACATCGGCCGCGCCATGCTCGCGGTCACCCGTCAACCCGTGCGGGACCGCGTTCTGTTCAGCCCCGACATCAACCGGCTGGGTGCCTGATACGGGCACTGTCCTGGCTGCGCGTGTTTGCCGTTCACGCGAGCGGCAACGCGGAGTACATGAACCAGTCGAACAGCGGCACGAATCAAGATTCCGCATCCAAGCCCAGTGCGTCCACCAAGGCCCGGAAGGCCACCGCGAAGGCGACCGCTCCCGCATCGCAGGCGGCGGACAAGGCGGCCGAGAAGTCCGGTGACGTGGCCTCAGCAGCCGTGGACGTGGCCGAACGCACGGCCGGAACGGGCACGGCGCTCGTGCACAGCGCGGCCGAGCGTGTCCAAGCCGGCCGCCAGGCCGTCATCGACGCCTCGGGACAGGCGGTGGCCTTCGCCGGGACGGCGTGGACGGTGATCGCCCATCGAAAGGTCCTCGCCGCCGGTGTCGGTGCGGGCTTGTCGGCGTTGACCGTGACGTCGTATCTGGCGGGCCGCCGTGCGGGTCACCGCACGCTCGGTCCGATCACCCGGCTGACCGGCGGGCGGATCTGAGGCGAGAGGCGAGCCCCTTCGCTCTTGTCCCGGGAGGTTGCCTCCGGGCGGGTCAGCCCTGGGGCCCGCCCTTCGCCGCCCCGCGCCCCAGCGTGCTCTCGCGCTCGACCAGCCGGTAGTCCGCCCAGACACGCCGGGGTTCGGGGGCCTCGCCGCCCACCCGGGCGAGCACCGACTCAACGGCGAGCCGGCCGATGGCCTCCTTGTCCGGTGACACGGAGGTGAGCGTCACCGCGCCGAAGTGCCCCTCGACCACGTCGTCGAAGCCGACGACCGCGATGTCCTCGGGGACGCGAAGTCCGCGCTCGTGCAGGACACGCATGGCGCCGATGGCCATCGGGTCGTTGTAGGCGAAGATCGCGTCGGGGCGCCGTCCGGCCTCGAGGATGCGGGTCATGGCCGCCGCGCCGTCGGCGTGCCCCCAGCCGTCGGTGGCGGCCACGAGCCCGTCGTCGGCCGGGAGTCCGGCGGCGGTCAGTTCCTCGCGCCAGCCGCGTACGCGCAGTTGTGCGGGCTCGCTGCGGCCGCGGCGGTCGCCGATGAACGCGACCTCCCGGCGCCCAAGGCCGACAAGGTGCCGGACGGCCGCGCGGGCCGCGGCCACGTTGTCGACGGCGATGTGGTCGTACGGCAGGTCGTAGTCCCGCTCCCCGAGCAGCACCAGCGGGACGTTCTCCGCGCGGTCGCGCAGGTCCTCGGTCTCCAGCTCGATGGGGCTGAGGATGAGGCCGTCGATGACGCGCGCGCGAAAGCCCTGGCTGACCAGGAGTTCCTGTTCGCGGCGTCCGCCGGTGTGGTCGAGCAGCACGATGTAGTCGTGGGCGGCGGCGGCGTCGATGACCGCGGCGGCGAGTTCGGCGAAGTAGGGGTTGCCGAGTTCGGGCAGGGCGAGCGCGATCATGCCCGTGCGTCCCTTGCGCAGGTGCCGGGCGGCCAGATTGGGCCGGTAGCCGAGCGCGTCGATGGACCGCTGAACGCGTTCACGCATGGCGGGGGTGACGTGCTGGTAGTTGTTCACCACGTTGGAGACGGTCTTGATGGAGACCCCCGCGTGGGCGGCGACGTCCTTGAGGCTGACCCGCACGGCATTCCCTTTCGAAGCGGCCCGGCTCGGGTGGTCGGTGCGGGTCCGGTGTCGCCACCCTGAGCCTGACGCCGAGTCCCGGTACTTGACATTTACAACGTTATACATTCGCCCTCGTCGCACTGACAAGGCGTTGGACGATCGCCCGGCACCAGTACCACACCGGGCAAGAAACCCGCCATTGAAGGCCGGCGACGTGACGTCACCGACCCGGACCCACAGAGGCTGCGGCCGGGCCGGTGACGTCATGGCGAGCGGTCGCTACGGCCGCTGTCGGCCGGCTACGCGGCTCACGAGCCGTCGCCCGACGCGGCGCCGGCCGTCACGTCGGTCACCGTCCAGCGCTGGTTGGCGCCGGAGTTGGGCTGCCATACGCCGACGGAGGCTCCGTCGTTCGTGGACTGGCCCGAGACGTCCGGGAGTTGGCCGGTGGCGGCGTTGACGAGAGTCCAGGTGCCGTCGCCGGTGCTCGACATGATCCACTGGGCGGCGCTGTCGCGGCGGCCGTTGTCCGGCTCGGCCACCAAGGCACCGTCGCGGACGGCGAGACGCTTGTCCTGCGTCGTCTCGGTGAAGACGTACCGCTTGCGGTTGTCCTCGCCGCGGATCTGCTCCAGCCGCCACTGCTGACCGCTCGGGTCGGCGGCGGCACTCTTGATGACGAGGCCGGTGCCGTTGGCGGCGATCGTGAGGTCCTTGCCGCTCTGGACCCCGGTCAACCGGTAGGTGTGGCCCTTCTGGAGCTCGGCCGCGTCCCCGGCCACGCCGGACACGCCCTTGACGAGGAAGGACGTCACGGACTGGGCGGGCACCGTGATCGTGGCCTGCTTCCCGTCGACCCGGACCGGCCGCTGCCGCTCCAGTTTGCCGTCGGCGCTGGTCACCACCGGGGTGACGGTGGCGCGGGACGAGACGTGCCCGAACTTCGAGAGGTCGAGCGTGACCTGACGGGCCTCGGCGGTGCTGTTGACGTGCACGACGGTCGCCGCGTCGCCCTTGCGGGAGAGCGCGGCCGTGCTGGAGGTGTCGTTCGTCTTGATCAGCCGGTCGCCGGGCTTGATGTAGTGGGTGAAGTTGCGGGCGGTGTCGAACTTGGTGTTGGTGTAGATCGGGCAGGTTTCGAGGGTGTCCTTCGAGGTGCAGCTGAAGGAGAGCTGGATCTCGCCCCAGTTGCCGCCCTTGTCGGACTCACCGCCGGGCTTCATGTTGTCGTAGTCCTCGACGGGCTGCCAGAACACCCAGGCGCGGGGCTCCAGTTCCCGCAGGTCGTCGACAATGCGCTGGGCGAGGCCGAGGCCCGGCCGCATGTCCGTGAAGCTCTGGCCGTCGCCCCAGTCGCCCTCGACCTCGCTCATCCACAGCGGCTTGTCCGCGGCCTTGGCCAGATCGCGCACGGTGGTGCGCTGGCCGGTGCCGTAGGTGTGGACGTTCATCTGGCCGACGAGGTCGCGCACCTCCTGGGGGTAGGAGTTCCAGTTGGTGGCGAAGGTGCCCGGGTTGGTCTCGTCCATCGCGGAGATCTCCGCGTTCGTCCTGGACTTCGCGAGCGTGGGCGCCAGCGCGCGGATCACCTTCTGCTGGAGTTCGGGGCCGATGTGGGCGCCTTCCTGCCGGCCGCCGACTGGCTCGCCGTCCGGGCCCAGCTTGGTGCCCCAGTAGTTGGTGTTCGGCTCGTTGAACGGGTCCAGGGTGTCGACCTTGATGCCGTGCGCCTTCTCCAGCCGCTCGGTGGCGCCCACCAGGTACTTGGCGAAGTCGTCGACGGCCTCCGTCTTGAGCTGGTCCTTGCCCGCGTCGAAGTTGCCGGAGACGTAGCCGCTCTCGGTCATGAACCACGGCGGCGAGTTGCTGAACGTCTCCCAGTGGGTGATGTCCTTCTTGATGCGGTCGACCCACCAGCGCTGAGTGGCGTCGGCCTTGTTGTTCCAGTCGGCGGGGTCGTCCGCGTCCCACCAGTCGACGTCGTCACGGGTGGTGCCCGCCGGGGCCTTCCACCAGCCCTCGACCGCTCCGCCAGCCCGGAGGTAGTCCTTGACGTCCGGGGCGTTGCCGCCGCCGATGTTGTAGCGGGCGATGTTCAGGGCGAGGCCGTCGTCGCCGAAGAGGAGCTTGGCCAGCCTCTCGCGTATCGCGGGCGGGTAGTCGCCGGTGGCGTTGGCGAACCAGACCAGGCTGGTGCCCCAGCCCTCGAACCTCTCCTGCTGGTAGGAGGGGTCGGGCCTCACGGTGACCGCGGCGGCCGCTGCCGTGTCGGCGTGCGCGAGGGGCAGAGTCGTGGTGGCCAGGACGGTTCCGGTCGCCAGGGCGGTGACGCCGAGGGCCCCGAAAAGCCTTCTCTTACGGGTGCGGTGTGCCATCTCGAGTACTCCAGCTCTTCTGCGTGCGCGCGTCCCGGCGGGACGCAGAGATCGGGGCCCGAAGGGGGCGGTCTGGTGTGTTTCGGTGGGTTCTCGTATGATTTCGACTAGCCGATGTTTACGTAAACATCCATTGGCGCGATGTCTACACTGTGCGAATCTCGCCGGTCAAGGAGTCGGCCGGGACCGAAAGTTGAGACCGAGAGTTGCGTGGCTGGGGACGAGATGGACACGACTGACGACAGCGGTGGTACACCGGCGGGAACGCGCCGGTCGGAGAGCCGCACGCGCCGGCGCGCGGCCCGTCCCCGGCAGGGCGCCTCAATGGCCGACGTCGCCCGCGTGGCCGGTGTCTCCTCCCAGACGGTCTCCCGCGTCTCCAACGGCTTCCCCGGCGTCACCGAGGAGACCCGTCGGCAGGTCCTGGCCGCCATGCGGGAGCTGGGCTACCGGCCCAACAGCGCCGCGCGAGCCCTCAAGCGCGGCGAGTTCCGCACCCTCGGTGTGATCACCTTCTCGCTCTCCACCATGGGGAACATCCGGACCCTCGAGGCGATCGCCACATCGGCCGCTCAGGAGGGTTACGCCGTGACGCTCCTTCCCGTCGCCGTGCCGACCCAGGACGAGGTGAACGGAGCCTTCTCACGCCTGGGCGAACTCGCCGTGGATGCCGTCATCGTCATCATGGAGATCCACCTGCTCGACGCGGCGACCGTCTCGCTGCCGCCCGGCGTCCAAGTCGTGGTGGCCGACTCCGACGCCGGCGACCGCTACACCGTGGTCGACACCGACCAGGTGGGCGGAGCCCGCGACGCGGTACGGCATCTGCTGGACCTCGGTCACGACACGGTGTGGCATCTGGCCGGCCCCGAGGGATCGTTCGCCGCCCAGCGGCGTGCCGACGCGTGGCGCGACACCCTCACCGAGGCGGGCCGCCGCCCGCCGCCCCTCATCCGCGGCGACTGGTCGGCCGAATCCGGTTACCGGGCCGGTCTGCGGATCGCGGAACAGCAGGACTGCACGGCCGTGTTCACCGCCAACGACCAGATGGCACTGGGCCTGCTGCGCGCCCTGCACGAACGCGGACGGAAGGTACCCCACGACATCAGCGTCGTCGGCTTCGACGACCTCGCCGAAGCGGCGTCCTTCCTGCCTCCCCTCACCACCATCCACCAGGACTTCGCCGAGGTCGGACGGCTCTGCGTGGAAGGGGTCCTCAGCAAGATCCGCAATCCCGCACAGGAAACGGCGGGACAGGGCACGACCCTTGTCCCGACGCGGCTCGTGGTACGCGAGAGCACCGCACCGCCGCCGCAATGCAGTTAGGGCCGACAGTCCCGCTGTTACGGTGCGCCCATGTCATCGATCAAGCAGTTTCAAGTCACCTTCGACTGCGCGGAACCCGAGCGCGTCGCTCGCTTCTGGTGCGAGGTGCTGGGGTACGCCGTTTCGCCGCCACCGTCGGGATTCGCCACTTGGGACGACTTCGACCGCTCCCAGCCTCCCGAGGACCGGGGTAAATGGTTCGCCTGCAGCGACCCCTCAGGCGTGGGCCCGCGACTGTTCTTTCAGCGCGTCCCCGAAAGCAAGGTCGTCAAGAACCGAGTGCACCTCTGCGTGAGGGTCGGCACCGGCCTCGTGGGCGAGGAGCGCCTCGCCGCGCTCGAAGCGGAGTGCGCACGGCTGATCCCGCTCGGGGCGGTGCGCGTGCGGCTTCTGTACGACGGCAACGACTCGTGCATCGTGATGCAGGACATCGAGGGCAACGAGTTCTGTCTCGACTGAGCGCCCGCACCGGACTCCCGTTTCCGCAACCCACGTCGGCGTCCCCGCGTCCAACTACACGACAGACAACTGTCGATCACCCAGGAGAGCACGTGGCCAAGAAAGACCCGACGGCGGACGCGGCGCAGGAGAAGGACCGCGAGAAGTGGATGGCGCGTTTCCAGGTGCGGCTGGCCATGCAGCCCGGCGTGGACCGGGCAGTCGTACTCCAAGCGGTCAAGGAGGTCACGGTGCACTGCGCGGAGACGGGCGAGCACCCGCGGGCTGCCTTCGGCGACCCCGACGCGTACGCCGTGCAGGCCGCCGCGCGGCTGGTGCCGGCGGATCGGGCAGCGCGCGAGAGGCGGGGCAACGCCGTCATGGACGCGCTCGGCTCCGTACGTGACGTGGCGGGCAAGCTCGGCGGTCTGTGAGCCTGCAGCCAGGTGATGCGGTACACGATCTCCGTCGTGGGCGGACGGCGTTCCCACGCCCCTCACACGGGAACGTCCCTGCCCCGCACCCAGAGTCACGGTACGGGGCAGGGAGTGAAGGCACGGCCCAGCCGTCAGCCGAGGTCGAACTCAGACCCGCCCTCGCCGGCACCGGACGCTTCCTGACCGGAGCCGAACGCGTCCTGGCCGGAGCCGAAGCCGCCCTGGTCGGAGCCGAACCCGCCCTGGTCGAACGCGGGCGCGACCGGAGCGCTGTTCCCGAAGCCGGCTCCGGTGTTACCCATCTCGTCGTCGTCAGCGAGGGCCTGGCCCGCGCCACCGAACAGAACGGTTCCGGCGAGAGCGACGGCGGCCAGCACGGTTGGTGCACGCATGAGCATCTCCTTCAGTCGATGGTCAGTCGCCGTAGGTATGCCGCCGACTCCCGCACGAGTAGCACCGACCTGCACACAAGCACCCGAATAGGGGCTCATATGGCGCCGACCGAACCAAAACCCTCGCCAGGTCATGGCCACGGCGCCGCTGACGCCACGTCAGGACGTGGACGGCGACGGCCCCCACGGGCACGAACGCCCGGAGACGTCGAGCTCAGGTGAGGTGGACCTCGGTGCTGTCGGCGGTCGCCGCCGGGTGACCAGCCGAGGCTGTCGTTCGTCAGACCGCTGGGGCGCAACCAGCATCGACTGAAAGGGAATTGCTGTTCGCCTCCTGCCTGGCCACGGGGCGTTGTCAGTGGTGGCAGGCAGGATGGCCCGTATGACGACAGCAGTTGCAGAGATCGTGGACGCCGCCGCCTACGCGCAGGCGGTCCAGGACGCGGTGAAGGCCGCAGCCGCCTACTACGCGGGCGGCACGTCCGTCTTGGACGACGAGAGCTACGACCGACTGGTGCGCGGCATCGCGGCCTGGGAGCGTGATCACCCCGACGAGGTGCTGCCCGAGTCGCCGACGGGGAAGGTGGCCGGCGGGGCCGCCGAGGGGGACGTCCCGCATACGGTGGCGATGCTGAGCCTGGACAACGTGTTCTCGCCCGAGGAGTTCACCGCCTGGACCGCGTCCCTGGGCCGGCGCATCGGACATGACGTGGCCCGGTTCAGTGTCGAACCGAAACTGGACGGTCTCGCGATCGCCGCCCGCTACACCGGCGGCCGGCTGAGACAGCTCATCACCCGGGGCGACGGGACGGCCGGGGAGGACGTCTCGCACGCGATCGGCACCATCGAGGGCCTGCCGGAGCTGCTTTCCGAACCGGTCACCGTGGAGGTGCGCGGCGAAGTGCTCATGACGACGGCCCAGTTCGAGCACGCCAATGAGATACGCACCGCGCACGGCGGGCAGCCGTTCGCCAATCCCCGCAACGCCGCCGCGGGCACCCTTCGCGCGAAGGACCGCGTGTACACCGTGCCGATGACGTTCTTCGGCTACGGTCTGCTGCCGCTTCCCGACACCGGGACGGACCTGGCCGCCCTGCTGGCGGAACTCGCCCACAGTGAGCTGATGGCGAAGACGGCCGCGTACGGGGTGAACACCACCGCCGGCACCGCCGTGCCCGGCCTCGTCGCGGACAGCTGCGAGCACGTGCTGGCCCGAGTGCGGGAGATCGCCGCCCTGCGCGCACAGTTGCCGTTCGGCATCGACGGGATCGTCATCAAGGCCGACCTGGCGGCCGATCAACAGGCAGCGGGGAGCGGCTCACGCGCCCCGCGCTGGGCGATCGCCTACAAGCTGCCCGCCGTGGAGAAGATCACCAAGCTGCTCGAGGTGGAGTGGAACGTGGGCCGCACCGGCATCATCGCCCCACGCGCGGTCCTGGAGCCGGTCGAGATCGACGGCTCCACCATCACGTACGCCACCCTGCACAACCCGGCCGACATCACCCGCCGCGATCTGCGCCTGGGCGACCACGTCATGGTGTACCGCGCCGGCGACGTCATCCCCCGCATCGAGGCCCCCGTCGCCCACCTGCGCACCGGCGACGAACAGCCCATCGCCTTCCCCGAGACGTGCCCCCGGTGCGGCTCCGGCATCGACACCAGCGAGCAGCGCTGGCGGTGCGAGAACGGCCGCAACTGCCACCTGGTCGCCTCCCTCTCCTACGCGGCCGGCCGCGACCAGCTCGACATCGAAGGCCTCGGCCACACCCGTGTCGTCCAGCTCGTCGACGCCGGCCTGGTCACCGATCTCGCCGACCTGTTCACTCTCACCCGCGAGCAACTGCTCGGCCTGGAGCGGATGGGCGAGACCAGCACCGACAACCTTCTCGCCGCCCTCGCCACCGCCAGGACCCGACCGCTGTCACGGGTGCTGTGCGCGCTCGGTGTGCGCGGCACCGGCCGGTCCATGTCCCGCCGTATCGCCCGCCACTTCGCCACCATGGACGCCCTCCGGGCCGCCGACGCCGAAGCGATACGACAGGTCGACGGGATCGGCACCGAGAAGGCTCCGTCCATCGTCGCGGAACTCGCCGAACTCGCTCCCCTCATCGACAAGCTCGCCGCTGCCGGGGTGAACATGAGCGAACCAGGAGCCACCCCGCCCCCGCCCCTGCCCGCGGACGGCAGCGACAGCAGTCCCGCGGAGCCCGTCGCGTCTGCCGCCGGCCCGCTGGCCGGGATGACGGTGGTCGTCACCGGCACGATGACCGGGGCGCTGGAAAAGCTCAGCCGCAACCAGATGAACGAGCTCATCGAGCGGGCCGGCGGCCGTTCATCCTCCAGCGTCTCGAAGAAGACCGCTCTGGTCGTCGCGGGAGAGGGTGCCGGGTCCAAGCGAGCCAAGGCGGAAGACCTCGGCATCCGGCTGGCCGCACCGGACGAATTCGCCGCGCTCATCGCCGACTTCCTGGAGTGACCCAGGCTGGGCCGGTCTCGAGGTGTCTCACCTCACAGCGGTTGCCCCGGGACACCAGGAACAACCCGAATCGGTTGACCGTTCACCTATACGTGGCTGGCGGAGGGGACAGTGTCCCCGGGCCTCACCTATAGCCCATGGGGACGATCGTTCGGCTGAAGCCCCATGGAGCCCTCCGCCGAGAGGCGACCGCCCTCCGCTTGCCACCACCCACGGCCCCGGCTGGTCTCCCCCGTCCAGCCGGGGCTTTCCCTTGGTCATTCACTCGGTTTCCTGCCCTGCGGATCATGTGATCACTAGGCTGCGACGATGGAAGGCTCAACCAACGCGCCCGAGGCCGCCGCCCAGTCCGCCGATCCGGTCGGGGTGAACGACTACGACAGTTTCGCCGAGGCGTACTCGGCGGAGACCGAGAACAACCTCGTGAACGCGTACTACGCGCGGCCCGCGATGTTGGCCCTCGCCGGAGACGTGGCCGGCCGCCGGATCCTCGACGCCGGTTGCGGCTCCGGCCCGCTGTCCGCCGCAATGCGCGACCGCGGCGCGGTCGTCACCGGCATCGACGCCAGCGCACGGATGCTGGAGTTGGCGAGGCAGCGGCTCGGTGACGACGTGGCCCTGCACAGGGTCGACCTGAGCGACCGCCTGCCGTTCGCCGACGGCGCGTTCGACGACGTGGTCGCGTCACTGGTCCTGCACTACCTGGAGGACTGGGGCCCCACACTGACCGAGTTGCGGCGCGTGCTCAAGCCCGGCGGGCGGCTGATCGCGTCGGTGGATCACCCCTTCGTGGCCTACACCATCCAGGAGCCCCGGCCCGACTACTTCGCGACCACCAGCTATTCCTTCGACTGGACGTTCAACGGGCAGTCCGCCCCTATGACGTTCTGGCGCAAGCCGTTGCACGCGATGACCGACGCCTTCACCGCCGCCGGCTTCCGCATAACCACCATCAGCGAGCCGCAACCAGACCCGGCCGCCCGTGAGCTGTTCCCCGAAGCCTTCCACGGCCTCTCGACCAAGGCCTGCTTCCTGTTCTTCGTCGTCGAGGTACCGCCGTCGGCCAAGGGCTCGGAGGACTAGCGGGCTCCGCCCGATCGGACTCGCGCCATCACCTGGTCGGCCAATTTTCGCGGGGTCAGCTCGCCATCCAGGAACACCGTGTCGCTGGGCAGCGCGTCAGCCGCGGCCATGCACGTATCGATCCTGTCCTTGCACCAACGGCGGGTCCGTTCGTCCTGCTCGGGGTTGTCCGGCGTAAAGCTCCGGCCGTCGATCCGAGTCTCCAGGACCTCACGAGAGACCTTGAGGAAGAAGTGGTGGACGTCGATGTCCGCATCCTTCAGCGCACCGAAGATCTCGCCGACATAGCCGGGGTTGACCAAGGTCATGGGGACCAGAACGGGGCGGCGGTACTCCTCGACCAGGCCCACCGCCAGGTCGGCGACCTGCCGTCGCCACAGCGGGAGGTCCTGGAAATCGCATCACCGTTCACCCAGACGATCAACGTAGTCCTCCACGCCCTTGGCTGCCGCGACACCCTATCGATCGCCGATCACGCACCCATACGAAGGTCAACCAGTCGGCACGCCGATGAGTTCCGTAAGCGCCGCGGGTCTATGACTGCGAAGGGCGCCCAAGCCCGCCGAGAGGATCGTCGGGCCGTGAGCGCGCCGGGCGACCCTACCCGAGGAGACGAACATGACCGCCACCTACACCTTCGACGTCTTTTCCAGCCTCGACGGCTACGGCTCCTACAGGGACGCGGACTGGGGCGGCTACTGGGGCAAGCAAGGTCCCGAGCTGCTCGACCGCCGCCTCGCTCTCTTCGGGGAGGAGCAGCGGATGGTCTTCGGTGCCAACACCTACCGGGACTTCGTGCAGCTGCTGGGTGCGGGCGCGGAGGAGACCGGCGTGGGTGATCCTTGGGTCGCCCGGATGAGGAGCATGCCGACGACGGTGGTGTCGTCGACGTTGGAGGGCCCCCTCGACTGGCCCGACGCGACCGTCGCGCGCGGTGACGCCGTCGACATCGTCGCCCGGCTCAAGGCGGAATCCGACGTGCCGTTGCGCTCGCACGGCAGCCTGTCGTTGAACTGGGCGCTGATGGCCGCCGGGCTTGTCGACCGCGTCCAGGTGACGATCTTCCCCGTGATCACCGGCCGCAGCGGCGTCGCCCCGATCTTTGGCGGTGCCTCCGACTTCGACCTGGAGCTGATCGAGCACCGAACGCTCGACGGCCGCACCCAAGAACTCATCTACCGCCCCACCCTCCACTGACCCGCCTGCCATGCGCGGTCCTCGCATCAGGCCAAGCGGCTCAGCAGGAGCCGTGCCTCGTCCCTCGCGGCGGTCACCGCCTGCTCGTCGAGCCCGCACAGCCGCAGGCAGGCGGAAGCGATGGCATCCGTGTCGGCCTCATCCGGTTCTCGGGTGCGTCGTATCTGGATGACGACCTCCACCAGCTGGATCAGGAGTTCGCCGATTCGTTCGGGCGGCAGGCTGCGGGTGAGGGTCTCGGGTGCGGTGGCGGCGCCCAGAGCCCCGTAGCTTTGCTGCAGTTGGCCCCGGTCGGCTCGGAAGGTGTCGAATCGTTCCGCCAGGACCTCCGGCAGGAGGTAGAGCGTGCCGATGTTGTAGGGCGTGCGGGACAGGGTGTGTACGTCCGTCGTCGCGACCGCGTACAGCGCCGCCGCCGCGCTCGCCCGTTCGGGCACCCAGGCCTGGATCCGTTCCACCATCTCCAGGCTCGGCCGGACCGAGGTGGCCAGCAGCTCGGCGACGATCTCGTCCTTGGTGGCGAAGTGGTAGTACAGCGAGGCCTGCCGGACGCCCACCCGCTCGGCGATCATCCGGGTGCTGGTGGCGGCGATGCCGTGCTCGACGAACAGGGCACCAGCGGCGTCGAGGATCTGCTCCCGGGCGGAGGAGTGGGGATCGGACGCCGGCGTGTGCCGGGGCCTTCCTTGGCGGGGCTGCTGCGTCTTCGTCATGATCCCATCCTGCCTCCCAGGAGGCGAGCGGTCAGCGGGGGCCGGCCCGCTACCCGGTGGCCACGGGTCGTCCGGCCTCACTCGCTCGCCAAGTAGGCCCGCCAGCCGCCGAAGCCGGTGATGTCGGGTGCGTCCTCGACGGCGTACGGCTCCACGAGGAAGCCGCTGATCTGCCGTCCGTCGGACAGTTCTACGGTGCCGACCGTCATCGGCGCCGGTACGGCAGCGGTCAGCGTCCCGAAGCCCGCGGCCGGCAGCCGCCAGATCTCTCCCTCGATGCCCACTCCCCTGCCACCGTTTGTCCTGGTCCCGGCGAGCCGGACCAGGCCCGGCTTGGGCGGCTCGGTGGCCAAGGCGTGCAGGCGGTAGCGGTCGGCGGTGTGCGCCGGGCCCACCAGGGTGCCGCCCGCAGCGACCAACTGGGCGTTGAGAGGCTGTCCGGTGAGGTGGGCGCCGACCACGAACAGGTCGAGCCCCGGATCGGCGAACCGCTCGGCCAGGGCGGCCAGGGCCCGGTCGGAGAAGGCCGGGCCGGTGAACATCACGCCGAACGGCAGGCCGTCCACGAACCCGGCGGGGACGGCGAGCGAGGCGTGGTCCAACAGATTGGCGAAGTTGGTGAAGCGCCCCATGCGCGCGTTGGCGCCGACCGGGTCGGCCGCCACTTCATCGAGGGTGGGATGCCAGGTGGTGGTCGGGGTGAGGAGCGCCGCGCAGCCGTCGAGGGCCGCGCGTGCGGTGGCGCCGAGGGCGGCGAGGCGAGCGGTGTCGGTGGCCCAGTCGGCGGCGGTCTTGGCCCGCCCGGCCAGCACGATGGACGCGACGGTGGGGTCGAGGTCCGTTCCGATCAGGTCGCGGTGCTTCTCGAGGTGCTCGCCCACGGCGGCGTACCGCTCGGCCACGAACGCGCCGCCGTACAGCAGTTGGGCGGCCTCCAGCAGCGGGGTGACATCGGTCTCGACGATCTCCACGCCGGTGGCCGCCAAAAGGGCAACCGCTGCGTCGAAGGCCTCGAGCCAGCCGTCGGCCATGCCTCGCAGGTTCTCCCGGTTCGGCACGGCGACCCTGGGGCGGGCCGCTGGCGGTGGAAGCTGCGTACCGGTGCGGGAGAGCGGGTCGGCCGGGTCGGGGCCCTCGACGATCTCCGCGGCCGTGCGGGCGAGCCGCAGGTCGCGGGCGAACACGGTCACGCAGTCGAGGGTGTAGCAGGCGGGGACCACCCCGGTGACGGGCACCAGGCCCTTGGTGGGCTTGACGCCGACGATGCCGTTGAGGGCCGCCGGCACCCGGCCCGAGCCCGCCGTGTCGGTGCCCAGGGCGATGTCGGCGATGCCCAGCGCGACCGTGACGGCGGAGCCGGAGGACGATCCACCGGAAATGCGGGCCGTGTCCCAGGCGTTGCGCACGGCGCCATAGGGGCTGCGGGTGCCGACCAGACCGGTGGCGAACTGGTCGAGGTTGGTCTTGCCGAGCACCACCGCGCCGGCCGCGCGCAGCCGTGCCACCGCGGGCGCGTCCGCGTCCGGCCGGTAGGCGTAGGACGGCGCGCCGGCAGTGGTGGGCAGGCCGGCCACGTCGATGTTGTCCTTGACGGCTGCGACCAGCCCGGCCAGGGGCAGCCTCGGATCGATCGCGGCCGCCTCGGCGAGCACCTCGTCGCGGGGCCTGAGGTGGATCCAGAGTTCGGGCCGGCCGGCGGACTCGACGCGGTCGTAGGCGGCCTCGACTCGTTGGGCGGGGGTCTGGAGGTTCATGCCTTCACCGCCGCGAGAACCTGGCCGGGGGCGACCTGTTCACCGGGTCTGACGTAGATCTCCAGGAGGGTTCCGGTGGTCGGAGCGCTCACTGTGGACTCCATTTTCATCGCCTCCAGCGAGAGGATCGGGTCGCCCTCGGCGACGGTGGTGCCCGGCTGTGCGACGGTCTGCCAGACGGTCGCGGTGAAGGGCGCGGTGACCGGGGTCGCACCGTCCGGGACGGTGACGGCGTCGGCGGCCGGGGGTGCGGGATCGTCGTTCCGGTCGAACTCGCCGGCGGCCCGCCAGCGTTCCTTCTCGGCGTCGAACGCCGCGCTCTGCCGCTGCCGGAAGGCGGCGATCGAGTCGGCGTTGGCGGCCAGGAACGCGTTGTACTCGGCGATCGAGAAAGTGCCCTCCTGGGTGTCGTGGGGGCCGCGGCCGGCGTCGGTCTCGGCGCGCAGTTCGAGGAGTTCCTCCGCGGTCACGGGATACCACTCGATGCGGTCGAAGAAGCGCAGGGCCCAGGGCGAGTCCTGGAACAGTCCGCCCCTGCGGAAGCGGTTCCAGACCTGCACGGTACGGCCGACGAACTGGTATCCGCCGGGGCCCTCCATGCCGTAGACGCACAGGTAGGCGCCGCCGATGCCGACGGAGTTCTCCGCGGTCCAGGTGCGGGCCGGGTTGTACTTGGTGGTGACCAGGCGGTGCCGCGGGTCGAGCGGGGTGGCCACGGGGGCGCCGAGGTAGACGTCACCGAGGCCGAGCACCAGGTAGGAGGCGGCGAAGACGGTGCGGTAGACGTCGTCGGGGGTCTCCAGGCCGTTGACGCGGCGGATGAACTCGATGTTCCACGGGCACCACGGGGCGTCGTCGCGCACGCCGGCCATGTACCGCTCGATGGCGAGCCGGGTCGCGGGGTCGTCCCAGCTGAGCGGCAGCCGCACGGTGCGGGAGGGGACGACCAACTCGTTGGTGGGCGGGACCTCGTCCTCCAGTTCGCGCAGCAGGGCGGTGAGATCACGGGCCTTCAGGCGGCGGGCGTCGGTGTGGATCTGCAGGGACCGGATGCCCGGCGTGACGTCGACGATGCCGTCCGGCGCGTGCGCGGCCAGGGTCTCCTGCAGGGCGTGCACCCGCATCCGCAGGCCGAGGTCGAGCACCATGGGGCCGTACTCGACGAGGACGTTGTCGTCGCCGTCGCGGCGGTAGGTGACGTCAGGGCGGGTGTCGGTCGCCCCCAGGCGGTCCAGGACGCCGTCGTCGCCGTCGCCTCCCGTGCTGATCAGCGCGGGCGAGGCGCGGCGGGCGTCGAGGCCCGCCGCCTCGGCCTCCTTGACCGGTACGAACCGGACGGTGTCGCCGGGGCGGAGCTGGCCGAGCTTCCACAGTTCGCCGCTGGCGACCACCGCGGGACAGACGAATCCGCCCAGGGACGGCCCGTCGGGGCCCAGGATGATCGGCGTGTCGCCGGTGAAGTCCAGGGCTCCGACCGCGTACGGCGTGTCGTGGATGTTGGAGGGGTGCAGTCCGGCCTCGCCGCCGTCCTGGCGGGCCCAGCGGGGTTTGGGTCCGATGAGGCGGATGCCGGTGCGGGCCGAGTTGTGGTGCACCTTGTAGTCGGTGGCGTAGAGGGTGTCGATGTCCTCGCGGGTGAAGAACTCCGGTGCCGCGTGCGGCCCTTCGGTCACGCCGATCCGCCAGTGCGAGGTGATCGCGGGGCGCCGCTCGGGCGGGGTCGGGCCGACGGGGGCGGCGCTGGAGGCCGCGGGTCGCAGTACGTCCCCGGCGAGCAGCGCCCGGCCGCCGTGCCCGCCGAAGCCACCGAGGGTGAACGTCGAGGCGCTGCCCAGGTATTCGGGGACATCGATGCCGCCTCGGACGGCCACATAGGTGCGCAGGCCGGGCCCTTGTGCGGTGCCGAGGACCAGGGTGGCGCCGGCCGGGACGGCCACCGGCTCCCACATGGCGGCCACGGCGCCACCCGCGCTGACCGGGACGGGGGCGCCGCTGACCGCGACCGTGGTGGCGGTGGAGAAGCGCAGGGTCAGGCCGCCCGCGGTGACTTCGAGCGCGGGCGCCTCGGCCGGGTTGCCGACGGCCAGGTTCGCCTCGGCGAAGGAGACCGGGTCGAAGGGGCCGCTCGGCGGCACGCCCACGTGCCAGTGGCCGAGCCGGCCGGGGAGGTCCTGGACGGTGGTCATCGGTCCCGGCACCAGGACGTCGATGCGGGGCTCCGGGTCGTCGGTGGTGGCGAGCGTGCTGGTGCTGTGCACGGCTTCGCGGACTTCGCCGCGCACGGTCAGCGCGCGCAGCAGGCCCAGGTTGGTGACGATGCCGTCGACCCGGCTCGCGCCCAGCGCCTCGCCGAGGACGTCGAACGCGCGGTCGCGGGTGGCGCCGTGCGCGATCACCTTCGTCAGCATGGGGTCGTAGTACGGCGATATCTCCAGGCCGGTCTCGGCGTAGCCGTCGACCCTGACCCCGGGTATCTCATCGGTGCCCTGACCGGGGAAGACCGCTCGGGTGATCAGGCCCGAGGAGGGGAGCGCGTCCTTGCCGGGGTCCTCTGCGTAGACCCGGGCCTGCACGGCGTGTCCGGTGGGCGTCCAGGCCCTTTCGAACACGGCGTCGTCGACGCGGCCGTCGCGGGCCAGGGCGAGCATGAGTTCGACGAGGTCGACGCCGTACGCCTCCTCGGTCACCGGGTGCTCGACCTGGAGCCGGGTGTTGACCTCCAGGAAGGCGGCCTCCTCGCGCACCGGGTCGTAGACGAACTCCACGGTCCCCGCGCCGCGGTAGCCGACCGAGGCGAGCAGCCGGCGCGAGGAGTCGTGCAGCTGAGCGCGGACACGGTCGGGCAGGGACGGGGCCGGAGCCTCCTCGATCACCTTCTGGTTGCGGCGCTGGAGCGAGCAGTCGCGGTCGCCGATGACGGCGATCCGGCCGGCGCCGTCGCCGAAGACCTGCACCTCGACGTGGCGGGCCGGGCGCACCAGCCGCTCCAGGAAGACGCCGGCCGATCCGAAGTGCGACTCGGCGAGCGCGGCCACGCGGGCGAAGGCCGCACGCACCTCGTCGGCGGTGGCGCAGGCCTGCATGCCGATGCCACCGCCTCCGCCGGTGGCCTTGACCATCACGGGCAGCCCGATCGACTCGGCCGCGGTGACGGCCTCTTCGGCGCTCGCGAGGAGTTCCGTCCCGGCCAGCAGCGGCACTCCGGCCGCCTTGGCCAGGGCACGGGCGGTGTGCTTCTCGCCGAAGGCGGTGATCTGGTCGGCGGTCGGCCCCGCGAAGCGCAGGCCCGCTTCCTCGACGGCGCGGGCGAAGGCGGCGTTCTCGGAGAGAAATCCGTAGCCGGGGTGGATGATCCCGGCGCCGTGGTCGAGCGCGGCCTCGATGATCGCGTCGCCGCGCAGGTACGAGTCGCGTGCGGGGGCGGCACCGAGGCGGACCGCCCGGTCGGCCTCGCGGACGTGCGGTGCGGCCCGGTCGGCGTCGGAGAACACGGCGACGGTGGCCAGGCCCATCAGCCTGGCCGTGCGGATGACTCGGCGGGCTATCTCACCCCGGTTGGCGACGAGAACAGTGGTGGGGCGGCCGGTCACGCGGCGTCCTCCGGAATGCTCGGATCCTGCGCGGACCGCGGACGTGCACTGGCGTGGCTGTCGCGGCTGCCGGGGCTCTGGGGGTCCACGACGATCATCCGCAGCGGGGTCGGGTTGAAGTCGTTGCACGGGTTGTTCATCTGGGGGCAGTTGGACACCATCACCAGGACGTCCATGTCGGCGCGCACCGCGACCCGGCGGCCGGGCGCCGACATGCCGTCCACGATGCCCAGCGCGCCGTCTGCCTCGACGGGCACGTTCATGAACCAGTTGAGGTTGGAGACGAGGTCGCGCACCCCCAGTCCGCGCCGGGATGCCTCGGCGAGGAAGTTCTCGCGGCAGCCGTGATGGAACATCACGTGGTGGCCGTAGCGCAGGGTGTTGGACTCCTTGCCGCAGGCGCCGCCGATCGTGTCCTGGCGGTCGATCTCGTTGGCGACGACGGTCATCAGCGGGCGGCCCTCGTTGCTGCGCAGAACGGTGCCTGTGCGCACATAGGCGTTGCCCTGCCAGGCCAGGGTGTCGGGGACGCTGTAGCGCTCCTCGGGGTCGTCGGCGTTGTAGAGCAGACAGTCGGCGGACTGGTTGCCGCCGACGTCGACGATCGTCAGGACGTGCCCCTCGGTCACCACCGCGGACCAGGGTGCGTTGGGTGGGACGTGCTCGTCCAGGACGATCCGGCCCTCGACCAGGCTCGATGCCCAGTCCAGGGGGGATCCCTCGGTGTACACGGCGCCGACGGGGACGGTGGAGGCGACGGTGCCGCCCGCGGGGGTGGGGTAGGTGGTCGCGGTGGTACCGGTGTTCTCTGTCTGAGCGGTCTGAGCGGTCTGAGCGGTCTGAGCGGTCTGAGTGGTCTGACCGGTCTGGCCGGCCTGCGTGGTCGCCATGTCACAGCCCTCGTGCTTCGCAGTAGTCGGCGGTGTTCAGGTACGCCCGGTGCAGCTCGGGCGTCGCGGCGAACCGGGGCTCGTCGGGGCCGGTCGGTGTGCCGCGCCAGGCGTGCACGCGCAGGGGCCCGACGAGGTAGTCGGTGCGCGGGTCCAGCGGATGGGCGACGTTGGCGACCAGCACCAACAGGGGCATTTCCGCGACGAGTTCGACGTGGGTGCCCGGGCCCTCGCTTCCCCGCCAGCTGAGGGCGCCGTCCGCCTCGACGCGTACGCCTTGGAAGAACGACACGCTGGGCGGCAGATCGCGCCGGCTCAGGCCGTGCTTGGCGGCGGCTTTGACGAAGAGTCCGCGCCCTGACGGGGACGGCCCCTCGGGGCGGGCGTCGCCGTACTTGCGTTCGTTCCACGCGTCGGTGGTCGTGCCGCAGAAGGCGTCGTGCCGGCCCGAGGAGTCGCCGGTGACGACGGCCATGACCCGGCCGTCGCCGGACAGCAGTGGGTGGTTCAGGCCCAGGTAGGCCTGCCAGGGGATCTTCAGGGTGTCGGCGACGTTGAGCCGCTCGACCGGTTCCAGGGCGTTGAAGAGCAGCAAATGGGCGCAGGCGTCGCCGGTCGGGTCGTCGAAGCGCAGCCGTGTGCCGCGGGCGAGGACCTTGTGGGTGTAGCCGCCGGGCGCGACTGTCTCCGCCCAGACCAGGGCGGCGGCGTCGACTCCCGGCGGGCGGTGCGGGCTGCCCGACGCCGGAAGGTACGGCATCCATGCGCCGGCCTGTCCGCCCTGGGCGCGGGCGTCTTCGCGGGCGTTGCGGACGCTGTCGGTCTGGTGCAGCTCGCGGACGCCGGCGGGGGGTTGAGAGGTGGGCGGCTCGGTGAGGTGCCGGCCGTGCGGCGGATGGGCCGTCGGCCCTTCGGTCGTGGTCATGGCTGTCCCGTCGTCCCTTCGTCGGTGCGTCGTCAGCGGGTCTCCGGCCATGCGTGGCCGGTGCGGACCGCCGGGTTGTCGGGCGGGCTCGGTGGTCTGCGTGGCCGACACGGACCGCCGGGCTGTCGGCCGAGCTCGGCGGTCTGGGCAGCCGACACGGACCGCCGAGCTGTCAGCCGGGCTCGGCGGACTGCGTAGCCGCCACGGACCGCCGAGTTGTCGGCCGGGCTCGGCGGTCTGCGTAGCCGACACGAACCGCCGGGCTGTCGGCCGAGCTCGGCGGTCTGCGTGGCCGGCGCGGACCGCCGGGCTGTCGGCCGAGCTCGGCGGCCTGCGTAGCCGACACGGACCGCCGAGGTGTCAGGCGGGCTCGGCGACGGCTTCGGCGGGCGGCTCGATGTGGGTGTGGGGCACGTGCCTCAGCTGGATCCGGCGGTGCAGGCGGCGGGCGAGGAAGTAGCCGGCGCCGAGGGCGAGGCTGAGCCCGATGAAGAGCAGAGCGCTCCACTGGAGCCACCAGGTCCCTTCGGTGAGGTCGTAGATCTCCCGGCGGGGCCACAGCAGGTTGACGGTCATGCCGATCTGGAAGAGCACGGCGAGCGCGTTGACGAGGGTTCCCCAGCGGCCCAGGGAGAACAGCGGCCGGCCGGTCTCGTCGACGCCGTCCGGGAGCGGGCCGGCGCCGCGGTGCCGGATCCGGGCGACGAGCAGCGGCAGCGTCACGCCCAGGTAGGCCAGATAGAGCATGGCGATGCAGAGGCTGGAGAGCGCGGTGAAGATCGCCGACTGGCGGACGTTGACCAGGAGTGCGATCGCGGCGCCGACGCCCACCACGATGGACGTGATGATCGGCGTGCCGGTGCGGGGCGAGACCTTCGCGAGGTGCCGGTGGAAGGGCAGGGCGCCCTCACGTGCCATGGAGTAGATCATTCGGGCGCCGGAGGTCTGCACGGCGAGGGTGCAGGCGAACACCGCGACGGCGACGCAGCACAGCAACAGCCGTCCCAGGACGCCTCCGAGCCGGTCGGTGAGCACCCAGGAGAGGCCGCCGGTGGCCAGGTTGCCGTCGGTCAGGCTGCTCGCCGCCAACAGTCCGGAGAGGATGAGCAGCGCGCCGCCGATGCCCGAGAAGATCAGCGCGCGCAGGATGGTCCGGGGAGTGGTCCGGCGTGGGCTGCGCGTCTCCTCCGCCAGCTCGCCCGCCGAGTCGAAGCCGACCATGACGTACGCCGCCATCAGCGAGGATGCGAGGAAGGCCCCCAGGTAGGCGCCGTCGCCCGCCCATCCGGTGTTGTGGACCACTGCCTGGGGGCCGCGCTCGGGCAGGAAGAAGAGCAGCAGCACCAGGGCGATCACACCGACGATCTCGATCACGACGCCGAAGCTGGTGGCCGCGGCCATCTGGCGGATGCCCAGGATGTTCACCACGGTGGTGATCACCAGCAGGACGCAGCCCAGGACGACGGCGTTCTGCGCGCCCGTCGAGGAGGCGACCGAGGGGTCGGCGTGCGATCCCCCGACGATCTGGAAGCCGGACCAGATGGCGGGCAGGACGGCCTGCGCGGCGATCGCGGCCGCCGCGACGGTGAGGATCTGACCGATGATCATCGTCCAGCCGGTGAACCAGCCCGTCGTGGTGCCGGCCAGCCGGCTCGACCACTGGTAGATCACCCCCGAGATGGGCCAGCGCGCCGCCAGTTCGGCGAAGCAGAGCGCGACCAGCAGTTGGCCCACGAAGACCAGCGGCCAGGTCCAGAAGAACGCGGCGCCGCCGAGACCGAAGCCGAGGCCGAAGAGCTGGAAGACGGTGGTGAGGATCGACACGAAGGAGAAGCCCGCGGCGAAGGACGCGAAGCCGCCCATGGCGCGGCGTAGTTCCTGGTGGTAGCCGACGTGAGCGGGGCCGGTCGCGGGGCCGTCGGCGGGAGGGGACACAGGGGTGAGCTCTGATCGGTTCATCACCGCACCTCCGAGCGGGGGTTACCTGTCGGCTGACAGGTATTGCGATGGTGGGACCGGGTGGTCTCACGACCGAGTCACAGGCGTTAACGTCGTGTAACCGGTCTCACTGGTACGGGGCTTGCCGGTCCCCCGAGCTCAGAGCCCCCGTCCACCCGACCACACAGGCGGGCAGGTGGACAGGCGCGGGTCCGGACATCTCGGCGGCCGGACCCGCGCCGTGCTCCGTCAGCCCGTGTGAACGATCCGGAAGCGCTCGGGGTCCGCCGGATCCCGGTCGACGACCTGAATCGGCGCCCCGGTCCACTGCCACACGCTGATGCCCGGCGTGCGGGAGAACTGGATTCGCCCGCGGGTGCCCTCAGCCTCGACATGCGGCCAGGATCCGGCGATGCGAGCCCGGTCCGGGCCGTGAGAGCGCAGGACTTGGGCGAGGACGGCGATGGTGTCGTAGCCCTCGAAGCCCACGAAGGAGGGCGCTTGGGCGAGCCGCTCGCGCAGGGCCGTCTCGACGCGTGCGCCGAGCGGGCTCAGCCGCTCGGGCAGATAGCGCAGGAAGGGAATCGCGGCGCCGTCGCCGCCCAGCAGGTTCACCCATTCCGTCAACTCCGGCTGCCCGGCCGGAGCGCCGATCAGGATCTCGGCCAGGCGCGGGTCGGAGCGGACGGACCGGACGATCGGCACCGCCGGGTCCGGGTGGCCGACCAGGAGGAGGAGCGCTGTCGCACCATGGCCGACGAGTGCGTCGCACACGGCATTGGGAGTGAGCGCGCTCATGTCCAGTTCGATGACGGTACCGCCGCGCGGGGCGAGATGCTCCCGCAGGATGCGGATCCCTGATGCCCAGTAGACGCTGGGCTGGGCCGCCACGGCGATGCGGCTGTTGCCCGCGCCGAGGAGGAAGTCCGCGTAGATCCGCCAGCCGCGGGACTGCTCCGGGGCCAGGCGCGCGACCCATTCCGTCGGCTGTTCCGTGAGCGAGTCGAGAACCGCCGACGAGCACAGGAACGGCACTCCGAGTTCGTCGGCCCGGCCGGCCGCGGCACGGGCGACGACGCTGTGGTACTCCCCCACCAGCGCGGTCACCCCCAGGCCGGCCAGCTCGTCCACCGCCGCCGTGGCCTTCTGGGGATCGGCCGCCGTGTCCCGGACCACCAACTCCAGTGGCTTTCCGCCGACTCCGCCCGCCTCATTGACGTCGCGTACGGCCAACTCGAGTCCGGCGAGCAGGTGTCGGCCGGACTCGGCCCAGCCCGGCCGGGTCAGCGGAACGAGTGCGCCGATCCGTACGGACGACCCGTCAACCCAGTCCGCTCCGGGCGGCGATGGCTGCGATGGCGGCGTGTTCATGCGCTGGCGTCTCCTGCGTGACGAGTCGGTTTCCCCTGGCCGGACCTTGCGTCCGCCGCTGTCGCGCTGCCGAATCAGCGCACCGACGGACCCGCCCGACATTGTGTCAGCCACTCGATGATGCTTGATGATGCTCGGAACTGCACTCTATCGAGCACATATTGACATGCACAGTGGAGCCCGCCAGAGTCATGTCCCGACAGTCCCCGCAGTCCCGACAGTGCACCGGCAGTGATGCAAGCCACCCCACCGAGGAGTGTTGCCGTCATGTCCGAAACACCCGCTGTCTCACGCCGCTTGCTTCTGGGCGGAGCCGTCGCCACCGGCGCTCTCGCGGCCGGGATGACCGGCGCGGCACCCACCGCGGCGGCCGCGACGGAACAGCCGCCCCGCCGCCGTCCCGGACAGAAGTCGATGATCGGCGCGCCGTTCGAGGTCCACAGAACCGTCCGGGTCGCGGTCATCGGCCTCGGCAACCGCGGCGGAGGGATGGTCATGGGGTGGGCGGCCGTACCCGGCTGCACCGTGACCGCCGTCTGTGACATCCGCGCCGAGCGCGCACGCAGCGCCGCCGACCGGCTGGTGAGCAAGGGCGAGCCCCGCCCCGCCGAGTACGGCGGTTCATCCGCCTCCTACGCCGAGATGCTGCGGCGTGACGACATCGACCTCGTGTACGTCGCCACACCGTGGGAGTTCCACCACGAGCACGGCAGAGCCGCGCTGCTGAGCGGCAGGCACGCCGTGGTGGAACTCCCCGTCGCGACCGAACTGCGCGAGCTGTGGGACCTGGTCGACACCTCCGAGCGCACCCGGAAGCACCTGCTTCTCGCCGAGAACTGCAGCTACGGCCGCAACGAACTGGCGATGCTGAGGATGGCGCACGCCGGTGTGTTCGGGGACATCACCAACGGCCACGGCGGCTACCTCCACGACCTGCGCGAACTCCTCTTCTCCGACACGTACTACACCGACTCCTGGCGTCGGCTGTGGCACACCCGCAGCACCGCGTCCCTCTACCCCATGCACGGGCTCGCCCCGATCGCGGCGGCCATGGACATCAACCGCGGCGACCGGATGACCACCCTGAGCGCCACCACCACCGCCCCCAAGGGCCTGGCCGACTACCGCGAGCGCTTCGTCCCCCGGGACCACCCGTCCTGGAAGGAGACGTACATCAACGGCGACCTGGTCACCTGCCTCATCGAGACCGAGCGGGGACGGGTCATCCGGGCCGAGCACGAGGTGAGTTCACCGCGGCCCTACAGCAGGATCAACTCCCTCGCGGGCAGCCGCGGGATCGTCGAGGACTACACCGGGCCCGCCCCGACCGGCGCACGCGTCTATCTCGAACCGGACCACGCCGGTCACACCTGGCGCGACTTCGCCGACTACCGCAAGGAGTACGACCACTGGCTGTGGCGGAAGGTCGGCGACGACGCCGCCAACAACGGCGGTCACGGCGGCATGGACTACGTCCTGCAGTGGCGCACCGTCCAGTTGATGCGCGCGGGACTGGTGCCCGACATCGACGTCTACGACTCGGCCGCCTGGTGTTCAGCGGTCCCGCTGAGCGCCGCTTCCCTGGCGAGGAACGGCCGCCCGGTCGAGATCCCGGACTTCACCCGCGGTGCCTGGGCCGGCAAACGGCCCGGACTCGACTCCAGCCCCACGGACATGCCGCCCCTGCGCTGAACCCCTCATGAGGAACCGTTCGCGCTGGTGATCAGTTGCGGGGCCAGCGTCTTGAGCATGGTGTTGGTCCAGCGCAGCTGCCGCAGGGTCTGCGGGTGGCAGGTGCTCGCGAGGGCGAGCAGGTCGCCGTCGCCCGTGGCCTGCGCCGCCTGGGCGAGCATCTCCCAGCTGAGGGAGTTGTCGGTGGCGGCGAGATGGAGCCCGCGCAGGTCGTCCAGCAGGCCGAGGTCGGGCCCGGCGGGCTCGCCGCCCGGGCGGGCCGGGCGCTCCGACATCAGCGGGAGGCCCGGCCGGCCGTCGTGGGACGCGTCGGCGGCGGGCTCCGGCCAGTGCAGGCCGTGAGGTTCGGCGGCGCGGGCGATGCGCTCGGCGTGCTCGTGGGACCAGCGGGCGAGGTCGGTGGCGACGTGGTGGACCTCGTGCTCGGCGGGGTGCCGTCCGGCCGTGGCGAGCAGTTCTCGCTCCAGTGCGCGTTCGCCGTCATGGAGGACGCGCAGCACAGCAGGGACCGCGCTCATGACCGCTCTCCTTCCGGGGCTACGACACTCTGGTGGGCCACGGCCGACGGGCCGCCGGTGGTGGCCGGGGCCGAACGTGGGTCGGTCGGGGCGGAGGCCGCGGTGGTCGGGGCCGGGCTGACAGCGCCCTCAGCCCGCTCGACGAGCGTCAGGCGCGCGGCGGCGGTCTTGAAGAGCGGCTGTTTGGAGACCGGGTCCCAGTCGGTGACGGTGGTCTCGTTCGCGGCCCGGCCGCCGTCCTTGCCGGGGCGGTCGCCCTCCGGGGTGTCCCAGTAGCCGTAGTGGAACGGCAGGAACACCATCCCGTCCCGGATGCCGGTGATCCGCAGGCGTCCGCGGACCGCGCCGCGCGTACTGGTGACTTCGACCAGATCGCCTTCGGCCACACCGTGCCGATGCGCCTCCGGGGCGGAGATCTCCACCCACACCTCGGGGGCGGCGGCGTTGAGTTGCGGGGTGCGGCCGGTCTTCGTACGGGTGTGGAAGTGGTACAGGGTGCGGCCCGTGTTCAGCTGCAAGGGATAGACGTCGTCCGTCGACTCGTGCGGCGGCAGGTACTCGGCCGCCTTCAGGACGGCCTTGCCGTCGGGGTTCAGCGCGCGGTACTCGGTCTCGGACACGGACGCGCCGGTGACCAGGTCCCTGCCGTAGGTCTCGCAGTCCTCCGGGGCGGCCCAGGTGACGCCGCCGGTGTAGAGGCGTTCGGTGCCGTCGGGTGCCGCCTCCGTGCAGGGCCACTGGATGCCGCCGGCGTCCCGTAGCCGTTCGTAGGTCAGACCGGTGTAGTCGCAGGGGCGGCCGCGGCTGCACTCCTGCCATGCCGCGAACGCCGACTCGGCGTCGTGCCAGCGGACGAGCGGCCGGCCGTCCTTGTCGCGGAAGTCCATCCTGCGGGCGAAGTCGAGCAGGATGTCCAGGTCCGGGCGGGCGTCCCCGGGCGGCTCGACGGCCTTCTCGGAGAGGTGGACGGTGCGGTCGGCGTTGGTGAACGTGCCGGTCTTCTCGGCCCAGGTCGCGGCGGGCAGGACGACGTCCGCCAGGTGCGCGGTCTCGGTGGGATAGAGGTCCTGGACGATGGTGAACAGCCGTTCCTGACCGAGGATTTCGCGGATGCGCCTGAGTTCGGGGAGGGAGACGGCCGGGTTGGTGCCGGAGATCCACAGCATCCGGATCGAGCCCTGTTCGGCGTAGCGGAGGATCTGCATGGCCGGAGTGGGCGGGGCGTAGTGCGGGATGCGGGACGGCTCGACGTTCCAGACGCGTGCGAGATCGGCGACGTGGGCGTCGTTCTCCCAGTTCCGGAACCCCGGCAGGTCGCCGTTGGCGCCGCACTCGCGGGTGTTCTGGGCGGTGGGCTGGCCGTTCATCTGCAGCACCCCGCAGCCCGGGCGGCCGAGCATGCCGCGGATCAGCTGGAGGTTGTTCACCTGGCAGGCGGCGGCGGTGGCCTGGTGGGACTGGTAGACGCCCTGGAGCACGGTGGACAGGAGCCGTTCGGCGCCGCCGAGGACCTCGGCGGCTTCGGCGATCCTGGCGGCCGGTACGTCGCAGATCCGGGCGGCCCAGGCGGGCGTGCGGTCGGCGACGCCCCGGGACAGTTCGTCGAAGCCGACGGTGTGGGCGTCGACGAAGTCGTGGTCGATCCGGTCGGTGCGGATGATCTCGTGCAGCAGCGCGTTCAGCAGGGCCACGTTCGTACCCGCGCGAGGCGCGAGATGGACCGTGGCATGTTGGGCGGCCGGTGTCGGACGCGGGTCCACGCACACCAGCCGGGGCGGGTCGCCGCCCGCCAGACGGTCCAGGACCCGCATCCACAGCACCGGCTGGGTCTCGGCCATGTTGTGCCCGAACAGGGCGATGGCATCCGCGTGGTCGACGTCCGTGTAGGAGGCGGGCTGGCCGTCGCACCCGAACGTCTCCTTCAAGGCCTCGGCGGCGGTCGCGGTGCACAGGCGGGTGTTGCCGTCCAGGTGGTTCGTGCCGAGCCCGGCGCGGGCGATCACCGTCAGGGTGTAGTACTCCTCCAGGAACAGCTGGCCGCTGGTGTAGAACCCGAGAGCGCCGGGCCCCTGTTCATCGAGCAGGTGCCGGGTCCGGTCCACGATCTCGGTCATGGCCGTGTCCCAGTCGCAGGGCACCAGGCGCCCGTCCCGGCGCACGAGCGGAGCGGTCAGCCGGTCCGCGGAGTGGTTCGCCTGCCAGGCGAACAGGTCCTTCGGCCCGAGGCGGCCGCGGTTCACCCGGTCCCGCGCGCGGCCCCGCACCCCGACGAGCCTTCCGTCGGCGACGGCCAGGTCCATCGCGTCCCCGTTGGAGTGCAGGAGGGACGCCGTCGGCACCCACCGCTGAACCGCTTCGGCCGTCATGCCGGACTCCAGGAACGAGTCGACCCGCACCGGCCAGGTCGTGTCCCGGTCGTACGGGGTGCGCTCTCCCCATGGCCGCGCGATCCGGTCCACGTCCGCTCGCATCGACGACCTCCGTGATCTCGGCCTCTTGGGTTGACGACGCGGCGGGTACCCGGCGATGTGGACCTGAAAGATCGCCGGATCGCCAGTTGCTGGAGACCGCTGCCGACACCGCGGGAAACATCCCAGGTCAGCCGCGTGCGGCGGGCCCGCCGAGAGACGTCCGACTCCCTGGTTGTTCGGGAATGCCGTGAATGCGTGTATGGAGTGCTCCGCGGCCGGTTACCCGTGCGGAATGGCATGGACGTTGAAAGGGCACGAACGGCGCGGCGGGCACGACGCGGCCGACCAGACGGTCGAGACCGCGCGGGCGCCAGAGGCCGGGCCGGATGAACAGGTGGAGCGGCAGGAGCCGGAGAGTCCCACGGACCTGCCGGGGCGCTCCTGGGGGGCGGTGCTGAAGGGCACCGTGAAGGAGTTCAAGAAGGACGAGCTGACCGACCGGGCGGCGGCACTCACGTACTACAGCATCCTGGCGCTGTTCCCGGCCCTGCTGGCGCTCATCTCGCTGCTCGGGGTCGTCGGGGAGTCCGCGGCGCAGCAGGTGCTGGACAACATCCAGAAGCTGGCCCCGGGCGCCGCGCGAGACGTCCTGACCAGCGCGGTGCAGCAGATGCAGGGCAACGCCGGCATCGGTTCGCTCATGGCCGTGGTGGGTCTGCTCCTCGCCGTGTGGTCGGCCTCCGGCTATGTCGCCGCGTTCATCAGGACGGCCAACGCGGTGTACGACGTCCCCGAGGGACGGCCGGTGTGGAAGGTGCTGCCGGTCCGCGTGGGTGTGACGGTGACCCTCATGGTCATGGCGGTGATCAGCGCGGTGATCGTCGTGTTCACCGGCGGTCTGGCCAAGGAGGTCGGCTCCGCGCTGGGTGTCGGCGACACGGCGCTCACGGTGTGGTCGTTCGCGAAGTGGCCGGTGCTCGTCGTCCTGGTCACGATCATGATCGCGATCCTCTACTGGGCGACCCCCAACGCGAAGGTCCGCGGCTTCCGCTGGATCACCCCGGGCAGCTTCCTGGCCCTGGTGATCTGGATGATCGCCTCGGCCGGCTTCGCGGTGTACGCGGCGAACTTCGGCTCGTACAACAAGACCTACGGCACTTTCGCCGGCGTGATCATCTTCCTGGTGTGGCTGTGGATCACGAATCTGGCGATCCTGCTGGGCCTGGAGTGCGACGCGGAGCTGGCCCGCCAGCGTGCCGTCGCGGGCGGCTACCCCGCCGACAAGGAGCCGTACGTGGAGCCTCGCGACACGACGAAGTGGGACGAGGACGATCGACGACGGCTCGAGTCCTGAACGGAAGACCTAGGTCGGCTCGCCGGGCCCTGAGGCCCGGTCCGGGCCGGCCGTCTCCTCCACCGGCGGTGTGAACGCCCGCAGCCATCGCTCCGTCTGGGCGACGTGCGCCTGCGCCGCGCCGGCCGCGGCGACGGGGTCGCGGTCGGCGATGGCGGTGGCCAGGACGCGGTGGTCGTCGTCGCTCTTCCTGCGCATTTCGGGGCCTTCGGGCAGGGTGAAGACCTGGTACTTGCGGGAGCGGGACCGGAAGACCGCCAGGAGCGAGGCGAGCGTGGGGTTGCCGCCGACGCGTGCGATCTCCGCGTGGAAGCGGTGGTCGAGTTCGGAGGCCTTGGTGGGGTCGCTCGTGGCCTCCATGTCCTCGATGAGCGAGAAGAGCGTGCGCACCGTCTCTGGCGTGCAGCGGGCCGCCGCCTGGGCGGCCACGTGCGCCTCCAGGACGCGCCGGATCTCGTAGACCTCCAACAGGCCCGACAGCGGCAGGAGTTCCAGGGTCAGGGAAAGGCTGCCGATCACGTCCTCGGGCCTGAGCTGGGAGACGTACGTCCCCGAGCCGTGCCGTGGCTCGATCACGCCCAGGGCGGCGAGCATCCGTACGGCCTCGCGCAGCGATCCCCGCGAGACGCCGAGCTCCTCGCAGAGGTCGCCCTCGGGCGGGATGCGCTCGCCCGGACCGAGGCGCCCGGTCGCGATCATGTGCCGTAGGCCGTGGAACGCCCTCTCGACTGCGGACATCCGTCCCCTCTTCCTCCCCTGAACGGGCCCTCGGTCACGCCGCGGTCCCCTCGGAGCACTGTAGCGAGTCCCGGATGTGTCGGATGCGTCTCGCCCGAAAGTCATCTGATGACTTTCACTGTACGACCCTTGTTTCCGCCCCGGAAGCCGTGCAGGATGCCGAGTCATCATATGAGTCCCGGGACGGGAGTCCGTCCTTCCACGGGACCGCCCTGCCCAGATGTGGAGTCCCGTGAGCGAGACCGAGGTGACCACCGCACCGCACCCGCTGCTGCTGGCGGACGGCCGGCCCGCCGACCGGGCATGGTCACTGGACCCTGCCCTCAAGCACCTCAACCACGGCTCCTTCGGGGCCGTACCCCTGGTGGCGCAGGAGCGGCAGGAGCTGCTCCGAGTGGAGATGGAACGCTCGCCCGTGGTGTGGTTCCCGGCGCTCCCCCAACGGCTCGCCGCCACCCGCGTCGAGCTCGCCGACTTCCTGCGCGTCAGCGCCGACGACCTCGCCCTCGTGCCGAACGCGAGCGCCGGAGCGAGCGTCGTCTACGCCGCTCTCACCCCGCGCCCGGGCGGCGAAATCCTCGTCACCGACCACGGCTACGGGGCCGTCACCATGGGCGCCGAGCGGCTCGCCCGGCGCTGCGGCGGCAGGGTCCGCACCGCCCGGGTGCCGCTCGACGCGGACGAGGACCGGGCGTACGAGGCCGTGGCCGGCGAGCTCAGCGACGCCACCGAGCTCGTCGTCGTCGATCAGATCACCTCGGCGACCGCGCGGCGGCTGCCGGTGGAGCGCATCGGGGCGGAGGCCCGGCGCCGGGGCATCCCCGTGCTCGTCGACGGCGCGCACGCCCCCGGACTGCTCGCCGCGCCGCTCGCGGACGCGACGTACGACTTCTGGACCGGCAATCTGCACAAGTGGGGCTGCGCCCCGCGCGGCACGGCGGCGCTGGTCGCCCGCGGTCCGCTGCGCGAGCGGCTCTATCCCCTGATCGACTCGTGGGCCGCGGCCGATCCCTTCCCCGACCGCTTCGACCAGCAGGGCACCGTCGACGCCACCGCCTACCTGGCCGCGCCGACGTCCCTCGCCTTCGTCGAGCGCACGTGGGGGTGGCCCGCCGCCCGCCGCTACATGGACGACCTGGCCGACTACGGCGCCCATGTCATCGGCACCGCGCTCGCGGAACCGACGGGCGCGGTCGACGTCGGCATGCCGGTGCCCGGCATGCGTCTGGTGCGCCTCCCGGACGGCCTCGCCGCCGACCGCGTCGAGGCCGACGCACTGCGCGACCGGGTGGCCCTCGAACTGGGTGTGGAAGCGGCCTTCACCAGCTTCGACGGCGTCGGTTACCTGCGCCTGTCCGCCCACGTCTACAACACCGCCGCCGACTACGAGTACTTCGCCGAGGAATGCGTCCCCGTCCTCAACAGGTGGGCACGAGAGAACACAGGGAAGAGGTCAGCACGATGAGAAGAAGGACGGCAGTTCTCGCGCTCGGCACCGCCGCCGCGATGGTCCTGACCGGCTGTTCCACCATGAGCCCCGAGGCGAGCGGCACCGTCACGCTCAACATGGTCGAGAGCCTGACGAACCCCACCCGCACCGATCTGCTCAAGGACCTCATAGCCGACTTCGAGCAGCAGAACCCCAAGGTCAAGGTCAACCTGGTCTCCCCGCCCACCGAACAGGCCGACCAGAAGCTCCAGCAGATGCTCCAGTCCGGCAGCGGGGTGGACGTCCTGGAGGTACGCGACATCACCGTCGGGCCCTGGTCGAACAACGGCTGGCTCTACGACATGAAGAAGGACCTCGACGGCTGGAAGGGCTGGGAGGCGATGACGGAGAACGCCGTCAACGCCTCGAAGGACGCCAAGGGCAAGACGTACTTCGTCCCGTACGGCTTCTACGGCCTGAGCCTCTTCTACCGCACCGACCTGATCAAGGAGGCGGGCTTCGACAAGCCGCCGGCCACCTGGGCGGAACTGGTGGAGCAGGCCACCGCCATCCACGACCCGGCCAAGCGCCGCTACGGCTACGCCTTCCGCGGCGGCGCCAACTCCAACAGCAACGCGACCGCCGCCATCGAGGCCTACCTCGCCGACCAGGTCGACCCGGCGAACGGCTTCAAGCTCAAGGACGGCCGTACGATCTTCTCCGCGCCCGGGGCGGAGGACGCCATCGAGAACTACCTCAAGCTCTTCAAGCAGGCGTCGCCCAAGTCGTCCGTCTCCTGGGGCTATCCGGAGATGGTCGAGGCCTTCTCCAACGGCTCCACGGCCTTCCTGCTCCAGGACCCCGAAGTGATCGCCACCGTCTCGGAGTCCAAGTCGATCACGAAGGACCAGTGGGGCACCGCGCCGCTCGTGGCCGGGCCCGGCGGCAAGACCGTGCAGCCGCTGGCCACCGCCGGGTGGGGCGTCGCCAAGGGCAGCACGCACAAGGCCGAGGCCGTCAATCTGGTCGAGTTCCTCTCGCAGGGCGAGGCGTCGACGACGTTCACCAAGAAGAACAGCCTGGTGCCCATCCTCAAGTCCGCGACCAGCGACCCCTTCTACAAGACCGGTCCCTGGTCGAGCTACGTCACCATGACCGAGCAGCCCGACAAGTACCTGGTCGTCACCCAGCCCCGAGGCGTGACCTGGTGGGCCGAGTGGCAGCAGAAGGCGGACGCCGACGTGCAGAAGCTGATCCTCGGCAAGACGACGCCCAAGAAGCTGCTCGCCGGGTGGGACGCGTACTGGACCGAGAAGTGGCAGCAGGAGCAGTAGACATGTCCGTCGCTTCCACGACCACAACGAAGACGTCCGCGCCGCACGGTGGGGAGGCCTCCCGCAAGCGGGGCCTCCCCCGGCGGGGCCGACGACGGGAGTTCACCACCCGGCGCGGCCTGAGCATCGCCGCCTTCATGGCGCCGGCCGCGGTCTTCGTGGCGGTCTTCACCTACTACCCCATGGTCGCGGGCGGCCAAATGGCCTTCCGCAACTGGAAGTTGACGGACCTGACCGACACGTCCTGGGTCGGGCTCAAGAACCTCCGCGATGTCTTCGCCGATCCCGCCTGGGGCACCGTGCTGGGCAACACCGCGGTCTGGGTGGTCGGCTCGATCGTCCCCCAGCTGGTGATCGGCTTCGCGCTGGCGCTGTGGCTGCGCCGCCGCTTCCGCTTCCGCGGCCTCTACCAGGCGCTGATCTTCTTCCCCTGGGCGATCTCCGGATTCCTCATCGGCATCCTCTTCCGCTGGCTGTTCAACAGCGAGTTCGGCGTCGTCAACGACCTGCTGCAGAAGGCCGGTCTGATCGACGAGCCGATCGCCTGGCTGGCGGATCCGAAGACGGCGATGGTGGCCGTGCTCGTCGCCAACATCTGGTACGGCGTCACCTTCTTCGCGATCATGATCCTGGCGGCGCTCCAGTCGATCCCCGACGAGCTGTACGAGGCGGCGGCGCTGGACGGCGCGGGCAAGGCGCGCACGCTCTTCCGGATCACCATCCCCTACATCCGCACCACCCTGGCGCTGACCGTGCTGCTGCGGGTGATCTGGATCTTCAACTTCCCCGACCTGATCTTCGGCATGACCGGCGGCGGGCCGAACAACGAGACGCACATCGTGACCACCTGGATGATCAAGATCACTCAGCAGGGCGACTACGGCAGGGCCTCCGCGCTCGGCCTCCTCGTGGTGGCCGCGCTGCTGGTGTTCGCGGTGTTCTTCCTCCTGGCCACGCGTGAGAAGAAAGGGGTGAGGCCGTGACCGGCAAGGAGACAGCGGCCGGCCGGGCCGTCAAGTTCACCTTCCTCGGGGTGTGGCTGCTCTTCACCGTCTTCCCGCTCTACTGGATCACCGTCACCTCGCTCAAGGCACCTGGCGACATCTTCCGCTTCCCGCTCGCCTACTGGCCCGAGCGGCTGTCGTTTGAGAACTACAGCGGCCTGTTCGGCACGGCCGACTTCGGGACCTACCTCACCAACAGCCTCGTCGTCGCCGCCGTGGCGGCGGTGACCGCCACGGCGATCTCGATGCTCTCGGCGTATGTACTGGCCCGCTTCGAGTTCCGCACCAAGTCCGCGCTGCTGATGGCCGCCCTGGTCACCCAGATGATCCCGGCGTTCATCGCGCTGGGACCGCTCTACCTGCTGATGACCGACCTGAAGCTGGTCGACAACCGGCTCGGCCTGATCCTCGTCTACATCGCGGTGTGCATCCCCTTCTGCACGGTGATGCTGCGCGGCTTCTTCGAGAACATCCCGGACGCGCTGGAGGAGGCCGCCATGATCGACGGCCTGTCCCGGTTCGCCGCGCTGTTCCGCGTCCTGCTGCCGGTGATGCGCCCCGGCATCGTCGCCGCGTTCATCTTCAACTTCGTCAACTGCTGGAACGAGCTCTTCCTGTCGGTGACGCTCATGAACAGCGACAGCAACAAGACCGTCCCCACGGCACTGAACGGCTTCATCTCCAGCTTCAACATCGACTGGGGCTCGATGTCCGCGGCGGCCGTGCTCACCATCGTGCCCACGATGCTCCTGTTCGCCTTCGCCAGCCGCCACATCGTCCAGGGCCTCACGTCCGGGGCGGTGAAGGGCTGAGCCGACCGGGCAGCCACGGCACGGAGGACTGAAATCAATTCGAACGGGCACTCGTACGCCACCAACGATTGAGGGGTGGTAAACCGCTCATGGAGATCTCAGGCGTCCTCAGCGCCCTTGTTATCGGCATTGTGATCGGTGTCCTCGGCCGGCTCGTCGTTCCCGGCCGCCAGCGCATCGGCGTCCTTTGGACCATCGCAATCGGCATCATCGCCGCGTTCATCGGAACCGGCATCGCCTCCGGCCTCGACGTCGCCGACACCGACGGCGCCGACTGGGTCGAGTGGCTGTTCCAGATCGCCCTCGCGGCGCTCGGTGTCGTCGCAGTCAGCAAGGTCAAGCTGCGCCGCTGACGGCTTGCCGCGAGCGCGTACGCGCCCACCCGCCTCGCCGGCGGCGGGACTTCCCGCCGCCGGCGAGGTCGTCCCACGCCGTCACACACCTGCTCCCGGGGCCGTCACACACCTGGTCCCGGATCCGGTTGGACAGCCGATTCGATGCCGGCGCGGGCCGCTTCGAGCTGGGCGGCGAACGCGATGCCGAGGAACAGCGCGACGCCGGTGAGGTTGGCCCACAACAGCAGGGCGATGAAGGCGGTCAGCGGCCCGTACACGGCACCGAAGGCACCGCTCTCCTCGACGTACAGCGCGAGCAGCCAGGTGGCAGCCACCCACAGCAGCAGGTGCACGGCCGAGCCGAACGCCAGCCAGGTGTAACCCGGCTGAACCCGGCGGGGCGACCAACGGAAGATCACGGCGGAGGCCACCCACGCCAGTGCGAGCCCCACGGGGATGTCGAGCACACCCCACCACCTCGGCCCGCCGCGCTCCCAGCCGGCTGACTGCGCCACCGCGTCGCCCACGGCCTCGCCGGCGACGAGTACGACGAACCCCAGCACCAGGGGCAGACCGGCGGCGAACGCCAGCACCATCCCCCGCCCGTACTTGCGCGGGAACGGACGGTCGCGCTCGATGCCGTAGATCCGGTTGGCGCCGCGCTCGATCTGACCCATCGCGGAGGCGAGGTTCAACAGCGCGAAGCCCAGGCCGAGCCACAGGGCGAGCGTGCTCCAGACATCGCCGTGCGCGGTGCGCCGGGTCCCCTGGAACGCGTCCTCGACGATCTCGGAGCTGGCGCCCGGCACGATCCGGCCGAGGGTGAGCTCGATGATCCGGCCCACGCCCTCCGTGTGCACCGACGTGGCCAGCCCGACAAGCGCCACGGTGCACGGCACCAGCCCGAGCACCACCTGGAAGGCGAGGGCCCGCGCGTTGGTGAAGCCGTCCGCGTAGCGGAACCGCGCGAAGGAGTCGGTCAGCAACCGCAGCCCGCCGTAGTGGCGCAGGGCGGCGAACGCCTCGTCTCCGGAGAGTTCGTCCCCGATCATGTCCCGGGTCTGCGGGACGTGGACGGCAGTGCCCATGGCGTCAACGCTCCTCGTTCGACGGCTGCTCCCTGTCCGGATGCCCCGGAAACCTTTCCGCCCGATCTCCGCGCAGGCTGCCCGCGCCCCGGGTACGCTGCTGACCGTTCGTGTCGGCAGGAGATCACAGAAACAGGGAGGTGGGGTTGATGACCGCGCTCAAGGCCACCGTGCGCCGTGTCCGGGTCTCCCTCACGTCCCGGGCCGTGGCCTGATCTCGTTCCGTATGTCCCCGCCGGGAGCGTGAGCTCGCGGGGCTCCCACACGAACACCACTGCGAAACGGATCTCCGTCCATCATGCGCAACTGGATCACGCGCGCTGAGGCCAGCGCCGACATCCCCGCCGTCCGTGACATCAACCTGACCGCGTTCGAGACCTCCTTGGAAGCCGACCTGGTCGACGCGCTGCGCGCCGACCCCTCCTGGATCGAGGGCCTGTCCCTCGTCTCCACGGACGACGACGGCCGGCCCGTGGGCTTCGCGCTGCTGACCCGCTGCCACATCGGTGACGTCCCGGCCCTGTGCCTGGCGCCGTGCGCCGTGCGGCCCGAGTGGCAAAGGAGCGGTGCCGGCTCGGCGGCCATCCGTGCCGCCCTCGCCGCGGCCGAGGAGATGGGTGAGCACTACGTCGTCGTCCTCGGGCACCCGGCCTACTACCC
Source organism: Streptomyces sp. NPDC093568 (assembly GCF_044764945.1). Classification (NCBI taxonomy): domain Bacteria; kingdom Bacillati; phylum Actinomycetota; class Actinomycetes; order Kitasatosporales; family Streptomycetaceae; genus Streptomyces; species Streptomyces sp. NPDC093568. The sequence continues at coordinate 574,020 of NZ_JBIWJD010000003.1, read as the reverse complement.
CCGGTTCGGGTTCACCCGGGCCTCGGCCCACGGCATCGGCCTGAGCATCGACGTACCCGACGAGGCCCTGATGGCCCTCACCCTGGACGCCGGCCACCCGCTGCCGAGCGGAACCGTGCGCTACGCGGCCCCGTTCGGCATCTGACCCCTCCTCAGCGGCCCGTCCGACGGGCGGGCCGCTCAGCCTGCCCACACTCCGGACAGGTTCAGCACCACGCTCACCGCCGCGACGAGCACCATGCTCAGGCGCAGCCACCGTACGAAGACGTTGCCGTCGTCTCCCGGCCCTGCTTCGGGCGAGTCGTCCCCGGCCCGGTGTGCGGCCAGGAGACACGCGCAGTAGGGGCAGGGCGCGGTATCGGGTCGGGTCTGGTGCGCGCCGTCCAGCGCTACGAACCAATCGTCCATACCCCGGTCAACCCACCTCCCGCCGGGCGGGCAACGCCCCCGGCGGCGTTCGCGGCCGGACCGCAACATCGGGTAGCCGCACGGCACATACCACCGACCACTGCCGGAACGACGTCGGCGACCACCCGTGCCCTACGTCCTACTGGTTCGACCTGGCCGCGCTGACGTCCCCGAGCGCCGACCTCTCGTCCCGTTCGATCGCCATGTCACCGAGGGAGACGATGCCCACCGGGCGGCCGTGCTCGACGACCGGCAGTCGGCGCACCGAGTGCTCGCGCATGAGTTCCACCGCCCGGTCGAGGTCGTCGTCGGGAGTGACGGTGACAAGATCGCCGCTGCACGCCGATGCCACGGTCTTCTCCTCCGGGGCACCGCCCTCCGCCAGCGCGCGGACCACGAGGTCCCGGTCGCTGACCAGACCGCGCAGCTCGTCGCCGTCGGTCACCAGGACGACGCCGATGTTCTGGTCACGCATCGTCCGGGCCACCGCGGTCACCGAGGTCTGTGGTCCCACCGTCACCAGTTGGCTGGTCATGATGTCGCGTACGTGCTGGGCCATGATGTCTCCCTCTTCAGTAGGCGTTGCGGCGCCGCAGTCCGAAGGGCCGGCCGTCCGGGTCGATCAGGAGCCGGTGCAACGGCGTGCAGAGCGTCTTGGTCGTACGCGAAAGGCTCGGCCGGTGATAGGTGCGCAGGCGTCCGGGCGGCCGGGTGCCGCGGCGGCCGTTGTCGTGCCAGGCGTCCAGGGCGGCGGCGCTCGCGGCGAAGGCGTCGAAGGCCTTCGCGGGATCGCAGAGCGGGTCGGGCAGGTGCGGGGCCGGCGGTTCTTCCAGGTCCAGGTGCTCGCGTGCGAGTTCCAGGCGCAGATCCCTGGCGAAGGCGCGGGCGCCGTCCCCGAGACCGGCGGGATCGCGCGGTTCGCGTGGGTCGACGGTCTCGTCCAGCACGGCACAGGTGAGTTCCGAGTCGTGGGTCCAGGAGCGGAGGTTGACGTTGTCCGATCCGACCGAGGCCCACACGTCGTCGATCACACACACCTTGGCGTGTACGTACACCGGAGTCCCGGCGTGGTTCTCCAGCCCGTACACCGCGACGCGTCCGCCGCCGGCCCGGCGCAGCCGGTCCAGGGCGGTGATCCGGCCGATCAGGTTCATGGGGAGGGTGAGCCGGCCGTCCTGTTCGGGGACGGAGGGGATGACCGCGATCAGGCGCAGGCCGGCGTTGGCGCTCAGCGCCTCGGCGAAGCACTCGACGACGTGCGGGGACCACAGGTACTGGTCCTCCAGGTAGATCAGGGAGCGGGCCCTGCCGATCGCCTTGCGGTAGCCGCGGGCGATGCTGCGCTCGCCGTCGGGGGCGAAGTCGTAGCCGCGCAGGAGCCGGTTGGGGTAGGTGCGCAGGACCTGGAGGGTCTGTGTGCCGCGCGGTGAGGGGTCGGGGCCCTGCGGTGGCAGACGGTCGGCCTCCGTGTCCTCGCCGTGGGCGAGTTCCCGCAGGCGCACGAAGGGGCTGCGGGTGAGCGGCGCGGGGTCTTCCCAGCGTTCCCGGAAGACGGTCTCGATGTCGCCGACGGCGGGGCCGTGGATCGCGAGCTGGATGTCGTGCCACGGTGGGTGCGGTCCGTACGCGGCGGCGATGCGCAGCGACTGCCGATCGCCGCGGTGGGTCGCGTCGTCGTTGCGGTTGTGGCACAGGTCGATGCCGCCGACGAACGCGACGTCGAGGTCGGGGCGGTCGACGTGGCGGAGCACCACGAGCTTCTGGTGGTGCGAGCCGCCGGGGCGCACCCGCATGTCGAGCAGGCATTCACCGCCGGCCGCTTCGATCTCCTCGCCGAGGTGGCGGTTCTCCTCCTCGCTGAACTGGAAGCGGTCCAGGTGGGAGCGCCACAGCAGTCCCTTGACGATCACTCCGCGCTCGGCCGCGTCGGCCAGGACCCGGCCGATCTCGCTGCCCGGCCCGTCGAGGCGCTCGTCCGGGTCTCCCCGCCAGTCGGTGAAGAGCAGCAGGTCGCCCGCGCGCTGCGCTCTGATCGCGCGGAGCAGTTCCCGGAAGTACGTCGCCCCGTGAACGAGGGGTCGCACCAGGTTGCCGCGCGACCACGCCACTCCATCTGACCGGCGGCTGTCCAGACGAGTGGCGCTGTTGCCCCGTTCGCCCGGGGCCAGCAGCCATTCGGTGAGTTCCACAGCCCATGCCCTCCAGACAGGGCACACGGGTACCCACTCCGCCCGGCGAGAAGCCCGTGGTCATGGCGTGCGTGGAGGGCCGAGGTCGTCAAGGCCGCCGAAAGCGGCCTCCGCCCGGGCTGCGAGCGGGGGCGGTCAACCCGTCCAAGTACCCTGATTCTCTCGGCGTATACGTCCGCGGTGGCGAGTTCACCGTCTTCCGGGAACCCCTGCGACGGGCTTTTGTTGTCACTCGACAACTGAGTTAACCTTCACCGGATCTTCTCATCCGGCCGAGCCCGTGAACAGCGGAAACCCGGACGGTGAGTGGGCCCTTCACGGGGCCCGGCGCGGTTCCGAGTCCTCGGCTGGAGGGCTCTTGGGGAGCGGAACGAGGGCGGGCATGACGAGCAAGACGATCGAGGCCGTCGACGGGGCCCCTGGCGAGCGGGAGCTGCGGCAGCTGCTGGCCGGACTGACCGCCGTACGGGACGGCGACTTCGGCACCCGGCTGCCGTCCGACGGCGAGGGCCTGCTCGGCGACATCGCCACGGTCTTCAACGGCATGGTGGACCAGCTGTCGGTGTTCACCTCGGAAGTGACCCGGGTGGCGCGCGAGGTCGGAACCGAGGGAACCCTGGGAGGTCAGGCCGAGGTGCCGGGCGTCTCGGGCACCTGGGCCGATCTGACCGACTCGGTCAACGCCATGGCGGGCAACCTGACCACCCAGGTGCGCGACATCGCGCAGGTGGCGACGGCGGTCGCCCGGGGTGACCTGTCGCAGAAGGTCGACGTTCCCGCGCGGGGCGAGATCCTTCAGCTGAAGGAGACCGTCAACACGATGGTCGACCAGCTCTCCGCGTTCGCCGACGAGGTCACCCGCGTCGCCCGCGAGGTCGGCAGCGAGGGACGCCTCGGCGGACAGGCGCAGGTGCCCGGTGTGGGCGGCGTGTGGCGGGACCTGACCGATTCGGTCAACTTCATGGCGGGAAACCTCACTTCCCAGGTCCGCAACATCGCCCAGGTGACCACCGCGGTCGCACAAGGCGACCTCTCACAGAAGATCACCGTGGACGCCCGCGGCGAGATCCTTCAGCTCAAGAACACCATCAACACGATGGTCGACCAGCTCTCCGCGTTCGGTGACGAAGTCACCCGCGTCGCCCGCGAGGTCGGCACCGAGGGACGCCTCGGCGGACAGGCGGACGTGAAGGGGGTGAAGGGCACCTGGCGCGACCTCACGGACTCCGTGAACTTCATGGCGGGCAATCTCACCGCGCAGGTCCGCAATGTCGCCCAGGTGGCCACCGCCGTCGCGCAGGGCGACCTCTCGCAGAAGATCACCGTGGACGCCCGCGGGGAGATTCTGGAGCTGAAGACCACCATCAACACGATGGTCGACCAGCTGTCGGCCTTCGCCGACGAGGTCACCCGCGTCGCCCGCGAAGTCGGCACCGAGGGCAATCTGGGCGGCCAGGCGATCGTCCGGGGGGCCTCCGGGACGTGGAAGGACCTGACGGACAACGTCAATGTGATGGCGTCGAACCTGACCGGCCAGGTCCGCTCGATCGCCAAGGTCGCCACCGCGGTCGCGCGCGGTGACCTGTCCCAGAAGATCACGGTCGAAGCCAAGGGCGAGGTCGCCGCCCTGGCGGACGTCATCAACACGATGGTCGACACGCTGTCCGCGTTCGCCGACGAGGTCACCCGCGTCGCCCGCGAGGTCGGCACCGAGGGACGCCTCGGCGGACAGGCGCACGTGCCGAACGTGGCGGGCACGTGGAAGGACCTCACCGACAACGTCAACTCCATGGCCAACAACCTGACCGGCCAGGTCCGCAACATCGCGCTGGTGACCACGGCGGTGGCGGGCGGCGACCTGTCGAAGAAGATCGACGTCGACGCCCGCGGCGAGATCCTGGAGCTGAAGACCACCATCAACACGATGGTCGACCAGCTGTCGTCGTTCGCCGCCGAGGTCACCCGGGTCGCCCGCGAGGTCGGCAGCGAGGGACGGCTCGGCGGGCAGGCGGAGGTCGAGGGGGTCGAGGGCACCTGGAAGCGGCTGACGGAGAACGTCAACGAGCTCGCCGGGAACCTCACCCGCCAGGTCCGCGCGATCGCCGAGGTGGCCAGCGCCGTCGCCGAGGGCGACCTGACCCGCTCGATCACCGTGGAGGCGTCGGGCGAGGTCGCCGAACTCAAGGACAACATCAACTCCATGGTGGGGTCCCTGCGCGAGACCACCCGGGCCAACCAGGAGCAGGACTGGCTCAAGACCAACCTCGCCCGGATCTCCGGGCTCATGCAGGGCCACCGCGACCTGCCCGTCGTAGCCGAGCTCATCATGGACGAGCTCGCGCCCCTGGTCTCGGCGCAGTACGGCGCCTTCTACGCCGCCGAGGACAGCGTGCGCGGGCCCGAACTGCGACTGGTGGGCTCGTACGGCTACCCCGACGACACCGACCGGCCCGAACGCATCCGGGTCGGACGCTCGTTGGTCGGACAGGCCGCGCGCAACCGCCGTGCCGTCACTGTGGAGGAGCTGCCGCCGGGCTACGTGACCGTCTCCTCCGGCCTCGGGCAGACCGTTCCCAAGGCCTTGGTGATACTGCCCATCGTGGTCGAGGACCTGGTCCTCGGTGTCATCGAGCTGGCGTCCGTCACCCGCTTCACCCAGATCCACCAGGACTTCCTCGCCCAGCTGATGCCGACCATCGGCGTCAACCTCAACACCATCGTGGCCAACGCCCGCACCGACGAGCTGCTGGACGAGTCCCAGCGGCTCACCGCCGAACTCCAGGCCAGGTCGGAGGAGTTGCAGGTCCAGCAGGAGGAACTGCAGCGCTCCAACGCCGAACTGGAGGAGAAGGCCTCCCTGCTGGCCTCGCAGAACCGCGACATCGAGGCCAAGAACCTGCAGATCGAGCAGGCGCGGCAGGAGCTGGAGACCCGCGCGCAGGAGCTGGCGCTGGCCTCGAAGTACAAGTCGGAGTTCCTGGCGAACATGAGCCACGAGCTGCGCACCCCGCTCAACAGCCTGCTGATCCTGGCCCAGTTGCTGGCGCAGAACCCCTCACGCAACCTCACGCCGAAGCAGGTGGAGTACGCGGGCATCATCCACTCGGCGGGCTCGGACCTGCTGCAGTTGATCAACGACATCCTCGACCTGTCGAAGGTCGAGGCCGGCAAGATGGACGTCACTCCGGAACGCATTCCGCTGCGCGAGCTGCTGGAGTACGTCGAGGTGACGTTCCGCCCGATGACGACGCAGAAGAGCCTGGACTTCGCGGTGGCCACCGCACCGGGCACGCCGGCCGATCTGCTCACCGACGGCTCCCGGTTGCGGCAGGTCCTGCGCAATCTGCTGTCGAACGCGGTGAAGTTCACCGAGCAGGGCGGTGTCGAGCTGCGTATCGAACCCGCCGCGGACCGGGAGGTGCCCATGGGCGTCCTCCGCGGCGGTCCGGTGGTCGCCTTCCGGGTCAAGGACACCGGGATCGGCATCCCCCAGCAGCAACTGGAGACGATCTTCGGGGCCTTCCAGCAGGCTGACGGCACGACCAGCCGCAAGTACGGCGGCACCGGACTGGGGTTGTCGATCACCCGGGAGATCGCCCATCTGCTCGGCGGCGCCGTCACGGTCGACAGCACGCCCGGCCAGGGCAGCACCTTCACGCTCTACCTTCCCGTGGCGCGCGCCGACTTCGAGGGCCTGCTCGACGGTGGCGGCCGGCCGGCCGACCAGCGGCACCCCTCCGCCGCCGAGCTGCCGCCGGCCTCCCCGGCGGACGCGCCTTCCGGCAAGGCTCCCGAGCAGCGCAGGCGCCGTCTGCTCGTCGTCGAGGGCCGGACGCGCGGACTGCTCAGCCTGGTCGCCGAACGCGCGGTCGCCGACCTCGCGCCGGACCCGGACAACCCGCTCGGGGCGATCGACATCATCACGGCGGTCGGGGCGCAGGAGGCGGCGAGCACCCTGGCCGCGGAGCCCTGCCACTGTGTCGTCCTGGAGCTCGGCATGCCGGACGACGAGGGCGCGCGTCTGCTGCGGGCCATGGAGGGCGACTCGGCGCTGGCCAGCGTGCCGGTGCTCGTGCACACCGGTCACCACGTGGACCTGGCCCAGGAGCAACTGTTGCGCTCCGGGGCCGACGGCCGCCCGCTCGACTTCCTCTCCAGCCTGGACGAACTGCGCGAGCGCATCACCCTGCACCTGTCCGCGGAGGAACCCGGGGACGTGTTGCAGCTGGTACGCGGCGAGGAACCCCAGCACGCGGTGGCGCAGGTCGTCGACAACGCCCTCGTCGGCCGTACGGTGCTCGTCGTCGACGACGACGCGCGCAACCTGTTCGCGCTCAGCGGTGCCCTGGAGCTGCACGGCTTCCATGTCCTGCACGCCGAGAACGGCCGCAAGGGCATCGAGACGCTGCTCGCCCACAAGGACGTCTCGCTGGTCCTGATGGACGTGATGATGCCCGAGATGGACGGGTACGCCGCCACCGCCGAGATCCGCTCGATGCCCCAGTACGCGGACCTGCCCATCATCGCGGTCACCGCCAAGGCCATGCCCGGGGACCAGGAGAAGAGCCTGGCGTCCGGGGCGAACGACTACGTCACCAAGCCGGTCGACACCAACGACCTCATCAGCCGCGTCCAACGCTGGCTGTCCCTGTGAGGGCCGGCCGAGCCGCCGTGCGCGGCAGCCGACCGTCCGGCGTCCTCGGACGTCCCGGCCGAGGAGCAGGTCAACCGTGAGCGACTCCCATCCTCCGGCAGAGCCGGAGACCGCCGAACTGCTGCCCGCCGACGGGCCTTTCTCGGGTCCTGTCGGCAGGCTGGCGGCGACCGTGGAACGGCTGCGCCGGGAGGTGCGGGCGGCTCAGGCCGAGGCGGACGGGCGTGCCCTGATCGAGCTGGCCAAGGGCATCCTCGTCGAGCGGCTCGGGTGCGGCCCGGCGCAGGCGGCCCGACAGCTCGCCGAGCTCACCGAGCAGGCCCGCCTGACCCCTCTCGAGTTCGCCGTCGAGGTCATCAACGAGGCCTCGCGCGACCGTCTCTCCGAGGTGACCGCCGCCTTCCTCGCCGGCACAGCGGGCCGTACCGAGGCCACCGAGCCGCCGGGCGGCGACTCCTCGGCCGTACGGCTGCGGGCCGCCGAGAGCGGTGCGCTGGCGGCTCCCGACGCCCAGGCTGTCGCCGAGTCGCTGATGGAACACGCGCTGCGTCCGCTCGGTGCGGAGGCGGTGGCCATCTGGGCGCTGGGCGGCGACGGCTCGCTCTCGCTGGCGGGCAGCGCCGGGTTCTCGGTCGGGGAGGCGGAACGCTGGCGGTACGTGCCGCCGGGTGTGGCGACCGTGGCGCGGCGCGGGCTCGGCGATCGGAGCGAGCACTGGATCGGCTCCCTCTCCGAGACCGGCCTGCCCTCCATCGGCCGGCACCAGCACCCCGACGGCGGCCGGGCCGCCGTACCGGCCGGAACGGGCGGCCGGATCCACGGCGTGCTGGAGATCGTGTGGCCCGCGCCGCTGGAGGCGCAGCCCCCGCAGATAGTCCGGCAAGTCGAGGCCCTGGCCGAACTGTGTGCGCACACGCTGGAGACCACGGCGCCGCCGCACCCCGACGGCGACGGGCGGCCCGGCGTCCTGCCGGACGTCACCGAGCTGACGGACCTGGCCGACGGGCTGCACGACCCCGCGCTGGTGCTCGTCCCGCATCTCGACAGCACCGGGGAACTCGTCGACTTCCGCATCCACCACGTCAACAACCGCTTCCTCGACCCGAGCGGCCGGCCCCGGGGCGTCGTCAACGGCTCGCTGCTGCTGGAGGCGTACCCGATGGCCGCCGACGAGAGCGAGCTCTTCGAGCAGATCGAACGGGTCTACGCCACGGGCGAGCCGTTCCGCGCCCGCCGGGTGCGGCTCACCACCCTGGTCGACGACGTCCCGCTGGCGGCGGTCGCCGACATCAACATCAGCCGGCACGGCGGCTGTGTCCTGCTCATCTGGCGGATGGAGGACGAGACCGCACGCCTGGCGAGCCTGCTGCAGCACGCCCAGCGCCTCGGCCGGATAGGCGGTTTCGAGGAGCATCTCCTCACCGGTGAGATCGCCTGGAACGTCCAGCTCTACGGCCTGTACGGCAGGCCCCCCACCAGCGGCCCGATCCCGCTGGAGGAACTGCCCGCCCACGCCCACCCGGACGACGCGGTCGCCATCGGCAGGTTCCTGCGCACGGTGCTGCATCACCGCCGCCCCGCCTCCGTCGCGTTCCGGCTCCAGCGACCCGACGGTGTCACCCGGCACATCCGCGTGGTGGCCGAACCGGAACTCGACTCCGACGGCCGGCTGTTCGTCGTACGGGGCGCCTACCAGGACATCTCCGCACACCACTGGACCGAGGTGGCGCTCGCCGCCACACGTGATCAGCTCGCCCACTCCGAGCAGCAGGCGAGCGAACGCAACCGGCTGGCCCTGCAGTTGCAGCACGCGATCATGCCTCCGGCCCAGGGCCCCCTGGACGCCCCAGGTCTCGAGGTGGCGGTTCGCTACCGCCCCGCGGAGACCCAGCATCTGGTCGGCGGTGACTGGTACGACGCCGTCGTGCTGCCGTCCCGGCTGGTGCTCCTGTGCGTGGGAGACGTCGCCGGACACGGCATAGACGCGGCCACCAGCATGGTCGTCCTGCGCAACGCGCTGCGCGGCCTGGCGGTGACGGGCGCCGGCCCGGCCCAGTTGCTGACCTGGCTCAACATGGTGACCCACCATCTGACCGGGGGCGTCACCGCCACGGCGGTCTGCGGCCTGTACGACCCCGAGCGCCACACGCTGCGCTGGGCGAGGGCCGGTCACCTGCCGCCCGTCCTCGTGCGCGGCACCGAAGCGACTCCGCTGCCCCTGGTGAAGGGCCTGCTGCTCGGCGCCGTCCCCGAGGCGACGTACGAGGAACATCAGGTCCAGCTCGCCGTCGACGACACCTTGCTGATGTACACGGACGGTCTGATCGAACGCCGGGACCGGCCCGTGGAGGAGTCACTGGCCCAACTGCTGGCGGCCGCGCGCACGGTCCGGCCCACGCTGGAACAGCAGTTGGACCGTCTGCTCACCTACAGCAGGTCGGACACGGACGACGACACGTGCATCGTGGGCGCGCGCGTGATCCAGCACGGGTGATCTAGCACGGGTGATCTAGCACGGGTGATCCAGAGAGCCCCGGCCGTCACGAAACGACCGGGGCTCCTCGGCTCTAGCCGGCCCGCGGATTACGGGAGTTGCACGAAGGGGGACAGGAAGGCGCGGGCGCCCGGGGTGTCCAGGCGGTAGGTCACATTCGTCGCGTAGCAGGGGGTGTCGCCGGTGATGGTGGTGGCGGCCAGGATCATCCTGCCGTTGATCGTGGCGAAGTTGGGGCCGCCCGAGTCGCCGTAGCAGGCACCTCCGTTGCCCTGCGGAGCGGTCATGGCCAGCCGTGCCCAGGAGTCGTTGAGAGCGTCGAAGGTGACGGGCGCCTTCATACGGACGCCGCCGCCCGGGTGGGTCTGCCCGCCGGGGCCGTTGACAGCCTCCTGCGTGCCGTACCCGGCGACGAGCCAGTCCGTGGCGTTCAGGGCCCGGGGGCCGAGCGCGCCGAGCTGGTTCTTGGTGGGCAGGGTGGCCGGAGTGAACGTCCAGCGGGCCTTGACCTGCGTTGCGGGCAGTTCGACCACCGAGATGTCGTGGGTGTCGGACGCGGGGCCGGGGAAGTCGGGGTGGCTGTGGGCCGTGCCCTGGACGGCCACGGCCTTGGCCTGGGCGGTCGGATCGCCGAGGTACTTCTTGGCGGCGGCGTCGAGACCGGCCTGCACGTCCTGGTCCAGCGACACGTAGAACTTCACGTTGTCGGGCCAGTCGGTGGTGCAGTGCGCGGCCGTCAGGAACGTGTTCGCGTCGATCATGGTGCCGGAACACACCCAGTCGACCCGGTCCGGTGTCGTGGGATCACCGTCGTTGTCCCAGGTGGCCACGAGCGCGCCGACCTCGGTGCGTTCGGGCGCGGGCGACGCGTTGTACGAGTTGATGGCCGAGGACGGCACCGCCGTGGCGAGCACGGCCGCACAGGCCGCAGCGGTGACGGCGGAGGCACGTATGGCTGACAAAAGAACTGACCCTTCTGCTGGTGAGCGTGGGTGTTCTCCTGCGGGGGGTGCGCACAGTGAAACGCCTGAGCGGGGCCGCGACAAGGGCGTGACCATGGCCTGAGGGTTTTCCCTACGTTCCCTGTGCCGAAAAAGAGCTCCCCCGTCTCCTGCGCGTCCAGGCATGATTCCCACCGGGCACGAGGAGGAGGCGCGACGCGTGCAGGAGCGGTACAGGCTGACGGATACGGGCGACGGCCATGTGTGGGGTGTGTGCGCCGAGGCGGAGGGGCTGTACAGGGAGCCGTCGCGCGGGACGTACGAAATGTTCGGCTGGGTTCCGGCCGGAGCCGAGGTGCGTGGCTGGGTCGGCAACCGGGTGTGGCTGGTGCCCGAGGACACGACACTCGATGCCTGGCTCCTGGAGGACGCCGAGAGCCTGGGGAAGTCCGCGGGATCGGACGGTCTCGTGCTCACGGGCCTGGACGACTACTCAGGCCCCCCCCGAGGGATACCGGGGTGCTGTCCGCCTGCATGACGGAGGACGGTGGCTGGGCTCGTGCCGGGAGTTCGCCCGCGTGCTTTCGCCCGAGGGGGTCGAACCCCCGCTCGTCCTGCGCGGGTTCCTCCCCAGTGATCGGCTCCGCCGGGCGCTGGCGACGGGGACCCGGCGGGCGCTTGACCTGGAGGAAGCCCGGCTGGAGGTGTGGGACGACCGGGGCGAGCCTCTCACCGACCGCCTCCTGCGGCCCAGGGTTCGCTCATGGCGCCCCTCCGCCCGCGGGACGGATCTGATCGATCTGGAGCTCGACGGAGACCTCGCGCCCGTGCCGGGCCACGCCCGCCCCGTCTGGGAGCGCTGGCTGGCCGGCCCGCCGGACGCTCCTGGCGCCTGGGCCGGGCTCGACACCCGGCAGCGCGGTGCCTGGCTCGACCTCGTCCGCGAGCGGGGCTGCCGGGTCGAGCACCAGGACCCGCCGGCGGGGCACACCTACGCGCTGGAGGGCCGCCACGTCACGGACGAACCGGGCCTCTATCTGGCGCTCGGCGAGGCCGTCAACGGGCCGGGCGGCTACTTCGGCGGCTGCCTGGACGCGCTCGTGGACTGTCTGCGCGGCACCTTCGGCTACACCGCCCCCGCAACGCTGCTCTGGCGGGACACCGCGGTCGCGCGCGAGCACCTGTCCCACGCCCTGACGCCGGAGGGCGAGCCGTACGACCTGATCGCCACCGTGCTCGAAGTCCTGGCCGAGGGCGGGATGCGCGTCACGCTCAGGTGAATCGGCGTCCGCCGTCGGCCGTGCGGATACCGGCTCACGTCGGGGCGAGGTCGCTGTGCACCATGTGGTGGTCCGAGACCAGGCTCCGGCGTACGTGGTGGTCGAGCGGCTCGAATCCGCGCAGGAAGATGTAGTCGAACTTGGTCTCCCAGTCGGTGGTCGGCGCGCAGCCGCTGGTCGGCGCGGGCCGGCACCGGGGGTCGGTGTCCGTGGCGAGGGCCCAGATCGGGGCGAGTTCGGGGGCGTCCGGTACGGCGTTGAAGTCGCCGAGGACGATGGCGCGGTCGTAGCGGGCGACATCCGCGGCGAGTACGGCGGTCTGGGCTGCCCGGAAGGTTTCCTGGCGTCGGTGGGCGAGGTGAGTGATGAAGACCCGGACGCGCTGGTCGCCCACCGTGGTCGTGACCGCCATGTACCCGCGGTCCTCGGATCCGCCGTCGGGGTACTCCACGCTGACCCGGTCCGTCATCGGCGCCGCCGACAGGACCGCCTGGCCGTAGCCCCCGGGACTCCACGGCACTCCCCCGCAGCGGCCCCAACTCCGAAGAACCGGCCCGTACTCGACGTCGTACACCAGCCCGTAGAAGGCCTCCAGATAGTGCCGGATCCTCTCGACGTCCCGGACGCACGCTTCTTGCAGCCCGATGACCTGGGGCGCGTAGGTGGCGATCTCCGCCGCCCGGTCGACGTTGCCCGTCTCGCAGGGGTTGCACATGTTCCACGTCATGACCCGGTTCGGTACGACCTCCCCGACGGCGTCGATCGGCAGTGGTCTCGCGAAGAGGCCACCGCTCGGCGCGCTCGGTCCGACGAGCGCCAGGAAGACCACGATCACGGCGCCCGCGAGCAGCCGCGAGCCTCTCTCCACCACCATCGCCTCCTCAACGGACGGACACCGCGTCCGACGTCGCCGAGCACGAGGCTATGAGATGGGGCTGTCAGCAACACGTGAGGTCCGTCGATGTGCCTGATCTCTCGCGGCGACGCGCGCAGACACACTCGCCACATTCAGGCCATTTCGCACCCCGGGCACCTCGGCCACCCCCGCACCCCGCGATCCGAGGGAAAGGCCCCTCACCTCCCCGACATCGCGGACCGCCCGGTCAATCAAGCCAGTGATTCAATAAGCAATTTGGTCCGAATTGAGGTCACGGTCGCGTTCTCTTTTATCCGCCCTGAAACGGAAGCGATATGACGGGTACTTCGAGTTCTTCAGCACCGCAACCAGAAGGGAGACACACCATGCGACCGATGACACGCTGGGCAATGACGGGAGGTCTGCTCACCGCAGCCCTGGCGGGTTCCATGAGTACGCCCGCCCACAGCGCCCCCGCTTCGCTGTACGCCCCCTCGGCCCTGGTTCTCACCACCGGCCAGGGCGAGAACGCCGCCACGGCGACGCCGGCCCGCGCGGTCACGCTGAACTGCGCGTACACCACCACGGGGACGCACCCCGACCCGCGCCGGGCCTGTGCGGACCTGGACCGTGTGAACGGGGACCTCGACCGCCTGGCCACCCTCCGCAGCGATGAGCCGGGACGGTTCTGTACGAAGGAATACCGGCCCGTCGTAGTCACCATCCAAGGGGTATGGCGAGGCACGCGGGTGAACTACGAGCACACGTTCGCCAATTCATGCCTCAAGGAAACCCACGGGGCTGCGGCACTGTCCTTCTGACCAGTGACGGCATCAGCGCCTCGCGCTGAACCGCCCGGTCCACAGGGCAGCGCCCTCGCCGAGAAAATCCTCTCGGCGAGGGCGCCGTGCAATTGCGCGGAATTCACTTACCACCGGAATTACCCGGGGTCAGGGGGTCCGGGACGCGAGGTACTCCTCCACCCCGGGCACGGTGTGCGCGTCCTCGACGTTCACCACCGCGCCCACCGCCTTGGCGTCCGGCTTGTGCACGTACGTCGACCTGCTGGCCGGCTGCGCCTTGTCGGAGAAGTCCTGTGCGGTGCCGAGGCCGACGTCGACGTTGGACTGTGCGCGGTGCGCCTTGACCACGTCCTCGCGGGCCAGGCTGCCCTTCTCGCAGGCCTTCTTCAGGTCGCCGCCCATCAACTGGGCGGCGCTGTAACCGGAGAGCACACCGGCGTCCACCAGGGAGTCCGGGTACTTCTTCTTGTACGCGGCGACCATCTTGCGGACCCCGTCCAGGTTGGAGCTGACGGCGGGCGCGGCGCTGACCACGTTCAGCATGGCGGTGAGGGCCGGCGCGGCCGGCGTCTTCATCAACTGCGGGGCGTAGCCGGGGGCGCTGCTGACGACGGGCACCTTCAGCCCCCGGGAGGCCGCGACCCCGACCAGCGAGGCGGTCTGGGCCGGTCCGGCGCTGATCAGGATCGCCTTCACGCCGTCCTTGCGCAGCGCCGAGACCTGTGCCGACAGGTCGGTGTCGGTCGCCTTGATCTTCTGTCCGACGACCTTCAGGCCCGCCTTCTTCGCGGCCCACTGCGAGCCTTCGAGGGCGTTCGCGCCGTAGTCGCCCTCGAAGTAGACGTGACCGATCATGTCGCCCTTGGCCAGGCCCTTGGTGCGGGTGAGGAAGTCGACGGCGGCGATCATGTCGATGTCGTAGGTGGTGCCCAGGACTTGCACGGACTCCCGGTCGAGCAGGGAGGCCGCCCACGCCTGCGGGAAGGTGAGCACCTTGTCCCGCTCGATGTCGTCGAGGAGGGCGGCCATCACGGGCGATCCGATGACCTGGGGCAGCGCCACGACGTCCGCGGAGATGTCTGCGTAGGCGGTGACAGCCTTCTGGACGTCGTAGCCGTGGTCCTTGACGACGATCTCCACGCGCCGGTCGCAGATGCCGCCGCGGGCGTTGACCTCGTCGGCCCACATCTGCTGCGCCTGAACGATGCTCTTGCCGAGGGTCGCGTAGGGGCCGGTGAGGTCCGTGAGGGCGCCGAGCTTGATGGTCTTGTCGGTGACTCCGGGGCCGGTCTTGACGCCGTCCGCGCTGTCGCCCGCGCTGTCTGAGGAGTCGGCCTTGGAGCTGCATCCGGTGCCGGCGAGCAGGAGGGCGGCGAGGGCCGCGGCCAGGAGCGTCCTGGTGCGCGGTGCGGCGCGGTGCGTGTGGTCGTGCGAGGGCTTCACGGGGTGGGCTCCTTGGCTCGTACGGCTGGCTCGGGTGAGGGTGTCGGGGAGGTGGCGTTCGGGGGTGGCGGGGCCGTCCGGGGGCGGCGCAGTCGGGCGCGCAGGCGCCGGACCAGTCCGTGCAGTCCGTCGGGGGCGAAGAGGAGGATCAGGACGATCGACGCGCCGTAGAGGTAGCGGGCCGCCTCGGTGGGACCGACCGTGCCGTCGGTGGTGCCGGGAGCGGCCACCAGCGGGAGTTGATCGGCGTAACGGGTCATCAGCAGGGGCAGTGCCGTGACGAACACGGCGCCGACGGTGGCTCCGGCGACCGATCCGAGCCCGCCGATGACGATCATGGCGAGGTAGTCCACCGAGAGCACGAGGCCGAAGTAGTCCGGCACGACCCGGCGGAAGGAGAGCGCGAGCATCACCCCGGCCAGGCCCGCGTACATCGACGACACCACGAAGGCCGCCGAACGGTAGCGGGAGACGTCGACGCCCATCACCGCGGCCGCGGTCTCGCTGTCGCGCAACGCCACCAGGGCGCGTCCTGGACGGCCGCGGAGCAGGCCGCGGGCGGTGAACCAGGTGACCGCGAACAGCGCGAGCCCCAGGTACCAGAGCCGTTCCTCGGCGCCGAACGGCACGCCCAGCAGGGTGAGTTCGGAGTCGGCGGAGAAGGAGAAGCCGCCCACTTCCAGCGGTGGCACCGAGCGGCCGTTGAAGCCGCCGGTGACGGAGTCGGCGGTGAGCAGGACGTGGTGGCCGAGGAAGACCAGGGCCAGGGTGGCGACGCCGAGGTAGATGCCGCGCACCCGGCCGGCGACGGGGCTGAACAGTCCGCCCGCCGCCCCTGCCAGCAGGACCGCGAGTACGGCGGCCAGCGGGGTCGGCAGCCCGGGGCCGGGTTCACCGGCCAGCCAGACGTAGCCGTAGGCGCCCACCGCCAGGAAGAAGGCGTGCCCCAGGGAGAGTTGGCCCGCGGTGCCGGACAGCAGGCCCAGGCCCACCGCGCCGACGGCCGCCGCCATCGAGAACAGTCCGATGCGCAGCCAGAACGCGTCGAGGTAGAACGGCAGCGCGCACAGGACGGTGACCGCCGCGATGGTCAGGCCGAGGCGGAGGGCGCGGGCTCGGGAGAGTGGCTCAGACACGGACCGCCGCCTTTCCGCCGAACAGCCCGGTGGGCCGTACGAGCAGCACCAGGACCATCACTGCGTAGGGGGCGACGTCGCCGAACCCCTCGCCCAGGACGTGCAGATCGGACTGGTAGCCGGCGACGAGCGCCTCGGTCAGGCCGATCAGCAGGCTGCCCGCGAGCGCGCCGGGCGGCGAGGCCATCCCGCCGAGGATCGCCGCCGGGAACGCCTTCAGGGCGATCTGCCCCGTCGTACGTTCCAGACCGGGCGCGGGGAACGCGGCGAGGAACACCGCCGCCAGGGCCGCCAGCGCTCCGGCCAGGCACCACGCGAGGGTGCGCACCCGCACCAGCCGTACTCCCATCAGGGCGGCCGCCTCGACGTCCTCGGCCGAGGCGCGCAGCGACAGGCCCCAGTTCGTGTACCGGAACAGGGCGAAGACCCCGGCGATGACGCAGGTGGACACCACGATCGCCGCGATCCGGCTGTCGGCGACGGTCACCGGGCCCAGCCCGCTCACCGCGTCGCCCCAGGGGTCGCCGAGCGAGAGCAGGTCACCGCCGATGCGCCGCGAGAGGTCGGTGAGGATGACGATGTCGACGCCGATGGTGACGATGGTCTGCACATGGGCGGCGTGCGGGTCCGCTCCCCCGCCCGCCTGGAGCAGGAAGCGGTCCATGGCACCGGCCACGGCGGCGGTCGCCAGGACGGAGACCGCGAGGGCCCCGGCGAAGCCGAGGTCGTCGTGGAGTACGGCGGTGAGGTAGCCGCCGAGCAGGAGCAGGGAGCCGTGGGCGAAGTTCATGACGCCGGAGGCCTTGAAGATGATCACGAAGCCCAGGGCGACCAGGGCGTAGACCGAGCCGAGGGCGAGTCCGTTGAACACGTTGTCCAGGAAGGTGGTCATGCCGCGTCCTCCTCTTCGGCGCCGGTGCCGAGGTAGGCGCGCAGCACCTCGGGGTCGCGGCGGACCTCGTCCGGGGTGCCGTGGGCGATGACGCGGCCGAAGTCGAGGACGGTGACCTCGTCGGCGAGCCGCATCACCAGCCCCATGTCGTGCTCCACCAGCACCACGGAGAGGCCGAGTTCGGCGCGTACGGCGTGGACGACCTCCACCGTGCGGGCGCGTTCGGCCGCGTTCATCCCGGCGACCGGCTCGTCCAGCAGCAGGACACTGGGCTCCAGGCACAGGGCGCGGGCGAACTCCACGCGCTTGCGGTCGCCGTAGGAAAGCAGGGTGACGGGGCTGTCGAAGTGCTGGGCGAGTCCGGTGAGTTCGGCGATCTCGCGGGCTCGGGCGAGGTGTTCTCGCTGCTCGCGGCGCGCCTGCGGCAGCCACAGCGCGCTGGCGGCGAACCCTGCCCTGGACAGGGCGTGGCGGCCGAGCATCAGGTTGTCGGCGACCGTGCCCTGGGTGGTGACGATGTTCTGGAAGGTGCGGGCGACGCCGAGGGCGGCGATGCGGTGGGGTGCGAGCCGGGTCAGATCGGCGTCGCCGAGGCGTACGGAGCCCGTGGCCGGGCGGCACAGCCCCGACAGCACGTTGAAGCAGGTGGACTTGCCCGCTCCGTTGGGTCCGATGAGTGCGTGGACGGAGCCTGGGGTCACGGTGAAGGACACCGCGTCCAGGGCGGTCAGCCCGGCGAAGCGGACGGTCACGTCCGTGACGGTGAGTTCGGGTGGTGGTGCGGTGGTACGGACGGTCACGCGGCTCCCTGCCCCTCGGTGGTTCCGGTGGCCTTGGCGACCCCGCTGGTCTCGGTGTCCTCGGGGTCCTCGATGTCCTTCGAGATGTCCGTGGGCTCTGCGGACTCTGTGGGCTCGGTGGACTCTGTGGATTCGCCCAGGTACAGCCGTCGTACGGCGTCCGTGCGGGCGAGTTCGTCGGCGGGCCCGGAGAGCCGGACCTCTCCGACCTCCAGGACGTGGGCGGTGTCGGCGAGGGACAGCGCCATGCCCGCGTTCTGCTCGACCAACAGGACGGCGGTGCCCTGGGTGTTGATCTCACGGATGACCTCGGCGATCCGGTAGACCATCTGCGGGGCCAGGCCCAGGGAGGGCTCGTCGAGCAGGAGCAGGCGCGGCGCGGCCATCAGCGCGCGGCCGATGGCGAGCATCTGCTGCTCACCGCCCGAGAGCAGCCCGGCGGCCTGCCGGGTGCGTTCGGCCAGTCGGGGGAAGAGCGCGAAGACCCGATCCCGGGCCTCGGCCACCTGGTCGGGGCGGCGCCGCCCGAGACCGAGGCCGCCGCTGCGCAGGTTCTCGTCGACGGTGAGCCCGGCGAAGACCCGGCGGCCCTCGGGAACCTGGACGACTCCGGCGCGCACCGCTGCGACCGGGTCGCGCCCGTCGAGTTCCGTGCCGCCGTAGCGGATACGGCCGGCCGTGACCGCGCCGCGGTGCAGGCGCAGGGTGCCCGAGACCGCCCGCAACAGGGTCGTCTTGCCGGCGCCGTTGGCGCCGAGCAGGGCGACGACCGAGCCGTGCGGGACGGTCAGGGACACGGAACGAAGGGCGGACAGGGCGCGCCCGTAGGTCACGTCGAGGCCCTCGACGTACAGGGCGGCCTCTTCGTCCGGTGGTGCTTGCGGCATCACGTCTCCTCGGGTCCGTGCCGTCCGGCACGGGTGGTTCGGGGGGAGGGGCAGCCCACGACAGCACGGGCGCGTGCGGCCGGTACAGGTGTTCGGACGAGGTCGCTGCGCGGTCCCAACGCGGGTGGCCATGGGTTGTGCGGCTGCCCAGGTGCGCAGGCGGGGTGCGGTGCGGACGTAGGCCTACGGGCGGGTAAAGCGGGCGCGGGCAGTCGCGTGGTTGCCGGACGCGATGTGCCGCCCGGGGACGGTCAGCCCCGCAGCAGCCGGCGTGCCGTCAGGGCGAGGCTGATCTCCACCACGTCGACCGGGCGGGCCAGGGAGCGCCCGGTGAGCTGCTCGCAGCGGCGCAGCCGGTTCAGGACGGTGTTGCGGTGGCAGTACAGGCGCTCACCGGCCCGCTGGGCGGAGCCGTCGCAGGCGAACCAGGCGGCCAGGGTGTCCAGCAGCACCTCCCGGTCGGCCGGTTCCAGCCGCAGCACGGGGCCGAGCACCTGCTCGGTGAGGGTCGCGCCCAGTTCGGGGCAGGAGACGACCAGGGCCTCGGGCAGGTGCTCGGCGAGCCGGACGGTGCCGCCCTCGGGCGCGCAGATGCTCAGGGCCAGGTCGGCCAGGCGCCGGGCGTCTCCCACCGCGGCGAGCCCGGCCACGGCACTGCTCACACCGATCCGGCCACCTGCCGAGCCGTCGTCGGGCAGGCCCAGCGCCTTCAGGGGGTCCCGGTCGTTCCCTTCACCGCCCTCCCCGCCCTCGTCCCCCTCCTCGCCGACCAGGACGATGCCGTAGTCCACTTCCACTCCCGAGTGCCAGTGCACGTGCGTGCCGGGTGGTACGGCGGTGGCGCGGGCGCCGGTGGTGAGCTGTGGCCGGTCGCCGGCGACCGCGACGACGACGTAGCGGCCGTACTCCGGCAGGCGCAGCCCCTCGGCGGTCTCGGGCAGGTCGGCGATGCGGCTCGCGCCGTCCAGGAGGGCGGCCGCGAGGAGTCGCACCCGGTTCTCGCGCCGCCAGGCCCGCTGCCGTTCGGCCTGCCGGTAGGCGTCGGCCACGAGGCTGCAGTGCTCGTCGACGAAGTTCCACACGTCGGTCGCCACGTGCACGAGGAGCCGGATGTCCTCCGGCGCCGAGCGGGAGGTCTCCTCGACCAGCCGCTGCCACACCAGGGACCCGCCCAGCCGGAACGCGTGCAGCAGGGCGTCCAGCGGCAGCCCCTGCTCGGCCCGGGTCACGCCGATCCGCCAGGTGCAGCGGTGGGCGGCGTCCCGGGTACCCCGCGGATCGAGCAGCGAGGCCACGCTGTGCCGCAGCGAGCGGTGCACCTCCTCCCAGGTGGCGGCGTGCTCGTTCTCCAGGGCGCTGCGGTAGGCCGGTTCCTGCTCGCTGAGGACCGCGAGCAGGCGGTCGGTCAGCTCCGGCAGGTCGTCGAGCAGGACGCGGGCCGCCCGGTGCAGGACATGCAGCGCGTCCGCGTCGATCAGCGACCGGACACGGCGTGTCCGAGGCTGCGGAACGGGCTTCGGTCCGCTGCGGATCGTCGTCCGTGCGCGTACGGCAGGATGCATCGCGGTCCTCCCCCAACCTCGGCCTGCCGGCGGTGCCCCGGCGCACGCCGGCTCAGCCGGGTCCGGCGGGGTGCGCTGCCGGCGCGGCGGTCGCCACCCAAGTCGTCCTGCCCCGAAGGATGGCATACCGTCCGGTCGGTCCCTAGGGGTGTGCAGCGGCATTCTTCCGAGCGGACGACGGAAATGTCCCGCCTGATACCGCGGTCTCAACCGGCGAGACAGGGCTCAGCGGACCTCCTGGTCGACCATGCGGGCCAGTTCGAGGCGCGAGCGCACGCCGAGGGCGGCGAAGACGTTGCGCAGGTGGTAGTCGACGGTGCGGGTGCTGACGGCCAGCCGCTGGGCCACCTCGCGATTGGTGGCACCCTCGGCCACGTGCCGCGCGATGCGCAGCTGCTGCGGTGTCAGGCAGGACAGCCCTCCGTCCACCCGCGTCCTGGACGCGGCTCCGTTGGCCCGCAGCTCGCCGCGCGCCTGGTCGGCCCAGGCGCGCGCACCGCAGCGTTCGAAGCCGACCAGAGCGGCCCCCAGCCGGCTCCGAGCCTCCCGCAGCCGGCGCCGCCGCCGCAGCCACCGGCCGTACAGGAGCTCCGTCCGGGCGCGTTCGAAGTCGCCGCCCGTTTCGTCGTGCAGGGCGAGCGCCCGCAGGTAGAGGGCGTCGGCACGGTCGTCGGGGGCGAGCAGGGCACGGCAGCGGGCGAGCTGGGCGGCGGCGTGCGGGTCGGCGCCGAAGGCGGCCCACCGGGCGAGGTCGGTGACCGACGTCCGTGCCTCCCGCGGGTGTCCGGCCAGCACCGCGGCCTCCACGAAGCAGGGCACCGCGAGCATCCACACGGCGAAGTGGCCGCGCCGGGGGCCGGGCCCGACGAGCGGGCCGAGCCGGTCGGCGGCGTCCAGGGGGCGCCCGCGGGCCACGTCGGCGCGAGCGACGGCCCACTCGGCCAGGGTCGCCACCTGGGCCAGGCCGTGGCGGCGGGCCATGGTCAGCGCGGCACGGGCGTGCTCCTCGACCTCGCCGGTGTCTCCCTCGATCGAGGCGGCCAGGGCGAGCATCGCGTGGTGACTCGCCGCCGTGTTGCGGTGCCCGGCCGAAAGCGCGGCCCTCACCCCCTCCTCGGCGTGGGCGCGCGCCTGCGCGTGGCGGCCGGCGCGCAGTTCGCCGTAGGCCAGGTACTCCAGGGCCCTGGCCTCGAACGCGGCACTGTCCGCGCTGCGCGCCGCCGCGAGGGCGCGGGCCCCTGCGGCACGTGCCGCGCGGACGTCCCCGAGCAGCAGCGCCGCCGACGCGGCGCGCAACAGCCGCTCGGGCCGGTCTCCGGTGCGCACGGGGTCCTGGACGCGCCGCAGCGGTTCGGCGGCGCGTTCCGGCTGTCGGGCCAGCAGGGCTCTCATACCGTCGATGTAGTCCCGCACGAACGCGTCGCGAGCCCATCCCCGACGAGGCGAGTGGTCGGCTGGGGGCCTCGGCGGGCGGTCGGCGTCTCCTACAGGGCTCGGGGCGGCCGGCATCCCCATGGCTTCGAGTCTGTCCGAACCGGCGGTGTCCGCGCCGTCCAGCGTGCGGAGGCAGGCCGTGAGGTCCCCCGCCGCCCAGGCGGCATCGGCTGCGGAGAGGCGCGCGGCCTCCGCCTGTTCGGGGTCGTCCGTGGCCAGCCGGGACGCGGCCCACAGCAGGCACTCGCGGGCGTCGTCCACCGAGCCGTCGTACAACAGCCGCCTGCCACGGGCGAGTTCGGCACGGGCGCGGTCGGCGACGGACGGCCCCGCGCCACCTTCTCCCTCTCGGCTCCGTAAGCGGGGAGCCGTCCGCACACTGCTCCTGTCTCCGGTCATTCGCTGGACGCTACTTGCGCGTACCGAGGACCGGAAGGCTGACCTCCGCGCCTCCCGGCTGCCAAATCGGCGGCGCCACCTGCGCGTTGGCCGCGTACGGCGGGCGGCCGGACTGTGCGTACGCCCAGCCGTCCGCCGTCGCGGCCGTGCCCCGGCACAACGCCGGTGGCGTCAGGAGGTGTGCGGGCAGTTACCTCGGTACTCCTCGATGGTCAGGCCCGGCCGGGGCAGCGGGCACAGGAACTGCTCGTAGCGGGTGTCGTCGTCGATGAACCGCTTGAGCCAGGAAATGCTGTACTTCGCGATCGTCGTGTTGGACGAGTTGGGCGTGAAGTGGGTCGCCGAGTTCAGCTCCAGGTAGGCCCGGTCCAGCGGGGAGGGGAGGCTGGAGTAGAACGGTTCGGCGTGGGAGGCGACCGGGGCGATGGTGTCGCCGTCGGCTCCGAAGATCAGGGTCGGGGTGGTGATCTCGGGCCAGGTCTTGTCGAGGTTCCACGGGGTCAGCGGAATCGCCGCCTGGAGGGCGGGACGCGACTTGGCGGCCTCAAGACTGCCCCCGCCGCCCATCGAGTGGCCCATGACGCCGAGGCGGCCGGCGTCGATGCGGCCCCGTACCGAACTGCGCTCGGTGAGGTAGTCCAGCGCGGCCAGCAGTTGACGGCCGCGGGAGTCGGGCTGGTCGAGCGTGGTCAGCGTGTCGATGGTGAACACCACGAAGCCCTGTGAGGCCAGGCGCGGTCCCAGCCACGCGATGGACGACTCGTAGGCGGTGTAGCCGGGCGAGACGGCCACCGCGCCGAAGGTGCCGTCGCTGGTACTGGTCGGGTAGTAGATGGTCCCGCCGCCGAATCCGGTGACCGACAGCGAGGAGACGGAGGTCTGCGACACGGCGTAGGGGCCGCGCAGGGCCTCGATGGTGGCCGTGGTGGGGGCTGGGCCGCGCTCGTAGGGGTTGTCCGCCGCGTGGGCACTCGGGCCGGTCAGGGTCCCGAGTGCGACGACCGCGGCGAATGCCGCCGCGGCACCGGCCAGTCGTCCGGTCCGGCGTCGGGGAGCGCCGGGAGCATGCGTACGTGGAGTGCTGTGGGGGTGGAGCTGCACGACGAGTCGTCCTCTCTGTCGTGGCGGACGGCCCGTGCCGGGGCACGCGGGACATGGGGCGTCTGTCGCGTGCCGGTGGCGGGGCACCGCCGTCGGGCTGGCCTGGCCACTGTCGGGGCCGGGCTGCCGCGCGGGGACCGGCAATGTCACCGGTCTTGTGGCGCCCCGCTCCGACCGGACTCGAAGTCACCGGTCTTGTGGCGCCCCGCTCCGACTGGACTCGAACGGTCGTGCTATATCGGGCGTACCCTGACATAGAGGTGGCGGACGAGCGTCACCCGGAACAGGGCGCACGCGATGGCGACTCCCCCGCCCCCGGTCACCGAGCCGGACCCGTCCGCACTCACCTGCGGCAGCGACCGGGTCGGCCCGTGCGCCGTGTGCCATCGCAAGACCCACCGCTACGGGCGCGGCGGATCCCCGCTGTGCCACTGGTGCCTCGGGCCGGTGCGGGAGGAGTGGGGCCCGAACGTGCGCTTCGTCAGCACGCGCGACGGATGAGGGCCGGCGCGCATGGTTCGCAGAGGTGACAGCAGGGCGGGGAGGACGCTCAGCGTCATACCAGCCGCACCGATCCACAAGGTGCCCGTCGCTCCGAACACAGAACCGACCGCTCCGCCCAGAAGGCCACCGAGGGGAATACCGCCCCAGGACACGTATCGAACGGTGGCACTCATCCGGCCCAGTAGCCGGTCCGGTGTCAGGGCCTGTTGGAAGCTTGATTGGGCCACCACGCGGACGACTCCGCCCAGCGAGAGAGACGCGAGCCCGATCGCTGCCGCGTACATGCTCCAGCCCGGTCGCGCCAACGGCATGAGGGCGGTCAACGGACAAGTGACCAGCGACGCGAGCCATATAACCGTTCCCTGCCCGACCCGCTTCGAGACCTTGGTCGCGAGCAATGCGCCCAGAAAGGCACCGCAGCCCATACCTGAAAGAACGAGGCCGATACCGAAGGACTGAAGACCTATCTCCCGCTTCAGAAAGACCAGCAGCATGGTCTGATACATGACCAGGAAGAGGTTGAATATCGCATCCCCGAGCATGATGGCACGCAGGGTCGGGTGCATGAGGACGAACTTCAACCCTTCCTTAACCTCTCGACCCAGTCGCGGACGCTCACTCAATTCCGGCTTCGGTTCCCGTTTACGGATCGCGCTCGCCAGTACTCCCGACATGGCCATCCCGACCGAACTGGCCACCACGGTTGCAGGGGCTCCGACCAGGCCGACCAGCGGGCCCGCCACCGCCGGCCCGCTGATACTGGTCACCGAACGCACTGCCGACAGCTTCGAGTTTCCCTCCAGAAGATTGCCGCGTCCGACCAAGTGCGGGAGATAGCTGACGTACGCGACATCGAAGAAAACCGTCAACACTCCATGGACCAGGGCAACCGCGTAGAGCCACCAGACGGTGAGAAGGTCCGCCCACCACGCCACCGGAATCGTCACCAGGACCAGCGCGCGTATGAGATCCGTGCTGATCATCACCGATCGCTTGCGCATGCGGTCCACCCACGCGCCTGCCGGCAGTCCGACCAGTAGTGAGCCCGCCGTGGTCATCGCGGCCAGCAGTCCGACCTGGAACTCGTCGGCGTGCAAGTCCGCCAGGGCGACCAGAGGCAGGGCCAGAAAGATGATGCGGTCGCCGAACTGGCCGAGCGCGGTGGCGGCAAACAATCGCGCGAAGTCCAACTCACGTAAAAGGCCAAGTCGGGCCGATTTTGACATTCTTCACCCCACTTTCGGATGTGCGAAATGTGCGACGACTACGGGCGGTCGACTCCGAATTCGTAGACCACTTCGCGGCGCGCGTCCGGAATTACCATGTCGGCCGTTTCCACCGGCCGTCCGTCCGTGTCGTAGATGGTCCGCTCGATCTGGAGCACGAGATCACCCACGCTGATCCCGAGGAGGTTCGCCTGCGCCTGGGTGGCACGGGCAGGGCGCGGAATCTCCGTCACGGTGGCGATGACCACGCCGATGGAGCGCATGCGCTCGACGACACCTTTTCCCGCGAGCGGACCTGTCTCGGGAAGAACGACCGGTGTTCCCTTTGTGATGACCATCGGCTCCCAGGACTCGGAAAGCTGGACGGGTTGCCCGTCGGCGAGAAACTCGTAGTGCGTCCGGACGCAGAGATCTCCGGGAGCGATGGCGAGCCGCTCGGCGACGGCGTCGGGGGCGGGGACACGCACCTGACTGTGTGAGTCCCAGGCGTCGGCCCTGCCCCGCTCCCTCAGGTCGGGTCGGCGGGCGGGGCCCTGCCCGCGTTCGCGGTGCCGCGAGCGGACCAGTCTCAAGCGCTCACGGGGCATGCGGACGTAGGTCCCCGAGCCGGCGCGTCCTTCGAGGAGACCATCGATGATCAAACGGTCCATGGCCCGCTGCACGACGTTGCGCCCGACCCCGTACTCCTCGGCAAGCCGCGCCCGGGACGGGAGGCGCTGCCCGATCCCCCACTCCCCCGCGAGGATCCGTGCGCGCAGCACGTCGGCCACTGCGAGGTACGGGGCCTCTCGGGGCATGGGCGATCCTCCGGTTGTCCTGCGCTGCGGCAGCTGGTCGTTCCCAGGGGGCGTTGGCAAGGTACTTCACCTGGGAAAAGCTGCTGGAGTAGCAATAGGCTGCGCGCTCATGCGCCGGCGGATCGCCCGACGCCGTCCGGGCAGGATCGGCACAGGGTCAGCGGGAAGCCGGTTCTTCGGGTTTCCGTCCCCAGACGGTGAGCATGCCGGCGGACAGCGCGGCGCACTCGTCGGAGGCCAGGTACCGCAGGCCCGCGTCGACGGCCGCGTCGTCCACCAGGCCGGTGGCGAGCATCGCCGGTCGGCTTCGCTCCCAGGTGTCCGCCCAGAAACGGCTGATGGGGCTGGCCGGGAGGAGCGGCGGCACGTGGATCTCCGCGCCCACCGCCTCGAGTCCGGCCCCGCGCAGCAGTTGCGGATACGACGGCACCCAGGAGACGTCGGTGCCGATGGTCGCCCGCAAGCCCTGCCACATCGCCCGCATCACGATGGTGTACGGCGTTTCGGGTGTGCGGTCGCTCGTCAGGTCGACCGCGTCGCTGAGCACCAGCACACCGCCGGGCTCGACGAGTTCGGCCAGCGCGGCGATCAGGCGGTCGCGCTCGGGCAGGTGCATCAGCACGAAGCGGGCGTGCACGAGCCGGAAGCGGCCGGCGACGGAGTGCGGGGCGGTGATGTCGGCCTGGAGCACGTCGAGTCCGGGCCGCTCGCCGAGGAAACGTACGTCGCGGTCCACGGCGAGCACGCCGTCCACTCCCCCCTCGTCCAGCAGCCGGCGCGAGACCGTCCCCGTGCCGGCGCCCACATCGAGGCAACGCCACCCCGGGCCGGCCCCCAGTGCCCGCAGCCTCGCCATGGTGATGTCGTCGTAGGCGAGAGCACCGAAGTCGATGCGCTCGCCCTCGCCCGCCTGTTCGGGAGGGAAGACGTCCTCGCCGTAGCGGCCGGCGCCCGGCGCGTCCCCACCCGGTGAGGCCGTCACGTCGCCGCCGGCGTGGTGTCGACGGTGCCGTCGAGCCGGGGGCACTTCAACAGCGGGGCATCGAAGGGAGTCATGTTCCGGACCTCGTCACGCGGCGGGGTGGGGCCGGGTGGCCCGTCCGAGGCCGCCGCCCCCACCGATCCTCCACCGGCCGCCGACCGCACGCCCGAGGCGCGCCGGGCCTGAGCCGATCGGCCCACCCGGTTCCGGGCAGGCCAAGAGGTGGTTCGGCAGCGTGTCGTGGACCGTCACAGGTCCCGGCGGTCCGCCCCGGCCGTCTCACGCACGGCCTCGGCGACGGCACGGAAGTCCTTGCGCAGGATGGCGCCGTGGTTGCCGGCGGTCTTCGCGCTCACCTTGATGTGCGCGTTGCGGGCGGTCACCGCGTCGAGGCCGGCGCGTATGCGCTCCTGCTCGTCTCCGCGGCTTCCGAAGGACGTTCCCGAAGCGACCACGTACCGGACCGGGACGGTGATGTTGTCCAGTACGGGGCCCAGTTCGGACTCGCGGGAGAGCCTGCCGAGCTCGATGTTGCTTTCCGCCTGCTGCTCGGCGCTCATCCGCGGGACCAGGCCCGTCGGGCGCAGCAACGGTGTGAACCAGGCCATCCGCCGGAACAGCTTGCGGATGCGCTGCTCCATCGCCTCGTCCAGCCAGTCGTACGGGAACGCGCCGTCCACCAGGACCGCGCCCACGGTGCGGTCCGGGTTCCGCTCGGCCCAGTGCGCCGCGACCACCGCTCCGTAGGACCAGCCCACCAGCAGCGCCCGTTCCACACCCCTGGCCGCGAGCACGGCGTCGACGTCCCGGACGGCCGCCTCGAAGGAGTAGTCCGCCGAACGCCGCGACTTCCTGCCGCGAGCCCGCTCGTCGTAGGTGATGTGCCGCCATTCCGTGCCCAGTTCGGCGATGACCCGCTGCCAGTATCCCTGGGTGGCGAACTGGCCGTTGAGGTAGACCACGGCAGTGCCTTCGCCGCCGGTGTCGGTGACGGCCAGGGCCGTGTCGTCGACCGGCACCATGCCGGTCCAGTTCGCACTGGTCGCGGGAGTGCTGTGCTTCGTCATGGTGTTCCACCTGTTCGCTTGAGGCGTGTGGCAACTGCTGCGGCTGGGGTGGGCGGCCCTGCGCGTGGAACGCGGGGCCGCCCGGAACGCGTGCGGGTGGCTGGTCCGGCCCGTTCAGAGGCTGCGGGCCGTGATGTCGCCGTGGGAGGTAGTGGCGCGGATCTCGAGTGCGGGGCTGCCGTCGTTCTTGAGGGCGTTGTTGACGCGGCCGTAGCCGGTGCCGGCGTCCAGTGCGGCCGAGACGCCCACGGCGGCGGCGAGCGAGATGTCGCCGGACTGGGTGGTGAGCACGACCGTGCCGCGCACGGCCTCGCCGATCCGGATGTTGCCCCGCGCGGTGGTGATCTCAGCGGGTCCGCCCAGCCGACCGACCTCGACATCGCCGTCGAGCGCGGTGAGACGGACGCTCGCGACCTCGTCGATCTTGATCTGGCGGTAGGCACCTTCGAAGACGACGTCGCCGAGACGGCCGACACCGCGGAGCTCGGAGCCGGCGGTCTTGCCCTCGACGCGGGAGCCGGCCGGGAGCTGGACGGTGACCTCCACGGAGCCGGAGGGACCGAACAGCTTGTTGTCGGGTTCGGGGGTGCGGATGTGCAGGACGCCGTCGGCGTAGTCGACGGTGGTCTGCTCGGCCGTCTTCACGTCACGGCCCTTGGCGGGGTCGGCGGGCAGGACCTCGACGGTGGTGTCGAGGCGGTCGGCGGCGATGAGCTGGATGCGCCCGGCGGGGATGTGCAGGACGGCGGAGATAGGGGCGCGGGTGTCGAACTTCTGCATCGTGCTCTCCCATGTTGGTTCGCTGTTTCCGATGCGGGAAACGCTACGTTGCTTTCCACATCCCGGCAACGCACTCGTTGCATCGGAACGCTATATGTGCAGTTCACAGCACACAAAGTGTTGCAACGACCTACCGTGCAACGCAACGACGATCGCCCGAGTCATTGCAATGGATGAGAAGTGAACGCTATGGTGGCCGCCGGGACCATCACGAAGGATCACCAAGGAGACCGCGATGCCGGGAGGCAGGCTCACCCAGTCCGAACGTCGGCAGATCGCCCTGGGGCTGGCCGACAGCCTCCCGTACGCCGAGATCGCCCGACGCCTCGACCGCCCGACCTCGACGGTCACGCGCGAGGTGATGCGCAACGGCGGTCCCACCGCCTACCGCGCCGACCTCGCCCACCGCGCCACCGAACACCGCGCCCGCCGACGCCGGCCCGCGCCTCCTCGTGGACCGGAGGCAACCCCCCAGCCGCACGGACGCGACGCCGAGGCGGTGGCCGGCTACGAGGAGACGCTCACCACCGTCCTCATGGCCTCCGGCCTGCCGAAAATGCCGGCCCGGGTGCTGACCTGCCTGTTCACCACCGACGCGGGCAGCCTGACCGCGTCCCAACTCGCCCAGCGTCTGGCGGTCAGCCCGGCGTCCATCTCCAAGGCGATCGCCTTCCTGGAGAGCCAGAGCCTCGTGCGCCGGGAACGCGACGAGCGCCGCCGTGACCGCTACCTGGTCGACGACGAGCTCTTCTACCAGGCGACGATCGCCAGCGCCCGCGCCAACGACCAGCTCGTCGAAACCGCGCGCCAAGGCGTCGCCGTCCTGGGCCCCCACACTCCGGCCGCCGCCCGCCTGGAGAACATCGCCCGTTTCCTCGACTTCATCAGCGAGAGCATCACGCGCGCCGCCGAGCAGGCACGCGCGGTCCTGCACACCAGACCCGCGGAAACCTCGGGCGACACCGCCGGAGCGGGCCCGGACCACGGATAGGCGACCCTCCCGGACCGCGAGTCGCCACCTCCCGCCTCAGCGCAGTACGGCCGCCAGCAGGTCCGTGCCCAGCGCCGTCAGGGCGGGCAGATCGAGGCCGTGCCGGACGTAGCGACCGTGCCGCCGGGCCGTGAGCAGCCCCGCGCGGCGCAGCACGGCGAGGTGGCGGGAGACCTCCGGGGGCGAGAGTTCCCAGGTGTGGGCGAGTTCGCCGGTGGTGTGCGGACCGCGGGCCAGGGTGCGCAGCAGTCGCAGCCGCACCGGGTGCGCGAGCGCTTCCAGCCGCAGGGTGACCGCTTCCAGCGAGACCGGCTCCGCCGGGCTCGGCTCGGCCACGGGGTACTGCATCACCGGCTGCCATCCGGGCGCGTGGACCACCGCCAGGTGCGGGCTGCCGAAGACGCTCGGGATGAAGGTGATGCCGTCGCCCTGGGCGGTGGTCGACTTGTCCTGGAGTTTGTCCACGACGATGCAGTCGTCGTCCGGTGCCAGTGTGATCGCGCCGGAGACCGACGTGAGCGCCGCCGCGATGCCCTGGCGCTTCAGCAGGTCGTTCTTCAGGCGCAGGTCGGTGGCGAGTTGCACGGCGACGCCCGTCCACGCGGCGTCGAAAAAGGCCTCGGCGCACTGTTCCAGGGTGCGGCGCACCCGCGCCCGCACCGCGGCCGGGTCCGCGAGGAGGCGTGCGGCGAACGCCTCCTGCCGCGGGCCGCGCGCCTGGGCCAGGTCGAGGGCCCGCTCGCGCGCGGTGGCGTCGGTGAGCGGTGACGGCGTGGCGAGGTGCGCCCGGTTGCCGCCGCAGGTGGTGACGAGCGCGGCGGTCGCGTAGCTCTCGTCATCGATCCGGTCGACGTCGTCCAACTCCTCGGCGAGGGTCGGCCGGGGGCGTGCGGGGAGCAGGAAGTCGGCCTGAGAGGAACGCCAGAGGAACTCCGCCTCCCTGAGCCGCTCGGCCAGCTGCGGACCCAGCCCGGCCCACACCTCGCGGGCCCAGTCGGCGAACTGCGGATGATGTCCGGGTTCGGCCAGCACGTGCAGCATCGCGGTCAGCTCCGCCAACGGAGAGGCGGCGAACCGCAGTCGGTCGGGCGGCAGGCCGCCGATGTCGATCCTCAAGGTCACCCCTCATCATCGCCGACCGTCTCGCCGCCGACGTCGTCGGTTGACGGGGTCCGTCAATTCACGTGCCCGACGGGCCGGCCGGACGCACCGTTTGACGCCATGACGACCACCCTCAAGATCCGGCCGCGCGCCCTCGTCCGTGCCTCCGGCGGCCCCCGCTACGCCGTCGCCCTGGCCGTGGACGCGCTCGGCACCGGCCTGCTGCGCCCCTTTCTGCTGCTCTACGGCGTGCTGGTGCTGAGGCTCTCCGCTCCGGTCACCGGTGTCGCCATGACGGTCGCCGTGGTCGCCGGTCTGGTGTGCATGCCCGCCGTGGGCCGATGGCTGGACCGGGGCGCGCGCAGCACGGTCGTGGCGGCCTCGATGCTCGTGCGGGTGCTGGGCGTGGTGCTGCTGCTGGCCACGCCCGCCGGGCAGGTCTGGCTGTTCGGGGCGGCGGCGCTCTTCCTCGGGATCGGCAACCAGGCCTGGCCGGCCGCCCACGCGGCACTCGTGGCCACGGTGTCCCACGGCCGGGAGCGCGACGCCGCGCTCGCGGGAGGCCGTGCCCTGCGCAACGCCGGACTCGGCGTGGGCGCCCTCGTCGCCACCGCGTCCCTCGCGGGCGGGACCGCCGCGTTGCAGGCGCTGGCGGCCGTCACCGGGCTCGCGTATCTCATCGCGGCGGCCCTGGCGTGGTCGGTCGGCCTGCGCGCGCGTCCTGCCGACGCCCCGGTGAAGGACGCCGAGACCGGGCCCGCACCCCGGATGCGCGCACTGCTGGCCGCCAACGTGATCTACGTCTTCTGTCTCAACGTCCCCGAAATCGCGCTTCCCCTGGTCCTGGTGACGCAGTTGGACGCGTCTCCCATGTGGTCGGCGGCCATCTTCGTGGCCAACACGGTGCTGGTGGTCACCCTTCAGGTCCCGCTCACCGTCGTGCTGTCCCGCTTCCCCCGGCGCAGAGTGCTGGCGCTCGCCGGTGTGGTCCTCGCCGCGTCCTATCTCGGCTTCCTCGCGGCCACTTCGCTGGGACCGGGCTGGGGTGCCCCGGCCGTCGCGGCGGTGTCCGTGGTCTGCACCCTGGGCGAGATCGTCTACGCCGGCAGCGCGACCGCGCTCGTCACCGCCCTAGCCCCGCCGCGCGTCCTGGGACGCACGCTCGCCCGCTTCGAGTTGTCCACGGGCTTCGGCCTCGCCGTCTCCCCCGCCGTCATCACCGCACTCGCACCCCACGGTCCGACCGCCCTCTGGGGCAGCCTCACCGCCGCGACACTCGCGTCCGCCTCCGCCGTGGCCACCGAGAAGGACCGGGCGACGGGGCTCGGTGGCGACTTCGGGCGGGCACGGGCGGGGTCGTAAGGGCCGTCCGCGTACGAACGGCCGGCACCCCTGCCGGCCCTCATCCCCCGGCCGTGGCGCGACGCATCCGGATCAGAGGGGCGGCGCCGATCAGGAGGGCGCACACGCCCAGCGCGACGGGCAGTGCTCCGGCCCACTCCCGGGCCTCCCGCAGCAGCGCCACGCAGGCTCCCGCTCCGACGATCAGGGCTCCCAGCCGGGCCGGTGCCCAGCGGTCGGGGTGGCGCGCTCCCACGCCCTTCACGATGTACGTGGCCAGGGTGCCGGTCAGGTAGGTGGTCGGCGCCGCCGCGCGGCCGGCCGCGACCATGGCCGCCGACTGGATGCCCATCGTCGCCGCGGCCCCGAACTGCAGGGCGTCCCGCGCCGCCCGTCCCGGTGTTCCGCCGATGGCACCCCAGATCACCGCGCCCACGGCCAGCAGGATCACCTCTCCGGCCAGGCAGTACATCACCGGCATGGGCCAGTGTGTGGCCGCGGGCGGGCAGCGGCGGGTGAGCCAGGCGGTGACGACCGCGCCCACGCCGAACCCCGCCAACGCCAGGACGGCTGCCGTGACTCCCGTTTCCTGCTCCCGGCCGACCGCCATGCCGAGCAGGGCGAGGTTGCTGGTCATGACACCGGCGAAGACGCCGTCCAACGCGGTGAAGGAGATGGATTCCACCGCTCCCGATGCCGCCACCAGGAGCACGACGGCGAGGTGGAGGGATCGCCCTGGCTCTGTCGGCGGTCGCATCGGATGCGGGGCGGCTTCCCCTCGCGATTGGTCACTCACGGCGACATAGAGTAACGCTGCGCATCCATCCCTTATCCCTCCCGCGTGTTGATCCTCAGCAGGGAGAGCGCGAGGACGGCCCGGTCGTCGTCGTCGGACGCGGCCGACCAGCGTTCCGCGTCGGTGCGGACGAAGGACACGACCGTCTCGGGGTCGGGTGCGCACTGGCCGGCGAAGCGTTCGCGGAGCCGGTCCAGGACCGGGTAGAACACGCCGTCGGCGTCGCGTGCCTCGCTCACCCCGTCCGTGTGCAGGACCAGCACCTCGGAGGGATCGAGCCGGTGCACCGTCGTGTCGTCCTCGTCCGAATTCAGTCCGCCCAGGCCGAGGGGCAGTCCGGGGGCCGTCATGAGCCGTCGGGCGCCCTGCGGGCCGACCACCAGAGGCGGGGGGTGGCCGCGGTCGACGATCCTCACCTCGTTGCCGTCGGGCGGGAACTCCAGCACCAGGGCGGTCACGAAGAGCTCCGGGTCCCCGTTGTCGCCGGCCGGGCTGTTGCGGGCGATGCTCAGCTCCAGCCGGTCGGCCAGACTGCTCAGGCTGCGCCATTCGTGGGCCGAGACCCGGAAGCTGCCCAGGACCGCGGCCACCGTCTGGACAGCGTCCAGCCCTTTGCCGCGGACGTCGCCGATGATCGCCCGCACCCCGAAGGGCGTCTCGCACACGTCGTACAGGTCGCCGCCGACGAGGGTGCCGCCCTCGCCCGCCTCGTAGAACCCGGCGGCCCGTAACCGACCGAGCGTGCGCGGTACGGGACGCAGCAGGGTCCGCTGCACCGCCTCGGCGACCGAGTTGGCCCGGATCAGGTGCTGCCGGGTCCGCTCCCGCTGCCGGGCCAGCGCGACGCTGGCGATGCCGATGAGGAGCGTGGCGATGTAGGCGGCGACGTGGTGTGCCTCGTCGAAGTGGCCGGGGCGGCGGGCGGCCATCCACAGTTCGAGCCCCAGGCAGACCACCGCCGACAGGGCGGTGCCCCGCGGGCCACGTGTCGCGGCGGCCAGCGGCGGTACGGCGATGAGCATGAAGCTCACCGGTTCGCGGCCCCTGACGATCAGTTCCGCGGCCACGTCCGCGACCACCGCGATCAGGGGCAGCCACCACACCCACCCGCGCGGTGTGGGTGGTCGCAGTTCGGGGCGCAGGGGCGGGCCGGTCATGGTGCGCCCCGTCCTCCGGGCTCGCCGGGGCCGGCTCCGGCCTTCAGGAGCGCGTCGGGCAGGCCGGCCTCGATCCGGGCGAGCTGGCGGGTGAGGCTGCGCAGCCACACGTCCAGGTCGACCAGGGCGGGCAGCGGCAACCCGGTCGGCAGGGTCGGCGCCCGCTCGTCGCCTCGCGGCGGCGGCCGGTCACCCGCGCACAGGGCGGCCAGCCGGTCGGTGGTCTCCGCGAGCGCGCGGGCTCCGGCGTGGGCCCGGTCCGCGGCTTCCCGGGGCAGCGCGGCCGTCGGCAGGTCGAAGCGGGGAAGCCACTGAGCGCCGATCAGGATGAGGTTGGCGGCGATGAGCACGGCGTGCCAGTCGACGCCGGCGGGTGTGTCGCGGCGCGGTTCGCTGCGGAACTGGAGGTACGCGGACTCGGCGAGACGCAGCCGGTGCAGCACGGCGAGCGTCGACGGGGCGGGGACCGAGCCCGGCGGCACAGCCGTCAGCATGTCGACGGTGCCCTTGATCAGGGGAGCGCATTCCCGCAGCAGGCCGGCCATGGTTCGGCGTACTTCTCTGCGGGCGCCGGCCGGCCAGGCGAGCGTCGCGCACAGCAGACCGATGGCGCTGCCGGTCACCACGTCCACGATCCGCGCCTCTGCCATGCGCCAGGAGACCGGCGCGATCTGGGCGAAGGCGGTGGAGACCACGAGCGTGAACAGGGCCTGCGCCCAGGCGAGGCCGAGCAGGGGCCCGACCGAGAAGGCGATCAGCATGGCGGGCGCGAGGATCGCGGCGTAGGCGTCAGTGTGCGTTCCGAGGCCGATCAGCAAGGCACCCGCGGCCACGGCGCCCACGAGGTTTCCGGTGACGGCCTGCCGGATGACCGACCAGGTCTCCACGACGGTGGTCCGGCTGAGCGTCAGCACCGTCAGCAGCACCCAGAAGCCGTGGTTCAGGTCGAGCGAACCGGCGACCAGCCGGGCGGCGGCGAGTGCCACGGCGATCCGTACGGCGTTCTGGCACTGCACCGAACGCAGGGTGATGTTGCCGGTGATCCGCCGCTCCCACAGGCGGGGCGTGGCGGCCCGGGTGTACCAGAACAGTTCCCTCGGCTCGATGGGCGGGGTGCGCCGGCCGTCCAGGGCGACCCGTACGGAGATCTCCAGGATGCGCACCGACTCGGCGATGCTCACCAGCGCCGCCTGCCGGCGCAGTACCGCCACCGGCGGTTCCTGGTCGGCGGACTCCGTCGCCTGGCGGAGGCGCGCCTGCTGGAAGCGGTCGATGGCCTCGTCCATCCGCTGCGGGCCGGGGGCGGCCCGGCCGGTGTGCAGGGCGGCGACGGTCTCGTCGCACAGGGACACCACCTGCGTCAGCAGCGATCCGGAGGCCGGGTCGGCGCGGCTCGTGCCGTGCTCGTCCGCCCCGGGTCTGTACCGGACGAGTTCGTGCAGCTCGTCGTCCTCGACCAGATGGGCCAGTTGTTCCAGCAGTCTGCGGGCGGCGGCCCCCGCCTGCGCCTGGCCGCGCACCGCCCGTCCGGGGCCGGCGGGGCGTTCGGCGGGCGGGAGGCTGGACAGGCGCAGTCGCGCGCCGGCCTCCCTCAGGTCCTGGGGAGTGAGGCTGGTGCGTCCCGCGATGGTGTCGCCCGCCGTCGCGAGGGCCTGGGCGAGAGTCGTCCGGTAGGTCGGGTCCGGTGGCTGGGGCAGCAGGAACAACTCCCCCAGCGCGAGCAGCACCACGCCGAAGGTGAGGCCCGCCAGGCGCAGCCACAGCGTGTCGGGTTCGTACGGCGGGAAGCAGGCGAGGATGTAGAAGAGCTGGAGTCCCGGTGCCGCGCCGGCCGGGCGTGGGCCCGCGATCGCCGCGAAGGCGAGGAGGAAGCCCACGACGAGCATGCCGAGCACGGCCGCCCAGGTCGTGACCGCCAGCACGGTCCCGAGGGCCACCAGGAGCCAGCCGACGGGCAGCGCCTTCAGCATCACCTCGGCCCGTTGCCGCCCGGATCCGGGGATGGGGGACAGCAGGCCGAGGGAGATCGGCGCGAACAGGGAGTACAGCGCCGGCACCGGTTCGTCGAAGCCGTACTCGAAGGTGTAGAAGCCCGCCGACGCGGCGAGGGTCACCCGCACCGCCCGGTACAGGATCAGGTTCCGCTCCGCCGGGCCCGTCACGGCACCCGCCCGCCTCGTGGCTCCCGTGCGCCGAGCGGCGGGACTCCGCCGAGGAGGACGAGCCGGTGGCGTACGGCCATGACGAGCGCGCAAGCGGCCAGGAGGACCGCGCCGGAGAGGCGGAGGATCGCGACGTACGCGGCCCGCGCGGCCTGCGAAGACTCAGCGCGCATGAGCACGTTCCTCTCGGGCCGACGCGCCACCCCGGCGTCGTGGCCGGGCCGGGCATGCGATCACCGCCCATTGTCGGGCGCCGCCGCGGGGACCGCAGCCCGACGATTGCCTACGTCAGCGGGGGCGCGGTCACGGTCACGGTCACGGCAGGATGGAGTCGACGTAGCCGCCGTCCACGCGCAGGGCGCCGCCGGTGGTGGCGGAGGCCTGGTCGGAGCTGAGGTAGACCACCATGTTCGCGATCTCCTCCGGTTCGATCAGCCGTTGCAGCAGGCTCTGCGGCCGGTACTGACGCATGAAGGCGCGCTGGGCCTCGTCCCAGGGCAGGTCGCGGTCCACGAGTTCGTAGACGAAGTCCTCCACTCCGCCCGTGTGGGTGGGCCCGGCGATGACGGAGTTCACGGTCACTCCGGTGCCGGCCGCCTGCTTGGCGAAGCCCCGGCTGACCGCGAGCAGCGCCGTCTTGGACATGCCGTAGTGGATCATCTCGGCCGGGGTGACGATCGCCGAGTCGCTGGCGATGTACTGCACGCGTCCCCAGCCGCGTTCGGTCATGCCGGGCAGGAACTGCCGCGTGAGGCGGACGGCGGACAGGACGTTCACCTCGAAGTAGCGCCGCCACTCCTCGTCGCTGATCTCCAGCGGGTCGGCGGCGCCGAAGACGCCGAGGTTGTTGACGAGGATGTCCACGTCCGGCAGCCTCTCGGCCACCGTGTCGGCGCCCTCCTGCGTGGACACGTCCGCCGGCACCGGCACCCATTCGGCGCCGGGCACCTGCCGGGCGAGGGCGGCGACGCCCTGCTCCACACGTTCCGGGTTGCGGCCGTTGACGCCCACGCGGGCGCCCGATCGGGCCAGGCCGACGGCGATCGCCGCGCCGATGCCCTGGGTGGATCCGGTGACCAGTGCGGTGCGGCCCTTCAGATCGATCTGCATGCCCGGCAGCCCCTCTCGCGTGTGGATGTGATCGACGAGTACCCGAGAGATTAGTTGCGCACACCCACTACGAGCTCACGCGGTCAATACACGCGCGCAACTGGCGGCGGCGAACCAGCTTCCTAGGCGCTCTCCCGCTTCGCGGGGACGCAGAGGTACGCCAGGACCGCGGCCGTCAGATAGGCGAGCGCGCCGATCGCCATGCTGGTGCGCAGGCCGGTGCCAGGGCCGGACGCGGTGGCGAGCAGGCTGCCGCCCAGCGCCACGCCGGTGGCGCTGCCGATCTGGCGAGTGGTGTTGAACAGGGCGGAGGCGGTGCCCGAGTAGGCCGGGGACACGGCGCTCATCACGGTGGCCGTCGAACCGGTGAGGGCGAAGGACGTACCGAATCCCGCGGCCATCATCGGGGCGACCAGCAGCGCGTAGGCGGGGTCGTCGCCCGCCGCGGCCCAGCCGGCCAGCCCGAGCGCGGCCAGGAGCATGCCGGAGATCACCAGCGGACGGTCACCGGTACGACGGGTCAGCCGCCCGGACAGGACGGAGGCGAACATCGTCATGGCCACCGCCGGGAACAGCGCGAGGCCGGTTTCCAGGGCGCTGTAGCCGCGCTGGTGCTGGAAGTCCAGGCTGGCGGTGAACACCATGCCGTAGAAGCCGAAGTTGAACAGCAGGCCGATGACGGCGCCGCCGCTCATCGCGCGCGAGCGCAGCAGTTGGAGCGGCAGGACGGGTGACCGGGCGAGCCGCTCGCGCAGCGCGAACGACGCGGCGGCGAGCACGGCCAGGCCCAGCCCGGCGAGAACGGCGGGATCGGACCAGCCCCGTCGTCCGGCCTCGTTGAGGGCCGCCGTGAGCAGTGCCACGGCCGCGACGACGGCGCACTGCGCCGGCCAGTCCAGGGCCCGGTCGGCACGCCTGGGCGAACGGCCGACGTGCCGCAGGGTGAGGGCGAGGCAGGCCGCGCCGACGGGCAGGTTGATGAGGAACACCCAGCGCCAGCCCACCGTGGAGACGAGCAGCCCGCCGAGCAGCGGGCCGGCGGAGGCGGCGATGCCGGCCATGGAACCCCACAGCCCGAAGGCCCGCGCGCGTGCGGCGGGCGCCGGATAGGCCTGCTGGAGCAGGGCGAGGGAGCCGGGCACGATCAGGGCCGCGCCGAGCCCCTCCACCAGGCGGGCCACCACCAGGAAGGGGGCGTTCGGCGCGAGTGCGCACGCGGCTGAGGACACCGTGAACACACCGACGCCGGAGCAGAAGACCCGGCGGTTGCCGAGCCGGTCGCCGAGCGCGCCGCCGGTCAGCAGGAATCCGGCGAAGACCAGGGTGTAGCCATCGGTGATCCACTGGATGCCGGTGAGCGAGGCCGACAGTTCCCGGCCGATCACCGGCACGGCCACGTTGATGACCGTCACGTCCAGGATCACCATGAAGTAGCCGGCGCACACCGCCAACAGCGGTGCCCAGGCGCGCCGTTCCGGCTCGGGGGCGGGCTGGGAGGGGGTCGTTGCTCCCCCGTCGCCGGCCGACTCCCCGAAGGCCACGGCCTCAACTCCATCCCGTCCACGGAGGTCCTGTATCGACGGCCAGAGTAAAGGATCTATCGGACATATCGGCGGATAGATCCCTCGCACTCACGCCGAAGCGACCAAGGACGCGTGTCACGTCACCGGCCGATCAGCGCCTCCGAAATCGTGACGGCCGAAGGGTCGAGGGCGGGCTCGCCGCCCTCGATGTCCCACAGCGCGTTCTGCAGCAGCCGCCCGAGCGTCCAGCCGGTCGCCCGGGCCCGGTCCAGGTCGAGGACCGAGGTGAGCAGGTCGAAGCGGCGGCGTACGACGTGCCGGGTATCGCCCCTCGAGACCAGGTCGTCCCAACGGCTGTTCAGGGCGGGCCACAGGTCGAAACCGGGGTCCCCGGCAAGGGGCTCGGGGTCGATGGCGAGCCAGGGCTCACGCCGGGCGGCGAGCACGTTGTCGTAGTGCAGGTCCCAGTGCAGCATCCGGTCGCCGGGCTCGTCGACCAGTTCGGCCACGGCGGCGGCCCAGGTGCGCAGAAGTCGCCGCGCCGCTGGGTCGGGCAACGCCGCGGCCGCCTCGGGGGCGCGCTCCAGCATCTCGGTGACGATGCCGCCGAGGCCGCGCAGCCCCGGTGGCGCGGGGACGCGGACCAGGCGGGCCTGGAGTTCGGCGAGGATGCCCATGGCGACGTCGTCGTCCTCGACCGAGGCCAGCGAGCGGGTGGCGTCCAGGCGCTCCAGGAGCATGCCGGCGCCCTCGGGGTCGTGGTCGAGCAGGCGTACCGCGGCCTCGCCGTTCCAGGCGCGCAGCCCGATGAGTGCGGAGGCGGTCTCCTCCCTGGGCATCTGGAGTTTGAGGGCGGCTGGGGTGCCGTCCTTGCGCAGCACCGGCAGCACCAGCGCGGCCTCCCCGGATGCCGCCGCGCCGTCCCTGCTCAGTGCCCAGCGGTCCAACGCCTCGGAGGCGAGCGCCGGGAGTGCGGCGATCCAGGCGCGCCCCTCGTCGCCGAAGGCTCTGGCGTACGACCTGGCCAGGGACGGCGGCACCTCGGCCGCTTCCAACGGGCTCACCTCGGTTCCCTTCGCTCGGCTGCGCGGTGTGCGCCGCAAGGTATCGGACCGCGGCAGGGCACCGCGCATCCCACGTGCCATGCTGGGAAGAGGGCCCGACCGGGGCGTACCGAGAGATGGAGTACGCGATGGACTGGTCTCGGTTCGCGCAGCAGATGGCGTCGCTGGCTCGCGATCTTCTTTCGCAGGAGTCGGTCGACGCCACTCTGGAGCGGATCACCGACTCGGCGACCGACCTGGTGGAGGGCTGCGACGCGGCCGGCATCCTGGTGCTGCGGGGCAAGAAGGTCCAGACGCTGGCACCCACCCATGACCTGGTCGTGGACAGCGACCGACTGCAGGAGCGGCTGCACCAGGGCCCGTGCTTCGAAGCGGCGAACACCAAGGACGGCGAGCGCGTCTTCCGCATCAGGGACTTCACCCGTGAGCAGCCGCGCTGGCCCGACTTCACCCCGCGGGCGCGCCGGCTCGGCGTGGGCAGCATGATGGGCTTCCTGCTGTACACGGAGGACGAGGACCTCGGCGCGCTGAACCTCTACTCCCATCGGCCGGGCGCCTTCACCGAGGCCAGCGAACTGGCCGGCTGGCTACTGGCCTCCCACGCCGCGGTCGCCTTCTCCAGCGCCCGCGCCCACGCGCAGATGGAGCACGCCGTCGCCACCCGCCACATGATCGGCGAGGCCATGGGCATTCTCATGGGCTCCCACAACCTCAGCGAGCACGAGGCCTTCGACGTGCTGCGCCGCTACTCGCAGGAGAACAACGTCAAACTCCGCGAGGTCGCGCGGCAGATCTGTGAGCGCGGCGCCCTGTCCTGACCGACCGGAGCCGCGGCTCCTCCGGCTCACGGTCTGAACCGGAGGAGCCTGGCCGGACCAGCCCCCACGGGGAACGCCGCTGAGCCCGGCCTTACCGCCAAGTCCCCCTCACCGTCGTTTTCACTCGGGCCGACGCCCCTGAACTGTCGCCTCACGCCGACTGCTGGAGAAATCCAATGGAGACGAGACGGTTCGTGTTGCCAAGGTAGGCGCATGGCTTTCTTCTACTTCCTCTGAGTCCGGGCACGGCCCCTGCCGCCGTCATCGCCGCCCGCCCGCAGACCCTTCGTACCCCCAGAGGAAGTCCCATGCGCGAACGCGCCCATACGGCCACGCCCGCTGCCGTCGCCCAGCTGTCCGCCAAGGACGTCACCAAGAGCCTGACCGGCACCGGCAAGGATCCCCGACAGGGCTTCGGCAAGCACCGGCGCTCCCACGAGGCGAAGCTCGGCGGGCAGGTGCGCGCGGCCCGAGAGCGCCTGGAGTTGCGCGGCGACCGCAGGTGCTGAGCCGATGAGCTCACCCAGCGGCGGCGCCCCACTCATGGGCGAGGGCGGCCGCCTCACCGCGTGAGGCGACGCCCAGCTTCTCCAGGATGTTGGCCACGTGGTACTTCACCGTGGACTCGCTGATGTGCAGCTCCTGCGCGATGTCCCGGTTGCGGCGGCCCCGCGCAAGATGGCGCAGCACCTCGAGTTCCCGCTCGCCCAGCGCGGTGAGCGGGTCCTCGCGCGGGGTCTGCGGCGGCGCCAGCGGCACACGGACGGTCACCGTCGTGCCCCAGCCGGGCACGGCGTCGAGGTCGACCCGCCCACCCAGAGCCGACAGGCGCTCCCCGACCCGGCGTCGGTCCAGCGCTGCACGGGAGAGGATGCCGGGCCCGTCGTCCCGTACGGTGGCGCGCAGTTCCCCGGCGTCGGCCTTCCAGGCGATGTGGACCCGCCGTACCCGCTGGTCGTCCCCGGCGTCGCCCGGCCCGGGACCGGGCCCCTGGTCGTCCAGGGCGGCGTGGACGACGGCGCGGACCACGGCCTGGGCGGTGTGGGACACGTCGGCGGGCAGCACCCGGTCGGCGCCCTCCTCGGCGCCGGGGGTGCCCAGGTCGAGGCGTACGCCCCGGGCGCGCAGCAACGGGCGCAGCGTGTCGGCGAGCCGGGCGAAG
Organism: Streptomyces sp. NPDC093568; assembly: GCF_044764945.1. Classification (NCBI taxonomy): domain Bacteria; kingdom Bacillati; phylum Actinomycetota; class Actinomycetes; order Kitasatosporales; family Streptomycetaceae; genus Streptomyces; species Streptomyces sp. NPDC093568. The sequence continues at coordinate 532,160 of NZ_JBIWJD010000003.1, read as the reverse complement.
GCGTGGTCCGTCCGCTCCTCCACCAGGGCCTGGTCGCGCTCGCCGTGGCTGCGCAGGTCGACCATGGCCAGGGAGGCCAGCTCGATGGCACGGGACCGGGCCGTGGCGTCGTCGAGGTCGCGCCGGCGCAGGACGTCGAGGAGGGCGCTGAGCGAGGCGCCATGGGCGTCGTCGAGTTCGGCGATGGCCGCCGCGCGGGCCGCGGCCGCCGCCCGTGACGGTCCGAGCGTGCCCGGGACGGCCTCCATGACCATGCGTTCGCGGTGCGCGGTCACCAGGTCCCACATCGCCTGAGCGGCGGCGAGCCGGTCGGCGGGGACGGGCGTGTCGTCGGTGCGGACGAGCACGAGCCAGGCGCCCCGTTCGGTCATATCGCTGCCGAGCACCAGCACCGGGACCTCGGCGCCCGCCATCCGGACCCGCCCGTGCCAGGTGCCGCGGCCGGCGACGTGCCCCCGCGCCGCCTCCACGTCGCCGGTGGTGATGGCGGATCCGGGCCGGCCGGGAGACTCGCCGTGGGTCTTGAACGGCGAGTACGGGCAGTTGCTCGCCAGCTCGGCCACCGCCGAGTGCGGGATCTGCGCGTCGAGCGCGGCGGAGAGCCTCGGCAGTATCTCGCTCAGCGGTGCGCGGATCACGTCGACTGCTGCGGTGAGGTCCATGCGTCCCACCGTAACCAGCCGCTTTCCCGGGCGGCCTGTTCCTTCGGCGGGCCGGAACCGGCCGAAAGGACAGCCGGGTGGCCCGGAGTGCCGCTCAACCATGGAGCCGTTGTTCACGGTCCGCCCGGCACGGCGGGCCGCACGGTTACCGACCATGAGGATGAGTGACATGAAGGCGATCACCTACGACGAGTACGGCGGCCCCGAGGTACTGCGGCTCACGGAGATCGAGGAACCGCACGCGGGCCCCGGCCAGGTGCGGATCCGGGTGGCGGCCGCGGCGGTCAACCCGATCGACCACAAGATCCGGCGCGGCTGGCTCCCGGCCTTCGGCCCCGCCGCCTTCCCCGCGATCCCCGGCATCGAAGCGGCCGGAGTCGTCGACGAGGTGGGCGAGGGCGTCACCGGGGTCGCGGTGGGCGACGACGTGCTCGGCTGGACGGAGAGCGGCGCCTACGCGCCGTACGCCGTGCTGCGCCGGTTCGCCGCCAAGCCCGCCGGACTGGACTGGGAGACGGCCGCCGCGCTGCCCGTGGCCAGTGAGACGGCGGACAGTGTGCTGAACCTGCTCGGGCTCGCGCCAGGCGAGACGCTGCTGCTGCACGGGGCCGCGGGCGCGGTGGGTTCGCTCGCCGTGCAGCTGGCCGTGGCGCGGGGCGTGACCGTGATCGGCACCGCGTCGCCCGGCAACCACGACCACCTGCGTGCGCTCGGCGCGGTGCCCGTCACCTACGGCGAGGGGCTGGCCGACCGGGTCCGGGCGGTGGCCCCGCAGGGGGTGGACGCGGTGTTCGACGCGGCCGGCGCGGGCGATCTGCCCGTCTCCGTCGAGCTGCGCGGGACGACCGACCGCGTCGTCACCATCGCCGACCCTCAGGCCGGGGAGCTCGGCGTCACCTTCCACGAGGGCGGCACGCACCCCGCGGACACCCTCGCCGAGCACGCCCGGCTCACCGCGCAGGGGCACCTGCGGATCCGCGTCGCCGAGTCCCGTCCGCTCGCCGACGCCGCCCAGATCCACGCGCGCAGCGAGGCGGGGCACGTGCCGGGGAAGCTGATCCTGGTGCCCTGACGGGCTCTGCCGGTCGAAGGCGGTCCGTTCGACCGGCTCCCCTCCCCGTGCGGCGGCTTTGTCCTAAGGGACTGTTAGGACTTCGTTCGCGATCTTGAACCGCTCTGTCGTGCCGTCGACTCTGTGTGCTCCCGGGCCTCAGACAAGGGAGTTCTCGATGGCCACACAGACCACGACCGCGGGCGCGCGGGAGTCGCGCCGCGGCGAGCGCAGAGTCGTCAGCAACATCGTGCGCGGATCGATCGGCAACCTGATCGAGTGGTACGACTGGTACGCGTACACCGCGTTCAGCGTGTACTTCGCCGCGGCGTTCTTTCCGTCCGGCGACCAGACCGCCCAACTGCTCAACACCGCGGCCGTGTTCGCCGTCGGGTTCCTGATGCGCCCGATCGGCGGCTGGGTGCTCGGCCGCTACGCCGACCGCCGGGGGCGGCGGGCCGCGCTGACGCTGTCGGTGACCCTCATGGCGGCCGGCTCGCTGATCGTCGCGCTGACGCCGTCGTACGACGCGATCGGCGTCGTGGCGCCGGTGCTGCTCGTCACGGCGCGACTGCTGCAAGGGCTGTCGGTCGGCGGTGAGTACTCGACGTCCGCGACCTACATGTCGGAGGTCGCCTCGCCCGGCCGGCGCGGCTACTACTCCAGCTTCCAGTACGTCACCCTCATCGCCGGCCAGCTGACCGCGCTCGGCCTCCAGATCATCCTCCAGCAGCTGCTCAGCGGCACGCAGATGGAGTCGTGGGGCTGGCGAATCGCGTTCGTCGTCGGTGCCGCCGGGGCGATCGTCGTGCTGTGGCTGCGGCGCGGCATGGACGAGTCGGAGAGCTTCGAGCGCGCGGCCGCCGAGGGCGAGGAGGGCTCCGGTCCTGCTCGGGGCAGCCTGCGCATGCTGCTGTCGTACCCCAGGCAGTGCCTGATCGTCGTCGGCCTGACCATGGGCGGCACGCTGTTCTTCTACACGTACACGACGTACCTGCAGAAGTTCATGGTCAACACCAGTGGCATCGCCAAGCCGACGGCGGCCTGGATCAACTTCTTCGCACTGCTGGTGTTCGTCCTGCTCCAGCCGGTCATGGGGCTGCTGTCCGACCGGATCGGGCGGCGTCCGATGCTGATCGGGTTCGGTGTGCTGGGGGCGATCGTGGTGGTGCCCTCGCTGACCCTCCTGTCGCACACCAGCGATCCCGTGTACGCGTTCCTGCTCATGGTCGGTCCGCTCGCCGTCAGCTCCCTGTACACCTCGATCAGCGCGGTGGTGAAGGCCGAGCTGTTCCCGACGTCGATCCGGGCGCTGGGCGTCGGTCTGCCGTACGCGTTGACCGTGGCCCTGTTCGGCGGGACCGCCGAGTACGTCGCCCTGTGGTTCAAGGACGCCGGTCACGAGAGCTGGTACTTCTACTACGTCACCGCCTGTGTCCTGATTTCGCTGCTCGTCTACATTCGAATGCGCGAGACGTCGGACGGATCGCCGCTGGAGAGCGAGGCCAAGGACTGACCGGGAGGGTGGCGACCGTGCACGTGCTGCTGGCCGAGGACGACGACGGGGTGGCCGGTGCCCTGACCGAGGTGCTGTACGAGCACGGTCATCTTCCCACCCGGGTGCGGCGCGGCGAGGAGGTCCTCGCCCGCCACCGCCAGGCGGACCTGCTGCTGCTCGACCTCGGACTGCCGGACCTCGACGGCCTGGAGGTGCTGCGCAAGCTGCGTGCGGTGAGCGGGCTCCCGGTGGTCGTGCTCACCGCACGGGGCGACGAAAGGTCGGTGGTGCGCGGGCTGCGCCTGGGCGCCGACGACTACCTGGTCAAGCCGGTCCGGCTGGCGGAACTGCTGGCCCGGATCGAGGCCGTCACCCGCCGGGCGGCCACCCCGGCCGCGACGGCTGCGCGCACGGTGCGCGCCGGTGACGTCGAGGTCGATCTCGACGCGCGGCGGGTGACGGTGGGCGGCGCCGAAGTGCGGCTGACCACGAAGGAGTTCGCGGTGCTCGCCGCGCTGGCGGCCCGAGCCGGTACGGCCGTCAGCCGCCAGCAGCTGATGGACGAGGTGTGGGGCGACGCCTATCTGGCGGTGTCCCGCTCGCTGGACGTCCATCTCACGCAGCTGCGGGCCAAGCTCGGCCGGCCCGAGGCGCTGACGACCATCCGTGGCTTCGGCTACCGGTTCGGCGGCTGACTCCGGCCATGCGGACCCGGGTGCTGACCGTCGTCCTGGCCTTCGCGGTGCTTGCGGTGGCCGGGTTCGCCGTGCCCCTGCTCGGTGTCACCGCCACCCAGCGCACCGAGCAGCTCGTCGCGGCCCGCACCGGTGACCTCGACCGGTTCGCCGGGCTGGCCGAGCAGGCCGCGGAGAGCGGCGACACCGGCGTGCTGACCGCCGAGGTCACCCGGTACTCCGAGCTCTACGGCGAGGCGGTCGTGGTCGTCGACACCCGTCGCGCCCCGGTCGTGCAGACCGGCGGCATGCGCGCCGCGGACCCGGCCGTCGCCCGCCTCGTCGACGCGGCACTGCGCAACCAGCGGGCGGCACCCGGTGGCACGCTGCGCCCCTGGTCGCGCGGTGACAGGCTGCTCGCCCGCCCGGTGGGCACCGGCACCCGGGTGTCCGGCGCGGTGGTGCTGCGGGCGTCGGTGCGTGCCGCCGCCGACGACATCGCGCTGCGCTGGGCGCTTGTCCTGGCCGGGGCGGGCCTGTTCGCGGTGGCCTGCGTCCTGCTGGCCCGCGCCGCCACACGCTGGGTGGTTCGCCCCCTGCACCGCCTGGACCGGGCGGTCGGCGCGCTGGCCGCCGGGCTGCCGGCCGAGCACGCGCGGGCGGGCGGGCCGCCCGAACTGCGTCAGCTGGCCACCGGCTTCAACCGCATGGCCGACGCGGTGAGCACGGCCCTGGAGCAGCAGCGCCGGCTGGTGGCCGACACCTCCCACCAGCTGCGCAACCCGCTGGCCGCGCTGCGCCTGCGCATCGACTCCCTCCAGCCGCGCCTGCCCGAGTCCGCGACCCGCACGTACACGGGCGTCACGGCCGAGCTGGAACGCATGGAGCACCTCCTCGACGACCTGCTGGCCCTCGCGAACGCCGAGCACCGCGCCGGAGAGCTGGCCGTGACGGACGTGGCGGAGGCCCGCTGCGACGCGGTGACGGTCGCCGCCGCCCAGGCACAGCTGTGGCAGCCGGTCGCCGAACAGGCCGGAGTCCGCCTCGACCCGGTGCCCGGTCCCCCGGTCCTGACGGCCTGCACGGAGGCCGAACTGGCCCAGGTCGCCGACATCCTGCTCGACAACGCGATCAAGTACGGCGGTCAGGGCGCCCGGGTCGAGACGCGCTGCTTCGCCGACGGCCCCGACGCGGTGTTCGAGGTGCGCGACGACGGCCCGGGGCTCGGCACGGCCGAACTCCCGCAGGCCGGCGTCCGCTTCTGGCGCTCGGAGCGCCACCGGGAGGTGCGCGGCAGCGGGCTGGGCCTGGCGATCGCCGAACAACTGGCGGGCGGGCGCGGCGGACATGTCGAGTTCGCGCCGGTCGAACCCCATGGGCTGCGGGTCAGGGTCGTACTCCCGCGCGCGGAGCGGCAGCAGGGGCGTACACCATGACCGGCCCCACCCGTCGTACGGCCCTCGGGCTGGCGGGCGCGGGACTGCTCACGGCTGCCACGGCCGACGCGCGGCATGCCGACCGCGGCCCGCAGGGCCGGCTGCGGATCGCGACCGGCGAGGCGGGCAACTTCTACGCGGCGTTCGGCCGGTTGCTCGCCGAGCAGGTGACGGCGGCCTATCCCCGGCTGTCGTGTGAGGTGATCAACAGCGAGGCCACCGTGGCCAACATACGGCTGCTCCAGTCGGGGCGGGCCGAAGTGGCGCTGGCCCTGGCCGACATCGCGTGGGCCGCGCGGGCCGGGTCGGCGCCGTTCGGCCGCCCGGTCCCGCTGCGGGCGATCGGCCGGGTCTACGAGAACTACCTGCAGCTGGCGGTGCCCGCGGACACACCGATCCGCACGGTCGCCGATCTGGCGGGGCGCACCGTGTCGCTGGGCGCCCCGGCGTCCGGGGGTGCCGTGCTCGGCGACCGCCTGCTGCGCGCCGCGGGGCTGACGCCGGGCACCGACGTGCGGGTCCGCCGCCTGTTGCTGCCGCGGGCGGTACGGGCGATGCGGGACGGCTCGATCGACGCCCTGCTCGTCTCGGGCGGGATTCCGCTGCCGACGCTCACCGCACTCGACACCCGGCGGCGCATCCGCCTCCTGCCGCTGGCCGACCTGCTCCCCCGCCTGCGTCCCGGCACGGACCGCTCCGGACCGGGACTGGAGGCGGTGACCGTGCCGGCCGGGGCGTACCGGGGCGCGCCCGAGGTGACCACCATCGGCGTGGCCAACCTCCTGCTGTGCCGCCCCGACCTGCCCACGCCCGTGGCCGCCGCCCTCACCGACGTCCTGGTCCGCCGCGCCACGCATCTCGTTCCGGCCACGGCCCTGGGCACGCAGTTCCTCGACGCCCGAAGCCTGATCTCGACGGGCGCCGTGCCCCTGCATCCCGGGGCGGTCCTGGCCTATCGCGAGCTGCACGGATAGAGGCATGCCCGGCTGTCGCCCCGCGGCTGACTATCTTGGCCTGCATGCAGGCATACACGATCGGCCAGGCGGCACGGCTGCTCGGCGTGAGTCCGGACACCGCGCGACGGTGGGCCGACGCGGGGCGGGTGGCGACCCATCGCGACGAGGGCGGCAGGCGGCTCATCGACGGCAAGGACCTGGCCGCCTTCTCGGTGGAGCTGGCCAAGGGCGGCGGCGGTGAGGAGGACGCCTCCTACACCTCGGTCCGCAACGCCTTCCCCGGCATCGTCACCGCGATCAAGCTGGGTGACGTGGCGGCGCAGGTGGAGATCCAGGCCGGCCCGCACCGGCTGGTGTCGCTGCTGACGCGGGAGGCCGTGGAGGAACTGGGGCTGGAGGTCGGGATGGAGGCCACCGCCCGGGTGAAGTCGACGAACGTGCACATCGACCGCGTCTGACACCCCCGCGGGGTGCGGGTCAGGCCAGCTTCTTGAGGATCTCGTGCGCCGCGGGACGGGCGGAGGCGGGGTTCTGACCGGTGATCAGGTTCCGGTCGACGACGACGTTCGGCGCCCAGGGCTCGCCCTCCTGGTAGTCGGCGCCGACCTCGACCAGCCGGTCCTGCAGCAGCCACTTCGCCCTGGCCGCCAGACCGGCCTGGGTCTCCTCGGCGTTGCTGAAACCGGTGAGCCGGTAGCCGGCGAAGGCGTTGCCGCCGTCTTCCCGGGTGGCGGCCAGCAGGGCGGCCGGGGCGTGGCAGACCACGCCGAGCGGCTTGCCCGACGCAAGGGTGTCGACGAGGAGCTTGCCGGAGATGGGGTTGACGGCCAGGTCCTCCATCGGGCCGTGGCCGCCGGGGTAGAAGACGGCGGCGTAGTCGTCGAGGTCGACGTCTTCCAGCCTGATGGGTCGCTGGATCTCACCGATCGAGGCGAGGGCGTCCGCGATCTTCTTCGCACCCTCCTCGCCACCGTTGTACTGCGGGGCCAGGCTGACCTGATCCAGGGTCGGTACGACGCCCCCGGGTGTGGCGACGACGATTTCGTGGCCGGCGGCCGTGAGCACCTCGTAGGGGGCGACGGCCTCCTCGGCCCAGAAGCCGGTCGGGTGCTTGGTCCCGTCCGCCAGCGTCCAGTGGTCGGCACCGGTCAACACGAAAAGGATCTTCGACATGGTTCTGTCTCGCTTTCTCTTCTTGTGCCTCTGGGGCCGGTGGTGTCGAAACTAGGGCCGCTCAAGTTCCCACGCCAATGAAGGGGCATTCAGGGGTCCGGCCCGAGCCCGCACCTCCGTAGGAACGCACATGCCATGCCCACAGCCGACGTAGGCTGCTCATGCGATGAGACAGGAGACTTTCACCTCGCATCTGCGGCACTATCATCTGCAGCTGATTGCGTCCGTCAGGACCAGCAGGACCAGAGGGAGTGGACCCGTGATGACCCGTTCCGCGCGCCGGACCCGTCGGACGCTGCAGATGACCGGCGTGAGTGCCGCCGCCCTGCTGGCTCTGAGCGCCTGCTCGGACTCCGCCGCGAAATCGGACTCCTCCCCTTCGACCTCCGCCTCGGACAAGCTGTCCGGCGAGGTGACCGTGTTCGCCGCAGCCTCGCTCAAGGAGAGCTTCACGACGCTGGGCAAGGAGTTCGAGAAGGCGCACCCGGGGACGAAGGTGACCTTCAGCTTCGGGGGCAGCGACGCCCTCGCCGCGAGCATCACCGGCGGCGCTCCCGCGGATGTCTTCGCCTCGGCCAGCCCCAAGACGATGAAGATCGTCACGGACGCCCAGGGCAACGCCACCGAGCCGACCACGTTCGTCCGCAACCAGCTGGAGATCGCGACCCTGCCGGGCAACCCCGACAAGGTCGCCTCCCTGAAGGACCTCACCGCCTCCGGTCTGAAGGTCGTGCTGTGCGACAAGACCGTGCCGTGCGGTGCCGCAGCCGAGAAGGCCCTCACCGCGAGCAAGCTGAAGCTCACCCCGGTCTCCTACGAGGAGGACGTCAAGTCCGCCCTCAACAAGGTGGTGCTGAAGGAGGCCGACGCCGCGGTCGTCTACAAGACCGACGTGAAGGCCGCCGGTGACAAGGTGGAGGGCGTGGAGTTCCCCGAGTCCGCCGACGCCATCAACGACTACCCGATCACCCTGCTCAAGGAGTCGCAGAACCCCGAGCTCGCCAAGGCGTTCGTCGCGCTGGTGCAGTCCACCGAGGGCCAGAAGGTCCTGACCGAGGCCGGGTTCCTGAAGCCGTGAGCCGTCCGTCGTCCCCGCACTTCGGCAAGACAGGCGCCGCGGACACCCTCTCCGGTGGCCCGCGGCGCCGCCGTGGCCTGAGGACCGGCGCCCCGCTGCCGCTTCTCCTCCCCGCGCTGATCGGTCTCGCCTTCCTGGTCCTGCCGCTCGTCGCCCTGCTGCTCCGGGCCCCCTGGCGGAGCATGCCCGACCTGCTGACCAGCACCGAGGTGTGGCAGGCGCTCCAGCTGTCCCTGCTCTGCGCCACGGCCGCGACCGCGGTGAGCCTGGTGATCGGGGTGCCGCTGGCCTGGCTGCTGGCCCGGGTCGAGTTCCCGGGACGTGGTCTCGTACGGGCCCTCGTCACACTGCCGCTGGTCCTGCCACCGGTCGTCGGCGGCGTGGCCCTGCTGATGGCGCTCGGCCGCAACGGCGTCGTCGGGAAGTGGCTGGACTCCTGGTTCGGCGTCACCCTGCCCTTCACCACCACCGGCGTCGTGATCGCCGAGGCCTTCGTGGCCATGCCGTTCCTCGTCATCAGCGTGGAAGGCACCCTGCGCGCGGCCGACCCCCGCTACGAGGAGGCCGCCACCACGCTCGGCGCCTCCCGCTTCACCGCCTTCCGCCGCGTCACCCTGCCGCTGATCGCCCCCGGCATCGCCGCGGGTGCCGTCCTCGCCTGGGCTCGGGCGCTCGGCGAGTTCGGCGCGACCATCACCTTCGCCGGCAACTTTCCGGGCCGTACCCAGACCATGCCGCTCGCCGTCTACCTCGCGCTCCAGAACGACCCGGAGGCGGCGATCGCCCTCAGCCTGGTGCTGCTCGCCGTGTCGATCGCGGTGCTCGCCGGATTGCGTGACCGATGGATGACCACCTCATGACCGAGATCCGCGCCGTCCGCACCGACACCGCCGTGGCCGGCCTCGACGCCCGTCTCGTGGTCGAGCGCGGCTCCTTCCGCCTCGATGTGGCGCTCACGGCGGCGCCCGGCGACGTGGTCGCGCTCCTCGGCCCCAATGGGGCGGGCAAGACCACCGCCCTGCGGGCCCTCGCCGGTCTCGTTCCGCTCACCGACGGCCATCTGCGACTGGACGGCGCGGAGTTGGACCGTACGCCGCCGGAGTCCCGCCCGGTCGGGGTCGTGTTCCAGGACTACCTGCTCTTCCCGCATCTGTCCGCCCTGGACAACGTGGCCTTCGGGCCGCGCTGTCACGGTGCCTCCAAGGCCGAGGCCCGCGCGCAGGCCGCCGAGTGGCTGGAGCGCATGGGACTCGCCGAGCACGCGGGGGCCAGACCCCGCCGCCTCTCCGGCGGTCAGGCGCAACGCGTCGCGCTGGCCCGCGCCCTGGCCACCCACCCGCGCCTGCTGCTCCTCGACGAGCCGCTCGCCGCCCTCGACGCCCGCACCCGCCTCGACGTACGCGCCCAGCTCCGCCACCACCTGGCCGACTTCGAGGCGGTCGCCGTGCTCGTCACTCACGACCCGCTGGACGCCATGGTGCTGGCCGACCGGCTGGTCGTCGTCGAGGACGGCCTCGTCGTGCAGGAGGGCACGCCGGCCGACATCGCCCGGCATCCGCGCACGGACTACATCGCGCACCTGGTCGGCCTGAACCTCTACCGGGGCGAGGCCGAGGGGCACACGGTCCGCGTGGACGGCGGGCCCGCGATCACGACCACCGAGGACCTCACCGGCCCGGTCTTCGTCGCCTTCCCGCCCGGCGCGGTCACCCTGCACCGCGACCGCCCCACCGGCTCCAGCGCCCGCAACCTCTGGCGCTGCGAGGTCGCCGGTCTGGAGACGCACGGCGACCAGATCCGCGCCGCCCTGACCGGCGAACTGCCCCTGGCCGCCGACCTCACGACGCTCGCCGCCGCCGAGCTGGACCTCCGCCCCGGGTCCACGGTGTGGGCGACGGTCAAGGCGGCCCAGACGCACGCCTACCCGGCCTGACGGGCGGGCGCCTCGCGCCGGTGACGGGGGTTCCGGCGAGCGGCTGCCCCGGCCGATTACGGTGGACCCACAGCACTCCCAAAAAGGGCAAATCCCCCACAAAATGCGAGGCGTACGACCATGAGCCTGAGCATCCGCAACCAGATCCCCGGCACCGTCACCGCCGTCACCCCCGGAGAGGCGATGGCGACGGTCAAGGTCCGACTCGACGGCGGTCAGGACGTCACCGCCGCCATCACGCTCGACGCCGTGGAGGACCTGGGGCTTACGGCGGGCTCCGCCGTACGCACCCTCATCAAGGCCACGGAGGTCGCGCTGGCCACCGGACCGGTGGACGGCCTGTCCATCCGCAACCGGCTGCCCGGCACCGTGCGCGAGGTCGCGACGGGCGCCGCCATGGCCTCGGTGCGGGTCTCGGTCGACGGCGGCGAGGTGACCGCCGCGATCACCAAGGACGCCGTCGCCGATCTCGCCCTGGCGGCCGGTTCCGCCGTCACCGTCCTGTTCAAGTCGACCGAGGTCTCGCTCGCGACCGCGTGAGCCCGCAACGCCGTCCGAGCCGGGGAACCGGGAACCGAACGCTAGCTCCCCGGTTCCTGCTGGAGCTTGGCGAGGGTCAGGGCCCCGCCGCCGATCCCCCAGCCGCCGTCGGGCACCTCCTCGACGAGTACCAGCGTGGTGGCCCGGGCGCGCTCGCCGTACAGGCCGACGTACAACTCCGTGGCGGCGGTGACGATCTGCTCCATCTGCTCGGTGGTGAGGGTCCCGGCGGGGACCTTGAAGTTCGCGAACGGCATGGTGGTGCTCCCTCGACTCGGCTCCGGGAATGGGTGCTTGCGGGCTCCACCCTCGACCGGTGCCACATCCGCGGCCAGGGCTGCGCCCACCCTGGGGTTGCCGTCCCCTGGGTGAGCGGGGCGGCGGAAGGCAGGATGGGCGGCGTGGACCTTTCCGAACTCGCCGCGTTCCTCAAGTCCCGGCGCGCCCGTGTCCGGCCCCGCGATGTCGGGCTGACGGCCGGGCCCCGGCGCCGGGTGCCCGGTCTGCGCCGCGAGGAGGTGGCGCAGCTGGCCGGGTTGTCCGCGGACTACTACACGGAGCTTGAGCGCGGCCGCGGCGCCCAGCCCTCCGACCAGACGCTGGCGGCCCTGGCCCGCGCGCTACGGCTGACCAGGGACGAGCGCGACCATCTGTTCCACCTGGCGGACCGCCGCATCCCCCCGGCCGCACACGGTCCGGCCGCCCACGTCGAGCCCGGCCTGCTGAGCCTCCTCGACCGGCTCACCACGACGCCCGCCATGGTCATCACCGCCCTGCACGAAACCCTGGCGCGCAACGCACTGGCCACCGCCCTGCTCGGCGCGCACCCGGCGACCGGCGTCCCGGTGGCGGGCGGCCCCACGGCCGGGTTCCTGTACCGCTGGTTCACCGATCCGTCCTCGCGTTCCGTCTATCCGCCCGAGGACCATCCCCACCACTCCGCCGTCTTCGTCGCCGATCTGCGCGCGGTGGCCGCCCGGCGCGGCCGGGACGCCGAGATCGCCCGGCTGGTGGCGCGGCTGCGGCACTCCAGCGAGGAGTTCGCGGCCCTGTGGGACACCCGGGACGTGGCCGTGCGCCGGGCCGACCACAAGCGGATAGTCCACCCCACGCTCGGCATCGTGGAGGTGGACTGCCACAGCCTGCTCAGCGAGGACGGCCACCAGCGGCTGCTGTGGTTCACGGCACCACCGGGCACGGACGGCGCGGCCCGCCTGGAACTCCTCTCCGTCGTCGGGAGCCAGGACATGTCGGCGGCCGGTGAGGGACGGCCGGCCTGAGACGGGTGAAGGACGACCTGGCCGAGGCGCACCCGATCAGGTCGTCCCTCACCCCTTGACGGACTCGAGCCACTTGTCGCCGCCGAGCGGGAACTCGTAGGCCGGACGCCCGTTGTTGCCACTTGTACGGAACGGCCTGCCGTCGTCGTCGATGACGAACGTGCCCTTGCGGTCGCCGCTGGACCAGGCCAGCTCCAGATACCAGCTCACGTCGTACGCCGAGGCGTCGGCCGTGATCCGGAAGACCTCCGGGTCGGACTCGCTGACCGTGAAGGGGAAGTCCTGCTGTCCCGCCCCGGCGACGACGGCCGGCTGGGCGCCGTCGAGCGCCACCGTGAAGGGCCGGGGCGGTACGTTGCCTCCGCAGCCGACGCCCATGACGTAGTCGTTCCAGGCCAGCGGGGTGTCCCTGTCGACCACCCGGACCTTCAGGCTGTCGAGGACCACCGTCTCCCCGCCCCTGCCCTGCACGGTCACCGTCACCAGCTGTTCCCCGGCCGACACCGCCTTGTACCGCCCGATCCAGCCCGGCGCGTCCTGCTCCACCGGGGGCGGACGGACCGCGGACGCGGGCCGGTCGATCAGATAGTGCTGCTCGCAGGGGTGTTCCCAGCTGTAGGGACGGGTGTTCACGGTGAACGGAGGCTTCGCGTCCGGTTTCTCGGCCGGGCCGGCCGCGCCCTCGGTCGCGGGCTTCGTCGGAGTCGCCGAGGGGGACGGGGAGTTCGTGCCGTCGGGCTCCGCGCTCTTCGACGGGGACTCCGACGGGGTCTTCCTCGGCGGGGCGGCCACGTCCTTCGAGGCGGCGGCACCCACCGGGCCGCCGCGCCCGCCGTCGTCCCGCGTCCCGCCCGAGGGCAGGGTCACGGCCAGGGCGACGGCGCCGAGAACGACGGCCACACCGGCGGCGGCCAGGGCGGTGGTACGACGGCGAGGGTGGCGGCCGGGCCGCACCGGGTGCGAGGGCCGGACGGGTGCCGGGGTGTTGGCGGGGACCGGCTCGGACACCGTCACATCGGCAGAGGCGGGCTCGGACACGGTCGCGTCCTCGGAGGCGGTGTCCGCGACTTGCGGTACTCCCGGATCCCCCGCCGCTGACACCCCGCCGGCCACGGCACCCTCACCGGTCTCCCCCGCCGTCTTCCTCCCCCGCAGCGCGTCCGCCAGCACCCACCGGCGGTGCAGCTCCACCAGTTCCTCCGGCGAGGCCTTGCACAGCCGGGCCAGTCGCTCCACGGGCGCGTAGTCGGTGGGGACGGCATCCCCGTTGCAGTACCGGTGCAGCGTCGAGGTGCTCATGTGCAGGCGTTTGCCGAGGACTCCGTAGCTGAGCCCCGAGCGGTCCTTCAACTGCCGCAGCAGCGCCGCGAAATCGGCCCCCGCAGTGCCTTCCGACACCGTTCCTCCATCCCCCTCGTCCCGTTCCCCCGTTCCAGGGGGCGGACATCTCTCCAGGTCAGACGTACTTCAGCCGTTCCAGTGTCCCTGATCGCCCGTCACCCATGGCGGCCGGGACGGAAACCGGATCAAGCTCTGGTCATCCAAGCACGCCGCTCCCGCCGACCGGTCGAGCGGACGCGCCTCAGCCCTTTGCACGGACAAGGAATCAGCCATGCGCACCTTCCGCCACGCCCGCCTTCTCGCCGCCACCGGCGCCGCCCTCACCGCCCTGGCGCTCACCGCCTGCCAGAACGGCTCCGGCACCCGCGACGAGGGCGCCGCGCAGTCGGGGACGCCGAGCGCGAGCGCTCAGGCGTCGACGCCCACCCAGGACCAGGCGTCGGACCAGGCGGGGCAGAGCGCCGGGTCGGGGCAGAGCAGCGGGCAGTCGACCGGCCAGTCCGCGCAGCCGGGCGGGTCGACACCGAAGGACGGCGGCTCGGGCAGCACCGGCCAGGGCGCCGGGGACGACGGCTACCCGCAGGATCTGGCCATCTGCAACGGGTCCAACACCCGGACCACGGCCCAGCCGGTCCCCCGCCCGCTCAACCACATGCTGCTGACCGTCACCAACACCGGCTCGAAGCCGTGTGCCCTGTTGTACTACCCGGTGCTCCGTTTCGACGAGATGCAGTGGGTGCCGCAGGCGATCGAGGACACCAAGCCGCAGGCCGTGCCGATGCTGGACCCGGGCGCCTCCGGCTACGCGGGCGTCCGGCTGAGCGCGGCCGACGGCAGCGGCACGGGCGGTGACACGGGCCGCAAGCTCACCGTGGCCTTCCAGGGCAGGACCCCCGACAGTTCGGGCGGCCCGTCGGCGACCCCGCCGCTGTCGGCCAAGGGCGTCTACTACGACAGCGCTCTGAGCGTCAGCTACTGGCAGACGGACGTGGAGACGGCCCTCAACTGAGCACCGGTCGCCGGACGGCAGTAGCGTCGAGGGCGGGGCAGGCAGGCTCGGAAAGGAGTCCCGATGGAGCCCACCGGCATCACCGCCAACCTCCACGTCCCGGACATCGCGGTCGCACGCGACTTCTACATGGGCTATCTCGGCCTCAGCCACGAGGCCATGAACCTGGGCTGGGTCGCCCGCTACCAGTCGCCCGACGGGCGGGCGCAGATCCAGCTCGTGACCCGCGACGCCACCGCGCCGGAACTGGCGGTCGTGTCGGTCCGCGTGGGAGCGGGGGTCGACGCGGCGTACGCCGAGGCACTGCGGCGCGGGTACGAGATCGTGCACCCGCTCACCGAGGAACCGTGGGGTCTGCGCCGCTTCCTCGTGCGGGCGCCCGACGGCAATGTGCTCAACCTCGTCAGCCACCGCGACGACTGAAATCGGCTCGCCTCAGGCGCGCGGCTTGTTCGTCGCCGCGAACGTGTCCGCCCCCGCGAGATCGAAGTCCCCGTGATCGCTGCCGAGGCCCTGCGCCACCAGGGCCGCCGCCGCGCAGCCGAGGACGGCGGAGTCGTACGGCGTCCGGCCCAGGCCCGTGCCGCGCACGAAGCCGGCCGAGAACGCGTCGCCGCACCCGGTCGTGTCCACGACGTCGATCGCGAAGGCGGGCACCTTCTCGACGCCGTCGGCGGTCACCAGCAGCGCGCCGTCCCCGCCGCGCGTGACGGCCACCAGGCCGGCCCCGGCGGCGAGGAGTTTGCGCGCGCCCGCGACCAGGTCGCCCTCGCCGGTGAAGCCGAGGACCTGGTCCTCGTTGGGCAGCATCTGGTCGATGTACGGCAGCGCCGCCTCGATCTGCTCGAAGCCGCCGAGCACGCCGGGGGCGAGCAGGTCCACCGAGGTGGTCACGCCGTGCTCCTTGGCATACGACAGGATGCGCGTGGCGGTGTCGACGCCGATCAGTTCGGGCCCGCCGAGATGGAGGTGGGCGGCGTCGGCGATCGTGTCCCAGGGCACGTCGTCCGGGCCGTAGGTGATGTTCGCGCCGAGGAGGTGGAGCGAGGGGCGGTCGCCGTTCGGGCGGATGGGCAGGACGCTCGCCGAGGTGGCGGTGTCCGTGCGGCGGACCAGGTGCGTGGTGTCGATGCCAGCCGCGCCCAGCAGCTGGACCAGCATGTCGCCGGTGGGGTCGGACCCGATGGCGCCGGCACTGTGCACCGAGGCGCCGAGCTTGGCGAGGGTGAGCGCGGTGCCGCCGGCCGTCCCGGCGGCGGTCATCCTGATGTCCTCGACCAGGGTCGCGCCCTGTCCCTCGGGTATGGCCTCCACCGGCCGCACCAGCACGTCCAGCACATGCACGCCCAGCGTGACGACCTTCATCGGTTTCCCTCCTGCACGGGTGGTACGGGGTGGGTGGTGCCGTAGTTCCGGGCGAGCGCGGCCTCGACGACCGCGAGTTGCTGGTGCTCGTCGAGGACGCGGGGGGTGCCGAGGGCGGCCGCGCGCTGGTAGACGCCGCACGCCCACTCCAGCAGCAGCGCGTGCTCGACGGCCTTGTCCAGGGTCGGGGCGTGCGTGAGCGCGCCGTGGCTGGCCATCAGGGCGGCGCTGCGGCCCTGAAGTGCCGTCAGGACCGAGTCGGCGAGCTCCGGTGTGCCGAAGGTGGCGTACGGCGCCACGCGGACCGAGCCACCCAGG
Organism: Streptomyces sp. NPDC093568; assembly: GCF_044764945.1. NCBI lineage: Bacteria > Bacillati > Actinomycetota > Actinomycetes > Kitasatosporales > Streptomycetaceae > Streptomyces > Streptomyces sp. NPDC093568. The sequence continues at coordinate 515,846 of NZ_JBIWJD010000003.1, read as the reverse complement.
GCGAGCAACTGGTAGTGGATGCAGGGCAGTTCGTCGAGCACGCAGGACAGCGCGGTGGCCATCGGCGCGTGGGTGTGGACGACCGCGCCCGCGCCGTAGCGGTGGTAGACGCCGAGGTGCAGATCCAGCTCCGACGTGGGCCGTAGCCGGCCGGCCACGACGTTCCCGTCCAGGTCGACCACGGTCACCTGGTCGTCCGTGAGTTCGGCGAGCACCGCGCCGGTGGCGGTGATCGCGACACGGTCCTCCACGCGCACGCTGACGTTGCCGGCCGTGCCGATCAGCAGCCCCTCGGCTCCCAGCCGACGGCACGCCCGGGCCACGGCGGCGCGCTCCTGACCCAGCGCCGAGCTTGAGCCTGTCATGTTCGCGACGCTAGCCTAAACCTGAAACAAAGTCACGTTCACTTTCGGAGGCCGCACATGGGCGATCCCGCCCCGGAGCCCGACGGCACCTGGCAGGTCCCCCTGCGCCGCACCCCGCAGCAGGCGCGCAGCAGGGCGCGCCTCGCCCGGGTCCTTCAGGCCGCGGAGCGCGTGCTGATCAGCGAGGGCGCGCAGGCGCTGACGACCACCCGGATCGCGGCGGAGGCCAAGGTCTCGGTCGGCTCGCTGTACCAGTACCTGCCCGACCGGGACGCGATCATCGACGCCCTCGCCGCCGGGTACTTCGCCCGGCTGGAGGCGGCGATGGACGACCTGGTCCGGGCCGCGACGGCCGAGCGGTTGGACGACCCCGTGGGCGTGCTCATCGACGCCTTCGCCGCGATCTACCGCACGGAGCACGGCTTCCGCGCCCTGTGGTTCGGCAGCACCCTCACCGAGCAGACCCGCGCCGCCGACCGCGAGCACAAACGCCGGATGGCGGACGGCACCCGGCGGGTGGTGCTCGCGCTGGGTCTCGCCCGCGACGACGAGGCGCTCGCCCGCGCCTGCCACGCCGCCGTCCTCGCCGCCGACGCGCTCGCCCAGGAGGCGTTCCGCCGCGACCCCGAAGGGGATCCCGGGCTGCTCGACGAGGCCAAGCTCATGCTGCGCGGGTACCTCGACGCCGTCACCGCCCGCCCTCGCTGACCTCGGGGCCACGACCGGCACGGATCCAGGCTCTGTCATCCTGTGGTCGTGCTGGAACCCACCCCGGTCACCCCGGACGCACCGAGCCGGATACGCCTCCCGCTCCTCACCCAGGAGTGGCTCGACCTGGCCTTCATCCACTGGGCCGTCGAGCCGGACGTCGTGGCCGGGCTGCTGCCCAGGGGCACGGTCCCGGACACGCACGAGGGTGTCACGTACGTCGGCCTGGTCGCGTTCCGGATGCATCGGGTCGGCTGGCTGCGGCTGCCCGGGGTGCCGTATCTCGGGACCTTTCCCGAGACCAACGTGCGTCTGTACTCGGTGGACGAGCACGGGCGGCGCGGCGTGGTGTTCCGGTCGATGGACGCGGCACGGCTGATCCCGGTCGTGATGGGGCGTCTCGGCTTCCGGCTGCCGTATCTGTGGTCCCGGATGAGCGTCCGCACCGACGGCGACACCGTGGCCTACACCAGTTCCCGTCGCTGGCCGGGCCCGCGCGGCGCCGCCAGCCGCATCACCGTACGCACCGGCGAACCCATCGAGGAGCCCACCGAGCTGGAGCACTTCCTCACCGCCCGCTGGGGCATGCACAACGCGTTCTTCGGCGAGCCCGACCCGCTGGCCTACCTGCCCAACCACCACCCTCGGTGGCCGCTGTACCGCGCCGAGCTGCTGACCTGCGAGGAGGACCTGATCACGGCGGCCGGGCTGCCCGCCCCGAGCGCCGCCCCCGTCAGCGTCCTGTACTCCCCCGGCGTACCGGTCAGCCTGGGCCGTCCGGCGCGGCCGGCGGGCATTCCCACGCCCTGATCCGCGCGGCTCCGTCGAATTCCGGGTGCCGGCGACGACGTATCGGGTGAGGGCTGGGGCCGCGCCGGGCGGCCCGGTGGTCGGCAGCCCGATCGGAACGGAGATCGAGGTCATGTTGCTGAAGGACAAGGTCGCGGTGGTGTACGGGGCGAGCGGGCCCATCGGCGGAGCTGCGGCGCGTGCCTTCGCGCGCGAGGGGGCGCGGGTCTTCCTCACCGGCCGCGACGCGGCGCCGCTGGAGCGCGCGGCCGGGGAGATCCGGCGCTCGGGCGGGACGGCGGAGACGTCGGTGGTCGACGCCCGGGAGGAAGCGGCCGTGGACTCCTTCGTCGACGGCGTCGTGGCGCGGGCAGGGCGGATCGACGTCTCGTTCAACGCCATCGGGTACGGAGACGTCCAGAAACCGCTGATGGAGATCTCGGAGGCGGACTTCCTGCAGCCCGTCGTGACGGCGATGCGCTCGCAGTTCCTGACCACCCGGGCGGCGGCCCGGCACATGATCAGGCGCGGGTCGGGGGTGATCCTCGCCTTCGGCGGCGGCGGACCGCAGACGCTGCCCGGGCTCGGCGGTTTCAAGATCGCGCTGGACGCGCTGGAGGGGCTGCGCCGTCAGTGGGCCGTCGAGCTGGGCCCGCACGGTATCCGGGTGGTGACGCTGAAGTCGGGCGGCGTCCCGGAGGCCCTGCCCGAGGGGTTCCCCTGCAGGGAAGCGATCGTCGACAGCCTGGTCGGGGCCACCCAGCTCGGCCGGGGCGCGACCCTCGCGGACGTCGGCGACGTGGCCGCCTTCGTCGCCTCCGACCGGGCCCGGACGCTCACCGCGACGGATGTGAACATCTCCTGCGGCGCGATCGTGGACTAGCCGCGGTGAGCATCGCCGGAGGGTGCCGAGAACGCGAGGGGCCCGGACCGGTAAGACCGGTCCGGGCCCTGCGGGAGATCAGCGCGTCACACGCCGTTCCGTCGCGCCTGCGCCCCTATCGGGCACTGCGCCTGGCGCGGACCAGCACCAGGAGGCCGCCCATGAGGAGGACGGCGCCGGCCGCGGCCGGCCACAGCGTGGTGCCCGTCTCGGCGAGGTTGCCGCCGACAGCCTGCGGCTTCGTCCCGAGGCTGTCCTCGGTGTCGTCGCCGACGCCCGCGGGCTGGGTCTGCTCCGCGGCGCCCGCCGCGTTCTCGTCGTCGCCGGAGCCGCCCTGTTCCTGGCCGTTGCCCGCGCCGGTCGACGGGGTTCCGTACGCCTTGGGCGCCACCGTGCTGGACACGGTGGGCTCGTCGTCGTCGGCCGGGTCGGTGGCGGGTGCCTCGTCACCGGGCTCGTCGGTCGCGGGAGCCTCGGTGGCCGGCTCCTCGGTCGCGGGGGCCTCGGTCTCGGGGGCCTCGGTCGCCGGGTCGTCGTTCGCCGGCGGGTCCGTCTGCTCGCCCCCGCCGTTGCCCGGCTCCGGCTCGTCGTCGGCCGGCGGCGTGGTGGGTGCCTCGGTCGGCTCCTCGGTGGGCTCCTCCTGGCCCGGGTCGCCGCCCTCGCCGGCTCCGACGCCGCACTTTCGGCCGTCGTTGATGCAGTCGACCATCTCGCCCATCAGCTTCTCGTCGAAGACGTTGATGAAGTCGCCGTGGTCGGTGACCGCCTTGTGCAGCTGCTCCGGGAAGGAGTCCACCGCGAACAGCGGGACCGTCTTGCCGCCGTCCTGGAGGCTCGGCGCGTCGACGTCGTACACGATCCGCTGCACCAGCTGCGGAATGGCCTTGAAGCCGTTCGCGCAGCTGCCGTCCGCCGCGGCGAACGCCACGTGGGTGCGGTGGTTGGCGCTGTCGATGTTCGTCCCGTCCCAGCAGCTCTGGAACTTGAAGGTGCGCACCACGTCGCTGCCCTGCGGGCACAGCGGGTACTTGTCCTTCAGCTGCCGGTCCTCGAAGCCGGTGCAGCTCCAGGAGGCGTTGGCGTTGGCGGTGCCGTTGATGAACGCCTTGGCGTCACCGGTGATGATGCGCAGCAGGCGCGGCATCTCGGTGACCTTGCTGCGCGGGTTGCCCACGAAGTTCAGCGTCACCTCCTTGGGGGTGACGATCTCACCGGCGTTGCCCTCGATGCCGCCGCCGGGCGAGTTGGCGTCCTGCTCCTGCTTGCCGTTCTGCAGGCGGATCACGGGCCAGTAGTACGTGGACTTGTCACCCTGGTTCACACAGCTCGTCTCGGCGTTCGCCAGGTCCTCGTCGCTCGCGAAGGCGTCGTTGGACTGGTTGCCGATGTAGTCGTGGAAATGGTGGGCGCCGTTGGAGACGCCGGGGGCCACGATCACGTTGTCCGAGTTGAACAGGCCGTTCTCGTTGACGCCGCAGCTGGTGGCGAAGCTGCCGCGGGAGGCGTCGGACGTCAGGGCCGGGTTCTGGACGTTCGGCTGGACGGACTTGATGTCCTGGTAGTCCGCCGCGTTGGGGCCGTTGCCGGCCTGTCCGCCGTTGCCGGCGTTCTGGCCGCCGTCGCCCTGCTGTTCGCCGTCCTGGCCGGCGCCGTTCTGGTCGTCGCCGCCGTTGTCCTGGGCTGCGTCTCCGCCGTCGGCGCCGTTCGCCTGGTCCCCGCTGTCGGGCTCGGGGGCGCGCAGGGTGCAGTCGGCGAGGCCGTCCAGGCCCTCGGGACGGTCGCCGGTGCGGTCCACGGCGATGGCGATCCGTTCGATCGTGGCGCCGCGCTTCTCCTTCAGCGGCTTCATGATCGCGTTGTCGGCGAAGGCGGGGTCCTGCTGGATCGCCTGTGCCGCCTCCGTCAGCCGCTGGTAGGCGTCGGCGATCTGCTGGTCCAGGAGGGCGAGTTCCTTGGCCACGTCCTCCTTGGCGTCGTCCGGCACGTTCGTCAGCTTGTCGCCGACGTCGGGGCAGTCGATGGTGCCGGCCGGGGAGGACAACGTCTGAGCGGCGTCCGTTCCACCGTCTTCTGTCGCCGAGGCGTAGACGTTGGCCCCCACCAGGCCGCCGCCGCCCAACATCAGCGCGACCGCTGCAAAAGTCGCGCGCCGTGCGCCCGTTGGGCGTCTTCGCGTGCTGCGTCCCAAGGAAGTACTCCTACGCCTCGTGGTCGGTCAGGGCATGAAAATCCCCCGCTCCTATACGGAGGCCGACCGCGTGGTGTTCAACTGCCTCAGAAATTCTCAGAAATCTCTTATGAGCCTCGTAAACCTCGTCTGAGCCACGAGGTTCGGCCGCTCCCGCCACCGCGGCCGGCCCTCACTCCATCAGGCCGGCGGCGAGCGTCGCCCCCAGTTCCCAGCACGCCTCGATGTCCGCCTTGGCGGGCTCACCGGTCACTTTCACGGGCTGTGCGGTGCGGCGCCAGTCGAGGCCGGTCGTGATCGAGTCGATCGCCCGCACGGCGCCCGTCACATCGCTGCCGCCGTGCACGTAGTAGCCGAACGGGCGGCCTCGGGTGGCGTCCAGGCACGGGTAGTAGATCTGGTCGAAGAAGTGCTTGAGGGCTCCCGAGATGTAGCCGAGGTTCGCCGGGGTGCCCAGCAGGCAGGCGTCCGCGTCCAGCACGTCGGAGGCCGTGGCCGACAGGGCCGGCCGCCGCACGACGTCGACGTTCTCGATCTCCGGGGCGGTGGCACCGGAGACGACGGCTTCGAGCAGGGCCTGGCAGTTGGGCGAGGGGGTGTGATGGACGATCAGCAAGGTAGGCACATCCCGAACCCTGCCGTCGCGCCGCCGATCAGCGCAACCGCGACTCTCCGGCCAGTGAGTTGACCTTGGCGACCGCGGACGACAGCTGGTCTCGCACCCCTTCCGGCAGCGCCTCGCCCTTCACGGCGGCGACCAGGTCGCCGGCGAGGGTGTGCAGCTTGGTGTTGGTGTTCTGGGAGGCAGCGACGAGCACCGTCCAGGCGTCCTCGGAGGTCAGGCCGAAGGAGGCCATCAGGATGCCGCGGGCCAGGTCGATGGTCGGCCGGGTCTGCATGGCCCGGCGCAGCTGCGCGACCTCGATCCGCAGGTCCTGGTCGAAGTCCTCGGACTCCTCGGCGTCCTCGGCTGCCGCAGCCTGTGCCGCCGGGCCGGCGAACAGCGCCTGGGTGCCGGTCAGGGCGAGCAGGCGGTCGACAGCGGCACTGCTGGTGCGGATGGCCACCGTCTTGTCCTGCCGCAGCGCTCGTTGGCGCAGACCGAGCAGGATGTTGAGGGCGGCGCAGTCGCAGAAGGAGACACCCTCCAGATCGAGATCGACGCCCCGGACCGAGCGGCCGAGGCCTTCGCGCACAGCGCTGCGGAACACCTCGCTGGAGTCGAGGTCGATTTCCCCGCACACCTTCACGCAGACTCGGTCGCCGTCCGGGCGCAGTGCCGTGGTCAGGGCGCGCTCCGACCTCGCCTTCGGCCCACCCGAGGTGTGCGCGGTCCCGTCGTCGCCCCCGGCGCGAGGCTGCGTGAAGGACGTGAGCTCGGGCATGACCGCCTCTCTCCCAGAGTGCTCCTCGTCTCCGTCCAAGAGTGACCCGAACTGGCGAACACGTCAACCGATACGTGAAATCCAGTACGTGTTTTTGTATACGTGAACTTCACGTCCTAGTCTTGGGTTATGGACGCAGCCCCTGAGCCGCACACCGGGTGGACATTCCTGACCAACCACGCCCGCGTACTGGCGGCGATCGCCGACAATCCGAACGTCCGCATCCGGCACATCGCGGCCCACTGCCGTCTGACGGAACGCGCTGTCCAGAAGATCATTTCCGATCTGGAGCGGGACGGCTATCTGTCGCATGTCCGCGAGGGACGCACCAACACCTACCAGATCGAGCCAGGCATGGTGCTGCGTCATCCGGCCGAGGCGGGGCTGCCGGTGGCCGCGCTGCTCTCGCTGCTCCTCCAGGACGAGGTCGATCGCAGCACGGCCACCGACCAGTTGAGCGCGAAGCGCCAGCGGATCCCGGTCGAGGGCGGTTGAGCGGTCGCCGGAGCGCACCGGCGTCCCGGCGACACCCGAGGCGCTCAGCGGAGCACGCGCAGGGCTCCGGGCAGGACTCTGAGCGTGACCGGGAGGGTCGCCTCCACTTCGCCGTCGGCGCCGTAGGGCACCTCGCGGTCGGCGGCGATACGGATCTCCTTGCCCCGCAGGATCTCCACCTGGGGGCGGCGGACGTGGACTCCGGTCTTGAGCTCGTTCATCAGGGTGAAGAAGAGCCGGCGCGGCGCCTCGCGGATCATCACGACGTCCAGCACCCCGTCGTCCACGCGGGCGTCCGGGGCGATGAGCCGACCCGAGCCGTAGTAGCCGGAGTTGGCGGCCACCACCGTGTAGCCGGTGTGCGGGTGCTCCTGGCCGTCGACCGTGACCCGGTAGCGCGCGGCACGCCAGGTGGCGACGGCCCGCAGCCCGCCCGCGTAGTAGGAGGCGGCGCCGCGCAGCAGGGTGGCGTTGTTGGCGTGGCGGTTGGCCAGCGCGTCGACGCCGGCGTACACGCTGCCGAGGACCACGGTGCGGTGGTGGACGGCGGATTCGACCTCGATGGTGTCGACGGCGCGGGGCTCGTGGTGGAGCAGTACCTCGGCGAGGGCCGCCGGGTCGGTGGGCAGGTCCAGCGCACGGGCGAAGTCGTTCCCGCGGCCGGCGGGGACGAGGCCGAGCACGACGTCGGTGCCGCTGAGGGCGCCGCCGATGCCGCCGGCCATGCCGTCACCGCCGACGGCGAGCACCACCCGGCCCCGCTCCCCGGCGTCCCGCGCCAGTTCCTGGGCGTGGGCGAGGCTGCGGCTGTACTGGGTCTCCAGATCGGCCCCGGCCTCCCGCAGCGGCCGGGCGACCTCAAGCAGCGCGGCCGCGGAGGCGGATCCGCCCGCCGTGGGGTTGACGATGGCGGTGAACTGTCGCATCGGTGTGCCTTTCGGGCCGACGGGGGCGCTGCCGGAGGCGGGCGGGAGGGGGACGAGCGGGAAGGGTGCGGAGCGGGAGAGGCGGGGCGTGGGCCGGGTCAGTCGAGCGGCAGGAGGACACCCGGGTTGAGCAGGCCTGCCGGGTCCAGGCGGCTCTTGACGGCGCGCAGCGCCTCGATGCCGAGGGGGCCGGCCTCGCGGACGTACCAGTCCCGGTGGTCGGTGCCCACGCCGTGGTGGTGGCTGATCGTGCCGCCGGCCGCGAGGATCGCCTCGTTGGCGGCGTGCTTGGCCTTCTCCCAGTGCGGGACGGGGTCCTCGCCCTGCGCGGAGACGACGGTGAAGTACAGCGAGGCGCCGTTCTCGTAGACGTGGGAGATGTGGCACATGACCAGGGGCGGCGTGCCGGCCTCGGTGAGCGTGCCGGTGAGGGCGTCGCGGACGCCCGCGTACAGCTCGGGCACCCGTGACCAGAAGGTCGCCGTCTCCAGCGTCTCGACGAAGGCCCCGGCGTCCAGCAGGGAGTCCCGCAGATACGGCGCCGAGTAGCGGCCGTGCGCCCACCGCCGGCCGGGTTCCTCGCCCAGCGGCGTCCCCCCGCAGTCCCGCAGGACGGCGGCGGCACGCTCCCTGCGGTACGAGGTGTCCTCGTCCGTCCCCTCGTAGCCGGCGATCGCCGTGCACCCCGCGGACCCCTGCCCGTCGATCGAGGCGCCGATGGCGTCGGGCTGGGCGAGGCCGATCAGTGTCTCGGTCTCGTCGGACAGGCGCAGCACCGTCGGCCGCGGGCCGTCCTGGGCGAGGCGGCGCAGTGCGGCGGCGCCCGCCTCGAAGGAGTCGAAGCGCCAGCCCTCGTACACACAGGTCGCGGGGACGGGCCGGATCCGCACGGTGACGGAGGTGATGACGCCGAAGGCGCCCTCGGAGCCGAGCATGAGCTGACGCAGATCGGGGCCGGCCGCCGAGCGCGGTGCGCGGCCCGTGTCGAGGGTGCCCTCGGGGGTGGCGACGGTCAGGCCGAGCACCATCTCGTCGAAGCGGCCGTAGCCGACGGACGCCTGCCCGCTGGAGCGGGCGGCGGCGAACCCGCCGATGGTGGCCCACTCGTAGGACTGGGGGAAGTGCCCGAGCGTGAAGCCGTGTTCGGCGAGCAGCGCCTCGGCGTGGGGCGCGCGCAGACCGGGCTGCAGGGTGGCGGTGCGCGACACCGGGTCGAGGGCGAGCAGTTGGTCCATGCGGCGCAGGTCGAGTGCGACGAACGGGCCGCGCCGGGCGGGCGCGAGGCCGCCGACGACGGACGTGCCGCCTCCGAACGGGACCACCGTAAGGCCGTGTTCGGCGCAGGCGCGCAGCGCGGCGAGGACCTCGTCGTGGTCGGCGGGGAGTACGACGGCCGCCGGGATGTCGTCGACCTCGCCCTCGCGGATCCGCAGCAGGTCGGGGGTGGACTTGCCGCGGGTGTGCCGGACGCGGCTCTCCGCGTCGGTGCGGACGTGCTCCTCGCCGCCGACCGCCGCGGCGAGGGCCTGCAGCGCGGCGGGTTCGAGGGCCGGCTCGGGTACGGCGATGCCCTCGAGGGCGACCGGCTCGGCGGTGCGCGGCTTGACGCCGAGCCAGTCGCGCAGCAGCCCGGTCACGGTCTCGGGCAGCGGCGCCGCCTTGGCCGGGTCGCCCCAGCCGCTCCACAGCATGTCCATGGCTGTCGTCCTCACCGGTCGATTCGAGCGATGCCGTGTTCTCCGCGGCTCCGCAGGCGTTACACTGTTACACATGACGCCTATTCGTCACAACCACTCGGACGGCGACGCGGTGCTCGACGCGGTGCGCGACTGTGTCCTGGCCGTCGGTGTCCGCCGTACGACGCTGACCGACGTGGCCCGCCGCGCGGGCGTCTCCCGGATGACGCTGTACCGGCGGTGGCCCGATGTGCGCTCCCTGGTGGGGGACTTGATGACCCGCGAGTGGGTCGCGGTCGCCACCGGGGCGATGCCCGAACGGCGGCCCGGGACGGCCACCCGCGGCCTGATCGTCGACGGACTCGTGGCCGGAGTGGCCGCCTTCCGCGCGCACCCGCTCTTCCTGAAGATCGTCGACGTCGACCCGGAACTGCTTCTGCCGTACGTCCTGGACCGCCGGGGCGCCAGCCAGCAGGCGCTCCTCGCCCTGCTCGCCGACGCGCTGCGGGAGGGGCACGCCGACGGATCCGTACGTCAGGGCCATGTCGAACGGCAGGCGCGGGCCCTGCTGCTGATCGTGCAGTCCTTCACCCTGTCCCTGCGGACCATGACCGACGAGGACGACGCCGACCTGAGCAGTGCGGCCTTCCAGGCGGAACTGCGCGGCATCCTGGAGAGGACCCTCACGCCATGACCCCTGCCACTCCCCCGGTCCCCCGCTCGTCGCTGTCGGCGGCCCGGCGCTCCCGCGAACTGGCCGAGACCGTCGGCGGTCCGGCCGTGGACGTCCTGGTCGTCGGGCTGGGCGCGACGGGCGCCGGAGCCGCCCTGGACGCCGCCGCCCGCGGCTTGTCCGTGGCCGCCGTCGACGCCCACGACCTGGCGTTCGGCACCTCGCGCTTCAGCAGCAAGCTCATCCACGGCGGGCTGCGCTATCTCGCCTCCGCGCAGCTGGACGTGGCGCACGAGAGCGCCGTCGAGCGCGGGGTGCTGATGGAGCGCACGGCACCGCATCTGGTGCGTGCCCAGCCGTTCGTGCTGCCCCTGACACCGCTGGTCTCGCGCGCCCAGTCCACCCTCGCCTGGGCGGGATTCCGGGCCGGCGACGCGCTGCGCCTGGCGGCCCGCACGGCCCGCGCCACCCTGCCCGCACCGCGCCGCCTCTCCACGGTGGAGACCCGGCATCTCGCCCCGGCCCTGCGCACCCCGGGCCTGCGCGGCGGCCTGCTGTCCTGGGACGGCCGGCTCACCGACGACGCCCGTCTGGTGACGGCGATCGCCCGCACCGCCGCCGCGCGCGGCGCACGGATCCTGACCCGCGTCAGGGCGCTGGAACTCACCTCCTCCGGCGCCCGGATACGCGACGAACTCACCGGCGAGGAGGGCGAGATCAGGGCCCGCGCCGTCATCAACGCCTCCGGCGTCTGGGCGGACGGCCTGGTGGACGGCATCCGGATCCGCCCCTCGCGGGGCACCCATCTCGTCCTGCGCTCCGATCATCTGGGCCCCCTGCCCGCGGGGCTGCACGTCCCGGTCCCCGGCGAGACCAACCGCTTCGTGCTCGTCCTGCCCCAGGGCGACGGCCGGGTCTACGTCGGTCTGACCGACGAGCCCGTCGAGGGCGACGTCCCCGACGTGCCCAAGGTGCCGGAGACCGACATCGGTTTCCTGCTCGACGTCCTCGGCTCCGTGCTGGACGTTCCCGTCCGACGCGAGGACGTGGTGGGCGCTTTCGCGGGCCTGCGGCCCCTGCTCGACACCGCGCCGGCGGAGCGCTCCGGCGGCGCCCCGCGCACCGCCGACATCTCACGCCGGCACGCGGTCCTCACCTCGTCCGAGGGGGTGATCACGGTGGTGGGCGGCAAACTGACGACCTATCGCCGGATGGCGCAGGACGCGGTGGACAGCGCCGTCGCCACCCACCGCCTCACCGCCGGCCCCTCGCCGACCGCCTCGCTCCCCCTTGTCGGCGCCGCGTCACCCGAGGCCCTGGGCGCCGTCCGGGCACCCCGCCGCCTGGTCCAGCGCTACGGCACCGAGGCCCCGGCCGTTCACGCGCTCGGCGCGCACGACCCCCGGCTGGGCGAACCCGTGGTGCCGGGCCACCCCGTCACCGGCGCCGAACTCCTGTGGGCCGTACGCCACGAAGGCGCCCTCGACGAGTCCGACCTGCTTGACCGGCGCACCCGCATCGGGCTGGTCCCGGCCGACCGGGCGGCCGCGCTGGACGCCGTACGCGAGGTATGCCTGACGCACGCGTCCGACCTGCACCTTCCCGAGCCGAACCACCTCTGAGACCCGCCCTGTCAGGGCCGGCCTGTGTCGTGGGCCGGCTGGAACAGTTCGACGAGGTTGCCCGACGGGTCGGCCAGCAGGATCTGGCGTCCGCCCGGGCCGGAGACGACCTCGCTGCTGAAGGAGACACCGGCGCCGCGCAGCCGGGCGATCTCGGCATCGAGGTCGTCGAAGGTGAGGTGGATGCGGTTGCCGCCCGAGCCGGCCGCCTCCTTCGGGGTGGCCCGGGCGCCCGAACTCGGCGGACCCGACAGCAGCAGCCGCAGCCGGCCGCGGAGCACGTCGGCGAAGGCCGGGGCGGCGCTGGAGTGCAGCACGAACCCGAGGTGGGTGGTGTAGAAGTCGACGGCGGCCTGCACGTCGTCGACGAGGTAGCGGACGCTGACGTATTCCTCGTGAGGGGTCATGACTCGGACCTCGCAACGGTCTCGGGGAGGTTCAGGAGCGGCATCAGATGCCTGATGCGGGTGTCCATGTCTGCTGCCGTGCGCTGAAAGGCCGCGTAGCCGGCCCGGCCGGTGCCGTCCGCCGCGCCCGGGTCGGCCATGCTCCAGTGGACCCGGCGGGGGCCGAACTCCGGACAGACCTCGCGTGCCTTGTCGCACAAGGTGATCACGTGGTCGAAGCGGCGGCCCGCCAGGTCGTCCACGTGCTGGGTGCGCCTGCCGGAGACATCGATGCCGTACGACTCCCGCAGCACCCGGACGGCGTGCGGGTGCAGCCGCGCCTTGGGACGGGTCCCGGCGCTGGCCGCGGTGACGCCGTCGGCGGTGTGATGGCGCAGCAGGGCTTCGGCGATCGGCGAGCGGGCGCTGTTGCCGGTGCACACGAAGAGCACCGCGACCGGGCGGACCGGCGACAGGGCGCCGGGACCGCGCGGCGCCGATTTGGGTTCCTGGCGCAGCGCCGGGTGCAGGGCGGCACCGACGGCCGCCAGAGACCCGGCGCAGTGCTCCAGGTCCAGGTGGTGGTAGCTGTCGCGGCCGTCGAAACTGCTGCGTCTGGCCGTGACCAGACCGCCGTCGCGCAGCAACCGGAGGTGATACGAGACGAGGTTCTGCGGCTCACCGAGGCGTTCCACCAGTTCCCGCACCCGGTAGTCGCCCTCGGCGAGCACGGTCAGCAACCGCCAGCGCAGCGGATGCGCGGCGAGCCGGACGAATTCCGGCGGTGCTACGGCCGCAGCCGTGGGTCGGGGTCCCATACCTCGAAAATACATCAACCCCAATTGATGCACCACCGTCGACCCGGGCCGGGACTACGGTGGAGATGAGGCTCCCGCGCAGGAGGGAGAGGGCCATGCCCGAGCACAGGGTCGGCACGCAGGAGGAGTTCGAGGCGGCGCGCCAGGAGCTTCTCGCGGAGGAGAAACAGCTCACCCGGCGCAGCGACGAACTCGCGCGGAAGCGGCGCGAGCTGCCCTGGGTGCCGGTCGAGAAGGACTACGGCTTCGAGACCGAGGCCGGGACCAGGTCACTCGCGGACCTCTTCGACGGGCGCTCGCAGCTGCTCGTCTACCACTTCATGTTCGGTCCGCCGTACGAGGCCGGATGCCCGGTCTGCTCCTCGATCGCGGACACCCTCGACCCCAGCGCGGTCCACCTGAAGGCACGCGACGTGACGCTGATCTGCTCCTCACGGGCGCCGCTCGACAAGCTCCTGGCCTACCGGGAGCGCATGGGCTGGAGCTTCGACTGGGTCTCCACCGTGGGCGGTGACTTCCACCGCGACCTCGGCTTCCTGCACACCGAGGACGAGCTGAGGCCGTTCCTCGAAGGCGAGATTCCCGCGGCCGTGCGTCAGATGGCGGAGGCGTCCGGCACGGATGTGCTCGGGTACGTCACCGAGGGCCCCGGGCTCAGCGCCTACGCGCTCTCCGACGGCACCGTCCACCGGACCTACGTCACCACCGCGCGCGGCCTCGAACCGGTCATGGCCTACTACGGGCTCCTCGACCGGGCGCCGCTGGGCCGCCACGAGGAGGGTGAGGAGAGGCACTGGCTGCGCCGCCACGACGAGTACGGCAAGACCTGATCAGCGGCCGGTGCTCCGTCAGTCCGGGCCGCTCCAGTCGAACGGGAAATGCTTGCTGGACTTGCCGCTTCGGTCCCAGCTGAAGCCGAAGGCGTCGACCTGGTCGGTGGTGGAGCGCCCCCACGTGGCGACCTGCCCCGGGCCGACCTCGGCGCCACCGGGATTGTGGACCTGCACCCGCGCCCCGGCGGGCGTGGTGGGACCGGCCAGGGCCTCGACGCGGGCGGTGACCTTGCCCGGCACCTCGACGCTCCACGAGCCCAGGTCGTCGTCGATCTCCACGATGACCGGGGCGACTTCCATCCCGCGCACCTCGAAGGGCGCCATCTGTGCGAACTCTCTCGGCCAGCCCCCGACCTCACCGCTGAAGATCGTGCCCAGCGCGGCGCGCTGCTGGTCGTCGGCGCGCTCGTCGACGAAGAAGGCGGCGTACGGGTCGGTGACCGCACCGGCCCAGATGTTGCCTACGAAGGACCCGAGCATCAGGAAGTTCAGCCCGTCCAGCCGGACATCGCCGTAGTGGCCCTCGCGTATGTGCCAGACGAGGACGCCGTCGCAGTCGCCCTCCGTCGGGGGCTGCGCGAAGGTGCAGGGGCAGGGGATGGCGCACTTGCAGGCGTCGAACCAGTCACCGACCAGGCGCCAGGCCGGGCTGGTGGTCGCTTCGGTCATCTCACCGACCTCCTCCTCCCCACGGCGTAGCGGCCTCATCTCCAGCATGCGCCTGCCGAGGTCGAAACCCCAGCCCCGCCCGGCGGGAGCCGCTTCGCCCGCCCCAGCGCTTTCAGGCCCCGCGATTCCGTGCTCTGCTGGAGATGCCAGGGAGGCGTGCCATGCCCCATCTCCCGATCGCCCCGCCGGTGACCACCCGGCCCGGAGTGCTGCTGCCCAGGCAGGATCTGGCCCTCGGCTGGACGCTCCTCGCGCTGATCGCCGCACTGGCGTGGCTGCTCACGATCGCCCAGTCCCGGGACATGGAGATGGAGCCAGGCACCATGGGCCTGGCACTGCCGCTCTTTCTCCTCCTGTGGGTGGTCATGATGGCGGCGATGATGCTGCCGTCCCTGGCGCCCGTCGCCCTCACCTGGGTACAGGCGATCCGCCGCAGCACCACGGGACGCACCCGGACCCTGCGCACGGCGGAGTTCATCGGCGGATACCTGCTCGCATGGGCCGGGTTCGGGCTGCTGGCGTACGGGGCGCTGGCCGCCACCGGGCGTCTCGTCGACCGTGATCCGGACGCGGGCCGCTGGATCGGGGCGGGCGCGTTCCTGCTCGCGGGACTGCACCAGTTCGGCCCGCTGAAACGGGTCTGTCTGCGGCACTGCCGCAGCCCGATGTTCCAACTGCTGCGGTACGCGCACTTCCGGCCGTGGGCGAGGGATCTGCGGGTGGGCGCGCACCACGGGCTCTACTGCGTCGGCTGCTGCTGGGGCCTGATGATCGTCCTGATCCCCCTCGGTCTCATGAACGTGGCAGCGATGGCGGGGCTTGCCGCCGTGATCTTCCTGGAGAAACTGTGGCGTGGCGGCCCTTGGCTCAGCTGGGCGGTCGGGGGCGCATTTCTCGTACTCGCCGTGCTCGCCCCGTTCCACGAGTGGCTGCTGCCCGGTCTGCGGATGTCGGATCCGTCGATGGACCACATGTGAGGCGTCAGGCGTCACCCCGGCGAAAACACCAGACGTTGTCGTCCCGGAACCCCTCCACCCCGTCCGGCGAGACATGCGCGCTGCGCACCGTCTCCAGCGTCCGCACGGTCCAGTCGGCCTCGGGCAGGGCGAGTTCGTCGAGCACACCCCGCAGCGTCGGGAACTCCGCGTCGAAGGGCGGCTCGGTCTGCCAGGACGGCCAGCCGGCGTGCATGACGATCAGCAGGGTGCCGCTCGCCGCGACGGCGTCGGCGGCCCGCCGCAGGATCCGCCGCTGGTCCAGTCCGACCGGCGATTGCAGGTACTGCGCGTTCACCAGGTCGAAGGATCCCTCGGGGAACGTCTCTCCGAGCACATGGCGCTCCCAGACCGTACGGTCGCCCACACCGGCCTCGGCGGCGTGCAGCGCGGCCCGCTCCAGGGCCGTGTGCGAGATGTCGGCGCCGGTCGCCCGCCAGCCGCGCGAGGCGAGCCACACCGCGTCGGCCCCCTCGCCGCAGCCGAGGTCGAGCGCGCGGCCCGGCGCGAGGTCGCCGGCCTCACGGACGAGCAGCGCGTTGGGGCGGCCGCTCCACAGCCGGCCGCCGTCGCGGTAGCGGGCCTCCCAGAACTCAGCGGCCTTGAGGGGGTGGGTCTCGGTCACGGGGCCTCCCGGATGCGCAGGGTCGATGGCGGTGCCGGGGGAAAACCCGGCCCTTCGAGGAATCCTGCGCGGCCTTGGGCGGAGCGACAAAGAGCCTTGCCGATTCTGCAAATCGACGGCACGGGAGCACTGGCCGCGACGCGCTCGTCGGCTCCCGCACCGCAGGCTGGTTCAGGCCTCCGGTGCCTCCAGCCAGAAGCCGGAGCGGGTGCGCCAGAGCTCCAGGAGTGCCGTGTCGCCCTTCGCCTCGACGGCGGGGGCGGGCCGCTTGTAGAAGTACAGGAGCAGCTCGGTCACCGGGCCGCGCGCGGTCGCGGTCACGTCGTCGTTGCCGGGGCGCCAGACGGGCCGCTCACCGGTGAGGTCGACGACCCACTCCCTGGCGTCGGTCGCGTCGATGTGGAGCCTGCGGTCGGGGCCGAGCAGGTCGGGCAGGTCCGGGCGGGCCTCGAACGCCTCGGGGAACGTGGAGTATTCCAGCCACTCCTGAACCCCGTCCGCGGCGAGGTCGGTGTCGAGCGCGAACCGGGCTCCGGTCGCCAGGGCCGCGTCGGCCCGGTGCACGACGGTCTCGTACGTCATGCGCCGGGCCCAGAAGGCGACCGGCGCCGCGCGCTCCTCGGAAGGGTTCCAGGCCAGGGCGTCGGGCCCTGCGGCGCGCAGGGTGGCGCTGAGCCGTGACGCACCCTCGGTGAGCCACGGGACGAGGGTGGAGGCGTCCTCGTGGGTGTACGGCGTGAGGTCGTTGACCAGGTCGTCGGGGATCGGGCCGGTGGCGCGGGTGCGGACTATCTCCTCGGCCCAGCGGTGGTCGCCGCCGATGTGCCGCAGCAACTGGCCGAGGTTCCAGCCGGGACAGGAGTGCACGGGGACGGTCATGTCCGCGCCGCGCACATGGGCCGTGAGCCACGCGGTCTGGGAGATGATCTCGTCGCAGTGGCGGTCGAAGCTCAGCGAGGTCACCTTCTCATCATGCCGCAGGGCCCTGATCGGCCTGTCGGCGGCCTCTACTACTGTGTCCGCCTGCGCAAGATCAGGAAGCAGGAGCGGGTGGGGAGAGACACGATGCTGGTGGGGGCGGGGAAGACACGGCGGCGGCTGGCCCAGGCGGCTTTGCTGGCCGGGGTACTGACGGGGTGTTCGGGGGCGGCGGAGGGCGACGCCAAGCCGTCGCCGAGCGCGTCGGCGTCCGCCGACGGGAGCGGGCCGGCGGTGAAGAGCGGGGGCAGCGTGGGTGCGGCCGGCTCGGCGTGCGAGCTTCCCGTCACCTTCGACATCGCCGAGGACTGGAAGGCAGAGGCCGTCGACGCCGGGACGGACGGTGGTGACGGTTCCGCCGCGCCGGACGGCGAGTTGGCCCAGGAGGTGGCCGACGCGCTGCTGCACCAGGGTCCGGTCACGGCCGCCTGCGAGGTCGACGCCAAGCCGGCCGGGAACATCGGCTTCCTCCGCGTCTGGACCGGCGAACCGGCCGACGCCGACGCACGGGCCGTACTGGAGGCCTTCGTCAAGGCGGAGGACGGCGCGAGCAAGGCGAAGTACAGCGCCTTCGAGGCGGGAGGCCTCAAGGGTGTCGAGGTGAAGTACCTCTTCACCAGTGAACTGCTGGAGGAGACGAAGGAGGAGTCCGCGCTGGCCGTCGCCACGAAGCGGGGTCCGGTCGTCATCCACCTCGGCGGGATGGACACCGACGAGCACCGGGCGATGCTGCCGGCGTACGAACTCGCCAAGAAGACCCTGCGCGCGAGCTGAACCCCGGAGTTGCCGTCCGGCGCGGGTGTCCTTCACCAGACGCCCGCGCCGGACACGATCGCCCCGAGTGGGTCAGGACGCCGCGCAGGACCCGATAGCCGGGGCGGCGCTGCTGCCGTTCTTCCTGACCGTGAAGCCGAAGCTGGTGGAGGATCCGGCGGCCACGCCTGAGGGAGTCGAAAGTTTCGACCCCCTCTACGACTGTTCCGTGGCCGTGGCCTATGACTCGGCCCCGGTGTAGAACGCGATCGTCGCCGCGGTCGTGGCCGCCACCACCTGCTCGTCGGCTCCCGAGGCGGCGTAGGCCTCGCCCCACAGCTCGCCCGACCGGGTCGCGTACGCCTTCCCCTCGTCCGAGAGCTGCCAGGCCTCGGCCTCCTCCCTGCTCATCCCGCCGCCGGCGAGGTGCATGGCGAGGCCGAGCAGCGCGCCGTCCCAGCCGACACCCACGGCTCCGGGCCCGAACCGGTCCCAGAACTCGGGCGGCACCACGGCCACATGCTCCAGCTCCAGTACCGTCCGCTCCTCACCCTCCGGCGTGAGCCGCACCTCGACCTCGCTGAATCCCGGGTCGGGCCCGTACAGCCAGCTGACGCGCAGCCGCTCCGGCTCCCGGCACTCAAGGATCTCCCCGCCGGCGTTGCCCTCCAGCTGGTACCGCCCGCCGACCTTAAACTCCCCGCTGACGGGCAGGAACCAGCGGCCGATCCGCTCCGGTGACGTCACGGCGTCCCACACGTCGGCGATCTCGGCGTCGTAGGCGCGCCTCATCAGCACCGTACGGGCCTCGCCCGACTCGACCTGCCGTACACCGACCTGCCGGTGCAGGCGGTTCAACTCGTCGACGATCTCACTCATCCTCGCTCGCTTCCCTTCTCAGCCTGCGCTCGCGCTTGCCTCGCGCGAGCTCCGTCCCGAGGGCGTCCAGTCGCTGCTCCCAGAAACCCCGGAACCTCTCCAGCCACGCGTCCACCTCACGCAGGGGCGCGGCGTCGACGGCGTACAGCCGTCGCGTGCCCTCGGCCCGCACGGACGCGAAGCCGCTCTCGCGGAGCACCCGCAGGTGCTGCGAGACGGCGGGTTGGGAGATTCCGAACTCGTCCTGGATCACGGCACTGATGTCGCCCGACGCCTGCTCGCCCGAGGCGAGCAGCTCCAATATCCGGCGTCGCACCGGATCACCCAGCACATCGAAGGCGTGCACGGCTCCACTATGCCAGGCGCTGCTTATATAAGGCAAGGCTTAAATATAGGCCGTGGTCGGGCCGGGGCCCGATGGGTGCGCGCCTACGCGCGCTCGGTGAGGAAGCGGTCGAGTGCCGTCGTCAGCTCGGCGGGCTTCTCCACCGGCAGTTCGTGTCCGGCGTCCACGACGCGGACCACCGCGTCCGGGTAGGCCTTGGCCATCCGCAGCATCTGGGACAGGGGCAGCTGGATGTCGTGGTAGCCGTGCACGATCAGGGTGGGCGTCCGTATCTCGCCGACCTTGTCCAGGACGTCGAAGGCGCGCATGGCCCCGTAGAGCGTCATGACGACCTCCCGGGGGGTCTCGGCGGAGGCGCGGACATACTCCCTGATCTCCTCGCGCGGGTATCCGGGGGCGAAGGCGCGCTGGATGTTGGTGGCCATGAACAGCTTGAACGGCACGAGGGTCGAGGCGGCCATCAGCAGGGCGCGGCCGCGGCTGTAGGCCATCTTCCCGATGGTGTTGACCAGCACCATGCGCTCGACCCGCTCGGGGTGGGAGAGCGCGATGGTCTGGGCGATCATGCCGCCCATGGAGTGCCCGACGATCACGAAGCGCTCGATCTCCAGGTGATCGAGCAGGGCGAGGACGTCCTTGGCCAGGGCGTCGATCGTGCGCACGCCTGAGCCGGTGCTCTCGCCGTGTCCGCGCAGGTCGAGCCGGACGACGCGCCGCCGCTTCGCGAAGTGGGACATCTGGTGGTCCCAGCGGTGGCGGTCCGCCGTCCAGCCGTGGACGAACACCAGGGGCACCGCCTCGCCGTCGCGGGGGCCCTCGTCGTCGTACGTCAGTCTCGCGGCGTCGACTTCGAGCTGCGGCATGGCTGGCCTCCTGGTGTGCGCTACCGGTTACTGACCGGTACGGTATCCGGCCCTCCCTGCTGCCGTCACCGGCGTTCGCCCAGGAAATCGAGGATGTGACCGAACACGTCGAGGGCCGCTCCCCTGCCGAGGAACGTGTCCAGATGGCCGTAGCCGGGGATCTCGGTGTAGGTCACGTCCAGCTGTGGCTGACGGCGGGCGAGGACGTCGCGGCAGAGCCGCTGGGAGTCGAGCCACAGCCCGTTCTCGCTGCCGGCGAGGAGCAGCACGGGGGTGTCGATGCGGGCCGCGGCGTCCAGGGCGTTCTGCGGCAGGCCGCGGTAGCGGTGGTCGGTGTCGTGCCAGCGGACGACGGTGCGGGCCAGTTCGATGCGGCGCAGGTGCGGCAGGATCCACAAGGGGGCGGGGCCGAGGAGTTCGGCGAGCCGGTCGTGGGTGGTGTCGGTCAGGTGCTCGTGGACGAAGAGGGAGGCGCCGGTCCCCCAGGCCGAGTTGTGCAGGATCTGGCAGGTGGGGTCCGGGCAGTCCGCCTTGCGGGAGGCCAGGGCGAACAGCGGAGTGTACTTCGACCACAGGCCGACCTTGCGGAAGTCGACGGGAATGTGGTCGATCCGGGACTTCAGCAGTTCCCCGGCCAGGGACATGCGCAGGGAGGTGCGGCCGGCGAGCTTGGGGGTGAGGAAGACGCCCTGGGACACCACGCCCGCGAGGCCGGGGACCAGGCCCGCCGTCATGCTCAGGGAGAGGGCGAGCGAGCCGATGCAGTGGGCGACGACGAAGAGCGGGCGCTCGCCGACCCGGGTGCGGATGTGGCGGACGGCGTCGGGGATGTCGTACAGGGCGACGTCGTCGTAGGTGTAGCGCCGGCCGGTCTCGTTGTACGGCAGCCGGCGGCTGCCCCGCCAGTCGAGCAGCCAGGGTTCGTAGCCGTCGTCGAGCAGGACGTCCACCAGGTTGCGGGTCTCGGGCAGCAGGAACATGTCGGCCGAGGCGGTGTGCCCGTGCAGCAGCAGTACGGCGGGGCGGCCCTGTTCGCCGGGGTCGACGCGGGTGAGGCCGAGGCGCACGCCGTCGCCCGCCGTGAACGGGATCTCCTCGACCCGCGCCGGGTCGAGGCGGTGGCGCAGGGGGCGTAGGGCCGTGGTGGTCCTGACCCTGCGCAGGGCGGGCCTGGTGGTTCTCGGGTGCGGGGCGCGGAAGATCATCGGTGGTGCTCCGTGGGGGTCTGGGTGCGGCGCAGGTCGAGCAGGTCCGCGGCGGCGCGGGCGAACGGGCCGAGCAGACCCCGGCCCATCTCCAGGCCGAACCAGGCGAGCCAGGTGAGCTTCGCGGCGCGCTTTTCCTGGCTGGTCAACCGCGGGTCGACCTTGATGCCGTCGATCTGGTCGCGTACGTAGGAGTCCGCGGGGACCACGACTTCGCCGGCGAGGCTCGCGGGGGCGCCCTCGCGGCCGAGTTCCACCGTCAGGGCACGGGTCTGGCGCCAGACGTCGCGGCGGGCGCGGGCGTACTTGTGGCCCTCCAGCCACCAGCGGCCACCGTCGGCGTCGGTCAGCTCCAGCCGGTAGCGCAGGAGTGGGTGACTGAGGCCGTGCCGGTGCGGGATGCCTTCGTCGGGGCGGATCCAGATGTCGCCGTGTGCCACCGTCAGCGGCTCGGGGTGAAGGGCCGTGCAGGTGACCTCGCCGCTTACGTCGACCCGGCGGTCCGTGACCAGCTGGTGCATGCTCGCGATGGACAGGGTGAGCGACATCGAGCAGGGCGTGTCGGGGGTGCCGTCGACGGGGCCGACGCCGCCTCGGGTGGTCTCGGAGAACCACAGGTAGGGCTGGTCGTCCTTGTGCGGGAGGCGGGCCAGGCCGTCGGCGGCGAGGCGTTCGAAGGTCTTCACCTGGGCGCGGGCGTCGTAGCGGGCGGCGGGCGGCAGGCCCAGGGCCTCGACGAGGGCCGTGGTGCGGTCGGCGGTGGCGGCCGGGCCCTGCAAGGTCGCCTCGCACAGCTTCAGGGCGGTGGGGCTCCGCAACACCCGGGTGAGGAAGGCCAGTTCGGGGACCGGGTCGGCCTCCAGGCGGGCCAGGGCGTCCGTCCGCCACTCGTCCCAGTCGTGCACGCGGACGTGCATGCCGCCCAGGGCCATGTCCCGTACGACGTCGTCGAGGGTGTTGGGCACGCCGGTGAGGTTGTAGTCGAAGCCCCATGCGTCGGGCTCGCAGATGGCGGCGACCGCGACGCGGCTGACCCAGTCGACCGGGGCGGCGTTGAGGTAGCGGAAGGCGGGGACGGTCCGGAAGCGGCCGAACGCCGAGATGAGGCCGCTGCTGAGGTCCTGCGGGTTGTAGGCGCCGGTCCTGGTGTGACCGCCGATGCCGCCCGGCCGCAGGGCGGTGACGACCAGGCCGTGGTCGCGGGCGCGGCGCAGGGCGACCTCCGCGGCCCACTTGGTCTGGTCGTAGCCGGCGACGAGCCGGTCGGCGTGGGCGAGGGGGTCGTCCTCGCCCATGGAGGGGATGCCGACCTCGTTGAAGACGGCGATGGAGGAGATGTGGTGCAGCGGTTTGGGGCGGCCGGTCGCGGCGAGTTCGGCGAGGGTGAGGGCGCCGAGGACGTTGCCGGCGCGCAGCGACTGGTAGCCGCGCAGGAAGTCCACGGCGGCCGCGACACCGACGACGCTGTCCAGTTCGTGGGCGAGGGTGTTCCAGACGTCGTCGGACAGGCCCAGGCGGGGTTGCCGCAGGTCGCCGGGGAGCACGGTGACACGCCGGCGGACCTCCGACGACCAGGGCAGCCCGTAGCCCTTGAGCGCGTCGCCGAGCCGGGCGACGGCGGCCTCCTCGTCGGCGGCGCGGACCAGGCAGTGGACGTGGGCGTCGCTGTGCCGCAGCAGGTCCAGGAGCATATGGCTGCCGAGGAACCCGGTGGCGCCGGTCAGCAGGATGCGGCGGGGCGGCAGGGGGTCGGGCGAGGCGACGAAGGGGAGGCGGTCGGCGAGGGCCAGGTCGGCGAGGATCTGCGCGAGGTCCTCGGGGCGTGCCGTGGAGTCCGGCGCGGTGGTGGCGACCGGCACGGGCGGCATCGCCTGCCGCACCGCGCGAACGACCGTCTCCGGTACGGCGGTCGCGGCACCGCTGTCCGGCAGCGCGCGACTGGCCAGCGCGATCGGCCTGGCGTCGGCGAACACCTCGTCCAGGTCGACCGAGACATTCAGTTCGTCCTCCAGCGCCGAGACGAGTTCCACGGCGTTCACGGAGGTGCCGCCGGCGTCGAAGAAGTCGGCGTCGGCGGCCAGTCGGCCCGCCGGGACGTAGCGGCCCGCGACGGCCGCGATGGCGGTGGCGAGTTCGTCCACGTCTCGCGGCCGGGCCCGGGAGGCCGGTTCCGGCGCGGGCGGGAGGGGAGTCGGGGCAGGGGCCGACGCACCGGCTCCCGTGACCTTGGCCAGCAGGCCGGACACGGTCAGGCCGATGCCACCCCGCTCGATCTCCTCCGCGGTCGCCCGCTGGTCGGCGGCCGCCGACCCGTTCTCGTTCACCTCACGCATGAGAGCCCTTCACGGTGTTGCCCTGCCTTTCCTCGCTGCCGTCCGCCCGTTCCCCGGGCCGTCATGGCCGCCGCCAGGAGCGGAACGTCCGCAGCTGCTCCGGGGTGACGACGGTCTCCAGGCGGTCGTCGTCCTGATCGCCGCCGCCGAGCGCCGCCAGCAGACGACGGGCCGGAGTGTTGCGCGCGGTGCGTTCCGCCGTGAGGCGGACCTTGGCGCAGTCGAGTTCCTCGGCGCGGTCGGCGAGCCATGCCAGCAGACGTTCCTCCACGCCCCGGCCGAGGGCGCGGCAGCTCATCAGCCAGGCCAGGACGTCGAGTCGGTCGCCCTCGGGGCGCAGGGCGAGGAGGCCGATCTGGCCGTAGTCGCCGAAGCGGTCCCGGGCCGTCGCGGTCCAGACCTCGCCGTGCTCGCGCCACCTGGCGACGTCGCCGCCGTCGGCGGAGCGGGCGCGGAGGGTGAACTGGTTGGTGCGGCGCACGAGTTGCTCGGCACGTAGTACATCGGCGTCGGACAGGGCCCGGAGGTCCACCTCCAGTTCCAGCTGTGCCAGGAACTCCTCGAAGCTCGCCTGTTCCCGTACGGCGTCCCGCTCCCGTTCCTGTGCGTAGAACCGCGCCCGCAGCGCGTCCTCGGCCGTGGCCGCAGCGGGGACCAGCGGCCACAACCGGCCCAGGAACTCCGGCAGTTCGGGTGCGGCCGGGCAGGTCACCGACAGGACCTGCGGCAGCGCGGCGCGCATCCTGGCGATCTCGGCCGGGTTGTCGTCGAGGAACAGGAAGCTGTCCGGGCCGAGGTTGAGCGTGCGCGCCGCCTCGGCGAGCCGGGCGGGCTTCGGACCCCACTCGGCGGAGAGCACGCTGAAGTGTTCCGCCTTCAGCGGGCTGTCCGCGCGGTCCAGTACGGCGCGGACGGTGTCCTCGTCGTTGTTGCTGACCAGCGCCAGCAGCGCGCCCGCCGAGCGCCACCGCAGCAGCCGGCGGGCCAGCGCGGCCCGCGGGCCGGTCAGGTCCACGTTCTCCGGGCCGATCTCGCCGGCCACGCCGCCCCACAGGGTCTCGTCGCCGTCGATCGCGATGACCTTCGGCGCGGGGCGTCGTACCGCCCGGACGACCTCGGCGAGGCGCAGTGCCACGGCCGCCTGGAAGTGCGCGGTGAACGGCAGGTGGGCCAGGCGTTCGGTGCGCTCGTCGAAGGGTTCCTCGACGGGGTGGTGGCGGGCCCAGTCGTCGGGGCCGAGAACGGCGATGCCCTGAACCGCTTCCAGATCGGCGGCGACTTCCCGTTCCCACCGGCTCAGGCGGTCCTCGGGCTGTGCCGTGGGCAGGAAGCCGACGATCAGCGGCTTGCGGGTGCGCCCGGCGAGGTCGCGCAGTGCGGCCGGGTACGCGTTGCGCAGTTCGGCCAGGAGCGTGTCGTCGACCGCGCCGAAGCGTTGCAGGTCCGTGGCCCGCAGCAGGACTACGCCCGCGGTCGTGGCCGGGTCGGCGAACACGCCGGACGGGTCGCGCAGGCCGGCGAGCACGTGGTGGTACGGGGCTTCCGTGACGGTCGTCGCGCCGCCGTCCCGCATCGCCTCGTCGACCGCCGTACCGCACATCAGGGGGAGGTTGCCGAGGGCGAAGGTGGCGGCGAGGGCGAGCGTGCGGGGCGGCTCGGCGGACCCACCCGCCGGACGAACGGCTCCCGCCGGATCCTCCGCCGTCCGGGCGAGCAGCCGCAGCAGTTCCTCGCCCAACTCGGTGGCCGTGGCGGCGTCCAGGATGTCGAGGTTGTGGTCGAGCCGGATCCGTCCCGCGTCCGGCGTCATCGTGATCATCAGGTCGAGGTCGGAGTAGCCCGTCCCGGCCGGCAGCACCTCAAGGCCCGTCAGCCCGCGGGCGGCGCGCACGTAGTTGAAGTACACCTCCACCAGGGGCGCGTTCGCCCGGTACAGCCCCTGTTGGGCCAGCACCGGCAGGACGTCGGAGAACATGGCGCCCTTGGTCAGCACGCGTTGCAGGCGGCCGTCGGTGCGGCGCAGCACCTCCTCGATCCGCTCCCCCGCGTTCGCCTCGGCCGGGAAGGGCACCGGCACACCGAAGAAGCCCACCGCGTCGTAGGCGTCGGCTTGGATGCGGGTGTCCACGGGCACGGCGAGGACGAACCGCTCACGGTCGCGCTTCCTGGCCAGCAGGACGGTCAGGGTGCCCAGGCAGAAGGCCGCGGGCGTCACCGCCAGACGGCCGGCGGCGGCCGCGACGCGATCCATCAGCCCGTCCGGGATCGGCACGGTGACGCTGCCCGCCCGGTACGTGCGGTCCTGCGGGCGCGGCCGGCTCAGGGTCAGGTCGAGGCGCGCGCAGCCGTGGAAGGCCTCGCGCCAGTCGGGCGCGTCCACCGGGCTGTCGGCCCGGTCGTCGAGCTGCTGTGCCTCGATCAGCAGGTGCACGTCGCGGTTGGTGACGGTGTCCCCGAGCCTGTCGCCGGACAGCTCGGCGTCGATCTCGCCCGCCACAAGGAGCAGCGACTGGAGATCGCTGACGGCGTGGTGGGCGCCGTACACGAGGATCTGGCCGCGCTCTGCGCCGTCGAGCAGCTCGAAACGCCACAGGGACGCGACCGCGAGGTCGAACGGCGGCTCCAGGAGGGCGCGCAGCCGGTCGGCGGCGTCGAGGGCGGTGTCCTCGGGCACGACCGTCCAGCGCAGGGGCGGTTCGGGCAGTTCGCGGTCCACCCGCAGGTGCCGGCCGCCCTCGGTGGCGGTGCCGATGGCGGTGCGCAGGGCCGCGTGCCGTGCGGTGAGGCGGGCGATGATGCCGCTGAGCGCCTCGCGGGTGGTCGGCGTGGTGAGGCGTACGGCCAGGCCGACGGCGTGGGCGGCGTCCGGCATGCCGGGCCGGGCGCTGCGCAGGAGCCGTACGACATCTCGGGTCGCGGGGTGCGGTTCGGTGGCCGGAACCTCGGTCGTGGGCTCGGGTTCGGCGTCCGCCGCGGTCTCGTGTTCGGGCAGGGCCGCGGCGAGGGTCCGGGCGAGGCCGCGGATGTCGGCGGCGGAGAAGACGGTGGCGGCGGGGAGTTCGACGCCGAGTTCGCGGGCGAAGGAGTTGCGCAGGCGCACGAGCATGAGGGAGTCGAGGCCGAGTTCCTTCAGGGCCGCGGTCGCGGACACCTGGACCGCGCCGCCGGAGACCTCGCCGACCCGGGCGCGTACGTAGGCTTCGAGCAGTGCGGCCCGTTCGGCGTCGGTCGTCGCCGCGAACACCTTCCTGACCAGTTCGTCCGTGCCGGGTGTGCCGGTGGGGGCGGTGATCAGGTCGGCTAGGATCGGACGGCTGCGGGCGGCGTCGGGGTCGAGGGCCAGCATCTCCCAGTCCAGGGCCAGCGGGGCGAGCTGGCGGCGGTCAGTGCTCAGCACCCGCTCGAAGAGCTCGCCGCCGTCCTGTGCGGAGAAGGCGACGAGGCCCGAACGGGCCGTCTCGGCCGCGCGGGTGCCGGACTCGGCCACCATGCCGACGCCCGACCAGGCACCCCAGTCCAGGCTCAGCGCCCGGCGGTCCGTGCGCGCGAGGTGGTGGGCCCAGGCGTCGAGGAAGGCGTTGGCCGCCGAGTACGGGCTCTGTCCGGCCGAGCCGAGCAGACCGGCCGCCGACGCGAAGAGCACCAAGTCGGCCGTGTCCGGGGTCAGTTCGGTGAGCAGGGCGGTGCCCAGGACCTTGGGGGCGAGGACACGCAGGACACGCTCGTCGGTCAGGTTGGCGACGGTGGCGTCGTCCAGGACGCCGGCCGCGTGCACGACGCCGGTGATCGGGCCGAGTGCGTCGCGTACGGCGTCCAGGGCGGCCGCCAGTGCCTCGCGGTCGGCGACGTCGGCGCGCGCCAAGTGCACGGTCACGCCCCGCTGTTCGAGGCGTCGGATCCAGCCGAGGGCCTCCTCGGTGGGCGCGCCGCGGCTCATCAGGGCCAGCCGCCGGGCGCCTCGGCGCACAAGGCGCTCGGCGACGACACGCCCGAGGCCGCCCAGTCCACCGGTGATCACATAGGCGCCCTCGGCGGTGACCGTGCCGTGTCCGCCGTCGTCGGGACGGGTTCGGCTCATCCTGGGCACCAGCCGTCCGCTGCCGCGCAGCGCGACGAGCCGTTCGTCGTCGGCGTGCAGCAGCTGGGTCCACAGGGCGTCGGCGCCGTCCGTCGGCGCCAGGTCGACGAGGGTGGTCCGCAATTCCGGGTACTCCTGGGCCACGGCGAGGCCGAATCCCCAGGCCAGGGCCTGCTGCGGGTGGCTCACCCGCGTGCTGTCGCCGGCGGCCTGGCTTCCCCGGGCGACGACGAAGAGGCGGGGCGGCGCGCCGTAGGCCCGGTCGGTGAGCGCGCGGACCAGGTGCAGGGTGCTCAGGCAGCAGAGCCGGGCCGCGTGCTCGGCCGTGCGGTCGTCCTCGATCGCGGGAGCGTCGAGGGCGGTCAGCTGGACGATTCGGGCCGGGGGTTCGCTCGCGAAGGCGTCCTCGAGGAGGCGGGCGAAGTGCTGTGGGTCGGCCGGGTCGAGGACGTAGCGGCCGGGGCCTTCGACGGCGAACGACTCGCCCCTGCGGGCGATCACGAACGGGGACTCCGCCGAGTCGCCCAGCCGCTCGACGAGTTCGGCCGCCACTCCCGACTCGTCGGCCAGGATCAGCCAACTGCCCTTGGCGGGCGGTTCGTCGGCGGCCGGGCGCGGCTGCCAGCGGGTCTCGAAGAGCGCGCCGTCCAGCGGCGAGAGCGCGGCCAGCGCGAACTCCGTCGCCTCCAGCAGCAGTTGGTCGCTCTCGTCGTACAGCCGAAGGTCGAGTGTGGCGCTGTCACCGGACACGGACCGCAGCTCGCAGGTGACCCAGGTGGGAGTGGTGCGCAGCCCGGTGTGGCGCAGGCGTCCGACCCCGGCGGGCACGAAGGCCCTGCCCTCTGGTGCGTCGCCGGGCAGGGCGGCGGTGTGGAAGGCGGCGTCGAGGACGGCCGGGTGGAGCAGATGTCCGGCGGCGGGTGTGTCGGTCAGTCGGGCGAGGCCGGCCGCGTGGGTGCGGTGGCCCGACGCCAGACCCCGGAAGGCGGGCCCGTACTCGATGCCGAGGGTGGCCAGCGTGCCGTACACGGCGGCGAGGTCGACCCGCTCGGTGCACTTCTCGCGCAGCGCGGCAGGCGTTTCGCTCGGGTCGGCCGTGGGTTCGGCGGGGCCCGTCGCGATGCGTCCGGTGACATGGCGTTCCCAGCTCGGCCGCTGCCCGCGTCCGGTGGGCGCCGAGGCGACGGTGAAGTCCCGGAAGCCGTCGGCGGCCGGGTGCAGGACCAGTTGCAGCCGCGTCGGCCGGAACTCGTCGAGCCGCAGCGGCCGCAGGAACCGTACGTCGGCGAGTCGTGCGTCGGCGGTGTCCTGGACGGCGTAGACGGCTTCCAGCGCCATGTCGAGGAACGCGGCGCCGGGCAGCCACACCTCGCCGGTGACGCGGTGGTCGGTGAGATAGGTGAAGCGGCTGTCGCGCAGGTCGACTTCGCACTGGAAGATGTGCCGGTCGGCTTCGTCGCTGGCCTCGACGTGGGTGGCCAGGAGCGGTGAGGCGCCGGGCGCAGCGGCCGGGGCGGGGGCGAGCCAGTGGCGTTCACGGGCGAAGGCGTAGGTCGGCAGGTCGACGCGGCGGCCCGCCGGGAACAGTGCCGACCAGTCGGGGGTGTGACCGGCCGCGTACAACTCCCCCACTCTGCCGAGCAGTGCGTTCCCTCCGCCGTGCCGGCGGCGCAGCGAGCCGACGCTCACCGCGTCGATTCCGGCGTCGGCCGCCACCGCCTCGATGGAGGACCCGAGGGAGGGGTGCGGGCTCAGCTCGACGAAGTACCGGTAGCCGTCGTCCAGCATGCGGGTGACGGTGTCGGCGAACCGGACGGGCTCGCTGAGGTTGGCGTACCAGTACTCGGCGTCCAGGCGGTCCCCGGGCACGGGTTCGGCCAGCACCGTCGAGTACAGCGGGGTCGGGACCCGTGTGCCCAGGATCCCGGAGAAGCGGTCGAGGAGTTCCTCCCGCAACGGGGCCATCAGCGGGGTGTGCGAGGCGAACGGGGTCGACAGCGACCTGGCCTCGATGCCCTGTTCGTGGAGGACGCGGCGCAGTTCCGCCAGGGCGTCGCCGTCGCCGGAGACGGCCGTGGAGTGCGGGCTGTTGACGGCGGCGACGAAGAGGCGTCCGGCGTAGGGAGTGAGCAGTTCCTCGACCCGGGGGCGCGGCAGGTCGAGGGAGAGCATGCCGCCCTTGCCCGCGAGCGGCACGACCGCCCGGGCCCGCCCGGTCACCACGGCGACGGCGGCGTCCAGGGTGAGCGCGCCCGCGCCGTAGGCGGCGGCGATCTCACCCAGGCTGTGCCCGGTCACGGCGTCCGGGGTGACGCCCAGGGCGCGCCAGGCGGCGGTCAGCGCCGCGTTCACCGCGAACAGCGTCGGCTGGAGGTACTCGGTCCGCTCCAGCGGCGAGAACTCCTCGGGCGCCCGCAGCGCGTTGAGCACCGACCAGCCGGCCTGTCGCTGTACGGCCTCGTCGATCCGGGTGAGCTCGTCGCGGAACGCCTCCGACTGGCCCATCAGGTCCAGCCCCATGCCGGGCCACTGACCGCCGTGTCCGGGGTAGACGAAGGCGACCTTGCCAGCCTGCTCCTCCCTGAGCGGGGGAAGCGGGGCGCGTCCGGCGGCCAACTCGGCCAGTGCGGAACGCAGTTCCTCCCGGTCGTCGGCCACGACCGCCGTGCGCCGTTCGAAGTGGCTGCGGTGGCGCGCAAGGGTGTGGGCGACGTCCGGCAGTGCGGCGGAGTCCTCGGCGAGGTGGCGTGCGAGCGCGGCGGCCTGCCCGCGCAGGCCCGTCTCGTCCCGGCCCGACAGGAGGAACAGACCTGCACCCGGGGGCAGTTCAGCGACTGTTGCCGCTGCCTCGGGTTCGCCGGCCTCCTCGACGATCACATGCGCGTTCGTCCCGCTGATGCCGAAGGCGCTGACGCCCGCGCGCCGGACCCGCCCGGCCGACGCGGGCCAGGCCACCTCCTCCCGCAGCAGCCGCAGCCCGCTGTCGGCCCAGTCGACGTGCCGGGTGGGCGTCTCGGCGTGCAGGGTGCGCGGGAGGGTCTCGTGCCGCAGGGACTGCACGACCTTGATCAGACCGACCACACCCGAAGCCGCCTGGGTGTGCCCGACGTTGGACTTCAGCGAGCCCAGGTACAGCGGACGCCCCTCGGCGCGGGAGCCGCCGAAGACCTCCGCGAGGGCGTTCGCCTCGATCGGGTCGCCGAGGGTCGTGCCCGTGCCGTGCGCCTCGATGTGATCGATGTCCTCGGGCCGCAGCCCGGACAGCTCCAGCGCACGGCGGATCACCTGCTCCTGCGCGGGCCCGTTCGGCGCGGAGAGGCCCTGGCTGCGGCCGTCCTGGTTGACGGCGCTGCCGCGCAGCACGGCCAGGATCCGGTCACCGTCGCGCCGGGCGTCGCTCAGTCGCTTCAGTACGACCATCCCGGCGCCCTCGGCCCAGATGGCGCCGTCGGCCGCGTCGGAGAAGGAGCGGCAGCGTCCGGTCGGTGACAGGCCGCGCAGGCGGCTGAACTCGACGAAGGTCTGCGGCGTGACCATCAGCGTGACACCGCCGGCCAGCGCCAGATCGCACTCGCCCGCGCGCAGCGCCTGCGCCCCCAGATGTACGGCCACGAGCGACGACGAGCACGCCGTGTCCACGGTCATCGCGGGCCCGTTCAGGCCGAGCGTGTACGCGAGCCGCCCGGAGGCCACGCTCAGCGCCGAACCGGTGCCGACGTAGCCGTCGAGCTGGTCGAGCCGGGTGCCGGACAGGTAGTCGCTGCCGAACATCCCGACGTACACGCCGGTGGTGCTGCCCGCCAGTTCGGCGGGCACGATTCCGGCGCGCTCCAGCGACTCCCAGGCCGTCTCCAGCAGCAGGCGCTGCTGCGGGTCCATGGCGGCCGCCTCCTTCGGGGTGACGCCGAAGAAGCCCGCGTCGAAGGACTCGATGTCGTCGAGGAAGCCGCCCTCACGGGCGTAGGACTTGCCGGGGGCGTCCGGGTCGGGGTCGTACAGCGCGTCGACGTCCCACCGCCCCGCCGGGAACGGCCCGACCGCGTCCCGCCCCTCGGCGACGAGACGCCACAGCCCCTCGGGGTCGCTGACTCCGCCGGGCAGCCGGCAGGCCATGGCGACGAGGGCCACCGGCTCGTCCGCCGAGCGCGTGGGCGCGGGTGGGGTCCGCCGGCTCTCGCGGCCGGCTGTCGCGAGCGCGCCGGTGAGCAGGTACTCGGCGAGGCGGGTCGGCGTGGGGTGGTCGAAGAGCAGCGTGGCGGGGAGCTTGGTGCCGATGCGGCCGCTGATGCGGTTGCGCAGTTCGACCGCCGTCACCGAGTCCATGCCGAGATCGCGCAGCGGCTGGTCCGTGCGGACGGATTCCGCCGAGCGCAGACCGAGCGCGTGGGCGGCCTCCTCGCGGACCAGCGCGAGGACACGCGCGGCGCGTTCGGGCTCCGGCAGCCCGGCCAGGCGGTCGGCGAAGGCGCGGCCGCCGGCGTGGGCGGGCCGGGGTGCAGGGAGCAGCGTGCGCCACAGGGCGCCCGTCGGTGCGGCGGCCCGCAGCCGGGGCAGGTCCAGCGCCCAGGCCACCAGGTGCGGGGCATCGCGCCGCAGGGCCAGCTCGGTGAGCTCCCGGCCCTGGTCGGTGGTGAGGGCACGATGGCCGAGGCGGGCCATGCGTTCCAGGTCGGCGTGCTCGGCGGCGAGCCCCTCCCCCGCCCAGGCGCCGAAGGACACGGAGACGCCGGGCAGCCCCAAGGCGCGGCGATGGTGGGCGAGTTGGTCCAGGAAGGTGTTGGCCGCCGCGTAGTTGGCCTGGCCCGCGTTGCCGACGACGCCCGCGGCGGAGGAGATCATGAGGAAGAGGTCGAGCCGGTGGCCGGCGGTGAGCCGGTGCAGGTGGGCGGCGCCGTCGACCTTGGGCCGCAGCACCTGCGCGAGACGCTCGGGACTCAGCTCCCCGACCACCCCGTCGGCGAGGACGCCGGCGCAGTGGACGACGCCGCGCAGCGGTGACTCCTCGCCGACACGGGCCAGTACGTCCGCCACCGCCCCCGCGTCGGCGACGTCGCACGCGACGACCTCGACCTCGGCGCCGAGTGCGGTCAGTTCGGCGGTGACGTCGGCCGCGCGGGGGTCGTGGGGTCCTTGACGTGATGTCAGTAGCAGACGCGGGACGCCGTTCTCGGCGAGCATGCGGGCGACGTGCCTGCCCACCGCGCCGAGTCCGCCGGTGATCAGCACGGTCCCGTCGGCGGGAATCCGGACGGGCCGCTCGGGCGGGGCGGGGCGGGCCCGCACCAGCCGTGGCGCGAACAACTCGCCGCCCCGCAGGGCGAGTTCGGGCTCGTCGGCACCCGCGGCGACGGTGTCCGGCGGGGCCTCGTCACCGTCGATGTCCAGCAAGGTCAGCCCGAGGCCCGGGTGTTCGGCACGGGCACTGCGCGCCAGACCCCACAGCACCGACTGCGCGAGGCCGTCAACCGTGTCCCCGTCGGCGACTGCGACCGCCCCACGGGTCACCCAGATGGTGCGTGTGGGCGCCTCGTCCGGCGGAAGCGCGATCAGCGTCTGCAGCTCGGCGAGGGCGGTAGCCGCCAACTCATGGGCCGCGGCGGCCGGTTCGGTGTCCGCGGCCGTCCGGGGCCAGAACCGTACGACGGTGTCGGTGTCGGTGTCGGTGTCGGTGCCGGTGCCGGTGCCGGTGCCGGTGCCGTCGACGGTGGCCTGGGCGTTCGCCCCCGGTACGGCCGTCCACGCTACCTCGTACAGGTGGCGCGCGTTCTCCGATCCGCTGTGCAGGTCGGCCGGGTTCACGGCGCGCAGCCGTACGCCCTCCAGGCGGCCCGCGAGAAAGCCGTCGGCGTCCCACAGGGTGACGTCCAGCGTGCGGTCCGTGTCGGAGGCGCCGGTCCGGTGGACGGACACGGTCAGTTCCGTGGACCCGCCGGGCGGGAGGAAGCAGCGGGCCACCGCGACCGGCAGCAGAACCCGCCGGTCGGAGGCGTCCAGGGCGGCCGCCACATGGAGGGCGGCGTCCAGGAGTGCCGGGTGGAGGGGGTAGGCGTCGGCGGTGTCGCGGGCCGCGCGCGGCAGCGAGAGCCGGGCCAGCAGCGTCCCGTCGCCGGTCGCGACGGCATGTTCCACACCCTGGAAGGCGGGGCCGTAGCCGAGGCCGAGCTCGGCGAGCCGCTCGTAGGTGTCCTCGTGCCAGGCCGGTTCGGGCGTCGCGGGCCACGCCGGTGGCTCGACGGCGGGCGGGGCGACGGGGTCGGCCGCGGAGGCCGTGGCGTGCAGGGTCCAGTGCGCGGCGTCCTGGCCGCGTGGGCGGCTGTGGACCGTGATCTCCGGTGCGGCGCCCTCGGTGACGACCTCCACGGACACCTCGACCGTGCCGCTGCCGGGCAGGACCAGGGGTGTCAGGAGGAGCAGGTCGGTGACGTCGGCGGGGGTGCCGGGGCGGGCCACGGCGAGGGCGGCTCGGCACAGTTCCATGAGGCTGGTGCCCGAGACGACGGTCCGGCCGAAGACGCTGTGGTCGGGCAGCCAGTCGGCGGTGGCCGGCGACCACTCGTTGCGGAAGGTCCAGCGGGTCTCGTCGGCGGACTGGAGCTGGACGCCGAGCAACGGGTGCGCCGCCCGGTCGAAGAGGCCGGGGGCGCCGGTGGAGTCGGCGGGCTCGGTCCAGTGGCGCTGCTCGTCCCAGGCGTACGTCGGCAGGTCCGCCGGTGCCGTGTGCGGGACCAGGCGGCGCCAGTCGATCCGCCGACCGTGGACATGGAGTTCGGCCGCGGCCCGGTCCAGGCAGGCGGGCCCGTCCTCGTCGCGGCGCAGGGAGCCGACCGCGACCAGGTCCTCGTCGATCGTGCGCAGGGCGGTGAGCAGGGACGGGTGCGGGCCGAGCTCGACGAAGTGACGGTAGCCGTCGGCCACCATGCGTGCGACGGTGGGCGCGAAGCGGACGGGTTCGCGGAGGTTGGTGTACCAGTAGTCGGCTTCGAGTTCGGCGGTGACCGGTTCGCTCGTGACGGTGGAGTACCAGGCGACGGGGGCCGGGTAGGTGGTGACTCCGTCGAGTTCGTCGAGGATCGTGGTGCGGATCGGCTCGACCTGGGCGCTGTGGGAGGCGTAGTCGACGTCGAGGCGGCGGACGAAGACCTGCTGCCGTTCGAGGTCGGCGAGCAGGGCCTCCACCGCGTCGACGGCACCGGCGATCACTGTCGAGCGGCCGCTGTTCACGGCTGCCACGCCGATCCGGCCGTCGTGGGCGGCGAGTTGTGCCTCGACGTCCGTGTGCGGCAGGGCGACGACGGCCATGGTGCCGGTGCCCGACAGCTGGGTCAGGGCCTGGCTGCGCAGGGCGACCACCGCGGCGGCGTCGTTGAGGCTGAGTGCCCCGGCGACGCAGGCCGCGGCGACCTCGCCCTGGCTGTGCCCGACGACGGCGTCCGGGCGGATGCCGCGAGCCCGCCACACGGCGGCCAGCGACACCATCACGGCGAAGAGCACCGGCTGGACGACGTCGACACGCTCCAGGGCCGGTGCGCCCGAGTCGCCGCGCAGCACGGACGTCACGGACCATTCGGTGAACGGGCGCAGGGCGGCGTCGCAGCGGTCGAGTTCGTCGGCGAACACCGGGTCGCGGTCGAGCAGATCGCGTGCCATGCCGGGCCACTGGGAGCCCTGGCCGGGGAAGACGAACGCCAGCTTGCCCGCGGGGAGCGCCTGTTGGGGGCCGACGGTGAGATCGGTGTCCGGCCGGTCGTCGGTGAGTGCGCGCAGAGCCGTACGGAGGTTGTCGCGGTCGGTGGCCCGGACGACGGCGCGGTGCTCGAAGTGGGTGCGGTGGTGGGCCAGGGTGGCGGCCACGGCGGGGAGCGGCAGCTCGGGTCGTTCTTCGAGGGTGTGGAGGAGTCGGCCGGCCTGTCCGCGCAGTGCCGCGTGGGAGCGGGCGGACAGCGGGAAGAGGGTCGCGCCGGGCGTGTCGGCGGCTGACGGCGGCTGCTCCTCGGGGGCCTCCTCCAGGATCACGTGGGCGTTCGTGCCGCTGATCCCGAAGGCGCTCACGCCGGCCCGCCGGGTCCGAGCGGGGTCGCGCGGCCAGGCCTGGGCCGCGCTCAGCACGCGCAGACCACTGTCCGCCCAGTCGACGTGCGGGGTCGGGGTGTCGGCGTGCAGGGACGCCGGCACGCGTTCGTGGCGGAGCGCCAGCACGGTCTTGATGACACCGGCGATGCCCGCCGCGGCCTGGGTGTGGCCGATGTTGGACTTGAGGGATCCGACGCCGAGCGGGCGCTCCGCGGGGCGGTCGGGTCCGAAGACGGCGGCCAGGGCGCGGCCCTCGATGGGGTCGCCCAGGCGGGTGCCGGTGCCGTGTGCCTCGATGTGGTCGAGGTCGTGCGGCCGGAGACCGGCCGTGTCGAGGGCGGCGCGCAGGACGCGTTCCTGGGCGGGGCCGTTGGGTGCGCTCAGGCCCTGGCTGCGGCCGTCCTGGTTGATCGCGGAGCCCTTGACGACCGCGAGGATCCGGTCGCCGTCGCGGCGCGCGTCGGCGAGCCGCTTGAGCAGCACCACGCCGCAGCCCTCGGCCCACACCACGCCGTCGGCGTCCGCGGAGAACGGTCCGCACCGCCCGGACGGGGACAGCCCGCGCATCCTGCTGAACTCCACGTGCCCGCGCGGCGTCACCAGCAGGGTCACCCCGCCGGCCAGCGCGAGATCGCACTCGCCGCCCGCGAGGGCCCGCGCCGCCAGATGCAGGGCGACCAGGGAGGACGAGCAGGCGGTGTCGACGGTGACGGCCGGACCCTCCAGGCCGAGGGTGTAGGCGAGGCGGCCCGACGCCACGCTGGCCGCCGTGCCGGTTCCCACGTGCCCGTCGAGCTGGTCCAGTGCGGCCGAGGCCAGGTATCCGCTGTCGTACAGGCCGATGTAGACGCCCGTGGAGCTGCCGTTCAGCGTCGCGGGGACGATCCCGGCGCGTTCGACGGCCTCCCAGCCGGTCTGCAGGAGCAGCCTTTGCTGGGGGTCCATGGCGGCGGCCTCGCGCGGCGAGATCCCGAAGAAGGCCGCGTCGAAGCGGTCGATCGACGAGAGGTAGCCGCCGTGCAGGGAGTACGCCTTGCCGGCTGCCTCCGGGTCCGGGTCGTGCAGTCCCTGGGTGTCCCAACGGCCCGCCGGCACCTCGGTGATGGCGTCGCCGCCCTCGGCGAGCAGCCGCCACAGCGCCTCGGGGCTGTCGACGCCTCCGGGGAATCGGCAGGCCATGGAGATGATCGCGATGTCGTCGCCCGGCGGTGGAACCGGGGCCGGCGCGGGTGCGGCCGCGGGAGGGCCGGCGAACACCGCCTCGGCGAGCGCCGCGATGGTGGGGTGGTTGAAGACCAGGGAGGGGTCCAGGGTCCGGCCGGTCGCCGCGGACAGCTCGGCGGCCAGGGTCACCAACTGCCTTGATCCCAGCCCGAGTTCGGCGATCGGCCGGTCCGGGTCGACTCCCACCCGGTCGAGCCCGGCCGCCTCGGCTACGGCCGACTCCAGCCAGACCCGCACGCCCTCGGGTGTGGTGAGGAACGGCTCTGGGGACTGCTTCGTGGACTCGTGCGCAGGCATCTGGAACAGGTGTCCTCGGGGGATTCGGGCAGGGGAAGGGGCGGCTGTACGGCCCGTGGGGCCCGTCGGCGGCCGGCCCCCGCGGCGATACGGCGGAGTCGGGGCGGTGCGCCGGCCGGTCGGGGGTGTCAGCTCAGGGCGGGCTCGGCGATCACCGCGAGGGTGCCGTCCAGGTAGGCCGCGCGGGTGGCGCGGCGCTGGATCTTGCCGCTGGACGTCTTGGGGATGGTGCCCGGCCGGACCAGCACGACATCGCGCACGGACAGGCCGTGGGCCTCCCCGATCCCGCTCCGGATGACGTCGGTGATCTTCTCCGCCTCGGAGGCCGCGTCCGGGGGGATCTCGGCGACGACGACGGGCTGCTCGCCGCCCTCGCCCAGGTGGTCCCCCTCGACGGCGAACGCGGCCGTGCACCCGGGACGCAGCGCCGGATGGGCCATCTCGGCGGTCAGTTCCAGGTCCTGGGGGTAGTGGTTGCGTCCGTCGATGACGATGAGGTCCTTCAGGCGGCCGGTGACGAACAGTTCGCCGTCGCGCAGGAATCCGAGGTCGCCGGTGCGCAGGAAGCGGCCCTCGTGGCCGGCCAGGGTGGCACGGAAGGTCTCGCGGGTGGCGAGGGCGTTGCGCCAGTAGCCCTTGGCGACGCTCGCGCCGCGCACCCAGATCTCCCCGGTCTCCCCCTCGGGCAGTTCCTCGCGCCGTTCGGGGTCGGCGATGGCGACGGTGACGTCGGGGCCGGGGCGGCCGGAGCTGACGGCCGCCGCGTCGGTCCGGCCGGCGTGCGGGCCGGTCTCGGCGGCCTGGAGCAGGGTGGGCGGGGTGTGGACCGTACCGCCGGTGACCATCAGGGTGGCCTCGGCGAGGCCGTAGCAGGGGTAGAGGGCCTCGCGGCGGAAGCCGGCCGGGGCGAAGATGTCGGCGAAGCGTCGCAGGGTGGCGGCGCGCACGGGTTCGGCGCCGTTGAAGGCGACCTTCCAGCTGCTGAGGTCCAGGTCGTCGAGGAGCGCGGGGGTGGCGTGCCGGAGGCACAGTTCGTACGCGAAGTTGGGGCCGCCGCTGGTGTGCGGGCGGTAGCGGTTGATCGCGGTGAGCCAGCGCTGGGGCTGTTGCAGGAAGTGCAGCGGTGAGAAGAAGGTGGCGGTGACACCGAGGTGGACGGTGTTGAGGACGGGGCCTATGAGGCCCATGTCGTGGTACACGGGCAGCCAGCTGACGAACATCTCGTGGTCGTACTCGGCGATGACGTCCGGGGTGTGCCCCATGCGCTCGGTGATGACCCGCTCGTTGTCCAGCAGGTTCCCGTGGGTGACCATCACGCCCCGCGGGGCGGCCGTGGAGCCGGAGGTGTACTGGAGGAAGGCGACCGAGTCGGCGGTGAGGTCGGGCTCGCGCCAGGACGCGGCGGCCTCGTCGGGGATGTCCTCGGTGGCGGCGCAGGTGACTTCGGTGAGTTCCGGAAGATGCCGTGCCGAGGCGTGGAGGGTGCCGATCACCTCGCGGCCGCCGAGGATCACCTTGGCGTCGGCGTCGGCGATCAGGCGCTTCATCCGGGTCAGGGCACGGTGGTTCTGCGCGCGGCCCTGCGCGGGGACGCCGGGGACGGCGACGACTCCGGCGGCGAGACAGCCGAGGAAGGCGCAGATGAACTCCAGGCCGGGCGGATACAGCAGCATGGCCCGGGAACCGGCCAGGTCGCGCTCCTGGAGCCAGGCGGCGACGGCCCGGGACCGGTCGGCGAGACGGCGGTAGGAGATCTCCTCGATCTCGCCGTCGCAGTCGCCGGTGACGAGGTAGCGGTAGGCGGTTCGGTCGGGGTGGTGGGCGGCGTGCTGGAACAGCAGATCGACCGGGGATCGAACCATGGGCGGGAGTCTCACCTGTCTGCATCGATGGACGATGAACCGGAGTTCGAGGGTGAGGTGCCGTCCGGGCACGGACGCCCCGGGCGGCCCGGCCCCCTTGCCCGACCCCCGCCGCGACGACCCGCCGCGGTCTCATGGCACCGATGTGCCGACCCCCGACCCCCCGCTCGGCTTGCTACCGGGCTCGGCCGACCACGGGCTCGGCTGGCTACCGGCCCCGGTTGCTACCGGCGAGTAGCACCATAGCAACCCGCTCGGTTCGACAAGCCGAACATATGTAAACCCTACGTGTCCAAAGTGAGTTGACGTGACGGGGGCCCCGAAAAGGTCCCGCAGGCAGGCGAAAGCCCGGACACTCGGGCGTCACCGGTGTCCGGGCCGTGGCAGCGGGCTCGATTCAGCCGTCGCTCAGTCGCTTGCGCAGCAGCGTCTTTCCCAGCTCGGCGCCCTTGCGGCTGTCGGCCTGGGCCTTGCGGAACAGGTCGGCCACCTCGGTGTCCTTCCCGCGCTCCGCGTCCTCGATGTAGGTCTCCAGCCGCAGCGCGTTGCTCAGACACGCCTCCACGTACCAGATCAGGTTGTAGTCCTTGTCCTGCGTGCCGGTGACGCCACCGGCCTCGGTGCCGCTCGTCATGCGGGGCTCCTCCCAGCGCTCTCGTTCCTGACCCGCCCCGAGTACCCGCCGTCCGGCCCGGCACACGACGCCG
Organism: Streptomyces sp. NPDC093568; assembly: GCF_044764945.1. Taxonomy (NCBI): domain Bacteria; kingdom Bacillati; phylum Actinomycetota; class Actinomycetes; order Kitasatosporales; family Streptomycetaceae; genus Streptomyces; species Streptomyces sp. NPDC093568. Next base: position 476,215 of record NZ_JBIWJD010000003.1, on the reverse strand, counting down.
GGGCCGCCGATCCCGCACCGGCGCCGACGCCCGCGAACACGTCCGGTTCACGCCAACTCGGCGCAGCCGTAAGGCAATTCAGACAGTCGGCTCAGAAGCGAACAGAGCCCCTTCACTTTCGAAGCGAAGTATCCGTCGACCGTGCGAGATCGATCGATGACGGTGTGTACTGTGCTCCGAGCGGCTCGCCCGACGGCCCTCGGAGCCGGCCCTGCCCGACTGCCCCGAACCGACCTCTGGAAACCGACTCGATGATCGAACTACCGGACCTGGCCACCGGCGGTCTCGCCGTCGGCATGGTGTCCGCACTCGCCTTGGGCGGCGGGCTGCTGCGCGCGCAGCGACAACTGGCGCGCCGGCGTGCCGAGATCGCCTTGCTGCGCCGGCAACTCAAGGACGTGGTCGCGGCGTTCACGGCGGAGACGGAGCATCTGGCCACCCAGCGGGTCCCGGCCGCCGCCCAGCAGCTCGCCCATCCCCATGTCCCGGTGCCGGGCCCCCTGCATCCCCAGACCGCCGCGTCACCGCTCGGCCCGGCCCTTGAGCACGTGCTGACCGGGCTGCGCACCGAGCTGGCCAACCAGCGCACGCGGATCGACGCGGCGGCACAGGCCGGCATGCGCGGCGCGACACGCGAGATCCAGGCGGCCCTGTACCGGCTCCAGGACGCGCTGCGCGGGCTGCAACAGAAGTACGACGACCCCGAGTTGACGCAGACCCTGTTCGAGCTGGATCACGAGAACGAGCAGTCGCTGCGGCGGGCGCAGGTCGCCGCCGTGGTCTGCGGAGCCTGGGTCGGACTCGCCCGCGAGGAGTCGCACCTGGTGGACGCGGTGACCGGCGGTCAGGCCCGGCTCGCGGGCTACCACCGGGTCCGGATCCACAACCACCTCGACGCCGGCACCGGGCTCGTGTCCCACGCCGTGGAGCCGGTCGCGATCATCGTCGCGGAGCTCCTGGACAACGCCCTGCGGCACTCCGCGCCGGACACCGACGTCGTCGTCAACCTCGAGCACGTCCACCACGGCGTCTGCGTCACGGTCGACGACGCCGGCCTGGGCATGACCCAGGACGAACGCGCCCGCGCGCAGTGGCTGGTGGCGGGTTCCGAGCCGATCCTCCTGACCGAGCTCGGCGATCCGCCCCGCATGGGCCTCGCCGCGATCGGGCAGCTGACCAGGCAGTTCGACCTCGGCGTCGATCTGTCCTCGCCCTCGCCGTACGGCGGGGTGCGGGCCGTACTGCGGGTCGACAGCCACCTGCTCAGCCGTATCGACCCCGAGGAACGCCCGCCGGCGGCCAGCGCTCCGCGCTCCACACGTCCGGCTTTCCGGGAACCTGAGGCGGGCGAGTCCAGGGGCGGCGACCCCGACGAAACCCAGGTCGGCGCGTCCGGTGAATCAAAGGCCGGCTCGTCCGGCACCTCCCACGGCTACGGGAACGACCCCGACGACGACACCTCCCGCGCCCCGTCCCGGCATCACGCGACACAGGACACCGGCGGCCTGCCGCAGCGCAGACGCCGCACCCGGATGACCGCGCCGTCCGGCGACACCCCGGCGCCGCGACCGGCGCCCCGCCGCCCGGAGCGGGCCGCGGCGGCACTGGGCGCGCTGCAGGCCGGCACCGAGGCCGCCCGGTCGAAGGCGGGCGAGCCGGCGGGCGACGACGACGCCACCGCCGTACCGGAACCGACGCGGCAGCGAGCCGAGGCGACCGCCTCCACGACGGATCGGACGGACCACGACTCCGACAACCAGCATGACCACGACCACGACCACGAAGGGGGAACGGGCCGATGACCAGCCGCGATGCGGGGGACACCGCATGGGTGCTCGATCCGATCGTGCAGGTGCCGCATGTGGTGGCCGCCGTACTGCTGACGCGGGACGGGCTGGTGACCGGGTACACGGACGCGCTCGACCAGGCCTCGGCGGAGCGGGTGGCGGCGATCACCAGCACCGTTCAGGGCGCGTGCCGGACGGCGGCGGCCGCTTTCGCCGACCGGGACGGGGCCGAGGTCCGGCAGGTCGTCATCGAGTCGGACGACGGGTACGTGCTGATCGTGCCGACGGACCACGGCACCTGTGTGGCCGCCTACGGGGACGCGGAAGTGCGCCTGGACCTGCTCGCGCACCGGGTGCACTCGCAGGTGGCGCGGCTGGGTGAGAAGGCGATGGCCGCCGCGCCCCGAGGTGCCGACGGCGGCGCGTCGGCATGACCGGGCGCCGTGCCGGCCGCCCTCTGGTTCCCGCGTATCTGTCGACCGGCGGGGTGGCCCGGCCCAGCCGGCCCCAGCTGGAGCGGCTGTCGGTGCTCACGAGGACCGGCACGCCCGCGCCCGCCGGTCTGCCCGCCGCCCAACTCGCCCTGCTGGACGCCCTGGACGGCGGCTCCCTGACGGTCGTGGAGGCCGCGGCGCTGCTGCGGCTGCCGGTGTCCGCCGTGCGCGTCCTGGCGGGTGAGCTCATCGACCGGGACCTGGCGTCGGCCCGCCCGCCGATCCCGCCCGCCGAACGCTTCGCCCCCGACCTGCTGGAGAGAGTCGCCGATGGCCTTCGCGCCCTCAAGCACACCTGACGCTCCCCCGGGCCCGCCCGGGGACGTCGTCCGCCTGCCCGACACCGCCCGTGACCTGGTCAAGATCCTGGTCGCCGGCCCGTTCGGCGTGGGCAAGACGACCCTGATCGGTTCCGTCTCCGAGATCCGCCCGCTGCACACCGAGGAGCCGATCAGCGAGGCGTCCGCGCCGCTGGACGATCTGGCCGGGGTGCGGGACAAGGCGACGACGACCGTCGCGGTCGACTTCGGCCGGATCAGCCTGCCCGGCGGGGTGGTGCTGTACCTGTTCGGCACACCGGGCCAGGAGCGGTTCCGGGCACTGTGGGACGACATCGCGTACGGCGCGCTGGGGGCGCTGGTCCTGGTCGACAGCCGTCGGCTAGACGCGTCGTTCGACGTGCTCGGGCTGGTCGAGGAGTCGGGGCTGCCGTACGCCGTCGCTCTCAACGCCTTTCCGGACGCGCCCCGGCATCACACCGCCGAACAGCTGCGCGCCGCCCTGGATCTGGAGGCGGGCACGCCGATGGTGACCTGTGACGCGCGGGACGCCGACTCGTCCGTCGACGCGCTGCTCGCGCTGGTCCAGCACCTGATCGACCGTCACGCTCCGGAGGACCGGTGACCACGCACTCCCCCGACCGGCAGACCTTCACCCGCTCGGCCCCCGTGCGGCTGTGGGAGGACGGCTTCGCCCTGGATCCGTACCGTTACTACGACGCCCTGCGCGCCCAGGGCCCGGTCGGCTGGGCCGAGTTGGCGCCGGGTGTGCCCGCGTACGTGGTCACGGACCGGCGGGCGGCGCTGGATCTGCTGCACGACACGGAGACGTTCTCGCACGACCCGCGCCCGTGGGAGGCCACGGTCGCCGACGACTCGCCGGTGCTGGGCATGATGCGCTGGCGGCCCAACACGCTGTTCGCCGACGGCTCGGCCCATGTCCGGTACCGGACGACGCTGATCGACACCTTCGACCGGATCGAGCCGCACGACCTGCGGGCCCGGGTGCACCGGGCGGTGCGGGTGCTGGTGGGCCGGTTCGGGCCGAAGGGCGAGGCGGATCTGGTGGCCGACTTCGCCCGGCCGCTGATGGCGCTGGTGTTCAACAGCCTCTTCGGGCTGCCCGACAGCCAGAGCGACCGGCTCGACGCGGCGCTGGGCAAGATGATGGAGGGCGGCGCCGATGCGGCCGAGGGCGAGGCGGAGTTCGGCGGTTACGTGCTGGAGCTGATCGCGGCGAAGACGGAGCGGCGGGGCGACGACCTGCCGAGCCGGCTGCTGGACCACCCCGCCGGACTGACCCCGGAGGAGGTCACCTGGCAGGTGTTCCTCACCCTGGGCGCCGGTCACGAGCCGACGGCGAACCTGGTGTCCAACGCGCTGTCCCGCATCCTCGGCGACCCGCGCTACTACTCCACCCTCACCAGCGGGGCGCGTCCCGTGACGGACGCGGTGGTGGAGGTGCTGCGCCACGAGACACCGCTGGCCAACTACGGCATCCACTACGCGCGCGGCCCGGTGTCCTTCCACGGCTCCTGGCTCCGGGCGGCGGTACCGGTGGTCGTCTCCTACGGGGCGCTGGCCCACTTCGCCGAGCGGGAGAACACCGGCGCAAGCCACCCCCGGGACGCCTCGCACCTGTCGTGGTCGGCGGGCCCGCACGCCTGTCCGGTCCGGCAGCACACGCTGCTCATCACCACCGAGGCGATCGAACGGCTCACGCAGTGGCTCCCCGACCTGGAGCCGGTGCTGCCCCGGTCGCGCCTGACCTGGCGGCCCGGGCCGTTCCACCGTTCGCTGACCTCCCTGCCCGTCCGGTTCAGCCCCCGCTCCCCCGACCAGCCAGGAGTTCCCTCGTGACCGTGTCCGACCGTATCGACCGCGTCGCCATCGACCCGTTCGGCGCCGACATCCCCGCCGAGAGCGCCCGGCTGCGTGCCCTCGGCCCGATCGTGCCGGTGGACCTGCCCGGCGGCATCCCCGCGTGGGCGCCCACCGGCTACGACACGCTGAAGGACCTCATCCTCGACCCCAGGGTCAGCAAGGATCCGCGCCAGCACTGGCGGTTGTGGCCCGAGATCCCCGAACACCCCTCCTGGGGCTGGATCCTGGGCTGGGTCGGGGTGGTCAACATGCTGTCCACCTACGGCGCCGACCACGCGCGGCTGCGCAAGCTGGTCGCGCCGAGCTTCACCCAGCGGCGTACGGAGAAGATGCGGCCGCGTGTGGAGGCGATCACCGCGGAACTGCTCGACGACCTCGACAAGGGCGATGCCGAGGTGGACCTGAAGGCCGGGCTCGCCCATCCCCTGCCGATGCGGATGATCTGCGAACTGTTCGGTGTGCCCGAGGAGTTGCGGCAGGCGACCGGGGTCCTGATCGCGGCGATCATGGACACCTCCGACCCGAGCCCGGAGCACGCCGCGTTCGTGCAGGAGCAGATCGGCACGGTACTGCCCGCGCTGATCGCGTACCGCAGCGAGCACCCCGGGGACGATCTGACGACCGAGCTGATCCGGGTCCGCGACGAGGACGGCGACCGGCTCAGCGACGAGGAGCTGCTGTACACCCTGCTGCTGGTGATCGGCGCCGGGTTCGAGACGACGGTCAACCTCATCGGCAACGCGGTCGTCGCCCTGCTCACCCACCCCGAGCAGCTGGCGGCCGTGCGGTCCGGCCGGATCGGCTGGGACGCGGTGATCGACGAGACGCTGCGCGTCCACCCGTCGATCGCGACGCTGCCGCTGCGGTTCGCCGTCAGCGACATCGAGGTCGGGGGCGTGACCGTCGCGGCCGGCGACGCCATCATCACGACGTACGCCGCCGCGGGGGTGGATCCCGCGCACTACGGCCCGGACGCGGAGGCCTTCGACGCGACCCGCGGCGCCGACGACCATCTGGCCTTCGGGATCGGGGTGCACCGGTGCATCGGCGCGCCGCTGGCCCGGGTCGAGGCCCTGACGGCGCTGCCCGCGCTGTTCGACCGCTTCCCCGGCCTGGAGCTGGCGGTCGAGGAGGGTGAGCTGCGTCAGGTGCCGTCGTTCATCGCGTTCGGCTGGCAGGAGATCCCGGTGCGGCTGCGGGTGTGAACCGCCCCCGGCCGGGCAGACGAGCGACGCGGGGACGCGACCGGTCCCCCGTTCCGGTCGTGTCCCCGCGGAGAGTCGAACTTACGTCTGCGACGGAGGCCTTGGGTATCGCGTCGATGCCCACTGCGCCGCCGTCGGGACTCACCCGTGCACAAGTGAGTCCGGAAGGCCCGATTTCGTACCGTGCAGGGCGTGCTGATCAAGGTCGCCCAGCGCGAGATGGGCCAGGACGACCTCGTACAGGTCGGTGCCGCCGGCCAGCAACTGGCGTTCGAGGACGGGTTCCGCGCTGCGGACGTGCTCGCGGACGGTCTGGGCGTGCACGCCGAGGGTCTGTGCCGTCCGCTCGGCGTTGCCGCCCGCGGTGATCCAGGTCCGCAGGGTGCGACGCAGGTCCCGGTTGTCCTGGTCAAGGCGGGCGAGGAGGTCCTGCGCCCAGGTGCGCATGGCGGGCCCGGCCAGCAGGTCGCACAGTGAGGCGGGGGCGGCGTCCGGTGGGGCGGTGCCGGCCGGTGTGTCGGTGAGGTGGACCTGGATGTTGAGCGCGAGGTGGACCACGGCACGGACCGTCAGATCGGTGAAGTCCGCGTGCAGCAGGGACTCCACGCGTTCCATGCGGGCGCGCACGGTGTTGCGGCTGACGCCGAGGACCTTGGCCGTGTTGACTGCCGTGAACTCCAGGCCCAGCCGGGTGGTGGCGAGCAGTTCGGCCCGGGTGTGGTGGGGCAGGGTGTCGAGCGGGCGCAGCACGCGGTCGGTCCAGTCGCGCAGGGCGAGCGGGTCGATGAGGCGCTCGGGGTGGGTGCGTTCGGCGTACACCGCGGCCTTGTCCGGGCGGAAGTGCGCGACGGCGAGGGCGCTCACGGCCTGCCCGTACGCGGTGGCGGTGCGGGCCAGGCTGTGCCGGGCGCTGCCGCCGAGGAAGGTGCGCGGGCGCGGACCTATCAGCCGGCGCAGTTCCCGGGCCTCGGCCTCGCCGGGCGTCACGACGATCACGTGCTCGTCGACCGCCGGGCAGAGCACGACCAGCGCCCGCTCTTCGGTCACGTCGATGCAGTCCTGGGCGAGCCGGTCGCGCCCCTCGGCGGTGCCCTCGACGACGTGGACGCTGGCGGTGTCCGTGTCCAGCAGGCCGGGCCACAGGCCGGCGGCGACCCGGCGCGCGGAGACGGTGTCCTCGACCATCAGCAACTGCAGGATGGCCAGCCGGAGATCGGACGTGGCCCGTTCGAGCCGGAGTGCGGCGGTGGTCGTCTCCTCGGCCTTGAGCAGGAGTTCGACGACCTGGACGGTGTGGGTGAGGATGTCGGCTGCCCGGCGGTCAAAGGGGGTCGCGCGCGACACGGCGAGGACGCCGGCCGTCGCGGGGTTCGGGCACACCACCCTGACCAGCCGCAGGTGGCGGCCCTGGCCCTCCCAGGCGGCCGACGCGATACGGCCGGCGGTCACCGCCTCGACGAGGTGCTCGTCGAGTGACTGCGGGGTGCCGGCGAGAAGTGTGCCGGTGCCGTCCTGCAGCGAGGCGACGCCCTCGACGGCGTCGGCGAGCCAGGCGACGACCTGGCGGACGTCCCGCCCGTTCGGACGCAGGTGCTCCAGGAGCTGCTGAGCCCATGCCGGGCCGTCGGTGCCCCTCGTCCCCGCCTGCCGGCTCCCGTCCTCTCCGCCAGCCATGTCGGCCTTCACCTCGTCCTGCGCTTGCCATGACATACCGGTCGGGACGTTACCTCACGTGTGAGCGACCGCGGGTTGGCCGAATACCGGCTCGTACCTCTTCGTGACCTCCCTGCCCCACCCGTCCTGCCCCGGCCTGCGTGGCCATCGGGCGTGCAGGGCATAGGCTCGTGCAATGGCGAAGTACTTCGACGTGCACCCCGACAATCCCCAGCCGCGCACCATCGCTCAGGTCGCGGACAGCGTCCGCTCCGGTGCGCTCATCGCGTACCCGACGGACTCCTGCTATGCCCTGGGCTGCCGGCTGGGCAGCCGTGACGGCATCGACCGGATCCGGAGCATTCGCCGTCTGGACGACCGGCACCATTTCACCCTCGTCTGCCAGGACTTCGCGCAGCTCGGCCAGTTCGTGCGCATCGACAACGACGTGTTCCGCGCGATCAAGGCGTCGACGCCCGGCAGTTACACGTTCATCCTGCCCGCGACGAGGGAGGTGCCGCGCATGCTCCAGCATCCGAAGAAGAAGACGGTGGGGGTGCGCATCCCCGACCACGTCGTCACCCAGGCGCTGCTCGCCGAGCTCGGGGAGCCGCTGCTGTCCAGCACGCTGCTGCTGCCCGACGAGGACGAGCCGATGACCCAGGGCTGGGAGATCAAGGACCGGCTGGACCATGTGCTGGACGCGGTGGTCGACTCCGGGGACTGCGGCACCGAGCCGACGACGGTGATCGACTTCTCCGGCGGCGAGGCCGAGATCGTACGGAAGGGAGCGGGCGACACGTCCCGGTTCGAGTAAAGCCGCGCCCAAGCGGGCGGGGGTGCCTCGGCCCATCCGGATGGTGCTTGCAACTATGCGTGCGGCCCGATTCCGCCGGGTCGGCGACCCTTTCGCCGTGGACTGCGCAGAGAGGCACCCCCATGACCTCCGTACTGGCAACAGACCTGGACATCCCCACCGAGGACGGCGTAGCGGACGCCTATCTGGCCCATCCGGCTGACGGGCCCCGGCCGGGCGTCCTGCTCTACCAGGACGCCTTCGGGCTGCGTCCGCACCTGCGGTCGATGGCCGACCGGCTCGCCGCCGCCGGTTACGCGGTCGTCGTGCCGAACGTCTTCTACCGGCACGGTCGCAGCCCGGTCTTCGAACTGCCCGACTTCATCGACCCGGCGGCACGGCCCGAACTGTGGGAGAAGATCGTCCCGGTCATGCAGTCCCTGACCCCCGAGCTCGCGATGCGGGACGCCGGCGCCTATCTGCGCTGGATGGCCGAGCGGCCCGAGATCGCCGACGGCCCCGTCGCCCTGACCGGTTACTGCATGGGCGCCCGGCTCGCGCTGCGCACCGCCGGCGCCTATCCGGAGCGGGTGGCCGCGGCGGCCGGATTCCACGGCGGCCAGCTGGCGACGGACGCCCCGGACAGCCCGCACCTGGCCGCCGAACACATCACCGCGGAGCTGTACTTCGGTCACGCCGACGCCGACCAGTCGATGCCGCCCGAACAGATGGAACGCCTTGCCACCGCGCTGACCGCGGCCGGGGTCCGCCACCAGTACGAGGTGTACGAGGGCGCGCACCACGGTTACACCCAGGCCGACACCGCCGCGTACGACCATGCCGGCGACGAGCGGCACTGGGAGGCACTGCTCGATCTGCTGAAGCGGGCCTTCTGAGGCACCCGGTTCAGCGAGGCGGCTCGCGCACCATGAAGACGTCCACCGGGTCCTCGGCCTGGACCCGGAACCCGTGCCGCTCGTACAGGCGCCGGGCCGGGCTGCCCCGCAGGACGTTCAGCCGGACGGGGACGGCGTGGCGATCGCAGCGCCCGAGCAGCTCGCGCAGCACGCCCGAGCCGATGCCGCTGCCCTGGAGCCGGGGAGCGAGGTAGAAGTGCTCCAGCCAGTGGCAGTCCTCGGCCGGGCGCAGCGCGACACAGCCGGCGAACGCGCCGTCCACCTCGATCACCCAGGTGTGGTCCGGGTCGAATCCGTCCCGCAGCCGCTGCCGTACCCGCCGCGCGTCGTACCGCCCGAGCCGTTCCAGGTCCGAACGCAGTACGACGGCACGCAGTTCGGCCACCGCCTCCACGTCCGTCGCCGACGCCGGCCGCAGCTCCCAGGACTCCATGATCGTCACGCTACCTGGCGGGGCGAAGGCACTCGCCAGGTGATCCGAGGCAGCGGACCCGTCCGGCCGGCGATGTGCGGCATCCATCGCGCTGGCGCAAGCTGGAGGCGTGCCCGCTCTGCCCGTCGCGCGAACCCATGGGGAGGATCCGGATGACCTCGATGGCGAACCTGCCGGACGTGGTGTCACGTGAGGAGTGGACGGCCGCCCGCAAGGAGCTGCTGGCCAGGGAGAAGGAGCTCACCCGGGTTCGGGACCTGGTCAATGCGGAGCGGCGGCGGCTGCCGATGGTCCGGGTCGACAAGCCGTACCGATTCGAGGGGCCGAACGGACGGGCCGGTCTGCTGGACCTCTTCGAAGGGCGGCAACAACTGGTCGTGCACCACTTCATGTGGACGTACGACATCGACGACGACGGCACCGAGCACCCTCGTGACACGGGCTGCACGAGCTGCTCCTCGGCGGCCGACCAGATCCCGGCCCGACTGCGCCAACTGCACGCCCGCAACACGGCCCTGGTCGCGGTGACCCGGGCGCCGTACGCGAAGCTCGCCGCCTACGGGCAGCGGATGGGGTGGACGTTCCCCTGGTACTCCTCGGCCGGCAGCGACTTCAACTACGACTTCCACGCCACCGTCGACGAGCGCGTCGCCCCGGTGCAGGTCGCCCTGCGCGACGAGGCCGAACTCGCCGACGTGGGACAGCCGTGGGAGGAGTGGATGCGCGGCGACTATCCGGGGATCAGCGCGTTCCTGCGGGTGGGGGACGCGGTGTTCCACACGTACTCCACGTTCGGCCGGGGCATCGAGGAGTTCCACAACGGCTATCCGTGGCTCGACCTCACCGCGCTCGGCCGCCAGGAGGAGTGGGAGGAGCCGAAGGGCCGCGCGGATCCGCTGGGCCTGCAGGTCGGCGGGCCCGGGCTGCGGTTCCCCGACGAGTACGACGTCTGAAGATGGCGCGCAGCGACACCGCCCGGGGCACGGACGTCGAGGTGCGCCGGGGGTGGCGTGCGTGTCTGCTCGGCGGGGCGGTGTTCGCGGTCGGCATGGCCGGCACCACGCTGCCGACGCCTCTGTACGGCCACTACCAGGACAAGTTCGGGTTCTCCGAGCTGACGGTCACCGTCGTGTACGCCGTGTACGCCTTCGCGGTCATCGGTGTGCTGCTGCTCGCGGGGAACGCCTCGGACACGGTGGGCAGACGCCCGGTGATCCTGGCGGCCCTGGGGTTCGCGGCCGCCAGTGCCGTCTGTTTCCTGCTGGCCACCGCGCTGGGCTGGCTGTACGTGGGGCGGTTGCTGTCGGGGCTGTCGGCGGGTCTGCTCACCGGGGCCGCGACGGCCCATGTGATGGAGCTGGCACCTCGTGACGGTGCCGCGCGGGCCACGTTCGTCGCGACCGCCGCCAACATGGGCGGCCTGGGCTGCGGTCCGCTGCTCGCCGGGTTGCTGGCGCAGTACGCTCCCTGGCCGCTGTACCTGCCGTTCGCCGTGCATCTCGCGCTGGTGGCCTGCTCGGCCGCCGTGGTGCTGCGGCTGCCGGAGACCGTGGCGCGGCGGCGGCCGCTGAGGACGGTACGGCCGCAGGGGGTGAGTTTGCCCGCGCAGGTGCGGTCGGTGTTCGGGCCGGCGGCGACCGCCGCGTTCGTGGGTTTCGCCCTGCTCGGCGTGTTCACGTCCGTCAGCCCGGCGTTCCTCGCGGAGTCCTTGCACGAACGCAACCACGCCGTGAGCGGGCTGATCGTGGCCCTCGCCTTCTTCGCCTCGACCGCCGGTCAACTGGTCGTCGGCCGGGTCGGGGTGACCCGGTCGCTGCCGCTGGGCTGCGCCGCGCTGCTGGCCGGACTGGTGCTGCTCGCGGGGGCGCTGTACTGGGATCTGCTGCCCCTGGTGGTGGCGAGCGCGCTCGTCGGCGGGGCCGGTCAGGGGCTCTCCTTCCGCGCGGCGCTGTCGGCGGTGGCCGGGGCGTCTCCGGCGGACGGGCGGGCGGCGGTCATCTCGACGCTGTTCGTGGTCGCGTACGCCGGCATCTCTCTCCCGGTCATCGGTGTGGGGGTGCTGACGGACCCGCTCGGCCTGGAAGGCGCCGGGCTGGTGTTCATCGCCTGCATGGCGGTCCTCGTCTCGACGGCGGCCGCGTATCTGCTGCGACGCCCGGTGCCGTCGGCCGGCCGGTCCGCCTAGGCGAACGGGTCCCCCTGGGAACTGCGGTGGATGGCTGTGCGCCCCGCTGAGGTTCGGTCAGCGGGCAGGCCGGTCGCGGGTCAGCATGATCGCGGGTATCGCGGCGAGGACGAAGAGCACTCCCGCCATCGCGACGTAGAGGTGTACGCCGGTCGCCGTGCTGACCGGCGCGCCGTCGGCCAAGAGCCCGGGCACGAGGGTCGCCTTGAGCACCTCTCCCCCCGCGAAGTTGAACACGACCGAGCCGAGAGCGAGTACGACCGACACCAGCCCCGCGATGGTGCCCTGCCGTTCGGGCGCTTCGATGCTCGTCGCCAGGTTGTAGCCGGAGGCGCCGATCGCGCCCGCGGCCATGCCGACCATGGCACCGCAGGCGATCGCCAGCGGGAGCACGGACACGCCCGCCAGCATCGCGAAAGTCGCCGCCGCTCCGACGGTGATGCCGCCGAGGAGGGGTAGTGCGGGACCGTACCGCCCCGCGATCCACCCGGCGCAGGTGCCGCCGATCACGATGCCCAGATTGGGCGCGGCGAGCAGCACCGCGACCGCCTCGCCGTCGCCCAGCCCGTAACCGAGCCCCAGGTCGGGCGGCACTTGGGCGACGATGCTCGTCAGTTGCAGCATGCTCCGGAAGGAGCCTGCCGCCAGCACCAGGGCCAGCAGCGTCAGCAGGATCGGGCGGCTGAGGGCCCGGATGTCGATGATGGGTTCGTCCACCCGCAGCGCGAGGTACGCCCAGCAGGCCAGCGCGGCGGCACCGGCGGCCAGGAGTGCGACCATGCCCCCGGACAGCCACCCGACGCTGCGCCCGAGGCTGACGTAGGCGAGCACCGCACCGAGGCCGCCGCCGAGCAGGAGCGCCCCGCGCAGGTCGATCCGACCGGGGCCGCGGATCGGCGACTCCGGGATGAAGGAACGCACGCAGAGCGCGGCGGCCGCGGCGAGCAGCGCCGCCACCACGAACACACTCCGGTAGCCGAACACATCGATGACCGGCTGCATCAGGAAGGGCTCGACGATGCCGACGACCGACGAGCCGGAGGTCACGAGCCCGACCAGGGCCATCGCCACCCGAGGGGTGCAGATCTGGCGTGCGAGGGCAACCGTGATGAAGACCGCGGCGAAGGCCGCGCCCTGGAGGAAACGCCCCACCAGGAACACCCAGACGTTAGGGGCGACGAGGCAGACCAGCGCTCCCGTGCAGGCGAGGGCCAGCGTGCCGATGAGTATCCGGCGCTTGCCCAAGATGTCGGCGCTCTTCGCGAGCAGGGGCGACCAGATGGCTCCGGCCAGCATCGCGCTCGCGTTGAGCCACGCGGCCTGGTCGGTGTCGAAACGGTCCAGCAACTGGGGCAGGACCATCATGGGCGAGCCGATGGCGACGTCGGCCAGGACGTTGGCGAGGGTGAGTACGGCCGCCCAGATGACGAGCCGCTTGCTCCAGCGGTGCTCCTGGGCGCCGGGGGCGGGCTTTTCCAGCGTGTCCTTCACGGTGCGTTCTCTCCAGCGCGTCGGGGGTGGGGGCCCGGTAATGCCCGCAGCGCCTCGTTGCGCGCGGCGATGGCGGCCCAGGTGGTGGGCAGCATGCGGTCGCGACCGCTGTGGACCCGGTCCTGGGCGAAGGTGACGTAGGGGCGCTGCCGGGCCTCGTACCGTGCGAACGCGGCGGTGTGGTCGGGGCCGGACCGCTGCAGTTCCTCGGCGAGAAAGCGGGCGCCGGTGAGCGCGAGTGAGGTGCCCCGGCCGGACAGGAAGGCCGGGCTGTACCCGGCGTCGCCGACGAGGACGACCCGGCCGCGGTGCCAGCGGGGCAGGTGGATCTGGCTCGCGGACGTGAGGAAGAAACCGGGATCGACGCGGGCCGCCTCCAGCAACTCGGGGATCCGCCACGACCGGTGGCCCTCGAAGGCGTCGAAGAGGATCTTCTTCTGGGCGTCCAGGTCGTGGTGGTCGTAGTCGATCGGTTCCGAGCGGAACTGGAAGACGGCGACCGCCTTGCCGCTGTACCGGAAGATGCCCGCCATCCGGCTGGGGACGTTGTAGATCGAGTTGGCGCCCTCGGCCTGCGCCTCGGCGGGGTGGTCGGCGAGGGCGAGGTAGACACCGAGGTGCCGGAGGTGGTCCTCCTCGGGCCCGAACACCAGCCTGCGCACGGCGGAGTGCTGGCCGTCGGCACCGACCACCAGGTCGTACCGCCCGGTTCGGCCCGATGCGAAGCGCACGTCGACGCCGCCCTCGGCGCCGCCGTCGGTCAGTGCCTCGATCGAGTCGCCGAAGCGGATCGCCACGGTGGGCGGGAGCGCGTCGGCGAGGATGCGCAGGAGGTCCTCGCGCAGGAGCTCGATGTCGTCGTCGGAGTCGCTGATCTCCGCGAGGGGGAAGCGGGCCACCGGTTCGCCGTCGCTGTCCACGAACTGGGTGAGCTCGGACATCCGGACTCGTCGTTTCTGGATCGCCGCGAGCAGTCCCATCCTGTCCGCGGTCTCGATCGCGTCGCCGCGGATGTCTATGGGGGTGCCGGTGAGCCGCAGTTGGCGGGCGTACTCGACGACCGTGACGTCGTTGCCTCTGGTCCCGAGCTCGAGTGCGCAGGCGAGCCCTGCGACACCGGCTCCGGAAACAAGGATGTTCACGTGTGCGCTCCTGGTTTCGCTGAGGTGGGCGTCCCTCGTTAAAGAAACAGTCTGTCGCTTTTAGCGAGCCTACTGAACCATCGGCTTGCACCGCAACGCCGCACCTGGCGAGAATCGGGATCCGAGCAGAGAACAGGAGATGAGCGCGGCGATGGCCAACGGGACCGCTGACCGGCCGCCCGCACGGCGCCCCGGGGGCCGCAACGCGCGGGTGAGGGCGCAGATCCTCGCCGCGACCGTCGAACTCGTGGCGCGCGACGGCATCGCGGGCTTCCGCTACGAGGAGGTCGCCGAGACCGCCGGCGTCCACAAGACCAGCGTCTACCGCAACTGGCCCGACCGGGAGGAGCTGGTGGTCGAAGCCCTGCTGCGCTACGCCGAGGACCTCGCCTCCGTCGCCGACACCGGCGACATCGACCGGGACCTGGCGGACTTCCTGCTGGCGCTCGCCGGTGCCCTGGAAACGCCGTTCGGCCGGACGCTCGAACAGGCCATCCAGCCCGCCCGTCAGGCCTCCACCGTCCAGGCGCTGACGAGGATCCTCGACCAGCGCGTGGCCGCCATGCGGCGGCGGGTGGACACCGCTGTGGAGCGAGGCGAACTCCCCCCGGTCGACAGCGCCTTCCTCGGCGAGATGATCTCCGGCCCGGTGCACCTCATCGTCAACCGCGGCATGCGCACGTTCACCCGCGCGGACGCGGAGCGCATCGTCGGCGTGGTACTCGCCGGCATCCGGGCCACGGCACCGCGCGACTGAGCGAGCGCCCCGGCCCGGCTGGTCCGGCAGTGAGCCGGTCCGGCTCAACCGCCCCTTGGAGCCGCCTCGTCAGGGGAGTTCAGCGAGGCGGGAGCCTGCCGACGGCAGGGAATCGAGCCAGTCGACGAGCAGCCGGTTGGTCTCCCACGGCCGTTCCTGCTGGATCCAGTGACCGCAGCCGTCGAGGACGTGCGAGGACAGCAGGCCGGGCAGGGTCGTGGGGAAAGCGGCGATCGCCTCGGTGAGCCAGGTGGTCGACGCGTCCAGCGCGCCCCCGAGGAACAGTGCGGGCTGGGTGATGGGGGCGCCGCCGCGGTCGGCCAGGTCGGCCCAGTCGCGGTCCATATTGCGGTAGCGGTTGAGCGCTCCGGTCATGCCGGTGCGCTCGAACTCCCCGGCGTAAAGGTCCAGGTCCGTCTCGTCGAGCCATGCGGGCAGGCGGCCGGCGGGGAATCGGTCGCGCAGGGTGCCACCCGGGGTGACGAAGTGCGGGTCCGGGGCGCCGGGGGCGGGCATGGTGGCGGCGGACAGGGCGGCGTAGAAGCCCGCGAGCCAGCCGCGGACGTCGGGCTCGATCTCGGCCTCGGCCCGCCCCGGCTCCTGGAAGTACGAGACGTAGAACTCCTCCGGGCCGCCCATACTCGCGAACACCTCGCTCGGCTTCGGGCCGCCGGGCGGGGTGTACGGCACGCTGAGCAGCCCGACCGCCCGGAACACGTCGGGACGCAGCAGCGCGGAGGTCGCGGCGATGGTCGCGCCCCAGTCGTGCCCCACGATCACCGCGGGCCGCTCACCGAGGGCCTCCACCACGGCGACGTTGTCCTCCACCAGGTCCAGCATCCGGTAGGCGGCCACCGACTCGGGTTTGGAGGACCGGCCGTAGCCCCGGACGTCCAGGGCGACCGCTCGGTATCCGGCCGCCGCCAGCGCCGGCAGTTGGTGGCGCCACGAGTACCAGCACTCCGGGAAGCCGTGGACGAGGAGCACGAGCGGTCCCGTCCCCTGCTCCGCGAGGTGGAGCCGGCCGGCGGGGGCGGGGACCATGCGGTGGGTGACGTCCGAGCCGTGGGCGGGGTGCGGCATGTTTCCTCCTGAGCTGCGCGGGGCTGCCGCCATCGTGCGCCGGACCGGAGCGGCGTCGCGACGCGTGTTGCCGGTTCGGCAAAGTCGCGGTCGTGTTCGGCGCCGTCACACCGACAGCGCCCGTCGCAGGCACTCCGCCAAGCGGTAGGCGATGCTTCCGTCCGGATCGAGGCGGGGGTTGAAGATCGTGACGTCGAGGCCGACGGCCGCTGGGTCGCCGAGTGCCGTGCTCAGTACGGTCTCCAACTCCTCCCAGGTCAGCCCGTCCGGCTGCCGGTAGTCGACGGCGGGCATGACCGCGTCGTCCAGGACGTCGACGTCGAGGTGAATCCAGAACCCGGTGCCCGGGCGGGCGGTGAGCCGCTCGACGGCCCGGCGCGCGGCCGTGGCCGCACCCGAGGCGCGCACCCCGGCGAGGTCGATCGCGTGGAGGCCGGCCGGCAGCGGCTGCATCCCGGCCTCGGCGGACTCGTCGGCGTCACGGAAGCCGAGGGCCACTACGTCCTCGTCCCGCAGCAGGGGGCCGCGGCCCTCCAGGTCGGTGAGCAGCCGAGGGCCGCGCCCGGTGGCCAGGGCCAGTTCCATCGAGGCCGCTTCGCCGTTCGGCTCCGCCGAGGGCTGGTAGAAGTCGGTGTGCCCGTCGAGGAACAGCAGTCCGGGCCGGCCCCGGCGGCGCAGGGCCACGAGGTTGCCGAGCAGCACGGTGCAGTCACCGCCGAGGACGACCGGGAACCGGCCGACGTCGAGGACGGGGCCGACGGCATCGGCCAGTCGGACGGAGTACTCCGCGATGCCGTGGGGGTTGAGCACCCCGGTCTCGGCGTCCCGCGTCGGGTCGTAGGCAGGCGGCTCGACCACGGCGAACCGTACCGGGTCGAGATCGGCGAGCGGTCCGGCCGCCAGCAGGGCCGCCGGCAGCTCCTGGACCCCGGACGGGCGCAGGCCGAGCACGGACGGTGCCTCGATGATCGCGAGTTGCCGCATGCCGGGCCCTTCCGCCGACGTCCGCCGCCCTCGCCCTCACTCCATCACCTACCGCCCCCGGCCGCCATCTGGCCGAATCTCATCCATCCGTGACTGGAGTTGACTCACGGTAATACAGAGTTAAACGGCTACCGGCGGTAAAGGCTTGCTTCCAGGCCCGTTGCCCCGTACACATTTGCTTCACAACTGGCCATGACTCTGGGGGGAGTTGGCTATGCAAGGCACGATCGACGGGTTCCGCTACGGTGCGGTGACCCCGGTGGCGGCCTATCTGATGGCCTGCCTGGGAGGGGCGCTGGGGCTGCGGTGCATCGTGCGGTCCCTGCTCGACGGACAGGGGTGGAAGCCGGGCTGGCTGGCGCTGGGCGCCGCCTCGATCGGCTGCGGCATCTGGACGATGCACTTCATCGCCATGCTCGGCTTCCAGGTCGAGGAGGCCCGGATCGGCTACGACGTGGGACTCACCGTGCTGAGCCTGGCCGTGGCGATCGTCGTCGTCGGCATCGGCGTGTTCATCGTCGGCTATCTCGGCGCCGGCAAGGGCGCGCTGACCGGCGCCGGTGTGATCACCGGGCTCGGTGTGGCGGCCATGCACTACTTGGGGATGGCGGCGCTGCACGTCGACGGAGACATCCGGTACGACGCGCTCACCGTCGGGCTCTCCGTCCTGATCGCGATCGTCGCCGCGACCACCGCGCTGTGGGCGGCCGTCACCATCCGCGGTTTCCTGACCAGCCTGGGCGCGAGCCTGGTCATGGGTGTGGCCGTCTCCGGCATGCACTACACGGGCATGGCGGCCGTCAGCGTGCACCTGCACGGCACGACCGGCGGGTCCTGGGCCGGCGACTCGGCCGGCTCGCTGCTGCTCCCGATGCTCCTGGGGCCGGTCGTCTTCCTCGTCCTGGCCGGAGTGGTCGTGATGTTCGACCCGCTGCTGGTCCTCGGCGACGGCGGGCGCGGCCGCTCCGACGCGCGGGCCGGAAGGGTCGCCCAACAGCCGCGGCGCGGCCCGGAGTTCAGGACCGTCACCGACGGGCGGAAGTCCCGCTGGGAGTCGTACGCCCGCAAGGGGTGACGCGGGGGGGCGGGTTCCGGGCGACGCGCCACGACCGGAACCCCCACTCCGCGTTCTCTAGATCATTGTTACGGTGCACCGGTGTCTGACTCCTCACGCGATACCGCCGAAGGCGCCGGCTGGGGCGCCGCCGAACTCGGCACGTACAAGCGGCTGATGCCGCACCGGGTAGAGAAGATCTCCTGGCTCAACCCGAAGATGCTGTGGGCGGCCCGCAACGGTGTGCTGGCGTCCTGGTTCGGTGACCCCACGGGAGGCATCCGCAGCCGCTGGGCGGCACAGCGGACGGCGGCCGGCGCACCGGCCGACAAGGTGATCCGGCGGGACGACCCCGACCGGTTCTCCTTCCTCGTCATCGGGGACACCGGCGAGGGCGACGACCCTCAATACGCGGTGGTGCCCGGGCTCTTGAAGGTGGGTCAGGACACGAGCTTCGCGGTCCTCGCGAGTGACGTGATCTATCCGGTCGGCAGCGCCGACGACTACGACGCCAAGTTCTTCCGCCCCTACCAGGACTATCGGGCGCCCATCTACGCGATACCGGGGAACCACGACTGGTACGAGGACCTCGGCGCGTTCATGCGCGTCTTCTGCGACGACGCCCCTCCCCTCGCGCCCGAGCCCGCCCCGCGCCCGCTCGGCCGGGCCTGGCTGCGGCAGTTGCTGTGGCACCGGCCGCGCAAGGGCGACGGCGAGCGGCTGGACGAGGCACGGCGGTTGCGGGCGGACGCCGCACAGCGGGCCGTCCAGCCCGGGCCGTACTGGGCGATCGACGCCGGACCGGTGCGGATCGTCGGCATCGACACCGGGCTGCTCGGCACGATCGACGCCGAGCAGGGCGCATGGCTGCGCGAGGTGTCCAAGGACCCCCGCCCGAAGATCCTCATCACGGGCTCACCCCTGTACGTGGACGGCGAGCACCACCCCTGCGCGATCGAGGGCGGCGGCACGGTCGACGAGATCGTCCGGGACCCGGCCCACCGCTATGTCGCGGCGATCGGCGGCGACATCCACAACTACCAGCGCTACCCGGTACCGGTGGACGGCCGCACGATCCAGTACGTCGTCTCGGGCGGCGGCGGTGCGTTCATGCACGCCACCCACACCATCCCCCGGGTCGACATCGCGAACGTCACCGAGAAGGAGTTCCGCTGCTACCCGCTGCGCGGCGACTCCCTGGCCTTCTACAGCACGCTCTACGGCCGCCGGCTGGGCCTGCGCCGCTTCTTCACCCTCACCGAGGCGCAGGCCACGGCCGTCGTCGCCGAGCGGCTGGAGATCCAGCCGGGCCGCGCGGCGGCCCCCGACGCCGCCGTCACCCGGCGCACCCGCCTGGTCGCGGGCCTGCTGGGCACCGGGCGCCGGCCCGACCGGGCCAATCGGTTCCGCCTCCCGGTGCGGAAGATCTACACCCAGCTGTTCTCGCCGAGCTCGGCGACGTACAGCCCGCCGTTCTTCAAGCAGTTCCTCCGCCTGGACGTCACGCCGGAGACCGTACGCCTGCGCTGCTACGCCGCCACCGGGGCCCGCGCGCAGGAGATCGAACCGCCGGTCGAGGACGAGGTGACGATCCCCTTGCACTAGCCGCGGAAGTCGCCGACGGCGGGAACAGCGCGGGACGTGATCCAGTTGGCAAGGGAGCACGCCCATTGAAGGTTCAATGACGGAGGAGCCCATGCCGCCCACCCCACGCCCGCTTCGCAAGCTGGGCTTCCTCACCATCGGGCTCTTCGACGAGGCGGATCCGCGCCGGGGCCACGAGACCACGCTGGAGATCGTCGAGCTGGGCGAACGGCTCGGCTTCGACAGCGCGTGGGTCCGCCACCGTCATCTGCAGTACGGCATCTCCTCCCCCGTCGCCGTCCTGGCGGCGGCCTCGCAGCGCACCAGCCGCATCGAGCTCGGCACGGCGGTCATCCCGCTGGGCTGGGAGAACCCGCTGCGGCTCGCGGAGGACCTGGCGACCGTGGACCTGCTGTCCGGCGGCCGCCTCAATCCGGGTGTGAGCGTGGGCCCGCCGATGCACTTCGACCGGGTCAAGGACGCCCTCTACCCCGACACGGCCGACGTCGAGGACTTCGGGTACGAGCGGGTGCGGCGGCTGCTGGACCTCGTGCGGGGCAAGCCGGCCACGGACTTCGCCGGGGTCGAGGGGTTTGAAATGTTCTCCGACCGGGTGCAGCCGCAGTCCCCCGGTCTGGGCAGCCGCATGTGGTACGGCGGCGGCAGCCTGCGTTCGGCTCAGTGGGCCGGCGAGCACGGCATGAACTTCCTGACCAGCAGCGTCGTCAAGGCGGAGGGGCCCGAGGACGCCGCCCAGGCACCGGACTTCGCGGAGATCCAGCTCTCCCACATCCGCGCCTTCCGCGCCCACCACCCCGACGGCGACGACGCCCGCGTCTCCCAGGGCCTGGTCGTCATCCCCACCGACTCCGCGACGCCCGGACAGCGCGCGAGGTACGAGGAGTACGTCGCCAAGCGCACCCCCCGCACCACCTCGCCCCAGGGCCCGGCACGGCTGCTGTTCGCACCGGACCTCGTCGGCACCTCGGCGGAGATCGCCGAACGCCTGCACGCCCACGCCGGGTTCCGCGAGGTGGACGAGGTGGCGTTCGCCCTGCCGTTCACCTTCGAGCACGAGGACTACGTCCAGATCCTCACCGACCTCGCGAACGGGCTTGGTCCGGCGCTGGGGTGGCGCCCGGCGGCCTGAGCGGCAGCCCGCGGCCTTCGGTGACGACTCGGTCGAGCAGGTGCAGCGGGGCGGCTCCGATCCCGGCCGCCTCGGCCGCGTTCCAGTGGGCGAGCGCCCGGGGAAGGTCCACCAGGCCGTGGATCAGGGGCAGTTCGCGTGAGGGCCGACCGGACTCCGTGAGGTGGGCGTGGAGCAGTGACTCCAGGCGGCAGGAGGCCAGGGTGCCGGGGATCCCGGGCCGCATGGCGAACCCCGCGCTCGCGGCTTGCGGCAGGTCCTCGCCGAGCCGCGTCCGCGTGGAGCCGACGGACAGCAGGCCGCCGCCGACGACCAGGACGTCCTGGTCCCGGCTCATCCGGTCCAGCGCGCTCGCGGTGTCGAAGCAGTGCGGGAAGGAGTCGTCGACGACGATCGTGCCGGGGCGCAGCCGGTCGACGTCGAGGATCGCCGACGCGCCGCTGACGGCGGTGACGATCACGTCGGCCGCGTAGACGCCGGCGGGCAGCGTCCGCCGCGATTCCACGACCTGGACCGTCGTCCCCGGGTGCTCGGACGACAGCTCCCCGGCCAGCCGTCGCAGGCGCGCGGCGCTGCCGGGCAGGTCGCACAGCAGAAGGCGGGCCGGCGGGGCGGGAGCTGTCGCCAGCAGCAGTCGTAGCGAGGACGTCCCGATCGAGCCGCAGCCGACGACGGCGAGCGAGAGCCCGTCGAGCCGGCGGCCGGTCGCCGCGAGCGCGGCCTGGACGGTCCTCACCACGGCGACGGTCGTGGACGCGTGCCCGGTGGTGAGCGCCGCGCCGGTCGTGGTCTCCCGCAGGACGTCGTAGCCGTAGCCGGTGAGGGACGGGATCATGCCCGCGAGCGAGACGCAGCGGGCGCCGAGCGAGGCGGCGTGCTCGACGGCTCGGGCGGTGCGGGCCGCCAGGTCGCCGGCCGGGGCCAGTTCGTCGGCGAACAGCGGCAGGGCGACGAACCCGGAGTTCCCCAGCGGGGTCCCGGTCTCCTCCAGCAGACGGGGGCGGCCGTCCGGGAAGAGCAGCGCGCGGATCTCCTCGCGGCCGAAGCCGGGGCCGGCGGAGGTGAGTCCGGCGAGGGCGGCGAGGTGTTGCGGCGCCGGCAGATATCCGACGAGGGCTGCGTCGAGCCGGGACGGCCGACGGCGACCGGACCCGCGGACGGCATCGTCCAGCTCCTTGCGCATCTCCCGTGCGAAGGCGCTCACTTCACCGGAGGTGAGGGCGGCGGCCGAGGCCCGCACGGTGACACGCATCCCCTCACCGT
This sequence comes from Streptomyces sp. NPDC093568, assembly GCF_044764945.1. NCBI lineage: Bacteria > Bacillati > Actinomycetota > Actinomycetes > Kitasatosporales > Streptomycetaceae > Streptomyces > Streptomyces sp. NPDC093568. Next base: position 454,075 of record NZ_JBIWJD010000003.1, on the reverse strand, counting down.
CGGCCAACGGCCGCACGGCCAGGAACACGTCGGTACCGAGCGGCGGCGGAGCGAGGGCGGTGTCGGACTCGTCCGCGCGCAACGACAGGGCACCGTCCGTCTCGGAGCCCAGCGAGGTGAAGTCGAGGAAGGTGAAGAAGTACTGGGCGTGGTACGGCAGTCCCGCCGGCGTGCGCAGCTCACTCGGGCCCTCGGACCGGGCCAGGTCCGCCTCGGCGGCGAGGCGCCGCAGATCGTCGCCGAAGGATGACGCCTGCCGCGGCGCGGGGCGCAGGGCCACCGCCTCCGCGAACGGGCCGAACACCCGATGCGCGTCCCCCGTGGACTCCTCACGTCCAGTGACGGCGAGCCCGAGGATCAGGTCGCGTCGGCCGGTGAGTCCGGCGAGCCCACGGTAGTAGGCGGTGAGCAGCGGCGCGTACAGGGTGCGCCGCTCCGATCGGGCGAGACGGCGCAGCCCGCCGGTCGTGGCCGCGTCCAGGGTGAATCCCGTGGTGTGGAACGCCGGTTGCGCGTCGGCGTCGCCGGCGGATCGTCGGCGAAGCGCGGGTGGTGTGTAGGGCGCGTGGAGGCGAGTGCGGTACTCCTCGGCCTCGGGCCCCTGCGGGCGGAGGCGTACGGCGGACCGGGCCACGTGGTCGCGGAAGGTGCTGTCGAGCGGCGGCAGGCCGTGCGGCAGGCCGCGGTCCATGCGGTCGTAGGCGGTGAGGAGTTCCCGGGTGAGGAGTGCGGCGCTGTAGCCGTCGCCGATGAGGTGGTGGGCGTGGACGACGAGGACGTGCTCGGTGGGCGTCAGGGTGAACAGCCGCAGCCGGAGCAACGGCCAGGCCCACGGCTCCAGTCGGCGCCCTGCCTCCTCGGCGATCCGCTGCTCCAGCAGGCCGGGGTGCGCGAGGGTCTCCGACTCCACCGGCAGCCGCAACGAGTCCGGCAGCTCCTGCTGCACGGGCGGACGGGCCCCGGCCGGGAAGACCGTACGCAGCATCGGATGCCGGGCCATCAGCACGTCCACGGCCCGCTGGAGGACGTCCTGGCGCAGCGGTCCGCTCAGCCGGAACCGGGCGAGCCAGCCGGAGCCCGCCTCGGGGTCGAGGGTGTCGGCGAGCAGGAAGCCCCGTTGGGAGGGGGTGAGCGGGTAGGGGTCCGCGGGCCGTGCGGTGGCGGTGTCCGGCGTCGGGGCGGCCGGGGCGGTGGCGGCCGCGTCGAGTGCCGCCGCGAGCGCGCTCACCGTGCGGTGGGTGTAGACGGTCGTCGGGCGGGGCACCGCGGGAAGTTCCCCGCGCAGGCGGGCGAAGAGTTCCAGTACGAGGATGGAGTCGCCGCCGAGCTCGAAGAAGTCGTCCTCTCGGGCGACCTCCGGCGCGTCCAGCAGGGTTGACCAGATGCGAGCCACGAGGTGCTCTGTCGGCGTTGCGGGCAGGGTGCGGTGCTCGCCGCTCCCGCTCTCCGGGCGCGCGGGCTCGTCGGCCGGCTCGTGCTGTCGGGCCAGCAGGTTCCGGTCGATCTTGCCGGTGCCGGTCAGGGGCATCGGCGACAGCGTGCGGACGCGTCCGGGAAGCATGTACGGCGGCAGGACCCGGGACAGGAAGCCGCGGACCTCGCGCGTGCCGAGCTGGGCCGTCACCCCGGAGCGGGGCTCGATGTACGCCACCAGGCGTCCGTCGGCGAGCAGGACGGCGGCGCGGGCGATGTCCGGGTGGGTGAGCAGCGCGGCCTCGACCTCGCCGGGCTCCACTCGGTGGCCGCGGACCTTGACCTGGTCGTCGCGGCGGCCGAGGAACTCCAGGACGCCGTCCGGCCTTTGGCGGACCCGGTCGCCGCTGCGGTACCAGCGGCGACCGTCGCGTTCGACGAAGGCCTCGGCGGTGAGGTGCGGGTCGCCGAGGTAACCCGGTGTCAGCCCGGCCCCGGCGATGAGGAGTTCGCCGTCCTCGCCGGGGGCGCACAGGCGTCCGCCCTCGGCGACGACGGCGAGTTCGGTGCCGGCCACGGGGCGGCCGATGGGCAAATGCCGTACGTCGTCGGCCGGGCGGGTGTCGATGATGTGGCAGGTGGCGTTGATGGTCGCCTCGGTGGGCCCGTACAGGTTGGAGATCCTGTGCCGCGCTCCCCCGCGGGTGCCGAGCAGGTCGAACCACCGGCGCACGTGCGCAGCGGGCAGTGCCTCGCCGCCGACGTGCACCCAGCGCAGCGCCGACAGGTCCGGCGGGGTGCCGTCCCGCCCGGCCCGTGCCTCGGCGGCCGTCAGCAGCCGCTCCCACAGGGTCGGCACAGAACTCCACACCGTGATCCGGTCGTCGACGAGCCGGTCCAGCAGCGCCTCGGGGTCGCGCAGCAGGTCCCGGGGCAGGGTGTGGACGGTGGCCCCGGCCAGCAGCGGTGCGAGCAACTGGCGTACGGAGGCGTCGAAGCACACCGACGCGGTCTGCACGAGGCGGTCGCCGGGGCCGTAGCCGAAGGTGGTCAGTGACCAGTCGAGGTAGTTCAGCATGGACCGGTGGGTGATGGGGACCGCCTTGGGGCGACCCGTGGAACCCGACGTGAAGATCACGTAGGCGATCGCGTCCGGGTCGGCGGGCGGGGGTTCGGCCGGGCCCGGCGAGGCCGCGGGCCGGTCGTCGACGGTGACGGGCGTGACGCCGTCGAGGGCGTCGGCGCTCTCGCGTGTCCCGGCGTGGCAGACCACCGCTGTGACGCCGGTGCGGCTCACCTGGTCGCGCAGCCGGGTCACCGGGTGGCCGGCGTCCAGGGGCACCCAGCCCGCGCTCGCCCGCAGGATGCCCACCACGCCCACGACCGTGTGCGCGCCGGGTTCGGTGAGCAGGCCGACCAGATCGCCGGGGCGGACACCGTTCGCGCGCAGCCGGGTGGCGAGGGACGCGGTGGCGGCGTCGAGTTCGGCGTAGGTGAGGGTGGCTTGGCCGGTGTGCACGGCGACGGCGTCAGGTGTCGCCCGGAAGCGGGCGCACAGGCGGTCCACGATCCCGTCGGCACCGTCACGCCGCTGCCGGGGGACGGACGGCTGGGTCACCGCTCGAAGTTCCCGCACGTACTCCGCCGCGAGCCGCTCGACGGTCTCGGGGCGGAAGAGGCGCGCGGGGTGGTTCCAGGAGAAGTGCAGGGCGTCGTCCGACTCCCAGCACAGCAGCCCGAGCCTGGTCGCGGCGGAGGCGGTGGCCGCCGCGGTCGGGGTCACGGTGACCGGCCAGTCGCTGCCGTGACTCACGGGGAAGCGGGCGAAGCTGAATCCGGCCGGGGCGACCGTGCGGGGCGCGGGGCCGGTGGCGGGCAGCAGGGCGGCGATGTCGGGGCTGGTGAGCGTGGCGTGGGACTCCGCCTCGCGCCACAGGTGCCGCAGGCGCCGCGCCAGCGCGGTCACGGGCTCGTCCGGGTCGATGCCGACGAACACCGGGAGGGTGTCGGCGAGCGGCCCGACGAGGCGGTCGATGCCGGGCAGGGGAGCCTCGCGCCGGGCCCGTGCCACGTTCACGGCGATGTCCTGTCGGCCGCCCCAACGGGCCAGGCAGCGGCCGTACACCGCGAGGAGCAGATGGAAGAGGGAGACGTCGTTGCGGGCCGCCATGTCCCGCAGGGCCGCCGTGAGCGGGGCGTCGGCGGTCGAGTGGTGGTGGGTGAGCGGCGGCGCCGGGACGGCTTCCGGGTCGCCGTCGTACGGCAGTGCCGGAGCCGTGGTCCTCGCCGCGTGGTCGGCGACGCGCTGACGCCAGTACCGCTGGTCGCGCGTGAACGCCGCGGACTCGCGGTCGGCGGTGACGAGGGACGCGTAGTCGGCGAACTCGGTTCGTGGCGGCAGGAGTTCGAGGGAGCGGCCGTGAGCGAGCGCGCTGTAGAGGGACCAGAGGTCCTCGCACAGGATCTTGAGGCTGAAGCCGTCCGCCGCGCTGTGGTGGACGACGAGCAGCAGGTGGGCGAGGTGCGCGTCCCCTCGGTCGCGGACCAGGAGGGCGCGGACCGGAGCTTCGGCGGTCAGGTCGAACGGACGGTTGTACAGCCGTCGTTCGAGGTCGGACAGGGGCGTCTCGGCGCCCTCGGGCTCCCGCACCTGGTACCAGCGCGGCGGGGCGTCCGGCGGCTCGGCGGGCGCGGTGTACTGACGCTGCGGTGTGCCGTCCTCGGTGATGCGCAGGCGCAGCATGGGGTGGCCTACGGCGAGGTGGGCGAAGGCCCGGCCGAGGAGGTCGGGGTCCAGGGGGCCGCGGACGGTCTGGCGGAGGTAGCCGTAGGCGGTAACGCCTTCGTAGAGCGCCTCGGTGGTGAGGAAGGCGCGTTGGAGGGGGGTGAGGGGGCCGGGGGTGTCGGTCCGGGCGCGGTTCGCGTCGGCGGCTACGGCGGGGGCGGGCTCTTGCCGCCGGGTGCTGAGGTGTGTGGTCAGTTCGCCGATCGTCCGGTATTCGAAGAGCAGCGTGGCGGGCAGGGGCGACCCGAGTTCCGACTCCAGGCGGCGCGCGAGGTCGACGGCGGTGAGCGAGTCCAGGCCCAGGCTCAGGAACTGCTCGTCGTCGCCGATGTCCTCGGGCGCACGGTGCAGGGCCTCGGCCAGCAGGCGGCGTATGAGGTCGGTGATGCGCGAGGGGTCGGTCGCCTCGCCTCGGCCGCCGAGGGAGGGGGGAGTTGTCGTGGTCGGACGCGGTGCGGGAGTTCGCGGAGTCGGGACCGGGAGGTCCCTGGTGACGGCCGGCGTCTCCGCGGACGTCACCAGCACGTGCGCGGCCTCGGTGGCGACGGCCGTCCGCAGGGCCGTGACGGCCTCCCGCGCGGTCATGGGACGCGGGCCGCGGACGGGCGGGCGTGCGGCGGCCGCGAGTCCCGCGTCGGCGACGGGCCCGAAGCCGACCGCCTGCCACGGTCGGCCCGCGGCTCGCTCGGCGGCGGCGAAGGCGTCCAGGAAGGCGTTGGCCGCCGCGTAGTCGCCGAGCGCGCCCGCGAGGCCGGGCAGGACCGAGGAGACGGAGGAGAAGGCGACACGTACCGCCGGTTCGTGGCCGTGTCGGCGCAGGGCCTCGGCGAGCAGCACCGCGCCACGCACCTTCGCCGCCAGCACCTGCTCGATCTCCGCGTCCGACTTGGCACGGAGGGTTCCGGGCCGGACCGTCCCGGCGGCGTGGAAGACCCCGTCCAGCGGGGGCAGTTCGGCGAACAGCGCGTCTACGGCGGCCGCGTCGGACACGTCGGCCGCGTGGTAGCGGGCCCGTGCGCCCTGGTCACGGAGTTCGGTGAGCAGCGCGTCGGGCACGTCCTCGGAGCGTCCGGTCAGGATCAGCTCGCACGGGCCGCGCTCAGCCAGGTCACGCGCGAGCTCGGAACCGAGCCCTCCGGCACCCCCGGTGATCAGATAGGTGCCGTTCGGCGGCAGGACTCCGGGAACGGCGGGTGTCACGGCGACGTCGGCGGGCGTACGGCCGAGCCGTCGTCCGGCGCGCCACGCGACCGTGCCCTGCGCGCCCGGCTCGGGGGGCGCGTGCAACTCCTGTACCAGGGCGTCGACTTGGTCCGCGAGCGTGTCCCCGGAGGACAGGTCCACCGCACGCGCGGCGAGCCCTGGGTGCTCATCCGGGAGTGCCAGTGCGAAGCCGTGCGCCAGTGCCCGCGCCGGGTTCGGCTGTTCGGTCTGCGACGTGCCGGTGACGTAGGCGTCCTCGGTGACCACCAGAAGGTGCGAGCAGTCGCGGACCAGGTCGAGGACCCGGCGCAGCGCCGTGACGGTGGCCTTCGTGATGGCGTCCGGGCCGTGCGGGTCCCCCTCTCCCAGCCACACCACGGTGTCCGCCGGCGTCGCGAGCCCGGTTTCGTGCTCCCCGACCACTGTCATCCCACGGCTCGCCAGCCGCTCGGCCAGCGCCCGGCCCAGCACTGAGTCGCCACCGAGCAGCCGGGCCACGCGGGGCCCGGCGCCCGGCGTGAGCGGTGCGTCCCGCCAGTCGAGGCGTCGTACCGAAGGCGTCGCGTCGGACGGGCGTGGCCAGTGGCGGGTGCGCTGGAAGGGGTACGTCGGCACCGGCACCCTCGGCCGCCCGGCGGCCGGGGTCGTCCGGTCCAGGGTCGCTCCGCGCGCCCAGAGCCGGCCGGCGGTCTCCAGCAGCGCTCGTGCCGGGCACGCGTCCGCGTCGCCCTTGGCCGCCTGGGTGACGCCTGTCGACAGCACCGCCACGTCCGAGGCGTCCCGCGCGCCGGCGACGGAACGGACCGCTCCGCCCAGGGTGTTGCCGGGCCCCAGTTCGAGGAACGTGTCGTAACCCTCGTCCAGAAGCCGGGCCACCGTCGCCCCGAACCGCACCGGCCGCACCGCGTGGGCCTGCCAGTGGGCGGGCGTGAGACCGGGCTGCCACTCCCCCGTGACCGTGCTCAGCATGGGTACGGTGGCCGGCTTGACGGTCAGGGCCTTCGCGGCCTCCCCCAGCGGATCGAGGACCGGCTCCAGCAGGGGTGAGTGGAAGGCGTGGGAGACACGGAGCCGGCGGGTCGCCACCCCGCGTCTCGTCAGCTCGGCGAGGGCTCGGTCAATCGCCTCCTCGGTGCCTGAGATCACCACCTGTCCCGGGCCGTTGACGGCGGCCACGCTCACCGGGCCGAGGATGCCGGCGACGGTGTCCTCGTCGCCCCTCACCGCCGCCATCGCACCAGGGAGGGCCAGTTCGCCCACCAGCCGCCCGCGCTCGGCGGCGAACGCGACGGCCTCGGCCATGGTCAGCGAACCGGCGACGCACGCCGCCGCGATCTCGCCCACGCTGTGCCCGGCGACCGCGTCGGCGACCACGCCCCACTCCGTCAGCTGGCGGGCCAGACCCACCCCGAACGCGACGAGCAGCGGTTGCGCGACCTCGGTCCTGGCCAACTCCCGCGGATCCATGCCGGGATCGAGGCACCACTCGGCGAGCGAGCGACCGAGCACGGGACCGGTCAGCGCGGACGCCTCGTCGATGACCTCACGGAACACCGGAGCCGACCGGTACAGGGCACTCCCCTGGCCGGGTCGCTGGGCTCCCTGCCCCGGCAGCAGGAACACCGTCCGGGGCCGGGACCGGGCAACCGTGAGGTCCGTCGCGCGGACGGCTTCGAGACGGTCCGCGAGATCCCCGTCGGCGACCACGGCGAGACGGTGAGGACCGTCGTCGCGGGCGGTGTTGACCGTCGCGCAGATGTCCGCTTCCGGCGTGTGCGGGTGCGTACGCACGTGTGCGGCCAGGTCTGCGGCGGCCGCGCGCAGGGCGTCAGCGCTGTGGGCGGAAACGGTGAGCAGGTGCGGGCCTGCGGCCGCAGCGCGCGTCTCGGGCGTGTGGCGGGGGGCCTCCTCCAGGACGGCGTGTGCGTTGGTGCCGCCGAAGCCGAAGGCGTTCACGCCCGCGATCAGGGGCCCGTCGGCCCGCCATTCCCGTTGTTCGGTGACGAGTTGGAAGCCGGGGGCGACGTGTTGCAAGTAGGCGGCGGGCGTGGTGGCTTCAGGGCCCGGCGGGACTTGGCGGTGCTGCAGCGCCAGGACCGTCTTGACCAGGCCCGGCAGGCCGGCGGCGTTGAGCAGGTGCCCGATGTTCGCCTTGACCGAGCCGAGCAGGCGCGGCAGCCCGTCACCACGGGGCGGGAAGGCATGGCCGAGCGACTGCGCCTCGACGGGGTCGCCGACCGGGGTGCCGGTTCCGTGTGCCTCGACGTACGTCACCGTCTCGGGGTCGATGCCGCACTCGTCGTAAGCCTGGGTGATGACCTCGCGCTGGGTGCGCGGGTTCGGGGCGAGCAGGCTCAGGGACCGGCCGTCGTTGTTGACTGCCGTGCCCCGCACCAGGGCGAGGACTTCATCGCCGTGTCGCCGCGCGTCGTCCAGGCGGGTGAGGACGAGGGCCGCTCCGCCCTCGCCGGGCACTATTCCGTCGGCTGCGGCGGCGAAGGGGCGGCTGCCGCCCGTCGGGGACAGTGCGCCGGCGCGGGCCAGCAGGCGGTGACCGGTCGGGGTGAGGGCGAGCTGGACGCCGCCGACGACGGCGATGTCGCACTCGCCGCTCTGGAGGCTGCGGCGTGCCAGGTGGAGCGCCACGAGCGCCGAGGAGCAGGCGGTGTCCACGGCCAGGGCGGGGCCGTCGAGGTCGAGTGCCTGGGAGAGGCGGGCGGCGATCAGGTTGGGCAGGTTGCCGGTGAGGGCGCCGGGGTGGGCGGCCAGGTCGCCGTCGGCGGCCGAGGCGAGGATCTCGCGGTATCCGCTGTCGCCGACGGCGGCGAACACACCGATCCGGCGCCCGCCGCGGCGCGCTCCCGCGTACCCCGCGCGCTCCAGCGCCTCGTGCGCCAGCTCCAGGAAGATCCGCGCCTGGGGGTCGGTGGCGCGGGCCTCCTCGTCGTCCATGCCGAAGCGGTCGGCGTCGAAGGCCGCGGGGTCGGGCAGGAAGGACCCGTGGAAGCCGGCGGTGTCGGTGTCCGGCGTGCTGTCCCAGCGGCCCTCGGGAACGGGGGCCGTCGTGTCGCGGCCGGAGACGAGCAGCTCCCAGAAGGCGTCCGGTGTCTCGGCGCCGGGGAAGCGGCATGCCATGCCGAGCACGGCCAAGGGACCGTTCCCCCGGCCCTCGGTGGGCGGCTCCGGGGCGCGCCCTCCCGCCGACGGCTTGTCGCCATCGGCATCGGCGAGGAGGGCCAGCGCGTGGCCCGCCAGGGCGGCGACCGTGTCGTGGTCGCGCAGCGCACGAGGCTCCACCGTGACGGAGAAGGCGTCCTCGATCCCGGCGAGCACGGCCATCGCCTTCAGGGAGGAGCCGCCGAGGGCGAAGAAGGGGGCGTCTCGGTCGATGTCCGAGGGGGCAAGGTCCAGCGCTTGTGCCCAGATCCCCCGGACCACGTCCTCGACATCGCTGCGCGAGCGCGGGGGCGACGCGCGGTGAAGGCCGTCGTCCTCCGGGCGGCCGGCGGCGCGAACGGCGGCCGCCAGCCGCCCCTCGACCGCCCGGTAGCCGCCCGACTCGAAGCGCTCGCGCATCAGCGCCCGCCGCAGTTTTCCGCTGGTCGTCCGGGGAAACGCGCCCGGCGGCAGGGGCAGCACCCGTACGTCGTCGTGGCCGAGCGCCTCACGGACCCGGGCCGCTGCCGCGTCCAGCACCGGAAGTGCCGTGGCCAGGGCGGGCCTTGCCCACTGCACGAACACCACCACCCGGTCGGCGCCGGTGTCCGGATCGGTGGACCCGACCACGGCCACCGCGCCCTCGGGCAGCCCCGGCGTCGCGGCGGCGGTCTCCTCGAGATCGGGTGCGTGGAAGGTGCGGCCGCCGACGAACACGACGTCCTTGTGCCGGCCGGTGACACACAGCCGCCCGTCGTTCAGGAAGCCCAGGTCGCCGGTGCGCAGCCAGCCGTCGGCGAACGCGGCGGCGCTCGCCTCGGGCGTGCGGTGATAGCCGCGGGCCAACTGGGGGCCGCGGACCTCGATGTGCCCGACCCGTCGGTCGCCGAGCGGGTCGCCGCAGCCGTCGGTGACACGGACCTCGCAGTCCGGGACGGGACGGCCCACGTCCATGAACTCGACGGTGTCCGGGCCGGGGTCCGCGGGGACGGCCCGCCCGCGGCTGAGGGCCTTCCGGTCGAGTCGCAGGGGCGCGGCGACCTCCCCGAGCGGGGGCACCGTCACGGCGAGCGTCGCCTCGGCCAGTCCGTACACGGGAAGCATGGCCGCGGCGTCCAGCCCGGCAGGCTCCGCCTTGGCGGTGAAGTCCCGCCACACGCGCGGCGCGATCGGCTCGGCGCCCACCAGCATCAGACGCACGGAGGTCAGGTCCAGTGCGGCCCAAGTGCTCTCCGGCACGCGCCGCACGGCGAGCGCCAGTGCGAAGTTCGCCGCCGAGAGCAGGGTCGCGCGGTGCCGTGCCACCGTCTCCAGCCACAGTGCGGGGCGCTTGGCGAAGGTCAGGGGCTCGAGTCGTATCTGCTTCAGGCCGGCCGCGAGCGGGACGAGGTGGGTGCCTATCAGGCCCATGTCGTGGAAGTACGGCATCCAGGTGGCCACGACGTCGTCGGGGGTGATCGCCATGGCGGTGCGGATCTGCCGGAGGTTCGCGAGCACGGCCTGGTGGGTGAGTTCCACGCCCTTGGGGGCGCCGGTGCTGCCCGACGAGAACTGGAGGAACGCCACGTCCCGCGGGTCCGGGCGGGGCAGCGTGGCCGGCGGCCTGCCCTCGCGCAGCGCGGCCACCCGCAGGGCGCGCACCGGCCCGGGAAGTTCCGTCAGCAGGTCCGCGGTGGTGTCGTCCACCATGACGGCGGGCCTGCCCAGGAACTCCCACACGGGTCCCACCCGTCGCGCCTGCGGAGCGAGCGGCACCGGCACGAGCCCCGCCGCCAGCGCGCCCCAGAACATCGGCTGGAAGTCCTCGCCGTGAGCCGCGAGGAGAGGGACGGGGGTGCCGGGCTCCAGTCCCGCCGCCCGCAGGCCGCCCGCCACGCACAGGGCGTCGTCGCGGAGCCCGGCGTAGGTCACGGCGTGCTCGCCGCCGTCCCCGCGGACGTGGACGACGACCTGACCGGGTGTCTCCTCCGCCGCGCGCAGCAGGATGTCGAGGAGCGTGACGGCGGTGCGAGGGCCCGGAGTCGGCATGTGCTTCCTTCCTCGTCGCACGCGGCGAGGGGCACGCGGGCGCGCTCTGCCGACGGCGGGTACCCGGCGGGAGCGATGTCGATCATTCACCTGTACGACGACGAGTCTCGTACATCGGTTCACCGGTGCGTTCATGGACCGGCCGGCCGTTCGTGGTCCGTAATCCGGTGAACCAGCCCCCTACCGGTCGGACCCGGCCCTCACAGGTAGGCCGAGACCGGCCCCAGGGTGAGCAACCCGCTGCCCGCGCCCGCCAGTTCGTGCACGGCCGGGGCGAGCGCGGCACGCGCACGGGCCGTGATCCGCCGGTCGCCGAGGTTCTCCGCCGCGCGGGCGGTGAGGCACCACAGGGCCTCCTGGAGGAGGTCGCGCGGCGGTTCGGGTGTCGCGCGCAGGGCGTCGGCGGCTTCCGTACGGCGGCCTTGGTCGAGCAGGAGCAGGGGGCGCGCCCAGGGTGCGTACAGTCCCCAGTCCGTGTCCGCGTCGAAGTCGAGCGGCAGGGCGTGCCGTACCCGCAGGCACAGCAGCGCGAGCGGCAGCAGGCCGTGGGCCAGGCCGGGCATGCCCGCGCCGTTCAGCAGCGCGGCGGCGTCACGGTAGGCCGCCTCCACCTCGGTCACGGGGGCCCGGCCGGTGGCGTCCAGCCGCAGCGCCGCGTACCAGCCGGTGAACACACCGACGAGCGGCCGTTCGTGCCGTGCGGCCAGGGCGTCGGCGGCGGTCGCGTGATGGTCGGCGGTGGTGAAGTCGCCGAGGGCGCTGCGGGCCTGGAGGCGGACGAGATGGCCGAGGGTCTCGAAGGCGGACAGGCCGTGCCTGGCGGAGAGGGCGACCAGCTCGGCGCCGATCCCGTCGCGGCGCGCGGCCAGCCCGGTGCGGTCGAAGGACTGCATGAAGGCCGCGTTGAGTGCGAACGCGAGGAGTGCGGGGTCGTCCAGTCGGCGGGCGATCTCCTCGGCCCGGCGGGCGGCCTGCGGGCCACGGGCGAGCCGGGTGCCGCGCGACTCCAGGGCGATCGTGGCGAGCAGGCGGGCCTTGTCCGCGTCGTGCCCTTCGGCGGGCAGGGCGGTCAGGGTGCGCTCGGCGGCGGCCACGACTCGTGCCGCCTGCTCCGGGTCGTCGAGGCGGGTCCACAGGGCGGGGACGTCGTAGGCGCCGACGACCCGGGCGGTCAGTTCGGGGTCGCCCAGTTCCTCGGCGGCCTCGACGGCGGCCACGCGGTGCTCGCGGGCGGCCAGCAGTCCGCCGCCGCCGGTCACGGCGAGGCTGCGCAGCAGGCCGGCGGTGGACTCCAGGCGGGCGCGGGCACCGGGGGCGACGGTCCGGTCGTAGGCGGCGGCGACCCGCTCCCACACCAGGTCGGCGGGGTGGTCCGCCCGGCCCAGGTGGTCGGCCTGCCGGAGGATGTCGGTCTCCAACGAGCGAAGGCCGGGGCCGGGATCGATGCCCAGGTCGTCGGCGAGCAGCACCCGCGCCCTGCGCAGGACGTCCAGCGCGTCGGCCTGCCGGCCCGCGCGGTACAGGGCCAGGGCCAGCAGCCGCCAGGCGTTCTCCCGCCAGGGGTGTTCGGCCGCGTGCGCCCGCAGGTCGGCGGCCGCCCGGTCGGCTTGGCCCAGGGCCAGCAGCGACTCGGCGCGCAGCTCCACGGCGTGCCGGCGCAGCTCGGCCAGCCGACTGCTCTCGGTGCGGGCCCATGGCTGCTCGGCGAACTCCGCGTAGGCCGGGCCGCGCCACCAGCCGAGCGCCTCGTCCAGGCGCGCGACCGCCTCCTCGGCCGGCAGCGCCGGGGCGCCCGCGACCGTTCGCTCGAAACGCCAGGCGTCGACCGCCTCAGGCGCGGCGCGCAGGGCGTAGCCCGGGCCGTCGGTGACCAGCAGCCGGGCCGGAGTGCGGGGCGGGCGATCGGGTTCGAGGGCTCGGCGCAGGGCGGCGACGAAGGTGCGCACCGCGCCGACGGCGTCGGCGGGCGGGTCGGTCCAGAGGTCGTCGACCAGGCGGGAGACGGGTACGACACGCCCCCGGGCGACGATCAGCCGGGCCAGCACCGAACGATGCCTCGGCCCCTTCAGGGCGATCGTTTCGCCGTCCGCGTCCCAGGCGGTCACCGGCCCGAGCACACCGAAGCCGGGGCCCACGTCTGCCTCCCTGTTCCAGGATCCCGTGGCGCTACCAAGATACGGCGGCTCATCTCGGACCGACGAACCGCACGAGGGGCGGATGGGGCCGGTGTGAAGTGAACGTCCGCGGCCCGGCCCGCGTCTACTCCGGTGACCACGACACGCACAGGAGCAAAGGGCCATGACCGACAAGGACGTTGAGAGCGGCAACCGGCAGTATCACGCCCAGGAGCCCTGGTGGGCGGGGCTCGGGACACGTGGAGCTGTCGTCCTGATCGTCCTCGGGGGCCTCGCGGCGGCGTGGGCCGGCGCCGCCCCCTCCCTGGGGCTCGGCTCGCTGCCCTTCACCCCGGACAACCCGGCGACCGCCTTCTACCAGTCCGGCACGATCATCGCCATCGGCGCGGTGATCCTGGTGACCGGCTTCCTGAACCGCCGGCGCGAGGGGAGCGAGCGGGACCGGGACTGAAGGACCGGGTGCGGCGGCTCGGGGACGCGGACCGGGACTGAAGGACCGTGCCCGGCGGCTCGGGGACGCGAGCCGCCCCCCGGCTGCTCATCCGTTGCTCATCCGCCCTCGGGAGGATCAAGAGGAACCCGAGAGGAATCCCGAGGAGCCCGACAGGAATCCCGAGGGAATCCCCAGATGCTCAACGGAAGGAGCGAAGCCATGGCCCCTGTCATCCCCGGCTTCGACCAGCACCGCGTCCCCGTCGCCGACGGCGTGTCCCTGCACACGGCAGTCGGCGGTTCCGGACCGCCGGTCGTCCTGCTGCACGGCTTCCCGCAGACCCACCTGATGTGGCGCCATGTGGCCGCCGATCTCGCCGCCGACCACACGGTCATCTGTCCGGACCTGCGCGGCTACGGCGCCAGCGACAAGCCGGCGGAGACCGACGGCACCGTCTACGCGAAGCGGACCATGGCCGCGGACGTCGTGGCCCTGGCCCGCGCGCTCGGGCACGAGCGCTTCGCCCTGGCCGGGCACGACCGCGGGGCCCTGGTGGCCTTCCGCGCCGGGCTCGACCACCCGGCGGCGGTGTCCCATCTGGCCTGTCTCGACGTGCTGCCGACGCTGGACATGTGGGACGTGATGCACGGCGTCACGGCCGCCGTCGGCTTTCACCTCTATCTGATGGCCCAGCCCCCGGGCCTGCCCGAACGCATGATCGGCGCCGACCCGGACGCCTTCTTCGGCCACTTCCTCGACATCTGGACGGCCGACCGGCGGGCGGTCCCGGACGACGTGCGCGCCGCCTACCTGGCTGCCTGCCGCGAGGCGGTGCCCTCGATCGTCGCCGACTACCGGGCCTCCGCCGGCGTCGACATCGAGCACGACCGGGCCGACCGGGAGGCCGGAGCCACGCTGCGCATGCCGGTGAGCGTGCTGCAGCAGGACTGGGGCACGGCGCTCGGCTTCGACGCGGCCGGGGTGTGGCGCGCCTGGGCACCGGATCTGCGGCACACCACGGTCGGCTGCGGCCACTTCATGGCCGAGGAGGCGCCGGACGACATCGCGAAGGCGCTGCGGGAGCTGCTCGCCCGCTGAAGCGCCGCCCTCGGCTACCAGCGCCCCGGTTCGGTCCCGGTCACCGCCTCGGACGGCTTCCCGTCCACCCCTTCGGGCACGTCACCGGCGAGCATCACCCGGTGCATGATCCGGGGGAAGTCGAGGTGGGCGTTGTCGCTCGGGGCGAGGTGGATGGTGGCCCGGTTGTCCCAGAAGGCCACGCTGCCGGGCTCCCAGCGGAAGCGGACGGTGTACTCGGGCCGTACCGCCTGCTCCAGCAGCATGTCGAGGATCGCCCGGCTCTCGGGTCGCGAGAGCCCGGCGATCTGCTCGACGTAGTAGCCGTTGACGTAGAGCACCCGCTCGCCCGTCTCCGGATGGACCCGCACCAGGGGATGCAGCGAGGCGACCTGATGGTCCAGCAGATGACGGACGTAGGCGTCCTCGCCGGGCCGGGGCTGGTAGCCGACGCCGAGGCGGTGCTCGGCCCGCAGTCCGTCCACGAACTCCCGCACCGGAGCGGAGAGTCCGGCATACGCGGCGGCCAGGTTGGACCAGGTCGTGTCGCCGCCGTAGGGCGGTACGGTCTCGGCGCGCAGGATCGTCGCGGCGGGCGGGTCGACGCGGGCCCCGTGGTCGCAGTGCCAGCCGCGCAGCAGCGTGTGCCGTCGCCGTCGCAGCCACTCGTCGTGCTCCATCCCGAACCGCCCGCCCAGCTCCAGCCGGTCGGCGGTCGTCTCGACCTCGGGGAAGTCCGCCGGTGACGCACTCCCTCGCTTGCGCGGCACGACCGGTTCCCCGAACCGCCGCGCGAACGCCACATGCCCGGCGTGGTCCAGCCGCTGCCCCCGGAAGAAGACGACCTTCCAACGCAGCACCGCCGCCCGGATCGCGGCGACCTGGGCGTCGGCGAGCTCCGCCGCCAGGTCGACGCCCGTGATCTCGGCCCCGATGTACCCGGCGACCGGTTTCACCTCGATCCCCGCGACCGGTTCCGTTCCGTCCGCGGTGGCCCTGTCCCTCGTCATCCGCACGCTCCGTCGGTCGTCCGGACCGGCTGCGGTCCGAGCCGGTTCCAGGAAGATCTTGAATCCTCCCCCTCGTGAACGAGGGGGATTCCTGGCTCAGGCTGCCTCCGGGAGCAGCGCTCCCGGAGGTCTTACGCCCTCAGCACCAGCCGGGGTGAGACCAGCCCGGACGAGCATCACGCGGGCGGAGTTCTTGTCTCTGGAGGAGACGGCTCCGCATGCGGTGCAGATGTAGGTACGTTCCGACAGCGGAAGTGCGTGCTTGGTTCTCGCTCCGCAACGTCCGCAGTCCATGGTGGTGTGCGCGGGATGCACCATGCGGACGTCTCGCCCGTGCTTGCGGCCCATCTCGACCAAGGCCTGCTTCGTGGCGCCGATCGCCGCGTCAGCGGCTTTGCGGGCCATCGTGGTCTTCGCGAGGAACTTCGGCCGGAAGTCCTCGACCGCGATGGCGTCGTGGTCGGTCACTACGCGCTTCGCCCACTTGCGCGCCGCGTCCTGCCGCTGCCGGGCGATTCTCGCGTAGACCTTGGCGCGCGACTTCTTCGCCTCACGATGGCCCTTTGACGATGTCTGTCCGTTCTGCGGCTTGCGGCGGGCCACCATCCGGTCGTACCGGGTCAGCTTCGCCTGGGCCTTGCGGCCGTGATGCCGGTGAGGGAAGTCGTGGGCGTCGGATGTGGTGGTGGCGGTCTCCTTGACGCCCCAGTCAACGCCGAGCACCCGGCCCGTGGCGGGCAGCGGCTCGACGGTGGCAGCGACGACAAACGAGACGTACCAGTGGCCGAGGCTGTCCTGATAGACCCGCACCGAGGACGGGGCGGCGGCCAGCTCCCGCGACCACACCGGAGTCAGGACAATCCCGCCCGCCAGATGCAGGCGACCGTCCTTCAGGCGGAAGCCGCGCCGGGTGTAGTTGAGGCTCGGCAGCGCTTCGCGCTTCCTCTTGTGTCGGGGCATCCCTGCCCGGCGGTGCACGGGCAGACGTTCCTTGATGTCCCTCTGTGCCTTGGCGCGGGACTTGGCGAAGTCCCGGATGATCTGTTGCTGCGGAACGCTGCTGCCCTCTCGTAGCCATGTGTTCTTGCCGCGGGCCTCAGTCAGCATCCTGTCGAGCTGCGCCGGACCGCACGTGAGCTTATCCATGCCCTCGGGGCGATTCCGGTTCCAGAGGTGCGTTTCCTTGGACTTGGCCACGGACTCGTTCCAGATCCACCGGCACCGGTCCCACTCCGCCATCAGTGCACCGTGGGCGGTGGACGACACGCGGGCGCGGAAGGTCCACCGGGCGCTCCCGGCGTCCTCCGTAACCTGCCGTGTCACCATAGCTACATAATAGCTATAAAATGGCTACATGGTCAACTTCAACGTCCGCTTCCCCGACGACCTCCACGCCCGCGTACGCGCCCAGGCGGCTGCGGACCGGCGATCCATCAACTCCGAGATCCTGCACTTGATCGAGGTCGGCCTCACAGCTATCGCCGCGGAAACGCCGGATCGCCGTGGCGGCGATCCGGCTACCCCTGCCCCGCTACGCAGGAAGCCGGATTCCTCCCCGGCGTGAACGCCGGGGCATCCTCCGGTTACCAGGTGAACTCCCGTATCACCGTGTTCCGGAACACCGCCGTCCCGTCGATCGTGAAGAGGGCGAGCCCGGTGTCGATCAGATACGGGAAGACCTCCGAGGAGTGCACGTACCGTCCGTCGTCCACGAACATCTCGACGGACGTGCGGTCGACGAGGATGCGCAGGCGCACGGTGCGGGCGGACGGGTCGAAGGGGCTGTGGCTCTCCTGCCATCTGCCGGAGGCGTCGGGGTTGACGGTGGGACGGCGGTTGAGGAAGGCGTAGTCGCCGTAGACACCGGCGTCGACGTGGCGGCTGCCGTCGGACGACCGGCGCAGCTGGAGGCCGGCGCCCTTGAGCTGGTCCCAGGTGATCTCGCAGGTCACCTCGTAGGCCGTGCCCCGGTAGTCGAGCACCCGGGTGCCGCTGACCGACACGTCGCCCAGGTTCACCGTGCGGGAGACGTGGTCGTCCAGCGCGGCGACGGGCTGCGAGGCGAGGTGGTAGGTCCCGCCGGAGTCCCGCCGCAGCGTGACCTCACGGACGATCGAGTCGGTGCCGTTGAAGCCGTCGCAGTCGATGGTGGGCGTGATGTTGGCGTAGTCCCAGTTGTTGAGCCAGCCCATCGCGTAGCGCACCGAGGGGTCGACGGAGCCGTCGCGGCGGTGCTTTTCGAAGGTGACGGCCGCGTACCAGTCCCAGCCGTGGTCGAGCCACTGCGGTTCGTTGGCGTCGGCGGTGAAGGAGGTGCCGTCGAAGTGGCCCGTCCAGTAGGCGTACGTGTTCGGCAGCCCGGCGCCCTTGCCGTTCGCGCTGACGCCGAGCACCCACTTCGCGGTGCCGTCGGCGGCGGTGATGCGGAACAGGTCCGGGCACTCCAGGACGCCGATGCCGCCCTTGACGAAGCCACTGACGTAGGACCACGACTTGAGGTCGGTGGAGTGGTAGAAGCCCACCTTGTCGTTCTCGGCGAGCGCCATCACCCACCGCCCGCGCTCCTCGTCGCGGATCACCTTGGGGTCGCGGAAGTCGCGGACCCCGGGGTTGGGCAGCACCGGGGCGGTGCCGTGGTTCACGAAGGTCCGGCCCCCGTCGGTCGAGTAGTACAGGTACTGGGCCTGTGTGACCTCGTCCGGTGCCATGGTGGCGATGACGATCACCGCACCCGGCCCGAAGCCCGCCGTGTCGTCCGTGTCGATGACCGCCGAACCGGACCACACGTCGCCGTTGGGGGTCGTGTCCTTCGGCACGGCGATCCCTCGGTCGGTGAAGGCGACCAGGTCGCTGCTGGCGGCCAGACGCCATGCCGTGCCGGTGGTGGTTCCGCCGCTGAAGTAGTCCGGGTTGTACAGGTAGAAGTAGCGATACTCCCCGTCGATCCAGACCGGGCGCTGCGGGTCGTTCTTCCACTGGTCGGGGACCGTGAAGTGGTACTCGGCGCGGTAGCTCGCGCACGCGGCGGCGGCCTTCCGCGGCTTCGCGGCGGCCGGGGTCGCGGTCGGCAGCAGCACGGCCGAGGCCCCGGCGGCCGAACCGGCGAACAGGGCTCTTCTGGTCATCGGGCGCATCACGCGTCGGTCCTCTCGTCGGACGTCCCAGGCGTCGGGTGGGCGGCTCATGGGACCAGGACTGTGGGACCTAACTCGTTAAAGGTCAAGTGGTTCACGACTCTTGACAGGGTCGTGACGCGCTTCTCATCATCTGGGGCATCACTTCTCGACTAACACGAGTTAGGCGTCTGCATGACCGACTCGCATCTCACCCGCCGCACCGTGCTGCGGTCCGGCGCCTACGGCGCGGCAGCCGCCGCGGTGGCCGGCACCGCCGCGAGCTGGGACCGGCTCACCGGAGCCGACATCCCCGGCCGGGACGACGGCTCGCTCGTCGTCGCCACGCTCGGCCCCGCCTACGGGCCGGAGGCCGTCCGCACCCTCACCGAGGGGTTCAAGAAGGTCCACCCCGACATCAAGCTGCGGATCAACGCGGTGCAGGCCGTCGACTGGTCGGACTTCTTCGCGAAGATCCTCACCCAGATCGCGGCCGGCACCGCGCCCGACCTCGTGTACGTCGCCACCGAGGGCGTCCAGCTCTTCGCGCAGCGCCTCGGTGTCCCGCTGGACGACTGGGTGAAGCGGGACGCCGAGGAGCTGCGCGAGTACTTCGCCGACGTCCACCCCTCGCTGGTGGAGTCGATGATGTACGAGGGGAGCCTCTATCAGCTGCCGGTCGAGTTCAACGCGGCCGACATGTATCTCAACGACCAGGTGCTGAAGCGGGCGGGAGCCGGTTTCCCGGCGGCCGACTGGACCCGCGACGACTTCACCGCGCTGCTACGGGACATGAAGAAGTCCAGCGGCTCCCAGTTCACCCCGTACTTCTGGACCAACCGGCTGTGGGGCGGCGTGGTGCCGTGGCTCTTCGCCAACGACACCAACCTGCTCGCCGAGTACAAGGCGCCCGGCGGGTCCTGGCTGTGGGACTCCTTCTACCCGGCCGCCGCGCGGGAGGGACGCGGCGGCGGCTTCCGGTGGACGACCCCGCAGGCCACCGACGCCCGCGTGGAGGAGGCGTACGACTATCTCGCCTCCCTCGTCCAGGAGGGCCTGTGCAGCCGGCCCGAGGGCGGCAACGGCCAGAACCTCATCGGCGTGTTCTCCACCGGCCGGGTCGGCGTCACTCCCGCGGGCGGCTTCTGGGCGGGCGGTCTGCACTTGGCCGGGATGAAGGCGGACTCCTTCGACGTGCAGTACTTCCCGCGCTGGCGCACCCAGCGCATGCAGTACGGCGCCGCCGGCTACGCGCTGCTGCGCACCTCGAAGCGGCAGGAGGAGGCCTGGGAGTTCATCAAGTACGCCGCCCGCCGCGACACCCTGATGCGGCTGTTCGAGACCAACCAGACCACCCCGGCGCGCCGCTCGATGCTGACCGCCGACCGCTACCGGGAGACCGGCCCGAACCACTGGCAGGTCTTCTACGACACCCTCGACAAGTTCCCCGACACCGGACCGATCCCCGCGCCGCCGCAGGTCGCCGAGGTCGAGCAGGTGCTGCTCAAGCACACCGGTACCGCCCTGGCCTCGCGGCGCTCGGTGGGTCCCGCGCTGCGCCGGATGCAGAGCGACCTGGAGAAGGCCATGGAGCGTGACGTATGACGAACACCCAGATACCCGCCGTACGGCCGAAGCCGCCGGCCGCGCCGTCCGCTCCCGCGCCCCGGCCGTCCGCCCGCGACCGTGGCGCCCGGCTGCTGGCCACAATGTTCCTCGCTCCGACGATCGTCGGCATCGTCGTCTTCACGGTTGTCCCGATCGTCGGATCGGTGGTGCTGAGCCTGTTCCACTGGAACGTGATCGACGACCCGACGTTCGCCGGGGCCGCCAACTACCGTGAGGTCTTCACCGATTCCACGGTGCTGGTCTCCTTCGGCAACACCCTGGTGTTCATGGTGTTCGCGGTGGCGCTCCAGCTGCTGATCGCGCTCACCCTGGCGCTGGCCGTGAACGGGCGGATGCCGGTGTGGCTGCGCTCGGTGTTCCGGTCGGCGTTCTTCTTCCCCCTGGTGCTGTCCGCCGCCTCGATCTCGGTGGTGATGAAGTACCTGTTCAACCAGGACTTCGGGGTCGTGAACTGGCTGCTGGGCCTGGTCGGGATCGCTCCGGTGCCCTGGCTGACGTCCGAGAACGCGGCGATGGCGACGGTGGTGCTCGTCTACGTCTGGCAGCAGTTCGGGTTCTCGTTCCTGCTGTTCGTGGGCGGGCTGAACAACATCCCGAAAGAGGTCCACGAGGCCGCCTCCCTCGACGGCGCGACGGGGCTGCGCAAGCACCTGAGCATCACGCTGCCGCTGCTGTCCCCCACGCTGCTGGTCGCGTCGGTGGTCGGCATCATCAACGCGCTCCAGGTCTTCGAGCAGCCGTACGTCCTCACCAACGGCGGTCCCGGTGACGCGACCCGCACCGTGGTGATGGTCATCTACGAGAGCGCGTTCGAACAGCTCCGCTTCGGTGCGGCCTCCGCGGTGGGCGTGCTGCTGTTCGTGCTGATCATGGCGGTCACCGCCCTGCAGTTCCGGCTCAGCCGGCGTTTCGTCCACTACCAGTGAGCCGGTGAGCCTCCCATGAGCCAAGCAACCCTCTCCCTCAGCCGCACCCGGCACTCCCTCGCGCCGTGGGCCCGGATCGCCGGCCTTGCGGTGTGCGCGCTGCTGACCCTGGGACCGGTCATCTGGACCGTCTCGACGTCGCTGCGCACCCCGGCCGAGGCGTTCGACCTGCCGCCGAGCATCATCCCGACGAACCCGTCCACCGAGGCCTACCGCGGGGTCTTCGACCAGATCGACGTCTGGCTGCTCGCCCTCAACTCGACCCTGGTGACCGCACTGATCGCCGGGGGCCAGATGATCACCGCCGGGCTCGCCGGATACGCCTTCGCCCGCCTCGATTTCCGGTTCAAGAAGCCGCTGTTCGGGCTGGTCCTGGCGACCATGATGGTGCCGCTCCAGGTGACCATCGTGCCGGTGTTCCTGGTCCTGAAGTCGATGGGCCTGACCGACACCCTGCTCGGTCTGATCATCCCGGCCTTCCCGACCGCGTTCGGCACCTTCCTGATGCGCCAGTACTTCCTGGGCATGCCCAAGGACCTCGGCGAGGCGGCGATGCTGGACGGCTGCGGGCCCTGGCGGATCTTCCGGTCCGTGTACGCCCCGCTGGCCGCGCCCGGTCTCGCGATCGTCGGCGTGCTGGCCTTCAACTACCACTGGAACGAGTTCTTCCGGCCGCTGATCCTGGAGACCTCCGGCCAGAACTACACCCTCCCCCTCGGCCTGGTCTCCCTCCAGGGCAACCTCGGCACCGGCTCCATCTCGGTGGTCCTCGCCGGTGTCGTGCTCTCCATGATCCCCGCCGTCGCCGTGTTCGTCGTCGGCCAGCGCCCTCTGCGTGAGGGCATCACGTCCGCAGGAGTCAACCGTTGAGCCTCGCAGCTCGGTCCACGGATCCCAACGCCCCGCGTCTGCGGGTCCGTCCGCCCGCCAACTGGATCAACGACCCCAACGGGCCCTTCCGTTGGCGTGGCCGCCACCACCTCTTCTACCAGCACAACCCGGCCGCGCCCGTGCACGCGAACGTCCACTGGGGCCATGTCTCCAGCCCCGATCTCGTCCACTGGGAGCACCATCCGATCGCGCTCACCCCGACCCCCGGCGGCCCGGACGAGGCCGGCTGCTGGTCGGGCTGTGTGGTCGACGACGACGGTGTGCCGACGGCCGTCTACACGGGCGTCGACCGGCACCACACCGGCCTCGGCTCGATCTGTCTGGCGCGGGCCCTGATGCCCGAGGACGAGACGCTCACCGACTGGCGGCCGCTGCCCAAGCCGGTCGTGACCGGCCCGCCGCCCGGCCTGGACGTGGTGATGTTCCGCGACCCGTTCGTGTTCCGCGGCCACGGGCGGCGGTGGGCGCTGGTCGGCGCCGGGCACGCGGACGGGACGCCGTCGGTGCTGCTGTACGACTGTGACGACCTGGCCGACTGGCGGTTCGCCGGGGTGCTCCTCGACGGCGCCGACCCGGTCGCCGCGCGGTACTTCGGCGACGGGGCGGTGGGCTGGGAGTGCCCGCAGCTCTTCGAGACCGCGGGCGGGGACTGGGTGCTGGTGCTGTCGCTGTGGGACGGGAGCCCCTGCGACACCGGCTATCTGACGGGCAGTCTGCGGCCGTACGGCGAGGGCGGGTTGAGCTTCGAGGCCCGCACCGGCGGGCGGCTGGACCACGGCCGGGACTTCTACGCCCCCGCCGTGCTCCAGGCACCGGACCGGACGTTGATGTGGGGCTGGTCGTGGGAGGCCCGCCCGCAGCGGGAGGTCGATCGCGCCGGGTGGGCCGGCGTCCTGACCGCGCCGCGCGTGGTGGACGTCCACCCCGACGGTTCCCTGCGTGTCGAACCCGCGCCGGAGCTCCGGCTGCCGCGTGCCGCCGAGCCGTTCGTCACGGCACCGGGCCGTGGTGCGGCGCTGCCGGAGGCGTACGACCTGACGGTGACCGCGTCCGGCCGCACCACCGTGAGTCTGCTGCGGTCCGCCGCGGGGGCGGAGCTGACGGTCGTGCTGGACCCGGAGGCCGGGACCGTGACGCTCGACCGACGTGACTGGCCGCGCAGCCGGCCCGACGGATCGGGGCCGGTCGTGGTGCCGGCGCCGGCCGGTGAGGTGCGGATCCTCGTCGACGGCTCGCTGTTCGAGCTGTTCGCCGGCGACCGGGCGACGGTCACCGAGCGGGTCTACCGCCGGCCGGACGACGTCGCCGAACTCGTCGTGACCGGAGCCGGGGCCGCGGTCACCGGCTGGGAGCTGGTCCCACCGACGCCCTGCTGACCACCGGGCAGGCCAGGCGCCGTACCGTCGCGGGCGGCGTCCGGCCGGTGTCGATGGTGTCGAGGAGCAGGCGCGCGGCGGCGTCGCCCATCGCCCGGTGCGGCAGCGCCACGGTGGTGAGGGGCGGGGTGAGGAACCCGGCCATGTGCTCCTGGTCGTCGTACCCGACCACCGACAGGTCGGCGGGGACGGCGATGCCGAGCCGGGCCGCGGCGTGCAGGGCTCCCGCCGCGACGCGGTCGTTGTAGCAGAAGATCCCGGTGGGCCGCCGGTCGGCGGGGACGCCGTCGAGGAGGCGCATCGTGCCCTCGTACCCGCCGGAGATCTCGCCGCCGCTGCGCACGACCCACTCCTTGGGCACGGTGATCCCCTCGGCGCGCAGCGCGTCCCGGAAGCCGCGCAGCCGGTCGACGGAGGCGATGTCGTCCTGGCCGCCGACCACGGCGACCCTGCGGTGCCCCTCGTCCAGCAGCAGCCGGGCCGCCGTACGGCCGCCCGCTCGCTCGGCGGGGACGACGGCGGGCAGGGAGTCGTCCTCGGGCATGCAGTTGGCGAGCACGGAGTGGGTGCGGTGCAGGCCTTCGGGGACGCGGACGCGGCGCAGCGACATGGCCGCGTAGATGATGCCGTCCACGCGCCGGTCGAGGAGCTCGGCGACGGCCGCGTCCTCCTTGGCCGGGTCGCCGCCGGAGTCGATGGTCAGCACGAGGTGCTCGCTGGCCCAGGCGGTCTCCATGGCGCCGCGCAGCAGCCGTCCGGCGAAGGGCGAGGAGGCGATCTCGTCGGTGACCAGGCCGATCACGGCCGTACGGCGGCGGCGCAGGCCGCGGGCGACGGGGTCGGGCCGGTAGCCGAGCTCCGCGGCGGCGCGGCGGATGCGCTCCTGGGTGGCGGGCGAGAGGTTGCCCTCGGCGCGGCCGTTGAAGACGAAGGAGACCGCCGTGTGGGACACCCCGGCCAGCCGGGCGACGTCGCGGGACGTGGGACGCGCCGCTCCCGCCGGCTGCTTCTCCTCGGTGCCGTCCATGCCGTCCGCCGCTCTCATCCCCCACCCGTCCGGTTGATCGATCCTCACCCTATCCGTGACGCTGGGTGTACGGCACAGTCGAGGGAAGGTCCCACAGTGACCAGCATCGCGCTGCACACGCTCAACGACGGCACGACGATCCCCGGTATCGGTCTGGGCACCTGGCCGATGGACGACGACCAGGCGGAACGGGCGGTCGCCGACGCCCTGCGGACTGGCTACCGCCTCGTCGACACCGCGACCAACTACCGCAACGAGACGGGCGTCGGCCGGGGCGTGGCACACGCCGGCGTTCCGCGCGAGGAGGTGGTCGTGACGACGAAGCTCCCGGGCCGGCACCACGGCTACGAGGAGACCCTCGCCTCCTTCGAGGAGTCCCGGCGCAGGCTGGGCCTGGAGTACGTCGACCTGTACCTGATCCACTGGCCGCTCCCCCGCGTCGACAAGTACGTCGACTCCTGGCGGGCGATGATCAGGCTCCGCGAGGACGGCCTGGTCCGCTCGATCGGCGTCTCCAACTTCACGCCGGAGCACATCGGGCGGCTGGAGCGGGAGACCGGGGTGCTGCCCTCCGTCAACCAGATCGAGCTGCACCCGCTCTTCCCGCAGGACGAGCTGCGCGCCTTCCACGCGGACAAGGGCATCGTCACCGAGAGCTGGAGCCCGCTGGGCCGCGGTTCGAGCCTGCTGGACGACCCGGTGATCAAGGGCATCGCCGACACCCTGAAGGTCACTCCCGGCCAGGTCGTCCTGCGCTGGCACACCCAGGTGGGAGCCGTCCCCATCCCGAAGTCGGGCGACCCGGAGCGGCAGCGCGAGAACCTCGACGTCCACGGCTTCACCCTGGACGCCACCCAGATGGCCGCCGTCGCCGACCGGGCGCATCGGCGGCTCGGTGGGGATCCGGAGGCGCACGAGGAGTTCTGAGCGGGAGTCGCCGCCGCCCTCGCGGGGTACCCGGGGCGCTCGGGAAGGAGGCCCACGTGGGTGAGAAGGACCGTCTGCGGGAGTACCACGGCAAGCGTGACTTCGGCCGGACCCGTGAGCCGGAGGGGCGCTCGGGCGCCGCCGGTGAGGAGCCGCGGTTCGTCGTGCAGATCCATGACGCCAGCACCCTGCACTTCGACTTCCGGCTCCAGGTCGACGACGTGCTGAAGTCCTGGTCGGTGCCGAAGGGGCCCTCCGACGATCCGCACGACAAGCGGCTCGCGATGCCCACCGAGGACCATCCGCTGGAGTACGAGGAGTTCGAGGGCGTGATCCCGAAGGGCGAGTACGGCGGCGGCACGGTGATCGTCTGGGACAGCGGCACCTACGAGCCGCTCAGCCACGACCGCGAGGGGCGGCCGGTGGACTTCGGGGAGTCGCTGGAGCACGGTCACGCCACGTTCCGGCTGAGCGGGTCGAAACTGCACGGCGAGTACGCCCTCACCCGGATCC
This sequence comes from Streptomyces sp. NPDC093568, assembly GCF_044764945.1. Lineage (NCBI taxonomy): Bacteria > Bacillati > Actinomycetota > Actinomycetes > Kitasatosporales > Streptomycetaceae > Streptomyces > Streptomyces sp. NPDC093568. The sequence continues at coordinate 428,433 of NZ_JBIWJD010000003.1, read as the reverse complement.
GCGGCCGTCAGGACGACCGGGAGGCGTGGCTGCTGGTGAAGGCCGGCAAGGCGCGGGCCCGCCCGCACGGCACACCCGATCCCTACCGGGCCCGCTCGGTCCGCAGCGGCCGCACCCTGGCCCAGGTCGCCGCGGACGGCGACGCGGGGTGAGCGGTGCCGACCGGACTGCTGGACACGCTTCCCGCCGAGCAGCGTCGGCTGCTGCGGACGGCGCGCCCGGGGGCGGACCTGGCCGCGCGGCCCATGCTGGCCACGCTGAGCGACCGGCGGGACTTCTCCGGCGAGGACTGGCTCTTCGAGCGGAAACTGGACGGGGTACGTGTGCTGGCGGTGCGTGAGGACGGCCATACCTCGCTGCTGTCCCGCTCGGGCCGCCGGATCGACGCCACCTACCCGGAGGTCGTGGACGCGCTCGGCGGGCAGTCCTGCGGGGACTTCACCGTCGACGGGGAGATGGTGGCGTTCTCCCGGGGCCGCACCGACTTCTCCCGGCTCCAGCAGCGGATGGGCCTGACCCGGCGCCAGGACGTGGAGGCGAGCGGTGTCGCTGTGACGTACTACGTCTTCGACCTGCTCAGGCTGGACGGCCAGGACCTCACGCGGCTGCCGCTGCGGACCCGCAAGTCCCTGCTGCGCCGGGCCCTGGCGTACCGGGCGCCGCTCAGGCTGTCGGCGCACCGCAACGAGGGCGGGGCCGAACTGCTGGCCGACGCCTGTGCCCGGGGGTGGGAGGGCCTGATCGCCAAGCGGGCCGACGGGGAGTACCTGCCGCGCCGGTCCCGGGACTGGCTCAAGCTCAAGTGCGCTCAGGGGCAGGAGTTCGTCATCGCCGGGTTCACCGAACCGGCCGGGAGCCGGGTGGGGCTCGGCGCGCTGCTGCTCGGCTACTACGAGCGCGGGCGGCTGCGGTACGCGGGCAAGGTCGGCACCGGCTTCGACCGGCGTACGCTGCTCGATCTGCGGGAGCGGCTGGAGGGGCTGCGGGTCTCGCGCTCGCCGTTCGACGGGCCGGTGCGGGAGCGGGGCGCGCGGTGGGTGCGGCCGGAACTGGTCGCGCAGATCGACTTCACCGAGTGGACCCGCGACGGCCTGCTGCGGCATCCGCGGTATCTGGGGCTGCGGGACGACAAGCAGGCCGAGGACGTCGTACGGGAGCTTCCCGCGGGGCGGGCCGGCGCCTGAGCGGAGCCAACGTCCCGGAGCACCGGCGGATGTTGTGGTTCCGGGTTCAACTTGCCTTGTGTGCCTCTATGTTCACGGCGACAGCAGCTCTCGCCTCAGGAGGCTTCGTATGCGCTCCGCCCTCCGCACCGCCGTCACCGGCACCGTGGCCGCCGCCACCGTCCTCCTCGCCACGCCCGCCCAGGCGACTCCGCCCGGACCGGGTGTCGTCGGCCGGACGATCAGTCAGAAGACCGTCGGCGGCACCGACTACATCCTTCGCGAGATCACGATTCCGCCGGGTCAGGCCACCGGCTGGCACTACCACGACGGCCCGCTGTACGCGTTCGCACAGCAGGGCACGCTGACCCACTACGACTCCACCTGCGTCTCCGACGGCGTCTACCCCGAAGGCAGCTTCATCCAGGAGCCGGCCGGACCGGGCAACGTCCACATAGGCCGCAACGAGGGCACCACGCCGGTGGTCCTCGACGTCCTGTACGTGCTGCCACACGGTGCGCCGTTCTCGCAGGACGCGCCGAATCCCGGCTGCCCCTTCGAGTGATCACCCCGACGGCAGCGGCTGTTCCGCCCAGATCGTCTTGCCGCTGCCGGTCTGCCGGCTGCCCCAGCGCCGGGTGAGCTGGGCGACCAGCAGCAGTCCGCGGCCGCCCTCGTCGTAGGCGTGGGCCCGGCGCAGATGCGGGGAGGTGGAACTGCCGTCGGAGACCTCGCAGATGAGGGCGCGGTCCCGGATCAGCCGGAGCTGGATGGGTGGGGCGCCGTACCGGATGGCGTTGGTGACGAGTTCGCTGACGACGAGTTCGGTGACGAAGGCCGCCTCGTCCAGGCCCCACGCGGCCAGCTGGTCCGTGGCCGCCTGCCGGGTCGCCGCCACGTGCTCGGGGTCGGGCGGCACGTCCCAGGTGGCGATGCGGTCGGTGCCCAGCACCCGGGTGCGGGCCAGCAGCAGGGCCACGTCGTCGCTGGGGTCCTCCGGCAGGACGGCCTTGAGCACGCCGTCGCACAGCGCGTCGAGGGACTCGGCGGGCGCGGTCAGCGCGCGGCACAGTTCGGCGGTGGAGTGGTCGATGTCGCGGTCGCGGTCCTCGATGAGACCGTCCGTGTACAGGGCGACCAGGGCGCCCTCCGGCAGCTCAACCTCCATGGCCTCGAAGGGCAGTCCCCCGACCCCGAGGGGCGGCCCGGCGTTCATCTCGATGACCTGCGCGGTGCCGTCGGGCAGGACGACGGCCGGGGGCGGATGGCCTGCGGCGGCCAGGCTGAGGCGGCGGGTGACGGGGTCGTAGACGGAGTAGAGGCAGGTGGCCCCCAGTTCGGCGACCTCGTCGGAGTCGTCCCCGGCCAGGTGGGTGACCAGGTCGTCGAGGTGGGTGAGGAGCTCGTCGGGCGGCAGGTCGACGTCGGCGAGGGTGCGTACGGCCGTGCACAGCCGGCCCATGGTGGCCGACGAGGGGATGCCGTGTCCGACGACGTCGCCGACGACGAGGGCGACCCGGCTGCCGGACAGCGGGATCACGTCGAACCAGTCGCCGCCGATGCCGGCCTGTGAGCCGGAGGGCCGGTAGCGGTGGGCGACTTCGACGGCCGCCTGTCCGGACAGGCCCCGGGGCAGCAGGTTGTGCTGGAGGGCCAGCGCGGTGGTGCGCTCCCGGGCGAAGCGGCGGGAGTTGTCGATGCAGACCGCGGCCCGGCTGGCGAGTTCCTCGGCGAAGACGGCGTCGTCGCCGCCGTAGTCGTCGGACTGTCTGATCCGGACGAGGACCGCGACGCCGAGCGTGGTGCCGCGGGCCCGCAGCGGCACCGCCATCATCGAGTGGGCACCCACGCGGTGGCGCCGGCCCTCCGGGGCGCGGGCGTTGCGTTCCGCGATCCACCGCATGAACGCCGGCTCGCCCGCCTGGCCCTGCATGACCCGGCTCTCCATGATCGCCCGCGCGGGCGGCGAGAACGGCGGGTAGTAGTCCACCTCGCCCAGGTGAACGGCCGCCTCGGGGGTGCCCTCGGTGCCGGAGCCGTGGGCGATCCGGCGCAGGGCGATGTCGGTGCCGGACAGGGCAGGGGGCTCCTCCGAGTCCAGGACCCAGTCGAAGAGGTCCACGCTGGCGAAGTCGGCGAACCGGGGCACCACGACCCCGATCAGCTCCTCGGCGGTGCGCACCACGTCCAGGGTGGTGCCGATGGCCGCGGCGGCCTCGTTCAGCAGGGCCAGCCGCTCGCGCGCCCAGTACTGCTCGGAGCTGTCGAAGGCCGCGAGGGCCGTGCCCACGACCTCGCCGTCTGCGTCCCGCACGGGCCACATCTGGATGCTCCAGGCGTGCTCCCGGTTCAGGGCCGGGGCTCCGGTGAAGCTCTCGTAGCGGATCGGCCGGCCCGTCTCGGCGACCTGGCGCAGGTGCCAGTGGAAGCCGCGGCCGTGCTCGGCCTCCTCCACGGTCTCCGGGAAGTGCCGGCCGATCAGGGCGTCCTCCGGTAGGCCCATCACCTGGCAGGCCACGTCGTTGAGCCGCAGATAGCGCTGCTCGGTGTCGAACACCGACATGGACATCGACGCCTGCTGGAAGGCCCGCTCGCCCAGGTCCGGCTCCGGTCCGCCCGGCGGTTCGCCGGTGACCACGTATCCGTCGGGCGCGCCGTCCTCGCCCAGGACGGTCTCCGCCCGCAGGGCCAGGGGCACCCGCGAGCCGTCGTGACGGCGCAGGACGACGGTGCCGCTCAGGGCGGCGACGGCGGCCGGCGGTGGTTCTTCGGCGAGCAGGTCCCGCGCGGGCCGTCCGACGACCTCCTCGGCGCTGTGGCCGCTGAGCCGCCGGGCACCCTCGCTCCACCCCCTGACCACACCCTGGGCATCGAGGATCACCGAGGCGGAGACGTGCTCCATTCGTCCAGCATGAGTCCTCCGCCGCAGGGCATCAACCTGCGACGCCCCCGGCGGTCACCCGCGCAGCGCGGCGAGGGCCCGGTCGGCGTGGGTGTTCATCCGCAGTTCGCTGCGGACGACCTCCAGGACGGTGCGGTCCTGCCCGATGACGAAGGTGGCCCGCTTCGTCGGGGCCAGCGAGAAGCCGCGGGCCACCCCGAACAGCTCGCGGATCTTGCCGTCGGCGTCGGACAGCAGCGGCATGCCGAGGCCGTGGCGGTCGGCGAACTGCTGCTGGCGTTCGACCGCGTCCCCGCTGATACCGACCGGCCGCGCGCCGACGGCGGAGAACTCGGCGGCGAGATCACGGAAGTGGCAGGCCTCCGCGGTGCAGCCGGGGCTGAGCGCCGCCGGGTAGAAGAAGAGGACCACGGGTCCCTCGGCGAGCAGCTCGGACAGGCTGCGGACGGTACCGGTCTCGTCCGGCAGCTCGAAGTCCTCGACCTTGTCGCCCGCCTTCAGCTGTGCGCTCACGCCCTGCCCTCCGTGTTCTTCGCGACGCCTCGGGCCCACAGCACGAGGGGGATCTGCAACGGCAGCCGGCCGAAGGCGGCGGCCTTCTGCGGGGCCGGGCGGTGCCGCCAGTCGACGGCCATCTTCACGTTGGCGGGGAACACACCGACGAAGAAGGCGGCCGTGGCCAGCGCGGCGGCCTTGCGGGTGCGCGGCAGCGCGACTCCGGCAGCCAGCGCGAGCTCGGCGACGCCACTGGCGTACGTCCAGGTCCGGGGCGTCCCCGGCAGAGAGGTCGGCACCAGCGCGTCGTACTGACGGGGGACGGTGAAGTGAGTGACGCCGGCCGCGGCCAGCAGGCCGGCGAGCAGCAGGGGCGAGCGTTCGGACCGGGGCACTGATCCTCCTTGGATGGCCTGCCGCCGGATGCTACCGGAGGGTAGATCCGGGTCCGCCATCCGCCCCCGCCTCTTCATTCGCCCTGGTGCGCACGGCGGTTGTGGGTTCCCGGGGTGTACCCGAAGGAGCGGCGGAAGACGTCGATGAAGGCGCTGGCGGAGGACCAGCCGCAGCGGTGGGCGACGGCGGTGACGGGGGTGTCCTCGGCGAGCAGGCGCAGCGCGTGGTGGAGGCGTGACTGGGTGCGCCACTGCGGAAAGGTCATGCCGAACTCCCCGCGGACTCTGGACCCGGCCCGCGGCACCGGCGCCCATGACCCGCCCCGTCCGCCGAGTGTCGGTTCCACGGTCGCGACTCCTTGTGCGGTGGCGTCAGCGGGCGGTGGTGACGGGCGCGGACCACATGCCGACGACGGCGTCGGTGAGGCCGGTGGCGGCGTCGTCCCAGGTCGACCGCGGGGTGGGGGTCTGCTCGGCGAGGGCGCGCTCGCGCTCGGCGGCCACGTGGACGATCAGATGGCGGACCATCTCGCCGCGCTCGGCGCGGACCTCGACGGGGAGGTCGGGCAGGCACCGGTTCAGCCCCTCGATGATCGCCTGGAGGGACGGGGCGGTGAGTGCCTCCTCGACCATGATCCGGTGCAGCGCGGGATCGGCCACGACCTGGGCGCAGAACCGCGCGTACCAGGTGGGGCTGCCGAGCGCGGCGAGATGTTCGAGAGAGGGGCGGACCAGACAGTCCACCCAGCCACGCACGTCGTCCGGGTCGGCCAGGTCGGCGACCAGCCGGGCGCGGATCTCCTCGATGCGCGCGGAGTGGCGCCGGACGATGGCGCGGACCAGGTCGGTCTTGGTGCCGAAGTGGTAGCCGACGGCGGTGTTGTTGCCCTGCCCGGCGGCCTCGCTGACCTGGCGGTTGGACACCGCGTACACGCCGTGTTCGGCGAAGAGCCGCTCGGCGGCGGTCAGCAGCAGCTCCCGGGTCGCGCCCGCCTGTTCCTCCCGCAGCGTCCTGCCTGCCATGATCACCACCGCACCGGGACCGCGCGCACCGTCTGCCGGCGGCCGGTCCCTCGAGCCGCCGTGGCTTCGCCTCCGTACAATCTAAGTCACGTGACTGAACGGGGCGCGAGCGTGGTGGGCGGGCGGCGCCCCCTCCCCCTGGGGGATGACCTCGAGCCCGGCGCACTACTGCGTTGCGAGTACCGGCTTGTCGGCACAGGTACGACGACACCGCGTGACATTCCCTGCAAGCTTGTCCGACCGCCCCGGAACCGGAAGAACCCCCGCTCATGACCATCCGCGTCCTGCTCGCCGACGACCAGGCCCTGTTGCGGGCCACCTTCCGGATCCTGATCGACTCCTGCGCGGACATGGAGGTGGTCGCCGAGGCCACCGACGGCGCGGAGGCCGTCGAACTCGCCCGGTCCCACCGCCCCGACCTGGTCCTGATGGACATCCGCATGCCCGGCACCGACGGTCTGGCCGCCACGTCGACGATCTGCGCGGACCCGGGCCTGGCGGCGGTGCGGGTGCTGATCCTCACCACGTTCGAGATCGACGAGTACGTGGCCCAGGCGCTGCGGGCCGGGGCGAGCGGCTTCCTCGGCAAGGACGTCACCGCGGACGTGCTGCTCGACGGCATCCGCACCGTGGCCGCCGGTGAGTCCCTGCTCTCCCCCACCGCGACCCGCACGCTGATCACCCGGTTCCTGGCCTCCCCGGCCGAGAGCTCCCAGTCGCCCGCCCCTGGGGACCTCGCGGCCCTGACCGCGCGGGAGCGGGAGGTCATGGCCTGGGTCGCCGAGGGGCACTCCAACGAGGAGATCGCCGAGAAGCTGTTCGTCAGCCCGCTGACCGTGCGCACCCATGTGCACCGCGCCATGACCAAGCTGGGCGCCCGCGACCGTGCCCAACTCGTCGTGATCGCCTACCAGTCGGGCCTGGTCCGAGCCCTGCCGCCGGCCGAGGAGCAGTGACGGCCGGGCCGCCGATCAGGGGAAATCGGCGGCCCGGGCGCGTGACGGAGGGCGGGGACGTCGAGAACTGACCCGTGACCCTGCCGCTGATCCCTCCCATGCTCGCGACACCCGGCACCCTGCCGCCCGTCGCGCAGGACGCCCGCTGGGCGTACGAGACCAAGCAGGACGGCCAGCGCGCGGTGGTCTATCTGGAGGGGGACGGCACACTGCTGCTGCGCGCCCGTTCCGGGGAGGACATCACCGCGGCCTACCCCGAGCTGCGGCCGCTCGCCGAGGCGCTCGGCGAAACCCCGGCCGTCCTGGACGGGGAGATCCTCGCGCTGGACGAACAGGGCCGCGCCGACTTCCAGTTGCTCCAGTCCCGCATGGGCCTCGCGCACGCGCCCGCCCGGGCCGCCAGGATGGCCGCGCGCACGCCCGTCCAGCTGGTGCTGTTCGACGTGATGCACCTCGCGGGCCGCTCCCTCCTGAAGGTCCCCTACTCCCGGCGCCGGGGGCGGCTGGAGGAGCTGGGCCTGGACGGGCCGTACTGGTCGACGCCGGGCGCCCTGGTGGGACGGGGGGCCGAGGCGCTGGAGGCGACCCGCGAGCACGGGCTGGAGGGGCTGGTCTGCAAGCGGCTGGACTCGCTGTACGAGCCCGGGGCGCGCTCCCGCTCCTGGATCAAGATCCGCAACATGCACAACGAGGACGTGATCGTCGGCGGCTGGCTCCCCGGCAAGGGGCGCATCGCGGGCCTTCCGGGCGCGCTGCTGGTCGGGCAGTTCGCGGCCGACGGCCGGCTGCGGTACGTCGGCGGGGTGGGCACCGGCTGGAGCGAGTCCGAACGGACCGAGCTGGCCGCGCTGCTGCGGACCGCCGCGTCGGACGTGTGCCCCTTCGATCCCGTGCCCCATGTGGCGGGCGCGCACTGGGTGCTGCCCCGGCTGGTGGGCGAGGTGCGCTACAGCGTGCGTACCCGGTCCGGGCTGCTGCGCCAGCCGTCGTGGCAGCGGCTCAGGCCGGATCTGACGCCGCGTGACGCGTCGGCGGTGCTGCCCGACGACGCCTGACGCACAGGTCGGCGGCAATTATTGCGCTGCCCTTCACCGCTGGTACGCCCGTGACTCTTGGCACGTAAGGGAATTCCCGGGATTCTGAACTCCCCTTCCCCCCACAGCCGTTGGGCTGGGTCAGAATCCCGAGGAGACGCTGTGCCGTCACAGACGTTCCGCACGCACCGCAACAGATTGCTCACCGGTCTGGCCGGTGCAGCCGCGCTCGTCATCGCCTTCCCCAGTGTCGCCCTCGCCGCTCCGCCCACGGCGCTGCCCGCCAACGCCGAGGCGGCCGAGAACACGTACCAGCCCGCCTTCGACTACGACACGGACGGCTGCTACTCCACGCCCGCCATCGGCCCGGACGGCACCCTGAACGGCGGCCTCAACCCGACCGGCGCGCTCAACGGCAGCTGCCGTGACGCCTCGGACCTGAACAACACCAACGGGTACTCCCGCTTCAAGTGCAACAACGGCTGGTGCGCCTACATGTACGGCCTGTACTTCGAGAAGGACCAGGCCATCGCGGGCAGCAGCATCGGCGGGCACCGGCACGACTGGGAGCACGTCGTGGTGTGGGTGCAGGACAACGCGGTGCGCTACGTCTCGACGTCCAACCACGGCTCGTTCACGGTGCACGCCGCGTCCTCGGTGCGCTTCGACGGCACGCACGCGAAGATCGTGTACCACAAGGACGGCATCAGCACGCACTGCTTCCGGCTGGCCAACTCCAACGACGAGCCGCCGGAGAACCACGAGGGCACCTGGCAGTACCCGCCGCTGGTCGGCTGGAACGGCTACCCCTCGGGCATCCGTGACAAGCTGGTCGCGGCGAACTGGGGCAGCGCCAACTTCGGTCTGAAGGACGGCAACTTCGCCTCCCACCTCGCGTCGGCGAAGCCGTCGGGCATCTCGTTCGACCCGAACGCCTGACACACCCGCGGTCCACGTCACACGGCCCCTGGGCCGACGTCCCCCTCGACGAGGGCGTCGCCCAGGGCCGTTCGCGTGTACAGGACGTAGTGGCCCTGCCGCCGGGAGACCAGCAGGCCGGTCTCCCGCAGGACCGACAGATGGACGGACACGGTCGACGCGGCCAGGCCGTGCCGACGGGCCAGCTCCGTCGTAGAGGCGGGCGCGCCGAGCCCGGCGAGCAGAGCGGCGCGCTGCCCGCCGAGCAGCCGGCCGAGCGCCTCCGGCGGACGCGGGGCCGACGCGGCGTGGAGACGGCCCATGCCGCGGGCCGGATAGATGACCGTCGGCTGCCAGGGCCGTGCGAAGCCGCTCACCACGTCCGGCCACACGAAGACGCTCGGCATCAGCAGGAGGCCTCTGCCGTCGGGGCGTTGCGCGTCCGCCAGATCGTCGTACCGGCGCAGGGTGAGTGTGCGGTCGGCCCAGTCGACGGCCGGGTGCAGACCGGTCAGCAGCGCGTCGAGGCCCTCGTCGGCCGCCCTGCGGGAGCGCTGCGCGATGTCCGCCTCCAGTACCGCGCGGTGGCGGGCCCAGTCCGGGGCGAGCAGGGCCTGCCAGGCCCGCTCGGTGAGGTCGGCCAGGCGCCGGACGGTGGCGGCGGGGTCGTCGAGCGCGGCCCGCCCCCGCGGGGATTCCATGAGGCCGGGGGTGCAGGCGAGGGAGCGGGTCATCTCCGCATGGGCGAGCGCGGGGTCGGTGGCGCGCAGGCGGGCCAGTTCGCCGTCGAAGGTCGGGTACGGCTCCTCGGGAGGCGCGCCGAGGAAGTCCGGCGTGTAGGCACCGGGCGGCGGGATGAACAGCCACAGGAGTGCCAGGTCGAGGCGGGCGACCGTACGGCGGACGCGGTGCAGCCAGCTTCGGTGGTAGCCGTGCCGACCGGGCCGGCGCAGCAGCCGCAGCGCCTCGTGGGTCTGGCACAGCGGTGAGATCGCGAACCGGCAGCGCGCGAGGTCGTCGGTGCCGAGGTGCAGGGCGAGCGGCATGGCGACCCCCGTCGTGAGCGTCGATTCGTCCCGGGACGAAAGAGTGGAGGCCCCGCCCCGCGGCCCCGCACGCTGGCCCCGACTTCCCCTGGGCGAAAGGCGGTTGGATGGACAGCGTACGTCCGGCACCCTGGCGGCGTGCCGCCGTCCTCGCGGCGCTGATGCTGGCGGCGTTCACCTTCAACACGACCGAGAACCTGCCGGTCGGCCTGCTCACGCTGATGGCGGACGATCTGCGGGTGTCGCTGACGGCCGTCGGCGCCCTGGTCACCGGCTACGGCCTGACGGTGGCGGTCGCCTCGTTGCCGCTCGTCCACGTCACCCGGTCGGTTCCGCGCCGTTATCTGCTGACCGGCGTTCTGGGGCTGCTCGCGCTGGCCAGTTGGGTTTCCGCACTGGACGGTGTGCCGTACGGGGCGCTGCTGGCGGCGCGGGTGGCGACCGCGCTCGGGCAGGCGGTGTTCTGGTCGGTGATGGGGCCGGTCGCGGTCGGCATGTTCCCGGCCGAACGCCGGGGACGGGTCATAGGGCTGCTGTCCGTCGGGGGTTCCCTCGCCACGGTGGCCGGGGTTCCGGCGGGGACCTGGCTGGGCGGACACACCGACTGGCGCACGCCGTTCGCCTTGCTCGGCGTGCTGGCGCTGCTCTCGCTCGTGACCATCGGGATCCTGCTGCCGTCCTCCCGCCCCCAGGACGGCCACGCGGCGTACGGCTCCGCGCCCGACCGGCGCGCCTTCCACGTCGTGCTGGCCGTCACGGCCCTGTCGGTGACCGGTGCCTTCGCCGGGTTCACCTACGTGGTGGCCTTCCTCACCGAGGTGAGCGGATTCAGCGCGGACGCCGTCAGTGCCGTCCTGCTCGCCTTCGGCGGGGCGGCACTGACGGGGGTCGCGGTGACCGGGCCGCTGCTCGACCGCCGTCCGCGAGCCACGCTGCGGGTGCCGGTGGCGGCCCAGGCGGTGGCGCTGCTGGGCCTGTGGGCGGCGGGACAGTCCCGGGTGGCGAGTGTCGTGCTGATCATGGTGCTCGGTGCCTCGGTCGCGACGGTGTTCATGGCGACGCAGAGCCGGATGCTCCAGGTGGCCCCCGGCCGCACGGAGACCGCCCTCGCGGCCAACTCGGCGGCCTACAACATCGGTATCGCCGCCGGCGCGCTGCTCGGGGGCGCGCTGCTGCCCGTGGTCGGGCTGCGGGGCACGTTCCTGGTCGGAGGGCTGTTCACGGTGGCCGCGTCGGTGGTGCTGTGCTCGCCGGTCCGGGGGCGGGGCGCCGCGCGAATCGGGCGGAGGCGTGCGAACGCGGGCTTGTGACGGACTATCGTGGCCGCATGTCCGTCCCTGAACTGATCCGTATCGTCTCCCGCGACTCGCCGATGGCACTCGCCCAAGTGGAGCGTGTCCGTGCCGAGTTGGCGGCCCTGCACCCCGGTGTGCGCACCGAGGTCGTGCCCGTGAAGACGACCGGTGACAAGTGGATGGGCGACCTCTCCCAGGTCGAGGGCAAGGGCGCGTTCACCAAGGAGGTGGACGCCGCGCTGCTGGCGGGCGAGGCCGACCTCGCCGTGCACTGCGTCAAGGACATCCCCGCCGACCGGCCGCTGCCCGCGGGGACGACGTTCGCCGCGTTCCTGAAGCGGGACGACATCCGCGACGCGCTGATCCATCCGGGCGGCCTCACGCTGGACGAGCTGCCGGACGGGACGCGCATCGGCACCTCGTCGGTGCGCCGGGTCGCGCAGCTGGCCGCCACCCACCCGCACCTGGAGTGCGTGCCGTTCCGCGGCAACGCCAACCGGCGGCTGGCCAAGCTCGCGGCCGGTGAGGCCGACGCGCTGCTCCTGGCGGTGGCCGGCCTGGAGCGCATCGACCGCCGTGACGTGATCAGCGAGGTCCTCTCCCCCGAGGTGATGATGCCGCCGATCGGCGCGGGCATCCTCGCGCTGCAGTGCCGGGAGGGCGACACCGAGCTCATCGACGCCGTCAGCGGGCTCGGGGACCCGGACACCCACCGGGAGGCCACCGCCGAGCGCATGTTCCTGCACGTCCTGCAGGGGCACTGCAACAGCCCCATCGCCGGGTACGCGCGCGTGGACCGCAGCGGCGAACTGTCACTGCGGGCGTGTGTGTTCACCCCGGACGGCAAGGTCCGGCTGAACGCCCACGAGTGGGCCGGCCGGCTCGACCCGGCCACGCTGGGCACGTCGGTCGCCGTGGCGCTGCTGCGTCAGGGCGCCCGCGAGATCATCGACGGCATCCCGCACTGAGCCGCCCAAGGGCACCGACCGGTCAGGCGGTGCCCTCTTCGGCCTGCTCCCGCAGGAAGTTGCTCACCTGGAGCGCGAGGCCGTCGCGCAGGGTGGCGGCATGGGCGCCGGCGGAGCCCTCCTGGAGGCCGACGCCACCGGTCCACAGCCGGCGGTCCGCCCACTCCTCCTCGACCCGCAGCTGGATCTGCACGTCGACCTGGCTCAGGCTCGCCTCCGGGCCGGCCGCGTAGAGCACGGCGGTGGCCCGGCGCAGGGGGTAGACGTCGAAGCCCTCGATGAACTGCGAGTTGCGCCAGTCGATGAACGCGGCCTCGCCGTCCTGGCCGATCCGCACGTCCATCTGGCCGTCCTCGAGGTGGATGCCGAGGTGCCGCTCGCCGCGGTTCTCGACGGTGACGCGGACCCGGAAATAGGTCAGCCCCTCGGCGGCGTCGTCCCGTCCGCGCGGCGGCTCGGCGGCTTCCAGGCGGTGGACGCGGACACGCAGACCGGCATGCTCGTCGTACTCGTGCCAGTCCCCGACCACGTTCGGCTCGTACACAATCCACCTCTCGACCCAGAGAGCTGCTTCCTATCTTTGTGCTCAGTGCACTGTCAAATGAGCAGAATGCGCTGTGGCCAGCCCATTCGCCCCCTTGATCACCGATCAAGCCGTGGGCAGGAAGAATCCGCCCCCGAGCCGTTCGGCCGTGTTCACCCACGTGCCGCACATCACGTTCTCCCCCAAGATCAGCGAGCCGGCCGGCCGAGCAGTGCGGAGGCGGCGGTGATGCCGAGCGCGGCGGCCACGAGCAGGACGGCGAAGTCGAGCGCGAGATGGGCGGGGGTGCCCAGGAGGAGGCCGCGCAGGGCGTCGACCTGGTAGCTGAGCGGGTTGGCCGTGCTGACCGCCTGGAGCCAGCCCGGCATCACCGACAGCGGGTAGAGGGCGTTGGAGCCGAAGAACAGCGGCATCGTGATGGCCTGCCCGAAGCCCATCAGCCGGTCGCGGTTGAGGACGATGCCGGCGATGGTGATCGACAGGCAGGAGAAGAAGGCGGAGCCGAGGACGACGACCGCGGCTACACCGAGCAGCTTCAGCGGGTTCCAGGTCAGCGCGACGCCGAGCACCGCGGCGATGAGGGTCACGACGACCGCCTGGATCGGGGACTTCACCCCGGCCGTGAACGCCTTGCCGGTGATCAGCGCCGAGCGCGGCGTCGGTGTGACGAGCAGCTTGTCGGGGATGCCGGCGTCACGCTCCCAGATGATCTGGATGCCGTAGAAGATGGCGATGAACATCGCGGACTGGGCGATGATGCCGGGGGCCAGATAGTCGATGTAGGGGTCGCTCACCTGGCCGTTCGGACGGACAGTCACGCCGGTGCAACACGTAGTCGCATTCACGAAATCCGTTTCAGGTACACTTAGGGCGGGAATACGTTCCTATGTGCTTCGGACAGGAGGCACGTCCGTGGGAGCCGGCCCTCCCCCCTGGGTGTTCTCCTGAGGTCCGAGTCCGCGCCTCCCATGGTGTCTGTCCAATCAGCACCTGCTTGAGGAGGTGCACTCGGATGAGTGCCACCACCAGGACGAAGCAGCACCCTCACGACGACGCACCCGACACCGCCGCAGCCTTCGACCGGCTTGTCGGCCTGTCCGACGGGCCGGACCGCAAGGCTCTCAAGGACGAACTGATCGAGCTGTGGCTCCCCATGGCGGAGCGGATCGCCGTGCGGTTCAAGGGCCGCGGGGAGTCCCTCGAGGACCTGTACCAGGTGGCCGCGCTGGGTCTGGTCAAGGCCGTCGACCACTACGACCCGGCACGTGGCCACGCCTTCGAGGCGTACGCGGTTCCCACCATCACCGGCGAGATCAAGCGGCACTTCCGCGACCACATGTGGACGCTGCACGTGCCGCGCCGTGTGCAGGACCTGCGCAACCGGGTGCGCGCCTCGGTCAAGGAGCTGTCGCAGCAGGCCCCGGGCAAGCCGCCCACCGTGGCCGAGATCGCCGAGCACGCGCACCTGAGCGAGGCCGAGGTGCGCACCGGCATGGAGGCCCTGGAGTGCTTCTCCGCGCTGTCGCTGGAGGCGGAGATGCCCGGCACCGACGGTTACGCCCTCGGTGACGCGATCGGCGGTCCGGATCCGGCGTACGAGGTGGTCATCGACCGCGTGTCCGCGTCGCCGTGCCTGCAACGGCTCCCGGAGCGCGAGCGGACGATCCTCTATCTCCGCTTCTTCGTGGGGATGACGCAGAGCCGTATCGCGCGGCAGCTGGGCATCTCGCAGATGCATGTCTCCCGGCTGCTGAGCGGCTGTTTCGCCCAGCTGCGCGAGGAACTGCTCGCCGAGGCACGCTGACCCCGAACGGGGTGGGTCACCCCTTGGCCGACCCCGGAATCTGCGTCGGGCCGTGACGCTCGAGGGCCTCTTCGAGCTCGACGCGGATTTCGGGCGGCATCTCGCCCTCGCGGCCCCAGATGAGGATCAGTTCCGCCACCCGGCGGAGCTTGATGTTCGTGTGCTGGGAGACGTCCTTCAGCACCGTCCACCCCTGATCGGGGGAGAGCCGGCCGAGTGCGACGATCATTCCGATCGCCTGGTCCACCACGGCGTGCGAGACCACCGCCTGCTTGAGCTGGTCGACTTCCTCTTCCAGCTCAACAATGCGTTCCGTCTCGTCGGCGGGCTCGTTCGGTCGCGGTGCCACGGCTCCCATCCTCGCGCCTTCGCCGGTGGCGTGCCAGTGACACGAGCCCGGACGTGGCCCGTTTCGGCACCCTGCCGGGGGTACTCGGCAGGCCCGTGAGCGGATCCGGCCGGACACTGGGAGCAGACCGGTGGCCCGCCGGTAGGGCGAGACCAGGACGCGACTGCCATGAACAATGCGAGAACCCCCGGGAGCACGGCCGATGTCGTGTCCACACACTCCGTGTTCGGCGCACCCTGCTGGGTGAGCCTGACCAGCCGTGACCTGGAGGCCACCCAGGCGTTCTACTCCGCCGTGCTGGGATGGCGCTGGCGGCCGGCCAAGCTGGGGGACCGCTTCCGGGTGGCGCTGGCGCACAACGTGCCGGTGGCCGGTATCGCCGCGGTCGCCACCATGTGGCAGATGGCCGTCGCCTGGACGCCGTACTTCGCCGTGCGCAGCGCCGACGAGGCCGTGGCGCGGGTGCAGGAACGCGGCGGCACCGCGGCCGTCGGACCGCTCTCCCTGCCGCCGGGGCGGGCGGCCCTGCTCGCCGACCGGGACGGGGCGACGTTCGGCATCTGGGAGGGCGAGCTCATCTCCAACTGGGAGTCCTGGCGCCGGGCCGCGCCCACCTTCATTCGCCTGCACACCCGTGACGCCTTCGACGCCGCCCTGTTCTACGGCGAGGTCTTCGACTGGGCGTCGGGCGAGGGCGGCTGCGAGGTCCACTACGAGGGCGGCGAGGTCGTGCTGCGCAGCGGCGGTGACGCGGTGGCGCGGATCGAGTCGGGGGCGCTGGAGGCCGCGCCCGATCCGACGATCCGGCCGCACTGGCAGGTGCACTTCGCGGTCGCGGACGTGGCGGAGTGCGCGCGGGCCGCGGAGCTGAACGGCGGGAGCGTGCTGTCGAAGGGGAACGAGGAGGCGGTGCTGCGGGATCAGGACGGGGCGCAGTTCACCGTTACCTCGCGCCGCGAACGATAGCGGCGCGGCCGCCCACCCTGATCAGGGCTTCTTGCGGGACGGCCTCGACAGCAGGACCAGGCTGCGGCGCTCGATGAGAAGGGCCGTGCCCGCCTTGTGCTCCGTCTCGTCGGGCGGCCCCTGCTGGGCGGCCGTGTCGATCAACGTGGTCCAGCGTTCGCCGAAGCCGCGATCGGGGAGCTGGAACTCCAGCGGCTCCCAGTGGGCGTTGAGCAGCAGCAGGAACGAGTCGTCCACGACCGGCTGCCCGCACCAGTCCGGCTCGGCGATGGCATCGCCGTTGAGGAAGGCGGCGACGGCGTGCGCGTCGGGGCGCTCCCAGTCGTCGTCGGTCATCTCGCGTCCGTCGGGACGGAACCACACCAGGTCGGGCAGCGGCTGCTCGGGATGGGTGGGTGTCTCGCCCTGGAAGAAGCGGCGGCGGCGCAGGACGGGGTGGGCAGCGCGCAGCCCGATGACGTATCGGGTGAAGTCGGCGAGCGCGCGCTGCCCGTCGGTGAGACGCCAGTCGACCCAGGACACCTCGTTGTCCTGGCAGTAGGCGTTGTTGTTGCCCCGTTGGGTGCGGCCGATCTCGTCGCCGTGGCCGAGCATCGGGATGCCCTGCGACAGCAGGAGCGTGGCGAGGAAGTTGCGCTGCTGCCGGGCCCGCAGCGCGAGCACGGCCGGGTCGTCGGTCTCGCCCTCGGCACCGCAGTTCCAGGACCGGTTGTGGCTCTCGCCGTCCCGGTTGTTCTCGCCGTTGGCCTCGTTGTGCTTGTCGTTGTACGAGACGAGGTCGCGCAGCGTGAACCCGTCGTGCGCGGTGACGAAGTTGACGCTGGCGCGCGGCCGGCGCCGGCTGTGCGCGTACAGGTCGGAGGAGCCGGTCAGCCGGGAGGCGAACTCGCCGAGCGAACCTGGCTCGGCCCGCCAGAAGTCCCGTACGGCGTCCCGGTACTTGCCGTTCCACTCCGACCACAGCGGCGGGAAGTTGCCCACCTGGTAGCCGCCCTCCCCCACGTCCCAGGGTTCCGCGATCAGCTTGACCCGGCTGATCACCGGGTCCTGTTGGATCAGGTCGAAGAACGCGGAGAGCCGGTCCACCTCGTGGAACTGCCGGGCGAGCGTGGCCGCGAGGTCGAAGCGGAAGCCGTCGACGTGCATCTCGGTGACCCAGTAGCGCAGCGAGTCCATGATCAGCTGAAGCACATACGGGTGGCGCATCAGCAGGCTGTTGCCGGTGCCGGTGGTGTCGTAGTAGTGCGCCCAGTCGCCGTCCACCAGGCGGTAGTACGAGGCGTTGTCGATGCCCCGGAAGGACAGCGTCGGGCCGCGCTCGTTGCCCTCGGCGGTGTGGTTGTAGACCACGTCCAGGATCACTTCGAGGCCGGCCGCGTGCAGCGCCTTCACCATCGACTTGAACTCGTCGACCTGCTGGCCGCGGGTGCCGTGGGCGGCGTAGGCGTTGTGCGGCGCGAAGAAGCCGATCGTGTTGTAGCCCCAGTAGTTGGACAGACCGCGGTCGAGGAGCACACCGTCCTGGACGTACTGGTGCACCGGCATCAGCTCGACGGCGGTCACGCCGAGGGAGGTGAGGTGCTCGACGACGGCGGGGTGCGCCAGTCCGGCGTAGGTGCCGCGCAGTGCGGGCGGGACGTCGGGATGGGCGCGCGTCAGGCCCCGTACGTGCGCCTCGTAGATGACCGTGTCGGCGTACGGCCTTCTGGGCGGGCGGTCGTCGCCCCAGTCGAAGTAGGGCTCGGTCACCACGCCGAGCATGGTGTGCCCGGCGCTGTCCGCCGGGGACGGGGCGCCCGGGGTGCGCTCGAAGAGGGAGGCGTGGTTGTCGACCTGCCCGTCCACCGCACGGCTGTACGGGTCCAGCAGCAGCTTCGCCGGGTTGCATCGGTGGCCGAGGCCGGGGTCCCAGGGGCCGTGCACCCGGTAGCCGTAGCGCTGGCCGGGTCCGACGCCGGGAAGATAGCCGTGCCACACGAAACCGTCGACCTCGGTGAGCGGCACGACGTCCGGTCTGCCCTTGTCGTCGACGAGGACCAGCTCGACGCGTTCGGCGACCTCGCTGAACAGGGCGAAGTTGGTGCCTTGCCCGTCGTGGGCGGCACCCAGTGGGTAGGGGTGCCCGCTCCACGCGGGCACCCCTTTCCGGTTGCGGCGCACCGCCGTCACCGGGCCTCCTCCAGGACCTCGTCCCGGACGCCCGCCGCGTCGGCCACGGCCGTGACGGGCATCTCGCGGGGAACCCCGCGCGCCTCGCGCAGGCTGGGCGCGGGCGCCGCCGGGACGAGCGGGGCGCGTTCGGCGGAGCGGACGCGCTGCGAGAACCAGATGACCTTGCTGCCGGACTCGGCTGCGCAGCAGCCCCAGCCGTCGCTCATCGCGGCGAGGTGCTGAAGGCAGGCCCGCAACTCGTGGTCCGGGCGCAGGGCGCGGTCGTTGTCACCCACGGCGGTGATGAGGTGCTGGCCGTTCCACCACATCTCGATCGAGGTGTTCTTGTCCGTCGCGTGCTCGTCGATGGCCCGCAACAGCATCTCCGCGCCTCGGCGGACGGGCTCCACAAGCGTCTCGAGGTCCCAGTACCGGAGGTGGGCGGCCAGAATTCGGCTGACCTGACCCACCCGTTCGGGGCTGACTTCCACGTCGAGGTGGTAGTAGCAGGGCACTGCGGTCTTCACCGTCGTTCCTCCTCACCGCGAAAGCTCCCGCTCTCCTCGCCCCTGCGGGACGGGCCCCGAGCACGGAGCGTGAGCGCCGATCGCTTCTGAGTCACTTCAGGGTGAGGGCGGTACGCCATTCGTGCAACACGAGACACGCGGACACGATGGTTGAAGATCCAACAGGACGCTGAGTCGTCGACCGTGCACCATGTGTGAAGACCTCGATGCCCGTAACGGAACCCGTGCGTGTGCGCGCACGGCCTTTCCGCCCGACGGTCGGGAGACGCGCCATCGAGCCCGGAAGGTGAACGGGGTCATGCTGCTACCGGCCAAAGCCGAAGTCGCCCGGCAACTGCGGCGATACCGGGCCTGGGAACGAGCCATGCTCGCGGCCCCGGCCGACCTCACGGTGCGAGCCACCTTCGAGGACACCGGCTACACCCTCTGCGTGCTGATGGGAAAGCGCTGCGCCCGTGAGGCCGCGGACGCCGCCGAGCGCTTTCTGCGCATCACCCCGGCCGCCTATCTCCGCGAGCAGGACGAGCGGCCCCGCACGGCGAGCGTGTCCGCACGGCGGGGCCCGCCGAGGTCGCGGCGGCGGCGTTTCCATGCCGGGAAGTAGCCAGCCCCCGGCACAGATCGAACCCCCGGCCGGGCCTTGTGCCCGGCCTCGAGCACGGTGGAGGTGAACCATGGGCAGGACCAAGGGCAGGACCGGTGCCGGCACCGGGACCATCGGTCGTATCCCGGTACGGGACGTACGGCCGGCCGTGGATGGCGGCAGGCTCCCGGCGAAGGCGGTCATGGGAGAGACCTTCGAGGTCACCGCCACCGTGTTCCGCGAGGGCCATGACTCCGTGGCCGCCAATGTCGTGCTGACCGATCCGGACGGCCGTCCCGGCCCGTGGACGCCGATGCACGAGCTGTCCCCCGGCTCCGACCGCTGGGGCGCCAGGGTGACGCCGTCGGCGGTGGGCCGCTGGACGTTCCATGTGGAGGCCTGGAGCGATCCGGTGGCCACCTGGCGGCGCACCGCCCGCATCAAGGTCCCGGCCGGGATCGACGTCGGACTGGTGCTGGAGGAGGGCGGCGAACTGTACGAGCGCGCGGCCTCCGGTGTGCCCGAGAAGGCGGAGCGGGCGACCCTGATGGCCGCCTCGGAGGCGCTGCGGGACGACTCGCTGCCGCCCGTGTCGCGGCTGGCGGCGGCGTTCGCGGCGAACGTGGACGCGGTGCTGGGCCGGTATCCGCTGCGGGACCTGGTCAGCGCGTCCGATCCGCTGCCCCTGCTGGTCGAGCGCGAACGCGCCCTGTACGGCTCCTGGTACGAGTTCTTCCCCCGCTCCGAGGGCACCCCCGCCCAGCCCCACGGCACGTTCACCACGGCCGCCCGCCGGCTGCCCGCCATCGCCGCGATGGGCTTCGACGTCGTCTACCTCCCGCCGATCCACCCCATCGGGACGACCTTCCGCAAGGGCCCCAACAACACGCTCTCCGCCGGCCCCGACGACGTCGGCGTGCCCTGGGCCATCGGCTCCCCCGAGGGCGGCCACGACGCCGTCCACCCGGGCCTCGGCACCCTCGACGACTTCGACCGCTTCGTCGCGAAGGCAGCCGAACTCGGCATGGAAGTCGCCCTGGACTTCGCCCTGCAGTGCTCGCCGGACCACCCGTGGGTGGACAAGCACCCCGAGTGGTTCCACCACCGCCCGGACGGCACGATCGCGTACGCGGAGAACCCGCCGAAGAAGTACCAGGACATCTACCCCATCGCCTTCGACGCCGACCTGGACGGCCTGGTCGCCGAGACACTTCGCGTGCTGCGGCACTGGATGGACCACAGGGTGCGGATCTTCCGGGTCGACAACCCGCACACCAAACCGGTGGTGTTCTGGCAGAGGGTGATCGCCGACATCAACCGCACCGACCCCGACGTCATCTTCCTCGCCGAGGCCTTCACCCGGCCGGCCATGATGCACACCCTGGCCCAGATCGGCTTCCAGCAGTCGTACACGTACTTCACCTGGCGCAACACCAAGCAGGAACTGACGGAGTACCTCACCGAGCTGTCCGGGGAGGCCGCCGCCTACATGCGGCCCAACTTCTTCGCCAACACCCCCGACATCCTGCACGCCTACCTCCAGGAAGGCGGCCGCCCCGCCTTCGAGGTCCGCGCCGTCCTGGCCGCCACCCTCTCCCCCACCTGGGGCATCTACAGCGGCTACGAACTGTGCGAGAACACCCCCCTGCGGCCGGGCAGCGAGGAATACCTCGACTCCGAGAAGTACCAGCTACGCCCCCGCAACTGGGACACCGCCGACACGATCGCCCCGCTGATCACCCAGCTCAACACCATCAGGCGGTGCCACCCCGCCCTCCACCGGCTGCGCAACCTGCGCTTCCACCACACCGACAACGACGCGCTCATCGCGTACAGCAAGCGCACGGGTCCGGACACGGTTCTGGTGGTCGCCAACCTTGATCCACACCACACCCAGCAGGGCACGGTCTCGTTGGACATGCCGCAACTCGGCCTGGACTGGGACGCCTCCCTGTCCGTGCACGACGAACTGACGGGTGAGGCCTACCGCTGGGGCAGGAGCAACTACGTACGCCTCGACCCCGGCGGGGCGCCCGCGCACGTGTTCCACGTCCAGGCATCGCCGCCGCAGATCGGAGGGTCGTGAGCGCCATGACCGTCAACGAGCCCGTGCTGGACACCTTCGAGGACACTCCTGCCAAGGATCGTGATCCCGACTGGTTCAAACGCGCCGTCTTCTACGAGGTCCTGGTCCGCTCCTTCCAGGACAGCAACGGCGACGGCGTCGGCGACCTCAAAGGCCTGACCGCCAAACTCGACTACCTGCAATGGCTCGGCGTCGACTGCCTGTGGCTGCCGCCCTTCTTCAAGTCACCACTGCGCGACGGCGGCTACGACGTCTCCGACTACACCTCGGTCCTCCCAGAGTTCGGCGACCTCGCCGACTTCGTGGAATTCGTCGACGCCGCCCACCAGCGCGGCATGCGCGTCATCATCGACTTCGTCATGAACCACACCAGCGACCAGCACCCGTGGTTCCAGGAGTCGAGAAAGGACCCCGACGGTCCCTACGGCGACTACTACATGTGGGCCGACGACGACTCGGCCTATTCCGACGCCCGCATCATCTTCGTCGACACCGAGCCCTCGAACTGGACGTACGATCCGGTCCGCAAGCAGTACTTCTTCCACCGCTTCTTCTCCCACCAGCCGGATCTCAACTACGAGAATCCAGCTGTGCAGGAGGAGATCCTGGCCGCCCTCCGCTTCTGGCTGGACCTGGGAATCGACGGCTTCCGGCTGGACGCCGTGCCCTATCTGTACGCGGAGGAGGGCACGAACTGCGAGAACCTCCCCGCCACCCACGAGTTCCTCAGGCGCGTCCGCCGCGACATCGACGCGATGTATCCGGATACGGTGCTGCTGGCGGAAGCGAACCAGTGGCCGGAGGACGTGGTCGACTATTTCGGCGACTACTCCAGCGGTGGCGACGAGTGCCACATGGCCTTCCACTTCCCGGTCATGCCGCGCATCTTCATGGCCGTGCGCCGGGAGTCCCGCTACCCCGTCTCGGAAATCCTCGCGAAGACACCGGCCATTCCCTCCGGCTGCCAGTGGGGCATCTTCCTGCGCAACCACGACGAGCTGACCCTCGAAATGGTCACCGACGAGGAACGCGACTACATGTGGGCGGAATACGCCAAGGACCCCCGCATGCGCGCCAACATCGGCATCCGACGGCGCCTCGCCCCGCTCCTCGACAACGACCGTCACTCGATCGAACTCTTCACCGCCCTGCTGCTCTCCCTGCCGGGCAGCCCGATCCTCTATTACGGCGACGAGATCGGCATGGGCGACAACATCTGGCTCGGCGACCGCGACGCCGTCCGCACGCCGATGCAGTGGACCCCGGACCGCAACGCCGGATTCTCCACCTGCGACCCCGGACGGCTCTGCCTGCCGACGATCATGGACCCGGTCTACGGCTATCAGGTCACGAACGTCGAGGCGTCGATGGCCTCGCCGTCCTCGCTGCTGCACTGGACCCGGCGCATGATCGAGATCCGCAAGCAGAACCCGGCGTTCGGACTCGGCTCCTACACCGAGCTGCAATCCTCCAACCCGGCGGTTCTCGCCTTCCTGCGGGAGTACGAGGACGACCTGGTGCTGTGCGTGCACAACTTCGCGCGCTTCGCGCAGCCCACCGAGCTCGACCTGCGTGAGTTCAGCGGACGCCATCCGGTCGAGCTGTTCGGCGGGGTGCGTTTCCCGGCCATCGGCGAACTGCCGTATCTGCTGACCCTCGGGGGCCACGGCTTCTACTGGTTCCGGCTCACCCGAGTCGCATCCCGCATCGGCAGACGACTTTGAGCGTGAGCTTCGAGCGTGTGCCGAGGAAAGGACGCGTCACCATGCAGAAGACCGCATCTCCCCGAACGACCCGTACGGTCGACGCCAGCCCGATGGCCTCACTGGCCGGACTGCTGCGCGAGTGGCTGCCACGGCAGCGCTGGTTCGCGGGCAAGGACAGGCCCGTCACGGACCTGGTGCTGCTGTCGATGACGGAGCTGTTCCCGGGCTGTCTGCATCTGCTGGTGCACGCCGGTCACTCGGCGGTGCCCTCGCCCGGCGGCGCTCCCCCGGCCGGCGACTGCTACCAGCTGCTGCTCGGCATGCGACAGCATCCGTCGCCGCGCCTGGGCAAGGCCCTCATCGGCCGGGCGGAGAAAGGTCCGCTCGCCGGTCTGACGGTCTTCGACGCGCTGCAGGACCCCCGCTCGGCCCAGCTGCTCCTGGACCGGCTGCGGCACCCCGGCACGGCCGGCCCGCTCCGGTTCGAGGCGGACCCGTCGGTGTCGTTGCCGGCCGGGCTGGTGCCCCGGGTGCTGGACGCCGAGCAGTCCAACTCCTCGCTGGTGTACGGGGACGCGTTCATCCTGAAGCTGTTCCGGCGCATCCAGCCCGGTGTCAATCCCGACCTGGAGCTGTCCGGCGCGCTGGCCCAGCAGGGCTGCGGACGGGTGCCGGCCCCGGTGGCCTGGTTCCGGACGACGCATCCCTGGGAGGCGACGCTCGGGGTGCTCCAGCCGTTCCTGCGGGACGCCTCCGACGGCTGGACGCTGGCGCTGGACGCGCTGGCCTCCGGTCACGACTTCACCGCGGAGGCCCGTCAGCTGGGGCAGGCCACGGCCGAGGTGCACCTGGCCCTGGCGTCGGCGTTCCCGTCCGGGGCGCACGCCGAGAACGGCCGTACCGCCGCGGCGATGACCGAACGCCTGGAACTCGCCGCGCACTTCGTCCCCGCGCTCCAGCCGTACGTGCCCGGACTGCGCACCGCCTTCGGCGCGCTCGCCGCCTGCGACCCCGGGCCGCCCGCCCAGCGCATCCACGGCGACCTGCACCTCGGGCAGGTGCTGCGGGCCGGCCGGGAGTGGTTCGTCATCGACTTCGAGGGCGAGCCGTCCCGCCCGCTGGCCGAGCGGCGCGGTGTGCACTCCCCGGTGCGGGACATCGCCGGCATGCTGCGTTCCTTCGACTACGCCGCCCGCCAGCGCCGGCCGTGGCGTCCGGAGTGGGCGCGCCGCTGCCGGGAGGCGTACTGCGCGGGCTATGCCGGCCGCGCCGGCTGGGACCCCCGCAAGAAGCACGGGTTGCTCCGTGCCTACGAGACCGACCGCGCCGTGTACGAGGTGCTGTACGAGGCCCGGCACCGCCCTGACTGGTTGCCCGTACCTATGGCGGCGATCGAACGCCTCGCCGTGAGAGGAGCCTGACCCCCATGGCCCTGCACGAGACCTCGCGGCCCGAGTCGGCCGGACCCGGCCGGCTCGCCACCGCGCCCGCCCTCGATACGGCCGAGCGTGAGCGCCTGCTGTCGGGCGCCCACCACGATCCGCACGCACTGCTGGGGGCGCATCCGGTCCCCGGCGGGATCGCGTTCCGGGCGCTGCGCCCGTTCGCGCGTGCGGTGAGCGTCGTGGTCGACGGCGAGCGCACCGCGCTGGTCTCGGAGGGCGGCGGTCTGTTCTCCGCCGTCCTGGCGCTGGACGCGATCCCCGCGTACACGCTGCTGGTGTCGTACGCCGAGGACGGGTCGGACGAGCGGGAGGTCCACGACCCGTACCGCTTCCTGCCCGCCCTCGGCGAGTTCGACCTCCATCTCATCCGGGAGGGGCGGCACGAGGAGCTGTGGAAGGCGCTCGGCGCCGAGCCGATGACCCATCAGGGCGTGGCCGGCACCCGCTTCACCGTGTGGGCGCCGAACGCTCAGGGCGTGCGGGTCGCCGGGGACTTCACCTGCTGGGACGGCACGGCGTTCCCGATGCGCTCGCTCGGGGCGTCCGGCGTGTGGGAGCTGTTCCTGCCCGGCATCGGCGAGGGCACCCGGTACAAGTTCGAGATCACCTCGCGGTACGGTCACCGCTTCCTCAAGGCCGACCCGATGGCACGCCGTGCGGAGGTCCCGCCGGACACGGCGTCGATCGTGCACGCCTCCCACTACGAGTGGGGCGACGAGCAGTGGATGGCGCACCGGGGCGACGTCCCGGTGCACCAGGCCCCCTTCTCGGTCTACGAGGTCCACCTCCCGTCGTGGCGGCCGGGCCTGACGTACCGCGAACTGGCCGAGCAGCTGCCCGCCTACGTCAACTACCTCGGCTTCACGCACGTCGAGTTCATGCCGGTCGCGCAGCACCCGTTCGCCGGATCCTGGGGCTACCAGGTCACCGGTTTCTATGCGCCGACCTCGCGGCTCGGCACGCCCGACGACTTCAAGTACCTGGTCGACGCCCTGCACCGGGCCGGCATCGGCGTGATCATGGACTGGGTGCCGGCCCACTTCCCCAAGGACGACTGGGCGCTGGCCCGGTTCGACGGGGACCCGCTGTACGAGCCCGGGGACGCGCGGCGGGCCGAGCATCCGGACTGGGGGACGTACGAGTTCGACTACGGCCGCACCGAGGTGCGCAACTTCCTCATCGCCAACGCCACGTACTGGTGCGAGGAGTTCCACATCGACGGGCTCCGGGTCGACGCGGTCGCCTCCATGCTCTACCTCGACTACTCGCGCGAGTCCGGGCAGTGGGCGCCGAACCGGTTCGGCGGGCGGGAGGACCTCGCCGCGATGGCGTTCCTGCAGGAGATGAACGCGACCGTGTACCGGCGCAACCCCGGGGTCGTGACGATCGCGGAGGAGTCGACCGCCTGGGACGGGGTGACCCGGCCGACCGACAGCGGCGGCCTGGGCTTCGGGCTCAAGTGGAACATGGGCTGGATGCACGACTCGCTCCAGTACATCGCCAAGGAGCCCGTACACCGCAAGTACCACCACAACGAGATGACGTTCTCGATGGTGTACGCCTACAGCGAGAACTACGTGCTGCCCATCTCCCACGACGAGGTCGTGCACGGCAAGCAGGCGCTGGTGTCGAAGATGCCGGGCGACTGGTGGCAGCGCCGCGCCAACCACCGTGCGTATCTCGGCTTCATGTGGGCCCACCCGGGCAAGCAACTGCTCTTCATGGGTCAGGAGTTCGCCCAGGGCGCCGAGTGGTCGGAAGCACATGGTCCGGAGTGGTGGCTGCTCGATCCCGGGTACGCGTCGGCCGGCGACCACGAGGGCGTGCGGGACCTGGTCGCGGATCTGAACGCGCGCTACCGGGCGACTCCGGCGCTGTGGGAGCGGGACACCGACCCGGGCGGGTTCCGGTGGGTGCTCGGCGACGCCGGCGACGACAACGTGTTCGCCTTCCTGCGGTTCGGTGCCGACGGCACGCCGCTGCTCGCCGTCAGCAACTTCTCGCCCGTGGTCCGCCACGACTACCGTCTCGCCGTGCCGGCCTCGGTGATCGCCTGGCAGGAGGTCCTCAACACCGACGCCGCGCGCTACGGCGGGAGCGATGTCACCAACCCCGGTCCCGTCAAACCGGAGGACGGGCACATCCGCCTGACGCTGCCTCCGCTGGCGACGGTGTGGCTGCTGCCTGAACGGATGTGACACCGGAGTTCTCCGTTCCCGACACCATCCGGTCCGGGCTGGGCTAGATTCGGGCAGCGCCGATAACGGAACTCGTCGGTGACGTCACACCCGGTACACATCTGGAGCAGTGCACATGCGCGACCTCGGCCTCGCTCCCCCCAGTGTCACACCCATGATCGGCGGGCTCGCCGACAGCGTCTTCGAGACGGCCGCCGTCAACCCCACCTTGCCGATGCTCGCGCGCCGTCCCGACCCCTCCTCCAGCGCATGGGAGGAGGTGACGGCCGTGGAACTGCGCGACGAAGTGGCCGATCTGGCCAAGGGGCTGGTCGCGTCCGGCATCTCACCGGGACACCGCGTGGCCATCATGGCGCGCACCCGGTACGAGTGGACGGTCTTCAGCTACGCGCTGTGGACGGTGGGCGCCGAGGTGGTCCCGATCTATCCGACGGCCTCGCGCGACCAGGTCGAGTGGATCCTGCGGGACGCCGAGTGCGTGGGTGTGGTGGTCGAGGACGAGCAGGCCGTCATGACGGTCGGCTCCGTGTGCGGATCGCTGCCGCGGCTGCGCCACGTCTGGCAGCTGGACGCGGGAGGGCTCGGGCAGCTCGTGGAGCGCGGCGAGTTCGTCCCGCTCACCACGGTCGAGTCGCTGCGCCGCATCGTGCTGCCGGACTCCACCTCGGTGGTCGCCTACACGTCCGGCACGACGGGGCGGCCCCTGGGCTGCGCGCTCAGTCACCGCAATCTGGCGAGCCCCTGCGACACCCTGCTCGCGGGCTGGGGCCACAAGGTGGTGCCCCCGGGAGGCCAGGCGTCCGTCCTCGCCTTCCTGCCGTTCTCCCATGTGTACGGGCTGCTGCTCCAGACCCTGTGCATCCGCGGCGGCATGATGATGGGGCACGAACCCGACCTGCGCGAGGAGGCGCTGTCGGCCGCCCTGCGCACCTTCAGGCCGACCTATTTCTGTGCGGTGCCGTCGATCTTCGAGAAGATCTACAAGAACGCGCTGCGGGTGGCCCAGCAGGCGGGCCGGGGCGCCCTGTTCGAGCGGGCCGCCGACACCGCGCGGGACTTCGCGGCGGCTCTGGAACGGCAGCGGCTGGGCGGCGGTCCGGGGCCCGGTTTCGATCTGCGGCTGCAACACGCCCTGTACGAGCGGACGGTGTACCGCAAGTTCCGCACCGCGCTGGGCGGCCGGGTGATGCTGGGGACGTCCGGCGGCTCCTCCCTGAACCGCGAGCTGTCCCTCTTCTACGAGGGTGTCGGCATCTACGTGAACGACGGGTACGGGCTCACCGAGACCAGCGGCGGGGTCACCGCACAGCCGCTAGGCCGGGAGATGTCGGGGACGGTGGGGCAGGCGCTGCCGGGCATGGACATCCGGGTCGCCGACGACGGGGAGATCCTGGTGCGCGGCCCCTCGGTGTTCCAGGGCTATGTCAACGACGACGCCTCGACGCGGGCCGCGCTGCGCGGCGGCTGGCTGGCGACCGGGGATCTGGGACGGCTGGACTCCGAGGGCTATCTGACGATCACGGGGCGCAAGAAGGACGTCATCGTCACGAGCAGCGGCAAGAGCGTCTCGCCGGCCCTGCTGGAGCAGCGGCTGAGGATGCATCCGCTGGTCCACCAGGCGGTGGTCGTGGGCGACAACCGGCCGTGTGTGGGGGCCCTGATCACCCTGGACCCCGACTTCCTGGCCTACTGGCGCGACTCCCTCGCGGTGCGCAGCGACGCGCGGATCCGGGAGGCGCGCGAGGAGAACGCGCTGCGGGAGGAGGTCGCCCGGGCCGTGGCCGCCGCCAACAGCGCGGTGTCGCGACCGGAGTCGATCCGGGTGTTCCGGGTGCTGGCGCAGCCGTTCGACGTGGCCAGCGGTCTGCTGACGCCGTCGATGAAGCTGCGGCGGGACGCGATCGTGCGGCACTACGCGCTCCAGATCGAGGCGATGTACCAGGCCCGCTCGCGGGCGCCACGGGAGCAGCTGGCGGACGAGTTCGCGCACTGGGACGACGCGGACAACGTCTTCGGCTGAGCGCCGCTATTCGCCGGTCGTCAGGCGCACGACGTTCGACCGCTCCCCGAGGACGAAGGCGCGGACGCGGTAGGCGGCGTGCCGTTCCTCGGGCAGCGGGACGAAGTCGGTGGCCTCGGTGTCCGGACCGAGGACGGCGACGGGGTCGTAGGCCTTGCCGCCCTTCTTGCGGATCTCCAGGAGGTATCCGTCCTCGGCTGATGAGTCGTCGGTCCAGGTGAGGCGGATGCCGTCCGGCCGCTCGGTCAGGTGCGGCCGGGCGGTGGGGCCCCGGTAGGAGGTCAGCCGGTAGTGGAAGGTGGTGTGGGGCATCAGGTCGGGGTGGCGGTAGCCGGTCACCTGCGGCGCGAGGTACTGCAAGGCCGTGTACGGACCCTTCTCGTCGGTCGCGAACTCCAGGACGTGGCCCGCGATCCCGGGGCGCTCGTCACGCCAGGTCAGGTGGATGTCGACGGGCGTGGTGAGGGCACCCCGCAGCGGCTGTTCCGGGTCGGCGGAGCAGGCCGGCAGCGCCAGGATGAGCGCTGCCGACGCTGCGATGCGCGCTTTTCCTCGCATCCGGCGTCCGCTACTTGCGCCAGAAGCGGATGTTGCTCCACTCCACGGTGGCCGTCCCGTTGCCGCTGTTGGTGCGGTAGGCGCCGAACTTGTCGTAGAAGCTGCCGCCGGGGCTGGCGTAGGTGTGCTTGAGCGAGCCGTTGATGTAGGTGCGGTGCTCGGAGCCGACCTGGTGGACGGTGTTGACGCGGACGGTCGCGCCGACGGTTCCGGCGTTGGAGAGCGTGGTGCCGCCGTGCACGGCGTAGAGCCTGCCGCCGCGTTCGACGGCGAGCATGAAGTACGGGCCGGAGCCCGACTCGTGGAAGGTCTGCTTGAGGCTGATCCGGGTGCCGCTGAGGCTGGTGATGCGGAAGTAGCCTTCGAACTGGCGCGTTCCGCCGGTGTAGGTGGCATAGCGGCGTTCAGCCCGCTGGTCGCCGCTGGCCGTGGAACAGGTGAGCCGGAAGGTCAGGCCGTCGATCTGGCCGCAGCCCCGCTCCTGCTCGGTGAAGCTGGGTGACACCGACTGCCAGCCGCCGGGCTCGACTTCGGCGAAGGCGTGCGGGGCGGCGAGCAACGAGGTGGCGCACAGCGCCGTGGTGACGGTGAAGGTGCGCAGGCGTGGGAGCATCCTGCCTCCTGTCTGCTGTGGGGGGTGGGACCGCATCCCGAGTTGGTCACGTACATGAACTGTGGTCCCTCATATGGATGAGCGCTTCGGACGTTAGGTTCAGACCAATCACCCGTCAAGAGATCCTGCGGACATGTCTTTCACTTCCGAACCGGTGTGCCCCGGCGCAGGTTGGGGCAGGGTGGCACTCGACGGGTTCATCTGCCTGCCGCACCCGGCTGGCGGAACGACCGGTGGCGCGGTGGGATCGAGGCGTGCGAAGCCGCGATTCAGGGGCAGGCGAACGTCGTCGAGGCAGACCGCCTGGAGCCGCAGAAGGGATGATCACCGTGACACGACCCAGGATCCTGGTGGTTGGCGCAGGCTTCGCCGGAGTTGGATGCGTTCGCCGTCTGGAACGCAAACTCTCCGCCGACGAAGCCGAGATCACCTTGGTGACGCCGTCCTCCTACCAGCTCTATCTGCCGCTGCTGCCCCAGGTCGCCTCCGGCGTCCTCACCCCCCAGTCCATCGCCGTCTCACTGCGCCGCAGCCGCCGGTACCGCACCCGGATCATCCCGGGCGGTGCCATCGGCGTGGACCTCGCCGCCAAGGTCTGCGTCGTGCGGACCATCACCGACAAGGTCGTCAACGAGCCGTACGACTACATCGTGCTGGCCCCCGGCAGCATCACCCGCACCTTCGACATCCCGGGGCTGACGGACAACGCCTACGGCATGAAGACCCTCGCGGAGGCCGCCTACCTGCGCGACCACGTCATCTCCCAGCTGGACCTGGCCGACGCCAGCCAGGACCCGGACGAGCGGGCGGCACGGCTGCAGTTCGTGGTGGTGGGCGGCGGCTACGCCGGCACGGAGACCGCCGCGTGCCTGCAGATGCTGACCCACAACGCGGTCAAGCGCTATCCGCGGCTCGACCCGCGCCTGATCAAGTGGCATCTGATCGACATCGCGCCGCGGCTGATGCCCGAACTCGGGGAGAAACTCGGCAACGACGCCCAGAAGATCCTGCGCAAGCGCGGTGTCGAGATCTCCCTGGGCGTGTCCATCGCCAAGGCCGGCCCCGACGAGGTCACCTTCACCGACGGCCGGGTGGTGCCCACCCGCACGCTGATCTGGACGGCCGGAGTGGTCGCCAGCCCGCTGATCGGCACGCTCGGCGCGGAGACGGTGCGGGGCCGGCTCGCGGTGACGGCCGAGATGAACCTGCCCGGGCACGACGGTGTCTTCGCGCTCGGCGACGCCGCCGCGGTGCCCGACGAGGCCAAGGACGAGGAGGGCGCCGTCTGCCCGCCCACCGCCCAGCACGCGATGCGCCAGGGCAAGGTCGTGGCCGACAACGTCATCGCCGCACTGCGGGGGCAGCCGATGCGGCCGTACCGGCACAAGGACCTCGGCCTGGTCGTCGACCTCGGCGGTCGCGACGCCGTCTCCAAGCCGCTCGGCGTCGAGCTCAAGGGCCTGCCCGCGATGGTTGTCGCCCGCGGCTACCACTGGTCGGCGCTGCGCACCAACGTCGCCAAGACCCGTGTGATGACGAACTGGCTGCTCAACGCCATCGCCGGCGACGACTTCGTGCGCACCGGATTCCAGTCCCGCAGCCCGGCGAAGCTGAAGGACTTCGAGTTCGTCCACGCGTATCTGACGCCGGAGCAGCTCCGCGCGCAGATCGGCGCGGGCGGGGACGGATGAGGGAAGGTGACGGCCTCGGCCGGGCCGGGGTCCGCGGCGTGAACGCGAAGAGAGCGGGAGCGAGTACGGCGGCGTGAAGGTGGCGGGAGGCCCGGACCGGGCGCGGCTGCGCGACCGGGTCGCGGCGTCGGACCCCGGGCTGCTGCGGCTGACGGCGGGGCTGCGCACGACCGGCTCGATCGCCCTGGCCGTCGCCGTGCTCGCCCTGCTGGACACCGACGTGCCCCATCTGGTCGCGGGGGCGCTGGCCGCGATGGTCTCCACCTTCGCCATCCGGGAGAAGGAGCGCGGGCAGCAGGCGATCACGCTCGCCCTGGGCCTTCCGTCGGCACTGGCGTCCATGGCCCTGGCGGCCGCCCTGCACAGCAACCTGCTGGCCGGCGACCTGGTCTTCGTCGCGCTCATCTTCTGCGCCGTCTACGGCCGGCGGTTCGGCGACCGCGGCACGGCGCTCGGTCTGATCGGCTTCCAGATCTACTTCGTGTCCCTCTTCGTCGGCGCCACCGTCGGCGATCTGCCCGAGCTGTGCTCGGCGGTCGCCGTGGCCTTCGGGTGCAGCGCGCTGGTGCGCTTCGTGCTCGTCCCCGAGACGCCGACGGGTGTGCTCCAGCGGCTGCGGGAGGCCTTCCGCGCCCGGCTGGCCCAGCTGCTGACCGCTCAGCTCGACCTGCTCGACGCCGGCCCGCAGGAGGCCGACCGGGCCCTGGAGCATGTCCGTGAGGGCACCGCGCGCCTGCACGAGACGGCGCTGCTGATCCAGGGCCGGCTGGAGGCCGGGACCGCCGACGAGGCCGTGGCCAGGCTCGTCCAACGCCGGGTCGCGGACGCCGAGATCGCCGCCGAGCGCCTTGGGCTGTCGCTGCTGCGCGCCCGCGGCGCCGAGCGGGTGGACACGCTGGCCCTGCATCTGCCGGGCGCGCCCGTGCCCTCCGGCGGGCGGCAGCCCGTGCGGGACGCGGCGACCGAGACGCTACGGCGTGACCTCGCCGCGCTGCGCCTGCTGGTCCTGCTTCCGGTCGACCAGGCCACCGGCTCCTCGGTGGCCCAGCTGCGCAACCGGCTCCTCGGCTACCGCGACGAGGAGAACCTGCCCGCCGCCTCGCCGGCCGTGCAGGACGTGTTCCGGGCCATCGGCGAGGCCGCGCGCGCCGTGCTCGGGCTGCGCATCGCGCTCGGCGGGGCCCAGGACGAGTCGGACGACTCCCCCGCCACGGCCCGCTCCCGTGAGGAGCTGGACGCGGAGGACGCCGTGCTCGACGCCGAGGACGAGGCCCCCGCCGAGGAGCCGACGGGACTGCGCCGGCCCACCACCCGTGCCGCCGTCCAGGTCGCCGTCGGCTCGACGCTGGCCATCGTCGGAGGCGAGCTGCTGTCCCGGGACCGCTGGTACTGGGCGGTGCTGACCTGCTGGATCGTGTTCCTCAACACCGCCTCCACGGGCGAGATCCTAATCAAGGGCTATCGCCGGCTGCTGGGCACCGTGCTCGGCGTGCTGGCCGGCATCGTGCTGGCGGGCGCCGTCGGGCACCACACCTGGACGGCGTTCGCGCTGGTGCTGGTGTTCGTCTTCGCGATGTTCTACTCGGCACCGCTGTCCTACACGCTGTCGTCGTTCTTCGTCACCGCGGCGCTGGGACTGCTCTACACCCTGTTGCACACCTACAGCCTCTCGGTGCTCCTGCTGCGCATCCAGGAGACCGCGCTCGGCGCGGCCTGCGGAGTGATCGCGGCGGCCTTCGTGCTGCCGGTGCAGACGGACCGGCGTACCAACGAACTCCTCGCCACCGTGCTGGAACGCCTCCGTGACGTCACCCGCAGCGCCGTCGACCAGCTCAGCGGCGGGCCGCCCGTCGAACTGCTCGACGAGGCGCGCGATCTGGACCAGGCGCTGGCCGACCTGCGGGCCGCCGTCCAGCCACTGACGCACCCGGTGACACCGCTGCGGGCCCGGCGGGAGACCGCCCGCTATGTCGTGGCCCTGCTGGAGACGTGCGCCTACCACGCCCGGTCGCTGGCGGCCACCGCCGAACTGCTGCCCACCCATCCCTCGATCGCGGCGGACCCCCGGCTGCGCCGGGCCGCGGGGCGCATCGCGCACAACCTCGACGCGATCATCGCGCACGTCACCGACGAGCACGCCAAGGACGAGATCGAGACCGGCCCGAGCATCGCCTCCCTGCTGGGACCGGCCGGTCCCGGCGCCCCGCGCTACGGCCGGGTCACCGATCGTGTCCTGCGGCATCTGCAACGCCTCGACGAGGGGGTGACCGGTCTGGCCCGCCCGCTGGGCGTGCCGGTGAAGGCACCGGAGAGATGACCGCACGTCGGCGCGATATCTGGGTAGGCGGATCTCATGACCGATGTCGTGGACTCAGACGAACTGCTGCGGCGGATGCAGCGCGCCAGGGCCAGTGCCCGGCAGGAGGAGCGGACGTGGCGGGCACGGAGCGAGACGCTGCGGTCGACCGACCCCGAGGCGGCCCGTGACGCCGCCGTGCGGACGCTGGCGTACGAGACCGTGCTCACGGTGCTGGACGAGATCCTGACCCCGGGCAGACACTCCGACCAGCGCTGAAACCTGCTGCGGAGTGAAACCGGTCACGTACCTCGCCCCCGGTTACGCGAAATCCTCCCAGATGGTTTACGGTTCATCCATACGTGGTCATGGGGTAGACCGAAGCAGTCCCCCTGAACCACCACAAACGGCCCTGGCTGGCCTCCCCCGTCCAGCCAGGGCTTCTTAATGCCCTCGTCGGCCCCTGGAAGGGGCTCCGGCCGAAATCGTGCTCCGCCGAGGTGCTCAGGACGGCGGCAGCGGCTGAAATGGACGCAGGGAACGCACCGGAACCTCCGTCGTCGGCGAGGAGCCCCGTGTCATGACCAAAGCGATCAAACTGCTCACCGCCCTTCCGCCGCCTCAACGCGAGCACCTGATGTCACTCGCCCGCGAGGTCTCCTTCCCGGAGGACGCCCGGATCTTCGAGGCGGGCGGCACGGCCGACCGCTTCTGGGTCATCCGCTCGGGCGCCGTCTCCCTCGACCAGCGTGTGTCGTCCCTGCACCGGGTCACCGTCGCCAGCCTCGGCGCGGGCGACCTGCTCGGCTGGTCCTGGCTGTTCCCGCCGTACCAGTGGGACTTCGGCGCGGAGGCCTTCAGCCCGGTGCGCGCCTACGAGTTCGACGCGGCGGCGGTGCTGCGGCTGTGCGAGGAGGATCCGCGGCTCGGGATGACGCTGGTGCGGCATGTCGCCGAAATCCTCGCGCACCGGCTGGAGATGACCAGAGGCAAGCTGATGGAGCAGTACGGGCAGCGCCGGCGCAGTGCGCTCTGAGCGTCAGACGCGGTAGCGGCGCAGCGCGGGGACGGCGACGGCCAGGCCCAGCATGAGCACGACGACCAGCACGCCGCCGCCCACGGTCGCGGTGCGCGCGCCGAAGGCCGAGCCCGCCGTGCCGTGCAGCACGTCGGCCAGGCGCGGACCGCCCGCGACGACGACCGTGAAGACGCCCTGCATCCGCCCGCGCATCTCGTCACTGGCCGCGGACAGCAGGATCGCCCCGCGGAAGACCATCGAGACCATGTCGGCGACCCCCGCGAGGGCCAGGAACGCCACCGCGAGCCACAGGCTGCCGCTCAGCCCGAAACCGGTGATGGCCGCGCCCCAGGCGACGACCGCCCCGATCACCATCCAGCCGTGCCGGCGGGCCCGGGAGAACGTGCCGGAGAACAGCCCGCCGGCCACCGCGCCGATCGGGATCGCCGCGAACAGCAGGCCGAGGGCCAGCCCTTCGCCGTACGACGCGTAGGTCTCGCCGGCCAGCTGCGGGAACAGGGCGCGGGGCATGCCGAAGACCATCGCGATGATGTCGGCCAGGAAGGACAGCAACAGCACCTTGTGCAGGGCGATGTAGCGAAAGCCCTCCGCGATCTCCCGCACGCCCGCGCGGCGTTGGACGGTGGCCGCCAGGGGCGGCAGCGCGGGCAGCCGCAGGACCGCCCAGACCGTGACGCACAGGGCCAGCGCGTCGATGAGGTACAGCTCCGCCAGGCCGATGACCGGGATGAGCACGCCCGCCAGCAGCGGGCCCATCACCTGGCCGATCTGCATCACGGTGGAGCCGAGGGCGTTGGCCGCGGGCAGTTCGCCGGCCGGCACGAGGCGGGCGATGGAGGCGTTGCGGGCCGGGGCGTTGATCCCCCAGAACGCCTGCTGCAGGGCGAGCAGCACCATCAGCACGGCCACCGATTCGAGGCCGGTGACGGCCTGGAGCCAGAACAGCAGCGAGGTCACGGCGATGCCGCTGTTGGTGATCAGCAGCAGCTTGCGGCGGTCCATGCTGTCGGCGATGGCGCCGCCCCACAGCGCGAACACCGCCAGCGGCAGCAGTCCGGCGAGGCTCGCGGCGCCGACCCAGGCCGAGGAGCCGGTGATGTCGTAGACCTGCTTGGGCACGGCGACCGCGGTGAGCTGGCTGCCGACGGCCGTGACGACGGTCGAGGACCACAGGCGGCGGTAGGCCGGGCGGCGCAGGGGCCGGGTGTCCATGGCCCAGCGGCGCCAGCCGCGCCGAGCGGGTATCGGGGCCTTGGCGCCGGCCGCCGACTGCTCTTCGGTACTGCTCTCGCTCGTGTCCACGGATGTCCTGGTTGCTCGTTACACCTATCGGGAACCAGAGATCACTATGGCACCACCGGTCAAGCATGTGGGACGCGCGGTCTCGGTTTTTGGACAGGGCGGGAGAGTCCCGCACCGGGCCGGCGCGGGTCAGGCGCCCGCGATCAGGCTGATGCCCAGCCCGATCATCGTCGCGGCGACCAGTGCGTCCAGCACGCGCCAGGCCTTCGGCTTCGCGAGAGGGCGGCTCAGCAGGCGCGCCCCGAAGCCGAGCGCGGCGAACCAGCACAGGCTGGCGCACGCGGCGCCGAGGCCGAACGTCCAGCGCAACGGGCCGCGGTCGGCGGCGACCGTGCCGAGCAGGAAGACGGTGTCGAGGTAGACGTGCGGGTTGAGCCAGGTCATGGCGAGGCAGGTCAGCACGGCTCGCCGTCGTGAGCCCGGCGCGTCGCCCTCGGTCACCAGGGCGCCGCCGGGCCTGAGGACCCGGCGGGCGGCGAGCGCGCCGTAGCAGAGCAGGAACGCCCCGCCGATCCACGCGACCGCCGTGAGCACTCCGGGCCACGCCACGACCACCGCGCCGACGCCGGCCACGCCCAGGGTGATGAGGAGCGCGTCGGACAGCGCACAGATGCCGACGACGGCGAGGACCGCGTCCCGGCGGATCCCCTGGCGCAGGACGAAGGCGTTCTGGGCTCCGATGGCGACGATCAGGGTGAGGCCGGTGCCGAATCCGGCGACGGCGGTGGTCAAGGCACTTGTCATGCCATTGACGCTAGGGAGGCGATTTCCCTGCGTCCAGCTAAAGATTCTTACGTATCCTTAGCTGTCGTGAAGACCGAGCTGAACGAGCTGCCCCTCGACCAGGTCCGGACGCTGCTGGCGGTGGTGGACGAGGGCACCTTCGACGCGGCGGCCGCCGCCCTGCACGTAACGCCGTCGGCGGTGAGCCAGCGGGTGAAGGCGCTGGAGCGACGCACGGGACGCGTGCTGCTGGTGCGCACGAAGCCGGTGCGGGCCACCGAGTCGGGCCAGGTGGTCGTCCGGTTCGCCCGGCAGCTCGCCCGGCTGGAGCGCGACGCGCGGACCGAACTGGGGATGAGCGGCGCCGGGGAGGCGACGCGGGTGTCGATCGCGGTCAACGCCGACTCGCTGGCGACCTGGTTCCTGCCGGCTCTCACCCGGGTCCCCGAGGAGCCGCGGCTCTGCTTCGAGCTGCGCCGGGAGGACGAGAGCCGTACGGCCACGCTGCTGCGGGAGGGGCTGGTGATGGCGGCGGTGACCTCCTCGGCGGACCCGGTGGCGGGCTGTTCGATCGTTCCGCTGGGGCGGCTGCGCTACCGGGCGGCGGCGAGTCCGGAGTTCGCCGAGCGTCATCTGGGTGGCTCACTGCGGGAGGCGCTCGCGCACGCTCCGGTGATGACCTTCGACCGCGGCGACGATCTCCAGGACGCCTTCGTCCGCGCACTGCGGCACACCCGCACCGGCGCGAGCGCGGTACGGCACCACGTCCCCACCTCGGAGGGCTTCCTGGCGGCCGTGACCGCCGGACTGGGCTGGGGCCTGATCCCCGAGACCCAGGCGGAACCTCTCCTGCGGGAGGGCCGCCTCGTACCGCTCGCTCCGGACCGCCCGGTCGACGTCCCGCTGTACTGGCAGCAGTGGAAGCTGGACTCGCCCGCGCTGGCCGCGGTCACCGAGGCGGTCACGGCCACGGCGGCGCAGGCGCTGCGCGGCTGACACCTTCCGCCCACGGGGCGCTACCGCGCCGCCAGCTGGGCCGCGGCGCTGTCCAGCAGCATCTCCAGGGCCGTCGGGTAGGCGCTGTGCACCATCCGGGCGGCCAGCAGCGGGGCCGCCTCGGCGATCCGCGGATGGGTGCCGCTCGGGAGCCGGGCATAGGTCGAGCGCCACATCTCCTCGTCCGCGCGCAGCGCGTCGCTCGGCAGCGCCAGCGACGCCGCGTCGAGCGCCGCGAAGGCCAGCGTCTGGTCGATGAAGGCGTGGTAGATGCGCACGGTGTCCGACAGCGGGAAGCCGGCCCGGCGCAGGACGTCCAACACGGCCTCGTCGGCGGCGAGTTCGTTGGCGCGGCCGGTGACCCGGCTGGTGGTCAGCACGGCGGCCTGCGGATGGTCCAGGTACGCGGCGTGGATGCGCAGTCCGACGGCGCGCAGGTCCTCCCGCCACTCCCCCGTCGGCTCCCAGCCCTCAAGCGCCTGACCGATGAGCGCGTCGCCGATGGCGAGGGTCAGGTCGTCCATGCCGCGGAAGTACCGGTACAGCGTGCTGGGGTCGGCGTCGAGGGCGAGGCCCAGGCGGCGGGCGGTGAGACCGGCGCTGCCGTGCTCCCGCAGCATGCGCAGCGCCGTGTCGACTATCAGCCGTTCCGACAGCACGGTGCCACCGCGGGTGGGGCGACGCCTGCGCCGCTTTTCCTCCGGTACGACCGGTTTGGGCATCGCGTCTCCATTCTTATGCCAACGCCATTGACCTTACGTGAGGGGGCGGCGTTGTATCTGCGGCGGGGCCCCACCACGTCGTAGACCTTCAGTCGAGGGAGTCTTGTCATGCGTGTACTGCTTGTGGGCGCCGGCGGGGTCGGCACCGCCGTCACCCGGATCGCCGCCCGGCGTCCGTTCTTCGAGGCGATGGTCGTCGCCGACTACGACCTCGCGCGCGCCGAGGCGGCCGTGGCGGCGCTCGGCGGCGACGCCCGGTTCCGCGCCGAGCGCGTCGACGCGAGCGACGAGGCGGCGGTGGCCGCGCTGCTGGAGAAGCACGCGTGCGACGTGCTCCTCAACGCCACCGACCCGCGCTTCGTGATGCCGCTGTTCCAGGCCGCGCGCACGGCCGGGGCCACTTATGTCGACATGGCGATGTCGCTGTCGCGCCCGCATCCGCAGCGGCCGTACGAGGAGTGCGGGGTCAAGCTGGGCGACGCACAGTTCGAGCAGGCGGCGGACTGGGAGAAGGCGGGCGCGCTGGCGCTGGTCGGCATGGGCGTGGAGCCGGGGCTGTCGGACGTGTTCGCCCGGTACGCGGCCGACGAGCTGTTCGACGAGATCGAGGAGATCGGCGTCCGCGACGGCGCGAACCTCACCGTGGACGGCTATGACTTCGCCCCGTCCTTCAGCATCTGGACCACGATCGAGGAGTGCCTCAACCCGCCGGTGGTCTACGAGGCCGGGCGCGGCTGGTTCACCACGGAGCCCTTCAGCGAGCCGGAGGTGTTCGACTTCCCCGAGGGCATCGGCCCGGTCGAGTGCGTGAACGTGGAGCACGAGGAGGTGCTGCTGATGCCGCGCTGGGTCGACGCGCGCCGCGTGACCTTCAAGTACGGCCTGGGCGAGGAGTTCGTCAGCACCCTGAAGACGCTGCACCTGCTGGGCCTGGACGGCACCGAGCCGGTGACCGTGCCGAGCGCCGGCGGACCGGTGCGCGTCTCGCCCCGCGACGTCGTCGCCGCGTGCCTGCCGGACCCGGCGACCCTGGGCGAGCGGATGCACGGCAAGACCTGCGCGGGCACCTGGGTGCGGGGCGTGAAGGACGGGAAGCCGCGCGAGGTGTACCTGTACCACGTGGTCGACAACCAGTGGTCGATGGCGGAGTACGGCAGTCAGGCGGTGGTGTGGCAGACCGCGATCAACCCGGTCGTCGCCCTCGAACTCCTCGCCACCGGCGCCTGGTCGGGCGCGGGCGTGCTCGGGCCGGAGGCGTTCGAGGCCCGCCCCTTCCTGGATCTGCTGACCGCGTACGGCTCTCCGTGGGGCATGCGCGAACAGTGACCGGATCCGCCTGGGTCCGACGGGGTTTCACTTGCGCATCGACAGGCGACTCGAAAACGAGTAATGCATCCACCGAGGGCACGTACGACGATCGCAGGTGACTTTGATGGACGACTGGCGAGACCACGCCGCCTGCCGCCATGAGGACCCCGACCTCTTCTACCCGATCGGCACATCGGGTCCGACCGTGTTGCAGACCGAGCAGGCGAAGGCCGTCTGCCGGCGCTGCTCGGTCCGGGAGCAGTGTCTGCGCTGGGCGCTGGAGATGGACCAGTTCATCGGGATCTGGGGCGGCACGAGCGAGACCGAGCGAAGGGCGCTGCGGCAGCGCGCCGGATGACGCGGCCCCGCGCACGGCTCAGTCGGGCGCGGCGGCGGCCGGCAGCCGAAGCGTGAACACGGCACCGGCGCCCGGCTCGC
The DNA here is from genome assembly GCF_044764945.1 of Streptomyces sp. NPDC093568. Classification (NCBI taxonomy): domain Bacteria; kingdom Bacillati; phylum Actinomycetota; class Actinomycetes; order Kitasatosporales; family Streptomycetaceae; genus Streptomyces; species Streptomyces sp. NPDC093568. The sequence continues at coordinate 388,173 of NZ_JBIWJD010000003.1, read as the reverse complement.
TCGCCGCCTCGGCCGTGCCGCCGTGCGCGGCGAGAAGGTGCCGCACGATCGGCAGGCCGAGCCCGCTGCCTCCGGTACGCCGGCTGCGGGACTTCTCCGCACGCCAGAACCGGTCGAACACGTGCGGCAGATCCTCGGGGGCGATACCGCTTCCCGAGTCGGTGACGTCGAGGACGACGTCGTCGCCGTCGCGCCGGGCGGCGAGCGTCACGGTGCCGCCGGACGGTGTGTGGCGCAGGGCGTTGGAGACGAGGTTGCCGAGCGCCTGCCGCATCCGCACGGGGTCGGCGTCGAGCCAGGGCGTGCCGGTGGCCGTGGTGCGCAGGGTGACGCCGGCCGTGTCGGCGGCGACGCGGTGGGCGGCGGCGACCTGGCCCAGGAGTTCGTCGGCAGGCACGGGCTCGCGGTGCAGACGCAGGGTGCCGGCGTCGGCGGCGGCGAGGTCCTGGAGGTCGTCGATGACGCGCTGGAGGACGAGGGCCTCCTCGTGCAGGGAGGCGAGCAGGGCGGGATCCGGGTCGACGACGCCGTCGCGGGTGATTTCCAGCCAGCCGCGGATGTTGGTGAGCGGGGTGCGCAGTTCGTGGGCGACGTCGCTGACCATCGCCTTGCGCTGCGTCTCCAGCTTCTCCCGGCGCTCCGCGAGTTCGTTGAAGGCCGCGGCGAGGATGCCGGTCTCGTCCCGGGTGGTGACGGGAACGCGTACATGCAGTTGGGGCGGCTGTTGGGCGGCCGCGGTCAGCGCCCTCAGCGGCCGGACGAGGCGGGTGGCGACCACGGCGGTCACGGCCACGGTGACGGCCAGGACGAGTCCGGCGACGCCGACGACCTTGGCCTTGTTGGCCGGGGACATGTCGAAGCGGACGGCGGTCGGGTCCCCGCCGCCCAGGAACAGCTCGGCGACAGGGGCGACGTACGGGTCGAGCTGGGCGCGGCGTGCCTTGTCGACGCAACTGTCCGCCTCCCGCCGGGCCGTACGGTCGTCGGCCCCCTGGGTCTTCCCCAGGAGATAGCGGGCGCCGAGCCGTTTCTCCGTCACGTCGACGGTGACGAACGGCTGCGAACCGGGGTTCAGTCCGCGCAGGTCGAGGCACTTCCGGGCGCGCTCGGACAGGTCGGCCAAGGCCTTGTTCTCGGTCGGTGTCGCGGTGTTGAGCAGGCCGTCGGCGCACTCGTCGGGGACGACCCCGCCCGCGACGGGGCCGTCGTGGTCGGTGACGACCGGCCGGCCGCTGGGCGTCTGGACGACGACGGCCTCGTAGCCGTTGCGGGCGAAGCACCGCTGCCGGGTATCGGCGAGCTTCTCCAGCTTGGCCCGCTCCTCGTCGGTCACCCGGTACGGTCCCACGACCCGGGGGTCGACGCCGCCGCGCTGCGCTCCGCGTTCCGTGTAGGTGTCGATGTGCAGGGGGTCGACGGTGGCGGCGGCGCGCGGCGGCAGGGAGGTGCCGGCCGGGGCGGAGTCGGCGATCGTCCTGCGGTCGGTGGTGGTGAGGGCGATACGGCGGCCGGTTCGCGCGGACAGCTCGCGCACCGTGTTCTCGACGCCGGTCCAGTCCGCGTGGGTCGCGGCGTACCCGCTGAGCCGGGCGAGGACGTCCATGTCCTCGGCGAGGACCTGGCCCTGTTCCGCCCGCAGTGCCCGGGTGGTGGTCTCCACCGCCAGCCAGGCGGTCGCCGCCACCGAGCAGATGGCGATCAGCACGGAGGCGATCAGCAGCCGGACCAGAAGACGCTTGCGCACCGGTATCCGCGGGCTCATCCGCGGCCGCCGCTGAGCTTGTAGCCGACGCCGAACACGGTCAGCAGCCGCGCCGGCCGCCGCGGATCGGCCTCGATCTTCCTGCGCAGGTTCATGATGTGCACGTCCACGGCCCGCTCGGTGGAGGCCCGGTCGGTGCCCCGGGTGCACTCCAGCAACTGCCGCCGGGAGAAGACCCGTTCGGGTTCGGCGACCATGGCGAGCAGGATCTCGAACTCGGCCGGCGTGCACTCCACCGCGGCCCCGTCGCACCGCACCTCGTGCCGTACGGGGTCGACGGCGATCCCGGCCGCCCGCAGGACGGGTTCCTCGCGCCGCCCGGCGGACCGGCCGCTGCGCCGCAGCACCGTGCGGATGCGGGCCATCAGCTCGCGCGGGCTGTACGGCTTGGTCATGTAGTCGTCGGCGCCGAGTTCGAGGCCGAGCAGTACGTCGTCCTCCGTGGAGCGGGCCGTCAGCATCAGCACGGGGATGTCCGGCTCCTCGGGGTTCCGGCGCAGCACCCGGCACACCCCGAAGCCGTCGATCACCGGGAGCATCAGGTCCAGGACGACCAGGTCGGGCCGTTGCCGCCGGACCGCGTCGAGGGCGGCCGACCCGTCGTGGACGACGGTGGCGGTGTGGCCCTCCGCCAGCAGGGAGCGGCGTATGAGTTCGGCCTGCATCTCGTCGTCCTCGGCGACCAGCACATGTGCGCACACCCGGCGGATCCTAAGCGGTCGGTGGGTTTTCAGCGGGCGAGCGACTTGGCGTCGCCCATGACGACGACGGGATGCAGGTCGGGGTCCAGCGCCAGCAGCAGTTCCCTCATGTGCTCGCGCGCGATGCTGACGCAGCCCTGTGTCGGGCCGTCGTGGTCGACGTGCAGCCATATGCCGCCGCCCCGGCTCGCACCGAGCGGGCGGGTCCAGTCGAGGGGTGAGGTGCCGGGCTCGCGGTTGTAGTTGATGGCGATCACGTAGTCGAAGGAGCCGGCGAGGGGCTCGCCCTCGAAGCCGGCGCCGGTGGCGGTGAACCCGACGCCGTGGTCGTACGGCAGCCTGGTCCCGGGGTCGCGGAGCAGGCCCCCGGCGTCGGTGAGGGTGAAGACGCCGACGGGTGAGCGCAGATCGCCGGCGCGGTGGTGGTCGGTCCAGCCGCGCAGGGCGTTGTGGGCGGGCCACTCGGCGCCCGCCTCCCAGCCGATGTCGCTGCGCTCGTACAGGACGACCGTGGACTGCGAGGAGTTCCTGCCGCGTCCGGTCACGACAACGGCCTGCCGCGCCTCGGAGGGCACCTTCGCCCAGGTCCCGGGGCCCAGACCGGGCAGTTGCTGCGGGGCCACCTCGAGCGCGATGTCGGGCATGGGCGAGCCGGTCGTGGTCCTGGCGGGCGCCGGCTCACGGTCCGGTGTCGCGGCGGCACCGCCGCCACAGCCGGTGAGCAGCAGGGAGGCGGCCAGCAGTGCGACACGGGGCTTGTGCGTGATCATGCGTCGACCTTGGCGGAGACTTGTGAGGAACTCGTCAGGTCCCCCAGAAAGGCCCGGCCATGACCGTGCGCATCCGTCGCGTCTACGAAGCACCCGAGCCCGAGGACGGTGTGCGCGTCCTGGTGGACCGGCTGTGGCCGCGCGGTCTGTCGAAGGACGCGGCCCGCGTGGACGAGTGGCCCAAGGGGCTCACCCCGTCGACCGAGCTGCGGCGCTGGTATCACGCGGGCGGGAGCTCGTACGAGGAGTTCGCGCGCCGCTACGAGGCGGAGCTGGCCGAGCCCGAGGCGGCCGAACTCCTGGACCGGCTGAGGGAGTTGACGAGCAAGGGCGACGTGACGCTGCTGACCGCGTCGAAGTCGCCCGAGGAGAGCCACGCCGCCGTGCTGGCCCGCCTCCTCGAAGCCTGAGGAGACGGGCCGTACGTCCCTCTCAGGCCGTCTGCCGCGCGGCCGCCCGGCCCGCCGCCCGTCCCGAGAACAGGCAGCCGCCGAGGAAGGTGCCCTCCAGGGCGTTGTAGCCGTGGACGCCGCCACCGCCGAACCCGGCGACCTCTCCGGCCGCGTACAGGCCGTCGATGGCCGTGCCGTCGGCCGTGAGCGCGCGGGAGTCGAGGTCGGTCTGGATGCCGCCGAGGGTCTTGCGGGTCAGCACGTGCAGCTTGACGCCGATCAGAGGGCCGGCCGCCGGGTCGAGGATGCGGTGCGGGGTGGCGACGCGGCCGAGCCGGTCGCCGATGTAGCGGCGGGCGTTGCGGATGCCCTGCACCTGGGCGTCCTTGCTGTAGGGGTTGGCGATCTGCAGGTCGCGGGCCTCGATCTGGCGCCGGATGGTCTCCGCGTCGAGGAGCGGCTTGTCCGTCAACTCGTTCATCTTGCCGACCAGTTGGTCCAGGCCGGAGGCGGTCACGAAGTCCGCGCCGTTGCGCAGGAACGCCGCCACCGGGCCCGGGGCGCCCTTGCCGAGCACGCGCTCCTTGAGGAACCCGGTGCGGTCCTTGGCCGTGATGTCGGGGTTCTGCTCGGAGCCCGACAGCGCGAACTCCTTCTCGATGATCTTCTGGGTGAGGATGAACCAGGAGTGGTCGTAGCCCGCGATGTCGGCGTCGGTGCGCAGGTGCTTGAGGGTGCTGAGGGTGTCGTAGCCCGGCAGGCAGGGGTCGGGCAGGCGGCGGCCGAGGGCGTCGAACCACATCGAGGACGGGCCGGGCAGGATGCGGATGCCGTGGCCGGGCCAGATCGGGTCCCAGTTCTGCAGGCCCTCGGTGTAGTGCCACATGCGGTCGCGGTTGACCAGGCGTACGCCCGCCTCCGCGCTGATGTCGAGCATGCGTCCGTCGACGTAGGCGGGGACTCCGGTGACCATCTCGGTGGGCGGGGTGCCGAGCCGCTCGGGCCAGTAGCGGCGGACGATGTCGTGGTTGGCGCCGATGCCGCCGGTGGTGACGATGACGGCCTGCGCGGTCAGCTCGAACTCGCCGACGCGGTCGCGGTTGGAGGCGACGCCGCGGGGCGAGGGGTCGTCGGCCAGGACCGTGCCGCGCACGCCGCGCGCCGCCCCCTCCTCGATGACCAGTGAGTCGACCTGGTGCCGGTGGTAGAAGGTGAGCAGCCCGTCGCGCGAGGCCTGCTTGGCGTACCGCACGAACGGCTCGACGACGCCGGTGCCGGTGCCCCAGGCGATGTGGAAGCGGGGCACGGAGTTGCCGTGGCCGTCGGCGCGCAGGTCGCCGCGCTCGGCCCAGCCCACCGTGGGCAGGAACTTGATGCCGTGCGTGTCCAGCCAGGTCCGCTTCTCGCCCGCCGCGAACTCGACGTACGCGCGCGCCCAGCGCACCGCCCACGAGTCCTCGTCGTCGGTCCGGTCGAACCCGGCGCTGCCCTGCCAGTCGCTCCAGGCCAGATCGAGGGAGTCCTTGATGCCGAGACGCCGCTGCTCCGGGGAGTCGACGAGGAAGAGCCCGCCGAAGGACCAGAACGCCTGGCCGCCGAGGTTGGCGGCGTTCTCCTGGTCCACCAGCGCGACCCTGCGGCCCCGGCTGGTCAGTTCGCTCGCGGCGACCAGGCCCGCGAGTCCCGCTCCGACGACGATGACGTCGGCATCCATGGCGACCGTCCCTTCCTCATGTCCTCATCGGGTGGTGTCGCTGCCGTCGGTGAGCAGCGCGGTGAGCAGTTGTCCCAGCCAGGCGCGGGCGTGCTCGACGTCCTTGTCCAGCAGCAGTTGGGTGGTGACCCCGTCGTACGCGGCGACCACGGCGTGCGCGGCGCCGTCGATGTCGCCGAGCACGGTGGGCAGTGCGGTGTGGCCCCGGGCGCGGGCGAGCCGGTCGGCGATCGCCCCGCGCAGCCGGGCGCGGTGTTCCAGCAGGGTCTGTGCGACGGCCGGGTTACGGGCGGCGTGCACCAGGAAGTCGGTCTTCACCAGCAGCCAGTCGCGGTCCAGCAGGAGCACGTCGGTGACCCGGTCCACGGCGGCGGGCACGTCCAGGTCCGGCCCGTCGAGGGCGAGCGCCCCGGCCACCTGCTCCGCGATGAGGTCCGCGCGCTGCGCGTAGAGGGCGAAGAACAGCTCGTCCAGGCTGTCGAAGTTGGAGTAGAAGGCGCCCCTGCTGTAGCCGGCGGCCTCGCAGACCTCCTCGATGGAGACACGGCCGAACCCCTTGGCGGCGAACACGGCGAAGGCGGCGTCGAGGAGGTTGGCCCGCGTGCGGACGCGGCGCTTGGTGACGCGCCTGGTCGTTTCCTCCACCGCCATGCCGGGACCTCCGTTCGATACGTGAATGTATCCGATACAGGAATGTATCGAAAAGGGGGACGGGAATCCCGGTCCAGAACGGGGGCGGACGACCCGACCGGAATTAGATGGGAACAGATTTTCGATTCAGGGGTACGCTGGAACCATGGCCACGCACCTCCAGGGCTCCCTGTTCGACCAGACCGACGAGCTGCGGCTCGGCTCCCTCGCCGGGATCCGCCGCACCCCGCTCGCCCATGGCGCCTGGATCGACGTCCTTCCCGGCTGGCTCGGCGGGGCCGACGCCTTGTTCGAACAGCTCGCCGCCGAGGTGCCGTGGCGGGCCGAGCGGCGCACGATGTACGACCACGTGGTCGACGTCCCGCGACTGCTCGCCTTCTACGGGGCCGACGACGTACTCCCGCACCCGGTGCTCGACGAGGCCCGCGACGCGCTCACCGCGCACTACCGCGAGGAACTGGGTGAGCCGTTCACCACGGCCGGGCTCTGCTACTACCGGGACGGCCGGGACAGCGTCGCCTGGCACGGGGACCGCATCGGACGCGGCGCCCGTGAGAACACCATGGTCGCGATCCTCTCCGTGGGCGCGCCGCGCGATCTGCTGCTGCGCCCGGTGCGGGGCGGCGGCGAGACGGTACGGCGTCCGCTGGGGCACGGCGACCTCATCGTGATGGGCGGCTCCTGCCAGCGGACCTGGGAGCACTCGATCCCCAAGACCACACGCGCCGCGGGGCCGCGCATCAGCGTGCAGTTCCGCCCGCAGGGGGTGCGCTGAGGCACACGGACGGCGTGCCCCGCGGCGGAGAGGCGGCCGCTTTCGGGTGCACGCGGGGGCTGCCTCCGGCGGACGGTGCCGGAGGCAGCCCTTCCTCTGGGCGCGGCCCCGCTGCGCCCCCACACTGTCCGGATGAGCGCGCGGACGCAGCCCCCGGCCACCGCTCCCCGGCGCACCGAACTCGACGCGCTGCGGGTGTTCGTCGTCCTCGGCCTGGTCTTCTTCCACTCGGCCCTCGTCTTCTCGCCGGACGACGACTTCTACGTCAAGAACACGCAGACGAGCGAGGCCGTCACCGTGCTGGCCGGGTTCGGGGTCGTGTGGGCGATGCCCATGCTGTTCCTCGTCGCCGGACTCGGCTCCCGGTACTCGATCCGCCGCCGCGGAGCGCGCCGGTTCACCCGGGAACGCCTGCTACGCCTGGGCGTTCCGCTGGTCGTCGCGACACTCCTGCTGTGCCCGCTCCCCCAGTGGCTGCGACTGCGGGCGGCCGACCCCGGCTACGACGAGTCGTACCGGCGCTTCTGGCCGCGCTTCCTCTCCGTCCGTCCGGACGCGGCCGACTTTCCCTTCGTGCTCGACGGGGAGTACTTCGAGACAGGCCATCTGTGGTTCGTCGTGCTCCTGCTGACCTTCAGCCTGCTGCTCGCCCCGGTCGCGGCGCCGCTGGCCGACCGGGCGCGGCGGGTGGGGCAGGCGGTCGAGCGACGCCCGGCGCTGCTTGTGCTGCCCGCCCTGCCGCTCGCCGCGACCAACGCGTTCCTCGGCATGGAAGAGGGCTTCGCGGGCTGGAACCGCTGGGCCTACCTGGTGTTCTTCCTCTTCGGGTACGCCCTCGCGGACGACGACCGCGTGCGTGCGGCCCTGCGCCGGCTCGCGGTGCCGACGGGGGTGGCCGGGCTGGCCCTGTTCGCGGGGACGGCGCCCGGATTCATGGCGCTGGACGACCCGTTCACCGAGTGGAGTCCGTTCGCGCTGGTGACACGGGCACTGTTCGGGGCGGCGGGCTGGTGCTGGGTGGCGGCCATTCTCGGGCTGCTGGACCGGCCGCGCGAGGTCCGGCCCGCCTCCCGCGTAATGAGCTACCTCGGGACCGCCGCGCTGCCCGTGTACGTGCTGCACCAGCCGGTCGTGGTCGCCCTGGCCTACGGCGTGGTGGGCTGGCCGGCGCCGATCGTGGTCGAGTACGCGGTGATCGTGGCCGGTTCGCTGGCGGTGATCCTGGTGCTGTACGAGGGTGTGGTGCGGCGGACGCGGCTGACGCGGTCGCTGTTCGGGATGCGTTCCGGTCCGGCGGTGGCCCTTCCCGTCCAGCCTCCGGACCCCCCGGTCACACCGGCCCGTTGATCTGCTTTGCTGTGTCCGTCGGGCACGGACCTCATCACGCGGGACGATCATGCGGGCAGATGCGCAGCAAGTCGCGGACGGCACCTATCTGGTGCACGGCAGCAACACGAACTGGGTGATCCTGACCGAGGGGGACGCGGTCACACTGATCGACACCGGATACCCCGGCGACCGGGCCAAGCTGCTCGCCTCGCTCACGGAGGTCGGCAGTGCGCCGGAGGCCGTCGAGGCCGTCCTGATCACGCACGCGCACACCGACCACCTGGGCAACGCCGAGTACCTGCGCGCCACCTACGGCACACCGATATACCTCCACGAGGCCGAAGTGCCGCACGCCCGCCGGGAGTTCCTGCACCAGGTCAACGTCGGGACGGTCCTCAAGAACGGCTGGCGGCCGGGTGTGCTGCCCTGGGCGATCCACGCGATCCGCTCCGGCGGCACCGCGCACGTCCCGGTGACCTCCCCCGAGGCGTTCCCGTCGGCGGGCCCGCTGGACCTGCCCGGCCGGCCGGTCCCGGTGCACACGCCCGGCCACACCGACGGCCACAGCGCCTACCACCTGCCGGACGCCGGCGTGGTGATCGCCGGCGACGCGCTGGTGAGCGGGCATCCCACCTCGCGGCTCAAGGGGCCGCAACTGCTGCCTGACATGTTCCACCACGAGCGGGCCCAGGCCATCGCCTCGCTGGACGTCTTCGAAGCCCTCAAGGGCGACGTGCTGCTGCCCGGGCACGGGCCGTTGCACCGCGGCCCGGTGCGGGAAGCCGCTCTTCAGGCCCGCGAGCGCGCCGTCTAGGGTGAGCTGACGATCACAGCGAGGCGAGGACGAACGGCCCATGGCACTCCAGATCAGCGCGACCAATCCGGAGCACCCCGCCCTGCTGCTGGAGCTGCCCTGGCAGCTGCCCCTGGAGAAGTGGCCGGACGAGGTCCTGGTCCCGCTGCCGCGCGGCATCTCCCGGCACATCGTGCGCTACGCCCGGGCCGGCAGCGAGGTGATCGCCGTCAAGGAGCTCGCCCAGCGCCCGGCGCTGCGTGAGTACGAGCTGCTGCGCGACCTCGACCGCATCGGCATCCCGGCGGTCGACCCGCTGGCCGTGGTGACCGGCCGCACCGACGCGGCCGGCGCCCCGCTGGAGTCGGTCCTGGTCACCCGGCACCTGCGCGGCTCACAGCCGTACCGCTCGATGTTCGAGACGACCATGCGCCCCGCTACCATGCACCGTCTGATGGACGCGCTGGCCGTGCTGCTGGTCCGCCTCCACCTCGCCGGGTTCGCGTGGGGCGACTGCTCGCTGTCCAACACGCTGTTCCGGCGGGACGCGGGCGCCTATGCCGCCTACCTGGTGGACGCCGAGACCGGCGATCTGCATCCGCAGCTCAGCGACGGCCAGCGCGACTACGACCTGGACCTCGCCCGGGTCAACATCAGCGGTGAGCTGCTGGACCTGGAGGCGTCCGGGGCGCTGCACCCCTCCGTCGACCCGATCGAGTTCGGCACCGAGATCTGCGCCCGCTACCGGAGCCTGTGGGAGGAGCTGACCCGCACCTCGGTCTATCCGGCGGGCGAGTACCACTACATAGAGCGCCGGATACGCCGCCTGAACGAGCTCGGCTTCGACGTGGCCGAGATGCAGATCGAGCACGCCGCGAACGGCGACACGGTCACCTTCGTGCCCAAGGTCGTCGACGCCGGTCACCACCAGCGTCAGCTGCTGCGCCTGACGGGCCTGGACACCGAGGAGAACCAGGCCCGGCGGCTGCTGAACGACCTGGAGAGCTGGATGGCCACCCAGGACGACTACGACCCGGGTGACCCCCTCGGCGCCCGCCCTGAGGTGCTCGCGCACCGCTGGGTGCGCGATGTCTTCCGCCCCACCGTGCGGGCCGTGCCGCTCGAACTGCGCGGTGCCATGGACGCCGCCGAGATCTACCACGAGCTGCTCGAACACCGCTGGTACCTGTCCGAGCGGGCGCAGCACGACATCGGCCTGGACACGGTGGTCGAGGACTACATCAGCAACATCCTGCCGACGGCCCGGGAGACGCTCCAGCCGACGATGTCCGAGGACGGGGCCGGGCTGACTCGGACGTCCGACTGACTCACCTGCCTCATTCGTGCGGCACCACGGCCACCGGGCAGTCCGCGTGGTGCAGCATGCCGTGCGCCACCGAGCCGATCCGGACGCCCACGGCGCTACGGTGGGCCCGGCGCCCGACGACCATCAGCTGGGCCCGCCCGGCGACCGAGAGCAGCACCTGTCCGCCGCTGCCCATCTCCACGTGCTCGACGACATGGACGTCCGGGAACCGCTCCCGCCACGGCTTCAGCGCGTCGGCCAGCGCCTTCTTCTCGTACGGCTCCAGTCCCCCGGCCTCGTCGAGCAGCTTCAGGGAGCCCGGGCTGTAGGCGAACAGCGGCGGCAGGGTCCACGCCCGTACCGCGCGCACCGCCGCACCGCGCGCCGCGGCGGTCTCGAACGCGAACCGCAGGGCGGCGGCGCTGTCCTCCGGGTCTCCCTGCTGGCCCACGACGATCTCGTGTCCGGCGACCTCGTTGGAGGCCTGGTCACCGGAGCGTACGAGCACGACGGGCCGGGTGGCCCCGGCGATCACCTGCTGTCCGACCGAGCCCAGCAGGAACCCGATGACCCGGCCGTGGCCGCGTGAGCCCAGCACCAGCGTCTCGGCCTCGGCCGCGGCGGCCACGAGCGCCTCGGCGGGCGTGCCCTCGACGACATCGGTGGTCACCTCCAGACCCGGATGTTTCTCGGTGACGGACCGGGCGGCCTCGGCCAGCCCGTCGCGCACCCACTGGGCCTGGGTGTCCTCGTCGCCCGCGTCGATCGCGTCGTGCTGCTGGAACCGCCAGGCGTGCACCACCCGCAGGGGGAGCCCCCGGCGGACGGCTTCGCGGGCGGCCCAGGCCAGCCCGGCGAGGCTCTCCTCCGATCCGTCCACCCCTGCCGTGATCGGGCGCGTCATTCCGGCTGCCTCCTTGTGTCGCGGTCACATCCCTGGGGCCCAGTCTTCACTACGCTGCGACCATGCCTTTGGAGTGGGAGCAGGTGAACGTGGACGCGGCCGACGCCGTGGCCCTGGGGAGCTGGTGGGCGCGGGCGCTCGACTGGGTCGTGGTGAACGACTCGGCCGAGGAGTTCGAGATCCGGCCGGAGCGGGACCGCCTGCCCGGACTGCTCTTCGCGCCCGTCCCGGAGGGCAAGACCGTCAAGAACCGCCTCCACCTCGACTTCCGCCCGGACGACCAGGACGCCGAGGTCGACCGTCTCCTGGCACTCGGGGCGCGGCGCGCGGACATCGGCCAGGGCGACCAGCCGTGGGTCGTGCTCCTGGACCCGGAGGGCAACGAGTTCTGCGTGCTCGGCCCCCGGCACCGCTGAGCGTGCTCGCGGGCGGCCGTCCGCGTACCTGAGCGAACCGCGCGGATCGAACATACGATGGCCGGGAGTCGGCTCGGCGACCCGCGCCCTGGGGACGCTCGCCGCCGCGCCGAGAAGCGACGCCCGGGGTGGGAGACGTATGGCACAGGCCGCCGAAGCAGCGCGGACCGTCATCCTGACCGTGGACGACGACCCGGGAGTCTCCCGGGCGGTCGCCCGCGATCTGCGGCGGCGCTACGGCGAGTCGCACCGGATCGTGCGCGCGGAGTCGGGCGAGTCCGCGCTGGAGGCGCTGCGCGAACTGAAGCTGCGCGGCGACCTGGTCGCGGTGATCCTGGCCGACTACCGCATGCCGCAGATGAACGGCATCGAGTTTCTCGAACAGGCCCTGGACGTGTACCCGGGCGCACGGCGGGTGCTGCTGACCGCGTACGCGGACACCAACGCCGCGATCGACGCGATCAACGTCGTCGACCTCGACCACTACCTGCTCAAGCCGTGGGACCCGCCGGAGGAGAAGCTCTACCCGGTCCTGGACGACCTGCTGGAGGCGTGGCGGCGCAGCGACTACCGGCCGGTGCCCAGCACCAAGGTGGTCGGGCACCGCTGGTCGGCGCGCTCGTCGGAGGTGCGCGAGTTCCTGGCCCGCAACCAGGTGCCCTACCGCTGGTACTCGGCCGAGGAGCCGGAGGGCGAGCGGCTGCTGGCCGCCGCCGGGCACGACGGGCAGCGGCTGCCGCTGGTGGTCACACCCGACGGGACACCCCTCGTGGCACCCGAGGCACCCGAGCTGGCCGCGAAGGTGGGCCTGGCGACGACGCCGACCGCCGACTTCTACGACCTCGTCGTCATCGGCGGCGGACCCGCCGGGCTCGGCGCGGCCGTGTACGGGGCGTCGGAAGGGCTGCGGACCGTGCTGGTGGAGCGGTCGGCGACCGGCGGGCAGGCCGGACAGAGCTCCCGGATCGAGAACTACCTCGGTTTCCCGGACGGCGTCTCGGGCGCCCAGCTCACCGACCGGGCCCGGCGGCAGGCCGCCAAGTTCGGCGCCGAGATCCTCACCGCGCGCGAGGTGACGGGACTGGAGGTCAGCGGCGGCGCCCGGATCGTACGGTTCTCGGACGGCTCGGCGGTCGCCGCGCACAGCGTGATCCTCGCGACCGGCGTGTCCTACCGGCAGCTCCAGGCGCCGGGCTGCGACGACCTGACCGGATGCGGGGTCTACTACGGGTCGGCGCTGACCGAGGCCCCGGCATGCCAGGGGCAGGACGTGTTCATCGTCGGCGGCGCCAACTCCGCGGGGCAGGCGGCGATGTACCTGTCGCGGGGCGCGAAGTCGGTGACGCTGCTGGTGCGCGGGTCCTCGCTGTCGGCGTCCATGTCGCACTACCTGATCCAGCAGATCGAGGAGGCGCCGAACATCTCGGTGCGCCCCCGGACCACCGTAGAGTCCGCGCACGGCTCCGACCATCTGGAGCAGCTGACCCTGCGTGACGTGGACAGCGGGCACACCGAACGCGTCGACGCCCAGTGGATGTTCGTGTTCATCGGCGCGGCCCCTCTGACCGACTGGCTGGACGAGACGGTGCTGCGGGACGAGCGCGGGTTCATCCTGGCGGGGCCCGACCTCACCGCCGACGGGCGGCCGCCGGCCGGCTGGGAGCTGGACCGGCCGCCGTACCACCTGGAGACCAACGTGCCCGGTGTGTTCGTGGCGGGCGACGCGCGCTCGGAGTCCGCCAAGCGCGTCGCGTCCGCCGTCGGAGAGGGAGCCATGGCCGTGATGCTCGTCCACCGATACCTGGAGCAGTCATGAGCGGGCCGGTGCTCCCGTGCGAGCCCGCGGAGATCGGGTCGCTGTTCCTGTTCGAGAAGCTCACCCCAGAGCAGCTCGCCCGGCTGTGCGGCGAGGGGCGGGTGGAGACGTACGAGCCCGGCCCGGTGTACACCGAGGGTGACCCCGCGACCTGCTTCTACGTGATGATCGAGGGCACGGTCGTGCTGTACCGCCGGGTCGGCGGGGACGACGTCGAAGTGACCCGGACGTCCCAGCGCGGGGTGTACGCCGGGTCCATGCAGGCGTACCTGGGCGACCGGGTCCGGCAGGTCTACAACAACTCCATGCGGGTCACCGAGCCGACCCGCTTCTTCGTGCTGCCCGCCGACACGTTCGCGGACATCATGCGCGAGTGGTTCCCGATGGCGGTGCACCTGCTGGAGGGCCTCTTCTTCGGTTCGAAGAGCACCCAGCAGGCCATCGGGCAGCGCGAACGGCTGCTGGCGCTGGGCTCGTTGTCCGCCGGGCTCACGCACGAGCTCAACAACCCCGCCGCGGCGGCCGTACGCGCGACCGCGACGTTGCGCGAGCGGGTGGGCAAGATGCGGCACAAGCTGGCGATCATCGCGCAGGGTTCGTACTCCCCCGAGGTCATGGCCAACCTCATCGACCTTCAGGAACGCACCGCGGAGCGGGTCGCCAAGGCGCCCACGCTCAGTCCGCTGGAGGCGGCCGACCGGGAGGACACGGTCACCGACTGGCTCGACGACCACGACATCCAGGACGGCTGGCGGATCGCGCCCACCTTCGTGCAGGCGGGGCTCGACGTGGACTGGCTGGACCAGGTCGCGGCGGCGGTGGACGAGGAGATCCTGCCGAGCGCGATCGGCTGGCTCAACTACACCGTCGAGACCGAGCTGTTGATGGACGAGATCAACGACTCGACGACCCGCATCTCGCACCTGGTCGACGCGGCCAAGCAGTACTCGCAGCTGGACCGCGCGCCCTTCCAGAACGCCGACGTCCACGAACTCCTCGACAGCACCCTGCTGATGCTGTCGGGCAAGATCGGCCCGCGGATCGACGTCGTGAAGGACTACGACCGCACGCTGCCGAGGATCCCGGCCTACCCGGCCGAGCTCAACCAGGTGTGGACGAACCTGATCGACAACGCGGTCGCCGCGATCAACAGCGCGGGCGGCGAAGGGACGCTGACGGTGCGGACGGCGCCGGATCACGACCGGTTGCTGGTGGAGTTCCGTGACACCGGGGTGGGGATCCCGGCCGACAACAAGAGCCGGATCTTCGATCCCTTCTTCACCACCAAGCCCGTGGGCGAGGGCACGGGGCTCGGACTCGACATCTCCTGGCGCATCGTGACCAACAAGCACCACGGCACCATCCAGGTGCAGTCCGAGCCGGGCGACACACGGTTCCAGGTGCTGCTCCCGCTCACCTCCGAGGAGGCCTCATGACCGGCATCAACGGTATCGACGAGAGCGTGCCGCCGAGCGGCAGCGGGTGCCCGGAGTGCGACGCGGACGGCGGATGGTGGTTCCATCTGCGTCGCTGCGCGCAGTGCGGGCACGTGGGGTGCTGCGACAGTTCGCCCGCCAAGCACGCCACGGCGCACTTCCGGGAGACCGGGCACCCGCTGGTGCAGAGCTTCGAGCCGGGTGAGGCCTGGTACTGGAACTACGCCACGAACGAGTTGTTCGAGTCCGGGCCCGAACTGGCGCCTCCGGCGAGCCATCCGGCGGACCAGCCGACGCCGGGTCCGGCGGGGCGGGTTCCGGCGGACTGGGCGAAGACGTTGCGCGCCTAGGATCCTGGAAGAGCCTGGGAGCCGGGAAGAGCCCGGGAGCCGGGAAGGCAGGAGCGGAAAGCCCCTGTCAGTGGTGAGTGGCAGGATGTCTTCGTGTCGCAAGCCTCCTTCATTACGCCGCTCATCGGGCGGGACAGCGAGTTCGCCCGGCTCTCCGGGGTCTTGGAGCGTGCCCGGGGCGGCGAGGCCCGGGCCGTCCTGGTGGCCGGGGACGCGGGGGTCGGCAAGACGCGGACGCTGGACGAGGTGGCGGGGCGGGCGGCCGCCGACGGCATGACCGTGCTCACCGGGCACTGTGTCGATCTCGGCGATGTCGGGCTGCCGTATCTGCCGTTCACCGAGGTCCTGGGCGTGCTCGCCGGGGACGAGCGGTTCGCGGGTGTCCTCGACGCGCATCCCGTCGTCGGGCGGCTGCTCGGCGGCGGGACGGACGCCGTCAGTGACCGGCTGCGGCTGTTCGAGGGCATCGCCGGGCTGCTGGCCGATCTGGCGGACCTCGCTCCGGTGCTGCTGGTCCTGGAGGATCTGCACTGGGCGGACCAGTCGTCCCGTGATCTGCTGCGGTTCCTGCTCAGCCGGGGGATCCTGCAGCGCACGGCCGGCGGGGCGCCCGGTCACCGGCTGGCGGTGTTCGCGTCGTATCGCGCGGACGATCTGCACCGGCGGCATCCGCTGCGGCCGCTGCTCGCCGAGCTGGTGCGGCTGCCCGCCGTCGAGCGGCTGGAGCTGCGGCCCATGGCCGACACCGAGGTGGCTCAGCTGGTGCGGGCCGTGCAGGAGCGGCCGCTGCCGGACACCACGGTCCGCCGGATCGTGGAGCGGGCCGAGGGCAACGCCTTCTACGCCGAGGAGCTGGTCGCGGCCACGGACACGGAGGCGGGCGGGGTGCCGAGCGGACTGGCCGACGTTCTGCTCATCCGGTTCGAGCAGCTGTCCGACACCGCCCAGCAGGTGCTGCGTACGGCCGCGGTCGCCGGGCGGCGCGTCGAGCACGCCCTGCTGCGCGGTGCGGTCGCCATCGCGGAGGACGAGTTGGAGTCGGCTCTGCGCGAGGCCGTCGGGCGGCAGTTGCTGGTGCCGGGCGACGGCGACACGTACGCGTTCCGGCACGCCCTGGCGCGCGAGGCGGTCTACGCCGACCTGCTGCCCGGCGAACGGGCCCGGCTGCACGGCACGTTCGCGCGGCTGCTCGCCGGGCGCGGCCGTCCGGACGAGACGGCGGCGGAGCGCGCCCACCACTACCGCGAGAGCCATGACCTGGCCGAGGCCCTGGCCGCCTCCCTGGAGGCCGCCGCCCACGCACGCCGGGTCGGCGCGCCGGCCGAGGAACTACGCCATCTGGAGACCGCCCTCGACCTGTGGTCGTCGGTGGAGCCGGCGGCACGGCCTCAGGGCGAGGGCAACGACCGGGTGACGCTCACCCTGCGCGCGTCGGCCGCGGCGGCCCACGCCGGCGAGTCGCACCGGGCGGTCTCCCTCACCCGCTCCGCGCTCGCGGGCGTCGGCCGGGACACGGACACCGAACTGGCCGCCCGGGTCCGCTACACACTGGCCGGCAACCTGCTCGGCGTGGACAGCCTGTCGGCGGCCTACGCCTACAGCAGCGAGGCGCTCGCCCTGATCCCGGCGGAGCCTCCGTCGCGGACGTGGCTGTGGGCGGCGGCCACCCATGTCCTCGCGGCGCGTCAGGTCGGGGAGTACGAGACGGCGCTGCGGGTCGCCCACAAGGCCCTCGGCATCGCCGAGGAGCTCCAGGTGACGGACGCCCGAGCGGATCTGCTCATCTCGCTGGCGGTGCTGGAGGGCGGCGGCCGGCGCACCCCGGAGGGCCGTGAACGGCTATGCGAGGCGCGGGAGTTGGCCCGGGGTTCGGGAAACGCGCCGGTCGAGATGCGCGCCCTGTTCAACCTCGCCGTCGGCTGTTTCGAGGCCGGTGATCTGGAGGGCTGCCTGCCCTGGCTCGCGGAGGGCCTCGACCGGGCGCGGCGTGCGGGGCTGCTGTCCTCGCCGTATCCGCTGGAGATGCGGTATCTGCAGTTGCTGGTGCTGTACACCCTGGGCCGCTGGGACGAGTGTCTGGCCGTCGCGGCGGCCGACGCCGAGGTGCTGCCCGCCGCGGGCGGTTACACGGTGGGTCCCGCGCTGTACGTCGCTCTCGCACGGGGTGACTTCGCGCCCGTGGAGCGCGCCCGTGCCCTGCTGGCGGGGCCGTTCGACTGGATGGCCACGCTGGTCGCGGGCATCGCGCTCACCGACGCCGCCGCGCTGCGCGGTGACGCGGAGGCGGCCGTGGAGCGGATGCGGTCCACCGTCGCGGCGCTCACCGACGAGGCGGGCACACCGCCCGACGCCACGGTCCGGCTGGCCGCCCTGGCGCTGTCCGCGGTCGCCGACCGGGCCGCCGGACTGCGGCAGAGCGGGGACGCGGCCGGGGCGCGCCGCTGGGCGGACACGGCGACCGAGCTGGTCGAGGCGGCACGGGCGACGGCCGTACGCGGCGACGGCACACCGCAGGGCCCGGAGGGCATGGCGTGGCTGGCCCGCGCCGAGGCGGAGTGGAGGCGGGCCGTGACCGGTGCGGACGCCGAGGTGTGGGCGAAGGCGGTGGCCGCGTTCGACTACGGCGACGACTACGAGCGGGCCCGGTGCCGACTGCGGTACGCCGAGGCCCTGTTGGCGGCGGAGGACCGCGAGGCGGCGGCCGCCGAGGCCCGGGCCGCGCGCGAGACGGCGGCCCGGCTGGGCGCGACCCCGCTGGTGGAGCGCCTGGACGCGCTGATCCGCCGCGGCCGCCTCGCGGAGCCCGCCGCCGACCGGTCCTCCCCGCTCACGGCCCGCGAGCAGGACGTCCTGCACCTGCTCGCGCTCGGCCGCAGCAACCGGCAGATCGGCGAGGAGCTGTACATCACCGGCAAGACGGCGAGCGTCCATGTCTCCAACATCCTCGCGAAGCTGGGCGCCGCGAGCCGTACGGAGGCGGTGGCGATCGCCTACCGGGAGGGGCTGATCTCCCGCGAGGAGGCCGTGGGCTGACGCGTGGTGCGGCCGGTCAGCCGCCGGCGTCGCAGTCCAGCGCCGTCAGGTCGACGGCGTCGGCCATCGCCTGCATGCCCTTGTCGTTGGGGTGTATGTGGTCGCCGCCGTCGAGGGCGGGAAGCATCCTCTCCTTGTCGTAGGGGCTGCGCAGGATGCGGTCGAAGTCGGTGACCGCGTCGAACTCGCCCCCGTCGCGGATGAAGGTGTTGACCTCCTGGCGTACGGCCTCGGCGGCCGGGTCCCATTCGTGCCAGCCCTTGAAGGGGGCCACGGTCGCGCCGACGACGCACTTGCCGGCCGCGTGCGCCCGGTCGACGATCTCGCGGTATCCCTCGATCAGGTCGTCGGCCGTGACACCCGAGTGGGCCTTGATGTCGTTCACGCCCTGGAACAGGAACACCGTCCGTACGCCGGGCTGGGACAGGACGTCCCGGTCCAGCCGGTTCAGGGAGCTCTGGCCGGGGCCGTCCGCGAGGACCTTGTTGCCCGAGATCCCCTCGTTGGCGACGCCCTTGACCGCGGTGTCCGCCTTCCGCAGGCGGCGGGCCAGGTAGTCCGGCCAGCGCCGGTTCAGCTCGGACGTGGACTGCCAGCCGTCGGTGATGGAGTCGCCGAGGGCGACCACGGCTCCCGTGCCCTTGGGGGCCTGTACGGAGACGGCGTCGAGGTAGAACCAGGAGCCGGTGGGGATGGTCCACGCGGCTCCGCTCTCCTCGGCGGTGTGGTCGCCCTGGGTGGCGTAGGACGTCTGCATGGCCATCCAGTGACCGCTCGCCGGGCCGCCCGCGTCCGGGCTGTGCAGGCTGACGACCAGGTTGGTCGCCGGAGCCAGCCTGCCGGGCAGCGGGTCGCTCCACACGGTCTCCCCCGCCGGCACGGTGACGGACCGTTCGCCCCCGAAGGCCAGGCGCCGGTTGCTGCCGGGTCGCAGCTCGGCGCCGCGCAGCTGGATGCCGGCGTGGACACTGTCGAGGGTCAGCGGGCGGTCGCCGAAGGCGTTGGAGAGCCGGACCCGCACACCGGTGCCGCCGACGCTGGTGTGCACGACGAGCCGGTAGCTGCGGCCCGCGACGCCGTCGCCCATGCCGTCGGCACTCGCCGCCCAGGTGACGACGCCGGTGGGGTCACCGGTCGCCTCGGGGGGCGCGGACTGGCAGGCGACGAGCGTCAGCAGGGCGGCTGTCAGCGGGAGCGCGGCCCTCACCGGGTGAATTCCTTCAGCGTGACGGACTCGCCGGGCTCAAGGGTGACCGAGCGGGACACCGCGCCGTACCGGACCGTGGTGGTGCGGCCGCCGACGCTGCGGATCTCGGCCTCGGCCGGTTTCCCGTCGCGCCAGCGCAGGTCGACCTCGAAGCCGCCGCGCGCGGGGACGCCCTGGACGTGACCGGAGGCAGCCCAGGCGTCGGGCAGGGCGGGGAGGAGCTCGATGTGTCCGGGCCGGGAGTACAGCAGCATCTCGACCATCGCGGCCGGGGTGCCGAAGTTGGCGTCGATCTGGAAGATGCCCCGGCCCCGCTCCACCTCGTAGATGTCGAAGAGGTTGAACGCCGTGCCGTTGCTGCCGTCGGTCGAGGGGCGCAGGTTGTTGACGATGAGCTGGTAGGCCTTGTCGGCGTCCTTCAGGCGGGCCCAGCACAGGCTGCGCCAGGCGTTGGCCCAGCCGAAGCTCTCCATGCCGCGCGCGGCGAGCAGGGCGGTGGCGCCGGCCACGACGCCGGCCGGGGTGGAGCCGTCGGGTCGGATACGGTCCCCGGGGAACAGGCCGTAGAGCGGGGACAGGTGGCGGTGCGTCGTCTCACCCAGGTTGTCCGGCGACATCCACTCCTCCAGCCACCCGGTGGTCGGGCTGACCTGCGGCAGGTACAGCTTTCTGCGCAGTGAGGCGATCGTGTCCGCGTAGTCGGTGTCCTTCCGCAGCTCGGCCGCCGCGGTGCAGTAGTTCCCGAACAGCGCCCACACCAGTTCCTGAGCATAGGTGATGCCCTTGGCGTCCAGCGGGCCGTGTTCCGGAGACCAGTCGCTGTCGGCGATGAGCACCTCCCTCGAGGTGCCGGGGAGGGTGGTGGTGAGCAGCCGCGCCTCCCAGAACTCGCACGCGCCCTTCAGGAGGGGGTAGATCCGCTTCAGGTGCTCCCGCGAGCCGGTGTACTCGTAGTGCTCCCACAGGGTGGTGCACAGCCACGCGTTGCCCGCCGGATGCCACCACCAGCCGCCACCGCCGTACGGGTTGGTGGAGATGGCGACCGTCCAGCCGGCGTTCTTGCCGGTGGAGTTGCGGTAGCGGTTGCGCGGGTCGTTGAACAGGCGGCGGGTGGTGTCGGTCCAGGACGGCAGCTGGGCCAGGCAGTAGTCGGTGAGGGCGTCGAAGCAGGGGGACAGGCCGGTGCGGTCGGCCATCCAGTAGTTCATCTGGATGTTGATGTCGGTGTGGTAGTCACCCATCCAGTCCGGATCGTTGCCGTCCAGCCACAGGCCCTGCAGGCCCATCGGCAGGCTGTCGCGCGAGCCGGTGATCATGAGGTAGCGGCCGTACTGGAGGTAGGCCGCCTCCAGTTCCGGGTCGGGTTCGGGGCCGAGGGTACGGGCGTGCAGGCGCTCCCAGGTGTCCAGTGCGCGCTGTGCCTCGGTGGAGGTGCCGAGGGAGATGTCGAGGCGGCCGTACAGGGCGCGGTAGTCGGCGACGTGGGTGCGGCGCAGGGCGTCGGCGGACTCCGCGGCGGCGGCGCGGACCTTCGTCCGGGCCAGTCGCTCGGGGTCGAGGGAGGGGTCGCGGAAGCCGGCCTGCGCGTCGGGCGCGTAGTTCGTGCCGGCGCTGACGACCACGGTGAGGTCCTTGCAGCCGGAGAAGTCGATGCGGGTGCCCTCGAGGGTGACCTTGCCGCCGGTGCCGCGGGCCTTGACGGCGGCGCCGTAGCGCAGGCCGTTGGGGAGGGCCGCGCCGAAGGACTCGGCGGCCGTGGGCTGCTCGCCGTGGGTGCCGGTGAGGGTGATGCTGCCGGTGTAGCGGCCGCCGCCGCTCTGCGTGAAGCGCAGGACGATGACGTCGTCGGGGTGGCTGGCGTACATCTCACGCCGGTAGGTGACGCCGGAGCGGACGTAGGAGCTGGTGACCAGGCCCTGGGCCAGGTCGAGGGTGCGGCGGTAGCCGTTGACGCCGCCGAGGTCGTGGTCGGGGATGTCGACGGCGAGCTTGGCGAGCAGGGTGAACGAGCCGAAGTCGGAGCGGCCGTAGGGGAACTGGCCGTCCTGGTCGAGGGTGTCGTTGAGGCCGCCGGTCCACATGGTGGCGTCGGTGATCAGGAGGAGCTCGCGGCCGGGGTCGTTGCTCGCGAGGGCGCCGATACGGCCGTTGCCGACGGGCAGGCCCTGTTCGATCAGCGAGCCCTCGTCGCCCGGTGCCTGCCACCACAGCCGGTGCCGGGCGGCGTCGGCGGGCAGCGGGACCTCGGCGGGGCGGACCGGCGCGGCGGAGGCGGTGAACGTGGGCAGGGTGCCGAGGGCGGCGGTGAGGCCCGCGGTGGTGGCGAGGGAGAGAAGGGTTCTTCGGCTCGGCCGGTTCGGGTCGGCGTTCATGAGGGCTCCGGGTACGTCCGGGGCCGGGGCCCGGCGCACGGCCGGGCCCCGACTGAGGGAGGTCAGAGGGACTTCGGTACGTCGATCCGGTCGATGTCCGGCGCGTAGCCGGTGCCGCTGTCGAAGGTGACGGTGTTGGCGCCGGCCTTGAGCTTCACCGGCACGTAGACGCTGTTGACGGTCCCCCAGTCGCCGGTGGACGCGAACTTGTGCGAGGTGGCGCCACCGCCGTTGGCCGAGACGAGGACGGACCGGGCGTCACCGCTGACGTAGGCGACCTTGATCTGGTAGGTGCCGGACTTGGCCACCGTGACGTCGTTGACGGTGACCTTGCCGCCCGTGTAGAGGTTGCCGACCTTGCGGCCGTCGGAGCAGGCGGAGCAGTCGGCCACGGAGGCGTTGCCGCTCAGGGTGTTGGTGCCCGCCTCGGCCTCGTGGGCGGTCCAGGCGAGGGCGGTGCCGCGCGGGGTGACGGTGAACAGGCGGGAGCCGTGGGCCGGGAGGGCCTGGGTGATCTTGTCGGTGTAGGTGCCGAGGCCTTCCTTGTTCCATACGTCGCGCACGGAGGCCTTGCCCTTGAAGCCGAGCGTGGACCAGTCGGCGGTCACCGAGGCGGGGGCGTCGGAGAGGTTGAACAGGGCGACGGCGTAGGTGCCGTCGGGGTTCTTCGCGGCCCACACCTGCTGCGGGTCGGAGGCGGTGACGGGCTCGGCGGGCGGGGCGCTGCTCTGGTTGATGCCGATGACCTCACGGTTGGTCAGCAGCGACAGGCCGTAGGAGTCGAGCTTGGTGAGGTCGTCGCCGGTGAACAGCGGGGACTTGGCGATCGCCCAGAGGGTGGCGTAGCTCTGCCGTTCGGCCTTGGTGAGGCCGTCCATCTCGCCGTTGCCGACGTTGAGGGAGTCGAGGTCGTTCCAGCCGCCGGGGCCGGCGTGGCCGGTCCAGGCGGGGGCGTCGTCCCAGCGGTCGTCGACCGAGTTCTCCCAGGTGACCAGGGTGTTGCAGTAGCACTCGACGTCGGTGTCGATGCGCCAGCCGTTGGAGTACTTCTTCCAGTCCTCGACGTGCCCGTAGGCGAGGGACCAGGACAGCTCCAGGTGGATCGGGCGGCCGGCGGTGGCGATGGCCTTCTGCCAGGCCGCGACGTCGGCGACGTTGTTGTAGTTGTCGCCGTCCTTGAACGAGCCGGGGCCCACGCCGTCGAGCTTCAGGAAGTCGTAGCCCCAGTCGGCGAACATCCGCGCCTGGGAGTCGATGTACTTCTGGGCGCAGGGGTTCGAGAAGTCGATCTTGTACGCGCTGTCCCAGCCGTTGGTGGTGCGCAGGTCGTCGTAGACGATGTCGCCGGTCGTGCAGCCGTCGGCGTTCCAGATCGGGTTCCTGCCGTCGTTGTACGCCCCCTTCTCCAGGCCGACCGGGAGGTAGATGCCGGCCTTGAGGCCCTTGGAGTGGATGCGGTCGGCGACGGCCTTCATGCCGCTGGGGAAACGCACCGGGTCGGCCTTCTGCCGTCCGTACTCGTCGAACTGCGACTTCCAGGACCAGTCCATCCACCAGCCGGCGTCTATGTTGACGTACTCGTAGCCGTACTTCTTCAGCTTGGCGGCCATGGCGTCGGTCTGCTTGTCGACGTTCGCCTCGGAGAGATAGCTGTAGTCGCCCTTCGGGTTGAGGCCCGGGTACTTCGACGACTGCATGGTCCAGCTCGTCCAGCCCATGTAGGGCTCGGCGGCCACGCCGGTGGTGGTGGTCGGGGCGGCCGGGGGCGTGGTGGTCCCGGCCTGTGCGGCGGGGACGGCGGCGGTGACACCGGCGGTGAGGGCCAGGACCACCACGGCTCTCAGGGCGCGTGCGGGCATGGCGGAGTACGAGGATGACCTCATGGGTCGGGCCTCCCTGGGTTTGTTCAGCGGTTCTGGCGCTGGTCGTCGGCTCGGATGAAGGACTGGATGGCGGTGGCCGCGGCTCCGCGCGCCCACTCCTCGAAGGGCAGCGGGCGGGTCTGTACGTCGCACCGGTCGGCGGAGCCGAACGCGGCCGCGGCGAACGCGTCGCGGATCTGCTCGGCGAACAGGTCATGGGCGGCGAGGCCCTCGCCGGAGATGATCACCCGCTCGGGGCCGAGCAGGTTGGCCACGGTGGCGATGCCGCGGCCGATCGCCTCGCCCGCGCGGGCGTAGGCCTCGCGTGCCCCGGCGACCCCCTGGTGGGCGAGCGCCACGGCCTCGGCGGTGTCGGCGACCTCGACGCCGGTGGTCTCGCGGATCCGCCGGAGGATCGCGGCATCCCCGGCGATGGCCTCCACGCAGCCGCGGTTGCCGCAGTGGCAGGGCGGGCCGGCCGGATCGACGGTCACATGGCCGATCTCCCCGGCCACGCCGTGCGCCCCGGCGACCACCCGGCCGTGCACGACGAGGCCGCAGCCGATGCCGGCGCCGACGGTCACCACGGCGAAGTCGGACAGGCCGACACCGGCGCCGAACCACTGCTCGGCGACGGTGAGGGCGCGCACGTCGTTGTCGACGGTGACCGGCAGTCCGGTGGTCGCGGCGGCGAGTTCGGCGAGCGGCACGTCCCGCCACTCCAGGAACGGTGAGTAGCGGACGACGCCCGCGGTGCGGTCCACGTCTCCGGAGACGGCGATGCCGAGGCCGAGGACGGGGATCCCCAAGTCGGCGGCCCGCGCGAGCAGTTCGCCCGTCAGCTCGGCGACCGAGGCCAGCACGCCCTTGGGTTCGGGGTCCGGCAGCGGGGCGTGGCGGGCGACGCGGATCCGGCAGCACAGGTCGGTGAGGACACCGATGATCTCGTCGCCGGTCACCTTGACGCCGATGAACAGCGCCCGTCCCCCGTCGACCCGCACCGGGTTGGCGGGCCGGCCGAGCGTGGGGCGGGTCGACTCGTCCACGTCCTCCACCAGGTAGCCGGCCTCGATCAGGGGCCGTACCGCCTTGGTGACGGCGGCCGGGGACAGTCCCGCCCGCCGGGCCACCTCCAGGCGGGTGAGGGGCCCGTGGCTGAGGACCGTGGTGAAGATCTGCGAGGCGGCCGGCGTGTTGGCCGGGAACGTCTCGGCGCGGTGGGTCGAGGACATGTGCGGAACCTATGGCCCTTATTTTCCGCCGTCAATAAAAGAAGCAGGATTAGTTGACCCGCTGCGGATCCCTGCGCTCCAGGGCTCCTACCCGGTGATCGGCGTCTGTCCAACTGTGCGTCGTCTGTGGCGATGTGACGGGATGCGAGAAGGTTGCCCCGCACGCAGATGATCGTTCTCGTATCGACAGCACATCGAAGGAACGGGAGGAACCCGCATGGTCTCGACAGCGGTGGTCAGAGGTACGGCGGTGGCGGCGGCCCTGGTGTCGCTCCTGGCGGTCCCCGCGCACGCCACGCCTCTGGAACCCGGCACGACCAGGGCCGAAGTCGCGGCGGCCGCGGCGGCCGCCCCGGACATGGCGGGCCTGCGGAACACCCTGCGAGCGGCGACGCGGCAGGGCGCGCCGGGCGCGATGGCGCGGCTCGACGACCACGGCTCCGTCCAGTGGGCGGCCGTGGGGGTGGCCGACCGGGGGACCGGACGGGTCCTCAGCAACGCCGACCGGTTCCGCATCGGCAGCGTCACCAAGATCTTCTCGGCCGTCGTCCTGCTGCAACTGGCCGACGAGAAGAAGCTTGCGCTCGACGCGCCGGTCAACCGCTATCTGCCGGGGCTGCTGCCCGACGACCGCATCACGGTGCGCCATGTGCTCAGCCACCGCAGCGGCCTGCACGACTACACCAACGAGATGTTCGCGCGGACGGTTCCCGGCTTCGAGGCGGTCCGCAACAAGGTCTTCACCTACCGGCAGTTGGTGAACCGCTCCCTCAGCAAGCCTCGGACCACCGCGCCGGGCGGCCCGTACTCGTACTCCAACACCAACTTCATCGTCGCCGGAATGCTCATCGAGAAGCTGACCGGGCACGCCGTGAGCACGGAGTACCAGAACCGGATCATCGATCCGCTGGAGCTCAGCGACACGTTCTACGTGCACCCCGGCACGAAGATCCCCGGCCGGCACGCCCGCGGTTATCTCACCCCGGACACCGCCGGCGGGGCGCTGGTCGACGCCACCGAGCAGACGGTGTCCTGGGCGCAGAGCGCGGGCGCGGTCATCTCCAGCACGCGGGACCTCAACACCTTCCTGTCGGCGCTGCTCGGCGGCCGGCTGACCTCCCGCGCCCAGCTGGCCCAGATGCAGCGGTGGGTGCCGGCGGGCAGCGCACAGGCGTACGGGCTCGGGCTGCGGCGGCGCGATCTGTCGTGCGGGGTCTCCGTCTACGGCCACACGGGTGCCGTACAGGGCTACTACTCGTACGCGTTCGCGTCAAAGGACGGCAAGCGCGCCTTCTCCGCGCTCGCCAACGCCTCCAACAGCGGCACGGTGCACACCACGATGCTGGGCTCGCTGGACTCCGCGTTCTGCGGCAAGCAGACGAAGAAGTCGCGCGGCACCGCAAGGTCGGCCGACCCGCAGGAGGACAGCGAGCCGGGGAAGGCGCCGGCCCGCCCCTGACGTGGACCAGCGGCCGCACCTCGGGTGGGAACCCTCGGGATCCGGTGTGCGTTTTCCGGACATCCCCACCGGATCCCGAACCACCCACCAGGACGGCCCGATGAGCGAGTTGGTCCCCGGCGGCAATCTGCCCCTCCCGGGCGGCGGCGTGATCGTCCGGGTACCCGGCCCCTTCGACGTGTCCGCGCTCATCACCGACGACGGCGGCAAGGTCGGGGGCGACGCCGACTTCGTGTTCTACAACCAGCCGTCCGCGCCGGGCGCCCGGCTGCACGGCGACACGCTGACGGTCGACCCACCGCGGCTGCGTGCCGGGGCGAGCCGGATCACGGTGGTGGTCAGCCCGGCCGATCCCGGCACTCCCCTGGGCCGGCTGCCCGCCCCCGCGCTGCTCGTCACCGACTCCGGCGGCCGCCTGGTCGCCCGGTTCACCCCGCCGCGCCCACGCCAGGAGACCGTGCTGCTGCTCGCGGAGCTCTACCGGCGCGGCGCCGGCTGGAAGGTGCGGGCTCTGGGGCAGGGGTACGCCGACGGGCTGGCGGGGCTCGCGCGCGACTTCGGGGTGGACGTGATCGAGGACGCGACACCGGCGCCGCCCCAGCGGACACCTGCGCCGCCCCTCGCGCCGACCGCACGGCCGACGACGATGCACACGCTGGCCGACTTCAGCGTCCCGCACGCTCCCTCCCCCGATCCCGACGGCTTCCTGGGCCTGGTCAACTCCGCCCGCGCGGGCGCCGGTTCGCCGCCCGTCACGCTCGACAGCCGGCTCGCGTCCGCGGCCCGGGCGCACGCCGCCGCGATGGCCTCGGCGGGACGGCTGGGCGTCGAGGGCCCTGACGGCGTCTCCGTGTACCAGCGCATCACCGCCGCCGGGTACACCTACGTCACCGTCGGCGAGCACCTGGTGTCCGGCCCCCGCACCCCGGCCGAGTTCGTCGCGTACTGCCTGCGCACCGACGGCCCGCGCCGCACCCTGCGCGACCCGGCCTTCAGGCACGCCGCCCTGGCCCAGGTCACGGGCGGGCGCCCGGGCGACACGTACTGGACGGCGCTGTGGGCCAGGCCGCTCACGCCCGGCGACCTGCCCCGCACCGCGGCCGAGGTCGTCGACCTGACCAACCGGGAGCGGGCCCGGGCCGGTCTGCACCCCCTTGCCGTCGATCCCGCGCTCACCGGCGCCGCGCAGGCCTACAGCACTGACATGGCGGTCCGCGCCTTCTACTCGCACACCTCGCCCGAGGGCACCCAGCCCTGGGACCGGGCGGCCGCTGCGGGCTCCCGGATGCGCACGATCGGGGAGAACATCGCGTGCGGACAGCGCTCCGCCGGCGAGGTCGTGGACGGCTGGATGAACAGTCCGGGCCATCGCGCCAACATCCTCAAGCGGGACTTCACCCACATAGGCATCGGCTTCGCGGGCGGCGGCCCGGCGGGCACGTACTGGACCCAACTCTTCGGCGGCTGACGGCCGGTGACGGGCGACACGCCGCGATCTAGGCGGAAGGATGCCGTCCGGGACAGGATGCCCCCATGAAGGGTGACCTCTTTTCCAGCGAGCACATGGTCCAGCCCGCCACCGCGCCGGGCATGACGACAGAGAACGCCAAGTGCATCAAGTACGCGGTGAACGGCGAGATGCACGCACGTCAGGGTGCGATGGTCGCCTACCGCGGCAATCTCCAGTTCGAGCGCAAGGGCCAGGGCGTGGGCGGGATGCTCAAGCGGGCGGTGACGGGCGAGGGCCTGCCGCTGATGGCGGTGCGCGGGCAGGGCGAGGCGTGGTTCGCGCACGAGGCGCAGAACTGCTTCATCGTCGACGTCGACCCCGGCGACGAGTTCACGGTCAACGGCCGCAACGTCCTGTGTTTCGACGCGTCGTTGTCCTACCGGATAGCGACGGTGAAGGGTTCGGGCATCGCCGGTGGCGGCCTGTTCAACAGCGTCTTCACGGGCCAGGGCAGGCTCGGGCTGGTCTGCGACGGCAACCCCCTGGTCATCCCGGTCTCGCCGGAGTACCCGGTGTACGTCGACACGGACGCGGTGGTCGGCTGGACCGCCGGGCTGCAGACCTCGCTGCATCGTTCGCAGTCCCTCGGCTCGATGCTGCGCGGCGGTTCCGGGGAGGCCGTCCAGCTGATGCTCCAAGGTCAGGGGTATGTCGTCGTACGGCCGAGCGAGGCGACACAGCAGAAGCCTCAGCAGCACTGACGCGCCGCCGTGAGGTGATCTGCGCCTCACAGGCAACCCCGGCCGCCGTGCCGACGTCTTGATCGACAACAGGTGAGGCCCTGGCCGACCTTCCGGCCAGGGCCTGTTTCTCAACGCTCTATACACGCCATGTATACACGTCACGTATACCAACCATGTATACACAGTGCGTATACACGGCGTGCATATCGATCGAAAGGCATCGATGTACGGCAAGGCATTCGCCCCGGAGTACCAGGGGGCCCTCACCACCCTGTCCGTGAACTCGTCGCTCACCGACGTTCTGGCCGCCGGTACCGAGCAGTTGAGAGCGGCCGAGCGGGCCGGTCGGCACGGAGAGGTGGCACGTTCGGGGCTCGCGGTCGCCGAGGCGCACCGCCGGCTCGGGCACGTCGGTGACGCGGACCGGGCGTGGAAGGCGAGCTACCGCGCCGCCCGGGAGGCCGACGACACCGCTGCGATGGCCTGGGCCCTGTGGAGCGGCGGCACACTGGCCCGCCAGCGCGGCGCGTTCCCGCTGGCCCGGCGGCTCCTTCAGCTCGCGGCGGACCTCGGCGAGCGCGGCGGCGACGTCGTCGTACGCGGCTACTCGCTGGCCGGGCTGGCGGAGACCGGCCGCATCCAGGGCGACTACGAGGCCGTCCACCGGCTGCACGAGCAGCTCCTGGCCGAGGCGCGGCGGCGCGGCGAGGCGCGGCACACCGTGTGGGCGCTGGAGGGCATCGCCCAGATCCATCGCAACACCGGCTCGTACGACACGGCGTACGCCCTGTTCGAGGAGGCGGCCGAGATCGCCGGGCGCGCGGAGGACCGGCGGGGGCACGCCTGGGCGCTGCGGGGGCTCGCCGACATCGTCTCGGTGCGCGACGGCGACACGGAGCGGGCGCTCGCCCTGCTGTCCGAGGCGGAGAGCTCGTGCCGCGCGATGAAGCTCTCCAGCGCGCTGGCCTACAACCACAAGATGCGCGGCAACGTCCTCTACCGCGCCGGGCGCTACGCCGAGGCCCGCGACCTGTACGAGCAGGCGCTCGCGGAGTTCCGCGCCATGAGCGAGCCGCGCGGGGAGGCGCTGTCCCGGCTGGGGCTGGCCAAGTCACGGGCCCGGCTCGGGCACGACCGCTCCGAGACCGCCGCCGAACTGGCCGACCTGGCCCAGGTGCTGGAGCGGATCGGGCTGCGGCACGCGCGGGAGATGGTGGCGCGGGCCCAGGAGGAGTTCGGCATCGCCGAGGATGCCTTGACGGGCGCGGGGGCGGGGGCGAAGCGGTGACGGCTTCCACTTACGAGCACGCCCCGTCCACCCAGGTCTCACCCGACGGCCGCCCCCACTCCCCCGAGGCGCACGCTCCGGCCGACCCCCGCCAAGTCCTCGACCGCTGCCGGTCCTTGGTGCGGCCCGCGCTGCGGGAGGCGGTCGGGCGGACGCATCCGTGGGTCGGGGAGATGGCCGCGTACTCCTTCGGCTGGTGCGAGGTGGGCGGTGCGCCGGCCGCCGGCTCCGGCGGGAAGGGCGTACGGCAGGCCCTGGCCGTGCTCGGCGCCGAGGCGGCCGGTGCGCCCGGCCGGGCCGCCGTGCCAGGGGCGGTCGCGGTGGAGCTGGTGCACGCCTTCTCCCTGCTGCACGACGACATCATGGACGGTGACGAGGCACGGCGCCGCCGCCCCACGGTGTGGAAGGCCTACGGCACCGGCCCCGCCGTTCTCGCGGGCGACGCGCTCTTCGCGCTGGCCGTGGAGACGCTCGCCGCGGCGCCGTCCGGTCCTCGGGCCGTACGGCTGCTGTCCGTGGCGCTGCAGGACCTGGTGCGCGGGCAGGCCGACGACCTGCTGCTCGCCGCGCGCCCCTGGACGGGCCCGGAGCGGGTACGGCCGGACGAGTACCGGACGATGGCCGAGCACAAGACGGGCGCCCTGCTGGGCTGCGCGGCCGCGCTGGGCGCCCTGCTCGGCGGCGCGCCGCCCGCGACGGTCTCCGCCCTCGACCGGGCGGGCCGGCACCTCGGCGTCGCCTTCCAGATCGTCGACGACCTGCTGGGCATCTGGGGCGACCCGGCAGTGACCGGCAAGCCGGTGTACGGCGATCTGCGGGAGCGCAAGAAGACGTTCCCGGTGCTCGCCGCCCTCGACGCGCCGGCCGCCGGACGGCTCCCCGCGCTGCTGGAGTCGGACGCGGATCCCGGCGAGGTGGCCGCGCACCTCGAGCGTGCGGGCGGAAGGGAGGCCGCGCTGGCGGAGGCACGGCGTCACGTAGCCGCCGTGGAGGGGGCTCTGGCGGACGTGGCTCTTGAGGCGGCGCCTGCCGGGGAGCTGCGGTCGCTGCTGGACTTCCTCGTGCGGCGCGATCTCTGACAGCTGGGGCAGCCTCAGGGCGGGAGCCCTGGGCGGCCCACCGCGCATCCGGGTTGACCTGCGCGTGCCTCCGCGTCAGGGTGCCAATCGGCGTGGATCCGCCCCCGCGCCGGAAAGGTGACTGCCTTGATCGGGATCTCGGACGTCGAAGCCGCGGCCGACCTCATCGCCGGACATGTCGTGCGCACCCCGACCGTTCCCAGCCCAGGCCTGACGGCCCTGCTCGGCGTTCCGGTCACGGCGAAGCTCGAACTGCTCCAGCGCACCGGGTCGTTCAAGGCCCGCGGCGCGACGGCGAAGCTGCTGTCGCTGAGCGAGGCCCAGCGCGCCGCCGGGGTCGTGGCGGTCAGCGGGGGCAACCACGGCATCGCCCTGGCGATGACGGCCGCCGCCTTCGACGTGAAGGCCACCGTGGTCATGCCGCGTTCGGCGCCGGCCCGTTCCGTCAGGATCGTCGAGGAGGCCGGCGCTGACGTACGCCTGACGGACGACATGGACGGCGCGTTCTCCCTCGTCACGCGGCTGCGCGATGAAGGACTGACCCTCGTCCATCCGTTCGACGACCCCACGGTGGTCGCCGGTCAGGGCACCGTCGGGCTGGAACTGGCCGACGACGCCGACGAGATCACGGACGTCCTCGTCAGCGTCGGAGGCGGTGGCCTCATCGCCGGGGTGGCGGTGGCACTGCGCGCCCGCCGGCCGACGGTGCGGATCTGGGGCGTGGAGACGGAGGGCGCCGAGGCCATGTCCCTGGCGCTGGCGGCGGGCGGGCCGGTACCGGTGGCGCTGTCGTCGATCGTGTCCACATTGAGCGCGCCGACCGTGTCGCAGCTGACGTACGACCACGTGTCCGCGTCGGTCGACGAGGTGCTGGTGGTCCCGGACCGGGAGGCGGTGCGGGGCGTGCTCGACCTCGCCGAGCACGCCAAGCTGTGGACCGAGCCGGCCGCGGGCTGTCTGCTGCCCGCGGCCCGGCGCGTCCTGGAGCGGGTCGGGGACGGCGCCCGGCTCGGGCTGGTCGTGTGCGGAGGCAACGCGGCGACGTCGGACGTGCTGCGCTGGGCGGCCGATTTCGGCCTTCGCTGAAGGATTCACACTCAATTTCCCTGCGCTTTTTCCGAACTTACTCTCGCGTAAGAATCCAAATGAAAAGAGGCGGCCTTTAGTTGAGGATTTCGTTGAACGCTTCCCGTCATGCCTCGCGTACTTCCTGTGAGAAATGAGAGCCGGGGTTCAGCGAGGGATGACCATGGTCAAGGCGCGCGTCTCCACAGCCGAGTTGGTTGCCGGAAGGTATCGACTCGTCGATGTCGTCCAGCGCGAGACGAACCGCGTGGGTTACTACGGCGAGGACGTGGAGACCGCACGCCCGTGCCTCCTCACCCAGATCGGGCTCCCCGACGATCCGAGCCCGGACGACCGGCGCCGGGCCACCTCGCGCATCCTGCGCACGTCCGAGCGGATCGGGCTGCTGCGTCCGGGCCGGGTCGCCGTCGTGCTGGACGCCGTCGAGGAGGCCGGAAGCCTGTGGATCGTCACCGAGTGGATCGACGGCACCCCGCTCGGCGAACTCCTCGCCCAGCAGGGCCCGTTCAACTACGTGAAGGCCGCGCGCATCGGTCTCGAACTGCTCGACGTGCTGGAGGCCGCGCACGTCGCCGGCATCACGCACGGCGAGCTGAGCCCCGGGCAGGTGTTCGTCGGCGGTGACGGGTCGGTCGTGGTCACCGGCTTCGGGCTGGCCGGCGCGACCCTCGTGCCCCGCGTGGCCGCACCGTCCTACGCCTCCCCCGAGCAGGCCCGCGACGAGCGCATCGGACCGGCGTCCGACCTGTGGGCGCTCGGCGCGATCGTCTACTCGATGGTGGAGGGACGTCCGCCCTATCGCGAACGGGACCGGCCCGAGACCACGTTGAAGGGAGTGGACCGGCTTCCGCTGCGCGCCCCGATGCGGGCCGGGCCGCTCACCCAGGCCGTGCAGGGGCTGCTGCGCAAGGACTCCCGGGAGCGGCTGAGCAGACCGGTGGTCCGCGAGGCGTTCGAACGCGTCCTGAGCGAGGACCCCGACGCGACCGCCCAGGCGATGGAACGCCCCCGGCTGCGCGGCCGCTTTCCCGTGGGACCCACCTGGAGCAGACGTGCCATGGTCGCCGGGACGGCCCTCGCCGTGGTCACCGTCGCGGCCGCCGTCCTCGTGGTGACCAACAGCCGCGACGACGACTCCGGTGCGGCCGCGGGTGCCGCGCCCAGCCCGCCCGCCACCGCCGGGCCCCCGGGCGGCCGGTCCCCCTCCGCCGCGCCCAGCACGTCTCCCTCGCAGGAGGCGACGGAGCCGGGGACACCCACCCCCTCCCCTTCGGACAAGGGCGACGGCGTGCCCGCCGGCTACCGGACGTACAAGTCGCCTGACGGCTTCTCCGTGGCCCTGCCCGAGGGGTGGCAGCCACTCGGCACCGCCCGCGCGTCGGACCTGGCGTTCCGCGTCTTCTTCGGCGCCGACGGCGACCAGCGCAGGCTGGCGGTCACCTACAGCGAGGCCCTCGGCCCGGACCCGGTCGCCGTATGGCGCGACGACGTCCAGCCCGACCTGGAGGAGCGCGGCGGCTTCCAGCGGATCGGCGACATCGAGGCGAGCACGTACCTGGGGTACGACGCCGCCGACATGGAGTGGCTCTCCGACAAGGGCGACACCCGCTTCCGTACCTTCGGCCGCGGCTTCCTCGTCGCCGAGCACCGCGGTTACTCGCTGCGGTGGTCGGCTCCGGAGGACGACTGGAACGACGCCGAGAACCAGGAGGCCCTGGACGTGCTCCTGCGGACCTTCCGGGTGCCCGAGGACTGAATCACATCGCCGGCCGGGGTGCGCACATCGCCCGCAGCGGCAGCCCGTGCAGCGGATCGGTGCGCCAACTTGCCGTGAACGTACGGTCCTTGAGCGAGCACGTCACGGCCAGATGGTGCGGGGTCTCCAGGAAGGCGACGTCCACCGCGAGGGTGTCCGCGTCGGTCCAGCCGCCGCTGACCGCGGTGGGCACCGGCCCCTCGGTGACCGTCCATCCGGGGCCCCCGAGCCGCAGTGGGAGCGCGTGGCCGCCCTCGGTGAGGGTCAGCGTCCAGCCGTCACCGTCCGGCGCGAGTTCGACGTCGGTCAGCTTGGGCAGGCCTTCATAGCGGCCGCCGTCCGGGGTGAAGGAGTCGGCGGACCACGCCTCGACGCGCTCGGGCGGTACCGGCTCGCCGGCCGCCGGTGGCAGCGCCAGTCCGGCCAGCCGCTCCGCCAGCGCCGCGTCCGCCGCCTCGCCCCCCGTCAGGGGTCCGGGCCGGAACGCGGGCAGGAGGTGCTCCCAGACCAGGTTCAGCAGGCTCTGCATGTCCACGGTGTCCGCGGTCGTCGCGATCACCGCGTCGTGCTCGGGCAGCACCACGCAGAACTGGCCGAACGCGCCGTCGCCGCGATAGCCGTGCCGGGACATCCAGAACTTGAAGCCGTATCCGCGCCCCCAGTCCTCCCAGGGCATCGCGCTGTCGGTCGGGATCTGCTGCCGGGTCGCCTCGGTCACCCACCACTCGGGCAGGAGCCGCTCGCCCTCCCACACCCCTCCCCGCAGATAGAGCTCGCCGAGCCGGGCGACGGCGTCGGTGGTGGCGTGCAGTCCGCTGAAGCCGAGTTCGCGGCCGCTGCGGTCGCGCAGCCAGGCGACGTCGCCGATACCGAGCGGGTCCAGCAGCCGGGGGCGCAGATACTCGGTCAGCGACCGGCCGCTCGCCCGCTGGACGATGGCGGAGAGCGTGAAGGTGGCGGGCTGGTTGTACGCGAACACGGTCCCCGGGTCCTTGGACGGGGGCACCAGGAGAAAGCCGCGCACCAGGTCCTCGCGGTCGCGTTGCCGCGCCTCGAAGACGGTGTCGGTCTCGTGGCCGCTCGCCATGGACGCCACGTGCCGCACGAGCATCGCGCGGCTGCGCGGATCGGTGATGTCGGCGTCGAGCTCGGGGAAGTACGAGATCACCGGGTCGTCGAGGCGTATCAGCCCCTCGGCGGCGGCGATCGCGGCGGCGGTCGCGGTGAAGCTCTTGCTGATCGAGTAGAGCAGATGCGGGCGTTCGGCGGTGTACGGCGCCCACCAGCCGGAGGCGACCAGCCGGCCGTGCCGCAGGATCATCAGGCTGTGCGGCTCGATCGCGGGGGCGGCGTCGAGTGCGTCGAGGAAGGCGAGGACACCGGAGGCGTCGACGCCCTGGGCGGCGGGAGTGCTCGAAGGCAACGGGCGAGCAGACATAGGGGCATCCTCCCCCGGCACCCGTGCGGCGATCGAGAGTCCCCCATGCCGCGGACTTCGGCATCCACCCCATCCGTCCCGTTTTCAGCATCCGTGTCCCGGGGACTCGGGCCGCATGGTGCAGATCGGATACACAATGATGACCGAGCAGGCCGGCCCCCGGGAGCTGGTGGACCATCTGGTCCGCGCCGAGGAGGCGGGCTTCGACTTCTCCGTGACCTCGGACCACTACTTTCCGTGGCTGGCCTCGCAGGGTCACTCGCCGTACGCGTGGAGTGTGCTGGGCGCGGCCGCCCAGGCCACCTCGCGGATTCCGCTGATGAC
The DNA here is from genome assembly GCF_044764945.1 of Streptomyces sp. NPDC093568. Classification (NCBI taxonomy): domain Bacteria; kingdom Bacillati; phylum Actinomycetota; class Actinomycetes; order Kitasatosporales; family Streptomycetaceae; genus Streptomyces; species Streptomyces sp. NPDC093568. The sequence goes on along the minus strand of NZ_JBIWJD010000003.1, from coordinate 352,729 downwards.
CTATGTGACGTGTCCGACCTTCCGCTATCACCCGGCAGTGGTGGCGCAGAAGGCGGCCACGATGCAGTTGCTCTCCGAGGGCCGGTTCCGGCTGGGGCTCGGTTCGGGCGAGAACCTCAACGAGCACGTGGTGGGCGGTGGTTGGCCGTCCGTGGATGTGCGGCACGAGAGGCTCGAGGAGGCGGTGGAGATCATCCGGGCGCTGTTCGAGGGCGGCCATGTGAACCATCGCGGGACGCATTTCGACGTGGAGTCGGCCCGGCTGTGGGACCTGCCGGACGATCCCCCGCCCATCGGCATCGCCGTCTCCGGGGACCAGTCCTGCGAACTCGCGGGCCGGCTCGGCGACCTGGTGATCGCGACCGAGCCGAGGGCGGAGCTGTTGACGGCCTTCGACCGGCACGGCGGCCAGGGCAAGCCGCGCGTGGGCCAGCTGCCGATATGCCACGACCCCGATCGCGACACCGCGGTCAAGCGTGCCCACTCCATGTTCCGCTGGTTCGGAAGTGGCTGGAAGGTCAATTCCGAGCTGCCGCACCCGGACTCCTTCGACGCCGCGACCCAGTTCGTCACACCGGACGACGTCGCCGCGTCGATCCCGTGCGGCGACGACCCGGAGGACTTCGTCGAGGCCGTCCGCCCCTACGCGGACGCCGGCTTCACCGAGATCGCGCTGGTGCAGATCGGGGGCCAGGAGCAGTTGCCGTACATCGACTGGGCGCGGACGACTCTGCTGCCGGCACTGCAGGACGCTCTGGGCTGACCGCACGGGTGACCTGGCGCGACCGCGAAGGCGGGTCCGCTCGGTGACCCGGCAGACCGCGAAAGCAGGGCCCGCGGGTGCCATAGGCTGCTGGTCCGCACCTCCGCGGACCGAGTACAGCCTTACAGGAGAGTCATCCGTGACACTGGCGTTCGTCCCGCCCGAGACGTCCCCCGACACGCCCGAGGCCCCGCTGTCCGATCTCGTCGCGCGGGACGCGCGTGAGTTCGGGGTCTACGCCCGGACCGGGGGGTGGGCTTTCGCACTGATGGTGGCGCGCAGCGTGCGGCCCGGCGGCCAGGGCGCGGGCGAGACGCCGAAGGTGTCCGCGAAGGAGTTCGCGGAGCTGGCCGGATGCTCCCCCGACCGCGTCATGCGCTACTACAAGGCCTGGGACCGGGCCGCCGACGACGGCCTCGTCCCGCACTTCGAGGCCCTCGCGCCGGGCCAGGAGGTGGAGCTGCCGGACGCCGACGTGTGGCTCAGCTACTACGTCTCCCGCAACAGCGCCACCTCCGAGCGCGGCACCGCCATCAGCGAGGCCGCCGAGGCCGAGGGCATCCGCCCGACCAAGGCCCTGGAGGTCGCCGAGAACCCGACCGCGCTGCGCGCCGCGATCCTCGCCGACCCCTCGACCGCCCGCGCGGCCCGGCAGGCCCTGCTCGACCGGGTGCGCGAGGACCCGGACCTCCAGGCCGAGTTGGCGCGGGACGTGGTGCGCACCGACGACCTGAAGAAGGCCGTCGCCACGGAGAGCCGGTCGGCCGACCGCATCGGCTACGTCCGCCAGATCGCCGAGTCGGGTCAGATCAAGACCCCGGCCGGGCAGACCGTGGACGCGCCTGTCGACCTGCGTCAGGAGGCCGAGCGGCATCTGTCGCTCATCGACGAGCTGGAGGACGACGAGGACACCGGTGAGTGGGCGAGCGACGCCTACGACACCATGAAGTCCCTCGTCGCCGAGGCCGTGGAGGCCGACCCCGAGCTGCGGGTGCAGGAGCGGCGGACGAAGTTCTACAACAGCCTCCAGCGGGCGACGAAGGTGTTCGAGGAACTGACCTTCGACGATGTACAGGAGTTCGTCGAGGACGACATGGTCCAGCAGTTGGAGGATCTCCAGCAGGCCATCGCCGCGTGCATCGCCGCACTTCAGGGTGCGCGGGGCGGGTCGGCGTCGCAGGAGTAGCCGACCTGGTCACGACGGTACGCCGTCGCTCACTCCGTGTGGCGGCGGCGTACCCACAGCGGCAGCGCGTACCAGCACACCAGGTACCAGACGACCACACCGGCGACCAGCCAGGGCACGTAGCCGTCGTGCGTGGCCACGCGCAGGATCAGCAGGAGCGAGCCCGTCATCGTGCCGAGCAGCAGGACCAGGCCGACGAACGTCAGCCGGGAGGCCCACTCGACCGCCTGCGGCTTGATCCGCCGCCCGGCCACCAGCCGGTGCAGGGACACGGGGCCGATGAGGGCGCCGGTGGCGGAGGAACCGAGGACGACCGTCACGATGTAGATGGCCTGGTTGCTGTCCGAGAGGGTGTCGTATTTCGTGGTGAACACCACGGTGAGCAGGAAGCCGAACAGGATCTGGACGCCCATCTGGGCCACCCTGACCTCTTGGATGAGTTCGCCCCACATGCGGTCGGCCCGCTCCTCCGCGGTCTCGTCGCGGCCCCTGCGTCTCACCTGCTCAGTCATGCGATACGAGTAACCGCGACACCGAGCGCTCAAACTGCGGGGCTCCGGGGGCGGCGGGAGGCCCGCCCCCGGAGCCGTGCCGCGGCTACCAGCGGCTCTCGACCTGCTCCTTGATCCGCCGGTCGTAGAGGTCCCGGATCGCGGTGAGCGTGTCCTGCGAAAGCTCCGGCAGGTCCGCCGCGGCCGCGTTGGCGCGGGCCTGCTCGGGCGAGCGGGCACCCGGGATCACCGTGGTCACACCCGGCTGCTGGATGATCCAGCGCAGCGCCAGCTGAGCCGGTGTGAAGCCCTCGGGGGCGAGCGCGGCGAACTCGACGGCCGCCTCCACACCGGACTCGTAGTCGACGCCGGAGAAGGTCTCGCCCTGGTCGAAGGACTCACCGTGCCGGTTGTAGGTGCGGTGGTCGTTCGCGGGGAAGACGGTCTCCTTGGTGTACTTGCCCGACAGCAGGCCGGAAGCCAGCGGCACGCGGGCGATGATGCCGACGCCGGCCTCCCGGGCGGCGGGCAGCACCTCGAGGAGGGGCTTCATACGGAACGGGTTGAGGATGATCTGCACACTGGCCACGCCCGGCCGCGCGATCGCGGTGAGCGCCTCGGCGCAGGTCTCCACGCTGACGCCGTACGCCGCGATCCGCTCTTCCCCGACCAGGGTGTCCAGGGCGTCGAACACCTCGTCCGTCGAGTAGACCGGCGTCGGCGGGCAGTGCAGCTGGACCAGGTCGAGGCGGTCCACGCCGAGGTTGCGCCGCGAGCGGTCGTTCCAGGCGCGGAAGTTGTCCAGGACGTAGTTCTCGGGGATCTGCTCGACGCGGCGGCCCATCTTCGTCGCGACGAGGACGTCGAGGTCCGGCCTGTCGCGCAGGAAGGCGGCGATGGTCTGCTCGCTGCGCCCGTCGCCGTACACGTCGGCCGTGTCGAAGAAGGTCACCCCCGACTCGACGGCGGCCTCCAGTACGGAAAGGGCTTCCTTGTCGTCGACGTCTCCCCAGTCGGCTCCCAGCTGCCACGTACCGAGACCGACGACGGATGCCCGCTGACCCGACCTACCGATTACACGCTCGTCCATGGCGTCAGTGTGTCATCCGCCGGTCGCGGGCGCGGAGCGGGCCCCTCCGCACCGCCAACCTGTGAATCATTCACTCACACGAGTGAATCGACCCGATGGGCAAGCGGTTACCGTCGAGCAGGTCCCTAGCTTGGGCCTGTGATCGACAAGTTCACCCGCAGGGGCTTCCTCCGCACCGCCGCGCTGGCCGCCGTACCGACGCTTCTCCCGGCGGATCCGGCCGTCGCGGCGCAGGAGTTGCCGGACTTCCCGCCGGCCGTGACGCTGTACCGCTCGGCGTACCGCAACTGGGTGGGCGAGATCACCGCCGAAGGGCTGTGGGCCTGTGCGCCGACCGGCCCGGACCAGGTCGTCGCGGTCGTCAACTGGGCCTGGCGGCACGGCTGGCGGGTGCGCGCCCGGGGCGCCTCGCACGGCTGGTCGCCGCTGACGATCACGCGGGGCACACCGTCGGACGCGCCGGTCCTCCTCGTCGACACGGCGGCCCATCTCACCGGCCTGTCCCTGGAGTCCCCGAACACGGTGCGCGCCGGCGCGGGCGTCACCCTGGAGGCCCTGCTCACCCACCTGGAGGAACACGGCCTCGGGCTCACCGCCGCGCCCGCGCCCGGCAACCTCACCCTGGGCGGCGCCCTGGCCGTCGACGCCCACGGCACCGCCGTTCCCGCGCGGGGAGAGGAGCGGCTGCCCGGTCACACCTACGGCTCGCTGAGCAATCTCGTGCTCTCGCTGACGGCCCTGGTCTGGGACGAGGGCAGTGGCGCGTACGTGCTGCGCACCTACAGCCGTGACGAGGCGGACTGCGCCGTCCTGCTCACCCATCTCGGGCGGTCCTTCGTCACCGAGGTCGTGCTGCGCGTGGGTGCGAACACCAATCTGCGGTGCGTCAGCCGCACGGACGTCCCGGCCGGGGAGCTTTTCGCCGCGCCCGGCTCCGGCGGGCGCACCCTCGCGAGCTACCTGGACCGGGCCGGGCGCGTCGAGGCGATCTGGTTCGCCTTCACCGAGCACCCGTGGCTGAAGGTGTGGAGCGTCTCCCCCACCCGGCCGCTGACCTCGCGGCGCGTGACGACGCCGTACAACTACCCGTTCTCGGACAGCGTCCCGCCCGTCGTGGCGGACCTGGTCGGGCACATCGTGTCGGACGGGGCCTGGTATCTGGCGCCCGTGCTCGGCAACGCGCAGTACGACGCGGCCGCGCTCGGGCTGGTGGCGACGCTGTCGGCGGACATCTGGGGGCCGTCCAAGAACACGCTGCTGTATCTCAGGCCGACGACCCTGCGGATCGCCACCAACGGATACGCGGTGCTCACCGGCCGGGACCAGGTGCAGCGCGTCGTCGCGGAGTTCGCCGCGTTCTACCGGGAGCGGCTCACCGCCTGTGCCGACCGGGGCAGGTTCCCGGTCAACGGGTCGGTGGAGATCAGAGTGACGGGCCTCGACGAGCCCGGGGACGTCGGGGCGGCCGGGGCCCGGGCCCCGCTGCTGTCGGCGCTCCGGCCGCGCGAGGACCGCCCGGAGTGGGACACCGCCGTGTGGCTGAACATCCTGACGCTGCCCGGGACACCGTACGCGGAGGAGTTCCTGAGCCAGATCGAGCGGTTCCTGCTGCGGACGTTCGACGGCGAGTACGCGACGACGAGGGTCGAGTGGTCGAAGGGCTGGGCCTACACCAGGGACGCCGCCTGGAGTGACGGCGAGGTGCTGGGCCATGTGGTGCCCGGCGGCTTCGGGGACGACGTGTGGGGGCAGGCCGCCGGGGCGCTGGCGAGGCTCGACCCGCACCGGGTGTTCGGCAACGCCTTCCTGGACCGGTTGTTCGGGTGAGGCGGGCTACTCGCCGGACGTCCTGGCGTGTACCGTTCGCGCGACCTTCGGCCCGAGCCAGCGCTTGAGCCGGCGCAGGGTCTCCGAGCGCGTGGCCGCCCTGTCGATGCGGTAGTACAGCTGGGGCGGCACATACGGCAGCAGCGGTGAGTGGCGCTGGCCGAGCAGGGCGAACATCTGCTGCGGGGGCAGTTGGATGTAGCGGGGCAGGTCCTCGTACCAGCGGGCGCTGTGACGGGCCGCGCTCTGGACGGACAACAGCGCCCGTCTGCGCTCCTGTTCGTACTGGAAGAGGGCCTGCGAGAGGACCGGCTGTTCGTGCAGGGCCCCGGCCAGGGCCATGGCGTCCTCCAGGGCGAGGGTGGTACCGGCGCCGATGGAGTAGTGGGTGGTGTGGGCGGCGTCGCCGATCAGGACGAGGTTGCCGCGGTGCCAGGTGCGGTTGGTGAGGGTGCGGAAGTTCAGCCACTGGGCGCCCGCGCCGCCGGACGGACGGCCGATGAGGGGGTGGCCGTCCAGGACACCGGCGAAGAGCTTCTCCAGCAGGATCAGTCCTTCGGCCTCGTCCGCGCCGTCGAGGCCGAGGCCGGTCCAGGTCTCGGGCGCGCACTCGACGACGCAGGTGCTCGCCTCGGGGCCGAAGCCGTAGCCGTAGCACCAGATCCAGCCGTGGTCGGTCTCGACGAACGCGAAGGTGAAGGCGTCGAAGACCTTGCTGGTGCCGAGCCAGATGTAGCGGTTGCGCCCGGTGTCGATCCGCGTGCCGAAGTGGTGGGCGTACCGGGTGCGCAGGGCGCTGTTGACGCCGTCGGCCGCGACGACCAGGTCGGCGGCGGGCAGGTCCCGCGCCGCGATGCCGTAGTCGAACTCCAGGCGTACGCCCAGTGAGCGGGCCCGTTCGGCGAGGATCTCCAGCAGCCGGTGGCGGCCGATGCCGTGGCCCTCGTCGCCCGGTTGGCGGGTCGTCAGGTCCCCGACGTGCGCGACGCCCTCGTTCCAGCGGACCGAGCTCGCCTCGATGGCGCGCGCCGACTCGGGGTCGTGCTCGTGCAGCTTGTCGAGCAGGCCGCGCCAGTAGGTGACGCCCCAGCCGTAGGTGGAGCCCTCCCGGTCGCGTTCATGGACGGTGATGTCGTGGGACGGGTCCCGCAGCTTGAGCAGGATCGACAGATACAGGCCGGCGGGTCCGCCACCGACGCACACGACCTTCATGCAAACTCCTATGAATTTCGCAATACGGTCATTTCGGTTCCGCAGATTAGCAGGCCGGGGCGCTGTTCCACGGTGTTCGCGATCACGCCAGTTTCGACGGGTGAGTCACACCACTGACACCCCGCCCGCCCGCGAAGGACCACCCGAAACACGGGCTTCGGCGCAAGGAATTCCCCGTTCCGACTGCCCGCGAACACGATCCCGACAAGATCACCTTCGTTCAATCTTGCACGTCATGTGCGCACTTGTCCGGATCCGAGCCAACCACTCCGGACCGATTTCTCCCGCTCTCGCCCGGCCCGATAGTCATGCGGAGTCGCAAACCGAACGAACCACCGAACACACCAGGAGGTCCGCATGCCCGAACTCAGCCGTCGCCGTGCGCTCACCGCCGCGGCCGCCCTCGCCACCGCGGGCGCCGTCCAGTCGGCCATCGCCCCCACCGCGTCCGCCGCCGGGCACGACCACCACGCCCCGGCGTCCTTCGACGAGGTCTACAAGGGCCGCCGGATACAGGGCCGGCCCGCCTCCGGCGGCGCCCATCAGCATCACGGCGGCGGCTACGCCGTGTTCGTCGACGGCGTCGAACTGCACGTGATGCGCAATGCCGACGGCAGCTGGATCAGCGTCGTCAGCCACTACGACCCGGTGCCCACCCCGCGCGCTGCCGCCCGCGCCGCCGTGGACGAACTCCAGGGCGCCGCGCTTCTGCCCTTCCCCGCCAACTGACCCCGCCGCACCCGCACTTACCTGCACTCACCCGCACTTGGAGCACCAGCGACCATGACCGTCCGCAAGAACCAGGCCGCCCTGACCGCCGACGAGAAGCGCCGATTCGTCGCCGCCGTCCTGGAGTTGAAGCGCAGCGGCCGCTACGACGGCTTCGTCACCACGCACAACGCCTTCATCGTCGGCGACACCGACAACGGCGAGCGCACCGGCCACCGTTCACCGTCGTTCCTGCCCTGGCACCGCAGATTCCTGCTGGAGTTCGAGCGCGCGCTGCAGGAGGTGGACGCCTCGGTCGCGCTGCCGTACTGGGACTGGAGCACCGACCGCTCGATACGGTCCTCGCTGTGGGCGCCCGACTTCCTCGGCGGAACCGGGCGCAGCCGTGACGGGCAGGTGATGGACGGGCCGTTCGCCGCGTCGGCCGGCAAGTGGGCGATCAACGTGCGCGTCGACGGCCGTACGTTCCTGCGCCGCTCGCTCGGCACCGCCGTACGGGAGCTGCCGACCCGGGCCGAGGTGGAGTCGGTGCTGGCCATGCCGACGTACGACATGGCTCCCTGGAACAGCGGGTCGGACGGCTTCCGCAACCATCTCGAAGGCTGGCGCGGCGTCAATCTCCACAACCGGGTGCATGTGTGGGTGGGCGGACACATGGCGACCGGTATGTCTCCCAACGACCCCGTGTTCTGGCTCCACCACGCCTACATCGACAAGCTGTGGGCGGACTGGCAGCGACGGCACCCCGGCTCCGGGTATCTGCCGGTCGCCGGGACACCGAACGTGATCGATCTCAACGACACGATGAAGCCGTGGAACGACGTGCGCCCGGCCGATCTCCTGGACCACACCGCGCACTACACCTTCGACGCGGCCTGAGGCCGGTCAGGCGTCCGCGGTGCGGCACTCGGGATGGCCCCAGCCCTGGGCGTTCTTGGCGATGGCCTCGCCCGCCGCGTAGCCACGACCGCAGACGCAGCGGCCGGGGAACTTCGCCTTGATGGTGCGCGAGGAGGTGCCGTTCTTCCGGGACGCGGCGGCCTTGCGGCGCGGGGCCGCCTTGGTCTTCGGGGTGTCCGGGGAGGGCGGCGGCTCCGGTGAACCGAGTCCGCTGCCCGCGGACTCCTGCACGGTGGCCGCCTGGCTGGCGGCGCGGTCGGCGAAGTCGTTCAGCGGGTCGCCGTCGACCTGGTGGGCGGGGACGTAGCGGAACTCGACCTTGCGGCCGTCGAGCAGTTCGTCGATGCGTACGACCAGGTCCTGATTGGCGACCGGCTTGCCGGCGGCCGTCTTCCAGCCGTTGCGCTTCCAGCCGGGCAGCCAGGTGGTGACGGCCTTCATGGCGTACTGCGAGTCCATCCGGATCTCCAGCGGTACGCCGGGGTCGGTCGCGGTGAGCAGGCGTTCCAGCGCGGTCAGTTCCGCGACGTTGTTGGTGGCCCGGCCCAGCGGGCCCGCCTCCCAGCGGGCCGGGGTCTCCGTCTCGTCGGCCACGACCCAGGCCCAGCCCGCCGGCCCGGGGTTTCCCTTCGAAGCCCCGTCGCACGCGGCCACCACACGTTCACGCATGCGTCCGATCATGCCATGGGCCGGCGGGCGGTCCGGGCGCGGATCAGGTACCGGTCACCGCACGTCCGTCGTCTTCGGCATCTCGCCCTCGGTCGTGGTGACGTCGATCACCGAGAAGTTCGCGCCCTGCGGGTCGCTGAGCGCCGCGAACCGGCCGAACGGCGAGCTCATCGGCCCGAAGCGCAGCACGGCGCCGTTCTTGGTGGCGCGGGCCACGGCGTCGTCGCAGTCCTCGACGGTGAAGTAGACGTTGATCCACGGCGGGATGTCGTAGGGGAACTCCTCCGTCATCCGCATCCGGCCGAGGACCACGTCGTCGCCGACCGTGTAGAGCCGGAAGTCAATCGCTTCGTCCTCCAGCTGTTTCGAGCCGTAGCCGAAGACAGCGGGGAAGAACGCGTCCGGCTTCTCCGGCTCGCGGGTGAAGACCTCGCCCCAGCAGTACGCGCCCGGCTCCTCCATCGGCGCCTCGAAGCCCTCGTGCGTACCCGCCTGCCAGACGCCGAAGACGGCGCCGCTGGGCTCGCGGGCCAGGCACATGCTGCCGAACTCGCCGACCGCCATCGGCTCCATCAGGATCTCGCCGCCGTTGTCACGGATCTTGGCGGCGGTGGCGTTCACGTCCGAGGAGGCGAAGTAGAGGCACCACTGCGACTGGCCCTCCTGGCCCGGCATGGGCGGGACGACCGCGGCCGCGGCCTTGTCGTTCGCATAGGCCTGGGTGTAGTTGCCGTACTCCGTCGACTGCTCCCCGAACGTCCAGCCGAGGACGTCGCCGTAGAAGTTCTTGGCCCCCTCGATGTCGCTGAACATCGCGTCGGCCCAGATGGGGGTTCCCTCAGGTTTCACGGCCATGGCTGCGGCCCTCTCCCGGATCGGTGAGTTGTCCCGATTCTTACGCTAGTCACCGGGCGGAGCGGTCGCGCGCCGAATGCGTGGTTCCGTTCCAGACTGGGGGGAAGGCGACCGGTCGGCGGACGGGGCTCGGCATGGCGGACGGGACGATGCGCGCGTGGTCGGTGACGGCGCCCGGACCGGTCGAGGCGGGACCGCTGCGGCTGGTGGAGAAGCCGGTCCCGGTACCGGGGGACGACGAACTGCTGGTGCGGGTGCGGGCGTGCGGGGTGTGCCGTACGGACCTGCATGTCGTCGAGGGCGATCTGCCGGTGCACCGGCCCGGTGTGACGCCGGGGCACGAGGTCGTGGGGGTGGTCGCCGGGTCCGGTGCGGCCGTGCGCGGCTTCGGCTCCGGGGAGCGCGTGGGGGTGGCGTGGCTGCGGCGGACCGACGGCACGTGCGGCTACTGCGCGCGCGGGTCGGAGAACCTGTGCCCGGCCTCGTCGTACACCGGCTGGGACGCCGACGGCGGATACGCCGAGTACACGACCGTGCCGGCCGCGTTCGCCCACCGGCTGCCCGGCGCGCTGGAGGACGTGGCGCTCGCGCCGCTGCTGTGCGCCGGGATCATCGGGTACCGCGCCCTGCGACGCGCGGCACTGCCGCCGGGCGGGCGGCTCGGGCTGTACGGCTTCGGAGGCAGCGCTCATCTGTGCGCGCAGGTGGCGATGACCGAGGGGGCCAGGGTGCACGTCCTCACGCGCGGGGCGGCAGCGCGGCGCCTCGCGCTCGATCTCGGTGCCGCCTCTGCGCGCGGCGCCTCCGAGATGCCGCCGGAGCCGCTGGACAGCGCGATCCTCTTCGCGCCCGTGGGTGAGCTGGTACCGGTCGCGCTGCGCGCCCTCGACCGGGGCGGGACGCTGGCGATCGCCGGGATCCACCTCAGCGACATCCCGGCACTCACCTACGAGAGCGAGCTCTTCTACGAGAAGCAGGTGCGCAGCGTCACCGCCAACACGCGCGAGGACGGCCGTGAGTTCCTGGCCCTCGCCGCCCGGCATCATGTGCGCGCCACCACGCACCCGTATCCGCTGTCGCGAGCGGACGAGGCGCTGCGGGATCTCAAGGCTGGTCGGTTCGACGGGGCGGCCGTGCTGGTGAACGACCTGTCCTGAGCCCGGTGCGCTCCGGCGCCCGGCGAGCCGGTGCCCGCACGCCCCCGCGCCCGCCCGTCCCGGCGATCACCACCGGCGTGAAAGGACGGGCCTGTGCGCCCTCCGCTTCGAGGGAGGGTTTGCACCACTCGTGTGACGAAACCGCCCCCTTCACGCCGTACCGGACAAACCACCGGCGCTGTTTGGCTTGTGCCTGCGGCGCGTACGGCCCACCAGTGTCAGGAGGCCGCCGTCATCGCGCCCAGAGGCTGCCGTCGTCATCCACCACTTCACTCACCCCTGATCACCCTCCAGGGAGGGATTAAGTGTCCGTACCCGAGAGTGCCACCGGACCCGCCGCCGACGACCCCGCCCCCGAGGCACCGCTCACCAGTCTCAGCACCCAGGCCGCCCGCCAGCTCGCGACCACCACCAAGTCCGAACCCCAGATGCAGGCCATCTCCTCGCGATGGCTGCTGAAGATGCTGCCTTGGGTGGACGTCAAGGGCGGCACCTACCGCGTCAACCGGCGGCTCCAGCTCCGGGTGGGCCGCGGCCGGGTGCAGTTCGACCAGAACGGCGCCTACGACATCAAGGTCATCCCGCAGACGCTCACCGAACTGCCGGTGCTGCGCGGCTACTCCGACATCGACGTCCTCAAGGAGGTCGCGAACCGCTTCCGGGTGCGCGAGGTCCGGGCCGGCCAGGTGCTGGTCGAGGCCGGGCAGCCGGTCACGGAGGCCTACCTCGTCGTGCACGGCCGCTTCACCCGCTTCACCGAGGGCAAATACGGCGAGGAGGAGATCCTCGGCGTCATCACCGACGGCGACCAGATCGGCGACGAGGCCATCGGCCAGCCCGACCCGCTGTGGCTGAGCTCCGTGCGGGCCGAGACCGCGGGTGTGCTGCTGGCGCTGGACTGGACGGTGGTCCAGGAGCTCACCGACCGGGTGCCCTCGCTCGCGGAGCACCTCCAGGCCTACGCCGAACGCCAGAGCCTGCCCATGAACCGCAAGGGCGAGGCCGACGTCCCGGTGCAGGCGGGCCACATCGGTGAGCCCACCATCGGCGGCGGCTTCGTCGACTACGAACTCGCCCCTCGCGAATACGAGTTGTCCCTGACCCAGACCGTGCTGCGCGTGCACACCCGGGTCGCCGACCTCTTCAACAACCCGATGGACCAGACCGAGCAGCAACTGCGGCTGACCATCGAGGAGATCCGCGAACGCCAGGAGTGGGAGCTGGTCAACAACCGGGAGTTCGGGCTGCTGCACAACGCCGACTACGGGCAGCGGATCAGCACCTTCAGCGGTCCGCCGACCCCGGACGACATGGACGAACTGCTGTCCATGCGCCGCAAGACCAAGCTGTTCATCGCCCATCCGAAAGCCATCGCGGCGTTCTTCCGGCAGTGCAACCGGCGCGGTCTGGTGCCCGGCACCGCGAACGTCGACGGGCACGAGATCCCCGCCTGGCGCGGTGTGCCGATCTTCCCGTGCAACAAGATCCCGGTCAGCCCGCAGCACACCAGCAGCATCATCGCGCTGCGCACCGGCGAGGGCGACCAGGGGGCCATCGGGCTCTACCAGACCGGGATTCCCGAGGAGTACCAGCCCGGTCTGAACGTGCGGTTCATGGGCATCGACGCCAACTCGATCATCCGTTACCTGGTCACCGCCTACTACTCAATGGCGATCCTCGTGCCCGACGCGGTCGGGATCCTGGAGAACGCCCAGATCGGCCGGACGGCCGAGTGACCGCTTGGAGCACCCGATGAGCACGACGGCCTCCTCGCCGTCCCTGCCCGGACCGCCGAACCTCGCCCGTACCCTGCGGACCCGGCGCGGCGGCGCGATCCCCGGGCTCAAGTACCGGCAGGTCGCCCCCGCCGACCCCGAGAAGGCCGCGGAGGTCGACCGCAGGCTGGAGGACTGGGCCCGCGGCCTGGATCTGTTCCCGCCGGCCTGGTCGGGGGACTTCTCCGGGTTCCAGTTCGGCCGGGCGGTGGTGCTCCAGCATCCGGCCGCGGCCGACCTGGAACGCCTGACGGCGGCCGGGAAGCTGCTGCTGGCCGAGAACATCGTCGACTCCTGCTACTGCGAGGAGGACGAGGGCCGGGGTGCCTCCCGCAGCGGGCTCGGCGGGCGGCTGATCATGGCCCAGTCGGCGCTGGACCCGTTCCACGGCCCGCCGGAGTTCCAGGAGCAGTGGGCGCACGGCATGCAGGGGGACGGCCCGCTGCGGTCGTACCACTGGGCGCTCAAGGACTACTCGGCCGTCGCCACACCGAGCCAGACCGACCGGCTCGTGCACGATCTCGCCCGGCTGCACATGGGCTATCTCGCCGAGGCGGCCTGGAGCGAGACACGGTACGTCCCGCAGGTGTGGGAGTACCTGGTGATGCGGCAGTTCAACAACTTCCGGCCCTGTCTGTCGATCGTCGACGCCGTCGACGGCTACGAACTGCCCGAAGCGCTGTACGCCCGCCCCGAGGTCCAGCGCATCACGGCGCTCGCCTGCAACGCCACCACGATCGTCAACGACCTGTACTCCTTCACCAAGGAGCTGGCCGGTGACCCGACCCACCTGAACCTGCCGCAGGTCATCGCCGCCAACGAGCGCTGCGGCCTGAAGGCCGCCTATCTGAAGGCCGTGGAGATCCACAACCGGATCATGCAGGCGTTCGAGGAGGAGGCGGCCCTGCTCGCCGCCACCTCGCCACTCGTCGAGCGCTACGCCCGCGGCCTGGACGACTGGGTGGCCGGCAACCACGAGTGGCACGCCACCAACAGCCACCGCTACCACCTGCCCAACTACTGGTAAAGCGCGACCGAATGACAGAGCGTCACACGCACCAACGCGAGGAGTCACCCTTGACCATCGCCCCCGAAGCCCGCACCAAGCCGAAGTCGGTGCCGACCCAGTCCACGTACCAGACCCGTGTCGCGGACTACTGGAACGCCGAACAGAACCCGGTCAACCTCGAACTCGGCAAGCTCGACGACCTGTACCACCACCACTACGGCATCGGGGACGCCGACCGCTCCGTGCTCGACGAGCCCGACCCCGGCCTGCGCCGGGAGCGCATCACCGCAGAACTGCACCGGCTGGAGCACGCCCAGGCCGAGCTCCTCGCCGAGCGCCTCGGCCCCCTCTCCCCCACCGACCGGGTCTTCGACGCCGGCTGCGGGCGCGGCGGCGGCAGTGTGGTGGCGCATCTGCGCCACGGCTGCCACGCGGACGGGGTCACCATCTCCGAGAAACAGGCCGAGTTCGCGAACGCGCAGGCCCGCAAGCGGGGCATCGACGACCGGGTGCGCTACCACCACCGCAACATGCTGGACACCGGTCTGGCGACCGGGGCGTACGCGGCGTCCTGGAACAACGAGTCCACCATGTACGTCGAGCTGGACCTGCTGTTCGCCGAGCACGCCCGGCTGCTGCGCCGCGGCGGACGCTACGTGGTGATCACCGGTTGCTACAACGACACCTACGGGCGCGCCTCGCGCGAGGTGTCCCTCATCAACGCCCACTACATCTGCGACATCCACCCACGCTCGGAGTACTTCCGCGCCATGGCCCGCAACCGGCTGGTCCCGGTCCATGTGGAGGACCTCACCGAGGCGACCATCCCCTACTGGGAGTTGCGCCGTGAGGCCGACCATCTGGTGACGGGCATCGAGGACACGTTCCTGAACGCGTACCGCAACGGCAGCTTCCAGTATCTGCTGATCGCGGCGGACCGCGTCTGATTGACCGTCAGGGCTCGCGTCGGCCACGGGCGTTCCGTGGCCGACGCGGGTCTTCCGCCTCGCGCCCGGCCGTGCTTGCCTGGGGAACCGTTTTCGGTGTCCGGGGCGGGAGTGGCCGTATGCGCAAGCCGTGGATCGTGGGGGTGCTGCTGTCCGCCGTGCTGCTCGGCGCGTGCGGGGATCCGGCCTCCGGGCCGCCGCCCGTGCCGCCCCCGGACGTGCCGCGCGCCTCCGTCACCACGCAGCAGCAGGCGCCCGCCTCGCGCACTCCCCGCCCGGCCAAGGCACCCACCGTGCTGTATCTGGGCGACTCGCTGGCGATGGAGGCCCAGAACGTGGTCGGGCAGGAACTGCGCCGCGAGCTGCGGGCGGCGTACACGAGCGCCCCGTACTCGGGCACGACCCTGTGCGACTACCTGGAGGGCACGGGCAAGCGGTCCCTGGTCCCGGACGCGGACAAGGCGGCGCCCCTGGTGCGCAGGCTGCGCCCCGACTTCGTGGTGCTGCAGTTCTGGGGCAACGCGTGGGGTTACACGCCCTGCATGGACCGGATCACCCATGACGCCTCCCCCGGCAGGTACTTCGAGCGGTACGCGGCCGACATGAAGCGGCTCACGGACCAGATCGCCGCCGCCGGGGACGCGCGGATCGTCTGGGTGCTCCAGGGCCCGGACCCGATCACTCCCGACCGCGTCCGGCGCGTCAACGGCCTCTACGAGGAGCGGGCCGCCGCCTCGGGCGCCCTGGTCGCCGACGCGGGTGAGACGGTGAGCGCGGCCGGGGCCCGTTACTCCTGGGTCCAGTACCTGCCGTGCACGGCGTACGAGCGCGACCACTCCCCCTACTGCACCCAGCCGGGCCGCGACCGCACCGCCCTGCACCGGGACGACGACTACCTGCACTTCTGTCTGGCGCCGACGACGTCGACGCCGAAGCCGTGTCCGGTCCGCTCCCCCGGGATCCTGCGGATCGCCCAGGCGATCACCCGGGTGATCCGCGAGAACCCCTGAGGGGCTCACTCGCCCGCGTAGGCCTTCTCCAGGGCGGCGATGTCGAACTTCTGCATCGCCATGAACGCCTTGGTCACCCGGGCCGCCTTCGCCGGGTCCGGGTCGGTGACCATGGCGTCGAGCATGTCCGGGACGACCTGCCAGGACAGGCCGTACCTGTCCTTGAGCCAGCCGCAGGGGCCGGGCTCGCCGCCGTTCTCGGTGAGCTTGGCCCAGTAGTAGTCGATCTCCTCCTGGTTCTCGCAGAAGATCATGAAGGAGGTGGCCTCGGTGAACTTGAACTGGGGGCCGCCGTTGAGGCCGAGGAACTTGTGGCCGTTCGCCGTGAACTCGACCGTCATCACGCTGCCGGCGGGCTGCATGGCGCCCTCGGGGTAGCGCGCGACCTTGCCGATGCTGGAGTTCTTGAAGACGGAGACATAGAAGTGGGCGGCCTCCTCCGCCTGGCCGTCGAACCAGAGACACGTGGTGAAACCGTCGCTTGCCATGAGGACCTCCTGGGGAGCGGATCGCTGTCATCTGTGTCGACCGATCCTCGTCCCGGAACTCATCGGTCGCAGGCCCCACTAATCCAGGTGGCCGCTACACCGTTCGGACCTAGCATCGCGGTCATGACGTCTTCGCCCGCCGACAACGGCATCCGTCCCTTCCGCATCGACATTCCGCAGAGCGACCTCGACGACCTGCACGACCGCCTCGACCGAGCCCGGTGGCCCGACGAGCTGCCCGGGGTGGGATGGACGTACGGCGTGCCGTCGGACTACCTGCGCGAGCTGGTGCACCACTGGCGGCACGGGTACGACTGGCGGGCGGCGGAGGCACGGCTGAACGAGTGGCCGCAGTTCACGACCGAGATCGACGGCGCGCGGGTGCACTTCGCGCACATCCGCTCCGCCGAGCCCGACGCCACCCCGCTGATCGTCACGCACGGCTGGCCGGGGTCGATCGTCGAGTTCCTGGACATCGTCGGCCCGCTGACGGACCCGGCCGCACACGGCGGCGACCCCGCCGACGCTTTCCACGTGGTGCTGCCGAGCATCCCCGGCTTCGGGTTCTCCGGTCCCACCCGGGAGACCGGCTGGGAGGCGCGCCGGATCGCCGACGCCTGGGCCGAGCTGATGACACGCCTCGGTTACGAGCGGTTCGGCGCCCAGGGCGGCGACTGGGGTGCGGGCATCTCCCGCGAACTGGGCCGTGTCCATGCCGACCGTCTGATCGGCGTCCACCTGAACCTGCTGCCCGGCGCGCAGGCGGCCACCGAGCCGACCGCGGAGGAGCTGAAGGGGCTGAGCCCCGAGGAGCGGGAGCGGACGCTCACCTCGTGGCGCCGGTGGGCTGAGTGGTTCCGGGACGGCACGGGCTACTTCCACATCCAGTCCACCCGGCCGCAGACCCTGTCGTACGCGCTCACCGACTCGCCGGTCGGTCAACTCGCCTGGATCGTCGAGAAGTTCCAGGAGTGGACGGACTCCGAACGGCTGTCCGAGGAGGCCGTCGACCGGGACCTGATGCTCACGAACGTGATGCTGTACTGGCTGACGGGCACGGCGGGTTCGTCCGCGCGGATCTACTACGAGCGCGGCCACGCGAGGGGCGACCGGGTCGCCGCCCCGCACGAGCCCTCGACCGCCCCCACCGCGGTGGCGTCCTTCCCCGGCGACCCCCAGATCCCGCTGCGGCACAAGGCGGAACGGACCGAGAACATCGTGCGCTGGACGGAGTTCGACCGCGGCGGGCACTTCGCGGCGATGGAGGAGCCGGACCTGCTGGTGGGCGACGTACGGGCGTTCTTCCGGCAGCTGCGGGAGGGCTCTGCCGTCAGCTGATCTGCCACGGGCAGAGAAACCGGACACCGGAGTCGTCCGAGGTCAACAGTGGAGTCGACGGCATACGACGACCACCAGGAGACCTGATGACTCCCCTTGCCATGCTCGCGCCCCGGGCCGAGGAGGGCGACGCCCCGCCGACAGGGTTCGACGACCATCTCGCCGCCCAACTGCTCGGCCAGCGCATCGTGCTGCTGGGCACCGAGGTCACGGAGGCCTCCGCCAACCGGGTCTGCGCACAACTGCTCCTGCTGTCGGCGGAGGACCCGCGCACGGACATCAGCCTGTACGTCAACAGCCCGGGCGGGTCCGTGCACGCGGGCCTCGCCATCTACGACACGATGCGGCTGATCCCGAACGACGTCTCCACGCTCGCCATGGGATTCGCGGCCAGCATGGGCCAGTTCCTGCTCAGCGTCGGCACGCCGGGCAAGCGGTACGCGCTGCCGAACGCGCGGATCATGATGCACCAGCCGTCCGCCGGGATCGGCGGCACGACCGCGGACATCGAGATCCAGGCGGAGAACCTGGAGTTCACCAAGAAGACCATCGAGCGGATCACCGCCGAGCACACCGGCCAGAGCCCGGAGACCATCTCCCGGGACGGCGACCGCGACCGGTGGTTCACGGCCGAGGAGGCCAGGGAGTACGGGTTGGTGGACCGGGTGGTGGAGTCCCTCGCGGATGTCCGCCCGGCCGCCTCGAAGCGACGGATGGGGCTCTGACATGGGGAACTACACGATTCCGTACGTCGTCGAGCGGACCGCCCATGGCGAGCGCTCCTCCGACGTGTTCAGCCGGCTGCTGTCGGAGCGGATCATCTTCCTCGGCACCGAGATCGACGACGGCGTCGCCAACGTCGTCATCGCGCAGCTCCTGCATCTGGAGTCCTCGGCGCCGGAGAACGAGATCGCGATCTACATCAACTCCCCCGGCGGCTCGTTCACTTCGCTCATGGCGATCTACGACACGATGACGTACGTGCAGGCGCCGATCTCCACGTTCTGCGTGGGGCAGGCCGCGTCCACGGCCGCCGTGCTGCTGGCCGGCGGGGATCCGGGGCGGCGGTTCGTGCTGGAGCACGCGCGGGTGCTGCTCGGTCAGCCCGCCACGGGCGGCAGCCGGGGCATGGTGTCGGATCTCGCCCTGCAGGCCAAGGAGATGGTCCGGATCCGCGCACAGGTCGAGGAGGTGCTGGCCCGGCACACGCACCACGACGTCGCGACGCTGCGCGCGGACATGGACCGCGACAAGGTGTTCACCGCCGAGGAGGCCGTGGCGTACGGCCTGGCCGACGAGGTGGTGAGCCGGCGCCTCGTGCGGGTCTGAGGCGCCGGCGCGGCCTCAGGCCGCCAGGCACAGCCCGTCGTACGGCGCGCCCGTCCGGCCGCGGCTACCGCCCGGCACCCGGCGGCTGGTGAGCCGGACGAGCTCGCCCTGCGCCAGCGACAGCAGGTCGCCGAGGCCGAGCCCCAGGGCGTGGGCCGCGGCCGCGAGAACCTCCGAGGAGGCCTCCTTGCGGCCGCGCTCCACCTCCGACAGGTACGGCATGGAGATCCGGGCGGCGTCGGCCACGTCCTTGAGCGTGCGCTCCTGGGCGAGGCGTTCGCGGCGCAGGACGTCGCCGACCAGGTCGCGCCAGAGCGGTTCCCTGGGCGCGGCGGCGGGCGCCTGCGGGGTGGCGGCGGGGCGCGGGGGGCCGAGGGCGGTCGCGGGTGCGGCGGTCGTCGGCGCGGCAGTCGCCGGTGCGACGGTCTGAGGTGCGGCGGTCCTGGGGCGTTCGGACGCGGGGCGGGTCCTCCCCGGGCGCGTGGCCGGCGGGCGGCCGGCCGGTGGGCGCAGGGGGATGACGCGGGCTTCGTTCGGCGCTTGTTCGCTCACCTTCCCAGCCTAGGAGCGCACGGCGCGAGGGGAAGGCATCGGCGTTCCGCCCTGGGGGAAATCGCGTCGGGCTCGGCGCCTCGGCCACGAGGCCCTGCGTGCGGGCCACTTGCCCGGCGTCGGCCCGCGCGTCACCCGGGGGCCAGTCGCAGCACGGCCCGTACCCGCTTGCCGACCGGCACCCGCTCCACGGCGACCTCCGTCGCGAGCGCGTGGACGATCTCCAGGCCGTGCCGGCCGACTCGCTCGGGATCCTTGGGGTAACGGCGAGGCAGGGCCGAGCTGCTGTCGTACACGCAGATCGTCACCGCGTCGTCGGTGCCCTCCAGGTCCAGGATGTACGGCCCGTTGCTGTGCCGGTCCGCGTTGGTGACCAGCTCGCTGACCACCAGAAGCACCTTGTCCTGGTCGGGCGCGCCGATCGTGGCGCACCACTCGGTCCTGAGCCTGCCGAGGAACAGCGCGGCGAAGGACCGCGCCTCGGCGATGCATCCCGGTTCACCGCTGTAGTGCGCTGCCCGCCTCAGTGGTTCCACGGGCACGTCGAAACCAGTAGGAATCACTGCCCCGTCCGCGTGCTCGATCATGCGTGTCTCTCTCGGAAGCCGGCACTGGCCGGATGCTGCTGCACCAGTCCTGTTACCCAGAGCCGGGCCGCGCAGTCACTGTGCAGGTGGCGCCGTACGTCACAACCGTGGCGACTGCGGCGCGGCAGCGGTGGGCGCCGACTGTGAGGTGGTGGTCGTGTCCTGCTCCGGGGGCGGCGGCGGAGTGTCGGTCTCGGGCGATTCCGGCGTTTCGGGCTCGGTCGTCGTGGGTTCGTCCGTAGTTTCCGGCTCGGACGCCTCGGGGCTCGTCGGGGGGCTCGGTGACGTCGGGGTCGACACGCTGACCGAGGGGGACGGCTTCGCCGGCCGGTCGGTGGGCCGGTCCTTGCCGCCGTCGTCGCCGCGTCGGCGGGCGAGCCAGTCGTCGTCCTCGTCGTCATAGATGACGAAGACGTTGACGACCGTCGTCGAGGGCACCACCACCACGACGTCCGAGGAGCGGTACGACGGCCAGGAGTCGCCGGTCCGCTTGAGCGTGCCCTGCTGGGCGACCGGCCCGGTCAGCGGGTTGCCGCAGGCGCAGCGCACCCGGGGCACGCCGCGGTCGTCCACGAGGACCGCGGTGCCGGCCTGGAGGACGGCCTGGTAGCTGGTGGCGACGCCGTCGACGTAGCCGTGGTTGGTGACGCGGGTGTCCAGGCGCAGCTGTAGGGGGGTGAGCGAGCGCAGGTAGGCGGGGACGCCGGAGGCCTTCACCCGGGCGACCGACGCGAACGCCGTGTTCTTGTCGGGGGCCGCTCGGAGGTAGTCGATCTGCTTCTCCACGTCGCAGGCGGCGACGTCGCGGCTGCCGCCGTACAGGCCGGGTGTGCCGCCGTTGACGCCGCGCAGCGCGTTCGGCGGCGCCGACCCGGTGGCCGGGGACGGGGTGGCGGGCGGGGCGGAGCTGTCCTTCGCGGTGGTGTCGGTGAACGGGTCGGGGCCCGCCTTGTCCGCCGCCTGGAGGAAGACCTCTCCGCTGCCGCCGGTGGAGCCGCCGTCGCCCCGGGAGAGGACGACGGCCACCACCAGGGCGACGGCCACCACGGCGGCGAGCAGTGCGATACGGGGCGCGGAACGCCACCAGGGGCGCTGGGGTCCGGGGCCGGGCGGCTGCGTGCCGCCGCCGCTGGGCGGGGGCTGCGACGGCGGGCCGGAGGGCGGCTGGGAAGGGCCCGACAGGGGGCCCGAGGGCGGTCCTGTGGGGCGGCCGGACGACGGAGGTTCGACGCTCACGAGGCCTTCTTCCCGACGCGGGACTTTCAGCACCTTTACCATCTTTTGTCTCGCTCTCATTCTGTGTGCCGATCCCGCGCCGCCCGCAAGCCGACGCGGACGGACCTCCCGGCGGGCGTACCTCCCGGGCCCTGCTTAGCGTGGGCAGGGTGAGCGCCCAGCCCCCCACCCGCCCGGCCGAGGCCGCCCATGGCTGGGTGCAGGCCCTCGCCGTGGTGCTGGCCGGAGTGGTCGCGATGGGGGTGGTCGCCGCGCTGGGACTGTGGGCGGCCGGCGCGGCCGACCTGCCGGACGGCGCGTTCCCCCGGGTCGCCGCGGCGACCGTGGTGACGGCCGTCGGCGGCACGGTCGAGCTCTCGGGGAACGCCGGAGGGCTGGCCGAGTCCGATGCCGGGCTGACCGTGATCCCGCTGTCCGTCACGCTCACCGGCGCGCTCGTGCTCGCCGCCGGCTTCCTGTGGCCGCTGCGCCGCCGGGCGGTCGCGGGCGCCGGGGAGCTGGCGGGATGGGCCGGGCGGATCGCCGTACTGTGGCTGGTCGCGCTGCTGGCCCTGGCCTTCTCCGCCCGCCACACCTTCTCCCTCTCCCTGCGCGATCTCGGACAGGAGGAGCTGGGCGACCTCGGCGACCTGTTCGGGATCTCCCCCGAGGTCGGCTTCACCACGGACGTCCCGGCGACGGTCTTCTTCGGCCTGCTGTGGCTGGTGGGCGTGCTGGTGCTGGCCCTGCTGGTGGCACGCGGAGCCCCGCTGCCGGGACGGCTGCTGCGGTTCCAGGAGTCGGTGCGGCCCGCCGCCTACGCCATGGTGGTGCTGCTGCTCGCGTATGTCGGGCTGGGGGTCGTCATCGGCCTGGTCGTCGCGGCGACGCGCGGGCATGTGGCCGAGACGTTCGCGGTGCTCCTGCTCGGCCTGCCGAACCTCGTGTGGCTCGCCCTGACGATCGGGCTCGGCGCGACCTGGAACGGCCGGGTGGACGGGCCGTTCGGGCTGCCCATGCCGCACGTGCTCGACGAGGTGCTGCGCGGCCAGGAGGTCTCCGAGCTCAATCTGAGCACGCTCGCGGAGCAGGACGGACGGGTGTGGTGGCTCGTCGTCGTGGACGCGGTCCTGCTGCTGGCCGCCGCGTTCGTGATGGCGAGACGTTCACCGGCGCGGACGCGCGCCTGGCAGCACGCCGTGCACATGGCGGTGGCGCTCGCGCTCACGGTGCTGATGATCTGCCTCGTCGGCCGGATCTCCGCGCACTACGGCCTGTCCGTCCTCGGCATCGGCGACCTCGGCGGGGATCTGGGCGGGGAGCTGTTCCTGCGGCCCGAGGTGTGGCCGGCCCTCGGACTGGCGCTGCTGTGGGG
The DNA here is from genome assembly GCF_044764945.1 of Streptomyces sp. NPDC093568. Taxonomy (NCBI): domain Bacteria; kingdom Bacillati; phylum Actinomycetota; class Actinomycetes; order Kitasatosporales; family Streptomycetaceae; genus Streptomyces; species Streptomyces sp. NPDC093568. The sequence goes on along the minus strand of NZ_JBIWJD010000003.1, from coordinate 330,225 downwards.
GCTGGTCACCGGGTTCCTGGGCGCGTTGCCGGCGCAGCGGATGGCGCACCGGGGCGAGGCCGGGGCGCCGCCCGCCCGCGGACGCTGAACGGGGCACGGCTCACCGCCGGAAGACGGGCGTGGCCCAGCGGGGCGGCGGCTTCGGGGCCTCCCCCGCGGACTCCCTCCCCAGCCCCGCGACCCTGAGATCGACCGCCGTCGGCGCGTGCCCCGCGCCACCACCACCGGCCACGGCCGCACGCAACTCGGCGACGAAGGCGAGACAGGAGTCCTGGCGGTCGTCCGGGCTCTTGGCCAGCGCGGTGCCGAAGACGGCGTCGACGGGCGGGGCGAGATCGGGGCGCGCGTCGGAAAGCGGCGGAGCCTCGTCGTACTGGTGGGCCCACAGCAGCGCCATGTCCTCGTCCCGGCGGAACGGCGGATGCCCGGCCAGGCACTCGTAGAGCACACAGGCGAATCCGTAGACGTCGCAGCGCGCGTCGACAGGCTTGCCGGAGATCTGTTCGGGTGCCACGTAGTCGAGGGTGCCGACGAACTGGCCGACGGTCGTGAAGCCGGTCAGTGACAGGGACTTCTTCGTCAGGCCGAAGTCGGTGAGGTAGACGTGCTCGGGGTGGTCGCTGTCGGTGCCGCGCGCGACGAGGATGTTGCCGGGCTTGACGTCCCGGTGGACCAGGCCGTGCTCGTGTGCCGCGTCCAGGGCGGAGGCGATCTGCGCGGCGATGCGCAGGGCCGTTCCCGGGGGCAACGGGCCCTGCCGGTCGAGGAGGTGACGCAGGTCGCGGCCGGCGACGTAGCGCATGGCGATGTACAGGACGCCGTCCGTCTCGCCGGCCTCGAAGACCGGCACGATGTTCGGGTGGTCGATCGCGGCGGCCGCCCGGGACTCATGGGTGAAGCGGCGCCGGAAGGTGTCGTTGCGGGCGAGTTCGGGGGCGAGGAGCTTCAGCGCGACGGTGCGGTCCAGGCGCAGGTCACGGGCGCGGTAGACCACGGCCATGCCACCCCGGCCGATCTCGCGCTCGATGCGGTAGCCCGCGACCTGCCGGCCGATCAGCTCCGAGGGCCGCCCCGAGAACAGGCTGGGATCACGGGCCATCGGGGCTCACGACCTGGGTGGGGGCGTGGCCGGGATCCGCTTCGGCGCGTGGCCCGTCGTCGGTCGCGTAGGTGCTGAGCCGGCTGCCGTCGGCGTACACCCAGCGCCCGTGCTCGGGGTCGTACAGCCACACGGCCTCGCCGTCGACGACGACCCCGATCCGCAGGCCGCGGGTGCGGGACCGGAAGGACTCGCCGTCCAGGCCGCCGGCCGCGAGGTCCTCGACCGCGGAGCGGTAGCCGTCCAGTGCCCGCCCGGCGCGGGCGAGCAGCGGGCGCGGGTCGGCGCCGCGGGTGAGCGGGCCGGCGTCGGTGGTGGGCGGGTCCTGCGGTACGGCGACCAGGAAGCGGCCGTCGACCCAGGCCGACCAGCCGTTGGCGCACAGGATGTGCCCCCAGTCGCCGCGCCGTTCGACGAGCTGGACCGGCAGGAGCGGGTCGAGGGCCACGGTGGGCCGGGCGGGATCGGGGGCCTCCCAGGCGGGCATGCCGTGCTGGGGGACGACGTGGGTGGGCCGGAAGGCGGGAGAGGTCATGGTCCGGGCCTACTTCCGCATCACGACGGGTTCGCGCCGGCGCAGCAGCCGGGAGACGACGAACCCGAACACCAGGGAGAGCACGACCAGCATGGCCACGTTGAGCAGCCACACGCCGGTCGAGTGACCGAACAGCGGATCGTCGGTCAGGTCGCCCGGCACGATCCGGGCCAGTCCGACGGTGCCGGCCATCGCGCCGAGCGCCCACCGCGAGGGCACCAGCCAGGACAGCTGCTCCAGGCCGGGCACGCCGTGCAGCTTGAGCAGGGCACCGCAGAAGACGACCTGCACGATGGCGAGCAGCACCAGCAGCGGCATGGTCACCTCCTCCTTGCGCACCAGCGCGGAGACGACCAGGCCGAGCATCATCGCCGTGAACGCCAGCAGGGCGACGGCGACGGTGATTTCGACGAGGGGCCGCATCAACACGCCCTCGCCGCCGGGGGCGTTGAGATCGACGCCGAGCAGGGCGACCAGGGTCAGCACGACGGCCTGGAGCACGGTGATCGTCCCGAGGACCACCACCTTGGACATCAGGTACGCCGATCTGGACAGGCCGACGGCCCGCTCCCGCTGGTAGATGACGCGTTCCTTGACCAGTTCGCGCACGGCGTTCGCCGCACCCGTCAGGACGCCGCCGACGCACAGGATCAGCAGCGCGTTCATCGCCGTCTCCTGGGTCAGTCTGCTGCCCGCGAGGGCGCGGGCCATCGCGCCCATCACGAACGGCAGCGCGATCATGATCGCGAGGAAGGTGCGGTCGGCGCCGATCGCGGCGGTGTAGCGGCGCACCAGCGTGCGCAGCTGCGCGGCCCGGCCGCGGGGCCGGGGCGGCCGGCCGACCGTGACCGGCCCGGTGCCGGACCGGCGGGGCTGTGCGGTCGCGTCGGCGATGTACTGCTGGTGGTAGAGCGAGCTCCGGTAGTCGTCGGCCCAGTCCCGGTCCTGGACGCGTTCGAAGGCCTCGAAGGCCTCGGGCCAGTGCCGGAAGCCGAAGAACAGCAGGGCCTCCTCGGGCGGCCCGTAGTAGGCGATGCGTCCGCCGGGCGCGAGGACCAGGAGGCGGTCGCAGACGTCGAGGCTGAGCACGCTGTGGGTGACGACGATGACGGTGCGGCCGTCGTCGGCCAGGCCGCGCAGCATGTGCATCACCGAGCGGTCCATGCCGGGGTCGAGCCCGGAGGTCGGCTCGTCCAGGAACAGCAGCGACGGCTTGGTCAGCAGCTCCAGGGCGACGCTGACGCGTTTGCGCTGTCCGCCCGAGAGGCTGTGCACATGCTGTCCGGCGCGCTCCTGCAGGCCCAGTTCGTGGATGACCTCGTCGACCCGGGCCCGGCGCTCGGCCTTCGCGGTGTCCTGCGGGAAGCGGAGCTCGGCGGCGTAGGACAGGGCGCTGCGGACGGTGAGTTGGGCGTGCAGGATGTCGTCCTGCGGGACCAGGCCGATGCGCTGGCGCAGCTCGGCGTAGTCGCGGTACAGGTCGCGGCCGTCGTAGAGCACGGTGCCGTGGTCGGCGGGGCGCTGTCCGGTGAGTGCGTTGAGGAGCGTTGACTTGCCGGCGCCGCTCGGGCCGACGACGGCGAGCAGGCACTTCTCCCCCACCGGGAAGGAGACGTGGTCGAGCAGGGTCTTCGCGCCCCGGTCGACGGTGACCGCGAGGTCCTGCACCTCCAGGGAGATCTCGCCGGTGTCGACGTACTCCTGCAACTGGTCGCCGACCAGGCAGAACGCGGAGTGGCCGATGCCGACGACGTCCCCGGGGCCGATCGGGGCGGCGGTGACCGGGGCGCCGTTGAGGTAGGTGCGGTTGTGGCTGCCGAGGTCGGCGATCTCGTAAGTGCCGTCGGGCAGCGCGCGCAGCTCGGCGTGGTGGCGGGAGACGACCAGGTCGTCGATGACCAGGTCGTTGTCGTCGGCGCGGCCGATGCGGACGGTCCGGGTGGGCAGCGGCCGGACGTTGGTGGGCTGGCGGAAGGTGCCCGTGTGTCCGGGCATGGACACTGCCGAGGGGCGTTCCGGCTCCGGGGCGGGGCGGTCGAGCAGGATCGCGCGGGGGCCGTCGGCGGGGTTGCCGAAGCGGATCACGGTGCCGGGGCCGACGTCCCGCTGCCGGATGCGGTGGCCGTCGGTGTAGGTGCCGTTGGTGCTGTTCTCGTCGGCGAGGGTCCAGTGGCCGGCGGCCGGCCGGAGCACGGCGTGGTGCCAGGAGACGCGGGTGTCGTCGAGGACGACGTCGCTGAGCGGGTCACGGCCGACGCGGTAGTCGCGGCCCGGGGCCATCACGGTCGTGCCCGACTCGGTCTCCAGGACGAGTACGGGCGCAGTCGGTGCGACCGAACGCTCCGCCATGCCAGGATTCTATCGATCTGCCCATGTATGCGCCCGCCTGCGCCAGGGGGAGATCATTCGGGTACGAGGGGTCATGCGACGGGTACGACCAGGCCCGGGATGGTCCGCTGCATCCGCAGCGCGTCGACCGACTCGGCGAGCAGTTCGTATTCGGTGGTGTCGTCGCTCACGGCGACGCGCACCAGTCGGCCTGCCGCCAACTCCTCGGCGATCAGCTCCTGTTGGGCTACGTCTCCGCACCAGGTGCGGAGCACGGCCGGGACGTCGGGCACGGTGTCGGCGACCGGGACGAGCGCGCTCGGGGGGAAGTGCTCGGCCTCCGGTCGCGGGTCTAATCGCTCGGCGATCCACGACGCCCGGTCGCGTAACCACCACAGGGCGAGCGCCAGGGTGGGCGCCCGGTAGGTCCCGAGGGGCACTCCGATGCGCCGCCCGCCGCAGACGCCGTACGCGGTGACATGGCAAAGGAACTCGTCGTGCACGTAGCCTCCCCCGTGGTGCCGTGTTCGCCTGTCGGCGGACCTCGCTTCCCTTGCGGCTCGTGGCGGTGCGTAAGGGCGCCGTCGCGCCATGTGAAGCGCCCTCGTAGTGAGTATGTTCACTACTGAAACACTGTCACCACGACTTTCCGGCCAGTCTCCTGGCATATTCACAGCATTCGTTGGCCGAAATGCGGGGGTACACGTCAACAGTCGAGGTCGGCGCGGCATTACCTCGGGCGTAATCGAGCTTTCCGGCGGGGCCGGGCATCGTTGCGGTACCGGGTCGCCACGCGTCGGGATCCGGTTCCTGAGCAGCAGTGACGACCTCGATGGAGGCTGATCGCCCATGTCCGCGAACACCGATCGTTACGAGAGTGCCGTGGCCCGCTACTTCGAGGCCTGGAACGCCCGCGAGCCCGACACCCTGGCCCGTGCGGTCGCCACCGCCTGGAGCCCGCAGGGCGGATACACCGACCCGCTGGCCGAAGTGCGCGGGCACGAGGGGATCGTGGCCGTCGTCTCCGCGGCGCAGGCGCGCTTCCCGGGCTTCGCCTTCCGGCTGACCGGTGCCGTCGAGGGCCACCACGACACGGCGCGCTTCTCCTGGGAGCTGGTGAGCGAAGCCGACGGCTCGGCGCCGGTGGCGGGCTCGGACGTGATCACGCTGGACGCCGACGGGCGGATCACGGCCGTTCTCGGCTTCCTGGACCGGGTGCCCGCCGAGGTGTGAGCGATGAGTTCCACGACTCGCGGCGGTCTGTCCCGTGAGAGCAGGAGAGACCGCCGCGAGGGGAGCACATCATGACCACGAGCACGCGCGTGGACGCCGAGTTCACCGCAGTCCTGCGCAAGAGCCCGGGCAAGGGCGGCTGGACCTATGTCGTGTGGCCGCCGTCCGTCGACTTCTTCGGCACCCGCGGACTGGTCAAGGTCCGCGGGACGGTCGACGGACATCCGTTCCGCAGTTCGTTCATGGCGCTGGGCGACGGCACCCACAAGCTCCCCGTGAACGCCGACGTACGCACGGCCATCGGGAAGCGGGAGGGCGACACCGTCACCGTGCGCCTGACGCAGCGGATCAACCCTTGAGCACCGCCTCGATCCGGTCCAGCTCCTCCGCGTCGAAGTCCAGGTTGCCGGTCGCCGCGACGCTGTCCTCGATCTGCCGGGCGCTGCTCGCACCGACCAGCGCCGAGGTCACCCGGCCCCCGCGCAGCACCCACGCCAGGGCCAGCTGGGCCAGCGACTGACCGCGGGACTTGGCGATCTCGTCGAGGGCACGCAGCTTGCCCAGCAGTTCGTCGGTGATCGCGTCTGCGTTCAGGAACGGGCTGCCGCTCGCCGCCCGCGAGTCCTTCGGGATGCCGTCGAGGTAGCGGGAGGTGAGCTGGCCCTGCGCCAGCGGGGAGAAGACGATCGAGCCGACCTGCAGCTCGTCCAGGGCGTCGAGCAGCCCCTCCTCCTCGGGGCGGCGGTTCAGCATCGAGTAGGCGGGCTGGTGGATGAGCAGCGGGGTGCCCAGCTCGCCCAGGATGCGCGCGGCCTCGCGGGTCTGCTCGGCCGAGTAGTTGGAGACGCCGACGTACAGCGCCTTGCCCTGCTGCACCGCGGAGTGCAGCGCGCCCATGGTCTCCTCCAGTGGAGTGTCCGGGTCGGGGCGGTGCGAGTAGAAGATGTCGACGTAGTCCAGGCCCATCCGCTTCAGGCTCTGGTCGAGCGAGGACAGCAGGTACTTGCGCGAGCCCCACTCGCCGTACGGGCCGGGCCACATCAGATAGCCGGCCTTGGTGGAGATGATCAGCTCGTCGCGGTACGGCGCGAAGTCCGTCCTCAGCGCCTCGCCGAAGGCCAGCTCGGCGGCCCCGGGCGGCGGGCCGTAGTTGTTGGCCAGGTCGAAGTGGGTGACGCCGAGGTCGAAGGCACGGCGCAGGATGGCCCGCTGCGTGTCGACGGTGCGGTCCGCCGGACCGAAGTTGTGCCACAGACCGAGCGACAGCGCGGGGAGCAGCAGTCCGCTGCGTCCGGTGCGCCGGTAGGGCATGTCCGCGTAGCGGTCGGGGTGTGCGGTGTACAACGCGACTCCAGAGGGGTTGGCACACGAAGGGCGGCTCCGGGGAGCCGGTGTTCCAGTCGCCGTCCACTCTGTCGCGACCTGCGGGCAGTGGTCCAACAGGTAAATCAGATGGGATTGAGCGGCTACGCTGCTCAATCATGGAACTGCGTCACCTTCAGCACTTCGTCGCGGTCGCCGAGGACCAGCACTTCACCCGGGCGGCCGAGCGGCTGCTGGTGTCCCAGTCGGGTCTGTCGGCCTCGATCCGGGCGCTGGAGCGGGAGTTGCAGACCCCGCTGTTCGTGCGGACGACCCGCAGGGTGACGCTCACCCCGGCGGGCCGGGCCCTGCTGTGCGAGGCGGAGCGGATCCTCGCACAGGTGCGCGCCGCCCACGAGGCGGTGGCCGCCGTGCAGGGCGTGCTGCGCGGGATGCTGGCGCTCGGGTCGGAGCAGTGCATCGCCGGGGTGCATGTGGCGGGGCTGCTCGCCGCCTTCCGGCGGGAGCACCCGGACGTGGAGATCTGTCTGCGCCAGGCCGGTTCGGGCGCCCTGGCGGAGGAGGTCGCGGCCGGGCGGCTCGACCTGGCCTTCGCGGTGCGGACCGCGCAGGAGGACACCGACCAGCTGCGCGTCGTACCGCTGACCAGCGAGCCGATGACGGTCCTGTGCCATCCGAGCCACCGGCTCGCCACCGCCGGGGCGGCCGTGACACCGGAGGAGCTGGGCGGGGAGGTCTTCGTCGACTTCCACCCGGACTGGGGGCCGCGCCGCGCGACGGACGCGGTGTTCGCCGCGGCGGGCGTACGGCGGACCGTCTCCCTGGAGGTCAACGACGTGCACAGCCTGCTGGACCTGGTGGACGAGGACCTGGGCATCGCCGTCGTGCCGCGCCACTTCCGGCACAAGCGGCCGGCCCTGACCGCCCTGCCGGTCAAGGGCACCGGGGAGACGGTCTACGAGACGGTCGCCCTGCTGCCGCCCGCGCAGGCCACGAGCCCGGCGGCCCGGGCGCTGATGGCCCTGCTGGAAACGGAAGGCGTCTGACGGGCGGGTGCGCGATGGTGGACCCATGCATGCCAAGGACATCCTCATCGACGGGTTCAACCGCATCCAGGAAGAAGTCCACGCCGCCGTCGAGGGCCTCGGCCCGGACGAGCTCAGCGCCCGCCCCTCCCCCGACGCCAACTCGATCGCCTGGCTGATCTGGCATCTCACCCGGGTCCAGGACGATCACGTGGCCGGCGCCTTCGACCTCGACCAGGTGTGGCTGACCCAGGACTTCCGGAAGACCTTCGGGATCGACCTGCCGCGCCACGACACCGGCTACGGCCACACCTCGGCGAAGGTCGCCAAGGTGCGGGTCGACTCCGGTGACCTCCTGACCGGCTACTACGACGCCGTGCACGCCCAGACCCTGGGGGCGCTGCGGGAGATGGCCGCCAAGGATCTGGAGCGCGTCGTGGACGAGGGCTGGGATCCTCCGGTCACGCTCGGCGTACGGCTGGTCAGCGTCCTGTCCGACGATCTCCAGCACGTCGGACAGGCCGCCTATGTACGCGGGCTGCTCGCGAGCCGGTAGCCCGCGGGCCGGTTCAGAGCGCGGTCGCGTAGCCCGGCAGGACGACGTCCTCGATGAGGGCCTTGCGCTCGTCGAACGGGATGAAGGCGCTCTTCAGGGCGTTCACCGTGACCGTGCGCAGGTCCTCGACGGTCCAGCCGGCCTCCTCGACCAGCAGCGACATCTCCCGGGTCATCGTCGTGCCGGACACCAGGCGATTGTCGGTGTTGAGGGTGACCCGGAAACCGAGGTCCTTGAGCGCGGTGATGGGGTGCTCGGCTATGGAGGTGGCGGCGCCGGTCTGGAGGTTGGAGGTCGGGCACATCTCCAGGGCGATACGGCGGTCGCGCACCCAGCCGGCCAGGCGGCCGAGCTTGCCGGCCGCGAGGTCGGGGATGTCGTCGGTGATCCGCACGCCGTGACCGATGCGCTGGGCGCCGCAGATCTGGAGGGCCTGGTGGATGCTGGACAGGCCGTCGGCCTCACCGGCGTGAATGGTGAACGGCACGTTCTCGCGGCGCAGGTGCTCGAAGGCGGCCAGGTGGTCGGCGGCCGGGAAGCCGGCCTCGGCACCGGCGATGTCGAAGCCGACGACACCTGCGTCCCGGAAGGCGACCGCCAGGTCGGCGGCCTCGCGCACCCGGTCGAACATCCGCATGCCGCACAGCAGGGTGCCGACGCGCACCGGGGTCCCGGCGGCCGCGGCCTTCGCCATACCGGCGGCGAGGCCCTCCTGGACGGTCTCGACGACCTCGGCCAGGGCCAGCCCGCCGTTGGTGTTCAGCTCGGGGGCGTAGCGCACCTCGCCGTAGACGACGCCGTCGGCGGCCAGGTCGAGGACGTACTCCTCGGCGGTGCGCAGCAGGCCCTCGCGGGTCTGCATCACGGCGAGGGTGTGCTCGAAGGTGGCGATGTAGCGGACCAGGTCGCCGGAGTTCGCGGCGTCGAAGTACCAGGCGGCGAGCTCGTCCGGGTCGGTGGTGGGCAGGGTGTGACCGACCGCTTCCGCGAGCTCCACCACGGTGGCGGGGCGCAGACCGCCGTCGAGGTGGTCGTGCAGGACGGCCTTGGGGAGGCGGCGGATCACGTCGGCGTCTACGCGCGTAGCGGTCATGGCGTGGTCTTTTCTCGATCGTGGCGGTTCGAAGCGGCGGGGAAGGGGTCAGCCGGCGGGCTGGAGCAGGTCCCAGCGGTTGCCGTAGAGGTCCTGGAAGACGGCCACCGAGCCGTACGGCTCGTGCCGGGGCTCCTCCAGGAAGGTCACACCCGCGGCGAGCATGCGGGCATGGTCGCGGGCGAAGTCGTCGGTATGCAGGAAGAACCCGACCCGCCCACCGGTCTGGTCACCGACCCGGGCACGCTGCTCGTCGCCCTTGGCGCGGGCCAGCAGCAGCGCGGGACCCTGGTCGCCGGGCTGGACGAGGATCCAGCGGGAGCCGTCCGGGCGCGGGGTGTCCTCGACGAGACGGAAACCGAGGGCGTCCGTGTAGAAGCGGATCGCCTCGTCGTAGTCGTCGACGACGAGGGTGACCAGGGCGATACGGCTCATCGGGACCTTCCGGGGCAGTCGGTTGACGGGAGAGGTTATACGTAAAACGTTCACGGCGCCAGTCACGACCGGGACCGCGGTCCTACATCCGCGGCCCGAGGCGCGACGGACGGTCGACGAATAGCGTTCCGGGGCATGACGATCACGGAAACGCCGCGCGGTCCCGAGCTCCGCAAACAGCACGTACTGGACCGGCTGGAGCGGGAGACGGATGTCTGGGTGGCCTCGGCGGACGCCGACGGGGTGCCGTGTCTGGTCGCGCTGTGGTTCGTCTGGGACGGCGAGGCGCTCTGGATGGCCACCCGCCCGGGCAACCCCACGGGCCGCAACCTGGGCACCGGCCGCCAGGCCCGGCTCGCCTTCGGTGACACGCGCGATGTCGTCCTCATCGACGGCGACGTGGACGCCCATGACGCGGACGTGGTGCCGGCCGCGGCGGCGGAGGCGTTCCGCGTGAAGACGGGGTGGGACCCGCGCCGCGAGTCCGCGCGGTTCGCCTACTACCGGGTGCGGCCGCGCGCGGTGCAGGCCTGGCACGGGGTGCGGGAACTGCCGCAACGGCACCTGATGCGAAACGGAACGTGGCTTGTCTAAACAAGTCCCCCGTGTACGTCCCTTGGCCATCCAATTCCCGCACAGGTGTTACCCAGGAGTAATCCCTGATGGTTTGATGTGCGGCGCCGCTCAACCCCCTTCGATCACAGGGAGCTCCAGTGACGCTCAACGCACACCGCCGTGCACAGGGCTCGGCCGTGCTCGCGCTCTCACTCGCCACCGCCGGACTCGTGGGCAGCGCGCCCGCCGCGTCGGCCGCCGAGCAGACGCCGCCGCTCAAGGTGCTGTCGTACAACGTCTTCCTGTTCAGCAAGTCCCTGTACCCGAACTGGGGCCAGGACCACCGGGCCGCCGAGATCGCCAGGGCGCCGTTCACCCAGGGCAACGACGTCGTCGTGTTCCAGGAGGCGTTCGACAACTCCTCCTCGGACGCGCTGAAGAGCTCCCTCGCCGACCGCTACCCGTACCAGACCCCGGTGGTCGGGCGCGCCAAGAGCGGCTGGGACGCCACGGGCGGCGCGTACTCGGCGACCACGCCCGAGGACGGCGGCGTCACGATCCTCAGCAAGTGGCCGATAGTCCGCAAGGAGCAGTGGGTCTACAAGGACGCCTGCGGCGCGGACTGGTGGTCCAACAAGGGCTTCGCGTACGTCGTGCTGAACGTGAACGGCACCAGGGTGCACGTCGTCGGCACGCACGCCCAGTCGACGGACCCGGGCTGCGACGCGGGCGAGGCGGCCGCCATGCGCAGCCGGCAGTTCAGGACGATCGACGCGTTCCTGGACGGCAAGAACATCCCGGCGAACGAGCAGGTGATCGTCGCCGGTGACCTGAACGTCGACTCGCGCACGCCGGAGTACGCCTCGATGCTCGCCGACGGCGGGCTGGCCGGGGCCGACGCGCGCACCGGGCACCCGTACTCCTTCGACACGCAGGACAACTCCATCGCCCGCGACCGCTACCCCGACGACCCGCGCGAGGACCTGGACTACGTGCTGCACCGCACGGGTCACGTCCGTCCGCCCGTCTGGAAGAACGACGTCGTCAAGGAGCAGAGCGCGCCCTGGACGGTGTCGAGCTGGGGCACCGACTACACGTACACGAACCTGTCCGACCACTACCCCGTGACCGGATCCGCGGGCTGATCACTCGCCGAGGCCCGGCTCAACCGGTGTGCTCACGCGCGCCGTTGAGCCGGGCCAGCTCGTCCGGGGTCAGGCGCAGGGACCCCGCGGCCACGTTCTCGGTCAGGTGGTCCGGGTTGCCGGTGCCGGGGATGGCCAGGACGTTCGGGCCCTGGTGCAGGGTCCACGCGATGCGCACCTGGGCGGGGCTCGCGCCGTGCGCCCGCGCGACGGCGAGCACCGCGTCGTCGTGGGCGGCGGTCGCGCCCCGCTCCGCCGCCTCCCCGGCGACGGCGTAGAACGGCACGAAACCGATGCCCTGCTCGCCGCACCGGCGCAGCATTTCGTCGGCCTCGGGGTCGGACCGGTCCAGGGCGTACCGGTTCTGCACGCACACCACGGGCGCGATGGCCTGCGCCTCGGCGAGATGCCGTGGCTCGACGGCGGAGATCCCGAGGTGCCGGACCAGGCCCGCTTCGCGCAGCTCGGCCAGCGCGCCGAAGTGCTCGGCGATGGAGTCCTGCCCCATCCGGCGCAGGTAGACGAGATCGAGGTGGTCGCGGCCCAGCTGGCGCAGGTTCTCCTCGACGTGGCCGCGCAGTTGGTCGGGGCGGGCCGAGGTGCCCCAGTCGCCGGCGTAGTCGCGGAAGGGGCCCACCTTGGTGGCGATGACCAGGCCGTCGGGGTACGGGGCCAGCGCGCTGTTGATCAGTTCGTTCGCGGAACGCAGGGCCGAGAAGTAGAAGGCGGCCGTGTCGATGTGGTCGACGCCGAGCTCGACCGCCTTGCGCAGTACGGCGATCGACCGGTTCCGGTCGCTCGGCGTCCCGTGGTGGAAGGCGGCACTGCCCGTCAGCCGCATCGCGCCGAAGCCGACGCGGCTCACGGACAGATCACCGAGCCGGAAGGTGCCCGCGGCGTCCGCGGTGATCGTTTCGGAGGTCATCGGCGGAGTCTCGCACACCCCGCGGGCACCGGAGGGCGTCAGCAGTAGAGGTTGCCGCCCGGGGAGACGCCGAGGATCGAGGTGAACCGGTTGTAGGCGTCGACGCGGCTCTGGACCTGTGCCGGGTTCTTGCCGTCGCACTCCAGGGAGCCGTTGATGGAGCGGATGGTCTGGCCGAAGCCGGCCTGGTTCACCATGGCGTTGTGGGGGGTCATGGTGCCGGGGCCGGACTGGGTGTTCCAGTACCAGAGGCCGGTCTTCCAGGCGACGGCCGACTCGTTCTGGACCCGCCAGGGGTTGTTGAGCAGGTCGATGCCGAGCGCGTCGCCGGCGGCCTTGTAGTTGAAGTTCCACGACAGCTGGATCGGGCCGCGGCCGTAGTAGGCGTCCTGGCCCGCGGGGCAGCCGTAGGGCTGGCTGCGGTCGCAGTAGTGGGGGTAGTTGGCGGTGTTCTGCTCGACGATGTGGACCAGGCCGCCGGTCTCGTGGTTGACGTTGGCGAGGAAGGCGGCCGCCTCCTGCTTCTTCACGGTGTCGCTGCCGGTGTTCGCGAAGCCCGGGTAGGCGCTCAGCGCGGCGGTGAGACCGCTGTAGGTGTAGAACGAATTCCGGTTCGGGAACATCTGGTTGAACTGCGCCTCGCTGACGACGAACCCGGCAGCGGACGCGCTGGGGGCCGGCTGGAGGATCAGCGCTGCGCTGCCCAGGGCGAGAGAGCAGACGAGTGCTGCTGTGCGGCGCCTCGACACAGGATCAACTCCTTTGCGGAGCACGGCCGCACCCGTACAAGGGCAGGGGGCGAGAGCACCTTGTGCGCACGCACCGACGGTGTCGGTCACGGCGTGGGGGCGGCCGTGGTGGGGGGTGTGAGGACACACTCAACCGCTTTGGTCTGTACCAGTCAAGGGTGTAGACCAGACAAGGTATAGACCAAACAACGGGCCCTCTTCCGCCGGGAGTCGAGGCGTCCCCGTCAGCGTGCCGCCCGCCCCGCGTACGCACGGACGTCCGCGTCGGGGTCGTCGACCGCGGTGGCCAGGGCCGTACGGGCCTCCTCGTGCGCGGCATGCCGCAGCAGGCCGAGCACCGCGGCCTTGCGCACATCGGCATCCGCGTCGCCCAGCAGCCCGGCGAGAGCGGGCACACCGTGCTCCGGTGCCGCCCCGCCGAACGCCTTCGCGGCACCGGCGCGGACCTGCCAGGCCGGGTCGGTGAGCGCCGCGGTCACGGTGGCGAGGAGTGCGTCCGGCACGCCGAGGACGCCGAGGGCTTCCAGGGCCGCCGCGCGGACCAGGGCGTCGGGGTCGTGGAGCAGGCGCCGCAGGGCAGCGTTCTCCCCCTCCACCGGAGCCAGCGCGGCGAACCCGCGCGCCACGGCGACCCGCACCTCTCGCGCGGGGTCACCGGCCGCCTCGGACAGCGCCTCGGCCGCGTCCACCGACACCAGGGCTCGTACGGCGGCGAGACGCACCTCGGTGTCCGGGTCGGCGCCGTGCCCGGCGAACAGGGCGGCGTCCCCGAGGCGCAGGGCGCGCAGCACGTCGAGGGCCGCAGCGCGGACCGTCGGATCGGCCGCCGTGAGCGCGGACACCAGGGGTGCCCGCAACTCCGGTTCGGCGGGCAGGACTTCGGCCAGCTCACGCAGCGAGGCGGCGGCAGCGGCCCGCACCGGCCCGTCGGCGTCGAGCAGCGCGTGGGCCAGCGCGGGGCCCGCTCCGGGTGGGACCGTCTCGGTCAGCGCCGCCACCGCACCGAGGCGCACTGCGGGGTCCGAGTCCTTCAAGTAGGGCTCCAGTACAGGCAGTTCGGGCTCCTCCTCCGTGAGCGCCACGAGTTCGAGGAGGCGTTCCCGGGCGGATGCCGAGGTTCCGTGCGCTGGACCGACGGCGGGTGCCGCGTCGGCCGGATCCCCGTCGGACACCGCCGGGGGCGCGTCCGCGCGGCCCGCCGTGGCCGTGTACAGGGGGTGCACCTCTCCCAGGTCCCGGGCCGGGCCGCCGGTGGGGGCGAACTCGGGTACGGGAACGAGGTAGGGGGCGACGGGTCGCGCCGTGAACTCCATGGCGCCGGTCGGGCCCTTGCGCAGGTCGAGGTGGTGCAGCCAGTCCGTGTCGTCCCGCCGCGGATGGTCCAGGCGCTCGTGGTAGAGGCCCCAGCGGGACTCGGTGCGGGCGAGGGACGACCTCGCCGCCATCTCCGCGCAGTCGCGGATGAACGACACCTCGGCGCAGCGCATCAGTTCGTGCGGTGTGCTCGCGCCCATGCCCGCGATCTCCTCCCGCATCCGCTCGAAGTGCTCCAGCGCGAGGGAGAGCCGGGCGCCGCTCTTGGGCGGGGCGACGTAGTCGTTGACGAAGCGCCGCAGCTTGTACTCGACCTGGGGCTGCGGCGGGCCGGTGGGGTTGCGCAGTGGCCGGTAGATCAGCTCGTGGGCCTCGGCCAGCTGGTCCCGCGGCAACTCGCCCTCGTACGCCGTGTACTGGGCCGCGTCCTCGCCCGCGAGGTCGCCGAAGACGAACGCCCCGATCATGTAGTTGTGCGGTACGCAGGCCAGGTCACCGGCCGCGTACAGCCGGGGCACGGTGGTGCGGGCGTGGTCGTCGACCCGTACCCCGGAGGCGGAGTGGCCGCCGCACAGGCCGATCTCGGAGATGTGCATCTCCACGTCGTGGGTGCGGTAGTCGTGGCCGCGTCCGGCGTGGAAGGTGCCGCGGGTGGGGCGCTCGGTGGAGTGCAGGATCGACTCCAGAGCCGAGACCGACTCCTCGGGCAGATGGCTGAGCTTGAGGTAGACCGGGCCGCGGTCGGAGGCGACCTCGGCGGCGAACTCCGCCATCATCTGCCCGGACCAGTAGTCGGAGTCGACGAACCGCTGCCCGTGCCGGTTGACCTGGTAGCCGCCGAAGGGGTTGGCGACATAGGCGCAGGCCGGGCCGTTGTAGTCCTTGATGAGCGGGTTGATCTGGAAGCACTCGATGCCGGTGAGCTCGGCGCCCGCGTGATACGCCATCGCGTAGCCGTCGCCCGCGTTGGTCGGGTTCTCGTACGTGCCGTACAGATAGCCGCTCGCCGGCAGTCCGAGCCGGCCGCAGGCGCCGGTCGCGAGGATCACGGCGCCGGCCCGGACGGTCACGAAGGCGCCGGTGCGGGTGTTGAAGGCGGCGGCGCCGACCGCCCTGCCCCCGGCGGTCAGGACGCGCACCGGCATCAACCGGTTCTCGATGCGGATCCGTTCACGGTTCTCCCGCCTGCGCAGCTGCCGGTAGAGGACCTTCTTCACGTCCTTGCCCTCGGGCATGGGCAGCACGTACGAGCCCGAGCGGTGCACCTGGCGGACGGCGTACTCGCCGTGCTCGTCCTTCTCGAACTTCACCCCGTACGACTCCAGGCGCCGCACCATCTCGAAGCCCCGCTCGGCCGTCTGACGGACCGTGGACTGGTCCACGATGCCGTCGTTGGCGCGGGTGATCTCGGCGACGTAGTCGTCCGGCTCGGCGCGGCCTGGGATGACGGCGTTGTTGACGCCGTCCATGCCCATGGCCAGCGCCCCGGAGTGCCGTACGTGGGCCTTCTCGAGCAGCAGCACCGACGCGCCGCGCGCGGCGGCGGTCAGTGCCGCCATGGTGCCGGC
The DNA here is from genome assembly GCF_044764945.1 of Streptomyces sp. NPDC093568. NCBI lineage: Bacteria > Bacillati > Actinomycetota > Actinomycetes > Kitasatosporales > Streptomycetaceae > Streptomyces > Streptomyces sp. NPDC093568. The sequence goes on along the minus strand of NZ_JBIWJD010000003.1, from coordinate 314,342 downwards.
GGTGCCGCCACCGATCACGAGGACGTCGCAGCTCAGCTCCTCGGCCGAGTCGAGGGAGGGGATCTCCGTCAGGGGGGCGGGGGTCATGGCGGGGTGCCTTTCCGGGCGTGCGGGGGCGGCCGAGGCAGTCGCGGGGCGGGTGCGGCCTCGGGGCGTGGGAATGCGGGGGACTCTCAGGGCGTACGCGGACCGAGGGAGTCGAGGATGTCGCGGCGCAGGGCCACGGTCGCGGGGTCGTCGCGCGCGCCGCGGTCGCGGGGCCTTGGCACCGGCCGGACCCCGGTGAGGCCGCCCTCGCCGAGCAGGGCCACCCGGTCGCCGAGGAACAGGGCCTCGTCGACGTCGTGGGTGACGAAGACGACGGTGGCGCCGGTCCCGTACAGGACCTCGACCAGCAACTGCTGCATACCGGACCGGGTCTGGGCGTCCAGCGCGCCGAACGGCTCGTCCATGAGGACGGCGCGCGGCTGCCCGGCGAGGGCGCGGGCGAGCTGGACGCGCTGGCGCTGGCCACCGGACATCCGGTGCGGCAACTGCCGTTCCAGACCGGTGAGTCCGACCCGTTCCAGCCATTCCCGCGCCCTGGCCCTGCGTTCGGCGCGGCCCAGGCCCCTGATGGCCAGCGGCAGTTCGACATTTGCGCGGGCCGTGCGCCACGGCAGCAGCGCGTCCTCCTGGAAGACCAGCGCCCGGTCCGCGCCGGGCCCCTCGATGGGCTGCCCGTCCTGCGCGGCCCGGCCGGCGAGCGTGGGCAGCAGTCCGGCCAGGGTGCGCAGCAAGGTCGACTTCCCGCATCCGGAGGGACCGACGACCGTCAGGATCTCGCCGGGCGCGGCTTCGACGTCCAGGTCGCGCAGGACGACGGCACCCGGTCGGCCGACCTGTGCGCCGCTGAGACCGAGCCGCGCCCCGAAAGCCTCCCGGCCGTTCTGCGAGGCGGTGGTCGCGACGTCCGTTTCCGTGCTCATCAGGTGGCCCTCCCCTCACGCCGTGGCAGCCAGTGCGTCAGCCTGCGTCCCAGCAGTTCCACCAGCGTGGACGTCAGCCAGCCCAGCAGGCCGATACTGACGATGCCGGTGAAGACACCCGGGTAGTCGATGACCGTGTAGTCCTGCCAGGTGCGGTAGCCGATCCCGTACTCGCCGGAGATCATCTCCGCGGAGATCACACAGATCCACGAGACGCCGATCCCGACCGACAGCCCCCCGAAGATCCCCGGCAACGCGCCGGGCAGCACGACGGAGGCGAGCACCCGCCACCGTCCGCCGCCCATGGTGAGCACCGCCTCCTCCCACACCGGGGCCAGCGCACGCACCGCGTGCCGGGTGGCGACCAGCACGGGGAAGAACGCGGCGGCGAAGGTGATGAAGACGATGCCCTGCTCGTTGCTGGGGAAGAGCAGGATCGCCACGGGCACCAGCGCGATGGCCGGAATCGGCCGCAGCACCTCCAGGACCGGCCCGATCAGGTCCGCGGCCCAGCGGAAGCGGCCGACGGCCACGCCCGCGGCGACACCGAGCACGGCCGCGAGCAGGAACCCGGTGACGATCCGCCGCAGACTGTCGACCACGTCCTGCCAGTACGCGCCGTCGCCGAGCCGCTCCCCGAACTCCCGGGCCACGTCGGTGACGGACGGGAACTGGTCGAAACGCAGCCACAGCTGGACGTCGAGCGTGGTGAGCAGCTGCCACAGGGCGAGTGCCGCGAGCAGCGACAGGACGCGGACGGCGGGCCGCAGCCGGTGCGTCCGCCGCGCGGGTGCCCGCCCCGGCGCCGCCCGCTCCGCCGTCAGCGTGGTCATGACGCCTGCTCCAGCGCGGCGGCGTAGGAGACGGTACGGCTGCCGGGGTGGGCCCGGGTGTACGCGCGGGCGGCGGAGGCGGTGACGAAGGGACTCAGCTCCTGGCCGTCCGTGACCCAAACGGCCCGGTTCGCGTACCAGCGGGTGCCGGTGGCGGCGTCCGGGACGTACGCGGCCCGCACCTGGTCCTGGTGCCCGGAGACGAACTTCAGCAGCGCGGCGGGTGAGTCGAAGGTCCGGGTCCGGTCCTCGCCCTTGAGCCACACCTCGGCGCGCGAGGGTGCGGGGGTGGCGGCGAGCTGCTTCGCGTACCCGGCGCCGTACACCCGTTTCAGCGGGCCGTCGTCCACGAAGTCGTCCACGTCCACGTCGCCCACGAGCTTCGCCGAGCGCAGCACCGGTACGTCCTTCTTCAGCGCGGCGACCAGCTGCGGCTTGACGGCCGGGTCGAAGGTGGCGATGCCGCCGCTGCCGTTGTAGAGGTAGACGACCTCCGGGGGCAGGCCGGTCGCCTCGGCGACCTTCTCGGCGGCCTGCACGGGGTGTTCGTTCAGGTAGCGCGTGGCCTCGATCTGCGCGGTGAGGAAGGCGTCGAGCACCTTCGGCCGCTGCCCGGCGAAATCCTGACGGACCGTCACTCCGTGGAAGGTGGGCAGGTTCAGCTCCGCCCCGTCGTACAGCGCCTTCGCCTTGCCCTGGAAGGCGAGCAGTCCGGGCCAGGCGACGAACTGCGACAGCGCGTCGGCGCTGCCGGCCTGGAGCGCGGAAGCGCCCACCGACGGCTGCTGGTTGAGCTTGCGGATGTCCTCCTCCGGGTCGAGCCCGGCCTGCTGGAGCGCCCGTACGAGGGTGCCGTCGGCGGCCGAACCGACGCTGGTGGAGACGATCCTGCCCTTGAGGTCCTTGAGCGAGCCGAGTTTCGACTGCGGTGCCGTGACCACGGTGTTGAGAGCGCCGCGCAGGTTGTAGCCGGTGACCGAGACGAGCCGGGTGGGGCGGTTCAGCTGCTTGCCGCGGGCGGCGTTGATGAGCAGCGGGAAGTCGCCCATGGAGCCGATGTCGATCTTCCCGGCGGTCATCTGGGCGGTGATGGGCGCGCCGGTCGCGTAGTCCTGCCAGTCGACCTTGTAGGTGATGCCGTCCCGCTTGCCCTGGGCGGCGAGTGCGCGTTCGAAGTAGCCGAGGGAGCGCAGCAGGGTGCCGGCGGTGACGGTGTTGATGGTCTTGGACTGGTAGCCGACGGTGACCGTGACGTGGGTGTCGTCGCCGGCCGAGGCGTCGCCGCCGCAGCCGGTGAGGAGGGGGGCGAGGAGGGTGACCGCGAGCAGGGCCGCGGGAGTCGTGCGTTTCATTGTCAGGCGCCTTTCACCGCAGCAGATAGGGCATGTTGACCGTGACCGCCCCGGTGGGGCAGCGGGCGGCGCAGGGGCCGCAGTACCAGCACTCGTCGACGTGCATGTACGCCTTGCCGCTGTCGGGGTTGATCGCCAGGGAGTCCAGAGGACACATGTCGACGCAGAGCGTGCAGCCGTCGATGCACTTCGACTCGTCGACGGTCACGGGCACGTCGGCCCGCTGGGGCACCAAGGGCATGGCTGTCTCCAGTGAGGTACTGCTGAGGGTGGGAGAAACGCCTCGCGGAACGCGAGGGCGTCAGACCGAGCGGCGCAGCAGCCCGCTCATCGCGATCCGGTCCCCGCGGAAGCGGATGAACTCCAGGTCCACGGGCCTGCCGTCGCACAGGTGGGTGAGGCGCTCCAGCATCAGCACGGCGGTGCCGCGCGGCGCCTGGAGCACGGTGGCGGAGTGCGCGTCGGCGTTGACGGCCTCCAGGGTGATCTCCGCGTGTCCGAGCGGCTGCCCGGTGATCTGCTCCAGCAACCGGAAGACGTCGGTGTTCTCCAGGTCGGCGCCGATGAGCTCGCCGCCGATGTCCAGGGGCAGATAGGTGAGGTCGAGGGAGAGCGGCAGTCCGTTCAGCCTGCGCAGCCGCTCGATGTAGAGCACGTCGGTGCCGGTGGGCAGCCGCAGTCGCTCGGCCACGGGCGCGGGCGCGGCCACGGGCCCCATGGTGCGTACCTCGTTGGTGACCCGGCCGTGTTCCCGCAGGGTTTCCGCGAGCCCCATCAGCCGGTCGAGGCCGTGCGAGTACTTCTCGGCGACGACCACGGTGCCGACGCCGGGCAGCCGGTCGACGAGCTGCTCGGCGCGCAGCAGGTCCAGCGCGTGCCGGACGGTGTTGCGCGACACCTCGTAGTCGGCGGCGAGCACGTCCTCGTGGGGCAGCGCGCCGCTGGGGAATCCTCCGGTGAGGACCAGGTGCCGCAGCAGATCCGCGAGCTGCCGCGCCCGGTCCGCACGCAGCCGCCGGCGGCGTGCGGCGGCGAGCGGCGCGGTGTGCTCGCGGGTTCGTTCGGCTGGCATGCGGTGACCATACCGGCGGTGCCCGCACGATGGTGTTACTGCATCATTGCGCCACCTGAGCACCCTTCAATCGCGCGCTGACCTGCGACTTCTCCGGGGAGGGACACACTTTCGCCACCACGCGGCCAAGAACGGCCGCGGGGTTCACTCCCCTTCGAGTTCCCGGCGCCGGCGTTCGAGGTAGGCGCGCTCGGCCGGGTTTCGTGACAGCTCGACGGCTCGCTCGTACGCCCGGACGGCCTGTGCGGGCCTGCCCAGGCGCCGCAGCAGGTCCGCGCGGACGGCGTGGAAGACGTGGTAGCCGTCGAGGTCCAGCGCGTCCACGAGGGCGAGGGCCGGGGCCGGGCCGTCGGTCTCGGCCACCGCGACCGCCCGGTTCAGGGCGACGACCGGGCTCGGGGCGAGGGCCAGCAGGTGGTCGTACAGCTGCCGGATCTGTCCCCAGTCCGTGGCGCGCGAGGTCGGCGCGTCGCTGTGCACGGCCTGGATCGCGGCCTGGAGCTGGTACGGCCCCGGCCTGCCCCGGCGCAGGCACCCGCGCACCAGCGACTGCCCCTCGGCGATCAGCCCGCCGTCCCAGAGTCCCCGGTCCTGCTCCGGCAGCGGCACGAGCGCGCCGTGCTCGTCCTGCCGGGCGGGCCGACGGGACTCCACGAGCAGCATGAGCGCGAGGAGCCCGGCCACCTCGGGCTCGTCCGGCATGAGGTCGGCCAGCAGCCGGCCGAGGCGTACGGCCTCCGCGCACAGGCCCGCCTCCCCCTCGTACCCCTGGTTGAAGATCAGGTAGACGACGGCCAGCACCCCCGTGAGCCGGTCCGGCAGGTCGGCGTCGCGGGGCACGCGGTAGGGGATGCCCGCGTTTCGGATCTTCGCCTTGGCCCGCACGAGCCGCTGGGCCATGGTCGGTTCGGGCACCAGGAAGGCCCGCGCGATCTGTGCGGTCGTCAGACCGCCGAGCAGGCGCAGGGTGAGGGCGACCCGGGCCTGGACGGCGAGGGCCGGGTGGCAGCAGGTGAAGATGAGCCGGAGCCGGTCGTCGCGCACGGGACCCTCCTCGGGCGGCGCGTCGGGGGTGTGCAACAGGGCCGCCTGGGCATGGCGTTCGTCCCTGGTGGCCTCGCGGCGCAACCGGTCGACGGCGCGATGGCGGGCGGTGGTGATGATCCAGCCTGCCGGGCTCGGCGGCACGCCGGTCTCCGGCCAGCGCCGCAGGGCGGTGGTGAAGGCGTCCTGCACCGCTTCCTCGGCGAGGTCGATGTCGCCGAGGAAGCGGACGAGGACGGCCACCGCACGGCCGTACTCCGCGCGGAAGGCGGCCTCGACGTCCGGGACCGTCATCAGCCCTCAGTCCTCAGTTCTCGGTTCTCAGTCTTCAGTCCTCAGTTCTCAGTCCTCGGCTTCGCCCATGAATGGCCGCACCTCGATCGGCAGGGTGGTCGCCAGTGCCAGTTTGCGTCCCCATTCCAGCGCGGCGTCCAGGTCGGGCGCCTTGATGAGGCTGATGCCGCCGAGCATCTCCTTGCCCTCGGCGTACGGGCCGTCGGTGACCAGTACGTCGCCGTCGCGGGGCCGCAGCACGGTGGAGGACTCCGGGCCGTGCAGTCCCCCGGCGAACACCCAGGCACCCGCCTCGCGCAGCTCGCGGTTGAGGGCGTCGAGGTTCTTCTCGATCTCGCCGAGGGCCTCGGGGGCGGGCGGTTCCCCGACGGGCTGCATCACATTGAGCAGGTAGTACTTCATGACGGCCTCCTCGGGCGTCGTGAGGTGTCTTGGCGTCTCTCACCTCCTACACGAACGACACGCCCCGGAATCGACACCTCGCACGAGAGCCCCGGAAGAATTTCGTCCATGACCACCAAGGATCACCCCCTCGTCGCCCGCGCCCACCGCCTCGCCCACGACCTGCTCGCCCCGCAGGCCGAACGCGTCGACCAGGAGGGCGTGCCCGTCGGCCACATCGACGCGATCAGGCGTTCTGGGCTGCTCGGGGTGAGCGCACCGGAGGCCTACGGCGGCTGGGCGGCTCCGGCGGCGGTGGCCCGGCGCACGGGCGAGATCCTGGCCGGGGCGTGCTGCTCGACATGGTTCGTGCAGACCCAGCACCACACGCCGGTCGCCACGCTGACCGGGTGCGAGGGCCTGGTGCGGGAACGGCTGCTCGGTCCGCTGGCACGCGGCGAACTGCTGTCGGGGGTGGCGTACGCGCATCTGCGCTCGTATCCGCGCACACCCGTGCGCGTCACCCGTGACCGCGAGGGGTGGCGGTTCGACGGGAAGGTGCCCTGGTACACGGGATGGGGGCTGAACGACGTGATGCTGCTCGCCGGCGCCTCGGAGGGCGGCGAGGTGGTCTTCGCGTTCACCGAGGCCAGGGAGCAGCCCGGACTGCGTGCCTCGGAGCCGATGCGCCTCGCGGCGCTCACCGCGTCCCGCACGGTGTCACTGGACCTGGCGGGACTGTGGCTGCCGGACGAAGCCGTCGCCCTGCGCAAGCCCTACGAGGAGTGGGCCGCCGCGGACCGGACGAAGACGGTCGACACCTCCCCGGCGGTGTTCGGCATCACCGAGGCCGCTCTCGCTCCCCTGGCCGAGGAGACCGCGCGGCCCCTGCGCTCCAGCCTGGAGGAGATCCGGGGCAGGGCCTACGAGTTGGCCGACCTTCCCCTGACGAGCGAGCGCATGGCGGAGCGGCTGGCGCTGCGCATCCGGGCGGCGGAGCTGATGCGTACGGCCACCACCGCGGGGGTGGTGGCCGGCGGCGGCCGGTCGCTGTCCCTGACCACCACGGCGCAACGCCTGGCACGGGAAGCCCTGTTCCTGCTGGTACAGGGCCAGACGGCCCAGTCGCGCGGCGCCCATCTGGAGGTACTGGCGGCCCGGACACCCTAGGCCGTGCGCAGTCCTCGGCTCTCACTCCTCATCGCCCGTCGGGACCACGACGAGGAAGGCGTCCGACTTCAGGTCCATCACGACGGTCGCCGGTTCGCCCTGGGCGCGACACTCGGCCGCGTACTCCTCGGCCGGCCACGATCCGCGCGGAGCTCCCGCGGGAAACCGCTCCAACACCTTCGCGCCCATAGCTGCAGACACCTCCAGAACCGGACTTCGCCTCGTCCGTCGACTACTTGCCTCCTACACTTCGCCTTCCCGCCATCGGCGCGGACATGTTCACCCCTTCGCGTTCTCTCCGACGGACGACCCGCCGCCCGTCCTGTCGAGCCCACGTGATCACCCGACGGATCCGTCGTCACCCTCCCGGGAGGGTGGCCGCGACAGCGGCGCATCCGAAACGCACCCGGGGCGGGAAGGGATCACCAGAGGGCTCCGACATGTGAGGACCGCAAAGCAGATGGACCAAGACGAGGTGCGCGAGGAACCGCTGTGCCTGGTGACCGGCGCCACGGGGTACATCGGCGGGCGCCTGGTGCCCGAACTGCTGGAGGCGGGGCACCGGGTGCGCTGCCTGGCCCGCTCCCCCGACCGGCTGCGCGACCATCCCTGGGCCCCGGACACCGAGGTGGTGCGCGGCGACGTCACCGACGCGGCGTCCGTCCGCGGGGCCCTCGACGGCGTCGACGTGGCGTACTACCTGGTGCACGCCCTGGGCTCGGGAAAGGACTTCGAGGAGACCGACCGCAGGGCCGCACGGACCTTCGCCGAGCAGGCGCGGGCCGCCGGCGTCCGGCGGATCGTCTACCTCGGCGGCCTCACCCCCGCGGACGTGCCGGAGCAGGAGCTCTCCCCGCACCTGCGCTCACGCGCCGAGGTCGGCCGCATCCTGCTCGACTCCGGGGTGCCGACCTGCGTCCTGCGGGCGGCCGTCATCATCGGCTCGGGCTCGGCCTCCTTCGAGATGCTGCGCTATCTGACCGAACGCCTGCCCGTGATGGTCACCCCGGGCTGGGTGCACACCCGCATCCAGCCCGTGGCGGTCCGGGACGTGCTGCGCGCCCTGGTCGGCAGCGCCCGTATGCCCGCCGACGTCAACAGGACCTTCGACATCGGCGGGCCGGACGTGCTGACGTACCGGGAGATGATGGTCCACTACGCGGAGATCGCCGGGCTGCCCCGCCGGGTCATCCTTCCGGTGCCGGTCCTCACCCCCGGGCTCTCCAGCCTCTGGGTCGGCCTGGTGACACCGGTCCCCTCCTCCATCGCACGGCCGCTCACGGAGTCCCTGCGCCACGAGGTCGTCTGCCGCGAGCACGACATCGCCCGGTACGTCCCCGACCGGCCGGGGCACCCGATCGGCTTCGACGAGGCGGTACGGCTTGCCCTGCGGCGGGTGCGGGAGGCGCGGGTGACGACCCGCTGGTCGTCGGCCTCGGTGCCCGGCGCGCCGAGCGACCCCCTGCCGACCGACCCCGACTGGGCCGGCGGAAGCCTCTACGGCGATCACCGGGAGCGGCGGGTCGACTCCTCGCCGGAGGAGCTGTGGCGGGTGATCGAGGGGATCGGCGGTGAGAACGGCTGGTACTCCTTTCCGCTCGCGTGGGCGGTGCGCGGCTGGCTGGACCGGCTGGTGGGCGGGGTGGGGCTGCGCCGGGGCCGGCGCGACGCGTCCCGGCTGCGAGTCGGCGACTCGCTGGACTTCTGGCGGGTGGAGGCGATCGAGCCCGGCCGGCTGCTGCGGCTGCGCGCCGAGATGCGGCTGCCGGGGCTGGCCTGGCTGGAGATGCGCGTCCTCACCGACGCCGACGGCCGCACCCGCTACCGGCAGCGCGCCCTCTTCCATCCGCACGGGCTGCTCGGCCAGGCCTACTGGTGGAGCGTCTCCCCCTTCCACGCGATCGTCTTCGGCGGCATGGCCCGCAACATCGCCCGGGCGGCGGAGAGCGCGCCCGCCCCCGCACCGGGCCGCACCCCGCTTCCCTGACCTGCCCGCCCGCACCGACCCGGGGGCGGACCGTGCCCCGGAGTTCACGGAGTACACGACATGAGCAACTCGGTCGTCCTGTTCACCGCCGATCTGCGCCTGCACGACCATCCGCCGCTGCGAGCGGCCCTCGACGGTGCTCGGGGCACGGTCCCCCTGTTCGTACGGGACCGTGCGGTGGACGGCGCCGGGTTCGCCGTACCCAACCGGCTGGCCTTCCTCGCCGACTGTCTGCGCGATCTCGACGCCGGGCTGCGGGAGCGGGGCGGCCGGCTGGTCGTGCGCGAGGGCGACCTCGTAGACCAGGTGTGCAAGGTGGTCGCCGAGGTGGACGCCGCCGGGGTGCACATGGCGTCCGACGTCAGCGCCCACGCCCAGCGGCGCGAGGAACGGCTTCGCCGGGCCCTGGAGGCGGAAGGGGTACGGCTGCGCGTGCACGACACCGTGACGACCGCCGTCGCTCCCGGCGCGGTGACACCGGCGGGCGCGGACCACTTCGCCGTCTTCACCCCGTATTTCCGCCGCTGGTCCGACGAGCGGCTGCGGGACGCGCTCGCCGCGCCGCGCACGGTCCGGGTCCCGGACGGCGTCGGGTCCGAGCCGCTGCCCTCCCGCGCCGAGCTGTCGGGGCTGTCGCCAGGGCTCGCCACCGGAGGTGAGAAGGAGGGTCGCAAACGACTCGCGGCCTGGCTGCGCGGCCCGGTGTCCTCCTACGAGGAGCGCCATGACGACCTGGCGGGCGACGCCACGTCCCGTCTCTCGCCGCACCTGCACTTCGGCACCCTCTCCCCGGTCGAACTCGTCCACCGGGCGCGCCGGGTCGGCGGGCCGGGTGCCGAGGCCTTCGTACGCCAGCTGGCCTGGCGCGACTTCCACCGGCAGGTCCTCGCGTCGCGGCCGCAGGCGGCCACCGCCGACTACCGGACCCGGCACGACCGTTGGCGGTCGGAGCGGGAGGCGCGGGACGACATCGAGGCCTGGAAGGAGGGCCGCACGGGCTATCCGGTAGTGGACGCCGCGATGCGCCAGCTGCGGCACGAGGGCTGGATGCACAACCGCGGCCGCCTGCTGACGGCGAGCTTCCTCGCCAAGACCCTGTACGTCGACTGGCGGGTGGGCGCGCGGCACTTCCTGGACCTGCTGGTGGACGGCGACATCGCCAACAACCAGCTCAACTGGCAGTGGGTGGCCGGGACCGGCACCGAAACCCGGCCCAACCGGGTGCTCAATCCGGTCGCCCAGTCCAGGCGTTACGACCCCGACGGCGGCTATGTCCGCCGCTGGGTGCCGGAGTTGGCGGGGGTCGAGGGGCGCGCGGTGCACGAGCCGTGGCGGCTGCCGGACGACGAGCGCGCCGCGCTCGACTACCCGGAGCCGATCGTCGACCTGTCCGACGGACTGGCCCGCTTCAAGCAGGCCCGTGGGCGGTGAGGGGCGCGGCCTCGCCGCCTCGCACGCCCCCCACCTCTACACATAAGGAAAAAATAAGCGCAGAATGGGCGATGGCGGCGCTTACCGCACACCGCATCACCAGCGGTCAGGCCTGCGAGTCAAAGGAGACGAGTCATGGCCAACGTCTCGCCCACCAGTAGGGACATAACCAGCCACCCCGATGTATCCGAAATGCGGGAGCGGTACGACCGCATGCTCGGAGGTCGTGATGTGACGCTCCTGGACGGACCGGTGTTCCTGCTCGGTCTGTACTGCGCCGTGTCCCCCTGGATACTCCACTACACGACGAGCCAGCCCCCGCTCGTGACCCACAACCTGATCGTGGGGATCGCGATCGGCCTGCTGGCCCTCGGGTTCACCCGGGCTCCGGAGCGCATGTACGGCCTCAGCTGGGCCTTCTGCGCGATGGGCGTCTGGATGATCATCGCGCCGTGGGTCGTCGGGGACAGCCCGGATGCGGGTGTCGTCGTGAACAACATCATCATCGGCGCGCTGGCTGTGATCCTGGGGCTGATGTGCGCCGGCGCGGCGGCGAGGAGCACCCCCAGGCCGTAGCGCCCCACCGAAGACCGACACGACGGCCGGTCCGCACCCGCGGACCGGCCAGTTCGCGCCACGGCCCACAGCTCACCGGGTCGGCATCAGCCACGGTTCCTGCGGCAGCACATGCCCGGTCTCCAGGAGCGACTTGAGGTTGGACAGCACGGCCGGCCAGCCGGAGGACACTTCGGCGCGCGCGCCCTCGTCCGCCAGGTCCTCGTGGGTCACGGTGAGCCGGACGATCTCGGCGTGCCGCTGGATGTCGAAGGTGACTCGGGAGTACTTGTCCTCCTGTCCCTCCTCCTCCGGTGCCGCCCAGGTGGTGACCAGCCGGGTCGGGCGCTCGCTCTCCACGACGGTGCCGACCACGTCCGCGACGCCCGAACCGTCCGTACGGACGTGCTCCCAGCGGGAACCGGGCCGCCAGTCGGACACATTGCTGTGGCCCCAGTAGGCGGCGGTCAGGTCGGCGTCCGTCAGCGCGTCCCAGACCCTTTCGGGCGTGCTCTCGATGTAGGTCACGTAGACGAATGCGGGCTTGTCGGTCATGGCTTCCTCGGCTCGTCGTTTCACCGCCCCGAGCACGCGCAGGCGCGGGCGCTCGAACTTGTCGATCCACCGCTCCTGGATCTCGTGGAGCGGGACCGGATTGAGGTAGTGCAGCTTCTCCCGCCCCCGCCGCACCGTGCTGACCAGGTTGGCGGCCTCGAGGACGGCCAGATGCTGGGTCACCGACTGGCGCGCCATGTCGATCCGCGCGCACAGCTCGCCCAGCGTCTGCCCGTTGTCCTCGTGCAACCGGTCGAGGAGCCGTCTGCGCGTCTCGTCGGCCAGGGCCTTGAAGACCTTGTCCATGGCGGGGTCACTGTCTGATCGCACACCCAACGTTATGCAGGCAATTACCTGCATGTCAATCGGGCGAGGGAGGAGCTCCAGAGAAAACCACTCGCCGACCAGGCGCGCGCCCCGGCACGCTGCCCGCATGCATCAGACGCACGCACTGCTCATCGGGGGACGGGCCGGGGTAGGCAAGACCACGGTCGGCTGGGAGGTCTCGGCTCGACTGCGGGCCGCACGGGTCGCACACGCGGTGATCGACGGCGACTTCATGGGAGCCGTCCATCCGGCACCGCCGGGCGACCCGCACCGGGCCGGCGTCACGGCGCTCAACCTGGCCGCCGTGTGGGGGAATTACGCCGATCTCGGATACCGGCGTCTCGTCTACACGAACACCGTGAGCGTGCTCGACGAGGCGGCGCTCCTGTTCCGCCGGGCGCTGGGCGAGCACGTACGGCTGGTACGGGTTCTGCTGACGGCCACCGACGAGACGGCCGAGCAGCGGCTGACGGGGCGGGAGTTGGGCTCCGAGTTGGAGCACGAGATCAGGGGCAGTGCGCGCAAGGCGCGGCTGCTGGAGGAGCGGTCGCCCGCGGACGTCCTGCGCGTCGTGACCGACGGTCGCACGGTGACCGACATCGCCGCGGAGGTCGTGGCCGTCACCGGGTGGGCGGCGGACGAGGTCGCGACGACCGACGGCCCTGCGCCGAGCGCCGGTTGAAGCGGAACGGACTGTCCCTCTCTCCACGGGGAACACGATGACCGCGGGGACCGGAGGAAGAGGGACGACATGGAGATCTCGGGCATCATCAGTGCCATCGTGATCGGCATCATCATCGGCGTACTCGGACGACTCGTGGTTCCGGGGCGGCAGCGCATCGGGATCCTGTGGACGATCCTCGTCGGCATCGTGGCCGCGCTGATCGGCTCGGCGATCGCGGCCGGCCTCGACGTGGGCGACACGGACGGCGTCGACTGGATCGAGTGGCTCATCCAGATCGGTCTCGCCGCGGTCGGCGTCGCCGCCCTGGACCGGACGAAGGTCGGCCGCTGACGCCTCGCCCGGCCTGAGCCTCCTCATCGCCCGGCGAGCAGCCCCTCGTACCAGGTGACGGTGGCGTCGACCGTCTCCGCGAGCGGGGTCGGCGCGACATCGAAGGCCTGCTCGAAGGCCGTGGAGTCCATGATCTGGGGCTCGGTGTGCTGGTAGAACATCTCGGCGTACTCGGCCATGAACTGCTCGTCGAACGGACCGGCGGGCCGGGGCTCGGGCAGCACCACGACGTTCAGCGCCTTCCCGACCCGCTTCTCGATCATCGCGTGTATCTCGCGGGTGCTGACGGCCGGCGCCGTGGGCAGATGCCAGACCCGGCCGTCACCCTCCGGCCGTTCACCGAGGGTGGCGAGCCCGGCGGCCACGTCCTCGATGTTGGTGTAGCTGTGCGGCAGGTCAATGTCGCCGAAGCCGAGGACCTCCCCGCCGGTCAGCGCGCCCGGGAAGGCGGCCCCACCGAGGGAGGAGTTCAGCACGCCGGGTCCGACGAAGTCGGCGGAGCGGGCGAGGACCACCCGGACCCGGCCCTCCCGATGGGCCGCGAGGTACTTCTCGTCCAGTTCGGCGCGCATCCTGCCCTTGCGACTGGTCGCGTTCCACGGGGAGTCCTCGGTCATCACCGCTCCCCCGGTCTCGCCGTACGGGTAGAGCGTGTCGAGTACGACCAGCCGCGCCCCGGCGGCCTGAACCGCACCCATGATCGCCTCCTGGATCCGCGGCATCACCTCGACCTGGAGGTGATAGGCGACGTTCACCGCGTGGTAGACGACGGCGGCTCCCGCCGTGGCGGCCCGCGCCCCCTCCGCCGTGCTCACGTCGGCGGCGAAGCGCTCCACTCCGTCGAGCGCGGGCCCTTCCCCCTTGCGGTCGACGAGACGGACGGCGTGGCCGCGGCGCACGAGCTCCCGGGCGAGGGCGGTTCCGGCGGGGCCGGAGCCGAGGACGGTGTGCAGGGAGCGGGTGCCGTCGGTGGCGGTGTTCATGGTGACCTCTTCTCAGTTATTCACTCTTGCTTGTGTTAGACACCATAACTCTTGCTATGGACCATTGCAAGAGAAGGGCATCCAGGCTTTCGTTAAGGTGTGTCGCGATACCGAGGAGGAGCCGCCGTGACCAGCAGTGCGCAGACCCCGCGAGCCCGCTATCGCGAGCAGACCCGCGCGGAGATCAAGGAGATCGCGCTCCGTCAGCTGGCCGAGGGCGGCACGGAAGGGGTGGCCCTCACCCGGATCGCCAAGGAGGTGGGACTCTCGGGTCCCGCCCTCTACCGCTACTTCGACTCCCGCGACGCCCTGCTGACGGAGCTCATCCGGGACGCGTACGCCGACCTGGCGGCGGTCGTCACCGCGGCAACCGCCGCGCTGCCGGCGGCCACATCACCGCGCGCGCGGCTGCGGTCCCTGGCCGCCGCGTGCCGGGACTGGGCCGTGGAGCAGCCGCACCGCTATCTGCTCCTGGAGGGCACGCCGGTGCCGGGCTACACCGCGCCGCCGGACACCGTCGACAGCGCGCGGGCAGTGCTCGGCCCGTTCCTGCCGGCCTTCGAGGCGGCCGAGCCGTCGGCCGCCGTGCTGCCGGTGGTCGAGCAGATGCGGGCCTGGGCGGAGCGAGACGCGGCGGTTTCCCAGTGGGCGCGCGAGCAGGTGCCCGCGCGGGCGGAGGGCGCCGCCCTGGCCGGCGCGGTGTTCGCCTGGTCCCATATGCACGGGGCGATCGGGCTGGAGGTGTCCGGCCAGTTCGAGGGCATGGGCCATGACGGGGCCACGCTGCTCACGGCCCAGATCGACTCGCTGGCGGACTCGTTCGGGCTCGCCTGAGCGCACCCCGGCGCCGCAGGGGTCCTACGGCGTGTACACGTACGGCGTGGTCGTGGTCAGCGGTTCGAAGCCGAGCCGTTCCAGGACGGGGCGGCTGGTGCTCATGGCGTCGACCTGGAGGTAGCGGTACCCGCGGTCGACGGCCGCACGGCCGCGGTGGGCGACCAGCGCCCGGTAGATGCCCCGGCCCCGCCAGCCCTCGACGGTGCCGCCGCCCCACAGTCCGGCGAAGCGCGTCCCCGGCACGAGTTCCATCCGGGCGGCGCTCACCGGAGTGTCACCGGCGAGGGCCACGACCGCGACCACCGTGTCGGGGTCGGCCGCGAGGTGGGCCAGCAGCTGGTGCCGGAGCCGGGAGCCGTCGGTGCCGAAGGCCTTCTCGTGCACCTCGGCGACCATGTCGACCCCCGCCCGGTCGGTCACGGGGAGGATGCGGATGCCCTGCGGCGGCTCGGCGTCCAGGTTCAGATCGGCGGCCTCGCCGATCATCAGCGTCTCCTCGGGCTGGGGCGTGAAGCCGGCGTCCCGGAGCCGCCGGCCGAGGTCCACCGGCAGGTCATGGCCGTAGAGCTTCCACTCGAACTCCCGCCCGAGCCCGGAGAAGTGCGCGATCTGCTCGGCGATCGCGGCGTCGGCGCTCGCCTCGTCCAGGCCGGACCACACGACGCCGTTCCAGCCGTGCGCGGACGACACCTGGCGCACGACCCGGCCCACCCGCTCCACGAGCGCGCCGGGGCCGTCCGGCCGCGCCCCTTCCCGCATGTCCCGGTCGAACAGGGCGAGCACCCCGGCATGATCCATGGGAGCACTCCACCACCGCGCCCGTCGCGGGGCAAGACCTTTTCGGTCCGGCCGCCCCACCCCGCCGCCGGGCGGGAGTTCGGCGAAAATGGGGTACCCAGAGGCAAGTCGCGCCACGAGGAGGGCCGTACGCCATGGTCGTGAAGGACACCGAACTGCCGTACCTGCGCCGCTGTGTCGCGCTCGCGGCCGAGGCGCTGGAGGCCGGGGACGAGCCCTTCGGTTCGGTGCTGGTGGGGGCCGACGGCATGGTGCTCGCCGAAGACCACAACCGGGTGGCCTCGGGCGACCGCACCCGCCACCCCGAGTTCGAGCTGGCCCGCTGGTCCGCCGCCTACATGTCGCCGCAGGAACGCGCCGCCGCGACCGTCTACACCTCCGGCGAGCACTGCCCGATGTGCGCGGCCGCGCACGCGTGGGTGGGCCTGGGACGCATCGTGTACGTCGCCTCCTCCGAGCAACTGGGCGGATGGCTGGCCGAGTTGGGCGTACCCGCGCCGCCGGTGCGGACGCTGGCCGTCCAGGAGGTCGCCCCGGACGTGGCCGTCGAGGGCCCGGTGCCGGAGCTGACCGAGGACATCCGGGCCCTGCACTTCCGCTTCCACCGGCGCACGGGCTGACGACTCGCCGTACAGCCCGGTTGCCGCATGGGCGCTAGCCGAGTTCCAGCGTGGTGACGCCGAAGACGCGCTCCCGGGCGTACGGCCGCACCGGGCCCGTGTACATACGGGCCGTCTCGAAGGAGGGCGTGAAGCCGGACTCCTCGGCGAGGGCGACGGCCGCCGGGTTGTTCTCGGGCACGTCGACGGCGACCTCGCGGCCGGCCACGCCGGCGGTCAGGCCCGCGAGGACGGCCCGTGCGTCCTCGGCGGTGTCCGCGAAGAGCGGGCCGATGCGGGGGCAGTCGTGGCCGGGGCGGATCACGCCGTAGCCGGTGACGCGGTCGCCGGTGCGCCGGACGACGGCGTGGTGGCCGGGGCCGTCGAGCCACCGCGCGAGGAAACGCGGGCGGTCGGCCGACGTGCAGGCGGCGTCGTACGCGGCGATGTCCTCCGCGTCTCTCGGCCGGACCGCCCGGACGTCCCCGGGCGCCTCGACGGCGGGTGCGGTGCCGGTGTACCGGAAAGTGCGGTGGGCGAGTTCGAAGCCCGAGCGGCGGTAGTTGTCCTGCTGGGCGACGACCCCGTCGAGCCCCACCGTACGGTTCCCGGCGTGCGCCAGAGCGGCCTTCCAGGTGGCGAGGCCGTGGCCGCGGCCCCGGGCGTCGGGGCGGACCAGGTACCAGCCGAGGAAGGCGAAGTCGGAGCCGTAGTTGACCACGGAGATCGCCGAGACGGGCTCGCCGTCGACCCGGCCGATGAAGAAGCCCTCGGGGTCCTGCGCGAAGAAGGCGGCGCTGTCCGCCTGGCCCGGGTTCCAGCCCTCGTCGACGGCCCAGCCGCGCACGACCGGCCAGTCGTCGATGTCGGCCTGCGTGATGACGAGGTCCTCGGGGGCCAGAGAGGCCATGGATGCGCTCCGTTCCGTTGGGGGGTGCGCACGGTGATCAACCGCGCAGGCAGCATCCTCGCCGATCGTCCGGGAGGGCGTCACGGCATGATCAAGCCGTTGAGGCCCTCCTCGGGTGACCGGCCGGACGGGTGTTCGCACGACAAAGGCCCCACCGCTCGCCTGCCCGGTGGGGCCTGCCGTACCGCTTGCGCGACGGGGTCAGCGCACCGCCTTCGGGCGGAAGCGGCGGTACAGGACGGCCCCGCCCAGGACCAGGGCCGTGGCGCCCGCGAGGGCGGGGACGGTCTGGTCCGCGCCGGTGTGGGCGAGGACGGCCTGGGGAGCGTGCGGCACGTGCGCGGGCGGGACCGGCCGTGGGTGGTGGGCCCGGGGCGTCGTGGACGGCTTGGGCTTCGGCGCCGCACGGGGCGGCTGCTTGCCGGGGCCGTTCTCCGACTCGTTGCCGATCGCCGCGTTGCCGACGCCGACCACGTTCACGCTGTTGCCGCTGACGTTCACCGGGACATGCACCGGGAGCTCCACGACATTGCCGGACCCCACGCCCGGCGAACCCTTTCCGCTTCCTTCGGCGGACGCGCCGCCGTGCGACGCGGTGGCCGGCTTGGTCCGGCCGTCCTCGTTGGTGCACTTGTTGCCCACGCTGGGGTTGAGCAGTCCCACCACGTTCACGGTGTTCCCGCACACGTTCACCGGGGCGTGCACGGGGACCTGGATGGTGTTGCCGGCCAGCAGCCCGGGCGAGTCGACCGCGGCACCGTCCGCCGCGGAATCGGCATACGCCGGCACCGTCACAGCCATCGCGCCCGAGGCGGCGAAGGCGATCACACCGTTTCGGGTAACCCGTCTCATAGGTTCCCTGCCTTCCAGACTTGGTCGCGAGCGTTCGCTCGCATCGGATAAAACGCAGGCGAACCATTCGAGTTATGGCTTATCGGCCTTTCACCCCATCGAGTGGCACGTTTGTCGAACTAGTGGCAAAAACGAACGAGAGGAACGCAAGGGGCGCACGGTACGGCAGGGCCGAGGCGGCGCGCGCTCGCCAGGAGGCGTGCCCTCCGGAGCCCGCTTATCGTGATCGAGGACGCCGTTTCCCGGTCCGCGACGGGCGTCCTGGAGGCATTCATGCTGGCCAAGCTGTCAACGCGGCCCACGCTGCGGCGCTGCGCGGTCACCGGCGCGGTAGGGCTGGCCCTGCTCGGCACGGGCCTGTCCGTGGGCAGGGGCGACCCCGAGCCCGACCTGGACCGCTTCTACGATCAGAAGATCACCTGGGCCAGATGTCCGGGCGAGGGACTGCCGAAGGATCTTCAGTGCGGCAAGGTCACCGTCCCCCTGGACTACGCGCACCCGCGTGCCGGCAGCCTCGATCTGGCGCTGGCCCGCTTCCGGGCCACCGGCGAGAAGCGCGGCTCGGTGCTGCTCAACTTCGGCGGGCCGGGCGGCCCCGGCGTCCCCGAGTTCATGGCCGGCGGCAAGGAGTTCATGGAGCTGACGGACAACTACGACGTCGTCACCTTCGATCCGCGCGGCGTCGGCAGGTCCTCCCCCGTCAGCTGCGGGGACGGCCAGGAGGACATCGCGCTGCCCGAGGACGGCACGGAACTGGACCGCGATCCGCAGTCCGTCCTCGCCGACCTGAGGAAGGCGGCACGGGCGTGCGCCCGTCACTCCGGCCCGGTGCTCCCCTTCATAGGCACGGTCAACGCCTCGCGCGACATGGACGTGATGCGCCAGGCCCTCGGCGACGACAAGCTCAACTACCTGGGTTTCTCCTACGGAACACGGCTGGGTGCGGTATACGCCGCCCAATTCCCCGACAAGGTCGGCCGGTTGGTGCTCGACGGCGTGGACACGCTGACCGAGCCGCTCACCGAGCAGGGCATCGCGAGCGCCCAGGGCCAGCAGAAGGCGCTGGACGACTTCATCACCTGGTGCGTCGAGGACATCGCCTGCCCGTTCGGCCAGGACCCGCGCGAGGCGCGCAAGCAGGTCGTACGGCTCGTCGAGTCGCTGGACGAGGATCCGCTGCCGAGCGCCTTCGGTGAGCCGTTCACCGGCCAGGACCTGGTCGGTGCCCTGGCACAGGCGCTCTACAGCGAGGAGTTGTGGCCGTCCCTGGAGCGGGCCCTGGCCTCGCTGGTGGAGGACGGCGACACTCACGCCATCGAGACCTTCGCGGGCCGGGGTGCCGCGCTCACGCGCCGGGAGGAGACCGACGACCCCGACGGCGGTCTCGTGGACGAGCAGGACGTCCCGCTCGACAACATGCCCGCGGCCCTGATGGCGATCAACTGCGCGGACGACCCCGACCGCCCCACCGGCCGGCAGATCGTCGACAACCTCGACCGGCTGCGCGCCGAGTACTACCGGGCCTCCCCCGTGTTCGGGCCGTACCGGCTCAGCGGGGTGCTGATGTGCTACGGCCGCCCCAGGGGCACGGACTTCATACGCGACGAGGTCAAGGACGTGGATACCGCGAAGATGCTCCTCGTGGGCACCCGGGGCGATCCCGCGACGCCGTACCGCTGGACCGTGGAGACGGCCCGGCGCCTCGGCCCCTCCGCCGTGATCCTCGACAACAAGGGCGGCGGCCACACCGGATACGCCTCAAACAAGTGCGTGCACAGCAAGGTCGACGCCTTCCTGCTGTACGGCACGCTGCCGCCCGACGGCAGTTCGTGCGGGACCGAGGACGACGGACGGTAGGGCGGCGCGGGGGTGCGGGGATTGCCCCTAATGCCCGATCGGTGAATCGGTCCTATCGTGCTGTTATGGAGCACGCACTCAGTCCCACGACCCTCACCGAGCTGCGGCGCCCGCGCCCCTATCCGGCCGTGTCCGTGCTGACGCCGACGCATCCCCGAGAGCCCTACCGGGCCCAGGACCAGGTCCGGCTGCGCAATGTCGTGGCCGAGGCCAAGAAGCAGCTGGAGGCCGATCCGTCGGTCACCCGCGAGCGACGGGTGGATGTCGAGCGCCAGCTCGACCAGGCCCTCGCCGAGGTCGATCTCACCTACGCCGAGGACGGTCTGGTGATCTTCGCCGCCCCCGGCGAGCACCAGGTGTGGTCGCTCGCGCGCACGGTGCCCGAGCGCGTGGTGCTCTCGGACACCTTCCTCACCCGCAACCTGGTGTCCGCGCAGGCCGCGGAACGGCCGTACTGGGTGCTGTCGGTCTCCGCCGACCGCGTCACCCTGTGGAACGGCAGCCTGGACCGCATCACCGAGGCCCGCATGGGCGGTTTCCCGATCACCCGGCGCATCGAGAACTTCGACGCCGAACGCCAGGAGCGGATCGGAGACACCCCGAGCACGTTCCGCGACGAGGGCACCCGCCACTTCCTCAAGGACGCCGACTCCGCGCTCAGCGCGATCCTGCGGCGCAATCCGCGGCCGCTGTACGTCACCGGCGAGCAGGCGGCGCTGTCCCTGCTGGACGAGATCGGCGGCGCCGGCAAGCACGGCGTGCACATCCCGCACGGCGGGCTCGCGCACGGCACCCGCGAGGCGGTGTGGCACGCGATCGAGCCGCGGATCACCGCCGAGAACCGCAGGCACGCCGAGGCGGTGGCGCGCGAGCTCGTGTCCGCCCGCGGCCGCAAGGCGTTCGCGGCCGGCGTGGACGAGGTCTGGCGCAGCGCCCGCGAGGGCCGGGTACGGCTGCTGGCCGTCGAGGAGAACTACCGCGTGACGGTGCGCGGCGAGGCCGGCGACCATCTGATCCCGGCCGCGGCCGGCGAACTCGACGCCCGCGAGGACATCGTGGACGAGATCGTCGAGCAGTGCCTGGAGACCGGCGCCGAGGTCCGTTTCGTACCGGATGGCACGCTGAACGACGCGGGCGGGATCGCGGGCGTGCTGCGGTACTGACGCCGGGACGGCGAAGGAGGCGTGCGGCGCTGCCGCCGCCTCCTCACACGCCGTCGAACAGCGCGCTCAGCCCGCGCTCCACGACCGCCTCCAGGTCCTCCTCACCGGCGCCGACGATCGCGTACGTGCGCAGCAGGAAGCGGTTCAGCGCGGCGGTGTCGAACTGGAGCAGGGCCATGCCGTGCGGTGAGTGCAGTTCCACGACGGTGCGCTCCTCGCCGCACGGCCAGATGTGCACGTCGCCGTCGCCCGCCGGCCCGCGCAGCCCCGCCTCCAGCAGACCGCGCGCGAAGGTCCAGGTGGCGCCCTGCCCGTCGAGGGAGACCGCGCCCGGGAAGTCGATGTTCACCGCCAGCGGGTCCGTGGACGCGTACCGCAGCGTCGCGGACACGGCGACTTCCCGCTCCTCGCCGGTGATCAGGCGGGCACGGGCGGGCTGCTCGAGGGCGATGTCCATGGGCGGTCTCCCCTGCGGGTCGGCGGGCGGACGGTTTTTGCCGCTGTGCTTTTACGACCCCAAAGGCGCCCGTTGCATTACACCGCAGGGCACATCAATTTTGTGAGCTGCATCACGTCCACCGAGTGCAACCAACCCTCGGACGTCGACCGTCGCCTCAGCCCTAGAACATTCGGCCGTCGAACATGCGAATGAGGGCCGTACGATCGCCTCAACCGCACATCAAATCCCGTACGCCACCTACGACTTGGACCTCCGGACGACGTACACCATTCGCACGGGTCGAGCCCTCCGAGAAGACACTGGCATATGCCGGACGCACCACCGCATCGGGTGTTGCCAAATCCCTTACAGGGCGTCGCGGGCTGTGCAACAGTCGTAACGGTCCTTCCGTCAGCCTTTGGTCGTACCGTCCCGCATCGGAGTGCGTCATGCCGCCCCATCTCTCTGCGGACCACCCCGCCGCTCAGCCGCCAGGGCGCGGCTCGGTCGACGCGCTCATATCGCAGGCGCGGCGGCTCAAGGGCGACGTCGACGCCGTACGGCGCGACACGCCGGGCGACGGTTCGGACCCGCAGGAACGATGGCAGCGGGCACTGTACGACCTCGCACTGCACCAGCTCGACGACCTCGACACGCACCTGGGGCAGCTGCGGGACGGCCCGGCCCCCGCACCCGCGCCCCCCGACCGGCCCGCGCCGGCCCCTCCCCGGCGCGGCTCACTGCTCAGCCGTGTCGGCACCGCCGAGTGGAACCTGCTGACGGATGTGGCCAGTTGGTCCGGCGAGCTCTACCAGATCCTGGGCCGCGAGCCCGGGACGGCCCCCCTCACCCTCGACGAGCTGCCGTCCCTGGTGCACGACGAGGACCGGCCCAAGCTCACCACGATGGTCACCGACTGCCTGGTCGACGCCAAGCCCATCGACGGCGAGTTCCGGATCGTCCGGCCGGACGGCGCGGTCCGCACCGTGCACATGATGGGCGAGCCCGTGCTCGACTCCGACGGCAGCACCGCCTCGATGTGGGCCGTGCTGCGGGATGTCAGCGAGCTGCGCCGATGCCGCAGCGCGGTGAGTGAGACCCGTGACTCGCTCCAGCGCCACCGGCACGAGGCCCAGACTGAGCACCGGCTTGCGGCCGAGTTGCAGGAGGCCGTGCTGCCGCCGTGGCGCGGTTCCCTGCGGCTCCCGCACCAGGGCCCCGAGACGCTCGACCTCGCCGCCCGCCATTTGCCGTCGTCGACGAGCGCTCTGATCGGCGGCGACTGGTACGACGCGCTGGAACTGGCCGACGGCCATACCCTGTTGAGCGTCGGCGACCTCACCGGCCACGGCGTCGCCGTGGCGTCCGGCATGGCGACCCTGCTGGGCGCCGTACGCGGCATGGCGATGGCCGGCACCCAGCCTGGCCAACTGATGTCGTGGCTGAACCAGTTGCTCGACGCCACCGTCCAGCCGGCCCTGGGCAGCGCGGTCTGCTGCCGCTACCGGCCCGAGACGCGCACTCTGACCTGGGCGCAGGCCGGACACCCCGCCCCGCTGCTGTTCCGCGACGGGACGGGGCGCAGGCTGAACGCGCCGGACGGGGTGCTGCTCGGCGCCACCTCGGGCGCCGTCTACGCGCAGACGGAGGAGACGCTCGAGGTGGGCGACCTCCTCGTGCTGCACACCGACGGACTGGTGCCGGGGCACAGCGCCGCGGACTCCGTGAACCTCCTCCTGGAACTGGGCCCCCGCCTCGGTGCGGCGGACACGGCACAGGACTGTGTACGGCTGGTCGTGGACGAGTTCGGTGAGAGTGAGCGCGCGGACGACGCGTGCGTGCTCGTGGCCAGGGTGATTTCCTAGGTGATTTCCTAGAACGTCCAGACGGTCACGGCCAGGGATCCGGCCGGCGGCACAGTCCCCCTATGCCTGTGCGCTGTCTCCGCCCGGCTTCCTGGGCTTGGGCAGCGCCGACCGGATCTCCTCCCGCAGTTCGTTGATCTTCGGGTAGCTGGAGTACTCGGCGGTGAGCCGGTACATCTGCCGGAGCCGGTCCCAGGTGCGGCCCGAGGAGTTCGAGCCCATCGACATCAGGGCCAGCCGTGCGTAGCGGTCGGCCTGTTCGGGGTCGTCCGCGATAAAGCAGGCGGACGCCATGGACAGATGGTCGAAGATCTTCGAGCGCTCACGGCCGTCGTTGCGCAGGGCCAGGGCCTTCTCCGCATAGTGCTGGGCGTGCGCGGCCGCGCCCGGTTCGAACTCGGCCAGCGTGCGGTAGGCCAGGGCCTGCATGCCGTACAGATCCTCGTCCTTGAAGGTCTGCATCCAGCTCGGTGGCGGCACGTCGCTCCGGTCGGAGACGAAGAGGTCCTCCGCCCGGCCGAGGGTGCGGCGCATGGCCTGGCCCTTGCCCATCGACGCCTGCGCCCAGGCCTCGATGGTGTGGAACATGGCCCGGGTGCGCGGCAGCACCTCGTCGCCGGAGCCGGACTGGGCGAGTTTCATGAGGTCGAGTGCGTCGTCGGGCCGGCCGAGGTGCACCATCTGGCGAGCCGCTCGGGAGAGCGCCTCCCCGGCGCGGGGCCGGTCGCCGCCCTCTCGGGCCGCGTGGGCGGCGATGACGAAGTACTTCTGGGCCGTGGGCTCGAGGCCGACGTCGTGCGACATCCAGCCCGCGAGGACGGCGAGGTTGGCGGCGACGCCCCACAGGCGCCGCTGCAGATGTTCGGGGTGATGGTAGGCGAGCATGCCGCCCACCTCGTTGAGCTGCCCCACGACCGCCTTTCGCTGCAGCCCGCCGCCGCGAGCCGCGTCCCAGGCCCGGAACACCTCGACCGAGCGCTCCAGCTCCTCGATCTCCTGCGATCCGATGGGGGCGGCCTCGTACCGGTCGAACCCAGCGGGGTCGGCGTGCAAGGGGTCTTCGAACTGAGGGGCGTCGGCCTTGAGGGCCGGGTCGGTGCGCAGCCAGTCGTGCATGGCGCTGCTGAGTGCGGATCCCGCGGCGAGCGCGGCACCCGCGCCCACCAAGCCGCGTCGGTTGAGCATGAGGTCCATTCCCGTGAATTCGGTGAGGACCGCAGCAGTCCGCTCGGGCGCCCACGGCACACCGTCGGGATGCTCCACACTCCCGGCGTCCTGCCGTTTCCCCGCACGCCCGTGCCGGACCAGACCGAGGTCCTCGATGGTCACGACACGGCCGAGACGCTCGGTGAACAGAGCTGCCAGCACCCGCGGCACGGGATCGCGCGGGATCTCTCCCATGTCGATCCACCGCCGCACCCGCGAGGTGTCGGTCGCCAGCTGGGGGTGGCCCATGGCCGCCGCCTGCCGGTTGACCAGCCTCGCGAGTTCGCCCTTGGACCAGCCGGCCAGGCCGAACAGGTCCGAAAGGCGGGTGTTGGGTTCTCCGCTCACGTCAAGCCCCCAGGTTCTCGGCTGAGTTGACAGTAGCCCGGTGAGAGTTGCCCCGGGACTATTCGCCAGGGTTCGCCAGGGTGCGCCAGATGGTGTGCCACTGGGCATCGGGTGTCAGGTAGGAACGCGCCACCCCGACCCGGTCGCCCTTGATACGGCTGGTGCATTCCCCAGGGTGCACCCGGGCGACCGGATCGGGCAGCGCTTGACGTCGCAGGCACACGAAGGGATCTGTCTCTCCCATGTACGCAGCATCGTCTTCCGTGTCCGCCCCGCCCCGGTCGCTGCGTGCCCGCCCGGCGGGCGGCGGCCCCTACCTCGCCCCCGCGCGACCGGCGGCCACCCCCGTGCTCGGCGCGGGCCGGCCGCTGCGCGCCCCGGGGCTCGGCACCCAACCGCTCAGCGGGAGACTCGACTTGTCCGGCCCCCAGGGCGCGCAGTTGCGTACCGCGATCGCGTCGGTGCACCGGATCTGCCCGGAGTTCGCGCCGGTGCAGGTGCTCCGCCGCAGCGGGCGGTCCGTACTGCTGGTCGGCACGACCGGGCGCAGCACGGCCGTCGCCAAGTGTTTACTGGACCACTCGCCGGCCTGGGCCGAGCGCATCAGGCACGAAATAGCGGCATACCGCTCGTTCGTCCGGCACCGCCCTCCGGTGCGCGTGCCGAGACTGATCGCGGCGGATCCGGACAACTGCACCCTCGTCATCGAGCGGATGCCGGGCCGGGTGGCGGCCCTTCAGCGGCACCCCTTGGAGGTGCCGCCCCGTGCGGACATCAGGGCGGCGCTCGGCGCGATCTGCCGGCTGAACGCGTGGCGTCCACCGGCGGGCACGTTCGACGCGCCGCTGGACTACGCCGCCCGGATCTCCCGGTACCACGAGCTGGGCCTGCTCACCGACCGGGACATGGGTGATCTGCAGAAGCTCCTGCACGGCATCGCGGCGACCGCGGGCCGGCAGGGCATGGGCCAGTTCTGCCACGGCGACGCGCTGCTGTCGAACATCCTGCTCTCACCAGCCGGTCCAGTGCTGGTGGACTGGGAGCACGCGGGCTGGTACCTGCCGGGCTACGACCTGGCGACGCTGTGGTCGGTGCTCGGGGACGCACCGGTGGCCCGGCGGCAGATCAGCCAGATCGCCCAGTCGGCTGGTCCCGCCTCGCGGGACGCGTTCCTGGTGAACCTGATGCTCGTGCTGACCCGCGAGATCCGCACCTACGAGACGGCCGTGCAGCGTTCGATGCACGACGCGACCCCGGCGGCACCGGGAGTGGCCCACCCGAGTGCTGCGCCGTCCGGCGAGGAGCAGCGGCTGCTGCTGAGGCGGCTGCACGACGACTGTCAGCTGGCCCGGCGGGCCGTGCGTGCGGCGGTCGGCACTCGCTGACGGGGACGGTGGTCCGCGGTGCGCCCTGGAGACAGTGGCGTACCGCGGGCTTTCGTGTGTCCAGGCCCCATGGACCCCCGGCATTGGGATACGCCAATGACGCCCCGCAGGCCGGCAGGCGGCCTCCACGAAACTCCCGGGAATCTCCCTTGACAAGGGAATTCTCCTGCCCCTTGGCATGATTGACGGATCGTCGGACAGCCGGTACCACAGACCCACGCCCGGCCCCGCACGGCTCATCGCGCCCGACCGTCCCAGGAGGCTGCAATGCGTGGATCCGTCACCGCCATGGCCGCTGCGACCCTGCTGATGCCGTTGCTCGGCGCGGCCCCGTCCGATGTCCGGGGCGGGGAGAGCGGCCTGCAGTCCGCCTTCGCCTCGGCCGCGGCCGAGTACCACGTGCCGCAGAGTGTCCTGCTCGGTGTCTCCTACCTCCAGTCCCGGTGGGACGGGCACGGCGGGGCGCCCAGTGTGAGCGGCGGCTACGGCCCGATGCACCTGACGGACGCCCGCACGGCGCTCGCCGGGGCCGTCCCGCATCACAGCGACGGCCTGGAGGACCCGCGTGGCGACAGCGCCCGCGCCCCCCTGCGCCCCAAGGCGACGCCGCCGAAGAACGACCAGCTCCCGGCCCGCCTCCGGACCCTGCCCAGGGCGGCCGAACTGACCGGTCTGAGTCCGCGGGAGCTGCGTACGGACCCGACCGCCAACGTGGCCGGCGGCGCCGCGCTGCTCGCCGCCGCGCAGAAGGAGCTGGGCCAGCCGCTGAGCTCCGACCCCGCGGACTGGTACGGCGCGGTGGCCCGGTTCTCGGGCGCCGACGACACGGCCACGGCCGCGGCCTACGCGGACGACGTCTTCGCCGTGCTGCGCACCGGCCAGGAACGCCAGACGGACTCGGGCCAGCCGGTGGCGCTGGCCGCCCAGCCGGGCCTGACCCCCGACACGCGGCAGTTGCGCAGGGCGGGGCTGCGCACCCTCGACGCGGCAGAGACCGAGTGCCCGAGGAAGGTGTCGTGCGAGTGGATCCCCGCGCCCTACAAGGAGTTCGGGGACAGCGACTACGGCAATCACGACCTGGGTGACCGTCCGGCCGCGCTGGACATCGACTACATCGTCATCCATGACACGGAGGGCGCCTGGGACGGCGTCCTCACCATGGTGCAGGACCCGACCTATGTGTCGTGGCAATACACCCTGCGCTCCACGGACGGCCACATCGCCCAGCACGTGAAGGCCAAGGACGTGGCGTGGCACGCCGGGAACTGGTACGTCAACGCCAAGTCGATCGGCCTGGAGCACGAGGGGTTCCTGGCGCGGCCGGACGCCTGGTACACGGAGGCGATGTACCGGTCCTCGGCACGGCTGGTGGCGTATCTCGCGAAGAAGTACGACATCCCGCTGGACCGGCAGCACATCCTGGGCCATGACACCGTGCCGGGCCCGACCACGCCGACGATCGGCGGGATGCACACCGACCCGGGCCCGTACTGGGACTGGCGGCACTACTTCGAGCTGCTCGGCCACCCCTTGCGGCCGACGGCGGGCCCGCACGGCGGCATGGTGACGATCCGCCCCGACTACGCGGCCAACCGGCCGGAGTACACGGGCTGCGCCTCCGCGGGCGGACCCTGCGCCGAGCACGGTTCGAGTGCGGTACGGCTGCACTCCGGGCCGGGTGAGTCGTATCCGCTGATCAAGGACATCGGGCTCGGCACGACTCCGTCCAAGGGCGTGAACGACATCTCCTCGCGGGTCTCGACCGGGCAGCAGTACGCGGTCGCGGGGAGGGACGGCGACTGGACGGCGATCTGGTACCTGGGCCAGAAGGCGTGGTTCAAGAACCCCGCCGACCGCCCGGCCGCCGTGCACGCCGCGGGTGAGGTGGTGACCCCGAAGGACGGCGTGGAGAGCGTCCCGGTGTACGGGCGCGCCTACCCCGAGGCCTCCGCCTATCCGGCGGACGTGCCCGTCCAGGCCGTGTCGGCGCTGCCGTACACCCTGCCCGCCGGCCAGCGGTATGTGGTCGGCGAGAAGGTACCGGGTGAGTACTACTACGCGGTGACCTTCGACGAGGCCTCACACAAGGTCGTGACCGGCAAGGATCTCTACTACGAGATCCAGTTCGGCCACCGGGTGGGGTTCGTGCGGGCGGAGGATGTGCGGGTGATCCCCTCGGGGTCCTAGCCCTGCTGGAAGAGCTCCGCCGGCAGTGGCTTCAGGAGGGCGTACAGATCGTCGGTGATGGGGCGGTCCCAGGCGGCGATGGTGACCAGGACGTTGTCGCTGCGGTCGAACTGCACGCAGGAGATCCGGCTCTCGGAGAGCTTCAGGCGGCGCACGATCAGGAGGTTGTCGCCCTGCATCACGGGCACGTCCTCGCTGCCGACGACGGTGACCTCCTCGTCGTTCTCCAGGGCCACCAGCAGCTGTGCGACCTCGAAGGGGATCTCGCCCTCCTCCACCTCGCGGGCCGGGGAGCCCTCGGGCAGATTGCCGATGATCATGGCCGGGCCGCGGCCGCCGAAGAGGTCGTAGCGCAGGAAGACGCCCTGGCAGCTGCCGTCGGGGGCGGGCAGCAGCCCGGCACCCAGATTGCCGGGCCAGTCACCCGGGTCCATGGCCAGTACGTCGAAGTCGGGCCCGGCGGGCGTGGCGCTGCGGCGGCGGAGGAACGACATGTCGCCATGGTACGTGGCCGGGCCTGTTCCGTGACGCGAGGGCAGGCGTTGGACCACTGCTTCCCGGCTCGTCGGCGGGGCTTGCCGGGGGCCGGGACGGCTCACGGGGCGCCGCTGAAAACACGTCGCCCCCGGGCCGCCGGAGTCCTACGGTTCCGATCATGCTGCCAAGGGTGGAAACCGACGAGGAATGGGACGCGGTCGTCCCCGACGAGACCGTCATGCGGCCAGGGGCGGAGGACCTGTGTTCCCGGCTGGGGCTGGCGGGCCTGCCGCTGACCCGCTTCCCGGACGGGTCACAGCCGGTCTACGCCGTGGGCGGCGAGCACGTCCTGAAGCTGTTCCCCGCGGCCGCCGCCGAGGACGGCGAGGCCGAGGGCCGCGTCCTGTCCCACCTCCAGGGGCGGCTGCCGGTACCGACGCCGCGTGTCCATGACGCCGGCGCCTACGAGAACGGCTGGCGGTACGTCCTGATGTCCCGGCTGGGCGGCGAGAACCTGGCGGGCGCTTGGGAGCGCATTCCGCGGGCCGACCGCGAGCGGATCGTCGCCGAGATCGGCGAGGCCCTGGCCGTGCTCCACGCCGTCGATCCGACGCCGCTCGCGGACGTCCTCGGGCCCGGGGACTGGGGCGCGTTCGTGGACCGGCAGAGCGCCGGTGCGGTGGAGCGGCAGCGCGGGCACGAGCTGCCGGCCGCCTGGCTGGAGCAGATCCCCGGGTTCCTTGCCTCGGTCCCGCTGCCGCGCGCCCCACGCCTCTCGCTGCTGCACACCGAGGTCATGCAGCAGCACTTCCTCGTCGATCCCGACGGCTGGCGGCTGACCGGGCTCTTCGACTTCGAGCCGGCCATGATCGGCGACCGCGCCTACGACTTCGTCGGCGTGGGTGTCTTCGTCACGCGCGGCGATCCGCAGCTCATGGCGCGCCTGGTCAAGTCGTACGGCACGCCCCTCGACCCGGCCGAACTGCTCGCGTACACGCTGCTGCACGTGTACAGCAATCTCCCCTGGTACCTACGGGAGTCGGGCGCTCCGGCGGACGGCCGGCTGCGGTCCCTGGCCGAGTCCTGGTTCGGGACCGCTTGACCCGCGTACGCCGTCAGGTCAGGTCGAACTCGCCCTCCCTGGCTCCCGACACGAACGCACCCCATTCGGCGGGTGTGAAGATCAGAGTGGGGCTCTTTGGGCGGCCGCTGTTACGCATCGCGATGAACCCCTCGACAAAGGCGATCTGGACATCGCCCAGGCCGCGGCTGCTCGAGTGCCAATCGGCGTTGCTGAGGTCCAGCTCCGGCTTGTCCCAGCCCGCGAGCGGCTGCTGCTGGATGGTGCTCTCGGCCACGTCCGTGCTCCTCCCGATTCGTAGTCCGCGGCCAGCCTAGCGATCGGTCCCGGGTGCCAACAGGCCACGTGAGGGGGACCTTTCAGGTGGTCGGAGGTTCCGCTCCGACGAGCCACATCGAGAAGAACTGCGATCCGCCGCCGTAGGCGTGTCCGAGGGCCCTCCTGGCCCCGTCCACCTGGTGTTCCCCGGCCTGTCCGCGCACCTGGAGTGCCGCTTCGGCGAAGCGGATCATGCCGGAGGCGCCGATGGGGTTGGTGGACAGAACGCCGCCCGACATGTTGACGGGCAGGTCGCCGTCGAGCTCGGTCACCCCGGACTCGGTGAGTTTCCAGCCCTCGCCCTCGGCGGCGAATCCGAGGTTCTCCAGCCACATGGGCTCGTACCAGGAGAACGGCACGTACATCTCGACGGCGTCGATGTCCCGGCGTGGATCGGCGATGCCCGCCTGCCGGTACACGTCGGCCGCGCAGTCCTTGCCGGCCTGCGGCGACACGAAGTCCTTGCCGGCGAACATGGTGGGCTCGCTGCGCATGGCGCCGCCGAGCATCCAGGCCGGCGGGCGGGGCGCGCGGGCCGCTCCGGCCCGGTCGGTGAGGATCATCGCGCAGGCGCCGTCGGAGGAGGGGCAGGTCTCCGAGTAGCGGATCGGGTCCCACAGCATGGGCGAGGCCTGGACCTTCTCCAGGGTGATGTCGTGCTCGTGGAGGTGGGCGTAGGGGTTCTTCAGCGCGTTGCGGCGGTCCTTGTACGCGACCAGCGAGCCGACCGTGTCGGGCGCGCCGCTGCGCCGCATGTACGCGCGCACGTGCGGGGCGAAGAAGCCGCCCGCCCCGGCGAGCAGCGGCTGCTGGAACGGGATCGGCAGGGACAGTCCCCACATCGCGTTGGACTCGGACTGCTTTTCGAAGGCGAGCGTCAGCACGGTGCCGTGCACGCGGGCCGCGACCAGGTTGGCGGCCACGAGGGCGGTGGATCCGCCGACCGAGCCGGCCGTGTGCACCCGGAGCATGGGCTTGCCCACCGCGCCGAGCGCGTCGGCGAGGTACAGCTCCGGCATCATGACGCCCTCGAAGAAGTCGGGTGCCTTGCCGATGACCACGGCGTCGATGTCCGCCCAGGTCAGCTCGGCGTCGTCGAGCGCGCTGCGGGCGGCCTCCCGGACGAGTCCGGCGATCGACACGTCCCGGCGCGCGGCGACGTGCTTGGTCTGGCCGATGCCTGTGACGGCCACGGGCTCCTTGCTCATCGCGGATCCCCTTCGAGTACGGCGACCAGGTTCTGTTGCAGGCACGGGCCCGACGTGGCGTGCGCGAGGGCCCGGTCGGACTCGCCCCGGTGGACCCGGGCGGCCGCCTCGCCGATGCGGATGAGCCCGGCGGCCATGACGGGGTTGGCGGCGAGCGCCCCGCCGGACGGGTTGACGCGCACGCGGTCGTCCAGCTTGAGGGCCTTGCGCAGGACGATCTCCTGCGAGGTGAAGGGCGCGTGCAGCTCCGCGGTGTCGACGGGCCGCTCGAACGCGCCGGCCTGCTCGGCGGCGAGGCGGGTCGACGGCGAGTCGGTCAGGTCCCGCACCCCCAGGCCATGGGCCTCGATGCGGTGGTCGAGGCCGCGGATCCAGGCGGGGCGCTCGCACAGCTCCCTGGCCCGCTCCCCCGCCGCGAGGACGACCGCGGCGGCCCCGTCGCCGATGGGCGGGCAGTCGCCGGTACGGAGCGGTCGTACGGCGTAGTCACCGTGCGGCACCGAACCGCGCAGCTGGGCGTGGGAGTTGGCGGTGGCGTCCGCCCGGCTGCGGGCGGCGACGGCGGCGAGCGCGGGTTCGTCCGTGTCGCCGGCGTCGATGAGGGCCTGCGCCTGGAGGGCGGCCAGGGCTACGGAGTCGGGCCAGAGGGGGGCGACGTAGTAGGGGTCGAGCTGCCGGGTGAGGACGTCGCGCAGGGGGCCGGGCGACGACTTGCCGTAGGAGTAGACGAGGGCGGTGTCGGCGTCCCCGGTCAGGAGCTTGGTCCACGCCTCGTACAGCGCCCAGGCGCCGTCCATCTCGACGTGCGACTCGGAGATCGGCGGCCACGCGCCGACGCCGTCGAGGGCGAGCGTGAAGGAGAAGGCGCGGCCGGCGAGGTAGTCGCTGGAGCCGGAGCAGGTGAAGCCGATGTCGGCGGTCTTCAGACCGGTCTGCGCGAGCACCTCGTGCAGTACCGGCATGAGCATCTCCACCTCGGAGAGCTCCGCGCTGGTGCGCCGGTGGTCGGTCTGTGCGAAGGCGACGACGGCGATCTCGCGGTTCACAGCAGCTCCTTGTAGGTGTCGTAGTCCGCGTCGGGTTCGCCCGTGGGCCGGTAGTGGTCGGGGTAGCGGGCGCCTTCCGTCCAGACCGGTTCGACGCGCAGACCCATGCGCACCTGGTCGTACGGGATGCCGCCGATCCGGCCGTGCAGGGCGAGGTCGGCGCCGTCGAGGGCGATGTGGGCGTAGACGTACGGCACCTCGATGTCGAGGTTCTTCGCCTTGATGTTGACGATGCAGAAGGTGGTGACTGTGCCGCCGGGACCCACTTCGACCTGTTCCGATGTGGCGAGGCCACATGTGGGGCAGGCACCCCTCGGCGGGACGTACACCTTTCGGCAGGACGGGCAGCGTTCGCCGACGTTGCGCCGCTCGGCGAGCGCGTTGATGTAGGCGGTCTGGGCGCGGCCGGGCGAGTAGGTGTAGTCGAGGCGGGCGGCGGCGACGATGCCGGTGACCGCGTCCTCGAACTCGCCGGTGTGCGCTACGCGTTCGTACGTGCCGCCGTCGTCCGGGGCGTCCTCGTAGGGTTCGAAGCAGGCGATGTCGGTGATGGCGCCAGTGCGTTCCCCGGCCCAGCGTACGCGGACCCGCATGCCGGTGTGGACGGCGTCGGGGCCGGGGGCGTCGAGGGCGTGCAGGAGGGCGGTGTCGGCGCCGTCGAGGCGGACCAGGACCCAGGCGAAGGGGGTGTCCA
This sequence comes from Streptomyces sp. NPDC093568, assembly GCF_044764945.1. NCBI lineage: Bacteria > Bacillati > Actinomycetota > Actinomycetes > Kitasatosporales > Streptomycetaceae > Streptomyces > Streptomyces sp. NPDC093568. The sequence continues at coordinate 281,105 of NZ_JBIWJD010000003.1, read as the reverse complement.
GGGGCTGGTCGCGGCGGGGGGCGTGGTTCCAGGCCCAGGTGGTGACCGTGCCCGTGGGGGCGACCTCGACCAGGTCGCGGATCTCCTCGGCGGTGACGGGGTCGTACTCGACGGGTGGGACGAGCGTACGGCCGTCGCCGGTGCGCACCCCCAGCACGACGCGTTCGCGCAGTCCGGTGAGGAAGGCGCTCTGGACGGGGCCGACGGAGCGGGTGAAGGGGAACTCGACGACCAGGGGGGCTTTGAGAACGTCCGGCACGGTGGCTCCCTCGTTAGGCGCGCTTGTAGACGGGTGACCGCTTCTCCGCGAAGGCGCGGGCGCCTTCCTTGGCGTCGGCCGTGTCGAAGACGGGCCAGCCTCGCTTGAGTTCGGCGGCGAGGCCGTCCGTCTCGGTCAGTTCGGCGGTGTCGTAGACCGACGCCTTGACGGCCTCGACGGCCAGCGGCCCGCAGGCGTTGATCTGTTCGGCGATCTCCAGGGCCTTGTCCAGTGCCGTGCCGTCGGGCACGACATGCCCGATCAGGCCGATTCCGGCGGCCTCGCGGGCGCTGTACGGGCGGCCGGTGAGCAGCATCTCCAGGGCGTGCGTGCGCGGGATCTGCCGTTGCAGGCGGACCGTGGAGCCGCCGATCGGGAACAGGCCGCGCTTGACTTCGAAGAGCCCGAAGGTGGCCGACTCACCCGCGACACGGATGTCGGTGCCCTGGAGCATCTCGGTGCCGCCCGCGACGCAGTACCCCTCGACGGCGGCGATCACCGGCTTGCGCGGGCGGTGGTGGCGCAGCATCGCCTTCCAGTGCAGATCGGGGTCGGCCTTGAGCCGGTCGCGATACTGCTCCCCCACCATGCCCTGGCCGGCCAGGGCCTTGAGGTCCATGCCCGCGCAGAACGAGCCGCCCGCACCCGTGAAGACGATCGAGCGGACGGTGTCGTCGGCGTCCGCCTCCAGCCAGCCGTCGTACAGGCCGACGAGCATGGGCAACGAGAGCGCGTTCTTGGCCTCCGGCCTGTTGAGCGTGAGCACCAGTGTGGCGCCTACGCGCCGCACGGTGAGGTGTTCCGTCCCACTCATGGCCCTCTCCCCTCTGAAAGAACGAGAACAGGTTGCAGGAGGCGCGGAGGCACTTCAAGGGTTTTCTGACAGGTAGTCAGATTTCTTGTGCGCGGACCCTTCACAGTTGTGCCGCCCTTTGCTCTGATGACCGGCAGCCGGTGGAGTGCGAGGGCGGGAGGAACGGTGGAGTACAACCTTGCCGACCTGTTCGAGTCGGTCGTCGACGCGGTCCCCGACCGTGAGGCACTGGTGTACATCGACCATCCGGGCACGGGTGCGCGGCGCCGTCTGACGTACGCCGAACTGGACGCGGCCGCCAACCGGATCGGCCACCATCTGCTCGACAGCGGGATACGCCCCGGCGAGCACCTCGGGCTGCATCTCTACAACGGCGTCGAGTACCTGCAGACGGTGCTCGGCTGCCTGAAAGCCCGGATCGTCCCGGTGAATGTCAACTACCGGTACGTGGAAGAGGAGTTGGTGTACCTGTACCGGGACGCCGACCTGGTGGCCCTGGTCTTCGAGGCGGAGTTCACCGACCGGGTGGCGGCTTCGCTGCCGCAGGTCGAGGGGCTACGGCATCTGGTGCGGGTGGGCGCCGTCGCGCCGGGTGCGGCCGCCGCACCGGTCGTGCCCGCCGTGTCCTTCGCGGACGCCGAGGCGGCCGGGTCGCCCGAGCGGGGGTTCCCGGCACGGTCGGGTGACGACCAGTTCATCATCTACACCGGCGGCACCACCGGGATGCCGAAGGGTGTGATGTGGCGCCAGGAGGACCTGTTCTTCTCGGGGCTGGGCGGTGGCGCGCCGACCGGCGAGCCCGTGCAGAAGCCGGAGGAACTCGCCGAGCGGGTGGCGGCGGGCGGCGACGGGATCACCTTCTTCCCCACCGCTCCCCTGATGCACGGCACCTCCACCCTGACCGCCTTCATCGGCTTCAACTTCGGCCAGCGCATCGTGATCCACCGCAAGTTCGCGCCCGAGGAAGTCCTGCGGACCATCGAGAAGGAGAAGGTCACCAGCGTTTCACTGGTGGGCGACGCGATGCTCCGGCCCCTGGTCGACGCGTTGAGCGGCCCGCTGAAGGGCACGGACTGCTCGTCGATGTTCAGCGTGTCGTCGTCCGGGGCGATCATGTCGGACACGGTCCGCCGGCAGTTCCAGGAGCTCGTCCCGAACGTGATGCTGCTCAACAACTTCGGGTCCTCGGAGTCCGGCTTCAACGGTACGGCGACCGAGGACTCCGGGCCGGAGCGCGGTTTCCGCATCCGCGTCAACTCCCGTACGCAGGTCGTCGATCCGGCCACTCACGAGCCGGTCGCCGCGGGCGAGGTGGGCCGGGTGGCCCAGTGCGGCCATGTGCCGCTCGGCTACTACAACGACCCGGCGAAGACCGCCGAGACCTTCTTCGAGAAGGACGGCGAGCGGTGGGTGCTGCTCGGCGACATGGCCACGGTCGACGCGGAGGGCGTCGTCACCGTGCTGGGGCGCGGCTCGCAGTGCATCAACACCGGGGGCGAGAAGGTGTACCCGGAGGAGGTCGAGCAGGCCCTCAAGTCCCACCCCGATGTGTACGACGCCCTCGTGGCCGGGGTGCCGGACCCGAAGTGGGGACATCACGTGGCGGCGGTGGTGCAGTTGCGCGCGGGGGCGGTGCTGCCGTCCCTGGAGGACATCCAGACGCACTGCCGTTCGCATCTCGCGGGCTACAAGATCCCGCGCCAGCTGGTGATCACGGACTCGATCCGGCGCTCGCCCAGCGGCAAGGCGGACTACCGGTGGGCACGGGAGGTCGCGGCGGCCTCCGACGCGTGAACCCCGGACAGGTCTGGTTGAACACGAGGTGACGTGCGGACGTACTGATGGGGGCAGGCTCGCCCTTCGGGCGCTGTTTGCCATGCCATCGCACGACCGCACGGAAGGACCGCCGGGTGTCCCTCTTCACTCGCTCTCGTCAGCCGCTGGACACCGCCGGGAACGGGGCGGATCCGGACGACGACGATGCGGGCGGGGCGGAGGGAGCCGTACAGGAGACGGAGGAGGAACGGGCGCCGGCGGCGACGGACGACGAAGCGGATGCCGCCGACCGAGGAGCCGAGGACAGCGGCCCCCAGGCCCGCGCCTCCGATGCCTCCTCCCCCGGCTGGTTCGGCTGGCGGCGCCGCTACCCCCGTACGGCACACGGCGTCACCGTGGGCACGACCGTGCTGGCCGCCGCCCTGCTGCTCTTCGCGCTGCTCGTGCCGAACCGCCTCGAACGGCTCGGCCCCGAGGCGTTCCTGCGCCTGCCGGCCGAGGGAATCCTGCTCGCCGGCCTGCTGCTGGCAGTGCCACCGCGATCGCGCCGGCTGCTGGCGGTGGCCTCGGGGGCGCTGCTCGGTCTGCTCACCGTCCTGAAGTTCGTCGACATGGGCTTCTACTCGGTGCTGGCCCGCCCCTTCGACCTGGTCCTGGACTGGATCCTGCTGGACGACGCGGCGGAGTTCGTCCGGGAGTCCTTCGGCCGCGGCGGACAGGTCCTCGCCGTGGCCGGGGTGATCGTCCTGCTCGTCGCGGTGCTCGTCCTGATGACGCTGGCGACGGTCCGCGTGACGAACCTGATGGTCGGCCATCGTGACATCGCCACGCGCACGACGCTGATCCTCGGCACCGCGTGGATCACCTGCATGACCCTCGGTATCCAGATCGGCGGTGTTCCGCTGGCGACCAAGGGCAACGCCGAGTTCGTGAACAACCGCGTCGAGCAGGTGCGGGCCGGTCTCAAGGACGGGCGGATCTTCGAGAAGCAGGCGGCCGTGGACGCGTTCGCGAAGACACCGCCGGACCAGCTGCTCACGGGGCTGCGCGGCAAGGACGTGCTGTTCACGTTCATCGAGAGCTACGGCCGGGTCGCGATCGACGACCCCGCGATGGCGCCGCAGACCGACGCCGTGCTCAAAGAGGGAACGAGCTCGCTCAAGGCGGCGGGCTTCCAGTCGCGCAGCGCCTGGCTGCGGTCGCCGGTGACGGGGGCGGGCAGCTGGCTCGCCCACTCCACGTTCCTGTCCGGCCTGTGGATCAAGAACCAGCAGCGCTACCGGAGCCTGACGACCAGCGACCGGGCCACACTGGGCAGCTACTTCCGCAAGTCGGGCGCGTGGCGCACGGTCGGCATCGTGCCGGGGGTGCGGCGGGCCTGGCCTGAGGGCAAGTTCTTCGCGCTGGACCACATCTACGACTCCGAGCATCTGGGCTACCAGGGCCCGTACTTCAGCTGGACGCCCGTACCCGACCAGTTCAGTCTGGAGGCCTTCCAGCGGCTGGAGCACGGCAAGAAGGACCGCGAGCCGATCATGGCGGAGATCATCCTGGCCTCCAGCCACAACCCGTGGTCCCCCATCGCGCGCATGGTCGACTGGGACGACCTCGGCGACGGTTCGGTCTTCCACGAGATCAAGAAAGAGGGCACCGACCCCAAGGAGGTCTGGCAGGACCCGGAGCGGGTGCGCACCGAGTACCGGCGGGCCATCGAGTACTCGGTGCGCAGCCTCACCGAATGGGTCGAGCGCTACGGCACCGACGACACGGTCCTCGTCTTCCTCGGCGACCACCAGCCCGTGCCCACCGTCACCGCCGGCAGCACCAGCAAGGACGTCCCCGTCACCATCGTCGCCCGCGACCAGAAGGTCCTCGACCGGATCTCCACCTGGAACTGGACGGACGGCCTCAAGCCCGCCGAGAACGCCCCCACCTGGGGCATGGACCGCTTCCGCGACCGCTTCATGACGGCGTACGGGCCGCAAGGGGGCTGAGCGGCCGACGACTGGGCCGTTCGGGTGGCGCGCCAAGGGCGGGGCCCGTCCGGCGTAGCAGTACGCGACGGCGTGCGGGCGGCGTATCTACGGTCGCAACGAGGGGGCCTCCAGACCTCAGGACCGAAAGGCGCACCCGTGAACAGACGCGTCCATGCGATATGCACGACCGCGATCAGCGTTCTCGTCCTCACCTGCCCGGCGGCCCTGGCGGCACCCGCCGGGGACGACGTGGACTGCAGCGACTTCGCCTTCCAGGAGGACGCGCAGGCGATGTTCGACCGAGACCGCAGCGACCCCAACCGTCTGGACCGGGACCGCGGGGGACCCAACGGTGTCGCCTGTGAGGACCTGCCCCGCCGCGGGGGCTTCGTCTCGCGCGTCCCCACGCAGTCGCCGCCGCCCACCCTGACCCCCCTGCCCACCCGCTCGGTCCTGCCCACGCAGGGGGTCAGGGGCGGTATGGGCGGCAGCTCGGGCCCGGCGGACTTCGAAGTGGCGCTGGGAGCCGGCCTGGCGGTAGGCGCACTCGCGCTGACCGCCGGAGTCGTGGTGTACCGGCGCCGGCTCAGCCGCTGAAGCACACCTCACCGGTGCCCTTCGGCCGTATCGGCCCTGGCTCAGGACCGTGGTGCGCCGGCATCAACGCGTCGATCAGCGTGGTCGCCTCGGCGGAACTGAGCCGCACCGACGGCGCGCACGCGTCCGGGTCGTCCTGGCGGTACGCGCTGAACGTCCGTGAACCGTCCCGGTGGGTGACCACGGACAGGCGCCGCGTCAGCCCGCCCGCCGGCCACTCCCGTCCAGGAAGGCGAGGACACGTCGTACGAACCATTCCGGGTCGTCCAGCCACGGGTAGTGACCAGCGGCGGGCTGCACGGCGACCTCGGTGTCGGGGAAGACGTCGGCGGTGCGGCGGGCGAGTTCGGGGGTGGGGCCGCCGTCCAGTTCGCCCGCGAGGACGAGCACCGGGGCGGCGAACCGGGAGAGTTCGGCGCGGGTCGCGGGCGGGTCGTAGGCGCCGTCGGAGTGGTACAGGTCGGCCGCCTCGTCGTTGGTCTCGTCGTCGCCGCGCGCGTCGTGCTCCTTCGCCGCGTCGTCCCAACGCCCGTAGAAGAAGGGCGCGAAGGCGGGGTCGAAGTCACTGCCGCCGGCCAGCCAGGCATCGAACGCCGGGAAGGTCTCCGCGAACCACGGCTCACCCTTCCGCAGCAGCGCGGCGGCCCGTCGGTCCTCGGCCGTGGCCGGCATCCCCAACGCCCACGGAATGGCGGTCACCAGCGCCAGCCGCGCCACCCGCTGCGGATAGCGGGCGGCGTACAGCATGGCCAGGCTCGCACCCGCCGAGTGCCCGAGCACATCCATGTGGTCCAACCCCATGTGGGCGCGCAATATCTCGACGTCGTCCACCAGGTGGTCGCAGCGATAGGTGGCCGGGTCGGACGGCACGGCCGAGTCCCCGGTGCCGCGCAGGTCGAGCAGCACCAGCTGCCGGTGTGCGGAGAGTCCGCCGAGGTCGCCCAGGTAGGCCGAGGCCCGCATGGGACCGCCGGGCAGGACGACGAGCGGTGCCCCCTCTCCTCGCAGGTGGTAGGCGATCTCGGTTCCGTCGGACGCGCTGAAGGTTGGCATGGACCCGATCTTGGTTGCCGGGTCACCCCTCCTGCAACCCTTTACAACAGGCCAGGTCAGGAGCCTACGGGCCGTCATATCGCCGTCCTGGCCCACAGAAAGTGCGCCCCGCCCCCTTGCCTGATCAACCGCATACTGGATTACTGATCCCGAACACGCGGACCGAATGATCGGTCGTCCGGATTGACGCGATTGGCGAGGGAGCGCTCCCCATGGCGGATGCGACCGAACTGCTGGACTCGGGGGAGCGACTCGACCCGGACGCGCTGCGGGCGCTCCAGCTGGAGCGGTTGCGCGACTCCCTGCGGCACGCGTACGACAACGTGCCCTTCTACCGGCAGTCCTTCGACAAGGCAGGTGTCCGGCCCGAGGACTGCCGTTCCCTCGCCGACCTGGCCCGCTTCCCGTTCACGGTCAAGGCCGACCTGCGGGAGAACTACCCGTACGGCATGTTCGCCGTGCCCCAGGACCGTATCCGCCGTATCCACGCCTCCAGCGGCACCACCGGACGCCCCACGGTCGTCGGCTACACCGACGCCGACCTCTCCCTGTGGTCCGACATGGTGGCCCGCTCCATTCGCGCGGCGGGCGGACGCCCCGGGGACAAGGTCCATGTGGCGTACGGCTATGGGCTGTTCACCGGTGGGCTCGGCGCACACTATGGCGCGGAAAGGCTGGGCTGTACGGTCATCCCGGCGTCCGGCGGTATGACTGCCCGCCAGGTCCAGCTGATCCAGGACCTCAGGCCCGACATCATCATGGTGACACCGTCGTACATGCTCACGCTCCTCGACGAGTTCGAGCGACAGGGCGTCGATCCGCGCGGCACCTCGCTGCGGGTGGGCGTCTTCGGTGCCGAACCCTGGACCGAGCAGATGCGCCGCGAGATCGAGGAGCGGTTCGCGATCGACGCCGTCGACATATACGGGCTGTCCGAGGTGATCGGGCCCGGGGTCGCACAGGAGTGCGTGGAGACCAAGGACGGGCTGCATGTGTGGGAGGACCACTTCTTCCCGGAGATCGTCGACCCGATCACCGGCGAGGTGCTGCCCGACGGCGAGGAGGGCGAGCTGGTCTTCACCTCGCTGACCAAGGAGGCGATGCCCGTCGTCCGGTACCGCACCCGGGACCTGACACGGCTGCTGCCGGGGACCGCGCGGGTGTTCCGGCGGATGGAGAAGATCACCGGGCGCAGTGACGACATGGTCATCCTGCGCGGGGTGAATCTCTTCCCCACCCAGATCGAGGAGATCGTGCTGCGGACGGCGGGCGTGGCGCCCCACTTCCAGCTCCGGCTGACCCGGGAGGGCCGTCTCGACGCCCTGACCGTGCGCGCGGAAGCCCGCCCCGACGCCTCGCCCGAGACCCGGGACGCCGCCGGGCGGGCCATCGCGGCGGCGGTGAAGGATGGTATCGGGGTGTCGGTCGCCGTGGAGATCGTCGAACCGGAGTCGCTGGAGCGGTCCGTGGGCAAGATCCGGCGGATCGTGGACCTCCGGCCGCGCTGACCCGTTGCCCCACTGACCGACTGACCCGCCGACCCGCTGACCCGCCGGGCGACCGGCGTCGGCTACGCGTCGGCGAACCGGTCCCGCAGCTCCCGCTTGAGGATCTTCCCGCTCGCGTTGCGCGGCAGCCCGTCCACGAAGACCACCCGCTTGGGCGCCTTGAAGTGGGCGAGCTTCTCGCGCGCGTGATCGATCAGTTCGGCCTCGCTCACCGTCCCGCGCGGCACGACGACCGCCGTGACAGCCTCGATCCACCGCTCGTGGGGCAGGCCGATCACGGCGACCTCGGCGACACCGTCGTGCGTGTACAGCGCGTCCTCGACCTCACGGGAAGCGATCAGTACGCCACCGGAGTTGATGACGTCCTTGACCCGGTCGACGATCGTGAAGTAGCCGTGCGCGTCCCGCACCGCGAGGTCGCCGGAGCGGAACCAGCCCTCGCGGAAGGCCTCGGCGGTCTCCTCGGGTTTGTCCCAGTAGCCCTCGCACAGCTGCGGGGAGCGGTAGACGATCTCGCCGGAGGTGCCGTCGGGCACGTCCTCGCCGTTCTCGTCCACCACCCGGGCGTCGACGAAGAGGACGGTGCGCCCGCACGAGTCCATGCGGCCCTTGTGCTCGTCCGGGGCCAGCACCATGGCCAGCGGGCCGATCTCGCTCTGGCCGAAGCAGTTGTAGAAGGCCAGCTCGGGCCAGCGCTCACGCAGCCGCTCCAGTACCGGCACCGGCATGATCGAGGCGCCGTAGTACGCCTTGCGCAGTCCGTCGAGGTCACGGGTGGTGAAGTCGGGCCGGTTGGCCAGTGCGATCCACACCGTGGGCGGGGCGAACAGGCTGTCCGCCCGGCCCGACTCGATGAGCTCGAAGAGCCGGTCGCCGTCGGGCGACTCCAGGATGACGTTCGTGGCACCGACGGCCAGGTACGGCATGAGGAACACATGCATCTGGGCCGAGTGGTACAGCGGCAGCGAGTGGACGGGGCGGTCGCCCGCGCTCAGGTCCAGGGCGGTGATCGCGCTCAGGTACTCGTGGACCAGGGCGCGGTGGGTCATCATCGCGCCCTTCGGCAGGGCCGTCGTACCAGAGGTGTAGAGCAGCTGCACCAGGTCCTCGCCGCGCGCCTCCGGGCCGTCGTGGGGCGGGGCGGTGGCCAGTCGCGCCAGCAGTGAGTCGTCGGCGTCGCGCAGCGGCAACGTAGGGACGCCGTCGGGCAGGCGGCCGGCCAGGGCCGGGTCGGTGAGGACGAGCGAGCTGCCGGACTGGCCGACGACGTAGGCGAGGTCGTCCCCGGTGAGGTTCTGGTTGACGGGGACGTGCACGAGGCCGGCGCGTGCGCAGGCCAGGAAGGCGATCAGGTACGCGGCCGAGTTGTGGCCGTAGGCGGCGACCCGGTCGCCGCGGTCGAGGCCCTGGTCGAGCAGGACGCTCGCCGCGCGGGAGACCGCCTCGTCGAGTTCCTCGTACGTCCATGCCCGGGCGCCGTCCTCGATCGCGATGCGTGCGGGGGTGCGTCGGGCGCTGCGGCGCAGTACTCCGTCAACCGTACTGCCGTGTCCTGGCGTCATGACACATGATCCTCGGTGCCGCGAAGAGACGGGTCAAGCTACGGGCCGGACACCCCACCGGGGACACATACCCGTTGGTACGCTCAACGGCTCCTTCCCTCAATGACGTTGGGAGGCACGATGCGCACCCGCCCCAGACGGCTCGTCGTCGCGACCGTCGCCCTGCTCGCCACCGTGGCCGGGTTGCCCGCCGCCGCGGCCGACCGGCACGATCCGCAGGACCGGCAGAACCGGCAGAACCGGCAGGAACACCCCGCCCACGGCGGTATGTCCGCCACGGTCCGCTACACCGAGTACGGCATCGCGCACATCGTCGCCAGGGACTACACGTCCCTCGGCTTCGGCACCGGGTGGGCGCAGGCCGCCGACCAGGTGTGCACACTCGCCGACGGGTTCCTGACCGTACGCGGCGAGCGTTCGCGCTTCTTCGGACCCGACGCGGCGGCCGACGACCTGTCCTCGGCGTCCAGCAACCTCTCCAGTGACCTGTACTTCCGAGGGGTGCGTCAGAGCCGCACGGTGGAGAAGCTGCTGGACCAGCCGGCACCCCTCGGCCCCGGCCGTCAGGCCGAGGACCTGATGCGGGGCTTCGCGGCCGGGTACAACACCTGGCTGAAGCAGGGCCGGATCAGCGACCCCGCGTGCAGGGGCGCCGCCTGGGTGCGGCCGATCACAGGGCTGGACGTGGCAGCCCGCTTCTACGCCCTCGCGGTGCTCGGCGGCCAGGGCGGCACCGTGGACGAGATCACCTCCGCCCAGCCGCCGACCGGCTCCCCCGCCCGCGCCGAGCGCACCGGGCCCGACGCCGACGCCCTGGTGCGGGCCGTGCGTGAGCGCACCGCCGACACGGACATGGGGTCGAACGCGGTCGCGTTCAGCGGTGAGACCACGGCGAACGGCCGCGGTCTGCTGCTGGGCAACCCGCACTACCCCTGGCACGGCGGGCGCCGCTTCTGGCAGGCGCAGCAGACGATTCCCGGCGAACTCGACGTGGCCGGGGCGGCGCTGCTCGGCTCACCGACGATCTCCATCGGTTACAACGCACATGTGGCGTGGAGCCACACAGTGTCGACGGGTGTCCCGTTCAATGTGCACCGGCTGACCCTGGATCCGGCCGACCCCACCGTCTACCTGGTGGACGGCGCACGCGAGCGGATGCGGAAGCGGACCGTGACCGTCGCGGTCAAGGGCGGCGCACCCGTCACCCGCACCCAGTGGTGGACGCGGTACGGTCCGGTCGTCGCCGCCTCCGAACCCGGCGCCCAGCTCCCGCTGACCTGGACGGCGACGACGGCGTACGCGGTCAACGACCCGAACGCGGCCAACCTGCGGTTCGCCGACACCTCGCTCGGCTTCGCCAAGGCGCGCGGGACGGCCGACGTCCAACGGTCCCTCGCCCGGCACCAGGGCCTGCCGTGGGTCGACACGATCGCCGCGGACTCCGCAGGGCACTCGCTGTTCACCCAGTCGCAGATACTGCCCCGGATCACCGACGACCTCGCGTCACGGTGTTCCACGGACCTGGGCAGGGCCACCTATCCGGCGGTGGGCCTCGCGATCCTCGACGGCTCCCGCGGCGACTGCACGCTCGGCAGCGACCCCGACGCCGTCCAGCGCGGAACCTTCGGGCCCGCGCACATGCCGGCATTGAAGGACGCGCCGTACGCGGAGAACTCCAACGACAGCGCGTGGCTCGCCAACGCCGACCGGCCGCTGACCGGCTACGAGCGGGTCTTCGGCGACATCGGCACACAGCGCTCGCTGCGCACCCGCGGCGCCGTCGAGGACGTGGCGGCGATGGCGGAGCGGGGCGGTCTGACCGTGCGGGACCTGGAGCGCCAACAGTTCGCGAACCGGGTGCCGGCCGCCGACCTGGCGGTGGCCGACTCGGCCAAGGCGTGTGCCGCGCTTCCGGGCGGTACGGCAACGGGCAGCGACGGCAAAGCCGTTGACGTGTCGGAGGCGTGCGCGGTGCTGGCGGCCTGGGACCGCACGATGGACACCGGTAGCCGGGGCGCCCTGCTCTTCGACCGGTTCTGGCGGAAGCTGACGGCGAAGGTGCCGGCCGCCCAGCGGTGGAAGGTGCCGTTCTCGGCGGCCGATCCGGTGCGCACGCCGAACACGCTCAACACCGCCGCGCCCGGCTTCGCCACAGCTCTCGCGGACACGGTCACCGAGCTCCGGGCGGCGGGCATCTCGCTCGACTCCCGCCTCGGCGAGCACCAGTTCGTCGTACGGAACGGTCAGCGCATCCCCGTGCACGGCGGCACCGAGGGGCTCGGTGTGTGGAACAAGATCGAACCGGAGTGGGACCGGGTGCGGGGCGGCTACACGGAGGTGACGGCCGGCTCCAGCCACATCCAGGCGGTGGGCTGGGACGGCAGCCGCTGTCCGGTGGCCCGAACTCTGCTGACGTACGCGCAGTCCTCGAACCCGTACTCGCCCCACTTCAGCGATCAGACCCGGCTGTTCTACGGTGAGAAGTGGGTGACCTGGCGGTTCTGCGCGAAGGACATCCAGTCGTCGCCGGCGTTGAGGACCGTCCACGTACGCGAACGCTGAGTCTGTGTGGTCCCGTTCCACATGGGGCGGGACCACATAAGAGTGACCCATGGGATGCGCTGAGAATGCGCCACGCGTCAACGGCCCATTCACCGAATGCTTCTTTTGCTTCCTTGTGCTCCCGTGCGCCCCTTTGGAGAAAGGTTTCGGGAAACCAAGAGCCACTTGGACTGGGCAGGACTTGTCTCAAGTGTTCAAGTCCGTGGCACGTTCACCAATTTCGCGTGCCTCGTATGGCAGGAGGTTTTCATGAGCCGTGCTGTGCCTGAACGAAAGCGTACATGGAGGACAGGAACTGCTCCAGGCATATTCCCTGTCCTCGGCCACGGTATCGCGTTATACCGACAGCCGCTGGCGTTTCTGAATTCTTTGCCCGCTTACGGCGACCTGGTCGAGATACGGCTGGGCCCCCAGCGCGCCTGGATGGTGTGCCATCCCGAGCTGACCCACGAGGTGCTCATGGATCCGCACACCTTCGACAAGGGGGGCCCGCTGTACGACAGGCTCGGGAAGCTCATGGGCGACGGCCTCGTCACCTGCCGGCAGCCGACGCACCGGCACAAACGCAGGCTGTTACAGCCTGCCTTCCGCCCTTCCCATGTCGCTGAATACACGGACCTGGTCACCGAGGAGGCCGCGGCGGTGTGCCGCGCGTGGCCGGCCGGTCAGGACGTCGCCGTCACCGAGGCGATGATGGCCCTCACGACACGGGTGACCAGCCGTGTCCTCCTCTCCGATTCCCTGGACGACCGGACGACCGCGGAGGTGCGGGACTGTCTCGGCGCGGTCGTGCGCGGCCTGTTCGTCCGGACGGTCGTACCGATCGATGCCCTGTTCCGTCTCCCCACCCGCGCCAACCGCCGCTATTGCCGCGCGCTCTCCCGCCTCCACGAGATCATCGACACGGCGATCGCGGAGCGTCGCCGGGGCGCCGACCGCGACGACGTGCTGGGCACGCTGCTGAAGGCCACCAAGGCCGACACCTCGACGGCCGGCAACGGTGACGGCGCGACACCCGCGATCACCGACCAGGAGGTCCACGATCACCTGATCACGCTGCTGCTGACGGGCGTCGAGACCCAGGCACTCGCCCTGACGAGCGCCTTCAGCCTGCTCGCCCGCCATCCGGAGGCGGAGCGCCGGCTGCACGCCGAGCTCGACTCGGTCCTCGCCGAAGGCCGACGGCCCACCGCCGAGGATCTGCCGCACCTCGTCTACACCCGGTGCGTCGTCTCCGAGACGCTGCGCCACTCGTCGCCCGGCTGGCTCTTCACCCGCGTCGCCACCAAGGAGACCGAGCTCGCCGGGTGCCGTCTGCCCAAGGGCGCCACCGTCCTGTACAGCCCCCACCTCCTGCACCACGATCCCGCGTCGTTCCCCGACCCCGAGCGCTTCGACCCCGACCGCTGGCTGCCCGGACGGCCCACCGCCGAAGAGCGCCGCGCGATGATGCCGTTCTCCGCGGGCAACCGCAAATGCCTCGGTGACGAGTTCGCGATGGTGGAGGCCACCCTGGCGCTCGCGACCATCGCCGGCCGCGCGCGGCTGCGTCATCAGCCCGGGTATGTCGACCGAAAACCGCGCCCCGGCATCACGATGGGGCCGCGTTCCCTGGTCATGACGTGTGAGCCCCGATCACGTATGCCCTCAGCGGCGTCGCTCGCGCACCGAGCGAACGCCGCCCCGTGCACATCGGACAGCCGAACGGCAGGTGACCACGTTGTCGACGACGCATGAGGAACTCACCCTCGGCCTACCCGACGGAATGCCGGTCTCCACCCTCCGGGACCTGATCGACACCAACCTCCGCATGCCTTTCCCGTTCCGGCGGAACCCTCATGAAACCGAAGCCGCCGTCGGCGTCGACGCGTGGCTGAGGGTGTGGGGGCTGACCGACGAACCCGATGTGGCGGCGATGATCGCCCGCACCCGCCCCGCCGAACTCGCCAGTTACACCAGCCCCACCGTGGATTTTGGGGTCCTGCAGATCGTGGCCCAGCAGATCGCCTACCAGTTCGTCTTCGACGACGTCGCGGAGGACCTGGGGCGACGCTCTCCGGCCAGGCTGCTGCCCATGTTGTGCGAGAGCGTCGCGATCCTGCGGGAGGGGCGGCAGCCCAGCACTCCCCTCGGAGCCGCCCTCGCCGATCTCCACCGGCAGGTCCGCGAACAGTGCACCCCCGCACAGGCCGCGCGCTGGGCCTGGCAGAGCTGTGAATACGTGCACGGGCTGTTGTACGAAGCCGTGGCCCAGACCCACCCCGTCCGCCTGCGCATCGGCGACTGCACCTCCATTCGGTCGCTGACCGCGGGCGTCGAGCCGTTCTACCCGCTGTACGAGGGCGCCCGGACACGCGAACTGACCGCCGCCGAGGTGCATCACCCCGTCGTACGGCGACTGAGCCGGCTGTCGGCCGACGCGGCGGTGTGGACGGCCGACCTGTTCTCGGCGGTGAAGGAACAGCGCACGGGCGAGATGATCAACCTGGCCCTGGCCCACCAGCGCGAACAGCGGTGCTCGCTGCAGGCCGCTGTACTCCTGGCCATCGAGGAGATCAACAGGACGATCGACACGTTCCAGAGGCTCCACGACGGGATCAAACCGGCGTTGAGCCCCGCGGGCATCCGCTATGTGAAGGGCATGATCGGCTGGATGCGCGGGTGCTACGACTGGGCCCGCACCGTGCCTCGGTACGCGGATGTGACGTCGGTGCCCGCCGTGCCGTAGACGTCCTGGCGCGCACGGCATCGGCCCCGCCCGGGAGACGTCCATCCGTGTCCATTACCCATCGGGTGGGCGTTCTCCCACCTACCGTTGACGATTCACCCTATGGTGCTCAATTCAGCCTGCCGCACCTCAACGAGGCGTACGCTCGGGCTCCTCCGAGCCGAACGACAGAAGGCGGTACGGCACATGGCGATGGAGCCTCGGCACCCGGTCACGGAACAGGGGACGTTGATCGAGCGCCGACGGGAACTTCAGGCCCTCGACGCCGCGTTCAAGGAACTGCGAGGCACCGCGGACGGTGTGCCGCAAGCGCGGCGCAGGGGACTGCTCGCCTTCAGCGGACCGGCCGGACTGGGCAAGACCGCGCTCCTCACGGAAGCCCGTCAGCGGGCCAGGGCCTCGGGATTCACCGTGCTGTCGGGGAGGGGCGGGGAGAAGGAACAGGGGTCGGCGTTCCGCGTGGTCCGCCAGCTCGTGCAGCCCTCGCTGGCAAGGATGGGGGGAGCCGAGCTCCGGGACTTCCTGGGCAGCTGGTACGACGTCATGGCCGCCGTGCTCGGTCTGGAGGCGAGGGGCCCCGCCCCCGCGCCCGACCCGACCGGGGTCCGCGAGGGTCTCGACTGGGTCATGACCTGCCTCACCATCAAGAAGGCGCCCGTCGTCCTGCTCCTGGACGACCTGCACTGGGCGGACGCCGAGTCCTTGAGCTGGCTCGATTCCTTCGCGTCACGGGTCGATGACCTCCCCCTGCTGATCGTGGTCGCCTACCGGCCCGACGAACTGCCCTCCGAGGCGGGCGAACTCCGCACCCTCGTCGGACATCACGGCGACCGCCCCCACGACCTCGCGTGCCTCACCGCCGACGGTGTGGCGCAGATCGTCAGAAGCCAGGTCGGTGACAGAGCCGAGGACGTGTTCTGCAAGGAATGCTGGTCGGCCACCGGCGGGAGCCCCTTCGAGACGGTGGAGCTCGCCATCGGTCTCGGTGAGCGGAAGCTGACCGGCAGCGAGGACGACCTGCCCGCGATGCGTGAACTCGCCGCGGCCATCAAGGGCCCGGGCCTGATCGAACGTCTGGAGGGCCTCGACACCACGACCGTCCGCTTCGCGCACTCCGCCGCCGTGCTCGGTTCGCCCTTCTCAGCCCAGGTCGCCGCGAGCATCGCGGTGCTCGGCGACGAGACCGTCGCCGAGGCGACCCAGCAGCTTCGCTCGGCCCGGATCCTCGCCGACGGCCACGGCCCGGAGGGTGAGCTCGAGTTCGTCCACCCGCTGATCGCCACGACGATCTACCGCTCCATCCGCTCCGGCTTCCGCGCCGGTCTGCACAACGCGGCCGCGAACGCCGTCCTGAACGCGGGCTACGGCCCGACCGTCGCCGCCCGGCATCTGCTGGAAGTACCGTGCGAGGGCAACCCCGAGACGGTCGAGTGTCTGCGCGAGGCCGCCCGCGAGTACCTCGGCGCCGGGGCTACCGAGGCCGCCCGGCGCCTGCTGACCCGTGCGCTGCAGGAGCCGCCCCTCCCGGAGGACCGCGCCGCGGTCCTGCACGAACTCGCGTGCGCCACGTTCCTGATCGAGCCCACGGCCACCGTGCGGCATCTGCGCCAGGCGCTGGCGGAGCCCGACGTCGACCCCGACCTGCGCGCCTCCATCGTCTACCGGCTGACGACGGCGCTCGCCCACACCGACCGGATGGACGAGGCCGTGACCGTGGCCGCCGAGGAGGCCCGGCAGGCCACGAACCCGCGCGTCAAACTGCGGATGCAGGCCGACCAGTTCGTCTGGAGCACGATGCGTGCCGACGATCCCGACTCCCCCGCGCGTTCCCGGAGGCTCGCGCGGCTGGCCGAGCAGTTGCCCGGCCGCAGCCTGGAGGAGCGCTACATCCTGGGGCTGCGGGCCTGGGACGCCGTATTGCGCGGCGAACCGCGGCAGACCGCGCTCGGTTACGCGGAGAAGTCCCTGCGCGGCGGCATGAGCTGGACCGATGAGAACCGCGGCTTCGAGGTGCCCCTCTCGGTCGCCCTGGTGTTCATGTACGGCGACCAGCCGCGCCGGGCGGAGGAGTTGTTCGAGAAGGGGATCGCCGAGTGCGTGGGCAAGGGCTGGCACGGCTCCCACCTGGCCTTCGGCCAGACCATCGCCGGTTATGTCCGCTACCACCGCGGCTGCCTGGCCGAGGCCGAGGACCTGGTCCGGGAAGGCCTGCGCATCGCCGACAAGGTGGAAGGCGTCGTGGCCGCCCAGTGGTACGGCGTCAGCGTCCTGATCCAGACGCTGCTGGCGCGAGGGCGCGTCACCGAGGCGCGCGCCCTCGCCGACGACCACCACTTCGGTGACATGGCTCCGAACGCCATCATCTATCCCGACCCGCGCACCGTGTACGCGGAACTGCTCCTGGCGGAGGGCCGGCACGCGGAAGCGGCGGCGCTGCTGACCGCGGTCGGGGACTGGCTGGACGGACGGGCCTGGCGCAACCCTGCCTGGTGCCCGTGGCAGCTGCGGCTCGCGACCGCGCTCGCCCCCACCGCCCCGGACGAGGCGATCCACCACGCCCAGGACGCCGTCAAGCGCGCCCGGGACTTCGGCGCCGCGTCCACCGTCGGCCAGGCCCTCCACACCCTCGCCGAGGTGACCGGCGGTCCGGCCGCACTCGACCTGTACGCGGAGGCGATCGACTGCCTGGAGCAGTCGCCGGCCTCGTACGAACTCGCTCGCGCCCAAGTCGGCCACGGCGCCGCGCTGTCCCGCCACGGGCGGCTCCAGGAGGCCGCCGACCGGCTCTACCAGGGTCTGGAAGGCGCCGTCCACTGCGGGGCCGAGGCGCTCGCCACCCGTGCCAGGGAAGAGCTCTCGACGGCCGGTCTGCGCCCGCTGCCCCTGCGCTATGTGCAGGCGGACGCGCTCACCGCGCGGGAACGCCGGACGGCCGAACTGACCGTCGCGGGAAGCCCGGTGGGCGCGATCGCGGCGGACCTGCACCTGACCGAACAGGGCGTACGGCAGCTGCTGTCCAGCGTCTACCGCAAGATCGGCACCGACGCCGCAGGCCTCGCCAGAGCTCTGGAGGCTCCTCCGCGTCTGCGCCCCTGACGTCACACGGGCCTGGAGCGGCCCTCCCAGTACGGATCCCGCAACCGCCGCTTGTACAGCTTCCCGTTGGGATCGCGCGGCATCTCGGCGATGAAGTCGACGCTCTTCGGCCGCTTGTACCCGGCGAGTTGCCCGGCGCAGTGGTGGAGGATGGCGGCGGCGAGGGCCGGCCCCGGCTCCTGGCCCGGGGCCGGTTCGACGACGGCCTTGACCTCCTCGCCCCAGTCGTCGTGGGGGATGCCGAAGGCGGCCGCGTCCGCGACGGCCGGGTGGGCGAGCAGGACGGACTCGATCTCGGCGGGGTAGATGTTGACCCCGCCGGAGATGATCATGTCGATCTTGCGGTCGCGGAGGAAGAGGTAGCCGTCCTCGTCGAGGTAGCCGAGGTCGCCGACGGTGAAGAAGTCTCCGATGCGGTTCTTCTTCGTCTTGGCCTCGTCCTTGTGGTAGGCGAAGCCGCCGGTGTTCATCTTCAGGTAGACGGTGCCGAGTTCGCCGGGCGGGAGGCGCTTGCCGTCGTCGTCGAAGATCGCGAGTTCGCTGATCGGCCAGGGCTTGCCGACCGTGCCGGGCTTCTTCAGCCAGTCCTCGGCGGTGGCGAAGGCGCCGCCGCCCTCGCTGGCGGCGTAGTACTCCTCCACACAGGGTCCCCACCAGTCGAGCATCGCCCGCTTCACGTGGTCGGGGCAGGGCGCGGCACCGTGGATGGCGTGCCGCATGGAGGAGACGTCGTAGCGGGACCGGATGTCCTCCGGGAGCGCCAGCAGACGGTGGAACTGGGTGGGGACCATATGGGTGTGAGTGCACTTGTGGGTGTCGATGACACGGAGCATCTCCTGCGGTGTCCACTTGTCCATCAGCACCAGCCGGTGCCCTATGTGCAGGGACGCGCCCGCGAACTGGAGCACGGCGGTGTGGTAGAGCGGTGAGCAGACGAGATGCACGTTGTCGTCGAACGGCTTGATCCCGAAGATGCCCAGGAAGCCGCCCAGGTAGGCCTCCTCGGGCGGCTTGCCGGGCAGCGGGCGGCGGATGCCGCGGGGGCGGCCGGTGGTGCCGGAGGTGTAGTTCATGACCCAGCCGAGCGTGCGGTCGGCGGGCGCGGACTCCGGTTGCCCGTCGAGGAGTTCGGCGTACGGCCGGAAGCCCTCGACCTCACCGACGGCGTAGCGGTGGGTCTGCGGGAGGCCGGCCTCCTCGGCGGCCTGGCGGGCGGCGCCGGCGAAGCGCTCGTGGGCGACGAGCACCTTGGCACCGGAGTCGGCGACGATCCAGGCGATCTCGGGTCCGACGAAGTGATGGTTGACGGGGACCAGGTAGAACCCGGCCTGGGAGGCGGCCAGATAGGCCGTGAAGAACTCGACGCCGTTGGGCAGGACGACCGCGAAGGCGTCGCCGCGTCGCAGGCCCGCCGCGCGCAGGCCGTGGACCAGGCGGTTGGTGGCGGCGTGCAGCCGACCGGCGGTCCACCGCTCACCGTCGGGGGCGACGAGGACCGTGCGGTCGGGGTCGGCGGTGGCCTGGGCCCAGAAGCCGACGGGCGGGGTGCTGACGGCGTGTGCCGCGGATGTGCCGGTCACTGTCCGCTCCTTCCGGCGATGCGGTTGATGCGGTCGACGGCTTGTTCGAAGCCGCGGGTGAGGTCGTCGAAGACGGCCTGGACGCTCCGTTCGGTGTTCATCCGGCCCACGATCTGGCCGACGGGCGTGCCGAGGAGTGGCCCGACCTCGTACTTCTGGATGCGGGAGACGGCCTCGGCCACGAGCAGTCCCTGCAGGGGCATGGGGAGGGTGCCGGGTCCGTCCGGGTCGTCCCAGGCGTCGGTCCACTCGGTGCGCAGCTGCCGTGCGGGCTTGCCGGTCAGGGCGCGGGAGCGGACGGTGTCGCCGGAACCGGCGGCCAGCAGTTTGGCGGTCAGGGCGGGCGAGTGCAGGTCGGCTTCTGTGGTGGTCAGCCATATGGAGCCCAGCCACACACCCTGGGCGCCGAGACTGAGCGCGGCGGCCACCTGCCTGCCGCTGCCGATACCCCCGGCGGCGAGCACGGGCAGCGGGTCGACCGCCTCGACCACCTCGGGAGTGAGCACCATGGAGGCGATCTCACCGGTGTGGCCGCCGGCCTCGTAGCCCTGGGCCACGACGATGTCGATGCCCGCCTCCTTGTGCTTGCGGGCGTGCCGGGCGCTGCCCGCGAGCGCGGCGACGAGCACGCCCCGGTCGTGGGCGCGCTCCACGACGTCCGCGGGCGGTGAGCCGAGGGCGTTGGCGAGCAGCTTGATCGGGTAGTCGAAGGCGACGTCGAGCTGAGTCCGGGCGACCTGCTCCATCCACCCGGTGATCCGCCAGCCGGAGGCCTCACCCTCGGCGAGGTCGGGCACGCCGTACTTGGCGAGGGTCTCCTGGACGAACTGCCGGTGCCCCTCGGGGATCATCGCCTCGACGTCGGCCTCGCTGACACCTTCGACCTTCTTCGCCGGCATGACGACGTCCAGGCCGTAGGGCCGGCCCTCGACATGTGCCTCGAGCCAGTCGAGGTCGCGCTTGAGGTCGCCGGGGGCCGTGTAGCGGACCGCGCCGAGCACTCCGAAGCCGCCGGCCCGGCTGATGGCCGCGGCGACGGCGGGGAACGGCGTGAAGCCGAAAATGGCGTGCTCGACTCCCAGTTTCTTGCTCAGCTCCGTCTGCATGGGCGCAGGATGCCGCAGTCCTCCGGACGACGGAAGGCCTTTTCTGATACACCGTCAGATCTGTTGTGGCCACCGCCCCGTTGACACGGCTCACTCCTGACATGAAAGTTTCATCACGCAAGGTGATCCCGGAAAGATACTTTCAGCCCGAGCGGTGGGAGGAACCTCGATGACGGACGACAGCAACAGACTGACTCGGCGTCAACTGAGCAGAGGGATCGTGGCTCTGGGCGGCGCCCTGGCCGTCGCCCCCTTTCCCGCCGGACCGGCGGCCGCCTCCTCCGACCGCGGTGCCACCACCTTGCGCCACGGCTCCCCCGAGCGCGCCGGCCTCCTCCCCGCCCACCTCCGGCAACTGGTCACCGACGCGGAGGCCTTCCTCCGCCCCTCCCCCAAGCACCCGTGGTACGCGGGCGCCGTACTGCTCGCCGGGCGGGGCGGCACGGTGGCCCTGCACCAGCCGATCGGGATGGCGGTGCGCTACCAGTCGTACGACGAGAAGACGGACACCGGCGTCGAGTTCCCTGCCGACCGGCAGATCGCCATGGGCGAGGACACCGTCTTCGATCTGGCCTCGGTCTCCAAGCTGTTCACCTCGATCCTCGCCGTGCAGCAGATCGAGCGCGGTGCCCTCGGGCTGGGGGCGACGGTCGCCTCCTACCTCCCGGACTTCGGCCGCGCGGGCAAGCAGGACATCACGATCCGTCAGCTCCTCACCCACACCTCGGGGTTCCGCGCCTGGATCCCGCTCTACAGCGCGCCGACACACGAGGAGAAGCTCGAGCTCATCTGGAACGAGGCACCGCTCAACCCGCCGGGCACCGCCTACCTCTACTCGGACCTGAACCTGATCTCCCTCCAGCTCGTCCTGGAGAAGATCACCGGCCGGGCGCTCGACACCCTCCTGCATGACGAGATCACCGGCCCGCTCGGCATGCGCCGCACCCGCTACAACCCGCCCGCCGATTGGAAGCCCCGGATCGCGGCCACCGAGGACGCCCGCAAACCCTGGTCCGGCCTGGACCGTGGTCTCGTGTGGGGCGAGGTGCACGACGAGAACGCCTTCAGCCTCGGCGGAGTCGCGGGCCACGCGGGTGTGTTCTCGAATGCCTGGGACCTCGCGGTGCTCGGCCGGACGCTGCTCAACGGCGGCTCCTACGGCCGCTCGCGCATCCTGGAGCCGCAGTCGGTGGAGCTGATGTTCACGGACTTCAACACCGCCTTCCCCGGCGACGAGCACGGCCTCGGCTTCGAGCTCTACCAGCACTGGTACATGGGCGCGATGGCCACCCCGCGCACCGCCGGGCACACCGGCTTCACCGGCACCTCGCTGGTCCTCGACCCGACGACCGACTCCTTCCTCGTCGTCCTCGGCAACTCCGTGCACCCGGTGCGCAGTTGGCGCTCCGGTTCCGCGCCCCGGGTCGCCACCGCGAATGGCATGGCCCGCGCGGTGGCGGTGCGCCCGCGGTACGGCCGTACGGCATGGTTCTCCGGAATGGCATCCGCCACGACCGCGACCCTCGCGCTCCCCGCGCTCGACACGTCCTCCGCAGGCGCCCGCCTGCGCTGCGCCCTGTGGTGGGACACCGAACCTCAGGCGGACACGCTCGCATTGGAGGCGACCACCGACGGGGGCACGACCTGGCAGCCGGTCCCCTTCACGACGACCCGCCACGGCGAGCGGCCGCAGGACCACCCGGCGGGCACGGTGACCGGCTGGTCGGGCCGGGTGTGGCACCGCCTCTCGGCCCAACTCCCCGCGCACCCGGGGCTCGTGGTCCGCTGGCGGTACGCCACCGACCGGCTGTACGTGGGCCGTGGGGCCTACGTCGACGGACTGCGCGTCGAGGCGGGGCGCTCGGTCCTGTTCGACGAGGGCCGGCCGGCGGACGCGGCGCGGATCACGGCGAGCGGCTGGACGGCCTCGGCGGACTGACCGCTCAGCCGGGTACGTCCAGGCGCTGTGTGCCGATGACGGACAGCAGCCGTAGGGCCTCCTCGGAGGGCGTTCCGGGGGTGGCGGTGTAGATGACGACCCGCTGGTCGCGGTCGGCGATGTCCAGGACGTCGCAGTTGACGGTGACGGGGCCGACTAGGGGATGGTCGAAGGTCTTGCGGAGCGTGGGCACGGACGTCACGCCGTGGTCCGCCCACAGCCGGGCGAACTCCTCGCTGCCGTCCAGGAGTTCGCGGACCAGCCCGGTCAGTTCCGGGTCGTCGGGGTAGCGGGCCGCGGCGGCGCGCAGTTCCTGCGCCGAGTTCCGGGCGAACTCGGTGACGTCGGAGACGCCGTAGAGCCGCCTGCCCTCCCGGTGCGGTCCGAGGAAGGCGCGCCGGACGAGGTTGCGCTCGCGGCGGGGCAGCGCGGAGAAGTCCTCCATGAGGGCGGCCGCGAGGTCGTTCCAGGCGATGATCTCGAAGGCGGCCGAGACGACGATCGCCGCTGCCTGCGGCAGCCGGTGCAGGAGGTCGACGATGCTCCGGCGGACCTCGCGGGAGGGGCCCGGCGGTGGTCCGGGCGGCGCCCCGGCGAGGTGGTGCAGGTGGGTGCGCTCCGCGTCGGAGAGGCGCAGGGCGCGGGCCAGCTGGGCCAGCACCTCGCGTGAGGGATGCGGCGCGCGGGCCTGCTCCAGCCGTGTGTAGTACTCGGTGGAGATGAACGCCAGCTGCGCCACCTCCTCGCGGCGCAGCCCCGGCGTACGCCGCCGCGAGCCCGTCGGCAGCCCCACGTCGGCGGGGGCGATGCGCTCGCGCCTGCTGCGCAGGAAGTCCGCCAGTTGTCGTCGGTCCACGTCTCCAGTGTGCGCGGGCGTCCGGGTGCGCAGCCAGGTACCGCCGGTGCCTGGATGAGCCCCGCGGCCGGTCGCAGGCTCGACGGCATGAACAACACATCTGTCACCGCGACCGGCCTGCTCGAAGGCAAGGTCGCGTTCGTCACCGGCGCCGGGCGCGGCATAGGCGCCGCCGCTGCCCGGCTGTTCGCCCGCGAGGGTGCCCGAGTGCTGCTGGCGGCCCGTACGGAAGCCCAGCTGAAGGCCGTCACGGAGGAGATCCGGGCGGCGGGCGGCAGCGCGGACCATGTGCTGTGCGACCTGGCCGACGCCGGCAGCGTCCGCACCGCCGTCGACCGGGCCGTGGAGCTGTACGGCCGGCTGGACGTCGCCTTCAACAACGGTGCGACGATCCAGTCGCCCGGCCCCATGGACGAGCTGTCGGAGGCCGAGTTCGACCGGATCGGCGCCGTCAACCTCAGGGGGCCGTGGCTGGCCATGAAGGCCGAGGTCGCCGCCATCCGCGCCACGGCCGGGCGCGGCGCGATCGTCAACAACTCCAGCGTTGGCAGCCTCGCGGCCAATCCGGAGCTGCCGGTGTACGGCGCGATGAAGCGGGCGGTCAACAGCCTCACCGGCTCGGCCGCCGTCACGTACGGCCGTGAGGGCATCCGCGTCAACGCCGTCGCCCCCGGGCTCACCCTCACCGACATGGTCGACGAGTGGGAGCGCGACTCCCCCGGCATCATCGACCGGATCACCGCCCAGAACCCGCTGGGCCGGGCCGCCGACCCGGAGGAGATCGCCCAGGCCGCGGCGTGGCTCCTGAGCGATCGCGCGTCCTACGTCACGGGCGTGATCCTCCAGGTGGACGGCGGCGCCCGCGCCTAGTCGGCGTCCTCCAGCACCGCCATCGCCGCGTTGTGCCCCGGCACGCCGCTCACCCCTCCCCCGCGCACCGCGCCCGCCCCGCACAGCAGCACGTTCGCCTGGCGGGTCTCCACGCCCCAGCGGCCGGTGCCCTCCTCGGCGTACGGCCACGCGAGCTCCCGGTGGAAGATGTTCCCGCCGGGCAGCCGCAGGTCGTGGTCCAGGTCCAGCGGGCTCTTGGCCTCGATGCAGGGGCGCCCGTCCGCGTCCGTCGCCAGGCAGTCGGCGATCGGCTCGGCGAGCTGGGCGTCCAGCTGGGCGAGGGTCGACTTCAGCAGTTCCTCGCGCACGGCGTCGTTGTCGTGCGCGAAGAGGCGGGCCGGGGTGTGCAGGCCGAAGAGGGTCAGGGTCTGGTAGCCCTGTGCCACGAGGTCGGGGCCGAGGATCGTCGGGTCGGTGAGCGAGTGGCAGTAGATCTCGGACGGCGGGGCTGCGGGGAGCCGGCCGGCGGCGGCCTGGGCGTGGGCGGTGGCCAGCTGGTCGTAGCCCTCGGCGATGTGGAAGGTGCCGGCGAATGCCTCACGTGGGTCGACAGAGCTGTCGCGGAGCCGGGGCAGCCGCTTGAGCAGCATGTTCACCTTGAGCTGGGCGCCCTCGGCGGGCGCCGGGGGCGTGTCGCCGGTGAGGGCGGCCAGGGCCTGCGGGGAGGCGTTCACCAGGACGTGCCGGGCGGCGGCCACCCCCTCGCCGTCCGCCGTGCGGTAGGTGACCTCGGCCGCCCGGCCGTCGGTGTCGACGCGGATAGCCTCGTGCCCGGTGGCGATGACCGCGCCCGCCTCGCGTGCCGCCGCGGCCAGCGCGTCGGTGAGGGCGCCCATGCCGCCGACGGGGACGTCCCAGTCGCCGGTGCCGCCGCCGATCACGTGGTAGAGGAAGCAACGGTTCTGCTTGAGCGAGGTGTCGTGGGCGTCGGCGAAGGTGCCGATCAGGGCGTCCGTCAGGACCACGCCCCGCACCAGGTCGTCCGTGAAGCGCTCCTCGATCGCCACGCCGATCGGCTCCTCGAAGAGGATCCGCCAGGCCTCCTCGTCGGCCACCCGGCGGCGCAGCTCCTCGCGGCTCGGCAGGGGTTCGGTGAGCGTCGGGAACACCCGCCCGGCCACCTCGCCGGTCATGCCGTAGAAGCGCTGCCAGGCCTCGTACTCGCGCTCCCCGCCCGTCAGCCGGGCGAACGCCTCCCGGGTGCGTTCCTCGCCGCCGCCCACCAGCAGTCCGGTCGGCCGGCCGTCCCGTTCGACGGGCGTGTACGAGGAGACGTCGCGCTTGCGCACGCGGAAGGTCAGGCCGAGGTCCCGGACGATCTTCTGGGGCAGCAGGCTGACCAGGTACGA
The DNA here is from genome assembly GCF_044764945.1 of Streptomyces sp. NPDC093568. Taxonomy (NCBI): domain Bacteria; kingdom Bacillati; phylum Actinomycetota; class Actinomycetes; order Kitasatosporales; family Streptomycetaceae; genus Streptomyces; species Streptomyces sp. NPDC093568. The sequence goes on along the minus strand of NZ_JBIWJD010000003.1, from coordinate 255,453 downwards.
GTAGCGGGAGAGGCGGGCGTCGACGCCGGCGAACGGCCGTGTGGACACGGCGGCGCCCCCGGTGTGGTCGAGCCGCTCCAGCACCAGCACGGACTTTCCGGCGCGGGCCAGGTAGGCGGCGGCGACCAGACCGTTGTGGCCCCCGCCGACGATCACGGCGTCGTACGTACGGTGTCCCGGGTTTCCCTCGTGTGCAGGCATGGTTCTTCGTAACACGCGATGATCTAGGTCGGCCAGAGGGGGAACACCGGGGCGTCACGGCCGGCGGGGCCTCCCAAGGGGTTCATGTGCCGCCGGTCGCCCGCTGCTGCCGCAGCAGCGCCACCCTGCGGTACAGCTCGACCGCCTCCGCGCCCCGCCCCAGCTGCTGCAGGCAGTGGGCCTCGTCGTTGCGGCTGGCGAGGGTGTCGGGGTGGTCGCCGCCGAGGACGCGCTCGCGGGCGTCGGCGACCCTGCGGTACTCGGCGAGCGCGTCCGGCCAGCGGCCCAGCCAGCCGAGACCGACCGCGACCTCACGCCGGCTGACCAGGGTGTCCGGGTGGTCGGTGCCCAGCACCCGCTCCCGGATCGCGCACACGTCACGCGACTCGGCCAGGGCCTCCTCCCAGCGGCCGAGGCGGCCGAGGTTGACGCCGAGGCCGTGGCGGGCGCGCAGGGTCTCGGGATGGGCGGGGCCGTGGACGCGGGTGCGGTCGTCGACGAGGTCGCGGTAGAGCCGCAGCGCCTCCGCACTGCGGCCGAGCCGGCCGAGGCTGATGCCCACCTCGTAGCGGGCGGCGAGCGTGTCGGGATGGTCGGGCCCGAGGGCCCGGGCCCGCGCCTCGGCGACCTCGCCGTAGGTCCGCAGGGCATCCTCCCAGCGACCCAACTGGCCTAGCGCGTAGGCGACTTCGTACCGGGTGACCAGGGTTTCGGGGTGGTGCGGGCCGAGGATGCGGGCACGGGCGGCGGCGACCTCCTCGGCCATCCGGTACGAGTCCTCCAGCCGGCCGAGCCTGCTGAGGTTGAAGGCGAGGTTGTGGCGGCAGCGCAGGGTGTCGGGGTGGTCGGCGCCCATGGCGCGCTCGCGGGCGATCAGCACCGACGTGTAGACCTGGTGCGCGTCGAAGTGGCGGCCCAACTGGCCGAGTACATAGGCCATTTCCTGCCGGGCCGCGAGCGTGTCGGGATGGTCCGGGCCGAGCGCGAGGCTACGGGCGCGGGCGACGTGCTTGTACTCGCGCAGCGCGTCGGCGGCGCGGCCGGTGCGACTGAGCGTGAAGGCGACCTCGTAGCGGCTGGCGAGCGTGTCGGGGTGGTCCGGGCCGAGCAGGTGCTCGCGTTCGGCGGCGACGGCCCGGTGCACCTCGCCGGCCTCGCTCCAGCGGCCCAGCCGGCCCAGGCTCAGCCCGGCGTTGTGCCGCCCGGCCAACGCGGTCAGGGTCGCCACGGACGGAGCGGGCGGCTCCTGCGGTACGGCCGTCTCGTCGGGCCGTCCCGTGGCCGGACGCGGGATCCACTCGCCGGTGAGGCCGGCCGCGGCGTCGGGCGGCGTGTTGCGCAGTCCGGCGCCGGTGGCCTTGTGGCCGGTGGTCATGCCGTGGGTCCAGGACGGCAGGCGGGTCTCCCTGGCCACGGGCTGCGGGGGCCGCAGGGCGGGCTGCGGGGTCACCACGGTCGGCACGTACGCCGGGGTCGTACGGCCCAGACCGATTCTGCGGCCCAGCTCCTGTCCGTCGTACGGGCGTTCCTCGGGGCGCTTGGCCAGCAGGTCGAGGATGACCCGCTCGAAGTACTCGGGCAGCTCGGCGCGGTGGCTGCGGGGCGGGCGGGGCGGGGTGTCGCGGTGGCCGACGAGGATCGCCCAGGGGTCGTCGAGGTCGAACGGCGGTACCCCGGTGGCGATCTCGTACGGCACACAGCCCAGCGAGTACAGGTCGCTGCGCTGGTCCACCTCCTCCCCGCCGATCTGTTCCGGGGACATGTAGTGCGGGGTGCCCATCGCGATGCCGGTGCCGGTCAGCCGGGAGGTGAAGCCGATGTCGTGGGCGAGGCGCGCTATGCCGAAGTCGCAGATCTTCACCGTGCCGTCGGCCAGCCGCATGATGTTCGCCGGCTTCAGATCGCGGTGCACGATGCCCTGCTGGTGGGTGTAGGCCAGGGCGGCGGCGACCTGGTCGGCGATGTCGACGACGTCCGGGACGGGCAGCGGATGGTGCTTGTTGTCCTCCAGGAGCTGGCTGAGGTTGCGGCCCTCCAGCAGCTCCATGACCAGGAACAGCACACCGTCCGACTCGCCGAAGTCGTGGACGACGGTCACCCCGCGGTGCTGGAGCGCCGCCGCCACCCTGGCCTCGCGGCGGAACCGCTCCCGCAGGACCCGGGTGAAGGAGTGGTCGTGGTGCGGTCCCAGGGGTTTCAGGCACTTCACGGCGACGTGCCGCCCCAGCGACTCGTCGCGCGCACGCCACACCTCGCCCATACCGCCGCGCCCGATCGGATCGAGCAGCCGGTACCGGCCCTGGATCAGCCTGCTGTCCCCCATCTCCCGCGCTCGCCCCCCGTTGTGGTCCGCCCCACCCTCCCTGGGCACGTCCAGTATGGCGAGCTATCGCCCGAGTTTGTACGGTGCCGGGCGCGCGCCGGGGCCGAGCCGTGCCATGGCGCGCAGGATGTGTTTGGGCGGGAGTTGCCAGCGCAGACGTGCGGGAACGCAGCGCAGCAGGGTGCCCGTGACACGCAACTGACGGGTGACGGCGGCGGGTTTCGGGGCCGGTCTGCCGTACAGCTCGTGGGCGTACGGCGGCAGGGCGGCGTACGCCAGCTGCGCCACGCGCCGCCACAGCACCTCGCGCGCCGGGACGAGGAGGGGATGCGTCGGCGGGCGGAGCAGGAAGTCGTCCACCGCGCGTGCCTCGGGTCCGCTCGCGAGCTGGGGGCGCACCTTCTCGAAGTAGGCCGCCATCTCGGCCTGGTTCGCCGGTACGGCGCCCGGGTCGAGGCCCACCAGACGGGCGCCGAGGCGCTGTTCGTCGATGTAGCGGTCGGCCTGCTCCTCGGTGAGGCGGATGCCGGAGCGGCGCGCGACCTGCAGATAGGAGTCGATCTCGGCGCAGTGCACCCACAGCAGCAGTTCGGGTTCGTCGACGCCGTACCGCTCGCCGGTGTCCGGGTCGGTGGCGCTCAGCATGCTGTGGATCTTCCGCACCCGGGCGCCGGCCTTCTCGACGGCCTCGGTGGTGCCGTAGGTGATGGTGCCGACGAAGTTGGCGGTGCGCAGCAGGCGGCCCCACGCGTCGCGCCGGAAGTCGGAGTTCTGCATGACGCCGCGCACGGCCCGGGGGTGCAGGGCCTGAAGGTAGAGCGCGCGGATTCCGGCGACCCACATCATGGGGTCGGCGTGCAGCTGCCAGGTCACCGACCGCACCGCGGCCCGGTCGTCCCCCAGGAAGGCCACCGTCGCCCCTCTCCGCTTCGTATGGCGTACGCCGAACACGGTACGCATCGCGGGCGACATGGGAAGGCCCCGGCGATCCGCACGGTTCGTCCGCACCGGCGCCGGCGCTGGCGCCTCAACCGGACTTCGCTGACGCGTTCGAGTCCGACACGCGCCCGGGTGCCGCGCGCGACGGCGCTTCGCGGGTCCGCTGGTTCGGTCTGACGAAGACCCAGCTCGCGCGTGCGAAGGCGTCGTGGTCTCGTCGTCGACGCCGGCCTCGCGAGTCTCCCCGCGGGCGCTGCTGCCCAGTTCCGCCTCGAACTCGGCGGCCAGGTTCGCTCGGATTTCCGTGCCCCTTTTGACCGCCACGACGTCGTCGAGTTCTTCGCCCTCAACGAGATGACCACGCTGCAATGCCGAGCACCACCCGTCGGGTCTCGGCGGCGATCTGCTGCGTCTCGCCGGTCGCGACCACGAGGACCGGGACCCCTCCCACCGCCTGGTCGATGCGTCGGTGGCCTTCCCGCATCAGATCTTCCAGTTCGGGGACGAGCAGCCCGCCTCGTACACCGAGAACAGTCAGGGCCGAGCAGATCTCCTCGCGTACCTCGGGTTGGTCCTCGCCGATCTCCCCGGTGAAGACCAGCGCGTCCAGCCGGTCCAGCGAGGCGGCCATCGAGGCGATGGCCCTGCGGCAGCTGAGTGTGAACGTCGCCAGCGCCAACTCGGCCGCGGCATCACCCTCCGCGCGGGCGGCAACCAGGTCCCGGGTGTCTCCCGAGGTACCGGAGAGACCGAGCAGACCGGAATGCCGGTGGAGTGTGTCATCCAATTCGTCCGTGCTCAGACCGTGCCGCCGCTGCAGCCACAGCAGCGCGCCGGGGTCGAGGCTGCCGCTGCGCCGGCTCATCACCAGGCCTTCCAGCGGAGTGAGGCCCATGGTGGTGTCCACGCTGCGTCCGTTGCGGACGGCGCAGGCCGAGCAGCCGCCGCCCAAGTGCACGAGCACGACTTGGAGGTTGTCGACGGATCGGCCCAGGGCCTGCGCCGTCCTCTGCAGTGCCCACGAGTAGGAAAGCCCGTGGAAGCCGTAACGGCGCAGCCCGTATTCGGCCCGCCATCGCTCCGGCACGGCGTACGTGCGCGCCTGTGCCGGCAGATCCTTGTGAAACACAGTGTCGAAGCAGGCGATATGAGGAACGTCGGGCAGGAGTTCTCGTGCGCCATCGACCACATGCAGGGCAGGGGTCACGTGCAACGGCGCGAGATCGGCGATGTCCGCCAGCAGAGCCCGCACGCGTGCGTCGATCAGCGTATGTCCAGTCAGGTGCGGACCGCCGTGGACAATGCGGTGGCCAACCGCCGCAGGAGCGGGCACCTCGCTGAGGAAGTTCCGCAGTTCCGCCGCCGCAGCAGGTCCCGGGGGCTCCGAGGCGTCTCGAACCGCCACCCGTTCACCGTCCGCCGCGAACAGAGTTATGTGAAGGCTCGAAGAGCCGGCGTCCAAGACCAGTACGTGACCATCACGGCTCTCATGGGAGCGGTCAGTACTCATCACACACCTCCAGTGCACGTGCGCCCCGGCACGGTGCGCCCGCCACGGAGTGCTCGGGGTCGGCCTCGGTGCGGACCGGGTGTGCTGCGCCCGGCTCGGCAGGTCGGTGAGGAAGACACTGATGTCCCAGTCGCCGTCCTCCAGGCAGGTGCCGACGTTCCGGCCAGGTAGGACGCGTCGACCTGTTCGTTCGCCGCCAGGGGCGCCGCCGGTGTCCGTCTGCCGGCGGATGCCCCTGGCGGTGCGGCGGCGCGGTTCCTCCCGCGGGCCGGAGGCGAGGTCCCGGCAGAATCGGAGGGCAGACCCCGAGTCGGCGCCAGGACGGGCCGCAGGTTCCTGCCGTTCGTGTCCGCGTCGGGCTGCCTCATATCCCTTGTCCTGCCGCCTGGTAGGCCTCGGTGATGTCGCGCCTCGCCGCCTCCCCCCAGGCTGCCATCACAGGGAAGGATCCGCTCGTCCACCCGAGCCGCCGGGAGGCGACTTCCCGCCCCAGGAGACGCCGCGCTCCCTGTCGTCGGAGCCCTCACCAACCCCCGTGAGTGGGTTCTGACCCGTCGCCTTGAGCGGCGATGCCGCACACGCGTTCGGGAGCCAGTTGTGTCGGCGTCGGTTCACCTCGAGGGCTGGTCACCTTGGTCGTCTTGAAGCGTGTGGCGGCGTTCCTGTTCCCGCTTGGAGTAGGCGGCTGCCCGGATCGCATCGTCGCTCTCCAAGCCTGATCCCAGCGCGCCACCCACGGTGGCGGTCGAAGCGACGAACCATGACAACGTCAAGTACTCCTCGGCGTGCAGCGGGGTTCGCGTCATGGAAGCGAACACTTGGTCGTTGAGGATGAACAGCGCCCACACCCAGTTGATGACCATCAAACCCACGTAGCAGACAAGCACCCCGATACCCACGGTCAAGACCGTCGAGGCGTTGTACAGCCGCGCCCTCTGCCTCGCCTCCGGCGAGCTCTCCGCTGATCGATGCCACAGCTCCGCGTCTATGATCAGCCAGCCGATCATGAGCCCGACAGACCCGACCGTGGCGATCACGAGGCGTGGCGTGCTGAGGGACGCGGCCAGGCTCCAGACGGTGGAGTTCACGGTGGCGACTGCTCCCGTGGCGAGTGCGGCCGCCAGGGCTTTCGACAAGCCCGGCACCAATCGCCACGGCCGGTTGGCGCGGACCATACCGGCGAGCACCCGCAGGTATCCGCGCGGCCCGCTGACGACGTACCGAAGATCGTCGGTCTCCTTCTCCCCGGTCTCCCCGGTTCGGCCCCGATGCCCAGGCGCGAGGCGATTGACGAAGGGCCCCAGAAGCGGCTGGCTTCGCGGAGGTCCTTCAGCCCCGGTGGTTTGCGGACCCGCCAAGCCAAGCACGGCCTCTTCGACCGCTCGTCGGGCCCTCGACTGGAGCCGCAGGCCTCCCAGTGAAGGAAGAGAGAGCAGTGCCAGGCCGTGTTCGTGATTCAGGTTCACAGCGAGCTTGCGCCCGTGTGAGTGCAGCGGAAGGTCGGTGAGAGCCACGACGATGTCCCAGTTCTCCGCACTCCCACGGTCCATGATCCGGCGCATCAAGGTGGGCGGGTCTTCCGTCCCCGAGGTGAAGGGCTCACTGACCACCTCGACGTCGAACCGTCGCCCCTGGCCTGACTTGTCGGCGAGCCGATCAGGAAGTGTCCGGGCCATGCGCTGAGCGATCTCCGTCGGCGCGTCCGGATCCGCCAGGAGAGCCACGACCGTAACGCCCTGCGACGACACCGGCATGAGTGGACCCTCCTCGTGGGCTGCCCCGCGATCCCAAGTGCCCGCAGACGCCACCGAGGTAACGTCGACGCCGCGTGACGCGCCGGCCTCCGCCTGCAGGTGCAGGCGGTACGGCCGGATCTCCCGGGCCGCACCCTGGCACGCACCGCACGCCGCGCCACCGACCACCCCCATTCGGTATCCGCCCCGGGAGCCGGAGTCCGGCAAGCCCTGTCACGCGGGAAAACCAGAACGGCTGCGAGGCAGAGCGCTACGTCCTGCCCGGCGTCGGGGCGGCTGGTGGGCAGGACGGGCCGCGTCGACCGGCCCCGGCTGCTGCTCACCGGCCTCTCCCGAGCGCTCCGTGGCCCTGCTGTCGGTCCGCACGCCCGTCCGACAACCCGGGCAGTCGGACGCATAGGCCTGGCAGGGCAATCAGGGGAGGCTAATTAGGCCCGGCATGCGCATGCGTTCACACGCCCCCGTCGGCCAGGCTGACTGCGAAGCCCAGGGGCCGGGAGCGACCCGGCTCCCGCAGCCGGAGGTTGCCATCATGACCGTGATGTCCATCGCCAGATTCGAGAGGTTCTTTCGCACGGCCGCAGGACTGGACGTCGACAAGAACGATCTCAAGCGCTACAGCGACTTCGTCGATGCCAAGCTCTACGATCTGCTGACCGTCGCCCAGGCCACTGCCAAGGCCAACGGGCGCGACATCATCCGGACCAGTGACTTGCCGATCACGAAAGGCCTGCAGGAGAGCATTCACCACTTCCGGAAGATCGACCAGGACGTAGAGCTCAAGCCGATCCTGGAACAGCTCGCCACCCATCCCACTCTGGACCGCACGCCCGACGAGGAGACCGAGGCGGCCTATCCGGACATCATCGGCGGAATCAGCCTGGCCCTTGCCCAGAGCTTCAAGATCCTCCACCCCGATCTGAAGAACCCGCAGACCCAGCACTGGAACGAGGCCCGAGCCGTCTTCGACCTCCTGCTGTGAGTGGCGACCGGAACAGGCGGGTGCAGGGCACGGCCTCGAAGGGACCATCGAAGGCATGGACGGGAACGTGTCCAACGGGTCCGGGGAGCGGCTGCTGGAGGAACTGGTCAGGGCAGCCCAGCTGGCATCACCCGCGGAGCTGCCCGTGGTCCTGAGCCGGTATGCCGAGGCCATGGGTCTGGGCAGGGCCGTCATCTATCTGGTCGACATCCAGCAAAGACTGCTGGTGCCGCTTGTCGAAGGCGAGCCGGAACTGGAGCTCGACACTTCGCTTGCCGGATGGGCCTACCGCACCGGCTCTCTCCGAGTGGAGGAAGTCCCCTCCGGGGGACTGATCGTATGGCTGCCCCTGGCCGACGGAGCGGAGCGGCTGGGCGTCGTGGAGCTGAACATGAGCACCTTGGACGGGCTCAAGCTACGACGCTGTCGAACGATGGCGCTGCTCCTCGCACTGATCATCACATCCAAGCGCACCTACAGTGACACCCTCGCGCAGCGCATGCGTACCAGGCCGATGCACCTGCCCACGGAGATGGTGAGGGCCTTTCTCCCTCCCCGGTCGATCGGTACAGGGCGGGTCGTGTCGACGGCGGTTGTGGAGCCTGCGTACGAATTGGGTGGCGATGCTTTCGACCATGCGTTCACCGAGGACGTTCTGCACGCCGCAGTCCTTGACGGCATGGGGCACGATCTGGCGTCCGGACTAGCCACCTCTGTCGCCATGGCGGGCTGCCGTAACGCCCGGCGCAGCGGGGCAGACCTGAACGAACTCGTGGGCACCATGGACGACGCGTTGGCGAAGTGGCTTCCGGATCAGTTCTGCACGGGTGTCTTCACCCAGTTGCACATGCCCACCGGTGTGCTGCGCTGGTGCAACTGCGGCCACCCGCCTCCGTTGCTCATCCGTCGCCACCGTCTGCTCCACAAGGCCTTGGAGCGGCCACCTGAGCCTCCTTTGGGTCTGCCCGCCAGTCTCGCCGGGACCGCCCGTCAGGTGCACGAGGTCAGCCTCGAACCCGGTGACCGAATACTGCTTTACTCGGACGGCGTCGTGGAATCACGCGACGAGGCAGGCGAAGAGTTCGGCCTGGAGCGCTTCACCGACTACATCATCCGGTCGACCGCGGCAGGGCAGAGCGCCCCGGAAGTGTTGCGCCTGCTCATCCACGCCATCCTCGAGCATCAGCACGACGCACTCAGCGACGACGCCACGATCTTGATGGTCGACTGGCAGCCCCCTGTTCCGTGACCGCTGATCCGTGACCGCAAGAGCCGGAAGGCGCAGCCGGGGCGCCGTGGGACTGCTCAGCGCGTGGGGCCGCGCTCATGACCTCCTCGGCGCTCATGACCTCCTTCTCCCGGGTCACGGCAGGAGCGCGGCAAGCGAGTCCGGCACCCGGGATTTGAGGTGCTGCCATTCACCGGCGCTCACATGGCGCTCCATGGATTTCAGCACGGTGCGCACCAGCTTCTCGCTGCCGCCCTCGACCGCATAGGGAAATTCGCTCCGGACCCGTGCGAAGAACTCCTCGTTGCTCATCTTCACGGGCGTCTCGGCCGGCTTCCAGCCGTCGTAGTAGACGCCTCTGACGAGGGTCGGCAGCTGGGCACCGAACTGTACGGCCGTCTCGACCGGGAGACGATCCCGGAGTGGGTGCAGCACGGCCCGAAGTGCCGCGTACGACTGCTTACGCCGTTCCTTGGGCCACTCGAAAGCCTCCTCGACGTCTTTGAGGAGCCGATTGGCCTTGTCCACCATGGTGTCGAACGAGGCGAAACCTGTATCAACCATTTGCGTGGGCCTTTCGTTCCGGGCGCCCTCACAGGCTCAGTCCGCGAGGTCGGCCTTGCCGAACAGGAGCGCGTAACTGGAGGGGAGTTGACTGATGATCTGATTCAGTTCTCCACCGGTGACAGCGTCGGCGACGGTGGTCAGCACCGCGCTGGCGTCCCACTGCGCCGTCCGCGGCCGGGCATGGGTGCGCTCGGCGACCCGGCGGTAGAACTCTTCGATCCCGAAGCTCTGCGCCTGCTGCGGCGTGGCATGGTCCAGAACCTGTCCCAGCGGGCCGGGCAGCTGGGATGCGAGATCCTTGACCTCCCCAGGGCTGATCCGTTGGGCCAGCACTTCCAGCACGGCGTTGGTGACGTCCGCGGCTTCGTTCTGGTCGTTGTAGTCGCCTCGCTCGCGTACTTGGGCGAGGAATCCGTCGTATTTCATCGCTGCCTCCTTCTCTCCCGGTCACCGCTGGTCATGGGGGTCGTCCGGTGCGCTGTCGGGCCGGCCGTGTCCGTCCGTCGGCGCGTAGCCGCCGTTGGCAAGGCCCCTGGCCCTGGACTCCCGCTCGGACTCACGCAGGGCACTGCGGAAGCGTCCGGGGCCCCAGGAACGGCCGCCCACGGCCTGTTCGAGTCGGTCGCGGCTCGTCGGGCCGGTTTCTCGGAGCGCGTGGGTGATCTGTTCGATCTCGTCGTCGAGGCGTAGTTCGGCGATGGCGGACGTACGGCTTGCCGTGCCCGCGGTGCCGGCCATCCCCGGCGAGTACATCCTGCTGCCTGGTCCGGGGCCCGGGCGGTAGCGGCGGGCTCCGGTGCGCTCCCGCTCCCGGCGGCGGGCGGTGCGGTCGGCGATCCGCTGTTCCCGCTCGTCCGCGGCCTGCCGGACGTGCTCGGGCCGGCGGTGGTCTCGTGCGTCCTGGGGCGCTGGCTCGTCGCGCAAGGCAGCGTCGGCTTCCTCGGCGGTGAGCGGCCGGGCGATGTTCTCGAGGGACTGTTGTTCGGCCCGGACACCGAAGAAGACCTCGGCCAGCCCGCCCAGCGCCATGGCGGCCGCTCCGACTAGGAAGCCGATGGCCACCACGTCGGCATCGCCGGTGTGAATCAAGTGGCCGAACAGCAGTGGGCCGGTGATTCCGCCCACGGCCGTGCCGATCGCGAAGAACAGCGAGATGGACAGGGCTCGGGTCTCCATGGGGAAGACCTCGCTCACCGTCAGGTAGGCCGAGCTCGCTCCCGCGGACGCCACGAAGAAGGTCAGCGAGACCAGCAGGAAGAAGCCCCACGTCGTCAGGGAGCCGCCGGCCAGCAGGAGGGCGAGGACGGCTGCCACGACCGCCGAGCCGAAGTAGGTGGCCGCGATCATCGGCTTTCTGCCGACGGTGTCGAACAGCCGGCCGAGAAGGAGTGGTCCGAGGAAGTTGGCGATCGCGAAGAGGGCAAGGAAGTAGGGGATCGAGCCGGAGCCGATGTCGAAGAAGCCGTTCAGGATCGTGCCCAGGTCGAAGACGATCGCGTTGTACAGGAACGCCTGTCCGACGAAGAGCGCCAGACCGAGAACGGCGCGACGCGGGTACCGCCGCAGGGCCGCGCCGGCGATCTCCCTGAACGGGATGACGTCGCGCTGCCGTACGGTGACCGCCTCGCCCGGTTCAGGAAGCTCCTGGCCGGTCTCTTGGCGCACCTCGGCCTCGATCCGGTCGACGATGCGTTCAGCCTCGTCTTCATGCCCGTGTATGAACAGCCAGCGCGGACTCTCCGGCACATGGCGGCGTACCAGCATGATGCCCAGACCCAGAATGCCGCCCAGGCCGAAGGCCAGCCGCCAGCCCAGGTCGGCTGCCAGCAGACTCTCGTTGAGGAGCAGCACGGCGACCAGGCTGCCGAGCGCCGCACCGACCCAGTAGCTGCCGTTGATGGCCAGGTCCACCTGCCCGCGGTTACGTGCGGGAATCAGCTCGTCGATGGCCGAGTTGATCGCGGCGTACTCTCCGCCGATGCCCATACCGGTGATGAACCGGGCGAGGTAGAGGTACCAGGCGTCGTGGGCGAACGCGGTCGCGACGGTGGCGAGGATGTAGATGCCGAGCGTGAGCATGAACAGCTTCTTGCGCCCGTAGCGGTCGGTGAGCCTCCCGAACAGCAGAGCGCCCGCGCATGCGCCCGCCACGTAGATGGCGGCGGCAGTGCCTATGTCGGCGCTGGTCAGGTTGATGCCGCTGCCCGGCTCGGTCATCCGGGCGGCAACCGCCCCGACGATCGTCACCTCGAGTCCGTCCAGAATCCAGACGGTGCCCAGACCGATGACGATCCGCCAGTGGAACCGGGACCACGGCAGCCGGTCCAGCCGAGCGGGGACCTTGGTGGTGACGACACCGAGCTCCGCGGTGGTGGTCATGCCGTGCCTCCTCGTGCAGGGCCATGGGCTGTTGCCCGGAAAGGGACAGAGCAGGCCGGAATGGACAGGTCCGCATAGGGTGGTCTTCTGTGCTGCGCTGCCACCTTCTGGGACACCGTTTTCGCTTTCTCCATGAGGGCGACACGATGCTCTGGCACTGCGCGCGCGGGTGCGGAGCGGAGGGCAGCAAGCGATATCCCACGGCCCAGGACGCCGAGCGTTACGCACGGGCATTCGACCGCGAGGACCAGACGGACATGGGCCGGCGAGCACCGCTGGGCCTGCTCCCCCTTCGGCTGCTGCGCGCCTGGCGGCTGGGGCGCCGAAGGGAAGCCTGTGGGGAGCCGCGTGCCGAGTCTCCGCCGAGGTGAGGGCTTGTGATGCGGGACGTCATTCATAGGTCACCCCGGATGTCGAGCCTCGCCGGCCCGGCCGCGGTGCCGGACGGGTGTCCGGAACCGCGGCGTTCGCGGCTCAGTCGCCCCTACCGGTGCTTTCACTCGCCTCGCTGATCTCGACGTGCCGGGGCTTTGCGACCTCGGCCTTGGGGACGGTGATGGCGAGCACCCCGTCCGACATCTGCGCATTGATCTTTTCGGTGTCGACCTCTCCGGGCAGCCGCAGCCGGTACTCGAAGGCCCCGGTGCGGCGGGTGCTCCGGCGCAGGACGCCTTTGCGTTCCTTCTCCTTGATCTCTCCGCTGACCACCAACTCCTGGCCGTTCGCTTCGACGTTGATGTCCTTGCTCTTGACGCCGGGAAGTTCGATCTCCACCTGGAAGGCGGCGTCGGACTCCCTGACATCCGCCAGAGGTGTCCACGCGACTGCAGGCGCAGCGGCTCCCACCGTGGATTCGATCAGTCCGCTCATCTCGCTGAGCAGTTGGTCGAACTCCGTCAGCGGATTGTGTGCCCAGCCAAGGGGCCTGGCCTGCATCGCGCCACCGCGGGGGCGCCGGACGGGCGTGGTCATTGCCATCGCCTCCTTCTCCTTCTCGTGATCTCGTCGCCCGCCGGCGGTCATCCGAGCCAAGCGGACTCCTTCGGACGGGTACGCGGGGAGCTGTCGGTGCCGCCGGGCGCGGCCAAGTGCCCCAGGTAGCGGTGCACGAAGTGGATGCTCATCGCGCCTTCGCCGACCGCGGAGGCCACACGTTTCACCGAGCCGCTGCGGACGTCGCCGGCGGCGAAGACGCCAGGCAGGCTTGTCTCCAGCGTCAGGCAGTCGCGGCCCTGGCTCTGCCATAGTCCGGGAGCGGAGCAGGCCTGCGCGTCCGCGCCGGTGAGCACGAAGCCGCGCGCGTCGAGGGCGAGCGCGCCGGACAGCCACTCGGTGTGGGGGTCGGCGCCGGTGAAGACGAACAGGGCCCGCACCGCGAGCCGGCGGTGCTCGCCCGTACGGTGGTCGACCACGTCGACGGCCTCCAGCGTCTTGTCGCCGAGTGCCTCGGTCATCTCGGTGTGCAGCAGCACGCGCACCCGCGGGTGACGCTCGACCTGATCGATCAGGTAGCGGGACATGTGCGCCTCGAGGCTCGGCCCGCGGACGAGCAGATACACCTGCGGCGCGTACCCGGCCAGGAAGAGCACGGCCTGGCCCGCTGAGTTGCCGCCGCCGACCACCGCGACCGGATCGGTACGGCACTGCTGGGCCTCGTAGACGGTCGCCGAGTAGTGGACGCTCGCTCCTTCCAGTGGCTCGATGCCGGGCACCTGGAGGCGGCGGTAGCGGGCACCGGTGGCCAGGACGACGGTGCGGGCGGTGATCTCGCTGCCGTCGGCGAACCCGACAGCGTAGTGGCCGTCCCGCGGTTCGAGGCGGGCCGCCTCCGCCGGGACGCTGATCCGGGCGCCGAACTTGTCGGCCTGGAGCACGGCGCGGTCCGTGAGTTCGGCGCCGGAGATGCCGGAGGGGAAGCCGAGCAGATTCTCGATGCGGGACGACGTCCCGGCCTGGCCGCCGGTGGCCATCGCCTCGACCAGGGTCGTGCCGAGGCCCTCCGAGGCGGCGTTCACCGCGGCGGCGAGACCGGCGGGTCCGGAGCCGACGATCAGGAGATCGCCGTGATGGTTTCCCGCAGGCAGCGAGGGCAGGCCTATGAGCCGGGCCAGTTCCGCGTTGCTGGGGTTGCGCAAGAGTGTGGTGTCCCGCCAGATGACCAGCGGTGTCTCCTCCGGGCCTACGCCGAACCGGCGCAGCAGCGCCTCGGCGTCCTTGTCCGTCTCCAGATCGATCCAGCGGTGCGGCAGCCGGTTGCGGGCGGCGAACTCGCGCAGTCGCCGGGTGTCGGGCGAATAGCGCGAGCCGATGATGCGGAACCCGGCGCCCTGCCCGACGAGCAGGGCACGGCGGCCCAGGCAGGCGCGGAGCACCAGATCGCCGAGGACGGAGTCCCGGGTCACCAGGTCACGCAGCTGGTCCATGGACAGGGCGAGGACCTCACCGGGGTCCCTGACCGTAGCGGTGTAGAAGGCCACCTGCCCGTTCAGAAGGCCGAGTTCGCCGATGAAGCGGCCGGGGCCGTGCACACGCAGCAGACGTTCGTCGGGCGTGCCGTAGTCCTCGACGATGGCGACCGAGCCGCTGAGGACGACGTAGAACGTCTCGCACCGCTCCCCCTCCCGGATCAGCACGTCACCGGCGTCGACTTCGAGCCGCCGGCCACGCTGCGCCAGGCGATCCAACTGGTCGTCCGGCAGCCGGGGATAGGCGCCGTAGATGTCGGCGGTCTCGAAGGGGACGCTCGCCTCCCCCTCGTTCGGCACCTGCGCCGCGCTCGGCCGCGTCTCGTCGCCGGACATCACACGAACGCCTCGTGGACGAAGCACCACCGCCAGTCCTCGCCGGGCTCCAGCGACGCCGCGATCGGATGGCCGTCGGCGGCGGCGTGCCGTCGCGCGTGCCGGTTCGGCGAGGAATCGCAGCAGCCGACGTGGCCGCAGGTCAGGCAGAGCCTCAGGTGGACCCACGGGGAGCCGAGCAGCAGACACTCCTGACACCCTTCCGGGGTCAGTGGCTGGACCGGCCGGACGAGCGCCAGGTGGGGGTCGGTTCGTACGGTCATGGCTGATCACCCTTTCCCGGCCGGTTCACGGCCCGCGATCGACTGCTCCACCCACCGCCGCAGTGCCGGGGCAGGTGCGGCACCCGCCTGCCGGGCGATGGTCTGCCCTTTGTCGAGGACCATCAGCGTCGGTACCGCCTGGACCTCGAACCGCTGCGCCAGGCGTGGGTTCTTGTCGATGTCGACCTTGACCAGCTTGATCTTTCCCGCGAGATCGGCGGCGACCTTCTCCAGCGCGGGGCTCACCATGCGGCAGGGGCCGCACCAGGTGGCCCACAGGTCGACGACGACGGGCACCGTGGCCTGCTCGACGACCTCGGCGAAGTCGTTGTCGCCCGCATCGGCCACCCACGGCAGAGGCTGCTTGCAGTTGGCGCACCTGGGGCGGCCCTCGGCGGCCACGGGTACCCGGTTGGTGCGCCCGCAGTGCGCGCAGGTGACGTTGACGGCCTGCACGGTACTCATGCCGCCCTCGCCCCCTTCTCGTCCTCGGGCTGGTCGTAGGTCACCACCAGCTCTCCGTGCTCGGCGTCGACGCGGACCTTCGCGCCGTCCTGGACGTCGCCGCGCAGCAGGGCACGCCCGACGAGTGTCTCCACCTCGTGGGAGATGTAACGCCGCAGCGGCCGGGCCCCGTACACCGGGTCGTAGCCCTGGTGGGCGATCAGCTCACGGGCCGCCTCGGTGAGTTCAACGGTGATGCGGCGCTCGGCGAGGCGGTGGCGCAGTTCGTCGAACTGCAGCTCCACGATCCGCTCGATCTGCCGCTCACCCAGCGGCTTGAACAGCACGATGTCGTCGACGCGGTTGAGGAACTCCGGACGGAAGTGCCCGCGCAGCTCGCCCATCACCAGGGCGCGGGCGTCCGGCTTGATCTCACCCTCGGCGGTGGCGCCGTCGAGGAGGTGCTCGGAGCCGATGTTGGACGTCATGATGATCACGGTGTTGCGGAAGTCGACGGTGCGGCCTTGGGCGTCGGTGATGCGGCCGTCGTCGAGGATCTGCAGCAGGGTGTTGAAGACGTCGGTGTGCGCCTTCTCGACCTCGTCGAACAGCACGACCGAGTACGGCTTGCGGCGTACGGCCTCGGTGAGCTGGCCGCCCTCCTCGTAGCCGACGTATCCGGGCGGGGCCCCCATGAGCCGGCTGACGGTGTGCCGCTCCTGGTACTCGCTCATGTCGAGGCGGACCATGTTCTCCTCGGAGTCGAACAGGGCCCGGGCGAGGGTCTTGGCCAGCTCGGTCTTCCCGACGCCGGTGGGGCCGAGGAAGATGAACGAGCCGATGGGGCGGCGCGGGTCGCGGATGCCGGAGCGGGCGCGGATGATGGCGTCGGCGACGAGCTTGACGGCCTCGTCCTGGCCGATGACGCGCTCGCGCAGGATCTCGTCGAGGCGCAGCAGCTTCTCGCGTTCGCCCTCCTGGAGGCGGGCGACGGGAACGCCGGTCCAGGCGGCGACGATCTCGGCGATCTCCTCCTCGGTGACGACCTCGCGCAGCAGCCGGTTCTGCCCTTGCTTCGCGGCCAGTTGCTCCTCCTCCGCGGCGAGCCGGCGTTCCAGGTCCTGGAGGCGGCCGTAGCGGAGTTCGGCGGCGCGGTTGAGGTCGTAGGCGCGTTCTGCCTCCTCCGCCTCGTGGCGGACCTGCTCCAGTTCCTGGCGCAGCTCCTGCACGCGGCGGATCGCCTGCCGTTCGGCCTCCCACTGGGCGTGTTTGGCGTCGGCCTCGCCGCGCAGGTCGGCCAGTTCCTTGCGCAGTTCCTCCAGGCGGGTCTTGCTCGCGGGGTCGGTCTCCTTGGAGAGGGCGGCCTCCTCGATCTCCAGGCGGGTGACGCGGCGGGTGATCTCGTCGAGTTCGGCGGGCATCGAGTCGATCTCGGTACGCAGCCGGGCGCACGCTTCGTCGACGAGGTCGATGGCCTTGTCGGGCAGGAACCGGTCGGTGATGTAGCGGTGGCTGAGGGTGGCCGCGGAGACCAGTGCGGTGTCCTGGATCTTCACGCCGTGGAAGATTTCCAGGCGTTCGCGCAGTCCGCGCAGGATGGAGATGGTGTCCTCCACGCTCGGCTCGTCGACCAGGACCTGCTGGAAGCGGCGTTCGAGGGCGGCGTCCTTCTCGATGTGCTTGCGGTACTCGTCGAGGGTGGTGGCGCCGATCATGTGGAGTTCGCCGCGGGCGAGCATCGGCTTGAGCATGTTGCCCGCGTCCATGGCTCCTTCGGCGGCGCCCGCGCCGACGACGGTGTGGAGTTCGTCGACGAAGAGCAGGATGTGCCCCTGGGCGGCCTTCACCTCGGACAGCACGGCCTTGAGGCGTTCCTCGAACTCGCCCCGGTACTTCGCCCCGGCCACCAGGGAGCCCATGTCGAGTGCGAACACGGTCTTGTCGCGCAGTCCTTCGGGCACGTCGCCGCGGACGATGCGCTGGGCGAGGCCCTCGACGATGGCGGTCTTGCCGACGCCGGGGTCGCCGATGAGGACGGGGTTGTTCTTGGTTTTGCGGCTGAGGATCTGGGTGACGCGGCGGATCTCGGCGTCCCGGCCGATGACCGGGTCGAGTTTGCCTTCCCTGGCCTCGGCGACCAGGTCGCGGCCGTACTTCTCCAGGGCCTCGTACGCCACTTCGGGGTTGGCCGAGGTCACGCGCTGGTTGCCGCGGATCTGGGTGAGCGCGCTCAGGAACGAGTCCCGGGTGATGCCGTGCTCCTTGAGCAGCCGTCCGGCGGCGGTGGACGAGCCCTCCTCGGCCAGGGCCAGCAGGAGGTGCTCCACGGACACGTACTCGTCCTTGAGTCGTTTTGCCTCCCGCTCGGCCGTGTCCAGCAGCCGGGACAGGCGCTGGGTGACGAACACCTGGCCCGGTGCCGCACCCGGGCCGGTCACCTTGGGCCGGCGGGAAAGTTCCTCACGCACAGCCGCGCCGAGCTCCTCGGGCTTCCTGCCCGCCTGTTGCAGCAGCCGCGGGATCAGGCCGTCCTCCTGGTCGAGGAGCGCGAGCAGCAGATGCTCACCGTCGACCTCGGTCTGGCCCATGCGGACGGCGGCGGTCTGCGCCTCTTGTAGGGCTTCCTGTGACTTCTGGGTGAGACGGTTCATGTCCATGGCGGTATGTCACTCCTCGTACCGGCGCGGCGCAGTGCGGCTTCGAGCAGACTGATGCGGTCCAGCAGATCGAGCACCAGACCGATGGATGCGTAGTTGAGACACAGACCGGAGCGCAGCCGCTGGACGCGGGCGATGACCGCCGGGGCCGCGGGGTCGAACACGAGGTGCCCCGCGGCGTCGCGTTCGGCGTCGACCAGGCCCAGGGCGACGAACCGGCGGACCAGGTCGGGATGGACGCCGGCGCGGCGGGCCACGGTGTCCAGGGAAAGCCTGGGCACGGGGACGAGCGCGTACCGCACGGCCGTGGAGCCGGCGCTCGTCCGTTCGGGATGCCCGCCGGCGTCGGCCCGGGCGGTCCGACCGCCGGTCGCCGCCCATGAGGGTCGGTCGCTCATCGCGTCCTCCTGGGATCGTACGAAGAGGTGGCTGCGAGCTCCTCGAACAGCTCGCGCTCCCGGTCGCTGAGCTTGGGCGGCACCATGACGCGGAGTTCGGCGTAGAGGTTGCCGTCGGCACCGCGCGGGTTCGGCATGCCCTCGCCGCGCAGCCGCAGCCGTCGGCCACTGGACGAGCCCGCGGGCACTGTGACCTTGGCCGTGCCGCCGCCGGGGGTGGGCACCGGCACGGTCGCGCCCAGCGCGGCCTCCCAGGGGGTGACGGGGACCTGTACGTGGACGTCGCGGCCGTCCAGCCGGAACCGGGGGTGGGGCCGGATGCGCACCCGCAGGTACAGGTCGCCCGCGGCGGCGTCACCACTGCCCCGGCCGCCCTCGCCCGCGAGCCGGATGCGCTGCCCGTCGGTGACGCCGGGCGGTACGTCGACCTCGTACCGCCGCGGCTGCCCGGTGGGACCGGCGAGCGTGACGGTGCGGCGGCCTCCCCTGAACGCCTCCTCGACGGTGAGCGGCAGCTCGGCCTCCTGGTCGGCTCCCGGTACACCACCGGGGGCGGCGCCTGCTCCGAAGAGTGAGCCGAGCAGGTCCTCGATGTCGACGCCCTCCGCCGCGAAGTCGTCGCCGAAGCCGGTGTACCGGACACGGGAGCCGCCCGCGCCCGCGGTCCTCCTGGCGCGGAAGCCGCCGCCCGCTCCGGCCGCGACCCGTTCGTCGAAGTCCTCGGGGATCTTTCGGAAGTCCTCGCCGAAGCGGTCGTAACGGGCCCGGGTCTTGGGGTCCGACAGGACGCTGTACGCCTCGTTGAGGTCCTTGAAGCGTTCCTCCGCCCCCGGGTCCTTGTTGACGTCCGGGTGGTACTTGCGGGCGAGTTTGCGATATGCCTGCTGGATCTCGTCCTGGCTCGCGGTCCGTGACACGCCCAGCACCTCGTAGAAGTCCTGTGCCATGACCGGTCACTCCCGCTTCGCGACAGTCACGGCGGCGGGCCTGAGCTGCCGTTCGCCGTCCCCGTAGCCCGGACGCAGCACCTCGACGACCGTGCCCGGTGGGGCGTCGGGGTCCTGGACGACGCCGAGCACCTCGTGCCGGGCCGGGTCGAAGGCGACGCCGGTCTCCGCGTGCCGCGGGTAGCCGAGCAGTTCGAGGACGTTCACCGCCTGGTCGCGGACCGCCCGGACGCCCTCGACGATCGCGCCGGGGTCGGATCCCGCATGGGTCAGGGCGAGTTCGAGGTTGTCCAGGACGGGCAGGAACGCGGCGGCCGTGCGGGACCGCTCGGCCGTCCGCTCCCGCTCCAGTTCCCGGGTGTGGCGCTTGCGGAGGTTGTCGAGGTCGGCGAGCGCGCGCCGCCAGCGGTCCTCGAGTTCCTTGAGCTCGGCCGTGTGCTGGTCCTCGGACGGTGCCGGGCCGCCGGCCGCGTCGGGGCCGGGTTCCTCGTCCGTGTCTGGCCCCGCCCCGGTCGGCGGGCCCGAGCTCGGAAGATCCCCTCGGGGAGGGCGTACGGCGCCCTCCGGAGCCGGGTCGGCCGGGTCCGGGACGGCCGGGTCGGGTTCCCTGGGGTGGATCGGCATGGCGGTTCCTCAGTCCTTGTCGAACTCGGCGTCGATGACGTCTTCGTCACCGCCACCGCCACTCGGGCCGCCACCGGCCGCACCGTCCCCGGTGGTGTCCTGGTCGGGACCGGCCGTGGTGGCGCCGGCCTGATGCGCCGCCAGCCCTGCCAGCACCTGCTGGAGTTCGGCGGTCAGCGGCCGTACCCGCTCCACGCCCGCCTCCTCCTTGACCGCCGCCCGGGCGTCCGACACCAGCATCTCGGCGCGTGCCTTCTCGTGCGCGGGTGCGGCGTCGCCGAGCTCGGCGAGGCGCTTGTCGACCTGGTACGCGACGGCGTCGAGCTCGTTGCGGGCGTCGACGGCCTCGCGCAGGGCCTGGTCCTGGCCCTGGTTGCGCTCGGCCTCCTGGACCATGCGTTCGACTTCGCCGCGGTCGAGGTTGGAGCTCTCGGTGATGGTGATGCCCTGTTCCTTGCCGGTGTCCTGGTCTCGGGCCTTGACGTTGAGAATGCCGTTGGCGTCGATGTCGAAGGTGACCTCGATCTGCGGTTCGCCGCGCGGCGCCGGGCGTATGTCGGTGAGCTGGAAGCGGCCGAGCACCCGGTTGTCGGCGGCCCGTTCGCGCTCGCCCTGGAGGACGACGATGTCGACGGCGGGCTGGTTGTCCTCGGCGGTGGAGAAGGTCTCGGTGCGGCGCACGGGGATGGTGGTGTTCCGCTCGATGATCTTCGTCATCACACCGCCGCGTGTCTCGACACCCAGCGACAGGGGCGTGACATCGAGCAGCAGGACGTCCTTGACCTCGCCCTTGAGCACCCCGGCCTGGATCGCGGCGCCCAGGGCCACGACCTCGTCGGGGTTGACGCTCATGTTGGGTTCCTTGCCGCCGGTCAGCCGGCGCACGAGGGCCTGGACGGCGGGGATGCGGGTGGAACCGCCGACGAGGATGACCTCGTCGATGTCGCTCTCCCCGACCTTGGCGTCGGCCATGGCCTGCTTGACCGGTTCCAGGCACCGCTCCACCAGGTCGCCGGTGATCTGCTCGAACGTGGACCGCATGACCGAGTCGGTGAGGTGCTTGGGTCCCGAGGCATCGGCGGTGATGAACGGCAGGCTGACCTGTGTCTGCGTCACCGAACTCAGCTCGGTCTTGGCCTTCTCCGCCGCTTCGAACAGGCGTTGCAGGGCCTGCGGATCCTTGCGCAGATCGATGCCGTTCTCCTTCTGGAAGTCGTCCGCGAGGTAATCCACCAGGCGCCGGTCGAAGTCGTCACCGCCCAGGTGACTGTCGCCCGCCGTGGAACGCACCTCCACCACGCCGTCGCCCACGTCGAGGATGCTCACATCGAACGTGCCGCCGCCGAGGTCGAAGACCAGCACCGTCTCGTGCTGCTTCTTGTCCATGCCGTACGCGAGAGCGGCCGCGGTCGGCTCGTTGATGATCCGCAGCACCTCAAGGCCCGCGATCCGCCCGGCGTCCTTGGTGGCGGTGCGCTGGGCGTCGTTGAAGTAGGCGGGCACCGTGATGACCGCCTCCGTGACCCGTTCCCCGAGCTGCTTGGAGGCGTCGTCGGCGAGTTTGCGCAGCACCTGGGCGCTGATCTCCTCGGGCGCGTAGAGCTTGTCGCGCACCTTGAAGCGGGCGACGCCGCCCGGGCCCTCGACGACGTCGTACGCCACCGCCCTGGCCTCGTCCGGGATCTCGTCGAAGTGCCGGCCGATGAACCGCTTGGCCGAGTAGATGGTGCCCTTGGGGTTGAGGATCGCCTGGCGCCGGGCCAGCTGGCCCACCAGCCGTTCCCTGGTGTCGGTGAAGGCCACCACGGACGGGGTCGTACGGTTGCCCTCGGTATTGGGCACGACGGAAGGTTCGCCGCCCTCCCACACGGCGATCACCGAGTTCGTGGTGCCCAGGTCGATGCCCACTGCCTTGGCCATGAGGAGCTCCTCCCGGTGCGGCGGCCTGCGCCGGCACTGCGATCCGATCGTTCATGTATGGGCTGGACGTCCGGCGGCGCCCGTGGTCTGCAGCCCGCCGAGCAGCAGTACGGCCTCGGCGGCGACCTCTTCGTCCACGACGACGTCGTACCGGCTGGGCTGCATCGAGCGGACGGAGGCGAAGTCCCGGCGGCCGCCCTGCAGGGCATACAGCAGCAGGCCGAACAGCGCGCCCACGATCGCTCCGAAGATCAGGCCGTAGAGGGCGACGAGCAGGGCGGAGACGAGCGGGTCCACCCAGTCGACAAGGCCGAAGAGCCAGCCGATCAGTGCTCCGGGAAGGGCCCCGCTCGCCGCTCCGTGCAGGGCGGCCCTTCCGTAGTCCATACGGCCGGTGACCTGTTCGACGAGGCGGACGTCCTGGCCGACGATGGCCACCCTCTGCACGGGAAACCCCCGGTCCGAGAGGTGGTCGACGGCGCGTTCGGCTTCCTGGTACGTGTCGTACGTGGCAACGGGCCTACGAGGCTGCTCGCTCATCGCCCAGTCCTTCCTGCCGGTGTGCACGGCGGCCCCCGGCACGCCCCAGACTCCCGAACCGAGCAGCTCTGCGCCTGCACCCGGCAGGTCAAAGAACAACGCAGCCCGTCCCCCCGCGAGCACGAGACGTTTACTGCGCACATCTCGGGCAAGTTGGGCAGGGGAGGCGTAGAGGAAGAGGTGCTGTCACCTCTCCGGGGGCATAGCGAAGGGAGTAATCCCATGGCCGGCCGCAGGGGCCAGAGCGTGTACCGACGCCGTCCCGACCGGGAAGGCCGCATTCCGCCGGGCCGTCTGGGACAGCACCCCACGATCTCGCGGCGAGGGTCCCGTCCGCCCCTTTCCACCCTGGCATCCCACGAGCTGCCGGCAGTCTCTCGTGCCCTGTTCGGCACTCGGGACGAAAGCGAGATCCTGCGCCTGGCCATGGACCACGTGTCGGGCGTCGGCCCGTACAGGGCCGAGGCCGGATACCTCAGGGTGCACGGCCGACTGGTCCCCAGCCCGCAGGTCGGGCCGGACCATGCGTCAGCCATGGACCGGACGGTGCGAGAGCTGACGGGGCAGGACGTCCCCGTCACCGTTCCCGGCCGGTCCAGGGGCCGGGCCCTGGCCCTGCACGGACCCGGTGGACTGCACGGCTACCTCGTGGTGACGTCTCGGTCCCGGCCCACTCATGCCCAGCACTTCCTGCTCGCCGTGCTGATACGCCTCACCGCCGCCGCCCTGTCGGTCGCCGTCGCGCACCGCCGCCGGCAGGAAGACGCGCTGGAGCTGCACCGACTGCGACGAGAACGAGCAACCCTCCAGCAGCGGCTGATCTCCCTCGTGGTCGAGCAGGGACTTCAGCGGGCCGTGCACAAGGCCCTCGACGAGGTCGCGGCCTCGGGCGGCGGCGAGGAGGCCATCACCGGCGCACTGCATGAGCTCACAGGATTTCCCGTGCTGGTGGAGGACCGCTTCGGCCGACTGCGGTCCTGGACCGGTCCCGGCCGGCCCGACTCCTATCCCGAACCGGACCCCGCACGCCATGAGGAAATGCTCCAGGGGGTCGCCCGCAGAGGCGGACCCGTGCGGATCAAGGACCGGCTGATCTCCCTGATACGCCCACGCGGTGAGGTCCTCGGAGTGCTGGCCCTGGTCGATCCCCTGGACGACGCCGACGAGTACACCGTGTTCGCTCTGGAGCACGCCGCCACGTCACTCGCCCTGGAACTGTCGCACCTGCGCCAGGTGGCGGAGGTGGAGCTGCGACTGCACCGCGAACTGGTCGACGACCTTCTGGGGGGCACGGACGAGGCGAGCGCCTACGCCCGGTCAGAGGCGTTCGGACACGACCTGCACCGCATCCAGTACGTGGTCGTCGTGCAGTGGACGAGCCGGGCCTCGGACGACACCTTCGCGCGGACCGTGGGCCGGGCGGCTTCGGCCGTGGGCATGCCGTCGCTGGTGACCCGGCGTTCCGACCACGTGGTCCTGGTCGCCGAGGGCAGGCCCGACGACCACGCCTTGTACGAGATGCTCGCCCGGGAGACCGGCACACCGGACGGCACGATCGGAGTGAGCGCCCGATGCGACACCCCGGACGGTATTCCCGGCCGCTACCAGGAGGCACTGCGTGCCCTGGAGGTACGCCGCCGGTCTCGAAGCCGGTACGGCACGACGTTCTTCGACGATCTGGGCCTCTACCGCATCCTGGGACCTGGGAACGACTACCAGGAGCTGGAGGGGTTCGTGCGGGAATGGCTCGGACAGCTCGTCGACTACGACGGCCTGCACCGTGCGGCGCTCGTGGAGACTCTGTCCCGGTACTTCGACTGCGGCGGCAACTACGCCGAGACCGCCGAATCCCTCGCGATCCACCGCAGCACGCTTCGCTACCGGCTCCAGCGCATCCGCGAGATCAGCGGTCATGACCTCACGAACGTGGAGGACCGCCTCAACCTGCAGGTCGCGACCCGGGTGTGGAAGATCATGCTGGGCGGACCCGATTGATGCGCCCACGCACCGCAGGGCCGGCGGCCCCGCTGTCTCCATCGCCGTGGGAGCAGGCTTCGGTCCTCCACGCCGCGGAATGCGCGACCCTCGCGGCCACGGCAACGAGGGGAAGCCGGTGTGCAGATCGACGCGCGGGCTAGCGGCGCACCCTCGGCATCCCCAGCCCGATCCACGAGATGATCTCCCGCTGGATCTCGTTGTTGCCGCCGCCGAAGGTGAAGATGACGGCCGACCGGTAGCCGCGTTCCAGCTCGCCGTGCAGGACCGCGCCCGCCGAACCCTCCTTCAGCGCGCCGGGCGCCGCGACGATCTCCATCAGCCACGCGTACGCGTCGCGGCGCGCCTCGGAGCCGTAGACCTTGACGGCCGAGGCGTCCTGCGGGGTGAGCGTGCCCTCCTGGACGGCACTGACCATCTTCCAGTTGAGGAGCTTGAGGGCGTCGAGCCGGGTGTGGGTCTGGGCGAGGCGGCGGCGCACCCAGGGCAGGTCGATCACCCGGCGGCCGTCGGCGAGCTTCGTCTCCATGGCCCAGCGCTGGACGTCGTGCAGGGCGCGGATCGCCATGGTGCCGTGGGCGGCGAGGGTGACGCGCTCGTGGTTGAGCTGGTTGGTGATCAGCCGCCAGCCCTGGTTCTCGGCGCCGACGCGGCGCGAGACGGGAACGCGGACGTTCTCGTAGTAGCTGGCCGTGGTGTCGTGCGAGGCGAGGGTGTTGATGACCGTGCAGGAGTAGCCGGGGTCGGTGGTTGGGACGAGGAGCATCGTGATGCCCTTGTGCGGCGGGGCGGCGGGGTCGGTGCGCACGGCCAGCCACACCCAGTCGGCGGTGTCGCCGTTGGTCGTCCAGATCTTCTGCCCGTTGACGACGTAGTCCTCTCCGTCCTGCACCGCGCGCGTCTTCAGGGACGCGAGGTCGGTGCCCGCCTCGGGCTCGCTGTAGCCGATGGCGAAGTCGATCTCGCCGGAGAGGATCCGGGGCAGGAAGTACGCCTTCTGCTCGTCCGTGCCGTACTGCATGATCGTCGGCCCGACGGTGTTGAGCGCCATCAGAGGCAGCGGTACGCCCGCCTGCGCGGCCTCGTCGAAGAAGATGAACTGTTCCATCGCGGTCAGCCCGCGCCCGCCGTACTCCTTGGGCCAGCCCACGCCGAGCCAGCCGTCCGCGCCGAGCCGCCGGATGGTCTTGCGGTAGTGGCGTTTCTGGGCTGCCGGGTCGGTGAAGCGGGTGTGTACGAGGTCCGGCACCAGTTCGGCGAAGTAGTCGCGCAGTTCGCTGCGCAGCCGCTGCTGCTCGGGCGTGTATTCGAGGTGCACGGCGCCTCCAGGCTCCCCAAGGGCGGTCCTGACGGCGCACACCGTAGAACGTGTCCCAGAAATTGGGAATGGCGAGGAGCCTGCCAGACCTGACGTACCGACCTGACGTGAGCGACTCAGTCGAGGGTGCTCATGAACTCCGTGCAGGCCCGTGCGCAGTCACGGCAGGCCTCGGCGGTCTTCTCGGCGTCCGGTTCCCGGTCGAAGACGTGGGCGGACTCCAGGCACACCGTGCGGGTCCACTCCAGCTGGAGGCGCAGGGCCGCCTCGTCCAGCTGGCTCTGCTCGGCCAGCACCCGGCACGTCGCGTCGCACACCTCGGCGCACAGGATGCCCTTGCGTCGCAGAAGTTCCTGGTCCTCGGTCCCGTCGGGATCCACCAGACTCGCGCGCAGGGCGCAGGCCCGCGCACAGTCGGTGCAGGCCTGGGCACACGCGAAGCGGTCCTCGAGAAACTGGACTGGCTGCTGCTGGGGCGTTGTCTGTGTCACCTCGCTCGGGTAGCCGGTCCGATTGGCCCCAAACCCGGTGCTCGCAAGGGTTCCGTCCGGTTTTCGTGCTCCGAACGGGTGGCACCGGAGGCGGCGGTCGCGCTGACCGGGTTCGCGCGAGATGCCAGGGGTACTCGCGGTGCCATGAACTTCGCATGGACGAACATTGCCGCGGAAGGCGCGCTCGGGATCGGACTGGTCGCCGCCGGTCTGGTCGTCGTGGCGCTGCTCATCGGCGCCTTCGTCGTGGGCGCCCGGATCAGGAGCCGGGAGCCGGCGCCGCCGCGCCCCGAGGAACAACCGCGGCTGCCCGAAGGCGGCCCGGTCCATGAGGTCCGCGAGCAGCGGGAGCCGGACGAGGTGCCCAGAAGCGACCGTCGGCTGACCCCGCACGAGATGCCCGCCCACGGCAACGTGTCCTCCCGGCGCAGTGCGTCGCAGCAGCGGCGCCGCTGGGACGAGGGCCGCAGCGGATCGTTCGGCAGCGGCGGACAGGGCTGAACCCGGCCCCGACCGAAGGCCCCGATCCGCTCCGCCAGCCGTCCGAGGGCCGGGGCAGGCCGAAGAGTGATGGTCCGTGACGGTCTGTTTCCGGGCGCGGGCGCCAGGGCAATCGTGATCCGTGCTGTGGAGGAGGAGAAGGGCCCGCGCCGGTGCGCGGGCCCGCCGTGCCGCTGAGCGCACCACGGACTACGTCGACGCGCGACTGCCGCTCTCCGAGGGCGGCGGTCTGCTGCGGAAGGCCTTCCCCCACCACTGGTCGTTCTTCCTGGGCGAGATCGCCCTCTACAGCTTCGTCGTCCTGCTGCTGACCGGCGTTTGGCTGACGCTGTTCTTCCAGCCTTCGATGACGGAGGTCGTCTATCACGGCTCGTACACGCCGCTCGACGGGACGCGGATGTCGGCCGCCTACGAGTCGACGCTGGACATCAGCTTCGACGTGCGCGGCGGTCTGCTCATGCGTCAACTGCACCACTGGGCGGCCCTGGTGTTCCTCGCCGCGATCGGGCTGCATCTGCTGCGGATCTTCTTCACGGGCGCGTTCCGCCGGCCACGCGAGGTGAACTGGCTGATCGGTGTGACCCTGTTCCTGCTGGCGCTGGCGGAGGGCTTCGCCGGCTACTCGTTGCCCGACGACCTGCTGTCGGGGACCGGCCTGCGGATCGCCCAGGGCATCATGCTCTCGCTCCCGGTGGTGGGCACGTACGTCAGCTTCTTCGCCTTCGGCGGCGAGTTCCCCGGCGAGGACCTCGTCCCACGGCTGTACGGCCTGCACATCCTGCTGCTCCCGGGGCTGCTGCTGGCGCTGGTCGCCGTCCACCTGATCCTGGTCTTCTACCTCAAGCACACCCACTGGGCGGGCCGTGGCCGCACCAACCGCAACGCGGTGGGCAAGCCCATGTTCCCGCAGTTCGCCGCGTCCTCGGGCGGCCTGTTCTTCATGGTCTTCGGTGTGCTGACCCTGCTGTCCGGCGTGGCACAGATCAACCCGATCTGGTCGTACGGCCCCTACCGCACGGACGTGGTGTCGACCGGTTCCCAGCCGGACTGGTACGTCGGCTTCCTGGAGGGCTCGCTGCGTCTGGTGCCGCCCTGGGAGTCGACGGTGGCGGGCCACACGGTGATGTGGAACGTCCTGCTGCCCGCGGTCGTGCTGCCGGGCCTCCTCTTCGCCGTGCTGTACGCGTACCCGTTCGCCGAGCGACGGGTGACCGGCGACCGCGGGGAGCACCATCTGTGCGACCGGCCCCGGGACAACCCCGTGCGCACGGGGCTCGGTGTCGCTGCGATCAGCTGCTACGGCGTTCTGCTCGCCGCGGGCGGCAACGACATCATCGCGGAGAGCTTCGAGGTCTCGGTGAACGCGCTGACCTGGCTGTTCCGGATCGCGTTCGTGGTGCTGCCGGTCCTCGCGTTCATGGTGACCCGGCGCGTGTGCGTGGCGCTGCGGGAGGCGGACCAGGAGCGGCTGACGGAGGGTGAGGAGAGCGGCGAGGTACGGCAGACGGTCGCCGGCGGGTACGAGGAGAGTCGGGAACCGATCGACGAGGGGCGGCGCTACCTGCTCCTTGGCTACGGCTACCGCTTCGGGGAGGAATCCGAGGTGGAACGGGAGCCGTCCGCGTCCGAGCCGGAGCGCTGACCGTCTCTGTCCGCGCACTGGAAGACCATGCCGAACACCCCGTGCCCCAGTACCCCGAGGCCGAGCAGGAAGAGCCACAGGCCGTAGACGACGCCGAGGGCCGCGACGACGGATCCCGCGGCGATCGTGACGGGCCAGGGGCTGTGCGGCGAGAAGAAGTCCAGCGGGCCCGCGGTCTCCGCGACCTCGGCGTCGGGGCGGTCCTGGGCCCTGAGGCCCCGCCGGCGGTGCTGCATGTGCAGGAAGAACGCGACGAGCGCGGCCATCAGGAAGGCGACGAGCAGAACGGCGGTACCGGCGGGCTCCTCGGAACTCACGCCGTAGCCGACGGCGGTGACGAGGAAGAACCCCGCCACGCCGACGAAGAGTCGGGACTCGGTCTTCACTGCTGCTGCCTTTGGTCGAGGCGGGCGATGTCGGGATGGTGCAGGTCGAACGCCGGGGACTCGGAGCGGATGCGGGGCAGCGCCGTGAAGTTGTGGCGCGGCGGCGGGCAGGAGGTGGCCCATTCGAGGGAGCGGCCGTACCCCCAGGGGTCGTTGCCCGTCACGCGCCGGCCGTGCTGGGCGGTGCGCCAGACGTTGGCGAGGAACGGCAGGGTGGACAGGCCGAGGAGGAAGGCGCCGACGGAGCTGATGGTGTTCAGCAGGGTGAAGCCGTCGGTGGCCAGGTAGTCGGCGTAGCGGCGGGGCATGCCCTGTTCGCCGAGCCAGTGCTGGACCAGGAACGTGGTCTGGAAGCCGACGAACAGCGACCAGAAGTGGATCTTGCCGAGGCGTTCGTCGAGCAGCTTGCCGGTGAGCTTCGGCCACCAGAAGTAGAAGCCCCCGAACATGGCGAAGACGACCGTGCCGAAGAGCACGTAGTGCAGGTGGGCGACGATGAAATAGGAGTCGGTGAGGTGGAAGTCCAGCGGCGGGGAGGCGATGAGTACGCCGCTCATGCCGCCCAGCAGGAACGTCACCAGGAAGCCGCAGGACCACAGCATGGGTGTCTCGAAGGACAGCGAGCCCCGGAACATCGTGCCGATCCAGTTGAAGAACTTCACCCCGGTCGGCACCGCGATCAGGAATGACATCAGGGAGAAGAACGGCAGCAGCACGGCCCCGGTGGCGAACATGTGGTGGGCCCACACCACCGCGGACAACATGGTGATGGCGATGGTGGCACCGATGAGCATGAGGTAGCCGAAGATCGGTTTGCGGCTGAAGACCGGGATGATCTCGGAGACGATGCCGAAGAACGGCAGGGCGACGATGTACACCTCGGGATGCCCGAAGAACCAGAACAGGTGCTGCCACAGCAGCGCCCCGCCGCTCGCGGCGTCGTAGATCTGCGCCCCGAACCTGCGGTCCGCCTCCAGGGCGAACAGGGCGGCGGTGAGCACCGGGAACGCGGGCAGGATCAGGATCGACGTGAACAGCACGTTCCAGGTGAAGATCGGCATCCGGAACATGGTCATGCCGGGGGCGCGCAGGCACAGGATCGTGGTGATGAAGTTGACCGCGCCGAGGGTGGTGGACACACCGGTCACGACCAGGCCCATGACCCACAGGTCACCGCCCGAGCCGGGGCTGCGCACCGGGCCGTTGAGGGGCGCGTAGGCGAACCAGCCGAAGCTGGCGGCCCCGCCGGGCACGACGAAGCCGGACACGACCATCAGGCCGCCGAACAGGTACAGCCAGTACGACAGGGCGTTGAGCCGCGGGAACGCCACGTCCGGGGCGCCGATCTGCAACGGCATGATCGCGTTGGCGAACCCGGCGAACAGCGGGGTCGCGAACAGCAGCATCATGATCGTGCCGTGCACGGTGAACAGCTGGTTGTACTGGTCGTTGCTGAACAGCTGCATCCCGGGACGGGCCAGTTCGGCCCGCATCAGCAGCGCGAGGACGCCGCCGAAGAGGAAGAAACCGAAGGCTGTCGTCAGGTAGAGGTTGCCGATCACCTTGTGGTCGGTCGTCGTCGCCCATCGCACCAACGCCCGGCCGAGACTTCTGCGCGGGCGGGGCGGCGCCGCCCGTGTCCGCCCGATCCCGCTGTCCACCGCCATGCGCCGCTGGGTACCCCGGGGGCGTAGGCGTCAGTCGCCGGCCGCGCGGCTTTCACCCGTGTGCCTCACTCCGCGCCGGCGAACCGCCGCGCGAGGTCCCGGTGGTGCTCGGCCACCCGGCCCGCCTCCGCCCCGCCGACGACGGCGCCCGGCATCGCGCCGAGCCGCTCGATCTGCCCGGCGAGGCGCAGGTGCTCGGCACGGCCGTGCTCGCGGCAGGCCAGGCAGGTGACGCTCTCGGGCCGGGACGAGGTCATCGCGTACGGCACCCGCAGCCCGCAGCCGGTGGCGACCGTCTCCGGCAGGTCCCCGACCAGGCCGAACGTGCCGGCCAGCAGGTTGCGCACGGTGGCGTCGCCGCGGATCACACTGCGCTCGACATGGACATGTTGATCGGCACCGGCCATGAGACTCATCCTGCCCACCCGCCGGCGGTCGGCCCCCGCCGGGGTCGCGCTTCGGAGTCCGGGGTGCGCCGCCCGCCGTCGGTCAGTACGGTGCTGTTCTGGTGTTCGAGCGCGGCTGCGGGAGGCGGCATGGCCGACGAGAAGGCGGAGAGGCTGCCACGCAAGACGTACGAGAAGGAACTGCTCCGCC
The DNA here is from genome assembly GCF_044764945.1 of Streptomyces sp. NPDC093568. Taxonomy (NCBI): domain Bacteria; kingdom Bacillati; phylum Actinomycetota; class Actinomycetes; order Kitasatosporales; family Streptomycetaceae; genus Streptomyces; species Streptomyces sp. NPDC093568. Next base: position 224,379 of record NZ_JBIWJD010000003.1, on the reverse strand, counting down.
TGCAGGGCGAGTTGGTGCGGCTCCAGGAGTGGGTCCGCGCGGAGGGCGCCCGGCTGGTCGTGATCTTCGAGGGGCGGGACGCGGCGGGCAAGGGCGGCACCATCAAGCGCGTGACGGAGCATCTGAATCCGCGGGTGGCGCGGATCGCGGCCCTGCCGAAGCCGACCGAGCGCGAGCGCACGCAGTGGTACTTCCAGCGGTACATCGCGCACCTCCCGGCGGCCGGGGAGATCGTGCTGTTCGACCGCAGCTGGTACAACCGGGCCGGCGTCGAGCACGTCATGGGCTTCTGCACCCAGGAGGAGTACCAGACCTTCCTCCGCCAGTGCCCGATCTTCGAACGGATGCTGGTGGAGGCTGGGATCCTGCTGCGCAAGTACTGGTTCTCGGTGAGCGACGAGGAGCAGCAGGAACGTTTCCGGCGCCGGCTGGACGACCCGCTGCGCCGCTGGAAGCTGTCTCCGATGGACCTGGAGTCGATCACTCGCTGGGAGGACTACTCGCGGGCCAAGGACGAGATGCTGGTGCACACCGACATCGCCGAGGCGCCCTGGTACGTGGTCGAGAGCGACGACAAGCGCCGGGCCCGGCTGAACATGATCGCCCACCTGCTTCGCTCCGTGCCGTACCAGGACACTCCCCCGCCGGTCCTGGAGCTGCCCGACCGCCCGGAGTCGACCGGCTACCGGCGGCCGCCGCGTGAGCTCCAGAACTACGTCCCTGACCACGCCGCGAGCCTGTGAGGTTCACGCCGCCTCGGTCCTGACCACGGCGACGGGGCACTCCGCGTGGTGCAGCACCGCCTGGCTGACCGACCCGAGCAGCAGCCCGGCGAAGCCGCCCCGGCCGCGCGCACCGACCACCACCAGCCCGGCGTCCGCGCTGGCCTCGATGAGGGAGTGCCGGACCCTGCCGCGCACCAGCCTGCGGTCCACGGTGACGTCGGGATACCGGTCGCGCAGCCCGCCCAGCGCCTCGGCGAGCACGCGCTCCTCCTCGTCGTGCAGCCGGCCCTCGTCGTACGTCACGAAGGGCGGGTCGGCGGGAGCCTCGTAGGCGCGCTCGCTCCGGGTGCTCCAGGCGTGCAGCGCCACCAGGTCGACACCGTGCAGGGAGGCGTGGGCGAAGGCGAACTCGACCGCGCCGCGGGCCGCGGGCGAGCCGTCGACGGCGAGGAGGACGGGCCCGGCGGGGTTGGGCCTGCGGCGCACCACCAGCACCGGGCAGACGGCGTGGGCGGCCAGGTGACCGGCGGTCGACCCGAGCAGCAGGGCGCCGAACCGGCTCAGGCCCCGGCTGCCGACGACGGCGAGAGACGCGGAGCGGGACTCGATCTCCAGTACCGTGACCGGCTCCCCGACGACGACCTCGCGGGTGATCTCGACGCCGGACGCCGTGTCGTGGGCGCGCCGCTCGGCCTTCATGAGGGTGCCGTCGATCAGCTCGCGCACCCCCGCGTCATTCGGTTCCCAGGGCCGCCCGCCGTGCGGTATGTGCGCGGCCGGCCAGCCGAAGGCGTGCACCAGCCGGAGCCCCACACCCCGCAGTCCGGCCTCGCGCGCCGCGACCTCGACGGCCGCCATGCTCGACGGCGAACCGTCCACCCCTACGACCACCGGGCCCGTCATCGCGTTCCCCTTTCCGACCGCTGCCCTCCCAGCCTCCACCCGCCGGCCGCTCCCCGCACCGGTCCGGGGTCAGCCGGGAAGGACCAGCCGCCCCTTCTCCCCGGGCTGCAGGAAGACCTCGTGCTCCGGGAGCCGTACGTCGATCGGTGAGGCGTCGGACGAGGGCACCTCGATCTCCAGCAGTCCGCGCTCCAGACGCAGCCGTACGCCCCAGTTGCCCTGGTAGCGCAGGGAGAACCCGTAGGTGGACAGCTCGGGCAGCGGCACGGGGTCGAGCCACAGCGCGCCGTCCCGGGTCTCCAGGCCGGTCAGTCCGCGCTGGACGAGGTCGAGGGTGCCGCCCATGGCGCCCAGGTGGATGCCCTCGCCGGTGGTGCCGCCCTGGACGTCCGCGATGTCGCCCTGGAGGGCCTCCTGGACGAACTTCCAGGCCTCGCTGCGCCGGCACCGGGCCAGTACCCAGCCGTGGACCAGGCCGCTGAGGGTGGAGCCGTGGCTGGTGCGGTGCATGTAGTAGTCGACGGTGCGCCGCCACATGTCCTCGTCGAGGCGGTAGCCCAGCATGGCGAACACGTCCCGCAGTTCGGCCGGTGCGAAGAGGTAGCCGAGCATCAGCACGTCGGCCTGCTTGGAGGCCTGGTAACGGTTGACGGTGTCGCCCTCCGCCTCCAGGATGCGGTCGAGCCGCCGGATGTCGCCGTAGCGCTCGCGGTAGCCGTTCCAGTCGAGTTCGGCGAGGTCGCCGTAGCCCGCGAACTGGCTGATGACGTCGCCGTGGAAGGGGACGTGCAGCGTGTGGGCGACGTCCTCCCACAGCGTCAGTTCGTCGCCGTCCACGCCGGTGCGTTCGACGAGTTCGCGCCTGCGGGGCGCGGGCAGGGTGTCCAGCAGCTCCAGGGTGCGGGCGAGCACCCAGGCGGCGGTGACGTTGGTGTAGGCGTTGTCGTCCAGACCCGGTGTCTCGGAGTCCGGATAGGCCTCGTGGTACTCGTCGGGGCCGACGACGCCCTTGATGCGGTAGCGGCCGAGGCTGTGGTCGTACACGGCCTTGTCCGCCCAGAAGCGCGCGATCTGCAACAGCATCTCGGCGCCTTTGGTGTGCAGGAACTCCATGTCGCCGCTCGCCTCGCAGTACTGCCACACGTTGTAGGCGATGGCCGAGCCCACATGGTGCTGGAGGTGGGAGTGGTCGGGCAGCCAGCGTCCGGAGCGCGGGTTGAGATGGAGCTGCTGGGTCTCCTCGCGTCCGTCGCTGCCGCTCTGCCAGGGGTACATCGCGCCCCGTCGGCCGGCCCGCGCCGCACTGGTGCGGGCCTGTTCGAGGCGGCGGTGGCGGTAGCGGAGCAGGGCGCGGGAGACCTCCGGGAAGTGCAGGTTGAGGAACGGCAGGACGAACAGCTCGTCCCAGAAGACATGGCCCCGGTAGGCCTCGCCGTGCAGCCCCCGGGCGGGCACACCGACGTCCAGGTCGGCGGTGTGCGGGGAGAGGGTCTGCAGTACGTGGAAGAGGTGCAGCCGCAGGATGAGTCCCGACTCGCCGGGGACGTCGAGCTCGGAGCGGCGCCAGAGCTGACCCCAGGCGGTGCGGTGCGAGGCGGCCAGCGCGTCGAAGTCCGCCGACCGGCCGACCCGGTCGATGGCGGCGTGCAGCGGGTCGCTGATCGCCGGGTCGCGGGAGGTGTGCAGCGCGACGGTCTTGTCGACGGTGGCGGTGCGGCCCGGAGTGAGGTCGAGCGTCAACCGCTGGGTGACACAGGGCAGTTCGTGGCGGATCTGGGCGGGTGCGCCGGCGGTGAGCCGGGCCGCGAGTCCGATCCGGATGTCGGAGGTCCGTGTACGGCAGCGCAGCCAGACCGTGTCCGGGGTGGAGGCGCCGGTGTGGACGTGGGTCAGATGGCGGCCGTCGAGGTCCCGGTAGCGCGCCACGCCGGAGTTGGTGACCCCGCCGTCGAGGGCAGCCTCCACCTCCAGCGGTCCGGCGTACCCCTCGGTCGTGAACTCGGTGCGCAGGGCGGCCAGATGGGGGTCGGCCATGTGCACCATCCGATGCTGACGCACCGTCAGTACCCGGCCTTCGCCGAGGTCGTAGCGCGTCCGGCGCTCCAGCAGCCCCTCGGACAGGTGCAGCATCTGCCGGTGTTCGAGCACGGTGACGGTGTCGGGGTCGATCCAGGGCCCCTCGGGGAGCCGGAAGCGCAGGGGCAGCCAGTTCGGGACGTTGACCACGTCCTCGTTTTCCACACGGCGGCCCGCGACATCGGAGGTGAGCCGGTTGTAGATGCCGGCCACATAGGTTCCCGGATAGTGGATGTCGTCGGCGGAACACTCCGGCAGCACGCCCCGGGTGGCGAAGTAGCCGTTGCCGAGGGTGCACAGCGACTCGCGCAGCCGTTCGTCGACGGGCCTGTATCCCGCGTACTCCCAGCTCCAGCCGGCCGGCTCGGCCTCCGGGCTCGCCTCGTCCGTCACTTCGGCTCTCCTCCCGCGCAGAGTTCTCCGAGGTCTCGTACGACGATGTCGGCGCCGTGCCGCAGCAGTCGCGCTCCCGTGTCCTCGCCGGCGGCCCGGTCCACGCCGACCACCAGGGCGAAGCCGCCGCGCCGGCCGGCCTCCACGCCCGCCAGGGCGTCCTCGACGACGGCCGCTCGGTCGGCCGGCACGCCCAGCCGGCTCACCGCCTCCAGGAAGAGATCGGGCTCGGGCTTGCCCGCGAGGCCCAGCCGGGCCGCCTCGCCGCCGTCGACGAGGACGTCGAACAGATCGAGGACCCCGGCCCGCGTCAGCAGCTCACCGGCGTGCCGGGAGGCGGAGGCCGCCGCACGGGGCACTCCCGCGGCGCGCAGCGCCTGCACCAGCCGCACGGTCCCCGGGTAGGCGTCGACGCCGTGCTCGCGCAGCCGCTCGGTGAACAGGCGCTCCTTGTCCGCCGCCACGGCACGCACCGTCTCGTCCGATGCGTCGACGCCGCGCGCGGCGAGGAAGGCGGCGGCTCCGTCCAGTCGTGACCTGCCGTCCACGTGGCGCAGGTAGTCGTCCCGCACGTCGAAGGGTCGGCGCTGGTCGGGGGCGTCGGGCGGGTGGGCGCGCAGGTAGTCGTCGAAGGCGACCTTCCAGGCGGCGGCGTGCACCTTGGCGGAGTCGGTGATGACCCCGTCCGTGTCGAAGACGACGGCGCGCACGTCGCGCAGGACGTCGGCGAGCGCCATGGTCACCCCCACCGCGCTCGCCGGACGGCGACCGGGCGCCGAGGGGCGCGCATGCGCGAGGGCAGGGCACGCGGTACGGCATCCGGGCGACGCCTGGCCGGGACAGCACCACGGAACGCGAGGCGCACGGCCTGCTCACCTCCACTCGACGGCTCCCCCGCGCCCGGCGGGGTCCGCTCATGGGTACCCGTCGAGTCTGCCTTGTCACCTCGGTGCCCCTGAAGTGCCGAACGGCCCTGGCGTGGCGGCGGCCCGCGTGGTGTGCTGGAGGGGACGGGAAGGACCCACACAGGCGCGGGGAAGCGGCTCGCAGCCGCGCACCGCGCAATCAGGATCCGCGAGAAGTGGATGGGGCCCTTCCCGCCCCACGTGCGGGCCGCCGTCCCCGGCCGGCGTCAGTCCCCCCGGTACAACGCCGTGAGCAGCTCAATCACCGCCTGCGCCGCCGACGGCGCATCGTCACGCCACCAGGCCAACCGAACCGCGATGGGCTCGGCGTCGCGCAGCGGGCGGTAGACGATGCCGGGGCGCGGGTACTGGTGGGCGGTGGCCTCGGCGGTCACGCCGATGTAGCGGCCGGTCGAGATCACCGTGAGCCAGTCGTCGACGTCGTGGGTCTCCTCCGTGGCAGGGCGCGCGTCGGGCGGCCACAGGTCGGTGGTCGTGGTGCCGGTGCGGCGGTCGATCAGGAGGGTGCGTCCGCTGAGGTCGGCCAGCCGGACCGAGCGGCGCCGGGCCAGCGCGTCGTCGGCGGCCACGGCGCACAGCCGTCGCTCCAGACCCACGATGGCGGAGTCGAAGCGCCGGTCGTCCACCGGCCGCCGTACGACGGACAGGTCGCACGCGCCCTCGGCGAGCCCGGATGTGGAGGAGTTGACCCGGACCAGCTGCAGGTCGGTCCCGGGGTGGGCAGCGGCCCAACGGCGTTGGAAGGCGGGGGTGTGCCGGCCGAGCGCCGCCCAGGCGTAGCCCATCCGCAGCCGGGCGTGTCCGGACGCCGCCTCCCTGACCAGCTCGTCCACCTCGCCGAGCACCCGCCGAGCGTGGGCCAGGACACGCAGCCCGCTCCCGGTCGGGGTCACCTCCCGGGAGGTGCGGCGCAGCAGCCGTACGCCGAGTGCGCGTTCCAGTGAGGCCAGCGAGCGGGAGACCGCGGCCTGGGAGACGCCGAGGACTATGGCGGCGTCGGTGAAGGTGCCCTCGTCGACGATCGCGACGAGGCAGCGCAGCTGTCTCAGCTCCACATCGGCATTCATGACTCAAGCGTATAGATCAATAAGCACACTCATTTTGCGCAAGGATCGGGGAGCCTCACGATCGCCGTATGCGCACCCGACCCGCATCCGCACCTGCGCCCACGCCCGTGCCCCTCCCCCCGCTCGCCCACGAGCAGTCCGGCGGCCGCACGGCCGGCGTCGCCACCATGCTCGGCAGCGGCCTGTCGAACCAGACCGGCGCGGCGATCGGCTCGCTCGCCTTCCCCGTCCTCGGCCCCGTCGGAGTCGTCGCCGTGCGCCAGTACGTCGCCGCGGCCGTGCTGCTCGCCGTCGCCAGGCCGAGGCTGCGTGCGTTCACCTGGGGTCAGTGGTGGCCGGTACTCCTGCTGGCCCTGGTGTTCGGCACCATGAACCTCTCCCTGTACTCGGCCATCGAGCGCGTCGGACTGGGCCTGGCCGTGACCCTGGAATTCCTCGGCCCGCTCACCCTCGCCCTCGCGTCCTCGCGCCGCCGGGTGGACGTGGGCTGCGCGGTGATCGCCGCGGCCGGTGTCGTCACGCTGATGCGCCCGCGCCCCTCGACCGACTACCTCGGGATGGCCCTGGGCCTGCTGGCGGCCCTCTGCTGGGCGTCGTACATCCTGCTCAACCGCACCGTCGGCCGACGTGTCCCCGGAGCCCAGGGCGCGGCGGCCGCGGCCGGGATCTCGGCCGTGATGTTCCTGCCGGTCGGGGTGGCCGTCGCCGTGCAGCAGCCGCCCACGGCAGGCGCCGTCGCCTGCGCGGTCACCGCCGGGCTCCTGTCGTCGGCCGTGCCGTATCTGGCGGATCTGTTCACCCTGCGCCACGTGCCGCCCCGGGCCTTCGGCCTGTTCATGAGCGTCAACCCCGTCCTCGCGGCCCTGGTCGGCTGGGCAGCGCTGGGTCAGGGCCTGGGCGGGCCGGAGTGGGCGGGCATCGGGGCCGTCGTCGCCGCGAACGCGCTGAGCATTCTGACGTCGCGGAGCTGACGCCACGAGGCCGCTCGAACCCGGCACGTGACCAGGGGCGCGCCCCGGGGCGCCTGTGCACGTGACCTTCGTTGCCGCAAGCGAGATACTGCCGAAAGAAGGGATTCGGCGACCTCACACACCAGCGACCACCGACACCTGACGAGACCTGACGACACCTGACGATCCGTCACCGCAGCTGCCATCGAGCCGACAGCGGTACGGCACGGGCCGCGCTGCTCATATCACCAGGAGGCACTCATGAAGATGCTGATCAACGTCGCGGAGACCGTGGTCGCCGACGCACTGCGCGGGATGGCGGCCGCCCACCCCGAGCTGGTCGTCGATGTGGAGAACCGGGTGATCGTACGGCGGGACGCTCCCGTCGCGGGGAAGGTCGCCCTGATCTCCGGTGGCGGGTCGGGGCACGAGCCGCTGCACGGCGGCTTCGTGGGTCCGGGAATGCTGTCGGCGGCCTGTCCGGGTGAAGTGTTCACGTCGCCGGTGCCGGACCAGATGGTGCGGGCCGCGGCCGCCGTGGACAGCGGGGCAGGCGTGCTGTTCATCGTGAAGAACTACACGGGCGACGTGCTGAACTTCGACATGGCCGCCGAGCTCGCCGAGGACGAGGGCATCCAGGTCGCGAAGGTGCTCGTCAATGACGACGTCGCGGTCACCGACAGCCTCTACACGGCCGGGCGACGCGGCACGGGCGCGACGCTGTTCGTGGAGAAGATCGCGGGCGCCGCGGCGGACGAGGGGCAGCCGCTGGAGCGGGTGGAGTCGATCGGGCGTCAGGTCAACGAGAACTCCCGCAGCTTCGGCGTCGCCCTCAGCGCCTGCACCACGCCCGCCAAGGGGAGCCCCACCTTCGATCTGCCGCCCGGTGAGCTGGAGTTGGGCATCGGCATCCACGGCGAGCCCGGCCGGGAGCGGCGGGCGATGATGACCTCGGGCGAGATCGCCGACTTCGCGGTCGGCGCGATCCTGGAGGACATGACCCCGCGCAATCCGGTCCTCGTCCTGGTCAACGGCATGGGCGCGACACCGCTGTTGGAGCTGTACGGCTTCAACGCCGAGGTCCAGCGGGTGCTCGCCGAGCGTGGTGTGGCCGTCGCCCACACCTTGGTCGGCAACTATGTCACCTCCCTCGACATGGCCGGCGCCTCGGTCAGCCTGTGCCAGGTCGACGAGGAGATGCTGCGGCTGTGGAACGCGCCGGTGAAGACGCCCGGGCTGCGGTGGGGTATGTGATCCGGAGCCGGACGACCGCAACGCACCTGTCACGCAAGGAGATCCAGTGCTCGACGCCGACTTCTTCCGCCGTTGGATGACGGCCACCGCCGCCTCCGTCGACCGCGAGGCGGAACGGCTCACCGCTCTCGACTCGCCCATCGGTGACGCCGACCACGGCAGCAACCTCCAGCGCGGTTTCCGCGCCGTCTCGGCCGCGTTGGAGAAGGAGGACCCGCAGACGCCCGGTGCGATCCTGACGCTCGCCGGGCGGCAGCTCATCTCGACGGTGGGCGGGGCGTCCGGCCCCCTGTACGGGACGCTGCTGCGCCGGACCGGCAAGGCCCTCGGGGACGCCGGCGAGGTCGACGAGGGCCGGTTCGCCGAGGCGCTGCGGGCGGGCGTGGACGCGGTGATGACCCTCGGTGGGGCAGCGCCGGGTGACAAGACCATGATCGACGCGCTGGTACCGGCCGTGGACGCGCTCACCGAGGGCTTCGTGGCTGCGCGGGCCGCCGCCGAGGAGGGCGCCCTGGCGACGACGCCGTTGCAGGCCCGCAAGGGTCGGGCGAGCTATCTCGGGGAGCGCAGCGTCGGGCACCAGGATCCCGGCGCCACGTCCTCGGCGCTGCTGATCGCGGCACTGGCGGAGGCAAACGGTGAGTGACGACAAGAGCGAGGGTCTCGTCGGCATCGTGCTGGTCTCGCACAGCGCCCAGGTGGCCGCCTCGGTGGCCGATCTGGCACAGGGGCTCGCGGGCGGCGGTACGGCGGTGCAGGTGGCCCCGGCGGGTGGCACCGAGGGCGGCGAGCTCGGCACCAGTGCGGAACTGATCGCCGCGGCGGCCGCGTCCGTGGACCGTGGCGCCGGGGTCGCCGTCCTCACCGACCTCGGCAGCGCGGTCCTCACCGTGAAGGCCCTGCTCGCCGAGGGCGACGAACTCCCGCACGGCACACGCCTGGTGGACGCCCCCTTCGTCGAGGGCGCGGTGGCCGCGGTCGTGACGGCCGCGACGGGGGCCGACCTGGCGGCGGTGGAGGCGGCGGCCGCGGAGGCGTACACGTACCGGAAGGTGTGAGGGAGCCCGCTGCGAGGGCGCGCCGCGAGGTTTCGGCGCGCCCTCCGGCATGAGGTCGCCCCGGTCGTCGCCTACCCAATCCCCTCCCCCGTGACGGTCAGCGCCGAGCGCAGTGTCGCAACCAGCTCTCTCTGGGCCGTCTCACGGTCGGGGTTGGTGTCGGCGGTTTGCCAGGCGTAGTGCTCGACCGCCGCGCGCAGGGCCGCGTTGAACATCGCCGCCTGGACCTTCGGGCGCGGGTCGTCGGCGGGGAGGCCGGCGCGCTCGGCGAGGGCGCGGGCGAACGCCGGTTCGGCCGCGTCGTAGGCCTGCAGCCAGCCGGCGAGTGACCGGCGTCCGCGAAATCCTCCTTGTGCCCCGCCCACACTCACTCGCCGTCCACGAACTCCCGTGCCAGCCGCTCCCCCGCGGCCACGGCGGCCGCGGGGTCCTCGATGGGCGTCACCCGCGAGTTCTTGAAAACGATGTAGGTGACGCCGGAGGCCGTGCCGCCGGTCCGTGGGTCCGGCGGGATACCGAGGGCCTTGGCGGCGGCGTACGACGCCTCGCCGATGATGTCGCGCGGACCGACGTCGCCGACGACCGCGTACCGCACCTGGTCTCCGTACACGACGGCCGCGACCGAGCCGCCGCGGACGCCGTGGGCGCGGTAGTCCCAGATGGCGCTCGGGGTGGGCACGACGATGTACGGGAGGCGTTCGGCGCTCAACTGACGGCCGTCGGACTGCTGAAAGGCCGTCGCGTCGGAAAAGTGGGGATCGGTACGGCTGTTGCAGTGGTCGGTGGCCTGCCCGTCGCAGTCGATGTCCATGTCGGCCTTCCAGAACACGACGTCCTGTGCCCCGCAGACCGGGATCGTCGCGGGCGTACCACTGTCGCTGCGATAGCGGCCCTGGGAGACGGCGTCGCACCCACTCACCTTGGACAGCAGGTCGGCGGCGCTGACGTCGGCCTCCACGCGGACCTCGGACTCCTCCTGCGCCGGAGGCGGGTCGTCGGGCGGCGTTGTCGGGGCGAGCAGCGCGGCGCCTGCCGCAGCGAGTGTCAGCGAACTTAAACGCACGACCGGGGAGCCTCTCGCCGGGGACACTGACGGACACGCACAGGGAACTGCCTGACACCCAGCCAATCTGCTGGTGTTTCGATCATGCCGCCACCACAGAGGTCCGTACGGCGGACACCGCGGCGACACCAACACGATTCCCTTGGACTCCGCCAGGGGCCGGGGGCCTGAGCCCGCACCGGGCCCGGCCTCCCGGCCACCCGCGTCCGGCGCCGGATCAGCGACGACAGCGGCCTGCGCCGGGCGGCACGAACTCCCCATCCCTCAAGGAGAGTTCGACCGCGAGGAGCTTCAGCATACGTAAGCCTCCGAGCGGGTCACCAAATGCCGACGGATTGCCGATGACCGAACAGCCGCCCGCCACCGCCCTCTTGATGTGATCGCGTCACCCGCGCCATATTGGTCCGGACCATTGCAGCGAGGCCGCCGATGGCCCGGCCCCACCCGGGAGGCAGAGTCGTGCGACGCGTTTCCGTGCCCGTGCCGGTGTCCGTCGTCTGTCTGGCGCTCGCGCTGCTGCTCTCTTCCTGCGCGTGGGGCGCGGCGGACGGGGAGAGTGGCGGGCGACCGCCCGGGGCGCCCACGGGTGTCACGGCGGACGCGGGCAGCGCGACCAGCGTGCACGTCATGTGGAACGCGGTCACCACGGAGGCGGGTGTCGAGGTCTACGAGGTGTATCGGGGCCCCACCAAGGTCAAAGAAGTGCCGGGTTCCGCGCACATGGTGGATGTCACCATGCTCAAGCCGTCGACCACGTACGCGTTCTCCGTGCGGGCCCGCGACACGGACGGGCGTCTCGGCCCGCCGAGCAAGGTGGTCCGGGCGACGACTCCCAAGGCCGTGGCGGCCGACCGGTCGGCTCCCACGCGCCCGGGGCGGCCGTACGGCCGTGCGGTCGGCAGCCGGGCGGTGCAGCTGTCGTGGTCGCGGGCGACGGACGACCGGGACGTGGTGTCGTACGACATCTACCAGGGCGACACGAAGATCCACAGTGTGGGCGGCAACCAGACGGCCACCGTGGTCACCGGGCTCAGGCCGGGCGGCCGCTACTCGTTCACCGTGCGGGCCCGCGACGCCGCCGACAACCTCTCTCCGGCCACGGCGGCCGTCCGCGTCACCACACCCGGCACCGACGACGGGCGCGGCACCGCCCCGACCGGCTTCCGGGCCTCCACCCATCGCGCCGACGGGGCGTACCACCTCGACCTGAGCTGGGTGCCGCCGCGCGCCGACGGTGTCGTCACGGAGTACGAGGTCCAGATCGACGGCCGTGCGGCGACCTCGCTGGTGTACGGCGGGAACGCGCCCCGCGACAAGGCCACGTACAGCTTCTACCTGACCCCGGACAGCGGGGTCAGCCACCGGGTGCGGATCCGGGGCCGGCTGCCGGACGGCACCTGGGGCGGCCTCTCGGCCGAGCGGACGGTGACGACGGGCGAGGAGGGATGACGCCGGTCACGGTGATCACCGGCCCACCGGGGTGAAGTCCCCCGGATGCACCAGCACGTCACCTGTCCGGGCGACGCCCGCATGCGGTGCGGCCCCGGGACGCGTTGGCTTCCCCTGAGGCAGCACGGCGTTCCCGATCTCGGCGGCGCAACGGACGTACCGCCGACCGTGCCGCCGGAGGGCATCCCATGCGCAACTCATCGCTCTTCCGCTCGGGCCTGACCGTGGCAGCCGCCTCCGCACTCCCCCTCTTCGCGGCCGTCGTCCCCGCCGCCGCACAGTCGGGGATCTCCGTGAGCACCACCGGGTCCACGGTCTCCGTCACGACCAGGGCCTGCACGGACGTCAACGGCAGCTGGGGCACCGCCTCGCTGCTGAACAGCCGGCAGGCGAACTTCGCCCAGGGCCGCCAGGTCTCCCTGGCCGGTACGGCCGCGCTGCAGTCGGCCGCCTGGGCGAACGTGAGCCCGGGTACGTACACCGTCATCGTCGTCTGCTCCAACGGCACGACGGCGGGCACCCAGTCGGTCGTCGTCGCGGGCGCCAGGCCGACCCGCACGATCTCCGCCACGGCCACGGCCTCGCCGTCGCGCGGCGTCCAGGGCGGCGTGGGCGGTTCCACCTCCGACTTCGGCACCCTGACGCTGGTGGGCGGCGGCGTACTGGTGGGCGCTGGTGTCGCCGCCACGGCGTGGTTCCTGCGCCGCAAGTCGAAGCCGCACCGGCTCTGAGGGCCCGCACCGGATCGAGTCCGTGAGCCTGCCGGCTCAGGCCGTCCCGGACCCGGGCAGCTCCGCGAACTCGTCCAGCGCGTGCGTGAGCCACTGGATCCAGAAGGTCTCCAGATCGATGCCCGCCCGCAGCACGAGGTGGCGCAGCCGGTCCTGCGAGCTGTCCCGGCCGGGCGGGAAGTCCCGCTTCTCGATCTCCTCGTACTCGGTCAACTGCCGGCGGTGCAGGTCGAGATGGCGGCGCAGATCCGCCTCGACGCCCGCCGTCCCGACGACGGCCGCGGCCCGCATCCGCAACAGCAGCGTGTCGCGGTGCGGCCGCGGGTCCTGGGACGCGCCGGTCCAGCGGGCCAGCTCGGCGCGGCCCGCGGGCAGGACCTCGTAGCTCTTCTTCTGCCCACGGGCCGGCTGCTGCGCGGGCAAGGTGCGGATGAACCCCTCCGCCTCCAGTTTTCCCAGCTCGCGATAGATCTGCTGATGCGTCGCCGACCAGAAGTAGCCGATCGACTTGTCGAAACGACGGGTCAGCTCCAGCCCCGAGGACGGCTTTTCGAGCAGGGCGGTGAGGATCGCGTGCGGGAGTGACATGGGCTCATCCTAGGGACGCGCTCGCGGGCCCCTAGAGGCTCGCCGCCAGCTCCGTGCCCTGCTTGATGGCCCGCTTGGCGTCCAGTTCGGCGGCGACGTCGGCACCGCCGATGAGGTGCACGCTGCGGCCGGCTGCCGCCAGTTCCTCGTACAGGTCGCGGCGCGGCTCCTGGCCGGTGCACAGCACGATGGTGTCGACCTCCAGGACCGTGCTCTCCTCACCGACGGTCACGTGCAGTCCGGCGTCGTCGATGCGGTCGTAGCGCACGCCCGGGACCATGGTGACGCCCCGCTGCTTGAGCTCGGTGCGGTGGATCCAGCCGGTGGTCTTGCCGAGGCCCGCGCCGACCTTGCTGGTCTTGCGCTGAAGCAGGTGGACGGTGCGCGGCGGGGCGGGCCGCTCGGGGGCGGCCAGGCCGCCGGGGGCCGTGTAGTCCATGTCCACGCCCCAGTGGCGGAAGTACGTCTCGGGGTCCTCGCTCGCCTTGTCGCCGCCGTCGGTGAGGAACTCGGCGACGTCGAAGCCGATGCCGCCCGCGCCGAGGACGGCGACACGCTCGCCGACGGGGGCGCCGTCACGCAGGACGTCGAGGTAGCCCACGACGCTCGGGTGGTCCACGCCGGGGATGTCCGGGGTGCGCGGGGTGACGCCGGTGGCGACGACGACCTCGTCGTACGCGGCGAGGTCCTCGGCCGACACCCAGGTGTTCAGCCGTACGTCCACTCCCTGCCAGTCGAGCTGGTGGCGGAAGTAGCGCAGGGTCTCGTCGAACTCCTGCTTGCCGGGGACCTTGCGGGCGACGTTCAGCTGGCCGCCGATCTCGCTCGCGGCGTCGAACAGCGTGACGTCGTGGCCTCGTTCGGCCGCGCTCGCCGCGCAGGCCATACCGGCGGGTCCGGCGCCCACGACCGCGACGCGCTTGCGCCGCCGGGTCGGGGACAGGGTCAGCTCGGTCTCGTGACAGGCGCGCGGGTTGACCAGGCAGGACGTGATCTTGCCGCTGAAGGTGTGGTCGAGGCAGGCCTGGTTGCAGCCGATGCAGGTGTTGATGGCCTCCGGCTTCCCGGCGGCGGCCTTGGCGACGAAATCGGGGTCGGCGAGCATCGGACGGGCCATCGATACCATGTCCGCACAGCCGTCGGCCAGCAACTCCTCGGCCAGTTCGGGGGTGTTGATGCGGTTGGTGGTGACGAGCGGGACCGACACCTCGCCCATCAGCCGCTTGGTGACCCAGGTGTAGGCGCCGCGCGGCACCGAGGTGGCGATGGTCGGGATGCGCGCCTCGTGCCAGCCGATGCCGGTGTTGATGATGGTCGCCCCGGCTGCCTCGACGGCCTTGGCGAGCGTGATCACCTCGTCGAGCGTGGAGCCGCCGGGGACGAGGTCCAGCATCGACAGCCGGTAGATGATGATGAAGTCCGCACCGACGGCCTCGCGCACCCGGCGGACGATCTCGACGGGGAACCGCATGCGGTTCTCGTACGAGCCGCCCCAGCGGTCGGTGCGGTGGTTGGTCTGCGTGGCGATGAACTCGTTGATGAGGTAGCCCTCGGAGCCCATGATCTCCACGCCGTCGTAGCCGGCCTGCTTCGCGAGGCGGGCGGCGCGGGCGTAGTCGTCGATGGTCCGCTCGACGTCGGCGTCGGTCAGCTCGCGCGGCGCGAAGGGGCTGATCGGCGCCTGGAGCGGGCTCGGGGCGACGAGGTCCTGGTGGTAGGCGTAGCGGCCGAAGTGCAGGATCTGCATCGCGATCCGGCCGCCCTCGCGGTGCACGGCCTCGGTGATGACCTCGTGCTGCTCGGCCTCCGCGTCGGTGGTGAGCCTGGCGCCGCCCTCGTATGGCCGGCCCTCGTCGTTGGGGGCGATGCCGCCGGTGACGATCAGGCCGACTCCGCCGCGCGCCCGCTCGGCGTAGAAGGCGGCCATCCGCTCGAAGCCGCGCTCGGCCTCCTCCAGGCCGACGTGCATGGAGCCCATGAGGACGCGGTTGGGCAGCGTGGTGAAGCCGAGGTCCAGCGGGCTCAGCAGGTGCGGGTAACGGCTCATCGGGCCCCTCCGTGCGCGGTGTCGTGCCTGACGTAGTTGTAGAGGACCGCGCGAGGTTTATGCAACTAGTTGCATAACCAAGGGGGGGTGACTCGGGCCACTGCACTCCTGCCATCGCACCGGCCGGCCTTCTTGTACGGCCGTTCGGCCGGACCTTCCGGCACAGTGGCCCCCATGACCGCACACGCCGACGTGATCGACCTCGCCCAGCGGCTGGTCCGCTGCCCCAGCCGCGCCGGGATCGACGACTACGGGCCCGTCCTCGGGGTCCTGGAGGAGTGGCTCACCGGGCGGGAGCTGCCGTACCGGCGCCTGTACGGCGACGAGGGCGGCGCGGTCGGTCTGCTGATCGAGGTCACGGGCGGGCGGCCCGGTCCCTGGTGGGCACTGGACGCCTGCGTCGACACCGCCCCGTACGGCGACGAGTCCGCCTGGTCCTTCGCCCCGGATTCCGGCGAGGTCGTCGACGGCTGGCTGCGCGGCAGGGGTGCGGCGGACTCCAAGCTGGCGGCGGCGATGTTCTGCGGCATCGCGGCCGAGCTGCGCGGCCGGGCGGACGAACTGCGGGGCGGTCTCGCGGTGCTCCTCGACGCCGACGAGCACACGGGCGCCTTCGGTGGCGCTCGCGCCTACCTGGCCGACGCGCGGGCGGTGCGGCCGTCCGGCGTGATGATCGGCTACCCCGGCCTCGACGAGGTCGTGGTCGGCGGGCGCGGACTGTGGCGGGCCACGATCGCGGTGCACGCCGCCTCGGGCCACTCGGGGTCGCGCCGCTCCGGTCCCGGCGCCATCTCCCGCGCGGCACGTCTCGTGCGCCTTCTGGAGGAGGCCGAACTCCCGGACGCGGAGGGCGAGTTCCCGCTGCCGCCGAAGCTGACGGTGACCTCCTGCCACGGCGGCCAGGGCTTCTCGGTCGTACCCGGCCGGTGCGAGCTGGGCGTCGACATCCGCACCACCCCCGGCTTCGACGCCCGCGACGCCGAGCGGCTGGTCCGTGCGGCGGCGGACGAGCTGGACGTACGGGTCCCGGCGCCGCGGCCCACCGCGATCACCCCGGTCGCATCCTGGCCGGCGTACCGGCTCGCCGAGGACCGGCAGCCGGCGGCGGCGCTGCTGGAGGCCGCCGCGGCCGAGGGCCTCACCGTGCGCCCGAAGACCGCGGGCCCGTCGAACATCGGCAATCTGCTCGCGGGCGAGGGCATCCCGGCGACGGCGGGCTTCGGGGTGCGGTACGCGGGCCTGCACGGCGTGGACGAGCGGGCCTGCCTCGACGACCTGCCCGCCGTCCACGCCGTCCACCGGCGGGCCGTACTCGCCCTGCTCGGCTCGTCCTGACCTGGCTCGCCCTTGCCGAGCCAGGTCGTCACAGGCCGGGGCGGCTCCTCAGCACCACGTGCAGCTCCCGCTCCTGGTCGCCCGAGGCCGACGTGAGGTCGTGCACCGTGAACACGGAGTCCAGGGTCGTGCGGAGGCGTTCGATGGCCCAGTAGCCGCCCTGCGCGTCGGCCTCGACGGTCGACGAGAGCCGGGCGGGGGGCGCGCACTCCTGCGCGTCCGTCACCTCGAACGTGCCGAGCCACACCATCGGGCGCGTCTCGTGGAGCTGCTGCGGCACGTCGTCGGGATCCCGGTCGGACTCGAAGCACTGGTTCAGCACGTCGAACACGATCCGGGCGTCTTCCTTGCTGCATCCGCTGATCTCGACGGACACAGGCTCCTCGTGCAGTCGTTCACGACCCATCGTGATCGCTCCTCTCGTGGCCGCACCGCGGTGCCACGAGTAGCCCGCGGAACCGGACCCCAACCCCAAGAAAAGCACCGCGCGCGCCGGAGCACTACCGGCGGAGCCGTTCCGTCCGCGGCTCAGCTCCTGGTGAACCGGTACGTCTTGCTGTCGGTGAGCACGCAGAAGCCCGGCGAGATGACGATCACCCGCAGGGTGCCGGTGCGGCGGTCGTAGTCGATGCCCTCCGTCTCGAAAGAGCCCGAGCAGGAACTGCGCAGCGGGAGCTGGCGCAGGGCGGTGACATGGCCGGTCACGTCCGACGATCCCGGCTCGGCCGACAGGTCGATCCGGAGCAGCGGCTTGGTCATGCCGAAGAGGGTGCCTGCGGGGTCGTCGGAGGCGCACAGCAGCGTGGTGGCGCTCAGGAAGTCGCAGCCCTGCACGTCGCGTACGGCGTGGTCGAGCCGGATGCTGGAGGTCCAGGGGAGGTTCGCCGAGGGGGACGTGCTCGGGTTGACGCCGGGAGTCGGGTGGACCAGCAGGCGGGTCATGGTGCCCCATTCGCCGGAGACCATCCACTGGCCGGCGGGTGTGATGGCGACGAACGAGTTGTTCAACGCCTCTCCGGAGCCCAGCGTGTGGACGTACTCCGACCAGGCCCCGTTCGGCGCCTGCACGCGGAACATCTTCGCGGTGCCGGAGTCCGCCTGGTACGGCTCGATGTAGTAGCCGTTGTACGAGGCGTCGGGGTCGCCCACGTGGTTCCAGCCGCGGCTGCTGACCGAGACGGGGATGGTGCCGATGCCGGTGTAGCGGTTGGGGCTGTTCGCCGGGACCTCGACGGAGGTCAGGCCCTGGCTCTCGGTGAGCGGATCGGCGCGGTCGGAGCCCACCTCCGTCCAGGTGTCGGCGGCCTGCGCGGGTGCCGCGGTGGACAGCACGGCTGCGGAGGCAAGGGCGACGACGCGGGTGAGAACCGCATGACAACGTTGCCGGGCACGCAGGGCCATGGGAGCGACTCCTCGGGGGGTGGGGTGCGTGTCGGCGGACAGTCTGGCGGGGCCCGGTGGTCATGTACAGACCAAGAAGGCGAACGGCTGCTGTCTGATCGGCCACAGTCACGTGCCCCCGTGCGGACTTCGGCGGACGCCCCCCGTCGTGTTGAGGGATGGTGGAGGTGAACGACCGAGGGGGCCCGGAGACGGTTGAACACGGTAGAACAAGGGGAGTCGGCACGGGGGAACGGCGTGCCGCGACGAAGGGCGAAGGCGGTGCGTGGCATGTCTCCAGCCGAATCTCCCGTCGCCGGGGGCACCGAGCCGGCGCGCGGGCCCATGGGTCCGAGCGGACTTCTCGACGTGCTCGGCGTGGCTTCGGTCGTGCTGGACACCGAGGGACGCATCGTGCTGTGGAGCCCGCAGGCCGAGGAGCTGTTCGGTTACTCGGCCCAGGAGGCGCTCGGCGAGTACGCCGCCCGGATCATGGTCCACGAGCAGCACCTCGACCTGGTGGTCAAGCTGTTCGCCGACGTCATGGAGACCGGTGAGGGCTGGGCCGGGGCGTTCCCGATACGGCGCAAGGACGGCGCCACCCGCCTGGTGGAGTTCCGCAACATGCGGCTGCTGGACGACCAGGGAGACGTCTACGCGCTGGGCCTGTGCGCCGACCAGACGACCGTCCGCCAGGTGGAGCGGGACGTCGCGCTGTCCACGCGCACGATCGCCCAGGCGCCGGTGGGTCTCGCCGTCCTCGACACGGAACTGCGCTACGTCACGGTCAACCCGGCGCTTGCCCAGCTCAACGGCATCCCCGCCGAGGACCACATCGGTCACACCCCGCGCGAGCTGCTGCCCGATATCGGCGCCGACGCCGTCGAGGCGTCCCTGCTCGAGGTGCTGCGGACCGGTCGTCCGCTCATCAACCAGCACATCGTGGGCCGCACCCAGGCGGACCCCGACCGGGAGCACCACTGGTCGGTCTCGCTGTACCGGCTGGAGGACACGACGGGGACGGTGCTGGGGGTGGCCGGGATGGCCGTGGACATCACCGAGCAGCACCAGGCCGCGCTGGAGGCCGAGACGGCTCGGCGGCGGCTGGCCCTCATCGCCGACGCCTCCGCCCGGATCGGCACCACGCTGGAGCTCGACCGCACCGCGCACGAACTGGCCGACGTCGCGGTACCGGAGCTCGCCGACGTCGCGGCCGTCGACCTGCTCGAAGCCGTGGTGGAAGGCAGGGGCAGCGCCCTCGGCCCCACCGAGCCGGCGGTGATCCGCGCCCTGGCCGTGCAGGCCGACCACTCCACCGAGGCCCTGGACGCCGCCGACCCGCCCGGCGAGGTCGCCCGCTACGGCCCGGACCGCCTCGTCACCGAGTGCGTGCGCACCGGCAAGGCCGTCATGGTCGCGCAGGTCCAGGAGGAGGACCTGCCCCGGATCGCCCGCTCCCCCGAGGCCGCAGCGCAGCTGGGGCGCGCGGGCGTGCACTCCTATCTGGCGGTGCCGCTGATCGCGCGCGGCGAGGTGCTCGGCGCGCTCGACCTCAAGCGCACCCGCAACCCGCTGCCGTTCAGTGAGGACGACCTGCTGCTCGCCCGGGAGCTGGCGGCCCGCGCGGCCGTGCAGATCGACAACGCCCGCTGGTACCAGAACGCCCGCGACATCGCCCTGACACTGCAGCGCAGCCTGCTGCCCAGCCATCCCGCGGTGACCGGCGGCGTGGAGGTCGCCTCCCGCTATCAGCCCGCCGGCGCCAGCGCCGAGGTCGGCGGCGACTGGTTCGACGTGATCCCGCTGGAGGGCGGCAAGACCGCGCTCGTCGTCGGGGACGTGATGGGCAGCGGCATCGACGCCGCCACGACCATGGGCCGCCTGCGCACCGCGACGCACACGCTGGCCTCCCTCGACCTCGAACCGACGCTGCTCCTGGAGCACCTCGACAAGATCACCGAGGGCCTGGACCACTCCATCGCCACCTGTGTCTACGCCGTCCACGACCCGCAACTGCGCCAGTGCCGGATCGCCAACGCGGGCCACCTTCCGCCGGCCCGCGTCCGCCACGGCCATCCCCCGGAGCTTCTCGAACTGCCCACCGGCGCCCCGCTGGGCGTGGGCGGCGTCGCCTTCTCCACGACGACCGTGGACCTCGAACCCGGCGACCAGCTGGTGTTCTACACCGACGGGCTCGTCGAAACCCGCCAACACCCGCTCGACGAGCGCCTCGACGCCCTCCTGGAGCTGCTCGACGACCCCGACCGCGACTTGGAGGAGTGCTGCGACCTCCTCCTGCGCACCCTGCACCGGCCGGACAACTCCGACGACGTGGCACTGCTCATCGCGCGCGTGCTGCCCCAGAGTTGACCGTCACGACGTGATCAAGGCCGGTGGAGGCCGATCACGACGTTCGCGTACCTCTCCTCCGACACGACGAGATCGGCGGTCAGCCCGCTGCCGGTGAAGGCCTCCAGAGCCGCCGGCGCCTGACGCTCGCTCGTCTCGATCAGCAGACAGCCGCCGGGCGCGAGCCAGCGGGGCGCCTCGGCGGCGACCCGGCGCAGCACGTCCAGACCGTCCGGGCCGCCGTCGAGGGCGACTCGGGGCTCGTGGTCACGTGCCTCCGCGGGCAGCAGGCCGACCTCGCCGGTGGGCACGTACGGCACGTTCGCCGCGAGGATGCCGACCCGGCCGCGCAGGCCGCCGGGGAGGGCTTCGTACAGGTCGCCGGTGTGCACGTGCCCGCCGAAGGGGGCGACGTTGCGGCGGGCGCAGCGCACGGCCGCCGGGTCGATGTCGGCGGCGTGCAGTTCGATCGGGCCGCGTGGGCCGAGTCCGGCGGCGAGGGCGGCGCCGACCGCGCCCGAACCGCAGCACAGGTCCACGACCACGGACGCCTCGGGCGCGAGCGCGAGGGCCTGCTCGACCAGGAACTCGGTACGGCGGCGCGGTACGAAGACGCCGGGTTCGACGGCAATGCGCAGCCCGCGGAACTCGGCCCAGCCGACGACGAGTTCGAGGGGCAGGCCCGCTATCCGCCGGTCCACCATGGCGGCCAGCTCGTCCGGGGTGCGGGCGGCGGCCAGGATCAGACGGGCCTCGTCCTCGGCGAAGACACAGCCGGCGGCACGGAGCGCGGCCACGACGTCGTCACGCGAGAGCGGCGAGGGGGAAGCGGGAGAGGAGGGAGACAGAGGGGGCATGGAAGCCGAGAGCCTTTCGGAAGCCGAAGGGTGCTCTCGCGGTCGCCTACCGGCGGTGATCCGCGCCGATCCGAGATACGAGCACCCGACCTGACACAGCGGTAATGGGTCTCACCTCCCGGGTTTCGCCACGACCGGGACTGCCCCGGCCGGACGGCCACACTACCCCAGCGATCACGAGCGTTCCCACGCGTTTGCGGGGCGCGGCGAGGCATACTCGCCGGTCCCCCCGCCCTCAGGCGCCCCACCCGAGCACGTACGGTTGTACGAAGCACGAACCGAGGCTCGTGCCGCAGCACGTCACGATCACGCCCGAACCGGCGGGCCGCCGCCCATGGCGGCCTGGAGGCACCACCCGCATGAATGTCACCCGAGGCTTCACCGGACGCCCGCGCGTCCAGAACGCCGCGCTGCCGCCCGGCCAGTACGACGCCCGCGACGACTGGCCCGTCCTGTCCGCGGAGGTCACTCCCGAGCTGACGCCCGCCGAGTGGTCCTTCCGTATCGACGGCCTGGTCGAGGAGCCGCGCGAGTGGAGCTGGGAGGAGGCGCACGAACTGCCCACGGCCGGGTACGAGGGCGACATCCACTGCGTGACCGGCTGGTCGAAGTTCGGTGTGCGGTTCGGCGGTGTGTCGCTGGACGCCTTCCTCAATGTGGTCCGGCCCCATGTGTCCGCCACACATGTCGTCGCCTATGCGCACACCGGCTACACCAGCAACCTTCCGCTCGCCGACCTGACCGGTGGACGCGCCTGGATCGCGTGGGACCACGACGGGCAGCCCCTCGCGCCGGAACACGGCGGCCCGGCGCGGCTGTTGGTGCCGCATCTGTACTTCTGGAAGAGCGTCAAGTGGATCGCGGGACTGCGCGTCCTCGACCACGACGAGCCGGGCTTCTGGGAGCAGAACGGCTACCACGCCCGCGGCAACCCCTGGGAGGAGCAGCGGTACTCCGGTGACTGACGTGACTGAGACCTTCGCCCCGCCCACGCGCGTCCCCCCTCCCACGCGCGTCACCCCTCCAGCACGCTTCGCCCCGCCCACGCGCTTCGCCGTTCCCGGGCGCATCGCCGTCAGCGAGCAGGCCGCCGCCGTGTGGCAGACGGCCACGATCGCCGAGATCCGCCGGGAGACCCCGCAGGCCGCCACCTTCCGGCTAGCGGTGCCCGACTGGGCGGGCCATCTGCCCGGCCAGCACCTGATGCTGCGGCTGACCGCCGAGGACGGCTATGTGGCCCAGCGCCACTATTCGATCGCGTCCGCGCCGGACGACTCCGGGCACATCGAACTCACCCTGGACCATGTGACGGGCGGTGAGGTCTCCGGCTGGTTCCACACGGTGGCGAAGCCCGGTGACACCGTCGAGGTGCGCGGTCCGCTGAGCGGCTTCTTCGCGTGGCCCGGGGACCGGCCGGCGCTGCTGGTCGGCGCCGGCTCCGGTGTCGTACCGCTGATGTCGATGGTGCGGCACCACCGGGCGCAGTCCCTGGATGTGCCCTTGCGGCTGCTGGTGTCGGCACGCAGTCCCGAGGAGCTGATCTACGCGCGGGAGTTCGGCGCGGAGACGACGCCTGTGTTCACGCGGAGTGCGCCCCAGGGTGTGCCGGTGGGCCGTGTGGCGGCCGCACATGTGGCGGCACTCCTGGCCGAGCGGCCTCCCGGCGGGTGGGAGGCCTATGTGTGCGGCTCCAACGGGTTCGCCGAGCATGCCTCACGGCTGCTCGTGGCGGCGGGTCAGCCCGTGGACCGGATCCGGATCGAGCGCTTCGGCTGACCGGCCGCGGGGCCGGGACGGATTGTCAGGAACGATGTCCGGTGTCCGGGGTACTTGGACGGCATGCGAACCCGGGTACGTGGCTGGCGCCGGCGGGCAAGTCCGCTGCGGCGCCGGTCCGATGTCGTGGAGGCGTGGACGTTACTGGCCACGGCCGTCCTGCTGGTCGTCGTCGCTCCGCTGGTCGGGGTGGTCGCCGGGTGGTGGGCGCACGAGGACGCCGGCGCCACGGTCCAGAAGCAGCGCGACGATCGCCGTCAGGTCCGGGCCGAGGTCGTCGGCCGGACCTCCCCGGCGATCCCCATGGCGCAGAGCGGGCGGCAGCCGTCCGCCAACATGACGGTCCGCTGGACGGACCCGGCGACCGGCACGCGCACGGACACGGCCCGCGTCCCGGCCGGCACACGGACCGGCCAGACCGTCGACGTCTGGCTGGATTCCCGGGGCCGGACCGTGGCCCCGCCGCCGGACCGCACGGCGGTCTGGCAGCACACCGTCACCATCGGCGTCTGCGCGACGGCCGGCGCGGCAGCCGTGACCCTGCTCGCTCACACCGTCGTACGGCACACGGCGATGCGTCGTCGGCTGGCCGAATGGGAGGAGGAATGGGCGCGGACGGAGCCGCAGTGGACGGGCCGTCGGGCCTGAGGCGGCACCTCCCGCCCGTCGGGTCCGAGGCGGTGCCTCCCGCCCATCGGGCCGGAGGCGGCACCTCCCTCCCGTCGGGCCTGAGGCGACGCCTCCCGCGTCCGTCATGCCCCTTGCTGGATCCGTCGCGCGATCCCTCCGTGGGCCCGCAGCGCGTCCGCCAGCCCGCTGAGCCGGGGCTCGCCGCCGTCGACCAGCACCCGTCCCCCGACCACGGTCGTCCACGCCCGCGCCGGCCCGCATCGCAGCCACGCCTCCACGGGGTCGCTCAACGCACCGGCCAGCGCCACCTCGTGCAGGTCCCAGACGACGAGGTCGGCGCACGCCCCGGGCCGCAGATGACCCAGTTCGTCCTCCCGGCCCAGGCAGCGCGCCGAGCCCCGGGTGGCGATGTCGAGGGCGTCACGGGCGGTCATGGCTCCCGGACCGCCGCGGTAGCGGCCCAGCAGCAGCGCGGCCCTCGTCTCCATCCAGAGGGAGGCGTGGTCGGTGGAGGCCGAGCCGTCGCAGCCGATGCCGACGGGCAGGCCCAGTTCGCGCATCTCCGTCACGCGCGCGGTGCCGCCGCCGATCAGCATGTTGGAGCTGGGGCAGTGCGCCACGCCGACGCCCGCGGCCGCGAGGCGGCGCAACTCGGCGTCGTTGGGGTAGATGCAGTGCGCGACCCAGCTGCGGTCGCTCATCCAGCCCGTCTCCTCGAAGTACTCGACGGGACGGCAGCCGTACGTCTCCAGGCAGTAGGTGTCCTCGTCGTGGTCCTCGGCGAGGTGGGTGTGCAGGCGTACGTCGTGCCGCTCGGCGAGTTCGGCGGTCGCGGTCATCAGGGACTTGGTGACCGAGAACGGTGAGCAGGGCGCGAGCGCGACCCGGACCAGCGCGCCCGGCCCGGGATCGTGATACGCCCCGATCAGCCGCTCGCTGTCGGCGAGGACCTCGTCCTCCGTCTGCGTGACACTCCTCGGCGGCAGTCCTCCGTCCTCGACGGAGCGGGTCATGGAGCCGCGGGTGGCGTGGAAGCGGAAGCCGATGTCGCGGGCGGCGCGGATCTCGGCGTCGACGAGGCCCGGGCGGGGATGGACGTAGAGGTGGTCGGAGGACGTGGTGCAGCCGCCCATGAGCAGTTCGGCCATGCCGACGTACGCGGACACGTACGCGGCTTCCTCGTCGAGGTGGCCCACAGCGGGTAGAGGGTGGTCAGCCAGTCGAAGAGGGTGCCGTTCACGGCGGGCGCGTAGGCGCGGGTGAGGTTCTGGTAGATGTGATGGTGCGTGTTGACCAGGCCCGGGGTGACCAGGCGTCCGGCGGCCGAGAGGGTCGTGCGTGCCTCGGGCTCGGTTCCGGCGGTGCCGACGGCAGTCACCCGACGATCGGTGACGGCCAGCCAGCCGCCCGGGATCTCCCGCCCTCCGTCCACGACGAGCAGTTCGGCGTCCCTGACCAGCAGATCAGCGGTCCTCAGAGGGTGATCGACGGCAGACGTCATGGCGCCATCGTAGGTGCCCGAAGGGGCAGATATCTGGCGAGCGCTCCGATCACTCCCGTACTGTGTGATCATCCTCGGTCACTCTTCGAAAAGGCGGTCCTCCATGGCTCTGTTCGACCTTCCGCTCGACGAACTGCGCGAGTACCGCAGCGAGTCCGTCGAGCCCGAGGACTTCGACTCGTTCTGGGCCAAGACCCTGGCGGAAGCGCGCGAGCACGACCTGGACGCCCGTTTCGAGCGGGTCGACACGGGGCTGTCCACGGTCGAGGTGTACGACGTGACGTTCGCCGGGTTCGGCGGTCACCCGGTGAAGGGCTGGCTGCGCCTGCCGGCCGGGGCCACGGAGCCGCTGCCGCTGGTCGTGGAGTTCATCGGCTACGGCGGCGGGCGTGGGCTGCCGCACGAGAACCTGCTGTGGGCCTCCACGGGCCGGGCGCACTTCATGATGGACACGCGCGGCCAGGGCAGCGCGTGGGGTGCGGGCGGCGGCACGCCGGACCCGGTGGGATCCGCGCCGGCGTACCCCGGTTTCATGACCCGGGGCATCGACGCGCCCGAGAACTACTACTACCGCCGGGTGTTCACGGACGGCGTCCGTGCCGTCGAGGCCGCCCGCTCGCACCCGCTGGCCGACGCCTCGCGCACGATCGCGCTCGGTGCCAGCCAGGGCGGCGGCATCACGATCGCGGTCGGCGGCCTGGTCCCCGACCTGACGGCGATCGCGCCGGACGTGCCGTTCCTGTGCGACTACCCGCGCGCGGCCACCATGACGGACCGTCACCCGTACCGCGAGATCGGCCTCTACCTCAAGACGCACCGGGGCCGCACCGAGGACGTCCTGCGCACCCTGTCCTACTTCGACGGCGTGCACTTCGCCGCCCGCGGCCGGGCGCCGGCCTTCTTCTCGGCGGCCCTGGAGGACCAGACCTGCCCGCCCTCCACCGTCTACGCCGCCTTCAACGCGTGGGCCCACGACGAGAAGGCCATCGAGGTGTACGACTTCAACGACCACGAGGGCGGCGGTCCCTTCCACGAGGCGGCCAAGCTGGACTGGCTGCGCTCGCACGCCTGAGCGAGGACGGCGCGCCGCAACGCGGGCTGCCCTTCACGCGAGTTCGGCGTGCAGGGCACTTTCCACGCAGTCCGACCAGTCGGTACGTTCAGGGCGCCCGGGGCGTGGTACCGCACCCCGGGTTCCCGGTGGACGGACGAGGGGTGGGGTGGCTCATGGCGGAGCACGGGGTACAGGTGCACGGGCAGTGCGATCCACGGTTCGCGGCGGTGCGGTCGGCGTTCGAGGCGAACTTCCGCGACCGCGGTGAGCTGGGCGCCGCGGTCGCCGTCACAGTCGACGGCAGGACGGTGGTGGACCTGTGGGGCGGCTGGGCCGACGGCGCGCGCAACCGCCCGTGGGAGCGCGACACGCTGGTCAACGTGTGGTCGACGACCAAGGGCCCGACGGCGCTGTGCGCCCACATCCTCGCCGACCGGGGCCTGCTCGACCTCGACGGGCCGGTGGCCGCCTATTGGCCGGAGTTCGCCGCGGCGGGCAAGGAGCAGATCCTCGTACGGCATCTGCTGTCGCACCGCGCCGGCCTGTCCGGGCTGCGTGAGCCGCACTCGTTCGAGCAGCTCTGCGACTGGGAGTTGACGACCCAGCGGCTCGCGGCGATGGAGCCGTGGTGGGCGCCCGGGACGCGCTCCGGGTATCACGCGTTCACGTACGGCTTCCTGGTGGGAGAGGTCGTACGGCGGGTGTCGGGGCTGCTTCCGGGGGCCTTTCTGGAGCGGGAGGTGACCGGGCGGCTCGGGATCGACTTCGCGATCGGCCTGCCGGAGAAGGACTCCGGGCGGGCGGCCGAGCTGGTGCAGCCGCCGGCCGAGCGGACCAGTGAACAGGCGGCGATCTTCAGCCAGTTGGCCCCCGCCGCGCTGGCCGCGCTGACCAATCCCGTCCTCGGCGCGGCGCAGGCCAACTCCTCCGCGTGGCGGGCCGCCGAGATCCCCGCCGCCAACGGGCACGGCACCGCGCGTGCGATCGCCGCGCTGTACGGGATCTTCGCGGGGCGGGGGTCGTACGACGGCCATCGCGTCCTGTCCCCCGAGGCGGCCGAGCGGGTGCGCGAGGGGCAGGGCAGCTGCCGCGATCTGGTGCTCGGCGCCGGCTTCGAGCACGAGACCGAGGTCGCCCTCGGCCTGTGGCTGAGCGGGCCGAACGGCTCGTACGGGCCGAACCCGCGGGCTTTCGGACACGACGGGTTCGGCGGCTCGTGCGGACTCGCGGACCCGGAGGCCGGGGTGTCGATGGGTTACGCGATGAACCGGATGGGGCCTCATATCGCCGATGACCCGCGGAAGATGGCGTTGATCGAGGCCCTCTACGGCGCCCTGTGAGCCCCGTGCGGCGCGGGTCGTTTCGGCCGAAGTGAGAGACCACCCTTCCCTGGTGGTGTAGACCAATGCTTGGATCTGGTGACGCAAGGAGCCCGCACGGCTACGACACGTCACCAACAGGAGGCGCGGCATGGCCCGCACCACCCCGCACGACCGCCCGCTCACCGAAGCGCAGCCGCTGTACTGGAGGATCGCCACCCAGCTGCTCGACGAGCTGCGCGACGGGACCGTCCCGCCCGGCGAACGGCTGCCGGCCGAACGGCAGTTGGCGGAGCACTTCGGGGTCAGCAGGGAGACCGTACGGCAGGCACTGGAGGTGCTGCGCCGCAGCGGCCTGGTCGCGACCGACCGGCGGGGCAGCCACGCCACGCTGCCCGGTCTGCCGGTCGAGACCACGGCGTCGCTCACCTTCCCGGTCGGCGCCCGGACCTCGGGACCGGGCGCCGTCGATCGGGCCACGGTCACCTGGGAGACGCCCCCGCCGGAGCACGCCGAGGCCCTGGGGCTCGGTCCGCACCGGCCCACCCTGGTGCATCGCTACGAGTCCGAGGACGCCGACGGACGCGGCCGGCGTACGGCCGTGACGTCCTTCTCCGCCGTGGCGCTCGCCGAAGTGGCGGAGCTGGGCCGGTACCGCGAGCGCACCGACTCCTCCGACTCGGCCCAACTGCGCCGCGCCTACGACTGGATGCGCAAGGCCGGCCTCACGCTGCACCACCGGGACGCCATCACCCGCTTCCCGGGGGCCTCCGCGGTACGGGTCACCCGCTGGGTCCACGACCAGCACGCCCGCCCACTGGAGATCACGGACCTCGTGGTGGACGCCCAGCAGGACGCCTTGGTCTACGAGTTCACGCTGCCGGCCGCGATGTGAGCGGGCACGGGCGCGCGTCTAGTCCGGCCGTCGTGCCACGACCATCCGCACCTTCGGGCTGCCGTCCCGCCGCCGCCCGAACTCGGACAGGGCCCGCAGCTCCACCTGGAACCCGGCGCGAGCCAGCTCGCTTCGCACCTCGCCGAGCCGGAAGGCCCGGTAGTACATGACGAACTGCGGCCGCCACACGGCGTTGCGTACGCGCATCACCGCGTCGAAGCCCAGCAGCATCCAGTAGCCGGGGGACGCGGGAGGGGGAGGGGCGACGACGGGGAAGACGAAGCTCCCGCCGGGCCGCAGGACGGAGTGGACCTGGGCGAACAGCCCGGGCAGCTCCCGGGGCAGGAAGTGTCCGAACGCCCCGAAGCTCACCACGAGGTCGAAGGCGGGGGCGAAGGGCAGCGCACGGGCGTCGGCCCGCACCCAGTCGACGCGCGGCTCGCCCCGGCGCTCCTCCCCCGCCCCCGCCCGCCGCCGGGCCACGTCGAGCATGCCGGCGCTGAAGTCCACACCGGTGACACTGCGCCGGCACACCTCGGCCAGCACCTCGACGCCGGCACCCGTCCCGCAGCACAGGTCGAGCCCGTCCTCGTAGCCTCCGGTCCGGGCGAGTTCGGAGGTGACGGCGGCCAGTACCGAGTCCGGCGTGCGGAACGGCGTGTGGTCGAACTTGGGGGCGAGCAGGTCGTATCCGCGCTCGACGGACGACAGGGCCTGGACGGCGAGTTCACGCAGGGAGGGGCCTTCGGGGCCGAACATCGGCGTCACCCCTGAGCCACGCGCTGCTTCAGGACGGTCAGGACGAGCTCGCACCACCGCAGGATCTGCTCCTCGAAGGAGATCCCGGCCAGCAGCGTCAGATACGGCCCGACCCGGTCGGACTCGCGCAGGTACTCCTCCTCGGTCCGCCCGTCGAGCAGGCGCTCACGCACACGCTCGTAGCGGTCGAGCTTGCCGCGCGACCACGTCATGCGTTCCTCGACCAGGGCGCGGGTGGCCTCGGGATCCTCCATGGCCTGGAGCTTGATCAGGAGTTCGTCGCGGACGGCGGTGGGGCGGCGCGGCGGCTCGACGGCGAAGGCGCGCAGGTCCTCGCGGCCGGCCTCGGTGAGCGTGAACATCCGCTTGTTCGGCCGCCGTTCCTGCTGCACGAACCTGGCCTCGACGAGGCCGTCCTGTGCGAGGCGTTCCAGCTCCCGGTAGAGCTGCTGCGGGGTGGCGGGCCAGAAGTTGGCGAACGAGATGTCGAAGGCCTTGGACAGCTCGTAACCCGAGGCCTCGCCCTCCAGGAGAGCGGCCAGGACGGCGTACTTCAGGGACATGTGGACACGTTAACAGCAGGTGATTATTCTCATCCGCACCTACTCAACAAATTGACTATGAGGTGATCCGATGCGCGCGTTCCGTGAGGCGGTCGAGGCAGGCGACGCCGAGGCGATCGAGGCGTTGCTGGCGGAGGACGTCGTCTTCACCAGCCCGGCCGTGTACAAGCCGTACGCGGGCAAGGCGATCACGGCGGCGATCCTGCGCGGTGTCGTGCGGGTCTTCGAGGACTTCCGCTATGTGCGCGAGATCAACGACCCGGGCGGCCGGGATCACGCGCTGGTCTTCACCGCGCGGGTGGGCGACCGGCAGCTCACGGGCTGCGACTTCCTCCGGGTGAACGAGGACGGCCTGATCGAGGAGTTCATGGTCATGGTCCGTCCACTGTCGGGCTTGCAGGCGCTGGCCGAGGCGATGGGCGCGCAGTTCGAACAGATCGCGAAGGAGGCGGAGGCCCGGTCGGCCTGACGGACGCGCTCCGCCGGCCGAAGCGGCCCTACGCGGACCGGCACTGGGCGAGCCGCCGTTGCAGGAACCTCCGTTCCGCGTCGTTCTCGACCAGTTCCAGCGCCCGCCGGTAGGCCTCGGCCGCCTCCTGCGTACGGCCGCTGCGGCGCAGCAGATCGGCGCGGGTGGCGGGCAGCAGGTGATACCCGGCCAGCTCCCCTTCCCGCTCCAGTTCCGCGACCGCGGCGAGGCCCGCCTCCGTGCCCTCGGCCATCCCGACGGCCACCGCGCGGTTGAGGCGGACCACGGCGGAGGGCATCTGGCGGGTCAACTCGCCGTACAGAGCGGCGATGTCGGCCCAGTCGGTGTCGTCGGCGGTGGGCGCGTTGGTGTGGCAGGCAGCGATGGCGGCCTGGATCTGGTACGGCCCGGCGCGGCCGCGGCGCAGCGCGGTCTCCAGCAGTGCGGTGCCCTCGTCGGCCTTCGCCCGGTCCCAGGCCGTGCGGTCCTGGTCCTCCAGGGTCACCAGTTCGCCGGCCGCGTCGACCCGGGTGTCCTGGCGTGCATCGTGCAGCAGCAGGAGCGCCAGCAGACCGAGGACCTCGGGCTCGTCGGGCATGAGGCGGGCGAGGACGCGGGCCAGGCGGATCGCCTCCGCACAGAGGTTCCTGCGCACGAGATCGGCGCCGGCGGTGGCCGCGTACCCCTCGTTGAACAGCAGGTAGATCACGCCGAGCACGCCCGTCGTGCGCTCGGGCAGCAGGTGGGCGGGCGGGACCCGGTAGGGGATCCCGGCGTTGCGGATCTTCCGTTTGGCGCGCACCAGGCGCTGCGCCATGGTCGGTTCGGGGATGAGGAAGGCGCGGGCGATCTCCGGCGTGGTCAGGCCCGCGAGCGTGCGCAGGGTCAGGGCGACGCGCGCCTCGATGGGCAGCGCGGGATGGCAGCACGTGAAGATCAGCCGCAACCGGTCGTCGCGCACACCGCTGTCGTCGCCGTCGTCGTCGGGTCCGTACGACGACCGGTCCCGTCCCAGCACCGCCACCTCCCGGAGTTTCGCCGCCCCCACCGCCTCCCGGCGCAGTACGTCGAGGGCGCGGTTGCGAGCGGTCGTGGTCAGCCAGGCACCCGGCCGGCGCGGCACGCCGTCGCGCCGCCACCGGTCGAGGGCCTGGGCGAAGGCGTCCTGGGCGCATTCCTCGGCGAGGTCCCAGTCGCCGGTCACCCCGATGAGGGTGGCGACGACCTGACCCCATTCCTCGCGGAAGGCCTCGGCGACGGCCTCCTCGACGCCGTTCGTGTGGTTCATGGCCTTCGCGTCATTCGCAGCGTTCCTGTCGTTCACTCCCAGACCGGTCGTACTTCCACCGAGCCGCCGGCGAGGGCCGCGGGGTGCCGGGACGCGAGGGCGATGGCCTCGTCCAGGTCGGCGACCTCGATGATGTCGAGTCCGGCGACGTACTCCTTGGACTCCACGAAGGGGCCGTCGCTGAGCAGCACCTCGTCGCCCTGCACGCGCACGGTGGTGGCGTCGGTGTGCGGGCGCAGGCGGGCGCCGCCCTTGACGACGTCACGGCGGCGGACCTCGTCGATGTAGTCGGTGAAACGCGGATCCTCGGCGATCTCCGCGGGGCTGAGCTCCTCGCCGCCGACGGGGGTGCAGATGAACAGGACGTACTTCATGACCGCTCCTCGGTGTGGGCGGAGACGTGCTCGTGGGCGATCAGCCAGCGCAGGCCGACGTTGCGGTAGCCGGTGGTGATGTGCAGCAGGTCGTCGATCGGGGTGCCGTCCGCGCGGGTGGCGCGCAGGCGGACACGTGCCTGACCGAAGGCGATGCTCTCGTCGATGTGGACGCGGAAGTCCAGCACCTCGCGGGTGACGGGGCCGGTGACGTGGCCGAGCCCTTCCTCCATCGCCTTGCGCAGGGCGCCGAGCCCCCGGTGTTCCCGGCCGTCGCGGAACTCCACCGCGTCCGGTGTGTAGCAGGCGACCACGCGGTCGACGTCCCGCTCCCGCAGCGCCGAGGTCAGCTCGGCGTCGAGAGCGCGGATCGCCGCGTCGGCGTCCTCGTCCTCCCAGAACGGCCGCACCTCCATGGCCCCGACGGCCGCCACGGGATGCCGGGCCGCCGCCTCGACGGCCTCTTCCAAGGTGTCGCACTCGAGGACGTCGAACCCGGCGACGTACTCCTTCGTCTCCGCGAACGGGCCGTCGCTGCGCAGCACCTCGCCGTCGCGCACCCGCACGGTGACGGCCTCGGCGGGGGTGGCCAGCCGGTGCCCGTGCAGGCGTACGCGGCGGTCGCCCAGGCCTTCCACCCAGGGCTCGACGGGCGTCATGCCCGAGGCGTCGGCGGTGTCGTCACCGCAGACCAGCAGCATGTATTTCATGGGTCCTCCCGGTCCTCTTGAGCTTCCTACACCCCACCGACGAACCGCACCCCACGGAATCGACACCCGTGCGCGACGGAATAACGGAATAGGTGAGGGCGCCAAGGCGTTCTCACCGACGAATGGACCGCTCGCCACGCGCAGCCACGGCGTGGTACCGTCCAGTCAGCACTTGTGTACGCCCGTTCCAGGGCGCCGGTGCCAGTTCTCTCTCAGTCGCCGGACCACATTCCGGCTTCTCAAGCACCGTCTCGTGACCAGCGTTCATGCCGTGTCCGAGGTGCTGTTTCCCGCCGCCCGAAGGCGTTCCCACGGCCTTCCCGATGTCCGCGGCTCATCCCTTCCTTCCGCATGTCCCATGCCTTCCGTCCGTGAAAGGACCGACCACCATGACCACCACACTCGAACACCCCACAGTCCAGCAGGAGCCCAAGGCCCAGGCCGTCACCGGTGTCCTCGACATCGACGCGAGCGGGAAGGGGCACCTGCGCGCCGCGAACCTGCTGCCCTCGCCGTCCGACCCCCAGGTCTCCCCCGCGCTGATCCGCCGTCACGGCCTGCGCAAGGGCGACCAGGTCGACGGCGTGCGCGGCGACCGGCGCGCGCTCACCGAGGTCGCCCGCGTCAACGGGCGCGCCCCCGACCGCAATCGCCGCCACTTCGGCGACCTGACGCCGCTTCACCCGCGTGAGCGGATCCGGCTGGAGCACCCGGCGTCCGGTCTGACCGGCCGGGTCGCCGACCTGATCTCCCCCGTGGGCAAGGGCCAGCGCGGCCTGATCGTGGCCCCACCGAAGACCGGCAAGACGGTCCTTCTCCAGCAGATCGCCGCCGCCGTCGCCGGCAACCACCCCGAGTGCCGGCTGATGGTGGTGCTCCTCGACGAACGGCCCGAGGAAGTCACCGACATGCGGCGCTCGGTGCGCGGCGAGGTGTACGCCTCCACCTTCGACCGGGCGCCCAAGCAGCACATCGCGCTGGCCGAGCTCGTCATCGAACGGGCCAAGCGGCTCGTCGAGGCGGGCGAGGACGTCGTCATCCTGCTGGACTCCCTGACCCGGCTGTGCCGGGCGCACAACAACGCGGCCGCGTCCGGTGGCCGCACCCTGAGCGGCGGCGTCGACGCGGCCGCGCTGCACGGGCCGAAGCGGTTCTTCGGCGCCGCGCGTCTCGCCGAGGAGGGCGGTTCGCTCACCATCCTGGCCACGGCCCTGGTGGAGACCGGCTCCCGGGCCGACGACTACTTCTTCGAGGAGCTCAAGAGCACCGGCAACATGGAGCTGCGGCTGAGCCGGGACCTCGCCTTCCGCCGTGTCTTCCCCGCCGTCGACATCAACCCGTCCGGCACCCGGCGTGAGGAACTCCTGCTGGCCCCGGCCGAGTTGACCACCGTACGCGGGCTGCGCCGGGCCCTGCAGTCCCGGGACGGCCAGTCCAACCTGGAGACCCTCCTGGAGCGGATGCGGGAGACGCCCGACAACGCCACGTTCCTTCGCCGGATCCAGCCGACGCTGCCCGGCGAGTGACACACCGTCGGCATCGCCCGTCCGGGTGCCGACGCACGCCGACCGGCCCGGCCAGCGCGTCCCGGGACGGCTGCCTTCCTACGTTGACGGTATGAAGATCGGATTTACTACCCGCACTCTCGTGTCCAGCTGCGTGCTCTGCGCGGCCGGACTGCTGGCCCTCGCGCCGGCCACCGCGGCCGCCCGCAGCGGGCACGACCCCGACACGTCCGGCGAGCCCCGGGCGGCATCCACCCCGGCGCCCGCGCTGCTGTACCGGTCCGGCACCCACGTACGGCCGCTGCCCGGCGCCCCCCTGGTCCCGCGGGTCTCCGCGCTGTCGTGGCTGGTGGCCGACGCCGACTCGGGGGAGGTGCTCGCGGCGTACGACGCGCACCGCAGGCTGCCGCCCGCCAGCACCCTGAAGACGCTGTTCGCGCTCACCCTGCTGCCGAGCCTGCCCGCCGGCGTCCCGCACACCGTGCGCCAGGAGGAGCTGGCCGGGATCGGGCCGGGCAGCAGCATGGTCGGCGTCGCCGAGGGACGTACGTACCGGATCGCCGATCTGTGGCGCGGGGTGTTCCTCAGCTCCGGCAACGACGCCGTGCGGGTGCTGGCCTCGCTGAACGGGGGCTGGCGTGCCACGGCCGGCCGGATGCAGGACAAGGCACGTGCGCTGGGCGCCCTCGACACCCGGGTGATGTCGCCGGACGGGTACGACACGCCCGGCCAGGTGTCGTCGGCGTACGACCTTGCGGTGTTCGGCCGGGCGGGGCTGCGCAACGCGGAGTTCGCGCGGTACTGCGGCACCGCGGTGGCGATGTTCCCGGCGGGCGGCTGGTCGTACCCGATCCGCAACACCAACCGGCTGCTCACCGGCGCCGACGGCGTGACCCGCTATCCCGGGATCATCGGCATCAAGAACGGCTACACCAGCGAGGCGGGCAACACGCTCGTCGCCGCCGCCCGCCGGGGCGATCGCACCCTCGTCGTGACGGTGCTCAATCCCCGGGCGGGCGGCGGGCACGCCGTCTACGAGGAGGCCGGGGAGCTGCTCGACTGGGGGTTCGGCGCGGCCGGGCGGGTCGAGCCGGTGGGGTCGCTCGACGGCTTGCGGGCCAGGCCGAGCCCGGGACCCGAGACGGTGCCCGTCGTGGCGGCGGTGACCCCCGAGGGCGAGCCGGGCTGGGCCGAGGCCTGCGCGATCGCGGGCGCCGCCGGGGTGGGGGCCGGTGCCGTGTCGCTGGTGACGCGCGGCAGGGTCGGGCGGTCGGCGCCGAGCTGACCGACCGGCAACCGGAGCAGCAGGCCGAGCGTGATCCAGGCGTAGGTGTTGCTGCCGAGGAAGCCGTCGACGCCGGACGCGTCGTCGAACCACAGCCACACCACGCTGGTGCACAGCAGCGCGTACAGGACGCCCGCGACCCGCCTGTGTCCGTCGCGTACGAGGACGGCGAAGGACGGCAGCAGCCACACCAGGTGGTGGACCCAGGTGATCGGGCTGACCAGGCACGCGGTCAGCCCGGTGAGGGCGAATGCCGCCGTCCAGTCGCCGGCCGCCACGGCGCGGCGGGTGCGTGCCACCCAGACACCCAGGACCAGCAGCACCACCACCGCCCAGACCGCGCGGCTCTCCACGTCCAGCCGGGCCAGGACGCCTTGCAGCGACTGGTTGGAGACGTAGTCGAGGCGGCCCACCCGGGTGGTGTCCCACATCGCGTGCGTCCAGTAGAAGCGGGACGCCTCGGGCGCCACCCACGCCGCCACCGCCGTCGCCGCGGCCGCGACGGCCGTCGCCATGCCCGCTGCCCGCCAGCGCCGGGCCACCAGCAGCAGGCCGATGAACGCGGCGGGCGTCAGCTTGATCGCGGCGGCCAGACCGATGCCGACGCCCGCCCAGCGCGTGCGGCCCGTCGACAGCAGCCGGCAGTCGAGAAGCACCAGAGCCAGCAGCAGGATGTTCACCTGGCCGAAGCTGAAGGTGTCCCGCAGCGGTTCGAACAGGGCGAGCCCGCACACGGCCAGCGCACAGCCGTACCAGCCGTACCGCCGCCAGGCCCGGCCGGCCAGCACACGCAGCACGAAGACGAGCGCCGCCAGGTTGAGCAGCAGTGCCACCGCGATGGCCGCGTGCAGCCCCAGCAGGGCCATGGGCAGCATCGCAACGGCGGCGAAGGGCGGGTAGGTGAAGCCGTACGTGGTGCCGGGCACCCGGTAGTCGTAGATACGGCCGCCGTGGTGGACCCAGCTGTCGACGGTGCCGTAGTAGACGCGCAGGTCGAACCAGTCGCGCAGCAGCGGCACGGTGGCGGTGAAGACGGTCACGGCGGCGGCGAGCACGAGGACGAGCGCGAGCCGCCCGCGGTCGGTGCGGGGCAGGTTCATGCGGTGCGCTCCAACGCCGGGGCCTGCGCGGCCATGTGTGCCTGCCACAGGACGACCACGGCGAGCACGCCGCCGGAGACCGCCAGCAGCAGCTGGCCGGCGTCCGCGGCGCCGCCGCTGGGCAGTACCGCGAGCGCGAGCACTCCGGTGAGGGCGGCCACGCGGTGCCGTACCGAGGTACTGGGGGCCGCGGCGGCTATGAGGAAAAGGCCCCACAGGGCGTACCAGGGGCGGATCGCCGGTCCGAAGGCGGCGACGGCCGCCAGGCTCAGGCCCAGCGCGTAAACCGGGCGCGGACGCCAGCGCCACCATATGAGGAGCACCAGGACCGCGGTGAGGACCAGGCCGAAGGCGTGCCACACGGGCACGGCCAGCGGTGCGAGGTCACTGCCGGCCTGCTCCAGGAGCGAGCCGGTGGCCCGGCCGAGCAGGCTGGTGAGTGCCCAGTTCTGCGAGGAGACCGGGGTGTCCAGGGCGCCTATCCAGCCGTATCCGGTGCCTGCCACGGCCGTGGCGGCGACCGTGGTGGCCGCGGCCGCGGCGGCGGTGGTCACTATGGCCTTCGCCGGGTGGTGGCCGGAGCGCATCCGGAGCAGGACGACGGCGACGAGGCCGAGGGCGGCGGGCGCCTTGACCAGCGCGGCGAGTGTGACGAGTACGGCGCCGAGGACGGGCCACCGGCCGAGCGCCGCGACCAGACCGGCGCCCAGCAGGCCCAGCATGATGGCGTCGTTGTGGGCGCCCGCGACCAGGTGCAGCAGCACCAGCGGGTTCAGCGCGCCCAGCCACAGCGCGGCCGCCGGCTCGGCTCCGCTGTGCCGGGCCAGTCGCGGCAGCGCGGCCGCCATCAGCCCCACGCCGAGCAGCGCTATCAGCCGCATGCCGAGGAGTCCCGCGGGCAGTTCGCCTCGGGTCGCGCCGGACAGCACGGAGGCGACGCCCATGAACACCGGGCCGTAGGGGGCCGCGGTGTGCCGCCACAGCGGGGCGACCTCGTCGGCGAGGGGGCCGCCGAGGTGGGCGGGGCCGTAGGCGTACACGTCGATGTGCGCGTCGACCATGGCGCCCTGGGCCAGGTAGCTGTACACGTCCCGGCTGAACAGCGGAGGCGCGATCAAGAGCGGGGTGGCCCAGACGGCCAGGACGAGCAGCAGGGCCCGCGGCGTCGGCGGGTCGGCGCTGCGCACGAGCCGGCCCAGCAGCAGCCACGCCGCTATCAGCAGGACGACGCCGAAGTACACACCGACCAGGCCGAGGGCCGCGTGGACCGAACTCGGGGCCAGGAGTTCCCGGACCGGCAGCGCGCCGGACGTCTCACCGCCCAGGGCAAGGAAGGCGGTGCCGGCCAGACCGAGTATCTGGCAGCGGCGGAGATCGACGGGGAAAGCCATGGCCAACACTCGGTCAGCGTGTCAACGCCGGGTGGCCGGTAGTTGACGCGGTTCCCTCCGGTGGGAAGCCGGGGTATGACGGGCCGGTGATCGATTGTGGCCGTTCGTCGAGGATGCGACGCGTCTGCCTGGTGCGCAGGATCGCAGGCCGCGGGTCCGTTGTGGCTTGTCGCGCCCACGCGGCGGTAGCCGCAGACCGACCACGCCCCGCGCCCCTGAAGGGGCACCTCAGTGCCCCCTCTAGAACACGGACAGGCCCGTCAGGGTTGTAAATCTGTCCAGGGCTGCCACCCCAGCCACCGAATTGCCCCGTTCATCCAAACCCGGGCTCCAGACGCACAGCGTGCAGCGGCCCGGTACCACCGCGATGATTCCGCCGCCCACGCCGCTCTTGCCGGGCAGACCCACCCGATACGCGAAGTCGCCCGCAGCGTCATATGTGCCGCACGTCAGCATGACGGCGTTGATCTGCTTGGCCTGGCTGCGGGTGAGCAGGCGCGTGCCGTCGGCCCGGACGCCGTGGCGGGCGAGGAAGGAGGTGGCCAGGGCCAGGTCGGCGCAGGACGCCTTGATGGAGCACTGGCGGAAGTACTGGTCGAGCAGGGCCGGGACGGGGTTGTCGATGTTGCCGTAGGAGGCCATGAAGTGGCCGAGGGCGGCGTTGCGGTCGCCGTGCGCCGACTCCGAGGCGGCGACGTCCTTGTCGAAGTCCAGGGCCGGGTTGCCGCTCTCGGCACGCAGGAAGGCGAGGAGTTCGCCGGCCGCGTCGCCGCTGCGGGTCTGGAGGCGGTCGGTGACGACGAGGGCGCCCGCGTTGATGAACGGGTTGCGCGGGATGCCGTTCTCGTACTCCAGCTGGACCAGGGAGTTGAAGGGGTTGCCGGAGGGCTCGCGGCCCACGTGCTCCCAGAGTTCGTCGCCCTCGCGGGCCAGGTCGAGCGCGAGGGTGAAGACCTTGGTGATGGACTGCGTGGAGAACGGCTCGCGCCAGTCCCCCACGCCGTACACCGTGCCGTCGAGTTCGGCGACGGCCATGCCGAAGCTGCGGGGGTCGCAGGCCGCGAGCGCCGGGATGTAGTCGGCGGGCCGGCCGCGGCCGGGGGTCCGCTCGATCTCCTCCGCGATGCGCTCCAGGATCGGCTGGAAGGTCAGTGACGACGTTGACGCTGCCATGATCACCATTGTGCCTCCCAGCCGCTCCCGGCGCGCCCGCGCCGTCGGTGTTCGTCCAGGTCAGACCAGGGCCTGACCGCTGCCCGCCACGACCTCCGGGCGCAGCAGGTCGGCCAGGGTCTCGGCGGGCAACAGGCCCTTCTCCAGGACCAGTTCGGCCACGCCGCGGCCGCTGGCGAGGGCCTCCTTGGCGATGTCGGTCGCGGCCGTGTACCCGATGTGCGGGTTGAGGGCGGTGACCAGCCCGATGGAGTTCTCCACGGTCCGGCGCAGTGTCTCGGTGTTGGCGGTGATGCCGACCACGCAGCGCTCGGCGAGCGTCACGCAGGCGTTGCGCAGGTGCGTGATGCTCTCGGAGAGGGAGTGCAGGATGACCGGCTCGAAGGCGTTGAGCTGGAGCTGCCCGGCCTCGGCGGCCATGGTGATGGCGACGTCGTTGCCGATGACCTCGAAGGCGACCTGGTTGACGACCTCGGGGATCACCGGGTTGACCTTGCCGGGCATGATCGACGAACCGGCCTGCACCGGCGGCAGGTTGATCTCGCCGAGCCCCGCGCGGGGGCCGGAGGACAGCAGCCGCAGGTCGTTGCAGCTCTTGCTGAGCTTGACGGCGATGCGCTTGAGCACACCGGACATCTGCACGAACGCCCCGCAGTCCTGCGTGGCCTCGACCAGGTTCGCCGCCGTGACCAGCGGCAGCCCGGTGATCGCGGCGAGGTGGCGGCGGGCGGCCTCCGCGTATCCGGCCGGGGCGTTGAGGCCGGTGCCGATGGCCGTCGCACCGAGGTTGATCTCGTGGATCAGCTCGACGGCCTCGGCGAGCCGGGCCCGGTCCTCGTCGAGCATGACGGCGTACGCGGAGAACTCCTGCCCCAGCGTCATCGGCACGGCGTCCTGCAACTGCGTACGGCCCATCTTGAGCACATCGCGGAACTCGACGGCCTTGCGGGCGAACGCGTCCTGGAGGACGGCCATCGCCTTGAGCAGCCCGCGCACCGCGAACACCGTCGCGATCTTGACGGCGGTCGGGTAGACGTCGTTGGTCGACTGACCGAGGTTGACGTCCTCGTTGGGGTGCAGGTAGGCGTACTGCCCCTTCTCGTGGCCCAGCAGCTCCAACGCCCGGTTGGCGACGACCTCGTTGGCGTTCATGTTGGTCGAGGTGCCGGCGCCGCCCTGGATGACGTCCACGACGAACTGGTCGTGCAGCTCACCGGAGCGGATCTCCCGGCACGCGGCGACGATCGCGGCTGCCTTCTTCGGCTCCAGCAGCCCGAGCTCCTCGTTGGCGAGGGCGGCGGCCTCCTTCACGGCTGCGAGGGCGTCGATCAGGTGCGGGTAGGCGGAGATCGGCGTGCCGGTGATGGCGAAGTTCTCGGTGGCACGCAGGGTGTGCACACCCCAGTAGGCGTCGGCGGGTACATCACGGTCGCCGAGCAGGTCGTGCTCGCTGCGGGTGACGGCGTTCATGGCGAAGCGGTTCTTCTTTCAGAGAAGGTGAGGGACGGCGCCCCTGAAAGGGGCGCGGGGAACTGCGCGACAAGCCACGTACAACCCGCGGCCGCCGGACATGGGTCGGGGCACGTCCTCAGGCGCAGGCCGAGACGACGACCGGCTCCAGCGAACGGACGGGCCGTACACACCCGACCTCTCGCCCACCGCCCAGAAGCGCCTCACCCCGGAACTCGGTGAGCAACTCGGGATCGACACCGGCGAAAGCGAGCGCCGCCGCGGCGACCGGCACGCGCGCCCGGTTCGCTCCGTCGGCGATCTTCACGGCGACGGCCCGCCCGTCCGGCAGCGCGGCGACCTGCACGCCCTCGAACCCGTCCTTGGAGAGCAGCCCCGGCACGGCCCGCATCAGCGCGGCCACGTCCCGCCCGGAGCCGGACGCCATCTCCGCGTGCTCCCGCATCGCGTCCGCGACCCGCGCCTCCGGCGTACCCGGCACCGCGCTGGTGATACGGGCGCCAGCGCGGGCCAGGCCGTGCAAGGACACGGAGAACAAGGGAGCGCCGCACCCGTCGACGGTCACCCGCGCGATCCGCTGCCCGGTCAGGTCCTCCACGATCTCGGCGATCGCCTGTTGCAGGGGGTGCCCGGGGTCGAGGTAGTCCTCCAGGGACCAGCCGTTGAGCCGGCAGGTGTACAGCATGGCCGCGTGCTTGCCGGAGCAGTTCTGGGCGAGCCGGGAGGGCGCACGGCCCTCCCGCACCCAGACGTCCCGGACGACCGGGTCGTACGGCATGTCCGGGACGTTGCGCAGGTGGTCCTCGGTGAGCCCGGCGAGTTCGAGGATGCGCCGGGTGCCGGCGAGGTGGCGTTCCTCGCCGGAGTGGCTCGCCGCGGTGAGCGAGAGCAGCTCGCCGTCGAGCGGGAGCCCGGCCCGCGCCATGGCGACGGCCTGGAGGGGCTTGAGCGCCGAGCGCGGGTAGAAGGCGGCCTCGATGTCACCGAGTTGGAACCGGACCTCGCCGTCGCCACCGAGGACGACGACGGAGCCGTAGTGGATGCCTTCGATCATTCCGCCGCGTATGAGGTGGGCGACGGGTGCGTGGAGGGGTTCGCGGACAAGGGGTGCGTCCGCTGTCGAGCTGGTGTACATCACTGCCTGGTTGTCGTGGGTCGATGAGGGGTCGTCGACCGACTCGGGTCTCACGTGTCGGCCTTGGCGGGGGTGCGCCCGGCCCGGCTGCGGATGGCGTACCAGCCCGCGACCAGCGCCCCGGCGATCAGCGGCAGGCACAGCACGGTGGTGCGGCCGGCGCCTCCGTCGGCGTACATGAGGACCAGGACGGAGGCGAGGAACGCCAGCGTCACGAGTTCGGTCCAGGGGGAGCCCGGCAGTCGGTAGCCGGGGCGGGTGAGTTCGCCCTTCTGGGTCTTCTGCCAGAAGAGCAGGTGACAGATCATGATCATGCCCCAGGTGGACAGGATGCCGATCGCGGCGAAGTTCAGCACGATCTCGAACGCCTCGGCGGGCACGACGAAGTTGAGTCCGACGCCCAGGACGCAGATACCGCTGGTCAGCAGGATGCCGCCGTACGGGACCTGGCTGCGGCTCATCACCGAGGTGAACTTCGGGGCGGAGCCCGACATCGCCATGGAGCGCAGGATGCGGCCGGTGGAGTACAGGCCGGAGTTGAGCGAGGACATGGCCGCGGTGAGCACGACGAGGTTCATGATGCCGCCGGCCGCGGGGACGCCGATGTTGGAGAGCACGGTGACGAAGGGGCTCTCGCCCGCCTTGTACGAGGACCAGGGCAGCAGCATCGACAGGAGGATGACGGAGCCGACGTAGAACAGGCCGACGCGCCACATGATCGAGTTGATCGCCTTCGGCATGATCTTCTCGGGGTTCTCGGTCTCACCGGCGGCGACGCCGACCAGTTCGACGGAGGCGTAGGCGAAGACGACGCCCTGGACGATGAGCAGCATCGGGAGCAGGCCGTTGGGGAAGACGCCGCCGTTGTCGGTGATCAGGGACGGGCCGGGGGTGTGGCCGTCCACGGGTTGCTGGGTGACCAGCAGGAAGATGCCGATCAGCATGAAGACGACGAGCGCGCCGACCTTGATGATCGCGAACCAGAACTCCAGTTCGCCGAAGAACTTCACCGAGATCAGGTTCACGGTGAGGACGACGGCCAGGGCTATCAGCGCGATCACCCACTGCGGGATGTCGGAGAACATGCCCCAGTAGTGGGTGTAGGTGGCGACCGCGGTGATGTCGGCGATGCCGGTGGTCGCCCAGTTCAGGAAGTACATCCAGCCGGCCGTGTACGCGCCCTTCTCCCCCATGAACTCCCGGGCGTACGACACGAAGGCGCCGGAGGAGGGCCGGTACAGGACGAGTTCGCCGAGGGCGCGGACCACGAGGAAGGCGAAGACGCCGCAGACCGCGTAGGCGATGAACAGGGACGGGCCGGCATCGGCGAGCCGGCCGCCGGCGCCGAGGAACAGGCCGGTGCCGATGGCTCCGCCGATGGCGATCATGTTGACGTGCCGGGCCTTCAGCGACTTGCTGTAGCCGTGGTCTCCGGCGTCGACATGGTCGGAACGTTTCTGCACGCCCTCGTGCAGGGACTGCTCACTCACGCCTCGGGTCCGCCTTCCGTGGTGCTGTCCGTGCGCTCGGGGCGCACGATGTCGGTGAGGGTGGTCTCGACGCGGTCCAGGTGGTGGGCCATGGCGTCGGTCGCGTCGAGTTCGGAACCGTCGATCAGCGCCTCGACGATGGCCCGGTGCTCGCGGTTGGACTGCTCGCGGCGACCGCCCAGCTCGTTGAGGAACGCCGACTGACGCGCCAGTGCGTCGCGGATCTCCTCGATGACCCGGCGGAACACCGGGTTCTGGGCGGCCTCGGCCACGGCCAGGTGGAAGAGGGAGTCCATCGCGACCCACGCGGTGGTGTCCGTCTCCCGTTCCATACGGTCGAGCAGATGGGCCAGGTGGTCGAGGTTCTCCGGGGTGCGGCGCAGCGCCGCGTACCCGGCGACCGGGATCTCGACATGGCGGCGCACCTCCAGCAGGTCGCTCGCCGAGTAGTCGCCGAAGGTGGGGTCCTCGACGGTGTTGGCGACGACGAAGGTGCCCTTGCCGGTCTTGGAGACGGTCAGGCCCATCGTCTGCAGGGCCCGCAGGGCCTCGCGCAGGACGGGCCTGCTGATCTCCAGGGTGCGGCACAGCTCCGCCTCGGAGGGGAGCTTGTCGCCCACGGCGTACTCGCCGCGCTCGATGGCGCCGCGCAGGTGCGCCAGCACCGCCTCCATGGCGCTGATGCGGCGTGGAGGCTGTCCGGCTGTCCGGCTGTCTGACAGGTTCACGGGAGTGATACTCCGGGTGAGCCGTGGGTGGTGTCAAGGGATGCGAAGGGAGAGATTCACTGAGAGATTCACCGGGCGTGACGGTGGAAAGCCGGCATCACGCCCGGCCCGGGTCAGCTGTTGATCACTCCCGCGCCCAGCAGCCCGAAGAGCAGCAGGCCCACGACGATCCGGTAGATCACGAAGGCGTTGAAGGAGTGCTTGGCGACGAACCTGAGCAGCCAGGCGATGGAGGCGTAGGCGACGACGAAGGAGACGGCGGTGCCGACGGCCAGCGGCAGCGCGCCGGTGCCTGTCGTGCCGAGGGCGTCCTTCAGCTCGTAGACGCCGGCGCCGGTCAGGGCCGGGATGCCGAGGAAGAAGGAGAGGCGGGTGGCGGCGAGGCGGTCCAGGTCGAGCAGCAGCGCCGTGGACATCGTGGCGCCGGAGCGCGAGAAGCCCGGGAAGAGCAGGGCGAGGATCTGGGAGCTGCCGACGAGCATCGCGTCCTTGAAGGAGGTGTCGTCCTCCCCTCGCTTGTGCCGCCCCACCTGGTCCGCCGCCCACATCACGCCGCTGCCGACGATCAGCGAGCCCGCGACCACCCACAGGGAGGCGAGCGGTCCCTGGATGAGCGGCTTGGCGGCCAGGCCCACGGCGACGATCGGGATCGTCGCGTAGATCACCCACCAGGCGAACTTGTAGTCGTGGTGGTAGCGCTCCTCCTTGTCCCGCAGCCCGCGCACCCAGGCGGTGAGGATCCGCACGATGTCCTTGAAGAAGTACACGAGGACGGCGGCGATGGCGCCGACCTGGATGACGGCCGAGAACCCGACGACCGCGTCGTCGTCGACGGGGATGCCCATCAGCCCTTCGGCGATCTTCAGATGGCCGGTCGAGGAGACGGGCAGGAACTCGGTCACCCCCTCGACGGCTCCGAGGACGACGGCCTGACCGACGCTGATGGCGCTCATGGGATCCAGTTCCGGGGGTCGGCGGGACGGGTGGTGCGCACTGTCCTACCAGGTGCGGGTGTGACTGTGGCGCCGTCGACACCGTGGCGGCCGGGCTACGACCACACCGACTGGGCGATCCACACCCCCAGGAAGGCCGCCCCGAGGCCCGCGATCACGCTCCCCACGACGTTCCCGAGGGCGTAGAGCCCGGCTCCCGTCT
Source organism: Streptomyces sp. NPDC093568 (assembly GCF_044764945.1). NCBI lineage: Bacteria > Bacillati > Actinomycetota > Actinomycetes > Kitasatosporales > Streptomycetaceae > Streptomyces > Streptomyces sp. NPDC093568. The sequence goes on along the minus strand of NZ_JBIWJD010000003.1, from coordinate 179,458 downwards.
CGGTGAGCCGCAGGGTCTCGTAGGAGAAGGTCGAGTAGGTGGTCAGGGCGCCGCACAGCCCGGTGCCGAGCAGGAGCTGGAGGTGGGAGCTCGCGGCGCCGGCACTCGCGGCGCCGGTCAGCAGGCCGAGGATCAGGCAGCCGGTGACGTTGACGACGAAGGTGCCCCAGGGGAACACCGAGTCGTGCCGGGTCTGGACCGCGCGGTCGGTGAGGTAGCGCAGGGGAGCGCCGACGGCTGCGCCCGCGATCACCAGGAGCCAGTTCACGGTGACTTCTTACCTTCCCTGTCCGATGCGCCGGGAGTGTCGGAGCGGCGGGGGTACCGGACGACCTCGCAGGCGTCGAGGGTGACGAGACCCTCGGTGACGAGTCCGTCGAGCTGCGGGAGGAAGGCCCTTACGCGCTCCTCGCTGTCGACGACCACCACCGCGACCGGCAGGTCCTCGCTCAGCGACAGCAGCCGTGAGGTGTGGATCAGCGAGGACGCTCCGAAGCCCTCGATGCCCCGGAAGACGCTGGCGCCCGCGAGGCCCGCCGCGTGGGCGCGGTGCACGATCTCCGCGTACAGAGGCTTGTGATGCCAGGTGTCGTGCTCGCCGACGAGAACGGTCAGGCGCAGGGCCCGGCCGGCGGGTCCGGTCATGACTGCCTCCGCTTCAGGACGCGGCGGGTGGCCGCTGCCGCGAGCCAGACCGCCGTGAGTGCCGTGATCAGGGTGCATGCGAGGTACGCCAGGGCGATGCGGGGGTGCCCGTGGTCCACCAGTCTCTGGATGTCCACGGCGTAGGTGGAGAAGGTGGTGAAGCCGCCGAGCACTCCGGTGCCGAAGAAGGGGCGGACGAGGCGGTGGGCGGCCCACACGTCGGTGATGACCACCATGAACACGCCGATCACGGCGCAGCCGACGACATTGGTCCAGAAGGTCGCCCAGGGGAAGCCGCCCGGCTGGAGGGGCCACCACAGGGTGAGCGCGTACCGGGCCACGGCACCGACGGCTCCGCCGGCCGCGACCACCGCGACGACCGGCGCCTGGGTCCGCCAGGCCGGCGGCGGCGCGGTGCCGGCCGGGGCGCGGAGGTTCTCGGTGTCCGGAGCTGTCATGGTCGTACGTCTCCTACTCGCCTGGGCCCGGGCGTGCGGGCCTCGCCGGTGCAAGTAGGGACCGTTGGCGGCGGCACTGCCGCGGTTCGGGTACGGCGGGCCCCACCGCCGCGCCGCGAGGTGATCGCGGCCGGTCAACAGGGTAACGGTCCGGTCGGCCGATCGTCCCGCCGCTGCGCTGCGGATGCCCGCCCCGCACGCCGCGGCTACTGTCGAAGGGCCCGGTGAGCGGCCGAGGAGAAGGAGCGTGGTCGGCGTGGCGCGCAACCGCCGTCTGATCCTGAGCTCGCCGTCCGAGGTCTGGAGCCTGCTGTCCGACGGCCGTCGCTACGGGGAGTGGGTCACGGGAACGCAGCAGGTCCTCGCCGTGGATCCGCACTGGCCGGACGAGGGCGCCCGGCTGCGCGTGCGGGTCGGTGTCGGGCCTCTGACCCTGGACGACACCGTCGTCGTCCGCATCTGCGAACCACGGCTGCGCCTGGAACTGGAGGCGCGGGCGGATCCCTTCGGCGCGGCCCGCATCGCCATGAAGCTGATCCCCTGGGGCGAGCACACCCTCTTCGTCATCGACTGGCATCCCCTGCGGGGCCCCGGCACCCGGATGCACGGCCTGCCCGTCGACTACGTCGTCGCGATCCGCAACGGCATGATGCTCACGAAGCTGGCCCGGATCGCCGTGCGCGAGCACCGCGAACTCGGTCCGGTGCCGGAACGGGGCGCCGGCTGACGGCTGCGCGGCACCGGGCCGTTCGTGCCGGGGCCCGGCCGCAACGGCGCGGCCGGGCCCCTCTGTCACGGACTCGACGGACCGACTCAGCGGTGGCTGAACCACGCCGTCGACGAGAGCGCCTTGTCGTCGTAGCCGAACAGGGCCTGGTTCTCCCCGCCGTTGCCGGACGAGGCGTCGGTCGGGTCCCAGCCGTTGCCGGTGACGGCGGTCCAGGTCGCCTCCCAGTAGAGGACCCCGAGGCCACGGCCGTTCGGGACGGCCTCCACGATGCTCGTCACGTCGTTCATCCCTCTCGTCTGCCCGGCCACGGTGGCGGGGTAGCCGGAGACCAGCTCGGCGGCGGTGTCGATGATGTTCTCGTGCGAGTCCTCGCTGTCCAACCGGAACGGGTAGGCGGTCTCGGCGACGGAGACCGGCTTGCCGTAGCGGGCGGCCACGTCGTCCAGGGTGGCCTGGAAGTCGGCGAGCGTGCCGTGCCAGTAGCCGTAGTAGGACAGGCCGATCGCGTCGAACTTGACGCCGTTCGCGACGGCGTTGTCGAACCACCAGCGGGTGCCGGACAGGTCACCGCCCTTGGCGAGGTGCAGTGCGGCCGTGGTCGAGGACGACGGAGGCCACCCCCGCCCTCACGACGATCCGCCAGCCGTACGACCGCATCAGCGCCGAGATGGTACGGCTGCTGCTCGCACAGATCGGCGGCGAGGTCCCGGCGGCGGTGATCCTGCCGACGGAGCTGGTGAAGCGGGACTCGACCTGACCGGTCAGGAATCGAGAAGCCGTCCGCCCGGCCCCCGGCCTAGCGTGAGACCACCGACGAAAACCGTCGGCACAGCTCACGCCAGGAGGACGTCATGACCGCCGGAGTCACCACGATCATCTACCCCGTCAAGGACCTCGACCGGGCGAAGGCCCTGTTCAGCGCCCTGCTGGCGACGGAGCCGTACGCCGACGAGCCGTATTACGTCGGCTACAAGGACGCCGGGCAGGACGTCGGTCTGGACCCCAACGGCCACGCGAAGGGCATGACCGGTCCGGTCCCCTACTGGCACGTGTCCGACATCAGGGCGACCCACGCGGCCCTGCTGGCGGCGGGGGCCGAGCCGCTGCAGGACGTCCACGACGTCGGGGGCGGCCGGCTGATCGCCTCCGTGAAGGACGCCGACGGCAACCTCGTCGGGCTGCTCCAGGACCCGACCGGCTGACGTCCCGGCCGCCCGCCCCGCCTTCCTCGTGCACCCTCATTCCCGCTCGTGCATCCGCTTGCGCACTCACTAGTTGCACAGGCAACGAATGGCCGATTCGGTGCTACCGTGCCGGTATGGCAGCGAAAACGGCCGAGGCGGGGCTCGAGGAACGGTGGCGGGACATCCTGTCGGTGCACGCACGCACCATGTGCGAGATCGACCGCGTACTGCATCCGCACGGCCTGGGAGCGAGCGACTTCGAAGTGCTCGACATCCTCGCGACGGAAGCGCCCGAGGAGGGCGCGCAGTGCCGGGTGCAGAACCTCGTCGGGCGGGTGCATCTCAGCCAGAGCGCGCTGTCGCGGCTGATCGGGCGGCTGGAGAAGGACGGTCTGGTGGAGCGTTCCGTGTGCGCGGAGGACCGGCGCGGCGTGTACGTCACCCTTACCCGCAAGGGCCGTGACCTGCACGCCGAGGTCCTGCCGCTGCAACGGGACGCGCTGGCCCGGACGCTGAGCGGCTGACGGCGGGCGCGGCGCTCCGCGCGGCTAGAGCACGAAATCGGCGGCGTCCGGGAGGATTTCGACGCCCGCCTCCGCCACTTGCGCACGGGCCGGTGAGGCCGGGTCGAGCAGTGGGTTCGTGTCGGCGAGGTGGGTGTAGATCCGGCGGGCGTGCGGGTGGCGGGCCAGGGCGGCGAGGCTGCCGGCCGGGCCCGAGACGGGCAGATGCGACCCGGTTCCCAGCGCCTGCGGTGTCTGGGGTGCCTGCGGTGCCTGCAGTGTCCGCGGTGTCCGCGGCTTTTCGTCGGCTGTGAAGTAGGTGCCGTCCAGGACGACGCCGTCGGCTGTCGCGATCAGGTCGTCCAGCAGCGGGGACCAGGCGCGCACGCGGGGCGCGTAGACGAGGACACGGCCGCTGACCAGGTCCTCGATGCGGTAGGCGATCACCCAGCGGCGCTCCGAGGCCTTGGCCGGCAGGTACGCGGGTGCCTCTCCGGCGATCGGATGCGCCGTCACGACCAGGCCGCCGGCCAGCACGAACCCGCCCTCGGTGAGGCTGTCCGCCCACTCCCAGGGGGCTTGGCGGGCGAGGGCCGCCCGCGCCGGGGCCAGCGCGGCGAGCACCGGTGGGGAGGCGTACGTCTTCAGCCCCGCGGCGTCGCGCAGCACGGCGAGGCCCGCCACGTGGTCGGCCTCGGCGTCGGTCAGCAGCACGCCCCGCACCGGGGTGTGCCGGGTGCCGGGCGACAGGGCGGGGACGGCGGCGAGCTGGGTACGGATGTCCGGTGAGGCGTTGAGCAGCCACCAGTCACGGGAGTTGCCGGTGACGGCCGCGCATTCCGGGCCGCGGGCGGGCAGCTTCCCGTCCCGGGCGGCGTCGCATCGCACGCAGGCGCAGTTCCAGCGCGGGAAACCGCCCGCGCCGGCGGTGCCGAGCAGGACGACCCTCAAGACGACCCCCCACCCTTTCGCGTCGGCCCCTCGGTGGGATCTTCCCTTCCGATACGGCCGAACCACCCCGCGGCAGGGTGCAGTTCCGGCCGACCTTCGGGGCGGGCGGCCGGAACTGGTCGCGGCTCAGCGGGGCGGGACCCGGGTCGGCGGTCCCGCACCCCGCGTGGTCACGGTCGGGCGAGCAGGGTCCGTACGCCCTCCGAGGTGAGGGTCAGCGGATGGTCGGACCCGGCGTCTATGGACAGCGCCAGATCGTCGGCCGGCCACTGGGAGGCGAGTGCGCCCAGCGGTACCAGGCGGTAGCGGGAGATGTAGGGCAGCAGCTCGGCCATAGCGGGCTCGGAGGTGAAGACGGGGACGACCGGCTCGCCGCCCGGCCGCTCGATGACCGGCAGCGCCACGGCGCCGGGGTCGGTGGCGTCCTCCTCGCCCACGTCGTCGGGCACGGGGACGAGGACGTCGCTGCTCGCGAGCGTGTCCAGTGCCACCCTGTCCTCCGTGTTGTCGGCCAGCGCGTCCAGCGCTCGTCGCGCCGGCGTGTAGTCGTTCGCGGGTGTGTCCATGGCAGATCCCCTGGTAGCGACGGTGGTACAGCCCTGCTCGCGTACCCGATCCGGACGGGAGCATTCCTCTGCCTTACCAGGGGATCGAGCCGGCCTCCCGCACGTCTCGGCGGGGCGCGAACAGTCGTAGCCTGAGAGGGACGGGTCAGGCTCCCGCCCTGGTGGGCGCGGGAGGCGGTATGCGTTACGAAGACCGCAGGGCGGCCGGGCGGCTGCTGGCCGAGCGGCTGGACGGGCTGCGCGGGCAGGACGTCGTGGTGCTGGGGCTGCCGCGCGGTGGGATGCCCGTGGCGGCGGAGGTCGCACGTCATCTCGGTGCCCCGCTGGATGTGCTCGTGGTGCGCAAGCTGGGGGTGCCCCAGCAGCCGGAGTGGGCTTTCGGGGCGATCGGCGAGCACGGGGTGCGGGTCCTGAACCGGGATGTGATCGCCGAGGCGGGACCGGCCGTCGCCGAGCAGGAGGCCGTGGAGCGGGCCGAGCGGATCGAGCTGGAGCGGCGGGTGCGCGGCTACCGGCAGGGGCGGCCCGCGTTGCCGCTCGCCGGGCGCACCGCCGTCGTGGTGGACGACGGGCTGGCCACCGGCGCCACGGCCGAGGCGGCCTGCCGGGTGGTAAGGGGGCAGGGGGCGGCCCAGGTGGTGCTCGCGGTTCCCGTCGGATCGGCCCACGGCGTCGCGCGGCTGCGGCGGGTCGCCGACGCCGTCGTCTGTCCGCTGACGCAGCAGGTGCTCGGCTCGGTGGGCGCCTGGTACCGGCGCTTCCGCCAGACCCCGGACAGCGAGGTCACCGCTCTGCTCACCGAGGCGGCCCGCGCGCCCGCCGAGCCGGCGGCCCCGCCCAACCGGGAAGTGCTGCTGCCGGCCGCCGGGGCGCAGCTGGGCGCCCGGCTGGTCGTACCGGACGGCGCGCCGGCGGCCGTGGCCTTCGCGCACGGCAGCGGGAGCGGCCGGCACAGCCCGCGCAACCGGTACGTCGCCACCGCCCTCAACCGCGCGGGCCTGGCCACCCTGCTGCTCGATCTGCTCACCGACGCCGAGGCGCACGAACGGCACAACGTCTTCGACATCCTTCTGCTGGCCCGGCGGCTGCATGCCGCGTCCGTGTGGCTGCGGGGTGAAACCGGCCTGCCCGTCGCCTACTTCGGGGCGAGCACCGGGGCCGCCGCCGCGCTGGAGGCGGCAGCGCTGTCGGGCTCCGGCATTCTCTCGGTCGTCAGTCGCGGCGGCCGTCCCGACCTCGCCACCCCGGCGGCGCTGACCCGTGTGCGGGCCCCGACGCTGCTCATCGTCGGCAGCCTGGACGCGGAGGTGCTCAGCCTCAACCGCCTGGCCGGCGACCGGATGCACTGCGAGCACCGGATCGCCGTGGTGCCGGGTGCCACCCATCTCTTCGAGGAGCCCGGTGCCCTCACCACCGTCGCCGAGCTGGCCCGCGACTGGTTCACCGCCCACCTCGACCGGCCCACCGCCGGGACGCCACCGCGCCGCTCGGCGTGAGGGAACCGCCCCGCACGGCCGGTTCGGAGCGGTCCGGAGGCGCTGCTTCCGCCAACTTCCGGGGCCATGGAGATTGCGTGCGGAACGTATGCCTAAACTCTGGATCCCGCACGGAGAGGGACCCCTTACGTGAGTGAAGCGAACGGCCCCGTCTGCCCGGAGTGCGCCACGCCCCGGGCAGCGGACGGCACCCCGGCCTGCTCCTGCGCGCGCCACGCCTCCGACGCCCGTCGAGAGGCGCGCACGGCGGAGGCGGCGGCCGCGGAGGACTTCGATCCGGTGCGGATACGACCGTTCGTCGCACTCGACGACGACCAGGGGCCGGCCACTGAGGAGCAACCTCCCCGGGAGCCGCGGGAGTTGCCCGGGGAAGAGATACCCGCGTCCCCCGCCCCGGCAAAGGCGGCCCCGGCCGCCGAGCTCCCGCTCCCCCAAGGCCCCCGACACGGTCGCCGCCCCCTCCTCCTCGCTGGTGCGGGCGCGACCCTGGCCGTCCTGCTGACGGGTGCGTACCTCGGCGGCCTGTTCACCTACGAGAGCCCCTCGCGCGACGGCTCCCTGTCCGACGGTCTACGGGCACCCGTCCCCGACGCGACCACCGAGGACGGCACATCCCCCGAGGGACAGTCCCGGGCCACGGCCTCCCCGACCCGGTCCCGGACCAGCACGCCCGCACCCGACCCGTCCCCGACCGGCGACTCCCCCTCCCCGTCCGTCTCCTCCGCCACGCCCACCGCGGCCCCCTCCAGCGCGGGCCCCACCGACGGCGCCGCCCCCGAACCGAGCGAGACACCGGGCCGGCCCCCGGTCCTGAGCCTCGGCGACCAGGGCCCGGAGGTCGCCGAACTCCAACTGCGCCTGCGCGAGATCGGCCTGTACGCCGCAGACGCGGACGGCGACTACGACCGCCAGGTCGAGAGCTCGGTACGCACCTACCAGCTCACCCGCGTCATCCTCGACGACGACTCGGGCGTCTACGGACTGCCGACCCGCGCCTCACTGGAGTCCGAGACGACCGAGCCGTGACGGCTCAGGCCGGCCCGGCGGGAGGACTCAGGATCCGGCAGGGAAGCGCTCGCTCGTCGACCTCGCCCGCGTCGTCCCTCACCACCCGGTACACGGAAGGGCCCCGAACCCGGGACACGGTCTCGATGAGCCGGCCGTCCGTGAAGAGGGCGCCGGTGCCGTCGTCGAGGGCCCAGCCGGCGGGCAGGGCGCCGCTCGCCACGGCCGACCGGTAGGAACGGCGACGCCCGGCTTCGCTGTCGTAGTGCGGGCACACCGAACCAGGCAGCAGGCCGAGGCCGTCGGGCAGGAAGGTGAGCGGGCCGAAGGAGTCGGTGTGCGAGCCCTCCGCCCAGCAGTTGGCGCCCGCGCTGATACCGCACAGCAGGGCGCCCCGGCCGTACGCCTCGCGCAGCAACCGGTCCACGCCGTGCACGCGCCACACGGCGAGCAGGTTCGCGGTGTTGCCGCCACCCACGTAGAGGACGTCCTGAGCGAGCACGAACCTGCGCAGGGCGTCGTCGTCGAGTGTCCTGTCGAAGAGGCGCAGGACGGAGGGCTCGCGGTCCGGCCGGTCTCGGAACGCGGCGAGGAACCGGTCGATGTACGCGGGGGCGTCACCGCTCGCGGTGGGCAGGAAGCACACCTTGGGCCGCGGCGCACGCGCGTGGCCCAGGACCCAGTCGTCCAGGAGCCCGTCCTCGTCGGTCGAGAAACCTCCGCCGAGCAGCGCCAGCCGGCCCGAGCGGCTCACGCCCCCTCCCCCAGCAGTTCCCCGACCGTCGTCACGCGGATCAGCGGCCGGTACAGGTCCAGCACGTGCAGTGCCTTGGCGTGGGAGTCGTCGTCGGCTCCCGCGCAGGCGTCGGCGGCGACCAGTACCTCGGTGCCCGCGTCGGCGGCGGCGAGGGCCGTCGACAGGACGCAGCAGTCGGTGCTCACGCCGGCCAGGACGAGGCGGCCCTGCGTGGTGGCCCGGCGGGACAGTTCCGGGGTCCATTTGCCGAAGGTGGAAGCGTCCAGCACGTGCCGCGCGTGGGCGGCGAACTCGTCGGTCAGCTGCCAGAGTCGGGCCTCGGGCGGCTGCAGGGCGAAGGGCCACCGCTCGTAGTACGCGCGCCAGGCTCCTTCGGGGGTGCCGGGAGCCACGAAGCGGGTGAAGGTGACGCGGTCGCCGAAGGCCGGCAGGAGGCGTCGTACGCCCGCCGCCGCCTCGGTGAAACGGGGGGTCGCCCAGGGGCTGTCGGGGTCGGCGAAGACCCGTTGCATGTCGATGACGGCGAGCAGTCCTGCGGTCATACGGCCGCGACCCCCTCGTCCGTCGTCGGGCTCGGTGCCTGCGCCTCCTGTGCACGGACGCGTCCGCGGGCCGTGAGGAGCGTGCCGAGGAACCCGACCGCCAGGGCCACCAGGACGCCGAGGTTGGCGTACGCCCAGGCGCCGGACCTGCCGCCCAGGCCCAGGGGGTCCAGGAGGTAGCCCTGCCAGTCCAGCCAGTTCGCGGTGGAGTTGGTGACCAGGCCCCAGCCGAGCGCGGTGGCAGCGGACGTCAGGAGCAACGGGGTGACCGGTACGTCGCCGTAGCGGCCGGCCGGGCGGTACAGGTCTGCCTCGTCGTAGTCGCGGCGGCGCAGGGCCACGTCGGCGAGCATGATGCCGCACCAGGCGGCGACGGGGACGCCGAGCGTGGTGAGGAAGCCCATGAAGGGGCCGAGGAAGTCGTCGGCGACGAACACGATGTAGATCGAGCCGGCGATCATCAGCACACCGTCGAACAGGGCAGCCACGTAGCGCGGCACGCGCAGGCCCGCCGAGAGCAGGGCCAGGCCCGACGAGTAGATGTCGAGGACGGCGCCGCCGACCAGGCCGAGGACGGCGACCACGGCGAACGGGACCAGGAACCAGGTCGGCAGGATCGTCGTCAGCGCGCCGATCGGGTCGGCGGCGACGGCCTCGTTGAGCTCGGTGGAAGAGCCGGCCAGCAGGAGGCCGAAGACCAGCAGGAGCAGCGGCGCCAGGGACGCGCCGAAGGTGGTCCAGCCGATCACGCCCCGGCTCGACGCGGTGCGCGGCAGATAGCGGGAGTAGTCGGCGGCCGCGTTGACCCAGCCGAGCCCGAAGCCGGTCATCATGAAGACGAGCGCGCCGATGAACTCCTGGGCGGTTCCCGCCGGGACGGAGCTGACGGCCGACCAGTGGACGTGGTCGGCGACGAGAACGGCGTAGGCGACGGTGAGCACGCCCGTGACCACGGTGATCAGCGTCTGGAACCGCATGATCAGGTCGAAGCCCATGACGCCGACGACGACGGTCAGCGCGGCCACGACGACGAGGGCGACCACCTTGGTCCCGGTGCCGCCGCCCCAGCCGAGCCGTCCGAGGACGGTCGTGGTGGCCATCGTGGCCAGGGCACAGAGCACGGTCTCCCAGCCGACGGTGAGGATCCAGGAGATCACCGACGGCAGGCGGTTGCCGCGCACGCCATAAGCGGCGCGGCCGAGCACCATCGTCGGTGCGGAGCCGCGCTTCCCCGCCACGGCGACGCATCCGCACAGCAGGAACGAGAAGACGATGCCGAGGACTCCGGCGGTCAGCGCCTGCCAGAAGGAGATCCCGAAGCCGAGCGCGAAGGCACCGTAACCGAGGCCCAGGATGGACACGTTGGCCCCGAACCAGGGCCAGAACAGGGTCCGTGGAGTGCCTTTGCGCTCGGCGTCGGCGATCACGTCGAGGCCGTGGGTCTCCACCTGGAGTCCTCGGCGTTCAGGCCTGCCGTCGCGTGGGTCCGGGGTTGCGATCATGGCGGCATCGTCGCACCGCTCACCCCGCCGGGGAACTCCTCGATCACACAGCGGTTCGGCCACCGTTCGGCCGCAGGGCGTGCGTACGCAGCGCCGGCAGGGCCTCGAACCGGAACCGCGGGTCCCCGAGCCGGTCGCCGAACAGCACCTCCACCTGGCGCAGTCGCTTGCGTGCCTACAACGACGTCGCCACGCGGCTCGTGCTCAACGCCCTCGATCCGGCTCACGCCCAGCGCCCCACCTGCTGACGCCGGGCGCCCCGTGGCCTCGGCCACGGGGCGCGTTCAGCACCCGGTCATCCGGGGGGGGACGGCTGCCGGCAGTGACTTACGCTCCCCGAGACGACCCTCGGCTGGCGGCAGGCGTCGCCGCGCAGGCGCCGGCGGCGCACTCCGTCAGCCACGCGTCGAAATCGGCGTCGTAACGGGTGCCGATGTCGGTGGCGTAGACGGCGTAACCACCGGCGTAGTCGCCCGCGCGGAAGCGGGCGAGCATGCGCTGGATGTCGGCGGGGTGCCGCTCGGCCATGTACCGGACGGCGAGGTAGCCCCACGGGTAGGTGCGGGTCACGTCGCTGTTGGCGTACGTGTTCTGGAAGAGCGTGCTCAGCCGGTACGTGTGCCGGCCCGCCTCCGTGACGGCCTGGTCGTAGGTGATGCGGCGGTAGCCGTAGGAGACGTACTCGGCGACCCCCTCGATCCACCAGACGTCGGGCACGGACGTCTGCTGCGCGAAGTCGCCCTTCATGTTGTGGACGGCGTCGAGGTAGTGCGTGTACTCGTGGTTGAGGTTCCAGATCCGGGCGGCGTGTCCGGTGTCCTGGCTCTTCTGGTACATGACCGCGAAAGGTTTGTTGGCCGGGTCCGCCGGGTCGCCGATCACGGTCATGCCGCCGTTGTCCGTGCTGATCCCGAAGATCGCTCCGGCGTACGTGCGGTAGTCCTGGGCGCTGGCGAAGACGGCCAGGTCGAGGGTCGAGAGGTGCTGGCCCGGTATCGGTCCGTCGTCCTTGACCAGGTCGTGCACGTACGCGTCCTGGCCCAGCACGCTGGCACACGCCGCGGCGAGGTCGGCCGAGGTCAGCGACTGGGCCCGGATCCTGCGCGTGGCGTCGCAGTCGTGGGTGACCGGCAGGGCGGCCCGGGTGAGTTGACCGGTCAGGTCGCATACGCCGTAGTAGGCGCAGCCTGCGCTGTCGTAGGAGTCGGCCTGGGTCGCCACCGCCACCCACAGACCGGCCGTGGGGCCGGTGATCCGGGTCGTGTCCAGCAGGTGCCGGACGCGGGGGCGCACCGTCGGCCGCAGGTCCGGGTGCTCGACGTAACGGGCCAGGTTCATCCCGGCGTTGGAGGTGAGGTACGCGCGGTCGGTGCCGAGCAGGTCGAGGTGGTCGCGCGCGAAGGCGTGCAGCGTGCGGACGACCGACGGGTCGGCGGTGACCGCACTCACGTACCGCGGGTTCCAGTTACCGCGCCACAGCGGCGTGTGAACGGCGTTGACGGCCGCGAGCATGCTGAGGACGGCGTCGTAGGAGCTGTCGTACCCCTTCAGTATTCGCTGGTAGACCCGGAGATAGCGGGCCTGCTGGTCGGCGCTGTCGGTGAGGATGACGACCTCGCCCAGGACGTCGCCGTTGGCGGCGGTGACGTCTCTGGAGTGCGGGCGGGCGAAGAAGGCATCCAGGCCGCGGACGGTGTTCCGGGCGAGCGGTGTGCCGTAGGGGCCGACGTCGTCCGGATGGTTGAACTGCACGTAGTAGCCTGCCCGCAGGAACAGCACGAGTTGCCATACGCCGGCGGAATTGTCGCCGGCGTACTGCCGTGCCGTGCGGGTGAACGCCTCGGCGACCGTGACCATTTGGGACTCTCGGAAGACGCCGCGGGCGTCTGTTCCCGTGACGCCGAACAGGGAGTTGACGCAGTCCGTCGTCGAGGCCGTGACGAACGCGACGAGCGCCGCGCCGGTCCTGCGGCCGAAGTCGCCCGGCGTGCAGGGGGCCGCCTTGAGGCCGGCGTCCGTGCTCGGGCGGGTGGGGACGCGCGTGGGTGGCAGGGGTGGCAGCTGGGCGGGGATGAGCGGCCGGTCCTGTACGGCGGGACGGGCGGCGGCATCGAGGGGGGTCGGGCCCGTCGGCGGTGGGGGCTGGGTCGAGCCCGGGGACGCGGTCGGGACGGCGTCGGCCCGGGGCGCGGGGGCCGCGAGCGCCGGCGTGGACAGTAAGCCGCACACGGTGACGCAGGCGGCGAACGCCGTGGCCATGCGTCCGGGCAGCACGGAGCGGTAGCGCATCTGGAGTCCTCCACGGATGGATGCGCCTCTGTGAGGGGTGCTGAGGCGTGTGAGGCACTGTCTCAATGCCGCCCTGGCGCAACAATGCCGTGTGACATAGCACATGGCACCGGCGGGACATAACACGCCCGCCCGGCCGCACAGATGCCTCGACTACCCGCCCGCGGCACTCCAGGTCCGCGCGGCCCATGCCTTCAAGTGCGGTGACTGGCCGACGAGTTGGCGATGCGTTTCGACCGCGGACTGGAACAGCGCCTCGACCGTGTCCTCGGCGACCGCCGCGCGCCGCCAGGCCAGCACGTAACGGCACCACAGCGGCGTACCGGCCAGCGGCTTGACGACCACGTCGGGAACCGGCCGCATCGTCGGCTGCACGACGGCCACGCCGAGGCCCTCGGCGATCATCCCCTGCAACTGCTGCTGGTCGCCGAGGAATTCATGCACGACCGCGGGCGTGAAGCCGGCCGCGGTGCAGGCCGAGTAGAAGACGCCGGGCCAGCCCGCCCCGTCGTCCGGGGTCACGAACCATGCCTCCTCGGCCAGATCCGCGAGGGCGACCTGGGCGCGCTGGGCGAGCCGGTGGCGGGACGGCAGGGCCACGAAGGTGGGCTCGGTGACGATGCCGCGGTGGGCCACCGCGTCCGAGTGCTCCAGCTCCCTGCCGGGGTAGTCCGCGGCGATGGCCGCGTCCACCACCCCCTCCTCCAGCAGCTCTACGATCCGCGAGGAGGCGTAGACGCTGCTCAGCTCCAGGGAGACGTCCGGCAGCCGGGTGCGCACGCCCGCCACCATGCCGGCGAGCATCGGGGAGTTGGTCGCGGCCACCCGAAGGGTGCGGCGCTCGGTGGCGGAGCCGGAGGCAGGACGGCGCCCGATCGCGTCGGCCCGGGTGAGGACGTCGCGGGCCTGCGCGACGACCTCGAAGCCGTACGCGGTCAACCGCACGCCGGTGGGGCCGCGTTCGAAGAGCGAGTCACCGAAGTACCGCTCGATCCGACGGAGTTGGGTGCTCATGGCGGGCTGCGAGTAGCCCAGCTCGGCCGCCGCCCGGCCCACGCTCCCCGCATCCGCGATGGCGCACAGCACACGCAGATGCCGTAGCTCCAGCTCCACCGGTCCACTCCTTAGCCGTGTCGGCTTCTCCGCGTCGCCGCGACGCGGTCCCAATAAAACGGTCAAAAATCTACTAACCGGGACGCTCGACCTTCACACAGACCCCCCTTTGAACGCCTGTCGCAACCTCCGGTTAGCATATGAGCGCCTCCTAGCTCGAAAGATGGGCCTGTGACTGTCAACGACGACTCGTTCACCAACTGGAAGATCCGCGAGGAGATCGCGGAGTCGATGATCCCGCTCATCGGGAAGCTGCACCGGGAGCGGGACGTCACCGTCCTCCTCCACAGCCGCTCCTTGGTGAACAAGTCGGTGGTCAGCATCCTGAAGACCCACCGGTTCGCCCGGCAGATCGCGGGTGAGGAGCTCTCGGTCACCGAGACCCTGCCGTTCCTGAAGGCCCTCACCGAGCTCGACCTCGGTCCGTCGCAGATCGACATCGGCATGCTGGCCGCGACGTACAAGGCCGACGACCGCGGTCTGACGGTGGAGGCGTTCACCGCCGACGCCGTCGCCGGTGCCACGGGCGCCAACAAGATCGAGCACGGCGAGGGGCGCGACGTCGTCCTGTACGGCTTCGGCCGCATCGGCCGGCTCGTGGCCCGTCTGCTGATCGAGAAGTCCGGCTCGGGCAACGGCCTGCGGCTGCGCGCCATCGTGGTGCGGGGCGGCGGCGAGCAGGACATCGTCAAGCGGGCCTCGCTGCTGCGCCGCGACTCCATCCACGGCCAGTTCCAGGGCACGATCACGGTCGACGAGGCCAACAGCACGATCAACGCCAACGGCAACGCGATCAAGGTGATCTACGCCAACGACCCCAGCGAGGTCGACTACACGGCGTACGGCATCAAGAACGCCATCCTGATCGACAACACGGGCAAGTGGCGCGACCGCGAGGGCCTGTCGGGCCACCTGCGCCCCGGCATCGACAAGGTCGTGCTGACCGCGCCGGGCAAGGGCGACGTCCCGAACATCGTGCACGGCGTCAACCACGACACCGTCAAGCCGGACGAGCAGATCCTGTCCTGCGCCTCGTGCACCACCAACGCCATAGTCCCGCCGCTGAAGGCGATGGACGACGAGTACGGCGTGCTGCGCGGCCACGTGGAGACCGTCCACTCGTTCACCAACGACCAGAACCTGCTGGACAACTACCACAAGTCCGAGCGCCGCGGCCGCAGCGCGCCGCTGAACATGGTCATCACCGAGACCGGCGCCGCCTCGGCCGTCGCCAAGGCGCTGCCCGACCTCAAGGCGCGGATCACCGGCAGCTCGATCCGGGTCCCGGTCCCAGACGTCTCGATCGCGATCCTCAACCTCCAGCTGAGCCGCGAGACCACCCGCGAGGAGGTCCTCGACCACCTGCGTGAGGTGTCGCTGACCTCGCCGCTGCGCCGCCAGATCGACTTCATCACGGCGCCCGACGCGGTCTCCAGCGACTTCATCGGCTCCCGCCACGCCTCGATCGTGGACGCCGGCGCGCTGAAGGTGGAGGGCGACAACGCCATCCTCTACCTCTGGTACGACAACGAGTTCGGCTACTCCTGCCAGGTCATCCGCGTCGTCCAGCACGTCTCCGGGGTGGAGTACCCGACCTACCCGGCTCCGGCGGTCTGATCCCGCCCGGCCGCCCGGTGCCGCGCGAGCGCGCGCCGGGCGGCCGACGGCCCGCTCGGCAGCACCCCGAAGGGGCGAGGCTGTATCGATATGCGGCTCCGCCGCGCGGGCGCGACCGGCCACAACGGCGCCGCACACGAACAGCGACCCGGCTCGCCGGCCCGCAGCCGAACGCTCAGTGGCCCCGGAACGCCTCCTCCAACCACCATGAGCCATGGTCGTCGACCACCTTGGCGTCGATCAGCAAGGGTGCGGTGCGCGGCCCGGCGACCCAGTCCGCCCACCGCCTTCAGATCGAAGTGGTGCACCTCGGCGCCGTAGGCCTCGTCGTCGTACACCACGACCACCATGGGCAGCCCGAGCCGTCGCACGGTGTCCAGTTCCACGGCGCTCATCAGCGCGCCGCCGTCGCCGAGCGCGGCCACCGGCAGCCGGTCCGGCCGGGCCGGCGCCGCCCCGATCGTGGTCGCCAGCCCGAGCGACTGGAAGGTTTGCGTTGCCGACCACAGGGATCCGGTAGCCCTCGCCTCCTGCGCCGCCCGCCTCAAACACCTCGCGCGCGGTGAGTTCGAAGCCGCCGGTGACACCGAGGTGCACCGGCCGGTGCGCGCCGAGTGCGGACGGATCGTCGTCGACCTGTACGACGGTGGCGTCGGCGCCGTTGGGACCGCCGTGCCGCACCCGTACACGGCGAGCATCGCCCCGGCGCACTCGGTGACCCTGGGCTTCACTGCCACGAAGGGCGCCGCGGATCCCGGCCCCACCACCTTCACGCTCCCAACGACGCGGAGTGCTCGTCGGCTTGACCCGCCCGCCACCACGAGACCGTGACAGGAACCACACAGGGTCCCTTGTAGGGCACATGAAAGGGCCGGATAAGGTGAGGCTGGCCTAACAGCCGACCAATGTGCACCACAAGGGAGCCCCCTGTCATGCTTCACCGCCGTCGCGGCACCGCCGCCGTCGCTCTCGCCGTCGCCGCGGCACTGTCCCTCGCGGCCTGCGGCGGCTCCAACGACAGCGCGGACAACGCGGGTTCCGCGGCCGGCGGCAACAAGAAGGATGTGGCCAAGGGCGGCAAGGACTTCGCGTCGGCCGCGAAGAAGACCGCCGAGATGGGCACCGACGCCAAGCCGGGCCAGTGGCCGCGCACCATCGAGCACGCCATGGGCGAGACGGTCATCGAGTCGCAGCCCAAGCGTGTCGTGGTCCTCGACGTCGGCGAGCTCGACAACGTCGTCTCGCTCGGCATCAAGCCGGTCGGCCTCGCCCCCACCGAGGGCTCCCCCGAGCTGCCCTCCTACCTGAAGAAGGACGCCGGCACGCCGAAGAACGTCGGCACCATCAACAACCTCAACCTGGAGGCCATCGCCGGCCTCAAGCCCGACCTGATCCTCGGCAGCCAGCTGCGCGCGGCCGACAAGTACGACGAGCTGTCGAAGATCGCGCCCACCGTCTTCTCCATCCGCCCCGGCTTCACATGGAAGGAGAACTACCTCCTGAACGCCGCGGCCCTGGACAAGACCGCCGAGGCCAAGGCGAAGCTCGCCGCCTACGACGAGAAGGTCAAGAAGCTCGACACCGAGCTCGGCCCGAAGAAGCCGACCGTGTCGATGGTGCGTTACCTGCCCGACGGTGTGATCCGGCTCTACGCCAACGCCTCGTTCATCGGCACCATCCTCAAGGACGCCGGCATCCCGCGCCCCGAGAACCAGGACATCGAGGACCTGGCCGCCGAGGTGAGCGCCGAGAACATCGACCAGGCCGACGCGGACTACGTCTTCACCGGTGTGTACGGCGACCCGAAGGCCACCGACAAGTCCCGCGCGCAGAACAACCCGCTGTGGAAGAACCTGAGGGCGGTCAAGGCCGGGCACGCCTACGACGTCCCGGACGAGACCTGGTACCTGGGCCTGGGCGTCACCGCGGCCGACGAGGTCCTCGGGGACCTGGAGAAGTACCTCGCCAAGTAGGACCCGGGCGGCGGGAGAACTCGTCCGCCGCACAGCGAACAGCAAGAGGAACCGCATGTCCCGTGGCACCCGGCGCCGGCTCGCCTGGACGGCCGCGGGCATGCTCCTGCTGCTCGTCTCCGTCCTGCTGAGCCTCGCCCTCGGCAGCCGGCAGATCCCCCCGGACCAGGTGCTCAGCGCCCTGCTGCACGGCGGCACCGGCGACGACGCGCAGGTCGTGCGCGCCCTGCGGGTCCCCCGCACGGTCATCGGCGTGATGGTCGGGCTCGCCCTAGCGGTCGCCGGTGTGGTCATGCAGGGCATCACCCGCAACCCGATCGCCGAGCCCGGCATCCTCGGCGTCAGCCAGGGCGCCTCGCTCGGCGTCGTCTGCGCCATCGCCTTCCTCGGGGTGCACACGCCGAGCGGCTACGTCTGGTTCGCGTTCGCCGGGGCGGGGCTCGCCGCGGTGGCCGCCTACGCCGTGGCGGGCAGCGGACGCGGTGGCGCGTCGCCGGTCAAACTGGCGCTGGCCGGGGCCGCGATGAACGCGTTCATCGCCTCCGTGGTCTCCGCCATCGTCACGACCGACGCCCGCGCACTCGACGAGTTCCGCTTCTGGGACGTCGGCTCGATCGGCGGCCGGGACGGCGAAATCATCGCTCAGACCTGGCCGTTCGTGCTCGTGGGGCTGGTGCTGGTGTCTGTCGTGGCCCGGGGCCTGGACGCCCTGGCCCTCGGCGACGACGCGGCCAGGGGCCTCGGGCACCGGGTGGGGCTGGTGCGGGCCGTCGGCGCGCTCGCCGCCACCGTGCTGACCGGGGTGGCCGTCGCGGTGGCCGGTCCGATCGCGTTCACCGGGCTGGCCGTCCCGCACATCGCGCGGTCCCTCGTCGGCGCCGACCACCGCTGGGTCCTCGCTCTGTCGGCCTTGCTCGGTCCCACCGTGATCCTGGTGTCGGACGTGCTCGGCCGGGTCGTCTTCGCGCCCTCGGAGGTGCCGGTGGCGGTGATGACCGCGCTGCTCGGCGTGCCGTTCCTGGTCGCCCTCGTACGACGGAAGGCGACGGTGCCGGCATGACCCAGTCAGTCGAACGCTCCCTGTCCGCCGCCAAGCGGCTGCGCCCCGCCGGCTACGCCGTGGTGCGGGTGGGCAGCGGCAGCTTCCTGTGGCACCGCAGGGCAAGCGCCGTCGCCCTCCTGCTGGCCGCCCTGCTCGCCGTGACGACCGTCGTGTCACTGTGCGTCGGCGAGTCGTACGTCTCCCCCACCGAGGTCGTCCGCGTGCTGCTGGGGCAGCCGAGCCCGGACGAACTGGTCGTCGGCACGCTCCGGTTGCCCCGGCTGGTCACGGGCCTGCTGGTCGGCGCCGCCTTCGGGGTCTCCGGCGCGCTGATCCAGACCGTCGCCCGCAACTCCCTCGCCAGTCCGGACGTCATCGGTGTGACGCACGGCGCGGGGGCGGCTACGGTGACCGCGATGACGTTCGGACTCACCTCGTACAGCGTGCTGCCGTACGTCTCGGTCGCGGGCGGGCTCGCGGCGGCCACGCTGGTCTACGTCTTCGCCTGGCGGGGCGGCCTGCACGCGACGCGCTTCGTCCTCGTCGGGATCGGCGTGTCGATCGCGCTCGGGTCGCTGACGCGGCTGTTCCTCACCAAGGGGGACTATCTGGTCGCCCAGCAGGCCAAGGTGTGGCTGACCGGCTCCCTCAACGGCCGGGGCTACGAGCAGGCCGCGCCGCTCGCCCTGGCCCTCGCGGTCCTGGTGCCGGCGCTGCTGTGGGCCGCGCACGCCCAGCGCATGGTGTCCCTGGACGACAGCACGGCGACCGCGCTCGGTGTGCGGCTCGGCCCGGTCCGGCTGGGTCTGACCGGGCTCGGCGTCGTGCTGGCCTCCGTCGCCACCGGCGCCGCCGGCCCGGTCGACTTCGTGGCACTGCTCGCCCCGCAGATCGCCCAGCGGATGACCCGCACCGCCCAGATCCCGCTGCTCTCCTCCGCCCTCACCGGCGCAACGATCGTGCTCCTCGCGGACCTGCTGGCCCGCCGCCTGTTCTCCCCCGTCGAACTCCCGGTGGGCGTACTCACGGCGGCGATCGGAGCGCCGTACCTGATGTGGCTGATCGCCCGCACCCGCCGGGCCCGCCAAGGGTCCTAAGACGTCCATTTGGTGAGTCGGCGGTAGCAGATGAGGGTGCGGGCGATGCTGGTGAAGGCCAGGAAGTGCTCGGTTTCGCGCTCGTAGCGGCGGTGCAGTCTGCGGCATCCGGCGAGCCAGGCCGTCGTGCGTTCCATGATCCACCGGTGGTGGCCCAGGCGAGTCGAGGACTCGATGCCCTGCCGGCGACGCGCTGCCTGGTGCCGCGCCCGCGTAACCATCGCCGCGAGTGGTCGTAGTCGTACCCCTTGTCGGCGTGGAGCTTTCCCGGTCTGCGTCGCCGGCGTCCGCACCGGGAGCGGATCGGTGGTATTCCCTTCACCAGCGGGATCAGCGCCTGACTGTTGTGCAGGTTCGCCCCCGAGAATCCCACGGAGACGCCGTCAGGAGCGGTCGCGCGGCGACAGTCCGCCGTAGCTGCGTACGCCCGTGGGTGTGGTCCTCGGCAGAGCCCCCGCCGGGCAGAAGACGGCGCATCCACATCCGCCGCAGCGGCGGAAGTACTCGTGTGCAGGTGACGGAGAGTGAAAAGGGGCCGTGCATGCTTGGACTGAGGCCGACGGTGGCCGAACCTGCCGGACTTGTCGAGTTCCCCGCGACGGCCCTCGACGCGACCACGGGCGTCGAAGCGCTCCTGGAACAGGTCCTCGACACGCGGCTGCGCCAGGCCCGCGAGGTGGACCCGGTGTTCGCCGGACACGTGGCCGACCGCGTCGCCGGGCTGATCCGGCGGGGCGGGAAGCGGCTGCGCACCGCGTTCGTGTGGTGCGGGTGGCGTGCCGTCGGCGGCTCGGGCGACGCCACCACCGTTCTGCGCACGGGTGCGGCCCTTGAGCTTCTGCAGGCGTGCGCCCTCATACACGACGACGTGATGGACGGATCGCCGCTGCGCCGCGGCGGCCCCGCGGTCCACGTCGACCTTGCGCGCCTGCACCGGTCCGCACCGACGACCGGCTCCTCCGAGTCGTTCGGTGCCAGTGCCGCCGTACTCGCCGGGGATCTCGCGCTGACCTGGGCCGACGATCTGATGGCGGAGACGGCCCTGCGCTCACCGCACGGTTCGCACCTCTACGACGAGTGGCGGGCCATGCGCGGTGAAATGGTCGCCGGGCAGTACCGCGACCTGTACGCCCAGGCGACCGGCTCGTCCGATGTGGACGAGGCGCTGACCATCGCCACGCTCAAGAGTGCCCTGTACACGGTCGAGCGGCCCCTGGCCCTGGGCGCGTCACTGACGGGGGCCGACCCCCGCGTCCTCGGCGCGCTGCGAGCCGCGGGGCGGTGTGCGGGCCTGGCCTTCCAGCTCCGCGACGACCTGCTCGGTGCCTTCGGCGACCCGTCGCTGACGGGCAAACCGGCCGGCGACGATCTGCGGTCGCGCAAGCTCACGTACCTGCTCGCCGTCGCGGTCGGACTCGCGGACACGTCCGGGGACGAGGCGGCCGCCGGGGCCCTCGCCCCCGGCGCGGCCCACCGGTCGCAGGTGGCCGTCGAGCGGATGCGTATGGCCCTGGAGCGGACCGGGGCGCGGGCCGTCACCGAGGCGAAGATCGCCGAGTTGGCGGCCATGAGTCTGCGGCACTTCGAGCGGACGGGTGCGCAGGCCTGCGTACGGCGGGAGTTCGCGTCGCTGCTCGAACGGGCGGCGGGTGTCGCCCTGAGCCACGCCGAGGAGCAGGCGTGAGGACGGTAGCGGGACCGACCGACCACATCGTGGTGGTGGGCGCCGGGCTGTCCGGCCTCTCCTGCGCCCTCCATCTGCTGGGCGCCGGCCGCCGGGTCACGCTCGTCGAGCGGGAGGCCGGCCCGGGCGGGCGGGCCGGCCGGATGCGACTCGGCGGGTACGAACTGGACACCGGGCCCACGGTGTTGACCATGCCGCATCTGGCCGACGAGGCCTTCGCCGCGGTCGGCGACAGCCTCGCGCGCCGGGTCGAGCTGGTGGCGCTGCATCCGGCCTACCGGGCGTGCTTCGCGGACGGGACGTCGCTGGACGTCCACACCGACGGCGAGGCGATGGAGGCGGAGGTGCGGCGGTTCGCCGGACCCGCCGAGGCCGCGGGCTACCGCGACCTGCGGGAGTGGCTGGCGCGGCTCTACCGGGTCCAGATGCGGCGCTTCATCGACACCAACTTCGACTCTCCGCTCCAGCTCTTCGACGCCGACCTGGCACGGCTGGCGGCCCTCGGCGGCTTCGGCCGGCTGGACCGGCGCATCGGCCGCTTCCTCTCCGACGCCCGGCTGCGCCGGGTCTTCTCCTTCCAGTCCCTGTACGCCGGCGTCGCGCCCGCCCGAGCTCTCGCGGCCTACGCCGTGATCGCCTACATGGACACCGTGGCCGGCGTCTGGTTCCCCAAGGGGGGCATGCATGCGTTGCCCCGTGCGATGGCCGACGCGATCGCCGAAGCCGGAGGCGACCTGCGGTGGTCGGCCGAGGTGAGGACACTGGAACGGTCGGCGGGCCGGGTGCGTGCCGTGCGCCTCACCTCGGGCGAGCGGATCGCCTGCGACGCGGTGGTACTGACCTGTGAACTGTCCACCGCCCACCGGCTGCTGGGGCGTTCTCCCCGGCGTCCCGTTCCACTGCGGCACTCACCGTCTGCGGTGGTGCTGCACGCCGGCACCGACCGCACCTGGCCGGGCCTGGCCCACCACACGCTTTCCTTCGGCACGGCCTGGGAGAGCACGTTCAGGGAACTGACCCGCTCGGGAACGCTGATGAGCGATCCTTCCCTGCTGATCACCCGCCCGACGGCCCACGACCCCACCCTGGCTCCGGCCGGCCGGCATCTGCACTATGTGCTGGCGCCGTGCCCGAACACCTCCGTCGGGCCGTCCGCCGCCGACTGGCGGGACCTCGGCCCGCGCTACCGCGACAGCCTGGTCGCCGAGCTGGAACGGCGTGGCATGGGCGGGTTCGGGACCAGCGTCCAGGAGGAGCTGTTGGTGACTCCGCTGGACTGGACTGCTCAGGGACACGCGGCGGGCAGCCCCTTCTCGGTCTCCCACACCTTCGCCCAGACCGGCCCGTTCCGGCCGCGCAACCTGGTACGCGGCCTGGACAACGCCGTACTGGCCGGCTGCGGCACCACCCCCGGGGTCGGTGTGCCGACGGTTCTCCTCAGCGGCAAGCTCGCCGCCGCCCGCATCACCGGCGGCACCGGCGGCACCGCAGGACGCGCCGACCGCACCACCCACGCCCTCCGTGCTGCCCCGCCGGCCGCGAGCGCTCCGTCCGCCCCGACCGCGGAAGGTCCCTGATGACCCGTCGTGAACTGGACGCCGCCGGGATCACCGATCCCGAGCTGCGTGCCGCCTACACCCGGTGCCGGCAGCTCAACGCCCGCCACGGCCGCACCTACTTCCTGGCCACGCGCCTGTTGCCGGTGGAGCGACGCTCCGCGGTACACGCCCTGTACGGGTTCGCCCGCTGGGCGGACGACATCGTGGACGACCTCGAGGGGAGCCGGACACACGAGGAGCGCGACCGGCAGCTGCGCCGGCTGGAGAGCGATCTCACGCACCAACTGCACACGGGCGGTGCGGGCGAGCCCGTGGTCCGAGCCGTGGCCGACACCGCCGCACGCCACGACATCGCTCACGACCTGTTCAAGGAGTTCCTGGCCTCGATGCGGGCCGACCTCACCGTCACGGACTACCCGACCTACGCCGACCTGCGCACCTACATGCACGGGTCAGCGGCAGTGATCGGACTGCAGATGCTGCCGGTGCTCGGCCCGGTCGTACCCCGCGAGGAGGCCGCACCTCATGCGGCGGCCCTGGGCGTGGCCTTCCAGCTCACCAACTTCCTGCGCGACGTCGGGGAGGACCTGGACCGGGGCCGTGTCTATCTGCCGGCCGACCTGCTCGCCGCCCACGGCGTCGACCGGTCGTTGCTGGAGTGGAGCCGCCGCACCGGACGTCAGGACCGGCGGATCCGAGCGGCTCTGGTCGCCGTCGAGGTCATGACCCGCGGCGTGTACCGGGCGGCCGAACCCGGTATCGCCATGCTCGACCCGCGGGTGCGTCCGTGCATCCGCACCGCGTTCACGCTGTACGGCGGCATTCTCGACGCGATCGCGGAACAGGACTACGCGGTCCTGCACACCCGCGCGGTGGTGCCTCGCGGGCGGCGTGCGGCCGTGGCCGCGGCCGGAGCCGCGCGCGTCGTCGAGGCCAGATGGCGTGCCCGGGGCAGGGACACGGTCCTCCCAGCGGGCGAGCCCGCACTGCAACGGAAGGGGCAGGCAAGATGACCGACCGATCCGGAAAGCCCCGCTGGACGCCACCGTTGCGGCGTCGCCGCACACCGCGGTGGGCGTCGCAGACCCCCACCTGGCAGGACGCGCGGCCGGGCCTGATCGCCGACGCACTCAAGACGGCCTCGGCGCGTCCCTCGGGCAACTGGTTCGTCGTGGGCGCCTCCCGTGCGGTCAGGGCCGGCGAGCGCCCGCACGGCACGACCGTGGGCGGTGTCGAGATCGTGCTGTGGCGCTCGGACACGGGCCTCGTGCACGCGGGTCCCGGCGCCTGCCCGCACCTGGGCGCACCCCTGCGCGACAGCCGCGTGGTCTGCGGCACGCTCGTGTGCCATTGGCATGGAATGGCCCTGGACGGCACTCCGTTCGCCGGCTGGGAGCCCTACCCCGTCCACGACGACGGAGTACTCCTCTGGGTGCGGCTGGACGAGGTCGGTGGCGAGGAGCCGCTCCGGACGCCGGTCGTGCCGGCGCGCCCCGCGACGGGCAGCGGGCTGGACTCGGTGTTCACGGCGGTCGGGCGGTGCGAGCCGCAGGACGTGGTCGCCAACCGGCTCGACCCCTGGCACGGCTCGTGGTTCCACCCGTACTCCTTCGTCGACCTGACCGTCGTCCGCACCCCACGGGGAAGCGGTGACGACGCGTTCGTCGTCGACGTCTCCTTCCGGGTGGCGGGGTCATTGGTGGTTCCGGTCCGTGCCGAGTTCACGGCACCCGAACCGCGCACGGTCGTCATGCGGATCACCGAGGGCGAGGGAGCCGGCTCCGTCGTCGAGAGCCATGCCACGCCGCTGACCGCGGAGGGAAACGGACAGCCGCGGACAGCCGTGACCGAGGCGGTCGTCGCCGCCTCGGACCGCGAAGGGTTCGCGCTCGCCCGGGCCGCAGCCCCGGCCCTGCGTCCCCTCATGCGCCGCGCGGCCGGCCGGCTGTGGCGGGACGATCTGGCCTACGCCGAGCGGCGCTGGACGCTGCGCAGCACGGGCCGGTTTCCCGGCTGAGGCCGACACCCCGCGCCAGGCGGTACGGGTTCAGCGTGCGGCCAGCCGGCCGAGTGCGCGCAGCGCCGGGGAGCGGCCCGCCCGGGGCACCGTCCACAGGACCTGGCCCTGTACACCCCAGGGAGCGAGCAGGGTGTTGGCCGCCAGGAAGCCGGTGGTGGCCGCGCGTTCCATCAGTGCCACGGGCAGGTCGCAGCGGATCGCGTCTCCGGCCAGCGTCAGCCAGGGATGCGGCGTGCGCACCGGCGGACGCCGCTGATGGGACGCGACGGGAAAGAGCGGGCAGTCGGCGCGCCATTCGTGCCGGGCGTCGACGACGCGCGCTTCACGGGTCTCCGGATACACCGAGTGGAGTTGGTGCACGAGCTGGTCCTGTACCCGGCCCTGGTGCGCATCGGCTACGGCGTAGGCATGCAACTCCACCACCGATCCCCCGTTCCGGGCGGCCCAGCGGGCGGCCTCGCCCTCGTACCGGTTCAGGACGCTGACGTTGTCGAGGTCGCCGTAGCCGCTGGTGCCGAGGAATCCCGGACGGTCGCCGCGGACGGGCCGGTCGAGCCAGAGCCTGGAGACGAGGAACGGCGGGGCGCTGCGCAGGGCGGCGACGTCGGCGCGCCAGGCGGCCGTGCCGAGGGTGGGGGATGCGGCCACGACCTGCCGCAGTCCTGCGGTGTCGAGGGCGAGCACCACCGCGTCGTGAGCGGTGGCACCGGTGTCGGTGTGCACGGTGGCTCCGCCCCCCTCACGTGGGTGGACGGCGTGGACGGGGGTGCCGGCACGGACCGTGGCGCCGAGGCTCAGGAGGTAGTCGGCCAGCGGCTCCCAGAGTGCCTGTGGGAAAGGCTCGGTCGGTACGTCGAAGAGCAGCCCCTCGGCCGAGCCGAGGAAGTAGATGTGGAACATCAGCAGCAGTTCGGCGGCGGACAGCTCGCGCGGGTCGGCGAAGAAGCTGCGCGAGAACACCTCGAACGCCAAGTGGTGCGCGGCCTGCGGGAAGCGGACCCGTTCCAGGAAATCCGTGGCGCCTACGTGGTCGAAGCGGTCGTACACCTCGGGCACGCGCACGTCGAGCAGCGGCAGCGCTGCCCGGGCGTCCATGGCCGCGAGGTCACGCCAGCCGAAGGTGGGACTGAGCACCACGAATCCGAGGGCGCTGAGAGGAGGTGTCCGCGGGACACGGGCGAAGCTGTCGCTCAGGCCGCCGCTGTGCCGCAGGGGGTAGTCGGCCAGGGGCGTGAGCCGCGCCAGGGCGGTATCGGTGCGCCGCAGCAGTCCACGCAGGTTGTAGTACTGGCGGAAGAAGGCGTGGAAGCCACGGCTCATGGTCACGACGGAGCCGTCAGCGAGGCGGATTCGGTGGCCGGCGAGACGGCCGCCGAGGGACTCCTGCCGTTCGTGGAGGGTCACGCGAGCGCCGCGTTCGGCCAGCAGGGTTGCCGCGGCGAGACCCGCGATGCCGCCGCCGACCACGGCGACGGACGGCTCGTCCCCGCGCGCGAACCGGTCCCGGCCGGGTTCGGGCGTCAGCCGTTCGGCTTTACGGTCTCGGCCCCTGCGGACGCCGGTGCGGGCATGGCCGGTCATCGGGCCGGCTCCGTGTGGGCGGCACGGCCGTTGCGGGCGAGGAAGGTGTGCACGATGCCGGTCTGCCACCCGCCGACGGGGACGGCGCGTCCGTCCGTGAACCCGTTGCGCGTCAGCCGGTCGGTGAAGGCGGGTGCGGTGTCGAAGGCGAGGACGCTGTGGCACAGGTGGCGGTACAGGGCGCCGTCCCCGGTGAGTGTGCCCGCCGGGACGATCACCCCTTGGCACACGGCACGCCACAGGGCGCGGTCCACGCGCGAGCCGCTGAGGCTGTACTCGTGGACGGCGAGGCGGCCGCCCGGTCGCAGCAAGGCCCTGAGGATCTGCAGGACCTGGTCCGTGTCGGTGACGTTGCGGAACAGGTAGGCCGCGAAGACCGCGTCGAAGGGCCCTTCCCCGGCCGTCGCCACGTCCTCGGCTCTCAGCTGGCGGAAACGCACCTGTGCGGGCCACGGCTTGGCCAGCGCGCGTTGCAGCATCCCGGACGAGGCGTCGACGGCGGTGACGCGGGCTCGGGGCGCGGCCCGCAGCAGGGCCCGGGTGGAGGCTCCGGTGCCGCAGCCGAGATCGAGTACGTGCAGGCCCTCACCCTCGTCGGGCAGCCGAAGCCGGCGCGCCGAGCGCAGGAGTTCGGTGCGGTATCCGGGGTTGAGCGCCGTGAGGCGGTCGTAGGTACGGGACGCGTGGTCGAAGGCGCGTGCCTGGTCGTCGTCGCGCAGCAGTGTCATGAGGTGCTCTCCGCGGTTCGGGGTGCGGGACGGAAGTGGCGGGGCAGCAGGGGAAGTTCGACGGCGGTGCGCAGCATCGGGCCGATCGGGGTGCGCAGTCCGATGGCCCACTCCTCCCGGAGCGTGGTCGCACCGTCCAGGAAGCGGAGCAGCCGTTTTGCGGGGACGCGGCTGAACAGGGCGGTGAAAAGGTCGGGCCCATCGATCCGGCCTGTGTCCAGCGCTCGCAGGAGTACCGCGTCCATGGCCAGGGCCCGTCGTCCGTGGGGCGGGGGGATCAGGGGGCGCCCGGTTTCCAGGGCGGCGACGATGGCCCGGCTCTGGCGTTGCGCGGCGGCGAAGGTGTAGCCGGTTGCGGGGCGGGTCGCGCCGCCGGCCGTGCCGATACGGAAGACGGCGGGGCCGATCCGACGCGGGAAGCGGGCGTCGGTCATGGGGATGGCGCCCTGCTCCGCCGCTTCCACCGTGAACGTGCCCAGGCGCAGGACGTCTCGGCAGTAGTGGCCGAGCGACGACTCGTACGCCGCGGTGGTCAACGGGGCACGGGAGAACTCGGTGTACTCGACGAGGGCACGGTCGGACGCGAGGGGCAGCACATAGCCGAAGGCGAGGCCGTGCCGTGGCTGCGGGACCCGGAAGTCCATCAGGTCGGCGACCGTGGGGTCGAAACGCTGTGCGGCCGTGCGCACGAACCAGCCGCGGAAGTGCTGCACCAGGCATGTGCGGGCCGGGGGCAGGGCGTGCAGGGGACGCGAGTCGAAGACATGGCGGGCGTGCAGGGTCAGCTGCCGCCCGTCGGATGCAACGCAGCTGACGGCCGCCCCGTCGGCGGTGTCCCGAACGGCACCGGCTGTGGCACGCAGGACGCGCGCGCCGGGGTGTGCGGCCAGCCGGGCGTGCACGAGCCGCTCGAACCGCGTCGACCGCAGCATGCGGTAGCGCAGCGGAACCGGGTCGACCGTGACCTGTCTGCCGTCGGTGGCGTGGACCCGCAGGCGGGACCAGGAGGCGCTGATCGCTTCGTCGAAGTCGCACGTGCCTTCGTCCCAGAAGCACCAGGTGCGTTCGGGAGTCCGTGTCGGCCCTTCGGGCGGCTCCACCACGATGACGGAACGGGTGGTGGTCGCGGCCGCGGTCAGCTGATGGGCGAGGCAGAGGCCGGCCGCCCCGCCGCCCACGATGACCACGTCGGACCTCTGATCGGGAAGGGTGGCGGGCCGGCTCACCTGGCCCGCCGCTCGACGACGGCCGCTCCGCCGGGAGTCGTGCGCACGGCTTCGGCGTCCGACTCCATCGCGTCGACGACCGCCTTGACGACCTGACCGGAGTCGCCTCCCGGGGGCAGGGGCGGGGCCGTTCCCGCGACGGACCGGTCGGCCAGACCGGTGTCGAGGTGGCCCGGCCGCACATCCAGCACCTGCACGCCGACGCCCCGCGTCTCGCGGCGGGCGGCGGCGAGCCATGCGCTCAGTGCCGCCTTCGAAGCGCTGTAGTCGGCCATCCGTGGCTGCGGCTGCTCGGCCACCACTCCGGTGAAGGCGGCGATCACCGAGTGGGGTGGCAGGACTTGTGTCGCGGCACGGAAGAATGCGGCGGGGGCGAGGAAGTTGCCCGCCGTCAGATACTCGGCGACCGCGTCGTCCACCTCGGGACGGGTGCCGAAGCCCACGGCACCGAAGGCAGTGACGACGGCGTCGAGGCCCCTGAACTCGGCGGTGACGGCGTGGACCGCACGCGCGCAGGACGACGGGTCGTACGCGTCGAGATCCGCCGTCGGAGACCCCGGGTGGGCGCGAGCGGCCCGGGCCGGCCGGGCCGCGTCGCGTCCGGCGAGAGCCGGGCGGGCTCCCCGCGCGGCCAGTTCGGCTGTGAGAGCGCTGCCGAGAACGCCGGTGGCGCCGGCCACCAGCACGCGCGGGCCGTTGATGTTCACGCCTCGCTCCGGACCTCGAGTGTCGTAAGCGGCAGTCGGGTCCCGGGCAGGGGCCCTCGCTTTTTCCGTGCCGTGTCTTCCGCCCGCCGACCGCTCCTGGATGCATCCGGACCGCACCTGCTCGACGCGGCCTCAGCCACGCGGGTCATCTCTTGCCGCACGCTCGTCGAACACCTCGCGCGCGGCGCGGTTGCCCATGCCGACGGACCGTCCGGTGCATTTCGCCGGGCGAGCTCGTGGCCCACCCGATCCGGTCACCCCGGCACCAACGACTCCACCGCCGCCACGGCCTCCGCCAGCCCTGTCGGGCGCGGCAGCAGACCGGGCACCGTATGGCCGGCCCAGCCGGGTCCGAGGGGCAGAACTGCGGGCCTCCTGCGAGCGCCGCGCATCCCCCACTCCATGGCGGACACGTGTTGGGCCAGTGGCCAGCTGGCGGTCGTACGCGACTGCGCCCAAAGGCACACCGCGGACGGTCCGGTCCTGCGCACCGCCGCCACCAGCGACTCCGCGGGCACGGCTCCGCCGAACATGCGCACGGGGACACCACGCTCGGCGAGTGCGGCGGCGAGCACCTCCAGCGGCAGTGTGTGATTCTCCCCCGGTACACAGGCCAGCAGGGTGACGGCGCCCGGCCGGTCAGCCACGTCGGGTGGTGCGCTGCGCCTCAGCGCACCGGAGACATGCCACGACAGGAAGTGTTCGACCTCGACGTACCGCTCGCCCGAACTCTCCCACTTGCGGCCGACCGCCTGCAGCGTCGGCATGATCACCTCTGTCCAGGCGGCGATGAGGCCGTGCTCCTCGATCGCGCCCGCCAGCAGTTGATGCAGAGCGGTGGCGTCGAGACGCAGAGCCGCACGGGCCACTCCCTTGCACTCCTGGCGCACGCTGCCCAGCCGGAGGCCGCTGCCGGCCTGGCGGTGCCCGCGAGCCGGCGTTCGCGGTGGCGGTGGCGGAGCGGCACGCCGCCTGACCCGGTCGCTCTTCAACGGCTCTTCGTCGCCCGGCGGCTCTTCGTCGCCCGGCGGCTCTTCGTCGCCCAGCGGCTTCTCGCCGCCCGGCGGCTTTTCCTCGCGTGCCAGACGCGCTGCCTCGGCAGGGGGAAGCCCCGTCGCCGTCAAGGCGCACATGCGCTCCAGCCGCGCCACGTCCGCGGGCCTCCAGCGGCGATGCCTGCCGCCGGTGTGGGCGTCGGGACCGAGGCCATAGCGGCGGTCCCACGACCGGACCGTGGTGGGCGCCACCCCGAGCCGCCTGGCCACCTCGCCGGTCGTCAGTCCGGCCGCGCGCCCCGGGTCCCAGTCGTCGCTACTGCTCATTCCCTCAGTGTACGACGCACAAACGACGCATGTTGTTTGCGTCGTTTCTGCCGATCAGACTGGCAAACGCGCCGGTCAGCGCGGCACGCACGGCGACCACTGCGGCTCGCCGGACTGTCTGCCTGACCCCCGGCACATGAGGAACGGCAGGAGGAACCGGGTCATGAGCACCAAGACGCGATCAGCCACCTCCCTCGCGTCACCCGCCGGCGCCGCGCCGACGGAAGAGACCCTCTACGAGGACGAGCTCGCCCGCGGTCTGCAAGCCTCCGACGAGGACGCGTTCGCGGCGATCTACCGGCGCTGGGCCTCCCTCGTCCACACCATGGCCACCCGATCGCTGGGCGACTCCTACGAGGCCGAGGACATCACCCAGCAGGTGTTCATCGGCGCGTGGCGCGGACGGGCAGGATTCCGTCCGGAGCGCGGCTCTCTGGGCGCCTGGCTCGTCGGCATCACCCGCCGCAAGATCGTCGACGCACTGGCGGCCAGGACGAGGCGTCTGGCCCTGATCGACGCAGAAGCCCGCAAGGCGGGAACGCCGCTTCCCGACGGCCGGTCACCGCACGACGTGGTGGACCGTGTCCTGCTGGTGGACGAACTGTCGCGGCTGCCCCGGCCCCAGCGACAGGTGTTGTGTCTGGCCTTCTACGACGACCTGACGCACGCCCAGATCGCCGAGCGGACCGGCATGCCGCTGGGCACCGTGAAAAGCCACGCCCGCCGCGGCCTGCACCGTCTGCACCGGGTGCTCGAACAGAGCCACGCCGAAGGACCGCCCGCATAGGCCGGGCCGACACAACGGCCTCGCCCGCATCCGTCTCGGCACCGGCGCAAGAAACACGGACAAGTCCTCACACTCAGCGGACCACTCCCCGAAGGGATGTTCCCCATGACCTCCCGATTCCCCTTCGCCATCGCCGCCACGGCCGGCACGTGCGCACTGGCGCTCGGCGTCACCGCACCCGCCCTGGCAGCCGGCTCCGCCGACACCGACGACAAGGCCATGGTGTCGGTCTTCCACGGCGTGCCCGGGCTGACGGTCGACGTGTACGCCAACGGCGACGAACTCCTCAGCGACTTCAAACCCGGCACCGTCACCGCTCCCCAGTCCCTGGCCGCGGGCACCTACGACATCCAGGTCTTCGAAGCGGGCAAGAGCCCCGACGGCACCCCGGCCATCGAGAAGAAGATCGAGGTGCCTGCCGGAGCGAACGCCACCGTCGCCGCCCATCTCTCCGCGGACGGCACGCCCCAGCTGACGGCATTCGTCAACGACGTGTCGAACGTCCCCGCGGGCCAGGCGCGGCTGACTGTACGTCACGTGGCCGCCGCACCCGCCGTGGACGTCCGGGCCAACGGGCAGCCGGTCTTCAAGAACCTCGAGAATCCCAAGGAGGCCACCGCCGAGGTCGACGCCGGCGCCGTCTCCGCCGATGTCGTGCTCGCCGGCACGGACACCGTCGCCATCGGCCCGGCCGACCTGAACCTCAAGGAGGGCACCAGCAACGTCGTCTACGCCTGGGGCAGCGCCGACGACAAGAACCTGGCGCCGGCGACCCAGACCTTCACCGGCATGGAATCAGCCCCCAAGCTCGCCCACGCCGGCGGCGACGGCGCCGCCATCAGCCCCAACTCCTCCAGCCAGTGGCTGGCCTGGGCTGCCGTCGGCGCGGTGTCAGTGACGGCGACGGGCATCCTGGTCGCCCGCCGAGTCGCCGGCCGGCGTGACTGACGCCGCTCGGCGGCTGACCGGCCTCGCGGTGACAGCCACCGCCCTGACGGCCGTACTCGCCCTGCAGCCGTCACCGTCGGGGCCGGTCCCGCGCCCTGCGGACTTCGGAGCCACCCCGTCCCCACCACCTGCCCGGGCAGCCACATCGACACGGGTGGTGGACGTCCCGGCACACCGGTCCGAAGTCTCGCGTCACGACCCGGCGCCGGAACGCGTTCAGGTGCCCGGCGTCGGCATCGACGCGGCGATTCGTCCCGTCGGGGTGGACGACCAAGGCGCCCTCTCCGTACCCGGCGATCCCACTGTGACCGGGTGGTACCGCTTCGGCCCCGCCCCGGGGAGCGCCCACGGATCGGCCGTGCTCGTCGGGCACGTGGACAACGACACCGGCGCCGTCGGCGAGTTCGCAGCCCTCTACGAGGTAAAGGCCGGCGACCGGGTCGAAGTGCACCGCGACGGCGCAGGGCCGGCCACCTACCGTGTCGTCTCACGTTCGACGGTGCCGAAGGACAGGCTCCCGCCTTCCCTGTTCCGCCGGGTCGGCCCTCCGGTCCTCACCTTGATCACCTGCGCGCCGCCGTTCCGGCCCGGGCTGGGCGGCTACCAGTCCAATCTCATCGTCACCGCCGAGCCTCCACAGTCCTGAAAGGGCACCGAGCACCCAGTCGCTGCGAGCAGAGCCGAAGAGCAGTGCCGGAATCGGCGACAAGGCAGAAAGCAAAGGGAACCGGAGGGCACGGTGGCACACCTGGAGCCCGCGCGCCTGGTGGAGCTGGCACTGGGCAGCACCACCCTCAGCGAGGACACCGAAGCCCTGCGCCACGTCTCCACCTGTCGCCCCTGCCGGGAGCAACTGCGGCGGATGGCAAGGGTGGTGGTCCTCGCGCGCAGCGTGGACGCGGCCGATCTGCCCATCGCGCCGCTGGGCCGAGTCTGGCAGCGGATCACCCGGGAGCTGTCGCGGACCACCGAGTGGACGCAACAGCCGCCCGGCGAGTGAGACCGGGCGTCTTCTGGTCATGATGCGAGGGCGAGGTTGGCACGATCGTGATCGTCACGAACTGTTCTCCCCGATCGAACTCCCGGCATACGTACTCACGGCGGCGATCGGAGCGCCGTACCTGATGTGGCTGATCGGCCGCACCCGCCGGGGTCCTGAGCATCGGCCCGGAGCCCGGGCCAGGCCGGAAATCGACGGATGCCCGAGAACATCCGGACCACGTGAGGCACCCTGAATCCCCGCGCGTGCGGTATCGCGCCAATATCGCCCGCGGGGCCTCGCAGTCGGCGGACGTTCCCCCGCGGACCGAACAGCCACTTCACAGGTATTCCACGGCTTCTCCATATCGGGATCACATCCGGTCGAGCACCGGACCGGTGCGGCCTCGCCGGGCAGACGGCGGGGATCCGCGCTGCCTAGCCTCCCGGGCCATGCGATCACCACGTACGAGACGCATCGGTCTCTCCGCCGTCCTCGGTCTGCTGCTCGCCGTCGTCGGCCTGGCCCCCAGCGCGAGCGCCGACCCCGCGCCGGCCGCCCTGACGTTCGCCACCGACTCCGCCACCACGACGCCCGGCGGTACGGTGCGGCTGTCGATGACGCTGACGAACAACAAGACGTACGACGTCCTGTTCATCCACCAGACGATCGAGCCGACCTGGCTCACCACCCAGCGGCCCGACCTGAAGTACAGCTTCACCGGATGCACGCTGGCCACCGCCAGCGGCAGCACGCCCTGCTCCGGCACCGGCCCCGGCAACCTCGGCCCGAACTACGGGGCCACGATCCCGCCCGGACAGAGCCGGACCGTCACGCTGACCCTCCAGATCGCCGCCGACTCGGGCTGCAACGGCAACATCGGCTTCTATTCGTACTACTACGCCGAGTTCAGCGACGCGACGAACACCGGCGGCGGCCCGGTCTTCACCCCGGAGACCCGGGTGCTCTGCGCCTGACGGCCGATCCGTCGTCCGGTGCCCCGCGCAGGCAATCATCCGCGCGGGGCACCACCGTGCAGGTAATCCGAACAGAGGATGAGTTTGCGCGGAGGTTGGCGAAACGCCGCCGTGGTGCTTCTCGCCCTTCCCCAAACGAGCCAACATGCCCGGTCATGGAGATCTTGCTCGTCGCCAGCGCGTTCAACAGCCTGTCTCAGCGCGTGTACGCGGAACTGTCGGACCGAGGGCACCGGGTGGACGTCGTCCTCGCCTCGCACGGCGCCGAGGCGGTCCTGGCCGCCGTGCGCGCGACCCGCCCGGAACTGATCATCGCCCCCATGCTCAAGACGGCACTGCCGGAGGAGGTGTGGCGGGAGCACACCTGTCTCGTCGTTCATCCGGGACCGCCCGGCGACCGGGGCCCGTCCTCCCTGGACTGGGCGGTCGCCGAGGAGGCGTCCCACTGGGGCGTGACCGTGCTCCAGGCCGAGGCGGCGATGGACGCGGGCGCGGTGTGGGCCGCCCGCACCTACCCCGTGCCGCTCGTGGGCAAGAGCGACCTGTACCGGGGCGAGGTCTCCGACGCCGCCTCGGCCGCCGTCCTGCTGGCGGTGGAACGATTCGCCGAAGGGTCGTTCAAGCCGCAGAACCAGAACGATCCGGCGATCCGCGTACGGTGGCGGGACTTCTTCCGCCAGGAGCAGCGGCGGATCGACTGGGACAAGGACGACACCGGGACGGTGCTGCGCAAGCTGCGGGCCGCCGACTCCCAGCCGGGGGTCCTGGACGAGGTCCTCGGCCGGGAGGTGTTCCTGCACGGCGGGTATCCCGAGGACCGGCTGCGCGGCGCACCGGGCGAGCTGCTCGCGACGCGGTCCGGCGCGGTCTGCCGGGCCACCGTGGACGGCGCGGTGTGGATCCCGGAGCTGCGCCCGCGCAGGAGCTCCGGTGACCCGGCGCCGTTCCGCCGCCCGGCGGCCTCGGTGCTGGCCTCGTTCCAGCGCCCGTCGGAGCCGCGGCTCCCGGAGATCGCCGCCCCCCTCGAACTGGCCCCCGACCGGCAGACCTGGACCGACATCCGCTACAGCCAGGACGGCGACGCCGGCTTCCTGCACTTCTCGTTCCCCGGCGGGGCGATGAGCACCGAGCACTGCCGCAGGCTGCTCGCCGCCTACCGGTTCGCGCTCACCCGCCCCACCCGGGTGCTGGTCCTGGGCGGCTGCCGGGACTTCTTCTCCAACGGCATCCACCTGAATGTCATCGAGGCGGCGGCCGACAGCGCGGGCGAGTCCTGGACCAACCTCAACGCCATGGACGACCTCATCGAGGCGGTGCTGCGCACGACCGACCGTCTGGTGGTGGCGGCGCTCGGCGGCAACGCGGCGGCCGGCGGGGTGATGCTCGCGCTGGCCGCCGACCAGGTGTGGTGCCGCACCGGCGCGGTCCTCAACCCGCACTACCGGCGGATGGGCCTGTACGGGTCGGAGTTCTGGACATACTCGCTGCCGCGCCGGGTGGGCAGCGAGAAGGCCCGGCGGCTGATGACCGAAGCGCTGCCGGTGAGCGCGGCGACGGCCGAGCGGATCGGGCTGGTGGACCATCTGGTGGCCGTGTCGGCGCAGGAGTTCGGCGCCGAGGTCGGGCACCTGGCGGCCGCGCTCGCAGACGACCCGGACCTCGCGCGGCGGATCTCGGCGAAGGCGACGGCACGTCAGTCGGACGAGGCGCGCCAGCCGCTCGCGGAGTACCGGCGGGCCGAACTCGCCCGGATGCGGGACATCTTCTTCGATCCGCACGCCCCGTACCACGCCCTGCGGTCCGCGTTCGTCCGCAAGCAGCCGAGCGCCTCCGTGCATCCGCTGGCCGCCGGGGACGCCCGATGAGCACGCGGCTGCTCGTGGCGGGCGTCGGCAACATCTTCCTCGCCGACGACGCCTTCGGCCCGGAGGTGATCCGCGCCCTGGACCGGCGTCCGCTGCCGCCCGAGGTGCGGGTGCGGGACTTCGGCATCCGCGGGATGGACCTCGCCTACGAGCTGCTCGCCGGCTACGACGTCGCGTTGCTGGTCGACGCGGCGCCACGGGGGCTGCGGCCCGGCACCCTGTCGCTGATCGAACCGGAGCTGCCCGACGGCGCCGCGGCCGGTCCCCCGCCGGAGGCGCACGGCATGGACCCGGCGAAGGTGCTGGCCCTGGCCGCCCGGCTCGGCGACGAGCCGCTGCCGCGGGTCCTCGTGCTCGCCTGCGAGCCCGAGCTGCTGCCGCGCGGAGACGAGGACATCGCCCCGGGCATGAGCGAGACGATGCACGAGGCCGTGCGGCAGGCCGTGGCGGCGCTGCACACCGTGGTCCCGGTGCTGCTCGCGGACCCGGCGTCCACCGGCCCGTTGAGCCGCCCGGACGAATCCGCCGCCCTGTCCCCGGCCGGGCTCCGGCCCACGGTGAGCGGCGGCGCGGAGGATCGGTAGCGGACCGGCACCCCGGCCCGTGACGCACCGACCGCGAGGAGCAGCGCCCATGTGTGAGTCCGTGGACGAGGTCACCCAGGCCGTCCTGGCGAAGAACGACGGTCTGGCCGCGAGTCTGCGCGAGGAGCTGGCCCGGCGGGGGGTGAGCGTGGTCAACCTGCTGTCCAGCCCGGGCAGCGGCAAGACGGAACTGCTCGGGCGGGTGCTGGCCCGGGCGGTGGAGCGGCGCATCCCGGTGGCCGCGCTCACCGCGGACCTGGCGACCGAGAACGACGCGGACCGGCTGGCGCGGTCGGGGGTCCCGGTGAAGCAGCTGCTGACCGACGGCCTGTGCCACCTGGAGGCCCGTCAGCTGACCGCCCATGTGCACACTTGGCTGCCCGCGGACACCTCGCTGCTGTTCGTGGAGAACGTCGGCAACCTCGTCTGCCCCGCGGCCTACGACCTCGGCGAGAACCTGCGGATCGTGCTGATGGCGGTGACGGAGGGCGAGGACAAGCCGCTGAAGTACCCGACCGCGTTCGGCTCCGCCCATCTGGTGGTGCTCACCAAGACGGATCTGGCCGAGCCGGCCGGCTTCGACGCGGCCGCCTTCGAGGCGCATGTGCTGCGGGTGAACCCCGGTGTGGAGGTGCTGCGCTCCTGCGCCCGCAGCGGCGAGGGCGTCGACGCGCTGCTGGAGCGGGTGCTCGCCGCGCGGGACGGCGCCCCCGTCCACCGGCCGCCGCTCGCCCCGCATCCGCACGGCCATGTCCACGCGGCGAGCCCCGCCTCATGACGGCTCCCGTCACGCAGGCGGTGCGGCGGCGGGTCACCGTGAGCGGCACGGTGCAGGGCGTCGGGTTCCGCCCGTTCGTGCACCGGCTGGCGACGGACCTCGCGCTGGCCGGGTTCGTGAGCAACACGGCGAGCGGCGTGCTCATCGAGGTGGAGGGCCCGCCGGACGGTGTCACCCAGTTCTGCGACCGGCTGGCCACGCAGCCGCCGCCGCTGGCCGCGGTGATCGGCGTCGGGGTGGAGGACCTGCCCGTCACCGGCGCCGACGACGCCTTCACCATCCGCTCCACGGACCGCTCCCCCGGCCGCACCCTCCTCCCGCCGGACACGGCGACCTGCGCCGACTGCCTGCGGGAGCTGGCCGACCCGGCCGACCGCCGCCACCGCCACCCGTTCGTCACCTGCACGCACTGCGGGCCCCGCTTCACCATCGCCACGGGGATGCCGTACGACCGTGCGGTCACGACCATGTCCGGCTTCCCGATGTGTCCGGCCTGCGCCCGGGAGTACGGCGATCCCGGCGACCGCCGCTTCCACGCGCAGCCCGTGGCCTGCCCGGACTGCGGTCCCCGGCTGCGGCTGGTGCCGGCCGCCGAGTCCCGTCACGGTGACGCGCTCGCATCGGCCCGTGCGCTGCTGGCCGCCGGGCGGATCGTCGCCGTGAAGGGACTGGGCGGCTACCACTTGGCGTGCGACGCCACCGACGCACGGGCCGTCGACACACTGCGTGCCCGCAAGGAGCGCGGCGGCAAACCGTTCGCGGTGATGTGCGCGGACCTCGACGCCGTACACCGGATCGCCGAGCCCTCCGCGGCGGAACTGGCCGCCCTCACCGGCCCCCGGCGCCCCATCGTCCTGCTGCGCCGGCGAGCGGGGCGGGACGTGCTCGCCCCCGGGATCTGCCCCGGCAGCCCGCACCTCGGTGTGATGCTGCCGTACACCCCGGTGCACACCCTGCTGTTCGGGCTGCCCGGTGACGCACCGGGTCCGCGCGTGCTGGTCATGACGAGCGGCAACCGCTCAGGGGAGCCGATCGTCACGGACGACGACGAGGCACTGACCCGGCTGGCGGGGCTGGCCGACGCCTGGCTCGCGCACGACCGGCCCATCGCCTCGCCCTGCGACGACTCGCTGCTGCGGGTGCGGCCCGACGGCACCGAGCAGGTGCTGCGCCGGTCGAGGGGCTACGTGCCCCGTCCCGTGCGCCTGCCGGTGGCCGTGCGTCCGGCGCTCGCGGTGGGCGGCGATCTCAAGAACGCGCTGTGCCTCGGCGAGGGCGACCAGGCCTGGTTCGGGCCGCACATCGGCGACATGGGCGAGCTGACCACCCTGGAGGCGGCCCGGCGGGCCGGGTCGCAGCTGCGCCGGCTGACCGGCGTGGGCCCCGAACTCGTCGCCGCGGACCGGCACCCCGGCTACCACTCGGCGCGCTGGGCCCGCCGCGAGGCGTCCCGGCTGCCCAGCCGCACTCCGGTGCTCGTACAGCACCACCACGCGCACATCGCCTCCGCCATGGCCGAGCACGGACTCGACGGCACGACCCCCGTGATCGGCGTCGCGTTCGACGGCACGGGCTACGGCGACGACGGCACGGTCTGGGGCGGCGAGTTCCTGCTCGCCGACTACGCGGGCTTCCGGCGCCTCGCCCGCATCACCCCCGCCCCGCTCCCCGGCGGGGACTCGGGCGTGGCCAACCCCTGCCGGCTGGCGCTGGCCCGGCTGTGGGCGGCGGGCGAGCGATGGGACGCCGACCTGCCCTGCGTCGCCGCCTGCACCCCCGAGGAACTGAACCTGTTGGCAAGGCAGTTGACCCGGAACGTGGCCTGCGTGGCGACCTCCAGCACGGGGCGGCTCTTCGACGCGGTGTCGTCCCTGGTGGGCGTGTGCCATCGCGCGCGGTACGAGGCGCAGGCCGCCCTGGAGCTGGAGGCCGCCGCGGCTTCGGCCTGGGACGCGGACGGCTCGGCGTACGCCTTCGGCCTGGCCGCCGGCGACTGCGATCCCGCCCCCGTGCTGCGCGCGCTCGTCGGCGACCTGCGGCGCGGCACGCCGGCCCCCGTGCTCGCGGCGCGCTTCCACCGGGGCCTCGCGCGGGCCGTCGTGGAGATCTGCCGGCGGGTCCGCCAGGGCGGAGGGCCGGGCACCGTCGCGCTCAGCGGCGGGGTCTTCGCCAACGCACTGCTGGAGGAGGAGTGCACACGGCTGCTCGACGGGGCCGGCTTCACGGTGCTCCGGCACGGCGAAGTCCCCCCGAACGACGGCGGGTTGGCCCTCGGCCAGCTGGTGGTCGCGGCGCACGTACGACAAGAGGAGTGACCCATGTGTTTGGCAGTGCCCGGCAAGGTCGTGGCCATCGACGGCGACGCGGACCCGCTCACCGGGCTCATCGATTTCGGCGGAGTGCAGAAAC
Organism: Streptomyces sp. NPDC093568; assembly: GCF_044764945.1. Taxonomy (NCBI): domain Bacteria; kingdom Bacillati; phylum Actinomycetota; class Actinomycetes; order Kitasatosporales; family Streptomycetaceae; genus Streptomyces; species Streptomyces sp. NPDC093568. The sequence goes on along the minus strand of NZ_JBIWJD010000003.1, from coordinate 139,834 downwards.
AGGCGTGCCTGGAGTACGTCCCCGATGTGCGGGTGGGTGAGTACGTCATCGTGCACGTCGGGTTCGCGCTCCAGCGCCTGGACGAGGAGTCGGCCCTGGCCTCCCTCAAGCTGTTCGAGGAACTGGGCCTGCTGGAGGAGGAGTTCGGGGACGCCTGGGAGCAGGCGGCCCGGCAGGAGAACGGGAGTGAGGTCCGGTGAAGTACGTCGATGAGTTCAACGACCCGGCTCTGGCCCGCCGGCTGCTGGACGAGATCCATGCCACCGCCACCCGGCCGTGGGCCCTGATGGAGGTGTGCGGCGGCCAGACCCACTCCATCATCCGGCACGGCATCGACCAACTGCTGCCCGAGCAGGTGGAGTTGATCCACGGTCCGGGCTGTCCGGTGTGCGTCACGCCCCTGGACGTGATCGACAAGGCGCTGGCGATCGCCGCGCGCCCCGAGGTGATCTTCTGCTCGTTCGGGGACATGCTCCGCGTGCCCGGCACCGACCGCGACCTGTTCCGGGTCAAGGGCGAGGGCGGTGACGTCCGGGTGGTCTACTCGCCGCTGGACGCCCTGGAGCTGGCCCGGCGCAACCCGGACCGGGAGGTGGTGTTCTTCGCCATCGGCTTCGAGACCACCGCTCCCGCCAACGCGATGGCCGTCCACCAGGCACGCCGTGAGGGCCTCGGCAACTTCAGCCTGCTGGTGTCCCATGTGCGGGTTCCCCCGGCCATCGAGGCGATCATGACGTCCCCGGTCTGCCGGGTGCAGGGCTTCCTCGCCGCCGGCCATGTGTGCAGCGTGATGGGCACGGCCGAGTACCCGCGGCTCGCCGAGCGGTTCGACGTCCCGCTCGTGATCACCGGCTTCGAGCCACTGGACATCCTGGAGGGCATCCGCCGTGCGGTCCGCCAGCTCGAACGCGGCGAGCACCGGGTGGAGAACGCCTACGCGCGCGCGGTGCGCGACGACGGCAATCCGGCGGCCATCCGCATGATCGAGGAGGTCTTCGAGGTCACCGACCGCAACTGGCGCGGCATCGGGCGCATCCCCACGAGCGGCTGGCGGCTGACCGACGCCTTCCGCGCCCATGACGCCGAGCACCGCTTCGACGTGGCGGGGATCCGCACCGAGGAGCCCGCCGAGTGCCGCAGCGGCGAGGTGCTCCAAGGGCTGATCAAGCCCACCGAGTGCGCCGCGTTCGGCACCACCTGCACCCCGCGCACCCCGCTCGGCGCCACCATGGTCTCCAACGAGGGCGCCTGCGCGGCCTACTACCTGTACCGCCGGATGAGCGGCCCGGCGCCGCAGGCCGCCCCCACCGCGCGCGAGGAGATGAACCCCGTTGGCTGAACAACTCGCCGAGACGGTCGACCCGGCCGCCTGGACCTGCCCCGCCCCGCTGCGCGACCAGCCGGTGGTGGTCATGGGGCACGGCGGCGGCGGAGCGCTGTCCGCGGAGCTGATGGACCAGGTCTTCGCGCCCGCCTACGGCAACAGCACCCTGGCCGCCCTCACCGACTCCGCCGTCCTCGAACTGGGCGGCGCACGGCTGGCGTTCTCCACCGACTCCTACGTGGTCAGGCCGCTGTTCTTCCCCGGCGGCAGCCTCGGGGACCTCGCGGTCAACGGCACCGTCAACGACCTGGCGATGAGCGGTGCCCGGCCCTCCTACCTCTCCGCCGCCTTCGTGCTGGAGGAGGGCGTGGAGCTGACCGTGGTGGAGCGGATCGCGCGTTCCATGGGTGCGGCGGCCGAGGCGGCCGGGGTCGCGATCGCCACCGGCGACACCAAGGTGGTGGAGTCCGGGCACGGCGACGGGGTGTACGTCACCACCGCCGGGGTGGGTCTCGTGCCCGACGGGGTGGACATCCGCCCCCGGCGGGCGCGGCCGGGTGACGTGATCATCGTCAGCGGCCCGATCGGGCTGCACGGCGTGGCGATCATGAGCGTGCGCGAGGGGCTGGAGTTCGGTGTCGAGGTCGCCAGCGACACCGCGCCGCTCGCGGGCCTGGTGGCGGCGATGCTGGCGGTCACACCGGACGTCCATGTGCTGCGCGACCCGACTCGGGGCGGGCTGGGCGCGTCCCTCAACGAGATCGCCCGTGCCTCCGCAACCGGTGTCCGGCTGAGCGAGCGCGCGATCCCGGTGCCGGACGCGGTGGCGAACGCCTGCGGATTCCTGGGGCTCGACCCCCTGTACGTGGCCAACGAGGGGCGGCTGGTCGCCTTCGTGCCCCCGTCGGCGGCGGAGGAGGTCCTCGCGGCGATGCGGGCCCACCCGCAGGGGGCCGGCGCTCAGGTGATCGGCGAGTGCGTGGCCGAGCACCCCGGGATGGTCGTGGTCGCCACCGGACTGGGCGGCACCCGCGTGGTGGACCTGCCCCTGGGCGAGCAGTTGCCGCGCATCTGCTGACACGCACGACCGGGCCCCGGGGGCCCCCCCCCGGGGGCCGGGGCCCCGGGGGGGGGGGGGGGGGCCGGGGGGCAGCGGGGGGAAAAGAAGAAAAA